>JADCHQ010000020.1 GCA_020248405.1 Rhodocyclaceae bacterium | reverse complement strand
TGTTGCAGATTCCATGTCGGCACGGGCCACAGCGAGCCCACTTCAGATGCCGGATATACGACTGCAGGCTTCACCCCAACGGCCAGATCTATCGATCAGTCTCTTCTCAAATGGGGGGAGTCCATATACGAGGGGTTAGGCCCCGACAGATTGGAGAGTACCGTGAACGACGATGAGTTCAACACGCTGTGTGAGGCGCACAGCTTTGGTGCCGTGGCACGGGGCGAGTTCCCTCTGATGCCTCGCGGCTTGCTCAAGGCTCTTGTGGACGCCGCCGTGGCCGCAGAGCGCGAGAGGTTGGCGCGTGACGTTGCGGGCCTGCACATGGCGCAGTCGGTCAACAACCAGAACTACCCGAGTGCCTGGCATGACGGCGTGGACGCCGCGCTGGCGGTGATTCGTGGGGCCTAACGTGAAATAGGGGACCTAAAAGTCCCTTTACAAACCGCCATAGTACTGTATATATTATCAGTCATTCGCTCTATCCCCCTGATTTTCCAGCCCCCGCTCGTCCATTAGTAGGCCCTAAAACCGCCCCTCAAATCCACCTCGCGCCCGCAAGCCGCCGTGCCCGACTCCCCTCCCCGCCTTCTGGACCAGGTCCGCGAAAAGATCCGGCTCAAGCACTACAGCATCCGCACCGAGCACGCCTACGTCGACTGGGTGAAACGCTTTGTTTTATATCACGGTCGCCGGCACCCTCGCGACCTGGGCCTGGGCGAGGTGGAGGCTTTCCTCACCCATCTGGCGGTGGCGGACAAGGTGGCCGCCTCCACCCAGAACCAGGCCAAGAGTGCGCTGCTGTTTCTTTATAAAGAGGTGCTTGGCGCACCGCTGCCCTGGCTGGGCGACATCACCCAGGCCAAGGCCTCGCGCCGGCTGCCCGTGGTGCTCACGGTGGACGAGGTCTCCGACCTGCTCGATCGCACCTCCGGCACCTGCGGGCTCATTCTGCGGCTGCTCTACGGTACGGGCATGCGCGTTATGGAATGCCTGCGTCTGCGGGTGAAGGACGTGGACTTCGTGCGCCGCGAGATCGTGGTGCGCGAAGGCAAGGGCTCGAAAGACCGCGTCACCATGCTGCCGGCCCGGCTGGTGGCGCCCCTGCGGGCGCATCTTGAGGAGGTGCGCGTGCTGCACCGCAGCGACCTGGACGCGGGCCTTGGCGCGGTGTGGCTGCCCTTCGCCCTGGCGCGCAAGTACCCGAACGCGGCGCGCGAATGGGGCTGGCAATACGTGTTCCCCTCGGCGCGCATTTCCATCGACCCGCGCTCGGGCCGGCAGGGCCGCCATCACGCCGGCGACAAGGCCGTCCAGCGCGCCCTGCGACAGGCCGCGCGCGACGCCGGCATCGCCAAGCCCGCTACGCCGCACACGCTGCGCCACTCCTTCGCCACCCACCTGCTGCAGGGCGGCTACGACATCCGCACGGTGCAGGAGCTGCTCGGGCATGCGGACGTGAGCACCACCATGATCTACACGCACGTGCTCAACCGGGGCGGGCGGGGGGTGGAGAGTCCGCTGGATAGCCTCGATCGGACGCCACCCCGGCCGGGGTTGCTGCGTGCGCGGGAAGGCGGTGCCTGCTATGCGGGGGCGGGGCAAGCCTGAAGGTGACACCAGAGAACACAAGGAGTACGGCCATGCATGCATTCTTCGATCGCAGGTTCAAGCCATGAAAGTCCGTTACTTCCCGGACACCGACACGCTCTACATCGAGTTCCGTTCCGGCGAGATCGTCGAGACACGGGATCTCGACGAGGACACCCTGCTCGACCTGGGTGCCGAGGGCAACGTCTGCGCCATCACCATGGAGCACGCCTCGAAGCGTGCCGGGGCGCCGGAGTTCTCCTTCGAGCAGGTGCCGGCCTGAACCCGGCTGCCCGCCAGACTGCATCCTGCCCGTTCCCCAGCCCCTGTCGTTGCTGGTCTCGATGACCTGGCGAGTACCTGTCGCCGCCTGCATCCGGAACGTCACGCCCCTGTCGGGAGCTGCAGTTGCCCACCCCCGCCTTCGCCGAACTCCACTGCCTCACCAACTTCAGCTTCCTGCGCGGGGCCTCGCACGCGCACGAGCTGGTGGCGCGGGCGGCGGGCCTGGGCTACCGGGCGCTGGCCGTCACCGACGAGTGCTCGCTCGCCGGGGTGGTGCGCGCCCACGAGGCGGCGAAGGAGCACGGGCTGCACCTCGTCATCGGCGCCGAACTGCAGCTTTGCGAGGGCACGGAGGCCGCCCATGAGGCGCCGCGCGGTCCGAAGCTAGTGCTGCTGGCATGCCACCGCGAGGGCTACGGCCGCCTCTGCGGGCTGATCTCCCTCGGGCGCCGGCGCGCACCCAAGGGCGGTTACCGGCTCGGCATGGACGACCTGGGCGACGGGCTGCCCGGCTGTCTCGCGCTGCTGGTGCCCCGCTTCGCTTCACCGGGCGCAGCCACGGTCGCCTCTCCCGCATCCCGCACCGCCGGTGAAGACCTGATCGAGCCCGCCCTCGCCCACACCCGCTGGCTGGGCGAGCGCTTTCCCGGCGCCGCCTGGATCGCCGCCGCGCTGCACCGCGGCCCGGAGGATGCGCACCACCTGGAGTGCCTGCACGCGCTGGCCGCCGCCAGCGGCCTGCCGGTGGTGGCCGCCAACGACGTGCACATGCATGTGCGCGGCCGGCGCGCGCTGCAGGACGTGCTCACGGCCATCCGCGCGGGCATGCCGGTGGCGCAGGCGGGGCATGCGCTGTTCCCCAACGGCGAGCGCCACCTGCGCTCGCGCGAGGTGCTGGCAAAGCTGTATCCGCCGGCGTGGCTGGCGGCGTCGGTGGCCATCGCGGAACGCTGCACGTTCTCGCTGGACGAGCTGCGCTACGAGTATCCCGACGAGGTGGTGCCGGCGGGGGAGACGCCAGCCTCGTGGCTGCGGCGGCTTACCGAGACGGGGTTGGCGTGGCGCTACGCGGGCGGCCCGCCGCCCTGGCGGGCGCTGCCCTGCGACGACGGGTATCCCGCCGGCCAGGCGCTCCTCTGGGGCGAAGACGCGACATGCACGAGTCTGCGCGCCGGAGAAATCCCGGGCGTGGCCGGGAGCCCGCCCCAGTCCGCGGCCGCCCCCGGCGCCGGGCCGTCCCCGCTCCCGTGCGCCCGGATTGCACCCCGCGTGCGCGCCCAGGTGGAGCACGAGCTAGCCCTCATCGCCGAGCTGGGCTACGAGCCGTATTTCCTTACGGTGTACGACATCGTGCGCTTCGCCCGCAGCCGCGGCATCCTCTGCCAGGGGCGCGGCTCGGCGGCCAACTCGGCGGTGTGCTACGCCCTGGGCATCACCGAGGTGGACCCGGCGCGCCTGTCCATGCTGTTCGAGCGCTTCATCTCGAAGGAGCGCAACGAGCCGCCCGACATCGACGTGGACTTCGAGCACCAGCGCCGCGAGGAGGTCATCCAGTATCTCTACGCCCGCTACGGCCGCGACCGCGCGGCGCTGGCCGCCACGGTAATCACCTACCGCACCCGCAGCGCCCTGCGCGATGTGGGCAAGGCGCTGGGTCTGGACCTGGCGCAGGTGGAGCGCATCGCGAAGAACCTGGCCTGGTGGGACCGCGGCGAGGCGGTGCCCGGTCGGCTGCGCGAGTCCGGCTTCGACCCCGACTCGCCGCGCATGCGCAAGCTGCTGGCGCTGACCCGCGCGCTGACGGGCTTCCCGCGCCACCTCTCGCAGCACACCGGCGGCTTTGTGATTTCGCGCGGGCCGCTCGCGCGCCTGGTGCCGGTGGAGAACGCCGCCATGGCCGAGCGCACCGTCATCCAGTGGGACAAGGACGACCTCGACGCCCTGGGCCTGCTCAAGGTGGACGTGCTGGCGCTGGGCATGCTCTCGGCCATCCGCCGCGCGCTCGAGCTGGTATCGGCGCACCGGGGCCGCGAGGTGCGCATGCAGGACATCCCGCCCGAGGACGCCGCCACCTACGCCATGCTGTGCAGGGCCGATTCGGTGGGCGTGTTCCAGATCGAGTCGCGCGCCCAGATGAGCATGCTGCCGCGCCTGAAGCCGCGCACCTTCTACGACCTGGTGATCGAGGTGGCCATCGTGCGCCCCGGGCCCATTCAGGGCGGCATGGTGCATCCCTACTTGCGCCGCCGGCAGGGCCTGGAGCCGGTGAGCTATCCCAGCGACGAAGTGCGCGGGGTGCTGGAGCGCACCCTGGGCGTGCCCATCTTCCAGGAGCAGGTGATGCAACTGGCCATCGTGGCGGCGGGCTTTTCGCCCGGCGAGGCCGACCGGCTGCGCCGCTCCATGGCGGCGTGGCGGCGCAAGGGCGGGCTGGAGCACTACTCGAAGCCCATCATCGACGGCATGATGGCGCGCGGCTACCGGGCCGAATTCGCCGAGGCCATCTTCCGCCAGATCCTGGGCTTCGGCGAGTACGGCTTTCCCGAATCGCACGCCGCCAGCTTCGCGCTGCTGGTGTACGTGTCGGCGTGGCTCAAGTGCCACGAGCCGGCCGCCTTCTGCGCGGCGCTGCTCAACAGCCAGCCCATGGGTTTCTACGCCCCCGCGCAGCTGGTGCAGGACGCGCGCCGCCACGGCGTGACGGTGCTGCCGGTGGACGCGCTCGCCAGCCACTGGGACTGCACCCTCGAACCCGGGGCTGCGGCGCGGGAGGAGATGCCCCATGCCCGCCCGCCGGCGCTGCGGCTGGGCTTGCGCATGGTGGCCGGCCTGTCCGAGGCGGCGGGCCGGCGGCTGGTGGAGGCCCGCCACGAGCCCTTTGAGAGCCTCGAAGCGCTCGCGCGCCGCGCGGGGCTCACGCGCCGCGATCTGGATTGCCTGGCCGCCGCGGACGCGTTCGAATCACTGGCCGGGCACCGGCGCGCGGCGCTGTGGGCCGTGGCGGGCATGGAGGCCCCCGCCCCGCTGCTGCGCGAGGCGCCCATCCGCGAGCCCTCCCCGCAACTGCCGCTCATGACCGAGGGCGAGGCCATCGTGGCCGACTACGCCAGCCTGGGCCTCACTCTGGGCCGCCACCCCTTGGTGCTGCTGCGCCCGCGGCTTGTGCACCGGCGCATGCGCACCGCGGCGGAACTGGGTGCCGCCCGCCACGGCAGCCTGGTGCGCACCGCCGGCCTGGTCACCTGCCGGCAACGGCCAGGCACGGCCAGCGGCGTGGTGTTCGTCACCCTCGAAGACGAAACCGGCTGCGTGAACGTGGTGGTGTGGAGCGCGCTGGCCGAGCGCCAGCGTCGCGCGCTGCTGGGCGCGCGCCTGCTGGGCGTGCACGGCACGCTCGAGCGCCAGGGCGACGTGGCCCACCTGATCGCCGGCCACCTGGTGGATCTCTCCGGCATGCTGGGCGAACTGCTGGCGCGCTCGCGGGATTTCCACTGACGGGCGTTTGCCACCGGGCGCGGCCGAGGGGCCCGTGGCGCGCGTCCACCCCTCGCGGTTGCGTTGACGCCCCAGTGGCGGCGGCGTAGCGTCCGGCCCGTATTACGAACGCCGCCTTCCTCCTAACGCCCCCGCCCGCCGGTGCACGAATCCCTGCTCGCCTTCCTTGGCTACGGTGTCCTGCTGGGGATGCGGCACGCCACTGATGCCGATCACGTGGTGGCGGTGGCCACCATCGTGAGCCGCCGCCCGGAACTGCGTGCCGCCGCGCTGATGGGTGCGGCCTGGGGGGCCGGCCACACCCTAACCCTGCTGTTGGCGGGCGGCATGGTGGCGATACTCGGCGTGGCAATTCCTGCGGGACTGGCCATGCTGCTAGAGCTGTCCGTGGCTGCCATGCTGGTGGCGCTGGGCATCATCAGCCTCGCCGGCGGCCCGCCGGGTTGGGCGCGCAGTCTTACGGCGCGGCTGCCGCGCATGGCGGCCCTGCGCTACGTGCCTGCGGGCAGCCTTCACCGGCACATGGCCACGCCGCCCCATCGCGCCCATGCCCACATGCACGTGCACGGCGACTACGTGCACAGCCACACCCATGGCCACGGCGCCACCGCCCACGGGCACGCCGAAGGCGACACGCCGCCGGCTCGCCTGGATCGCTGGCTGGGCCGGTGGCGGGCCTACCGCCTCGCCCGGCCCTTCGTTGTGGGCAGCGTGCACGGGCTCGCCGGCTCGGCGGTGGTGGGGCTGATGGTGGCGGCCACGCTGGACGGTCCGCTGGCCATCTTCGCCTACCTGGCAGCCTTCGGCACCGGCACGGTGGCGGGCATGATGCTGGTGACGGCCACCCTCGCCCTGCCCTTCACCTCCGGCGCCGGCCGGTTACCCCACGTGCACGCGCTGCTGCGTATCGTCTGCGCCCTGGCCTCGGTGGCCTTCGGCGTCTGGCTTGCATGGCAGGCGGTGGCCGAGTTCGGGCCGCGCTGAAACCCAGGCTGTACACCCGTGGACACGACCTTCGACTTCGACCACCCCCCCGATCCGCGTGGGCAGTGGAGCCTCAAGTGGGACCGCTACGGCGGCCGCGATGTGATCCCGCTGTGGGTGGCCGACATGGACTTCCGCTGTGCGCCAGCGGTGCTGGAGATGCTGCGCCAGCGCGTGGCCCATGGCGTGTTCGGCTACGTGGAGCCGGGCCCGGAACTGCTCGACGCCATCTTGGCGCGCCTGGAGGCCCAGCACGGTTGGGCGCCGCGGCGCGAGTGGTTCGTGTGGCTGCCGGGGCTGGTGTCGGGCCTGAACGTGGCCTGCCGCGCCGTGGGCGAACCCGGCGACGCCGTGGCCACCGCCGTGCCGGTGTACCCGCCGTTTCTCTCCGCACCCGGGCACTCCGGGCGCGACCTGGTGCGCGTGCCGCTGCGGCAGGAGGGGGCGCGCTGGCGCTTCGACCCCGCCGATCTTGAGGCGGCGCTCACCCCGCGCACCCGGCTGCTGCTGCTGTGCAACCCCCACAACCCCGTGGGCCGGGTGTGGCGCCGGGAGGAATTGGCCGCCATCGCCGCGGTGTGCGAGCGCCATGACGTGGTCATCTGCAGCGACGAGGTGCACTGCGGGCTGGTGCTCGAACCGGGTGTTGCCCATGTGCCGCTGGCCACGCTGTCGCCGGAAATCGCGCGCCGCTCCATCTCGCTCATGGCGGCTTCCAAGACCTTCAACCTGCCCTCCCTGGGCGCCGCCTTCGCCATCGTGCCGGACGCAACCTTGCGTGCGCGCGTGAAACAGGTCATGGCCGGGATCGTGCACCGCCCCGGCGGGCTGGGCCTGTGGGCCACCCTGGCGGCCTACCGCGACGGCGAGCCCTGGCGGCACGCCCTGCTGGAGTATCTGCGCGCCAACCGCGATCACGTGCTGGCGCGACTGAATGCCCTGCCAGGGTTACACGCCGGGCCGGTGGAGGCCACTTACCTAGCGTGGATCGACTGCCGTGGCGCGGGCCTTGAACAACCTGCGCGCTTCTTCGAAGACGCCGGCGTAGGCCTGTACGAGGGTACGGATTTCGGCGCGCCGGGCTTCGCGCGCCTGAACTTCGCCACCCAGCGCGCACTTCTGGACGAGGCGCTCGATCGCGTGGCCGGGGCGCTGGCCGGCCGTGCGCGCTAGAGCAGCCAGGCGCCGCCGCAGTTGACGATGGACCCCTGCAGCGCCCATTCGCCGCTGGCCGCAACACAGCCGTTGCCTGCACCTGGGCCAAGGGGGGCGTCTCCAGCCCAGGCCTTGTTCGAGAATTGGAAGCGCCCGGTCAAGGCGTTGCCATCATCCAGTTTGCGATCCACTTCCAGCAGCACCACCGCAGGGATGTAGTTTCCAGTCTTGAGGTTGTGCCGGGCAACGATGGCGCCCGCAGAGGCAGGGTCGCCGTAGTTGGAGTCGAACGCGATGTCGGCATACCCGCCCCAGACATTGGCCGCCAACCCAACCGCCGGACGATTCGGATCGAAGGTGTACGACTCCGCCAGGAAACCAGCCTGGCTGAGGTGATTCCAGGCAAGGAGAGACTCGAAGGGGGTAAGCGGCGCGCCGGTCGCACCGCTATTGACTTCGATACGGCCATTGCCGTTGCCGTTGAAGGACACGCCCCGGATGGACTGGGTGGCGTTGGCGTAATCCCCTGGCATGACCCGGTAGCGGTCCTGGAAGGCAAAAAAGGCCGTTTGCACCTTTTCACCGAAGGTCATGATCCACCGCACGCGGGAACTGGCGATCAGCGACTGCCCCTGCAAAACAAGCCCGAGGATCAAGGCCGAAACGCCCAAAACCAGCGCCACTTCGATGAGGGTGATGCCGCGATCAACGTTCCGGGTCATGAAACCGGGACGGATCACGCTATGCACTGTTTCGTTGACATCTCGAATTTCAGACACCTGACGACATGATGACGACAAGCCAACGGGCGAAAGGTCTTCGGGAAATGCAGTACTAAACCAGAACTATCTTAGTCCAGATTGATTTTTATTGTTTGTTTAATATAAATAATTTCCGAAAATTCTACAAACAATCGGCATCTTTCCTGGTGAGAACTGAATCAGCGGGCACGCTTATGCCCGCTTCTCTTCGCATTTGGCTCCACTCGCCAAGCAAACGGTAGGCCACTGCAAGCAAGGTGGGGCCGATGAACACCCCAATGAATCCGAAGGCCAGCACGCCGCCGCCGACTCCCAGAAGAACCAGGATGAAGGGCAACTGCGCGCCACGGCTGATGAGCAATGGCTTGATCACGTTGTCCACGGTGCTCACCACCAGTGCGCCCCACAGGAAAACGAACACAGCCCAGGCGGGCTCGCCCTGGAAGTACAGCCACAGGGCAGACCCACCCCAGACCAGGGGTGGCCCCACAGGGATGAGCGACAGCACCACGGTCATGGCGCCCAGCAGCAGGGCGCCCGGCACGCCCGCCACCCACAGTCCCACGGTCTGCAAGAAGCCCTGGGCCAGCGCGGTGCCGATGATGCCGTACACGACCCCGCGAATCGTCGCCTCCGCCACCCCCACCAGCGGCAAGGCTGCCTGACCGGCGAAGCGTTCCACCAACCGGCGACAGCGCACCGCAACGACCTCGCCGTCGCGGTAGAGAAAGAAGCAGATCACCGTGCTCACCACGAGCGTGAACAGGCCCTCGGCCAGAGCACGCCCGGCCCCCAGGGCGGCCTCGCGCAAAGGGCCGAGCAACGGACGCAACAAGCTGCCGAGCGCCGCCCTGTCGTGGGCAACGCCCTGCCACCGTTCATGCAACCCGGCTCCCACGGCAGGAACCGTCCTCAGCCATTCGGGCGGGTCGGGCAGCCCGCGGTCGAGCCAGCCACGTACGATCTCGATGACAGGTTCGGCGTTGATGGCCATGGCGGCAGCAGCCAAGCCGATGGGCGCGACCAGTGCCACTGCGATCAGCAACGTCATCGACCCGGCCGCCAGATTCCCGCGCCCGCGCAAACGCTCGCGCAGGCGCTTGTACAACGGCCAGGTGGTAAGGGCCAGGATCACCGACCACAGGATGGCCGAGAAGAACGGCCTCAGGACCAGGGCACACGCCATGGCCAGCAGCACCACGGCAGAAGGCCATACATAACGTTCGAGGAGGGAGGTGTTCATGGCGCGGCGGGCCCTTTCCGGAGCGTGGCACTGTAGCCACGCCCGCGCCGCGCAACAACCGCACGCCGGACACGACCGCCCCCGCCGGTGGATACCGGCGGGGGCGGCGCTAACCCGAGATCACTCAGCGAACCAGCCCGGGATTGGCGGTGCCGGCAGCGCGCAGCGCAGCGATGCGATCTTCCAGGGAGGGGTGGGTGCGCAGCAGCCCGCCCAGCAGACCGCCGCCGCTGGAGATACCGAAGGCTTTCATGCCATCGGGCAGGGCGTTGGGCTGCTCGTAGGTGGCCTTGAGGCGTTCCAGGGCCGCAATCATGTTGTCGCGGCCGGCCAGGGAGGCGCCGCCCGCGTCGGCACGGAACTCGCGCCGGCGGCTGAACCACATGACGATTATGCTTGCCAGCAGGCCCAGCACGATCTCGGCCACGAAGGTGGCGGCGAAAAAGCCGATGCCGTGACCGCGCTCATTCTTGAGGATGACCCGGTCCACCGCGTAGCCGAAGATGCGTGCCAGGAACATGACGAAAGTGTTCACCACGCCCTGGATGAGCGCCAGGGTGACCATGTCGCCGTTGGCGGCGTGGCTCACCTCGTGGGCCAGCACGGCCTCGGCCTCGGTGCGGGACATGGCGCGCAGCAGCCCCGTGCTCACCGCCACCAGCGAGGCGTTGCGGCTCATGCCCGTGGCAAAGGCGTTAACCTCCGGCGAATCGAACACACCCACCTCGGGCATTTCGATACCCGCCTGCCCCGCCTGCCGGCGCACGGTGTCCACCAGCCAGCGTTCGGTGGCGTCGCGGGGGCTGTCGATCACCTGCACGCCCATTGCGCGCTTGGCCATGAACTTGGACATGGCCAGGGAGATGAACGCGCCGCCAAAGCCGAACAGCGCGCAGAACACCAGCAGACCGCCGAAGTTGAGCCCGTTGGCCGTGAGCCAGCGGTTCAGGCCGAGAACTTGGGCCGTGAAGGACAGCAGCAGCACCACGGCGAAGTTGGTGCCCAGGAACAGCACGATGCGTTTCATCAAGTCTTCTCCGATGCCGGTTCAGTGACGGCGGTTGGATTCGGCAACCCCGGCGGGGTTCCGGCCGCTTCGGCGGCCAGCGCGGCCGCCGCCATGGCCTCGAGCTGCTCCTGCAGTGCGAGCCATTCCTCCTCCAGCGCCACGAGCTGCCCGGCCATGCGCCCCTGCTCGCGCAGGGCCTCGGCCAGCGCATCCCGCTGCGCGACCTCGTAAATGTCGGGGGCGGACAGCCGGGTTTCAAGGGTCTGCAGACTGCCTTCCAGGCGGGCCATCTCCCGCTCCACCACCGCGATCCGCGCCTGCACGGGACGGCGCTGCCCTGCCGCGCGGTTGCGCGCTTCGGCCTGCGCACGGCGCTGGTCGCGGCGCGAGGGCCCGGACCCGGGCCCGGCAGCGGACGACTGCCCATCCTCACGGCGCGCCAGCAGCCAGGCACGGTAGTCGTCCAGGTCGCCATCGAAAGGAACGACCCGGCCATCGGCCACCAGCAGGAATTCGTCCACCGCTGCCCGCAGCAGGCTGCGGTCGTGGGACACCAACACCACCGCGCCGGGATAGGACTGCAGCGCCAGGGTGAGGGCGCCGCGCATGCCCATGTCCAGGTGGTTGGTGGGCTCATCCAGCAGCAGCAGGTGAGGCCGCGCCCGGCACAGCAGCGCCAGGCACAGGCGGGCCTTCTCGCCGCCCGAAAGAGGGCCGCAGGGCCGCATGGCATCGTCGCCGTGAAAGCCGAAGCCCCCGAGGAAGTCGCGCAGATCCTGCTCGCGCGCGGCGGGCTCCAGCCGCGCGAGGTGGTCCAACGCACTGTGCTCGTCACGCAATTGCTCGAGGGTGTGCTGAGTGAAATAGCCGATGCGCACGCCGCGTCCCTCGTGGCGCTGTCCGGCAGAGGGGGGCGCGCGCCCGGCAATGAGCCGCGTGAGGGTCGATTTGCCGGCCCCGTTGCGCCCCAGCAGGCCCACCCGGGCACCGGGGCGGATCTCCAGCCGAATACCGCGCAGCACCACCGTCGCGCCGTAACCAGCCGCGCAATCGTCGAGGGTCACCAACGGGTCAGCCGCATCACCCGGATCGTCGAAGGCAAACTCCAGCGGCACGTCGGCCTGGGCGCGCGCCACCAACTGAATGCGGTCGAGCGCCTTGAGCCTGCTCTGCGCCTGGCGCGCCTTGGTGGCCTTGGCCCGGAAGCGGTTGACGAAGTCCTCGAGCCGCGCGATGTCGCGCTCCTGGCGCGCCCTGAGCGCATTGTGCCGGGACATCTCCTCGGCGCGGGCGCGCTCGAAGTCACCGAAACCGCCGGCATACAGGCGCAAGCGGCCCTGGTTCACGTGGCAGACGGCGTCCACCACGTTGTCGAGGAACTCCCGGTCGTGAGAGATGGCCAGCAACGTGCCGCGATAGGACTTGAGCCACTGCTCCAGCCAGATCACGGCGTCCAGGTCGAGGTGATTGGTGGGCTCATCGAGCAGCAACAGATCGGAGCGGGCCATGAGCGCCCGCGCGAGCTGCAGCCGCACCCGCCAGCCGCCGGAGAACTCGCCCACGGGGCGGGCGGCATCGGACTCGGAAAACCCAAGGCCGGCCATGAGCACGGCGGCCCGTGCAGGCGCGGCGTGGGCGTGGATCTGGGCGAGGCGCCCATGCAGTTCGCCCGCGGCATGGCCGTCTGCGCTGGCCTCGGCCGCCGAGAGCGCAGCCTCGATGGAGCGCAGTTCCGCGTCGCCGTCGATCACGAACTCGCGCGCGGGACGCTCCAGCACGGGCACTTCCTGCGCCACGTGGGCCACCACCCACGCGGGCGGGACGGCAGCGCTGCCCGCGTCGGGCAGCAGTTCGCCCAGCAGCAGGGCGAACAACGAGGACTTTCCGCAGCCGTTGGAGCCCACCAGGCCCACCTTCTGGCCGGCATGTACGGCAAGGCTCGCGCCATCGAGGAGACGGCGCGTGCCGCGCGACAGGACGAGGGATTCGATACGGATCACGCCCGGAGGCTTGCCTCGAGCGGCAAGCTGTAAAGGTTGGGGTGGCTGATGGGACTCGAACCCACGACGACCGGAATCACAATCCGGGACTCTACCAGCTGAGCTACAGCCACCGTCGGACGCGACAGGCCTGCGCAACAAAGGGGGCGCCGACCGGAAAAGTCCGCGATTCTGGCGGAAAAGGACCCAGTCGATCAAGGACTGGCGTGCCCGGCAGGAATCGAACCCGCAACCCCCGGCTTAGAAGGCCGGTGCTCTATCCAGTTGAGCTACGGGCACGGCGGCGGGCCGGCGGGCCCGCTGAAAACTGGTCGGGGTGAGAGGATTCGAACCTCCGACATCCTGGTCCCAAACCAGGCGCGCTACCAGGCTGCGCTACACCCCGGGAGCCCGGATTATGCGGCCCCGGGCGGCTTCGCGGCAAACCGCCGCGCTGCACCCGGGCTGGACAACGGGCGCTCGTACAACTCATTGGGTCTGCACCAGTTTTTCCAGGTTGTGCTGCGTTGCCGCACCCCATCCGTTCGCGTATATTCATGCGCTGCCGCTGTAAACGGATGGGAGCAACGCCCTCTCCGGCGCGGTGGCAGGCGCTAGCTCCCTCCCCTGGGGCCAGCGTCCATAACTCAGATAACGCGCCGGGCAACCGGTGCATCGACGAGGAAAATCACCCATGAAACGGCATTCCCGCAAGGCGATCACGACCGCCAGCGTGGCAGTGCTCGCCGGACTCGCGTTCGGTGCGCAAGCCAACGAAGGCATCCTGAAGCGTTCGGCCAATGACTGGCCCAGCTACCACGGCGACTACAAGTCGTGGCACTACAGCGACCTCAACCAGATCAACGCCGGCAACGTGGGCAAGCTCACGGAGGCTTGGTCGCACGTGGCTTCCCGCGCCACCCGCGGCCTGCAGGGCTTCCCCCTGGCAGTGGACGGCGTGCTGTACTACTCCAGCCCCTACAATCAGGTCTATGCCCTGGACGGTGCCACCGGCCAGATGCTCTGGACGTACAAGCAGAAGCTCAACGAAGACTTGGTGGCCAAGCAGACGCACTCGCCCTACAACCGCGGCATCGCCGTGGGCTTCGGCAACGTCTATATGGGCACCCTGGACGGCAAGCTGGTGGCCATCGACGCCAAGACCGGCAAGCTCAACTGGGAAACCAAGCTGGTCAACTCCGAGAAGCTCACGGTGGGCTTCACCGGCGCCCCGCTGCTGGTGAAGGACAAGATCATCATCGGCTCGCAGGGTGGCGAGTGGCCGTGGCGCGGTCCGATCTTCGGTGTTGACGCCAAGTCGGGCAAGGAAGCCTGGAAGTTCTTCGTGGTGGGCGGCAACGAAGGCACCGCCTCCGACCGTCGCGACACCTGGGGCGGCGACTCCTGGAAGACCGGCGGCGGCGGCGGCTGGATGCCCGGCTCCTACGATGCCGACACCGACACCGTGTGGTGGGGCACCGGCAACCCGGCTCCCCTGTACGACTGGGCTGGTGACGAGTGGATGACCAAGGGCCCGCGCCCCGGCATCAACCTCTACACCTCCTCGGTGATCCTGCTCAACCCCGACACGGGCGAGCTGAAGGGCTACCACCAGGTCCTGCCCCACGACGCGTGGGACTACGATCCGGCCTCCGGCGAGCTTATGCTCATCGAGCAGGGCGGCAAGAAGTACGTGGTTCACCCGACCAAGGCGGGCTTTGTGTTCGTGTTCGATCGCACGGGCAAGCCGGTCAACGTCTACAAGGGCGTGGACAACATCAACTTCGTGCAGGACATCAAGCCCGACGGCACGCTGGTGGGTCGCCGCGACATGAAGGAAGGCAAGCACGGCAACCTCTGCCCGGCCATCGCCGGCGGCTACAGCTGGAACTCGGGCGCCTATTCGCCCAAGACCGGCCTGCTGTACAAGGTGGGCTTCGAGTGGTGCATGGACCTGGAAGTGGTGAAGACCACCCCGATCCTCGAGCCCATGGCCCAGCTCAACATCGGCGCCAACTTCACCTTCCAGCCGCCCAAGGACGGTCCGGCCCGCGGTCACATCCGCGCTCGCGACCCCGTCAGCGGCAAGGTGAAGTGGGAAATGAAGTTCAAGGTTCCCCCGCACGGCGGCCTCATGGCCACGGGCGGCAACCTGCTCTTCATCCCCGAGGCCGACGGCTGGTTCAGCGCCGTGGATGCCGCCACCGGCAAGGTGCTGTGGCGCCATAACAACGGCCAAGGCCACAACGGCGGCACCATCACCTACATGGCCAAGGGCAAGCAGTACGTGGCCACCGTAACGGGCTTCGGCTCGCTGGTGGGCGATGCCTACGGCGAACTGTGGGGCGAACCCTGGGTGAGCATGCCCAAGGACGCCGGCGTGCTGAAGGTGTTCGCGCTGAAGTAATCGCGGTCACTGGAGCATCGGCTCCACGCAAGGCGGGGACTGCGGTCCCCGCCTTTTTTCTTGTTGTCACCCAACCGGCCGCTCGCGCGTTTGAACGCCCAACTCCCGAGTGATGCCGAGAACACCGCCATGACCCCTATGCGCACTTCACGACCCGTTTCCTTCGCCCTGGCTGCCGCAACGCTTTGCTGCGCCATGGCCACCGCGCGCGCCGCCGACGAGGCACCAGCCCCCGCCGCGCCCGCCTTCGACGTAAAGAACGCATTTCGCAACATCTGCGGTTTCTGCCACGAAGACTACGGCCGCAAGCAGGGCAAGGGGCCCCAACTGATGGACAACCCCAACTCCGACGATTACCTGTTCAACCGCATCAGGAACGGCAAGCCCGGCCGCATGGCGGCCTTCGGCGGAGCCTTCACCGACGACCAGATCCGTGAAATCGTCGTCTTCATCCGCAAACTCAAGCCCAACGAAAACCCATGAGCCCGCTACGGTTCACCTGTGGGATGCTGGCCGCGCTGGTGCTGCTGCTGCCCTCCCTTGCCCAGTCGCGCACCCTTGCCGAAGCACGCGCACTGGGTACGTTCTCCATCTGCGCCCACCCCGATGCCCTGCCCTTCGCCAAGGACAAGGGGCCCGTGCGCGGCTTCCAGGTGGAGCTGGGCGAAGCTCTTGCCAAGGCCCTGGGCCTGGGCTTCGAGGCCAAGTGGATCATCCCCAGTTACCGGGCCCGGCTGGTGGACTGCGACGCCAAGATGGATTTCATCGTCCAGGGTTACGACGACGAATCCAAGGTGCAGCTCTCGCGCCCCTACGCCCGGGGCGGAGTGGCCCTGGCCATCGGCCCGGGGCACGACGAGCTGCGCGATTTCCGCACCGTCGTGCCCGGCCGCAAGATCGGCACCATGGTGAACTCCATGCCAAGCGTCATTCTGCAGAAGCGCGGCTGGCTCACCTCGCCCTACGCCTTCGAGGACGACATGATCGAGGACCTGGAGAAGAACGAGATCGCCGGCGGCGCCATCTCGCTCAACAAGATCCAGTGGTACCTCAAGCTCAACCCCTCCAGCCGCATCCGCTTCATCCACGCCTACGATGGCGAGGAAGACATGTCGTGGACGCTGGCCGTGGGCCTGCGCCGTGCTGACCAACCCATGGTGGACGCCGTCAACGAGGCGCTGCAGCGCCTCATGAACGACGGCACCATCGAAGGCATCTACGGGCGCTACGGCATCGCCTGGCGTCGCCCCTGAGGGCTTTTCGAGCTGGGGCAGGTGCCAATCCCGCCTGCCGGAACTTGTGGGGATGCATCGAGACAAACGACGGTGAGCGGACATTCGGTCCGCCAATCGGGCAGGCCGTCATGAAATCATCCCGGAAGGTCTCCAATCCCCGGCACCTGCGCCACAAGCTGGGCCTCAATCAGCAGCAGTTTTGGGGAATGATCGGTGTTACCCAAAGCGGCGGGTCGCGGTACGAAAGCGGCCGCACCATGCCCAAGCCGGTGCAGACGCTGCTGCGTGTGGTCCACGTAGAAGGCATCGACATCCACCGCCTCAGCCGAGATGACGTGGAACTGATTCTCATGCTTAAGGCGCACCGTCCACTGCTCTACGAGCGCCTGCGCCAGCAGGTGTCGTGCCGCGCGAATCATCCCCAGCGGCGTTCGCCAGGGCGCAGCAGGGACGGCACATCCCCCCGCTGAGCGTGCCGTCTGCTGGTGACTCACCGGCGCAACGCTGTAGATGCCCCAACGGGCCCATGGGAGTGGGTCGCCTTTCGAATTCGCCCGTCTTGACCTGGCGCGCGCCAGTCGCCCGGCGATAGCGGTCTGCCACGCTGGGAATCGGCCGCCGCTCGGGCCACCTTTCCTGCGCCAGTCCTGATTCGCCCATCGCGCCAACACCGGCCTCGCCAACGCGCCCCGCGTGTGGGAACCTCGCGGCTGCGCGGCGCATTAGCATAGTCATCCTCCCGCCTTGCGCGACACCCGCCCCAGGGCTCGCTCGCCGTCCACGCGCTCACGCCAACAAGCTCCAGCCTTGACTCCTCCCGCAGCCTCCCGCTCCGCCGTCGCGGCAGGGTTCTTCGGCAACTTCGTCGTAGGTTGCGGCGTCCTGGTGGTGCCCGGGATGCTCGACCTGCTGGCGCGCGATCTTTCGGTATCGGTTCCCAAGGCTGGCACGTTGTTGAGCCTGGCGGCGCTCACCATGTGCGTGGGCGCACCGGTGCTGGCCGCCATCACGTCGCGGGTGGAGAGACGGCTTCTGCTGACGCTGTCCCTGTTGCTCTTGGCCGCGGGTCATCTGGCCTGTGCGCTCGCGCCGGGCTTCGGCTCCCTGCTGTGGCTTCGCCCGCTCTCGGTACTGGGCGCGGCCGTTTTCACGCCGCAGGTGGCCGCCACCCTGGCGCTGATGGTTGCGCCGGAGCAACGCACCACGGCCGTGACCAGCGCCTTCGTCGGCTGGTCTCTCGCCTCCGTGCTGGGCATGCCCATGGGTAACCTGCTGGCCGACACCGTGAGCTGGCGCGCCAGTTTCGCGGTGGTGGGCGTGCTGGGCCTGGCGGCAGCCATGGTCATTTGGCGGGTGGTTCCCTCGGAGCTGCACGTGGCACGGCTGTCGCTCCAATCGTGGACGCGGGTGCTGGGTAGCGCGCGCCTGCGGTGGATCCTGCTGGCCACCATGGCCTGGTGCGCGGGGCACTTCGCCGTGACGGGCTACATCACCGCCGCGCTGCGCGAGGTCCTGCACGCGCCGCCAGCCTTGCAGGCGGGCCTGATGACCCTCATGGGCATCAGCGGCCTGGCCGGCAACGTAGTGCTGTCGCGGCAGGTGTCGCGCATCGGCGCCGATCGCGGCGCGCGCATCGCGCTGGGCTTCGTCTGGTGGGGCCTGATGCTGTGGGCCGTGGCGCTATCCGGGGTACAGGCGACCTGGGCAGTGGCCGCGGCGACGCTGGTGTGGGGCCTGGGCAGCTTCGCCTTCAACTCGTCCCAGCAGGCGCGGCTGGCGCACTCCGCCCCGGCGCTGGCGCCTGTGTCCATCGCGCTGAATTCATCCAGCCTGTACGCCGGCCAAGCCATGGGCGCAGCGCTGGGGGCATCGCTGGTGGTGGCGTTGGGCTACGGGGCCCTGGGGCCCGCCGGCCTGTTGCTCGTGGCTGGAGCGTTTGCCTGCTCCGTGCTGGCGGATCGGCGGCAGGACGCCCGGAACACGCCGTGAGCCACGGGCAGCACCCCGCATTGCGCCCTCGTGCCCGCCTGCAGCAGGAAAAATGCCTTCACCCTGGCGCTGCCAGCGCCTCCACGTCCAGTTGCAGCAAGGTCTCGGGCTTGAGCACGATGTCCAGGCGCGGCGCGGGCAGCACGCGCCCCGCGGGCAGACGCCAGCGATAGCCCGCCAGCAGCGCCGCCGCGATGAGCTGCATCTCCACCATGGCGAAGTGCTGGCCCAGGCACACGTGCGGACCGCTGCCGAAGGGCAGCCATGCGCCGCGCGGAATCTCCGGCGCCCCCGGCATGAAACGCTCGGGCCTGAAGGCGAGCGGCTCTGGAAACCAACGGGCATCGCGCTGCACTTCCCACACGGGCAGGCTGATGCAATCGCCGGCTGGCACCCGATAGCCCAGCAGGTTCACGTCCCGTCGCACCTGGCGCATGAATGGTGCAGGGATCGGCGGGCGCAGCCGCAGGGTTTCCTTGAGGGTGGCCTCCAGCCAGGGCATGCGCGACAGATGCTCCGGCGCTGGCGCCACGGGCAAGCCTTGCAGCCCCCAGGCGGCGCGCACTTCGTCGCGGGCGCGCTCCGCCGCCTCGGGATGCTCGGCCATGAAGCCCATCCACCAGGTGAGCGCCGTGGCCGATGTGTCGTACCCGGCGAGAAACAGCGCCAGGCAGTTGTCTTCCACCTCCCCGGGGCTCAGGTGCCGGTCCTTGTCGGGCGCGGGCACCTCATCCTGCGCCTGCAACATCATGTGCAGGAGGTCGGTCCTCCCGGCCTCGGGCGTGCCGCCAAGGGCTCGCCGGGATTCGATGTGGCCGCGAACCAACTGCCGAAGCAGGTCGCGCGCTGCCCACGTGGCGCGGCGGCCCGGATAGGGCATCCAGTCGGGCGGAATCCAGGGCCAGAAGATCATCCGCATGCCCTGCACCTCCAGCTGGTGAATGGCGTCCGAAACCGCCTGCAGCCGCCCCGGGTCCATGCGCTCGCCGAAGAGCACCCGCAGGATCACGTCCATGGTGAGACGGGCGGTGTAGGCATGCGCGTCCACCTGAACCGAGTGCCCGGGTCCCACCGGCAGGCTCTCGGCATTGACCTGGGCCAGAGCCTGGGTCATCAGCGCCATGTAGCCTGCGACCTTGCGCGCCGAAAACGCCGGGTTGAGGATGCGGCGCTGGCGCTTCCAATCCGCGCCCTCGGAGGTGAGCACGTTCAGGCCCTGGCCAATCTGGAACACCCGGATCTGCTGCTCTTCCTTGGAGATGGCCTCGTCCTGGTCCGCCAGCGCTGCGCGCACCATGGCCGGATGAAAAACGAAATGGAACTCGCGCCCCAGCACGCGCGCCTGCACCACATCGCCTGCCCGGTGGATGTCCCGCCAGGTACCCAGCGGATCGCGGCGCAGCGCCTGCACCAGCGGCCACCCCAGGCGCGGCGTGGGCAGGCGGACGCCGTGCAGAGGCGGCGCATGGTCGGCGCGGGACAAGATCGGAACCGCGGCGCTGGTGGAGCTGGGAGTCGACGGTGTCGGCACGTGACGAGCCTACCGCGCCAGCCGCAGGACAATCACCGCAGCCACTACGATATGCACCAGGGTGATCAGAACCGACAGCCCATGAAGGCGCGCAAAACGCGCCTTCAGACCCAGGTCCGTCGCCCTGTTGATGGCCGGCATGAGCAATTGCCGTGCTGGCACGGTGGTGAGCGCGATGGACGCCAGCCCCAGTGCACTGAGCGGATCACGCGGCCACGACAGCAGTGCGGCGGCGCCTGCCGTGAGCATCACGAACAAGTAGAAAGGCGGAAATGCCTTGCGGATGAGCGCCCGCGCGTCCGGCAGCGGCAATGCCTTGAATGCGAAGGCGGCAAAGCCGGCAGCAAACAGCAGCATGCCGCCAAACAGCAACGCCGTGGTGAGCAGCGCTGCGCCGCTCAGAACAAGGTCGAGCATTCTCGTGTCCACCCGTGGTCTCGCTTCAAAAATGCCGGCACACGCCCACGGCCGCCTGGGAGCCGCCGGAAACCATGCGTCTCCAGGCACTGAGCAGCGGGCCCGGCGTTTCGTCCCAGCGCGACGCGGCGTCGTCGCGGTGGGTTACCTCGTCGCGGCGGCACTCCTCCAGCAGGTGGCGAAGCCCTTCCAGGGCCGGCTGGCCACCTGGCGGTCCGTCCTGGTCGGCACCAATCGCCTCCCGGCGCAGCAGATCGTCGATGCGCTCCACCTGCTCCGTGTAGTGCCGATCCACGAATGTCTCCACCGACTGGATGGTCGCATAAACCGCGCGCGGTCCGCACAGCGCAGGCAGCGCCCCCGTCAGCCAGCCCGCCACGCGCCACAACGGCAGCAGGCGGCTGCGCCAGCGCGGCGGCACCACCTGCTCCACGAGCTTGAGGTGCCGAAGCTCAGTCTCCAGGTGGTGGGCGGCGAAATCACGCACCGCCGGATCGCGCGCCACGGCGAGCACGCCACGGTAGATCATGACGGCGCCAGTTTCCCCCGCGTGGTCGGTGCGCAGTTCGCGCAGCACATCGAGCGGCAGGGGCCGGGGTTCGTCCTGCGAGGGTCCCATTGAATCGTGGCTCCGGGAGAGATGACTGTGAATGGGGATTGCGCCATCGCCGCAAGGCGACCCTTCGGAAGCCATGCCGCGAACCACGCGAGGCGCCCGCAACGATCGGGCGCAACCCGCAGTACACCGATTGCCCGGCCGGCCTGTTTCACCGTGCGCCGCCACGAAGCTGCCCGTAGACCATCCACGCAACGGAGAAGTTTTACGACGGCGGGGCAGTCGTTGTGCTGGGCCTGTGGACCGGCTCGCGCTGCACTACACTGGCGCCACAGGAGACCCGCCCATGCGCAGCACCCTTCCCAGCGTCTGCACCCTCGACTGCCCGGATACCTGCAGCCTGCAAGTGAGCGTGGAGGACGGCCGCATCATCCGCGTGCGAGGCTCCCACGCCCTGCCCTACACCGACGGCGTCATTTGCAGCAAGGTCGCGCGCCACACGGCGCAGTGGGTCCACGGCCCCCAGCGTCTGCTGCATCCGCTGCGCCGCGACGGCCCCCGCGGCAGCGGCCGTTTCGTTCCCATCAGCTGGAGCGCCGCGCTCGACGAGATCCACGCCCGCACCACCGCGGCGATCGCCCGCCACGGCCCGCAGGCGGTGATGCCGCTCAACTACGCCGGCCCCCACGGCATGCTCGCCGGCGATAGCATGTCGCTGCGCTTCTTCCACCGCCTGGGCGCCAGCCAGCTCTACCGCGGCTCGCTGTGCGGCGCGGTGCGCCGCGAGGCCTGGGTGGGTACCTACGGCGCGGTGCCCGGCATCGGCCCGGAGGCCGCCGCCGCGGCGGCGCTGAACGTGGTCTGGGGCAACAACGCCACGGTCACGAACCTGCACCTGGTACGCGCCATCTCGCAATCGCGGCGCGCCGGAGGCCGGCTGGCGGTGATCGACCCGCTGCGCACCCGCATCGCCGCGCTCGCCGACCTGCACCTCGCACCACTGCCTGGCACCGACGTGCTGCTCGGCTTTGCCCTGGCGCTGGAGCTGCAGGCGCTGGGGGCCCATGACCACAGCTTCATCGCACGCCATGTGCACGGCTACGAAGACTACATGGCGCGGGCGGCGCAGTGGCCGCTGGAGCGGGCGGCCCGGGCCTGCGCCTTGAACCCCGACGACATCCGCACGTTGGCGCGCTGGATGGCGCAGGCCGACCCGCTGGTGCTGGCGCCCGGTAACGGCCTGGAGCGCGGCCGCAATGGCGGAAGCGGCGTGCGTGCGGCCATTGCTCTGCCGGCGCTGATCGGCCGCCTCGATGCCCGCAGCGGCATCGTGCTGGGCGCGGGCTTCGCCTTCCCCCGTGCGAGCGCAGCGCTCACCCGGCCCGACCTGCTGCCCCCCGGCACCCGTACGCTGAACCTTCTGGACACCGGGCGCCTGCTGCTGGAAGACCCGGTGGACCCGCCCATCCGCGCGGTGTTCATCTACAACCACAACCCCGTGGTGGTGCTGCCCGACCAGGAACGCGTCATCCGCGGGCTGGCGCGCGAGGAAATCTTCACCTGCGGCATCGAGATCGCCATGACCGAGAGCATGGCCTTCTGCGACATCGTGCTGCCGGCCGCCGGCAGCTTTGAGAGCCCCGATCTCTACGCTGCCTATGGCCAGCACTGGCTGCAGCGCGCCGAGCCGGTGCTGCCGCCGCCGGGCGAGGCCCAGCCCAACACCGAGATCTTCCGGCGGCTAGCGGCGCGCTTTGGCTTTCACGAACCGTGCTTCCTCGACGATGACGCCGCCCTGATGGACGCCGCCCTGGTTGCCGGCCATCCCCGCCTGCGCGGCCAGCGGCCCAGCCATTTGCCCACCGACCGGGCCTTGCGCATGAGCGCCGAGGACGGCACCCCGCTCGCGCTGATGGCCAACCAGATGCCGGCCACGCCCAGCGGTCGCATCGAACTGGCCTCGGATACGCTGGCGGCACGCTGGGGCGCCGGGCAGCGCCTACCGGGTTACCAGCCGGCCGAGACCGAGGGCCTGGCGCTCATCTCCCCCGCCTCCGACCAGCGCATTTCCTCCACCCTGCTCGGCCATGGCGGTCAGCCCAGCGAGGCGCCCGCGCTGCTGATGCATCCGCGGGACGCAAAGGCCCGGGGGCTCGGCTCCGCCCGCCGGGTGCGCGTACGCAACGCCTTGGGCGAAGTGGAATTGCCGCTCACCATCACCGATCGCGTGCCCCCAGGAGTGGTGTCCTCCGAAAAGGGCGCGTGGCTCGCCACCAGCCCCACCGGCCGCACCATCAGCTGCCTGGTGAGCGCCGAGCGGCGCAGCGACATCGCCGACGGCGCCTGCTTCAACGACACCCGCGTGGACGTGGTGGCAGCTGGCTGATCCGCTGCGCCGTCTGGCCTCGCCACAGCTCCCGGGGCTGTTCACCGCCGGGGCGGGGTCGACGGGCCTCCGGCCGGGCGCCGTGGGAGCCGCGTGCGGTGGCGCCGTCCGCGCCCAAGGGGCAGCCGGCCCACGGCGTGGATGAAACCCGCACCGCAGCACTGATCAAACCCAGGGTACTCCGCAAGCATCTCCCGGCCCTGGTTTCCCAGCGCCGGACCCGCTCGAGCCCCGCAGCGGCGCCCGCCAGTGGCAACAAGGTCTGGTCAACAGGGCAAAAGGTCACGCGTTACGCATCCCAATGCCGACGGTTTTACCCAGCACACATCCAGACCACGGCTCTGGGGAGCCACACGAGTATCCGTACTGCTAAACAAGCGATCATTCAGGTATCAGACATCCTGCCTGGACACTTCAGGGGCTTTGCTGCTGGGCTTGGCGGGCGCGGCTGGCGCGCAGCAATCCCTCCAACTGATCCGGCAGGATCAGAAGGCTGTGGCTGTAACGGCCTATACCTCAGGTACCGGGGCCTGCCGCGGCATCGCGATCATCTCGCCTGGCGCCGGCGGATCGGAAACCGGCTACCGGTATCTGGGTGACGTCATGGCGTCCCTTGGTTACCTGTCTTTGGTGGTTGGCCACCAGGAGATCGGGCGCGATGCCGTTCGAGACCGCGTTCGCGGCGGCGGGCTTCGTGAGGGCCTCGCTGCCCTTATTACGGAACCTGAGGCGTATCGCGGCAGATTCATGGATATCTCTGCCGCGAGGCGCTGGGCGCAGGAGCGATGCAAGGGGGGCGAATCGGTGTTGATCGGCCACTCCATGGGCGCCGCAACGGTCATGCTCGAAGCGGGTGCGCGCAACAAGCTGGGCGTCCAGGGCGCCGATTCCTTCAGCGCCTACATCGCCCTATCGCCTCAAGGCGCCGGGTCGATCTTCCCCGAAAACGCCTGGTCGGGAATACGGAAACCGGCATTACTGCTGTGACGGGCACCCGCGACACTGAACTCGGAGGCGACTCCTGGACCACGCGCACCGAACCCTTCGGCAACATGCCGCCTGGCTGTAAATGGCTGGGGGTCATCAGTGGCGCGAGTCATTTGAATTTCGCGGGCGCCGGAATGTCCCGCAAGACCGAAGTACTCGCAGCGCAGACCATCGGCGCCTTTCTCCAGGGCGTTCGCAAGGGCGACTGCAGTCCTCCGGGAAGAATCGGAGGCGTGGAGCTTTCGGCGAAGTAGCATCCACGGCACCCGCGGATGCGGATGGATCGCCTCGCCGGGACCAGAGTACCGGCGGAGGGTGAGGGATTCGAACCCCCGGTGGGTTTCCCCACAACGGTTTTCAAGACCGCCGCATTAAACCGCTCTGCCAACCCTCCTGATGGGCGGGATCATATCCCACCCCGGGCGCAGGGCTCATTCCCCTGTCTGCGCAAGGGTTTGAAACTTGCCGCCCGTTCCAATAGTCTTATGCTCGTCTTCAACCCCCCTCTGGGAGAAATACCTCTATGCAATCCGACCTTCGTGTCATGACCGCTGGCGCCGGCTCTTTGTCGGCCGAGCGCAACAAGGTCCTGCGCAATACCTACCTGCTGCTGGCGCTCACCATGGTGCCCACCGTCATCGGTGCGGTGGTGGGCATCCAGTTGGCGCCGCTGTTCTTCAAGCACCCCATCGTCGCCTCGCTGGTGATGCTGGGCGCCATGATCGGGTTCCAAATGGGGATCGCCCGCAACCGCAACAGCGGCCTTGGGGTGGCGTTGTTGTTGGGCTTCACTTTCTTCATGGGCGCCTTCCTGGGCCCGGTGCTGTCGGTGGCTCTGTCCTTGAAGAACGGCCCCCAGTTGATCGGCCTTGCCGCCGTGGGCACGGGAGGCGTGATGCTCGCCATGAGCACCATCGCCACCACCGTGAAGAAGGATTTCTCCTTCATGGGCAAGTTCCTAATGGTGGGCATGATCACGCTGCTGGTAATCGGGCTTGCGAACATGTTCTTCCAATTGCCCGCCCTCGCACTGGTGCTTTCGGCGCTCACCATCGTGGTGTTCTCGCTGTTCCTGCTGATGGACGTGTCGCGCATCGTCAACGGCGGCGAAACGAACTACATCATGGCCGCCACCGGCGTGTACGTGAGCCTGTGGGCGATCTTCTCCAACTTGCTGAATCTGCTGCTCGCCTTCGCCGGAAACCGCGAATGAGTTGAAACGCTTCAGCCGCACCGAAAGGCAGCCTCCGGGCTGCCTTTTTTTTCGCTAGCGCTCGAAGCACGCCACCGATTCCACGTGGCTGGTGTGGGGAAACATGTTCGCCACACCAGCCGCCCGCAGCCGGTAGCCCAGCACCTGAACCAGCACCGCCGCGTCCCGCGCCAGAGTCGCGGGGTTGCAGGACACGTACACGATGCGCCCCGGCGGCGCACCCTCGAGCGCCTTCACCAGCGCGAGCGCGCCGTCGCGTGGCGGATCGATGAGCATGGCATCGAAGGGGCCCAGGGCGGCCATGTCCGGTGCGCCGATCTCGAACAGGTTGCGCGCCGCGAAGCTGGCCCTTCCCGAGAGCCCGGCCCGCGCGGCATTGTCGGCGGCCCTCGCCACCAGTGCCTCGGAGCCCTCCATGCCCAGCACGTTCGCGCCGCGGCGCGCGATGGGCAGCGTGAAATTGCCCAACCCGCAGAACATGTCGGCGATGCGACTGCCCGGCTGCGGGTTGAGCAGGCCAATGGCGCGGCGCACCAGCATCCGGTTCACACCCTGGTTCACCTGGGTGAACTCGGTGGGCCCGAAGGGCATGCGCAGGCCGAACTCCGGCAACGCATAGTCGAGCGCCGGCGGCTGCGCTGGGTGGAACGGCCGGGCCGTGGCGGGCCCGCCGGTCTGCAGCCACAACCACACACCGTGGACATCGGCGAAGGCCCGCAGGGCCGCCTCGTCGGACTCGGAGAGGGGGTCGAGGATACGCAGCACCAGCACGTCCACGTCCTCGCCACAAGCCACCTCGATCTGGGGCAGACGGTCCCGGATCGAAAGACCCTGCACCAGCTCGCGCAACGGCACCAGCAGGTTCGATATGCGCGGCGGTAGCACCTGGCACTCCCGCATGTCGGCCACGTAGCTGCTGCGCCTTTCGTGGAACCCCACAAGCACCCCGCCTTTTCGCACCACGTGGCGCACCGACAGCCGCGCACGGCCGCGATAGCCCCAGGCTGGCCCGTGGATGGGCGGCAGGACGACCTCGGGCCGGACGTTGCCGATGCGAGCCAGGTTGTCCTCCAGCACGCGCTGCTTGGCCGCCACCTGGGCACGTGCATCGAGGTGCTGCATGCTGCAGCCGCCGCAGGTGCCGAAGTGCGGGCAGAGCGGCCGTACCCGCTGGCTGCTTTCGCGCAACACGCGCGTTGCGGTGGCCTGCTCGAAAGAATTCTTCCGCCGCCACGACACTGCCTCAACGGTCTCGCCGGGCAAGGCGCCCTCCACGAAGATCACCTTGCCCTCGTGGTGGGCCACACCCTGGCCCTCGTGGTCGAGCGACTCGACGTGCAGCACCGCCGGCGGCGGCGCGGCTTTCACGGCTCGGGCCACTGGTCGAGGAACTCGCGCCATTGGCTGCCCGGCAGCCGCGCCAGCGTCTCGCGCACCAGCGCGCACTCGCGCTGCCAGCCCTCGTGATCGATGTGGCCGCGCATGAGCCGGAAGCGCTGAAACAACAGGTGGGTATTCGCCACATCAGCCTCGCAGTAGGCGCGGATCTCCTCGATGCGCTCCTCCTGCCAGGCCTGCCACACCCGGGAGCCCTCCATGCCGATCTTGCCAGGCAGCCCCACCAGCCGGGCCAGTTCATCCAGGGGCGCGCTGGCGCGTGGCTGGTACTTGGCCAGCAGGTCCATGAGGTCCACGTGGCGCGTGTGATAGCGGCCAATGTAGTTGCTGTAGCGGAAGTCGCGATCGTCTTCGCCCAGGTCCCAGTAGCGCGCCGCGCGCACGCCATGCACCAGACCGCGGTAGTGCAGTACGGGCAGGTCGAAGCCTCCGCCGTTCCACGACACCAGTTGCGGCGTATAGCGCTCGACGCCGTCGAAGAAGCGCTGGATGAGCTCGCCCTCCGCGTCGCCAGGCTCGCCAAGCGACCACACCCGGAAGCTGTCGCGCTCGCGCAGCGCCACGGAAATGGCCACCACTCGGTGCAGGTGCAGGGGCAGGAAGTCGCTGCCGGTAGCTTCGCGACGCGCGGCGAAGGCTGCCTCGGCCACCTCGGCATCGGACCACTGCGAGGGAGTGTCGCGCAGCAGGCGCAAGCCCGCCACGTCGGGAACGGTCTCGATGTCGAAGGTAAGGGTGGGGATCAAGGCTGCACTCGCGCAAAGCAGGAATTCTAGACGCCCGCTCGCGGCTCGCGGCGTTTCACGGGGCACAGCATGACGTTTTTGCTAGCATCCTGCCTATGGAACGCGCCCGCGCAGGGGCGCGCAGCCGCCCCGGGGAGCGCCACATGAAAATCGAAGCGGTAACGAGTCCGACCATCGCCCTGGACGCACCCCCATGGGTGCGCCACGAGGCCCTCAAGCACTGGGTGGCCCAGGTCTGCGCCCTCACGCGGCCGGAGCGCGTGGTGTGGTGCGACGGCTCGCAGGCCGAGTACGACCGGCTGTGTGGCGAATTGGTAGCTGCGGGTACGTTTTTTCCGCTGAACCCGGCCAAGCGCCCCGGCAGCTATCTGTCGCGCTCCGATCCCTCGGACGTGGCGCGGGTGGAGGACCGCACCTTCATCTGCAGCGTTCACCGCCAGGACGCCGGCCCCACGAACAATTGGGTGGAGCCGCTGGACATGAAGCGCACCCTGACGCGGCTGTTCGATGGCTGCATGCGCGGGCGCACGCTCTACGTGGTGCCCTTCAGCATGGGGCCGCTGGGCTCGCCCATCGCGCAGATCGGGGTGGAACTCACCGACTCGGCCTATGTGGCGGTATCCATGCGCATCATGACCCGCATGGGCCGGAGCGCCATGGAACTGCTCGGCGAGGACGGTGCCTTCGTGCCCTGTCTGCATTCGGTGGGAATGCCGCTTGCGCCCGGACAACCAGACGTGCCCTGGCCCTGCAATCCCGAGCACAAGTACATCGTGCACTTTCCGGAAGAGCACGCCATCTGGTCCTATGGCAGCGGCTATGGCGGCAATGCGCTGCTGGGCAAGAAGTGCTTCGCTCTGCGCATCGCCTCAAGCATGGGCCGTGACCAGGGCTGGCTCGCTGAGCACATGCTCATCCTCGGCGTGCAATCTCCCCAAGGGGACAAGAGCTACCTGGCGGCCGCCTTTCCCAGCGCCTGCGGCAAGACCAATTTCGCCATGCTGATCCCGCCGCCGGCCTTCGCGGGCTGGAAGGTCACCACGGTGGGCGATGACATCGCCTGGATCAAGCCCGACGCGCAGGGCCGCCTGCGCGCCATCAATCCCGAATTCGGCTTCTTTGGCGTGGCGCCGGGCACCTCCTGGCAATCCAACCCCAACGCCATGGAAACGCTGCGCGCCAATTGTATTTTCACCAACGTCGCCCTCACCGAGGACGGCGATGTGTGGTGGGAAGGCATGACCGACACCCCGCCCGCACGCCTCACCGACTGGCAGGGCGAAGCCTGGACGCCAGACTGCGGCCGCAAGGCCGCTCACCCCAATGCCCGCTTCACCGTGCCCGCTGCCCAGTGCCCATCCATCGACCCAGCCTGGGAAGACCCTGCCGGCGTTCCGATCTCGGCATTCGTGTTCGGCGGCCGCCGCTCCAGCACCGTGCCGCTGGTCCTGGAGAGCTTCAGCTGGACCGATGGTGTGTACCTCGCCGCCACCATGGGCTCCGAAACCACCGCCGCGGCCGCGGGCAAGGTGGGCGACGTGCGCCGCGATCCCTTCGCCATGCTGCCCTTCTGCGGCTACAACATGGCCGACTACTTCGATCACTGGCTATCCATGGCGCACCGGCTCACGGAAACGCCACGCATCTTTTGCGTCAACTGGTTCCGCAAGACAGCCGACGGCCGCTTCCTGTGGCCGGGTTACGGCGAGAACATGCGGGTGCTGAAGTGGATCGTGGATCGATGCCACGGGCGCACACAGGCAGTGCAGAGCCCGCTGGGCTGGATGCCCGCCTCCCAGGAAATTCTCTGGGAAGGGCTGCCCGAGACCGTGCAGGAGGCCTTCCACGACGCCATGTCCCTGCACCGCGAGGAATGGATGCGCGAACTGCTGCTGCACGAGGAGTTGTTCATCCGCCTCTACGACCGGCTACCCAAGGAGCTGGCGTTGCGCCGCGAGCTGATGCTTGCGGCCCTGTCTCGCGCACCGGAGCGCTGGTCGCTGCCGGCCTAGCCGAAGATTTCTGTGGAAAGATAGCGGTCGCCGCGGTCGCAGACGATCGTGACGATGACGGCGTTTTCCACACGCTTCGAAAGCTCCAGCGCCACCCACGCCGCACCGCCCGCCGACGGTCCGCAGAAGATGCCTTCCTCACGCGCCATCCGGCGCGCGGTCTCCTCCGCATCCGCCTGGCTCACCTCCACCACCTCGTCCACGCGGGTGCGCTCGAAGATGCTGGGCAGGTAGGCCTCGGGCCACTTGCGGATGCCGGGAATGCGCGAGCCCTCCGAGGGCTGACAGCCCACGATGCGGATGCCAGGGTTGTGTTCCTTGAAGTAGCGCGAGCAGCCCATGATGGTGCCGGTGGTACCCATGCTGCTCACGAAGTGGGTAATGGTGCCGCCGGTGTCGCGCCAGATCTCCGGCCCCGTGCCCCGGTAATGGGCGAGCGGGTTGTCGGCGTTGGCGAACTGGTCGAGGATGCGCCCCTCGCCGCGGCTCTGCATCTCCAGGGCCACGTCGCGCGCCGTCTCCATGCCGCCAGCCTTGGGCGTGAGCACGAAGGACGCGCCGAAGGCCGCCATGGTCTGGCGACGCTCCACCGACAGGTCCTCGGGCATCACCAGCACCATGCGGTAGCCGCGCATGGCCGCCACCATGGCAAGCGCGATGCCGGTGTTACCGCTGGTCGGTTCGATGAGCGTGTCCCCAGGGCGGATCTCGCCGCGGGCCTCGGCACCGCGGATCATGGACAGCGCCGGCCGGTCCTTCACCGATCCGGCGGGGTTGTTGCCCTCGAGCTTGCCGAGGATCACGTTGGAGGTGCTGCCTGGCAGGCGCTTGAAGCGCACCAGCGGCGTGTTGCCGACGAAATCGTCCAGCACCTGCCAATCCACCGGGGCGCCCGGGTTCATGCTGCGCGGGCGAGCAGCCAGCTCATGTAGCGCGCCACGCCCTCCTCCACGGTCAGAAACGGCGCGCCGTAGCCCGCACGGCGCAGTTGCGTCAGATCGGCCCTGGTGAAACTCTGGTACTTGTCCGCGAGCCCGGGCGGAAAGGCCGTGTATTCGATCAGCCCCGCATTGAGCATTGCCGCCAGGGAGAGTGCGGCCTCGCCATGCGCAGCGCGCAGCGCGTTCACCGCCGCCACCGCCACATCGTTGAAACTCTGGGCGCAGCCCGTGCCCACGTTGAAGATGCCCGAGACATCGGGATGATCAAGCAGCCACAGGTTCACCGCCACCGCGTCTTCCACGCTCACGAAGTCGCGCTGCTGTTCGCCGGAGCCGTAACCGCCGCTGCCCTCGAACAACTTCACGCGTCCCTCGGCGCGGTACTGGTTGAAACAGTGAAACGCCACCGAGGCCATGCGCTGCTTGTGGTCCTCGCGCGGGCCGTAGACGTTGAAGTAGCGCAGCCCCGCCACCTGGCTGCCCAGTTCGTCCCAGCGCCGGCGCACCACCTGGTCGGCGAGAAACTTGGAGTAGCCATACACATTGAGCGGCTGCTCGCAGTTGCGGACTTCGCGAAACTCCGGGCCGGGGCCGTACACCGCGGCCGAGGAGGCGTAAATCAGGCGCGCGCCCTCGGACTGGCACCAGTCCAGCAGCGTCACTGTGTAGCGGTAGTTGTTGTCCATCATGTAGCGGCCGTCCGAACCCTGAGTGTCGGAGCAGGCGCCCTGATGCAGCACGGCATCCACTTCGCCGTCAAAATCCCCCGCCACGAGCGCGTCGAGGAACGCCTCCTTGTCCCAATAATCGGCGATGTCACAGTCGGCGAGATTGCGAAACTTGTCGGCGCGGGTCAGGTTATCCACGGCGAGGATGTTGGTCTCGCCCCGGGCGTTGAGGGCCTTGACGAGGTTGGCGCCGATGAAGCCGGCCGCTCCGGTGACGATGATCATTGGGGGTTCCTTGCGTCGGCGGTGCCGAACAGTTCCTCGGGATGCACCACGGCCGTGCCCAGCTTGCCCACTACGATACCGGCGGCGCGGTTAGCCCAATGCATGGCCGCCTCGAAGCCCTCGCCCGCCGCCAGCATTACACCCAGGGTGGCAATCACCGTGTCGCCGGCACCGCTCACGTCGAACACCTCGCGCGCCACCGTGGGCACGTGCAGCACGCCGTGCTCGCGAAACAGCGTCATGCCCTCCTCGCTGCGGGTGACCAGCAGCGCTTCGAGCGCGAGTTCCTGGCGCAGCCGCTGCGCCTTGAGGGCGAGTTCCTCCTCGCTGCTCCAGCCGCCCGCCACCTGGCGAAACTCAGCTCGGTTGGGCGTGAGCAGCGTGGCGCCGCGATAGCGCGCGTAGTCATCGCCCTTGGGATCCACCAGCACCGGCTTACCAGCGCCTCGGGCCATCTCGATCATGCGGGTGATGTGGGTGAGGCCGCCCTTGCCGTAGTCGGACAGGATCACCACCTGGCTGCCGGGCAGGCGGCGCTCGAACTCGGCCAGCTTGCCGGCCAGGGCCTCGCGGCCCGGCGCATTTTCGAAATCGATGCGCAGCAACTGCTGCTGCCGGCCGATCACCCGCAACTTGATGGTGGTAGCCACCTGAGGATCCCGCTGCAAGCCGGCGCTGATGCCTTCGGCTGCGAGCAGACGCTCAATGGCGCCGCCGGCCTCGTCATCGCCCACCACGGACAGCAGCGCCGTCGCGGCACCCAGGCTGCGGGCATTGCGCGCCACATTGGCTGCACCGCCTAGCCGCTCCTCGCCGCGATCCACCTTCACCACAGGTACGGGCGCCTCGGGCGAGATGCGGTTGACCTCGCCGAACCAGTACCGGTCGAGCATCACATCGCCTACCACCAGCACGCGTACCGCGCTCAGATCGGGCGCGTTCATGAGTGCCTCCACCGCCGTGCGGCCAGCCCGTTCACAACCGGCCGATGGCGTCGTATTCGAGGCCGAAGGAGCGCACCATCTCGGGCTCGTACATGTTGCGGCCATCGAGAATCAACCCAAGCCGCAGCCGTGCACGCAGCACCTCGAAGTCGGGGCTGCGAAATTCCTTCCACTCGGTGACGATCATGAGCACATCGGCGCCCTCCAGGGCCGCCATGGGCGCATCGGCATACTCGAGCCCGGGGCGCTCGCCGAACAGGCGTTGCGCCTCGGCCGCCGCCACGGGATCGTAGGCGCAGACCGTGGCGCCACGCGCCAGCAACCCCTCCACGATCACGCGGCTGGGCGCCTCGCGCATGTCGTCGGTGTTGGGCTTGAAGGCAAGGCCCCACAGCGCCACCCGCAGCCCCTTCACCCCCGCCCCGAGGCGCCGGTCGAGCTTGCGCAACAGCACGGACTTCTGATCCTCGTTGACCGCCTCCACCGCATCGAGGATGCGCAACCCCAGCCCGGCCTCGTTGGCACTGCGCTGCAGCGCCTGCACGTCCTTGGGGAAGCATGATCCACCATAACCGGTGCCTGCGTACAAGAAGTGGTAGCCGATGCGCGGATCGGAGCCGATGCCCTGGCGCACCCGCTCGATGTCCGCGCCCAGCCGCTCGGCAAGATTGGCCAGTTCGTTCATGAAGGAAATGCGCGTGGCCAGCATGGCGTTGGCGGCGTACTTGGTGAGCTCGGCCGACTTCACGTCCATCACCAGCAGGCGCTCGTGGTTGCGCTGGAAAGGTTGATACACCGCCCGCATGATCTGGGTGGCACGCGCGTCATCGGAACCCAGCACGATACGGTCGGGCTTGAGGAAATCGTCCACCGCCGCCCCCTCCTTGAGGAACTCGGGGTTGGAGACCACGGCGAATTCCTGTGCCGAGCCGCGCGCCGCAAGCTCTTCTGCGATGGCCGCGCGCACCTTGCCGGCCGTGCCCACGGGCACGGTGGACTTGTCCACCACCACGGCATAATGATCCAGGTAGCGGCCTATGCTGCGCGCCGCCGCCAGCACATGGCGCAGATCGGCCGACCCATCCTCGTCGGGCGGGGTGCCCACGGCGATGAACTGCACCGTGCCGTGGGCCACGCTGGCCGGGATGTCGGTGGTGAATCGCAACCGGCCCGCCTGGGCGTTGCGCCGTACGATCGACTCGAGGCCAGGCTCGAAGATGGGAATCTCGCCACGCTGAAGCGCCGCGATCTTGGCGGCGTCCACGTCCAGGCACAACACATCGTTACCGCTGTCGGCCAGGCATGCACCCGACACCAGACCCACATAGCCAGTACCGATGACGGTGATTTTCAAGAGGGTTCTCCGGTTGCAGGGAAATCGAGTTGCGCCTGGATGGCCGCCAGCGCCTGGGCCGGGTCGGCGGCGCGAGTAATGGGACGGCCGATGACCAGATAAGTGGCGCCGGCACGCACCGCCGCGGCGGGCGTGGCTACACGCGACTGGTCATCGGTGGCGGCATCGGGCGGGCGGATGCCGGGGGTCACCAGATCGAAGCCCGGACCAAAGCGCCCGCGTAGCGCGCCCGCCTCCTGGGCGGAGCAGACCACGCCATCCAGGCCGCTGTCGCGAGCCAATGCGGCCCACCGTAACGCCAGGGTCGCGGGCGCTTCGCCAAAACCCAGTTCGGCCACATCTTCGACCGACAGGCTGGTGAGCACGGTGACGGCCACCAGCTTGGGGCGCCGGGGCGCTGCTTCGATGGCCTCGCGGGCCGCGCGCATCATGCGCGTGCCTCCCGCGGCGTGCACGTTGATCATCCACACGCCCAGGCGAGCGGCCGCAACACACGCCTGCGCCACCGTGTTGGGGATATCGTGGAACTTGAGATCGAGAAACACACCATGGCCGCCCTGCACGAGTTGCTCCACCAGCGCCGGTCCGGCGGCGACGAACAGCTCCTTGCCCACCTTGAGACGGCAGCGCGCGGCGGGCAGGCGTGCCGCCAGGGCCAGGGCTTCCTGGGCGCCTGGCACATCCAGGGCTACGATGATGCGGGGATCGGGGGTGTTTTCCATGGGCAGGGGCGGGCCGCTAGGCAGCCAGTTCGCGCTCCTCGGTGCGCCGGGGCGTGGTGGTCTCCCAGCGATGACAGGCGGGGCAATGCCAGTAGAACTGCCGGGCGCGAAACCCGCAGCGCTCGCATTTGTACTGGGCGAGATTGCCAGTGTGCTGCTGCACCAGCCCGCGGATCAGCTCCAGATCGGAGCGGCGCTCGGCGGGCGCGGCAGTGAGTTCCCCCTCCACCAACCGCGACAGGCCGATCAGCGATGGAGTACGGCGCAGTTCCTCCCGCAGCAAAGCCTGGGCGGCGGGCAGACCCTGGCTGTCGCGAACCGCTTCGTGCGCAACGGTGAGCAGGTCCAGGGACGGGTAGCGCGCCAAGTATCCAAGCAGCAGTTGTACGCCCTCGGCCTCGCGATCCAGCTTGCGGTAGGCAGCCAGAAACTTGTCGCCCAGCAGCGACAGATAGGCCGGATTTTGCCCTTCAACGCGCTTCCAGAACTCAACGGCTGCCGCCGTATCGCCGGCCGCCAGTTCCACATCGCCCTGCAGCATGCTGGCGCGCGTGCACTTGCGGTTCACCAGCAGCGCTTCGCCGGCGTAGCGTCGCGCTTCGTCGAAGCGGCCATGCAAAAGTTCACCAGCCGCCAGCTCGCAATAGAAGTGGGCGATGTCGCGGGCGCTGGAGTCTCCGGTGATGGCGTCCATCTTGCGCGACGCAGCGATCGCCTTGTGCCAGTCCTTTTCCTGCTCATAGATCTCAAGCAGGTACCGCAAACCCTGTTGCTCGTAGGAGGTGCCCTCGAGCTTGGCGAAACACTCCTCGGCCCGATCCAGAAGACCGGCCTTGAGGTAATCCTGCGCCAATTCATACAGCGCCAGGAGTTGCTGCTCCGGCCCCAGGTCCTCTCGCTCCAGGATGGCCTGGTGCATTCGGATGGCACGCTCGATCTCGCCGCGCCGGCGAAACAGGCTGCCCAGGGCGAAGTGCAACTCCACGGTTTCCTTTTCGATCTTCACCACTTCGAGGAATGCCTCGATGGCCTTGTCCGGCTGCTCATTGAGCAGGAAATTGAGGCCCCGGAAATAGGACGCCGGCAGGCGCCGGGACTCGCTCAGCAGTTGCCGGATGTCGATCCGCGCCGCCACCCAACCCAGCGCGAAGAACAGCGGCAGCAGAAGCAACCACCAGGACTCGAAATCCACTCGCTCGCCCTGCCGCCTACGACTCTAGAAGACCCTGGTCCGGATGCGGCACCCGCGGCTCTCGACCCGCCGCCGCCGCACGCGCCTCCAGCGCGCGCAGCGTCCGGCGCAGCCGCTGCACCTGGGACCAACCGGCCGCGAAACCGGCAGCCGCCCCAAGGGCGAAGGCCACCAGCAGCAGAAACACCAGCGGTGCCTGCCACTCCTGGCCGAGGTACAGGCGCACCGTCGCAGGCGCGGTGTTGCGCAGGGCAAAGCCCACCAGCAACACGAACGCCGTTGCCTTCAATAACCAGCCAGCGTAGCGCATGAACGTGGCAGGGATTCCAGCGGGCCGTTACCCGCCGCCTTCAGGAGGCCGAGGATGCCGCGGAAACCGGCACCGACAGCAGACCCGCACTGCTGCCTGCCGGCGCCGGCGAGACCTGTTCGCCCCCAGGCCGGGGGAGGTCTACGCGCTCGCGCAGTTCCTTTCCAGCCTTGAAGTGCGGCACGTACTTGGCAGGCACCTGCACGCGCTCGCCAGACTTCGGGTTGCGGCCAATGCGGGGGGGACGGTAGTTGAGACCAAAACTGCCGAAGCCACGGATCTCGATACGCTGCCCTTGAGACAGGCTCTTGGCCATGGCGTCGAGAATCATCTTGACCGCCAGCTCCGCGTCGCTCGCCACCAACTGCGGAAAGTGTTCCGCCAGCTTCGCGATCAGTTCCGACTTGGTCATTGCCCGCTCTGATCAAGCCTGGTTCTTGTTGTCCAGCTTGGCTTTGAGCAGCGCGCCAAGGCTGGTGGTGCCTGCATTGCCTGCGTTCTCCACCGCCATGCGCTGCATGGCTTCGCTCTCGTCGGCCATGTCGCGAGCCTTCACCGACAGGTTGATGGCACGGTTCTTCCGGTCGATGTTGATGATCATGGCCGTGACTTGGTCGCCCTCCTTGAGGTGAGAGCGGATATCTTCCACCCGGTCGCGCGACACCTCGGAGGCTCGCAGGTAGCCTTCAACCTCGCCGGCAAGGGTGATGACCGCCCCCTTGGCGTCGATGGACTTGACGGTGCCTTCCACCACGGAATTGCGGTCGTGGGTGGAAACGTAGCTGGTGAAGGGATCGCCTTCGAGCTGCTTGACCCCCAGGGAGATGCGCTCGCGCTCCACATCGATCGCCAGCACGACCGCTTCCACCTCCTCGCCTTTCTTGTACTGGCGCACCGCTTCCTCGCCCACTGCGTTCCACGACAGATCCGAGAGGTGAACCAGTCCGTCGATACCCCCGGCCAGCCCGATGAACACGCCAAAGTCGGTGATGGACTTGATTTGACCCTTGACCTTGTCACCCTTCTTGAAATTGGCGGCGAACTCGTCCCAAGGATTGGGCATGCACTGCTTCATGCCCAGGGAGATGCGGCGACGGTCTTCGTCGATCTCTAGGATCATCACCTCCACTTCATCACCCACCTGCGCAACCTTGGATGGATGGACGTTCTTGTTGGTCCAATCCATTTCGGAGACGTGCACGAGGCCCTCGATGCCTGACTCGATTTCCACGAAGGCGCCGTAGTCGGTCAGGTTGGTGACGCGGCCGAACAAGCGGGTGCCCTGGGGGTAGCGGCGGCCCAGGCCCACCCACGGGTCTTCGCCCAACTGCTTGAGGCCCAGGGAAACGCGGTTCTTTTCCTGGTCGAACTTCAATACCTTGGCGGTGACCTCGTCGCCCACGGACAATACTTCCGAGGGATGCTTGACCCGCCGCCATGCCAGATCGGTGATGTGCAAAAGGCCATCGATCCCACCGAGGTCCACGAACGCGCCGTAGTCGGTGATGTTCTTCACCACACCCTTGATCACCGCGCCCTCGGTCAGCGTTTCCAGCAGCTTCTGGCGCTCTTCGCCCTGGGTGGCTTCCACCACCGCCCGCCGGGATACCACCACGTTGTTGCGCTTGCGGTCGAGCTTGATGACCTTGAACTCGAGTTGCTTGCCCTCGAAGGGCGTTGTGTCCTTCACCGGGCGCACGTCCACCAGCGAGCCAGGCAGGAAGGCGCGTATCCCGTTGATCATGACGGTCAAGCCGCCCTTGACCTTGCCAGTGACAAGCCCCTGCACCAGCGAGCCCTGATCGAGCGCCGTCTCGAGATCTATCCACGCCGCCAACCGTTTGGCCTTCTCGCGCGACAGCCGGGTCTCGCCATAACCGTCTTCCAGGGACTCGATGGCCACGGAAACGAAATCGCCCGGCTTGACTTCCACTGCACCACCGTCGTTACGGAACTCGTCGATGTCGATGAAGCTCTCCGACTTCAGACCCGCGTTGACGACCACGTGGTTGGCGTCGACACGGACCACCTCGGCGGTGATTACCTCGCCCGCGCGCATTTCCTGGCGCGAGAGACTCTCCTCGAAGAGAGCGGCAAAGCTGTCCATGGCGGCGGGGGAGGCGGATTGGATGGCAGTGGTCATGGAAAAAGGGTCTCGAATCACCAGCGCGCACTGCGCCGGGTTGAAGGTTTATCAAAAAAAGCCATCAGCCCGCCTCGGTGCAATTGGATGAACGCCACTTTGTGACGATCCCACCACATCCGCGGGGATGATGGCCCCAACGAATCAGGAGCTTTCCCGGCCGAACCAGCCTAGAACTTGCTGTGCAGCCTGTTCGGCACCGAGGTCCGTGGTATCCAGCAGGCGCGCTCCATCGGCCTGCCGTAGCGGCGCCGCCATCCTCTGGCGATCGCGCGCGTCACGCTCCTCGATTTCCTGCAAAAGGGCCGGAAGGGTAACACTCATTCCCTTATCGATCAACTGTTTATACCGCCGCTCGGCGCGCGTTTGCGCCGACGCGGTGAGGAACACCTTGAGTTCCGCGTCGGGAAACACAACCGACGCCATGTCGCGCCCCTCGGCCACCAGACCTGGCAATCCGGCGAAGGCCCTCTGGCGCCACAGCAGTGCGGCGCGCACCGCCGGCAGTGCCGCCACTTTCGACGCCGCGCTGGAGACGGCTTCGACCCGAATGGCCTCGGTAACGTCTTCCCCAGACAGAAAAACACGCCCGGCCCGGAACTCCGCCTGCAGGCCCTCGGCCAGGACCGCCAGTGTCGGCTCATCGGCCAGGTCCACGCCAGCGCGTATTGCAGCCAGCCCCACCAGACGATACACGGCCCCGCTGTCCAGGTAACGCCATCCGAGCACCTGGGCCACTCGATCCGCGACCGTGCCTTTGCCCGAAGCCGAAGGGCCGTCAATGGCGATCACCGGCACCCGGGCCGGCTGGCCAACCTCGGCGAAGCGCTCGAAATAGTCTGGAAAGGTCTTGGCCACGCACCCGGGATCGATGATTCGCACTGGAACCCCGCCCAACGCCGCCAGGGAGAGGCACATGGCCATGCGGTGATCGTCATAGGTTTCGATGGCCGCGCCGCGCAGCAGGGCGGGCGATTGCACTTCCAACTGGTCGGGGTGCTCCACCACGAGCGCGCCGAGCTTGCGCAGTTCGTTGGCCATGGCCGCGATGCGGTCGGTTTCCTTGACGCGCCAACTGGCGATGTTGCGCAAGCGGCACGGGCCGTCGGTAAACAGCGCCACCACCGCAAGGGTCATGGCAGCATCGGGGATGTGATTGAGATCGAGATCGAAGGCCTTCAAGCGGCCACTGGCCGGCGCCGAGGCCTCGATCCAGTTGTCTCCCCAGCGCACCTGCGCTCCGAGGCCTTCGAGGGCGTCGGCAAAGCGCACGTCGCCCTGGATGCTGCCACGGCCCACGCCCTCCACCCGCACCGGACCACCGCCCACCGCACCAGCGGCGAGGAAGTAAGACGCACCCGATGCGTCGCCTTCCACGTGCACCACGCCCGGGCTGCGGTAACGCGAGCCCGCGGGCAACTCGAAGCGCTGGTAGCCCTGGCGCCCCACTGACACGCCGAAGCGCGCCAGGGTGTTGAGCGTGATATCCACATAGGGCTTGGAAATGAGTTCGCCTTCCACCTCCACGGCCGCTGCGCGTCCCGTGAGCGGCAGCGCCATGAGCAACGCCGACAAGAACTGGCTGGACACATCGCCGCGTACCCGCAGCGTGTCCGGGGCCCTAACCGACGCCGCCTCGATGCGCAGCGGCGGGAAGCCCTCCACGGCCTCGTAGTGGATGCTGGCCCCCATGGCACGCAGTGCCTCCACCAGGTCGCCGATGGGCCGCTCGTGCATGCGGGCCACACCGCGTAGCCGGTAACGGCCCCCATTCAGGGCCAGCACCGCCGTGAGCGGACGAAAGGCCGTGCCGGCGTTGCCCAGGAACAGCTCGGCCTCGTCTACCGGAAAGCGCCCGCCACAGCCATGCACGCGCACCGTGCCCGAGGCAGGGTCTCCCTCCACCCGCACCCCCAAGGTGGCGAGCGCTTCGAGCATGCGGGCGGTGTCGTCGGAATCGAGCAGGTCGCGAATCTCCGTGATGCCCTCGGCCAGTCCGGCCAGCAGCAGCGTGCGGTTGGAGAGGCTCTTCGAGCCAGGCAGCCGCACCGTGCCCGCGGCCGCTGCCAGGGGCGCCAGATCTAGGAAGGCCGGATGAATGCCACTCACTGGTCGCCTCCGCGAATCCAGGCCTCGCGGGCCTCGCGGGCCTCGCTGAGCACGGTCTCCAGGGCATGGCCGTCGCGCGCCGCGAGCATGGCGCGCAGGCCCTCCAGCGCGTCCTGATAGTGGTCGATCTCCGCCATCACGGCTTGACGATTGGCGAGCAGGATGTCGCGCCACATTTCGGGCGAACTGGAGGCGATGCGGGTGAAGTCGCGAAAGCCCCCGGCGGCGAAACCGAACAGCTGCGCCGCGTCGGGGCGCTGCGCCACCATGGCTACCAGGGCATAGGCAAGCAGATGGGGCAAGTGGCTGACGGCCGCGAACAACGCGTCGTGGCCCTCCGGGGTCATTTGCGATACGCGCGCTCCGCAGCCCTCCCAGAATGCCCGAGCGCGTTGCACGCAGCTCGCATCGGTTTCCGGCAGGGGCGTGAGCACCACGTGGCGGCCGTCGAACAAATCCGCGCGGGCAGCCTGCACCCCGGAGGTCTCGGCGCCGGCGATGGGATGTGCGGGCACGAAGCGCGGCAGTGCGGCGCCGAAAGCGGCCCGGGCCGCCGCCACCACATCTTGCTTGGTGCTGCCCCCGTCGGTGACGAAGGCACCGGGCGCGAGCGCCGGCACGCAGGCGGAGAACAGCCCTGGGAACTGCCCCACGGGCGCGGCCACCAGCACCGCATCGGCATCCCGCACGCCCGCCACCGGATCCTGGGAAATCTCATCCACCACGCCGAGCGCCAGTGCGCGCTCAAGATTCTCGCGGCCGCGGCCGATGCCCACCACGCGCGCCACCGCACCGGCGCGCCTGAGCGCAAGAGCGCAGGAGCCGCCAATCAATCCCACGCCAATCACGGCGAGGCGTTCGAACCGCACGGCCGCAGCGCTCAACGATGCCCAGGGGCGAGCACCGCTCGCAGGGCGTCGAGACAACGCTCGTTTTCGGAGGGCAGTCCCACGCTCACGCGCAACCACTCGGGCATGGCGTAGCCGCCCACGGGCCGGACGATCACACCCTCGCGAAGCAGCGATCCGAAAACCGCGGCGCCGTTGCCCACACGCACGCAGACAAAATTGCCCCGCGAGGGAATGACGGGCAAGCCAAGGCGCGCAAAACCAGCCTCCAGCTGAGCCATGCCCTCGTCGTTCATGCGCCGGCTGCGCGCCACGTAGTCGGTGTCCTCAAGGCATGCGATGGCACCCGCCTGGGCAACCGTGTTGACGTTGAACGGCTGGCGAATGCGATTCATCAGATCGGCCACATCCGGATGCGCCAGCGCAAACCCGACCCGCATGCCAGCCAGGCCGTAGGCCTTGGAGAAGGTGCGGGTGATCACCAGATTTTCGTGGCGCTGCAACCAGGAGATGGCGTCGTAGCGATCCTCGTCGCGGAGATACTCCGTGTAGGCCTCGTCCAGCACCACCACCACGTTGCGGGGAACCCGTGCGAGCAAAGCGCAGAGCGCCTCGCCCGTGACGAAAGTGCCGGTGGGATTGTTGGGGTTGGCAACGAACAGCATGCGGGTATCGGCGCGCACCGCGCTGGCCATGGCCTCCAGGTCGTGACCGAAATCGCGCGCCGGGACCTCGATGGCCGTGGCCCCCACGGCCTGCACCGACAGGGCGTACACCGCGAACGCGTGGCGCGAGAACACCGCGCTGGCGCCCGGCGCCAGGAAGGTGCGCGCCGCCAGTTCGAGCACGTCGTTGGAGCCATTGCCCAGCACGATGGCCGCCATGTCAACCCCATGGTGGGCAGCGATGGCGCTCTTGAGCGCGAAGCCGTTGGCGTCGGGATAGCGCGCCAGGTCGGCGAGGGCGGCCCGCATGGCGCTGGCAGCCTTGGGGCTGACGCCCAAGGGATTTTCGTTGGAGGCGAGCTTGACGATGCCCGCTTCATCGAGACCCAGTTCGCGAGCCAGCTCCGAGGCAGGCTTGCCGGGCACATAGGGGGCAAAAGTCCGGATCCAGGCCGGGGCACGCTCACAAGCGTCGATCATGATGTGGGGCGTCAGAGTTTGTATTCAGGCCACGGCCACCGGATAGGCGCCGAGAATCTTGCAGAACGCCGCCTTTTCGCCCACCTCGGCGAGGGCGGCAGCCACTGCGGAATCGCTCTCGTGGCCTTCCAGGTCCACGAAAAACAGGTAGTCCCACTTGCCCAATCGCGAGGGGCGCGATTCGAGGCGCGTCATGCTCACGCCGTGGCGGGCGAGGGGCACCAGCAGCTGCAGCAGGCCGCCCGGCCGGTTGGCAGCAGCCATGACGAGGGAGGTACGGTCCCGCCCGGAGGCCGCGACGGCCTGGGAGCCCAGCACCAGGAAGCGCGTGGTGTTGCCGGGCTCGTCCTCGATGTTGGCGCGGACCACCTCCAACCCATACAAAGGGGCCGCGGCGGCGGAGGCAATGGCAGCGGCGTGGGGCTGGCCAGCGGCGCGCCGGGCCGCCTCGGCATTGCTGGACAAGGCCACGTGCTCGGCCGCGGGAAGGTGGCGGGTCAGCCAGCGGTTGCACTGGGCCAGCGCCTGCGCATGGGCATACACCGTGGAAAGCCCGTCCAGGGAGGCTTCCCGGGCCAGCAAACAGTGGTGGATGGGCAATTGCACCTCGGCGCAGATTCGCAACGGCGAGGCCGCCATCTCGTCGAGCGTCTGTCCCACGCCGCCCTCGGTGGAGTTTTCAACAGGCACCACCCCGTAGCTGGCCTCTCCGGCGGCCACGGCTCGAAACACCTCGGAGATGGAGGCCACGGGCAGGCCATCGGCAGCTGCGCCGAACTGCCGCAGCACCGCTTCTTCGCTGAAGGTGCCGCGCGGGCCGAGATAGGCAACCACCGGGCGGCGCTCCAGTGCCCGGCAGGCAGAGATGAGCTCGGTGAACAGATGCTGGATCGCCTGCGGCGGCAACGGCCCCGCGTTGATCTGCGTGAGGCGGCGCAGCACCTGCGCCTCGCGCTCGGGCCGGTACACGGCGCTCTCACCCTTGAGCTCGCCGATGCGCGCCGCGCAACGGGCACGCTCGTTCATGCGCTCGAGCAACTCGGCATCGAGCGCATCGATACGTTCGCGCAGCTGCCGGATGGCTTCATCCATCAGTCACCCTAGCCGTGATAGCGCCCGCACCGACAGAACACCGCCGATGGCGCGCACCGACTCCACCGCCGGCGCCGGCACAGGGGTGTCGGCATCCACGAGGGTGTACGCCATGTCGTGGCGCGACTTGTTGAGCATGTTGTGGATGTTGATGCCAGCAAGTGCCATGGAGGTGGAGATCTGCCCCAGCATGTTGGGCACATTAGCGTGAACGATGGCAACACGGTGGGGCACTTCGCGGGCCATGGATACATCGGGGAAATTCACCGAGTGGCGGATGTTGCCGTTGTCGAGGAAGTCCCGAAGGGTGTCCGTCACCATCACCGCGCAATTCTCTTCGGCTTCGCGGGTTGAGGCCCCGAGGTGCGGCAGGCACAGCACACCGGGCTGCCCCATGAGCGCGCCCGCCGGGAAGTCGCAAACGTACCCGCGCAACCGCCTGGCACCAAGCGCCTGGACCACTGCCGGCGCATCCACGATGGCGTCGCGCGCAAAGTTGAGCAGTACGGCCCCCTGCTTCATCTGCGCCAGGCGCTCGCCGTTGATCACCCCTCGGGTCGCGGGCACGAGCGGCACGTGCAGGGTGACGAAGTCAGCGTGGCGCAGCAGTTCATCGATACCGTGGGCCCTTCGGACCTGCTGCGGCAGGTTCCAGGCGGCCTCCACGGTGATCTCGGGGTCGTAGCCGATCACGTGCATGCCGAGATGAATGGCGGCGTCTGCCACCAGGCTGCCGATGCGGCCCAGACCCATCACGGCAAGGGTGCGCCCCGCCAGTTCGAACCCGGCGAAAGCCTTCTTGCCATCTTCCACCGCGCGCTCCAGGGACTCGTCGTCTCCCGACAGCGCCTGGACGAACTGCAGGGCCGGTGCGATGTTACGCGCCGCAAGCAGCAAACCGGCGAGCACCAGTTCCTTCACGGCGTTGGCGTTCGCCCCGGGCGCATTGAAGACGGGCACGCCGCGCTCGCTGAGCCGCGCCACGGGAATGTTGTTCGTGCCCGCGCCCGCCCTGCCCACGGCCAGCAGCGACGCGGGCAGTTCCAGGGCATGCAGGTCGGCGGAGCGCACCAGGATGGCATGGGGATTGGCCAGGGCAGCGCCGTGCTCGAAGCGATCGGCCGGCAGCCGCGCAAGCCCCCGGGCCGAGATGCTGTTGAGGGTCAGGACCCGGAATTCAGCCATGCCGGCGCGCAAACACCTGCATGAAACCCGCCAGGGCCTCCACGCCGGCCATGGGCATGGCGTTGTACACCGAGGCGCGCATGCCGCCCACGGAGCGGTGGCCCTTAAGCTGCACGAGACCTTCCGCTGCCGCGGACTTCAGGAACGGCCCGTCCAGCGCATCGTCGCGCAGCCGGAAAGGGATGTTCATGAGCGAGCGGTCGGAGGGTTCCACGGGATTGGTGTAGAAGCCGCCGCTGGCGTCGATCACGCCGTAGAGTAGCGCCGCCTTGGCGCGGTTGTGCCGCTCGATGGCGGACAAGCCGCCCTGCTCCAGCAGCCAGCGAAACACCAGACCCGCCACGTACACCGCGAAGGTGGGCGGGGTGTTCAGCATGGAACCGCCGTCGGCCATGGCCTTGTAGTCCAGCAGCGTGGGCGTGGAGGACGGCGCGCGGCCAATGAGATCGTCGCGCACGATCACCAGCGTGAGACCGGCGGGACCGATGTTTTTCTGCGCGCCGGCATAGATCAACCCATAGGCGGACACGTCCATGGGGCGCGACAGAATGTGCGAAGACATGTCCGCCACCAGCGGCACCGGACCCGTGTCGGGCACCCAGTGGTACTCCACGCCGCCGATGGTCTCGTTGGTGGTGATGTGCACATAGGCCGCGTCCGGGTCGAGGTTCCAGGTGGTGCGCGGCGGCACGCACCTGAAATCACTCCCTGCGCTGCTCGCCGCCACGCGGACCGCACCATAACGGCCCGCCTCGGCGATTGCCTTCTTGGCCCACTCGCCGGTGTGCACGTAGTCGGCGCGGCCGGTGGCCGGCATGAGGTTGGCGGGCACCATGGCGAACTGCAGGGTTGCGCCGCCTTGCAGGAACAGCACGCGATAGTTCGCGGGGATACCCATCAGGGCGCGCAGGTCCGCCTCGGCCTGGGCCAGGATGGACTCGAACTCCCGGCCGCGATGGCTCATTTCCATCACCGACATGCCCGAGCCGTGCCAATCGAGCACCTCGTCGCGCACCTGCTCCAGCACGGGCAGCGGCAACACCGCCGGCCCGGCGCTGAAATTGACCACGCGCCGGCTCATGGCTGCGCCTCTCCCCCCTCGCCCGGTTCATCCTCTCCGGACGGCCCGTCCTCGGCTTCAGCGCCCTCGTCTTCAGCCTCCGCCACGCGCTCGAGGCCCGCAAGCTTCTCGCCCTCGCCCAGGCCGATGAGGGTGACCCCCTGGGTGTTGCGCCCCAGTTCGCGAATCTCTGCCACGCGAGTGCGGATCAGCACCCCGCCGGTGGTGATCAGCATCACCTCGTCGCCCGCGTGCACCAACCGCGCCGAAAGCGCCTTGCCGTTGCGCTCCGAAATCTGGATGGAAATGGTGCCCTGGGTACCGCGGCCATGGCGCGGGTACTGGGAGACGGGCGTGCGCTTGCCGTAGCCGTTTTCTGTGGCGGTGAGGACCGTCTGGCCAGGATCGTTGCTCACCACCAAAGAAATGATTCGCTGGCCTTCCGGCAGCCGCATGCCTCGCACGCCCCGCGCCGTGCGTCCCATGGGACGCACGTCCTGCTCATCGAAGCGCACGGCCTTGCCACCGTCGGAGAAGAGCATCACGTCGTGGCGGCCGTCGGTGATGGCGGCACCCACCAGAAAATCACCTTCGTCGAGGTCCACCGCGATGATGCCGCTGGGCCGCGGGCGGGAAAATTCGGACAGCGGCGTCTTCTTCACCGTGCCCTGGGCAGTGCACATGAAGACGAAATGCTCGTCGTCGAAGCTCTTCACCGGCAGCACCACGTTGATCTTCTCGCCTTCCTCCAGAGGAAAGAGGTTCACCACCGGCTTGCCGCGGCTTTGCCGGCCGCCCTGGGGCACTTCGTAGACCTTGAGCCAATACACCCGCCCGCGGGTGGAGAAGCACAGCAGGTAGTCGTGGGTGTGGGCCACGAACAGGTTGTCGATGAAATCGTCCTGCTTGGTGGCGGCGGCCTGCTTGCCGCGCCCGCCGCGCCGCTGGGCGCGGTAGTCGGCGAGAGGCTGGGACTTGATGTAGCCGGTGTGAGAGAGGGTGACCACCAAATCTTCCGGGGTGATGAGGTCCTCGATTCCGATCTCGGCGGTGTCGCGGGCGATCTCGCTGCGGCGCCGGTCGCCGTAGGCCTCCTTCATGGCGCGCAGCTCCTCGCCGATGATGGCGGTGACGCGCTCCGGGCGGGCGAGGATGTCCAGCAAGTCAGCGATGGTATCCATCACCTCGCGGTATTCCCCGGTGATCTTGTCCTGCTCCAGCCCCGTGAGGCGCTGGAGCTGCATTTCGAGGATGCGTTGCGCCTGCGCCTCGGAGAGCTGGTAGCCGCCCTCGCGCAAACCCAGCTCGCGCGCCAGCCCCTCGGGCCGGAAGCGCTGCGAATCGGCGCGAGCGAGCATCTGTTCCACCAGCGCTGAGCGCCACAGCCGCCCCGTGAGCCCCGCCTTCGCATCGGCGGGCGTGGGCGCAGCCTTGATGAGGGCGATGATCTCGTCCACGTTGGACAGGGCAACCGCAAGGCCTTCGAGGATATGCCCGCGCTCGCGGGCCTTTCGGAGGTCGAACACCGTGCGCCGGGTCACCACCACCCTGCGGTGACGGAGGAAAGCTTCGATGAACTCCTTGAGATTGAGCAGCCGCGGCTGGCCGTCCACCAAGGCGACCATGTTCATGCCGAAGCTGTCCTGCATCTGCGTTTCTTTGAAGAGGTTGTTGAGCACCACCTCCGGCATTTCGCCGCGCTTTAGCTCGATCACCACGCGCATGCCCGACTTGTCGGACTCGTCGCGAATCTCCGAAATTCCCTCGAGCCGCTTCTCCCGCACCAACTCACCGATGCGAGTCAGCAGTAACGCCTTGTTCACCTGGTAGGGCAGTTCGTCCACCACGATGGACTGCCGGGCGCCTTTGTCGAGGTCTTCGAAATGGGTGCGGGCGCGGATCACCACCCGGCCCCGACCCGTGCGATAGCCTTCGCGCACCCCTGAAAGGCCGTAGACGATGCCCGCCGTGGGAAAATCCGGCGCCGGGATGATCTCCATGAGGCGGTCGAGGGAAACGTCGGGCTCCGACAACACTGCCAGACACCCATCCACCACCTCGCCGAGATTGTGCGGTGGGATGTTGGTCGCCATGCCCACGGCGATCCCCGCGGAGCCGTTGACCAACAAATTGGGGACGCGCGTGGGCAGCGCCACGGGCTCCTGTTCCTTGCCGTCGTAGTTGGGGACGAAGTCGACTGTCTCCTTGTCGATGTCGGCGAGCATCTCCGAGGCGATACGCTCGAGACGGCACTCGGTGTAGCGGTACGCCGCCGCCGAGTCGCCATCCACGGAACCGAAATTGCCCTGGCCATCGATCAGGGTGTAGCGCATGGAGAAATCCTGCGCCATGCGCACCAACGCCTCGTAGGTGGCCGAGTCGCCATGGGGGTGGTACTTGCCCAGCACGTCGCCCACCACCCGCGCACACTTCACGTAAGGGCGGTTCCACTGGATGTTCGCTTCGTGCATGGCGAACAGGATGCGCCGGTGGACCGGCTTCAAACCGTCGCGCACATCCGGCAGGGCCCGCCCCACGATCACGCTCATGGCGTAGTCGAGGTAGGAGCGGCGCATCTCCTCTTCGAGGCTGATGGGAACTGTTTCCTTGGCGAATGTGTCCATGCGGGGTCTCTTGCGCCGGAGGAAATTCAGCGCGGGCGCGGCGCTTATTTCCTTGGTTGCAGCAGCCGCGAAGGCGTGGCTTTGCGTCGCTGGGAAAAGCCTAGGAGTCTATCACGCGCGGCACACGCTGCCTGTCTCCCGGTGCCGCGGCAGGGCATTGCTTCGAGCCCTCGCGGGCTCGTGATATTCTCCGGCGCTCTGAGGAGTCGCAGCTGATGGTTCCCGCCCTCTAGTGAGGCGATGCGGGAGGTATAAAACCCGGGCTCCCATCACCCGACAACCCAAGACAAATGCACGGTGACACCATGACCTTCCGCATCAAGACGTCCTTGCTCGGAATCGCTGCTGTTTCCCTCATCGCCCCCGTGGCGAGCCATGCCCAGCTGGCGGGAAAGGGACCCTGGATCAACGATTCGTCGAACAACGCCGTGCGCGACGGCCGCGGCAGCACCTGCGTGTCGGCGGGCGGTTCTGACCATGCTTTCGATAACGCCTACTGCTCCGGCGCCGCGGCTGACGCCAAGGCCACCACCGAAGCGGAAGCCGCCGCCCGGAAGGCTGCCGCCGCCGAGCAGGCTGCCGCAGCCCAGGCGGCGAGCGAGGCAGCGTTGCTGGCCGTTCAACCAGGCTCTGGCCTCAAGCCCGGCCAAAAGGGCTTCTACGTGCGCGACAGCGCGGGTAATTCGGTGCGCGACGGCGCGGGTGCCAGTTGCGTGCGCGACTCCCGTTGGAGCGTGGCGTTCGCCAGCGAGGAATGCGACCCGGAACTCTTCGAACTGTGGCGCAAGCGCCAAGGAGCAGCCGCCACTGGCGAGCTGGCCCCCCGTCTCAAGGCTGAGCCGCCCCTGCGGGAAACCAGCGCTGACGCCCTTGACCGTGCGCCCGGTGCCGCGCCGGCTGCAGCGCCCGCCGCAAAGGCGACGGCTCCCCTGACGGGAGACAACACGAACCTGTTCCCCATCACCACCTATGACGGCGGCGAAGCGCTCGCCCAGGCCGACGACGGTATCCCCGACGACGACAGGGTGATGCCCGGTGACGAGCCGGAAGATGAAGCCAGAGCCGAAGACGCGGACGAGGACGAGGACACGGTCGCCTTGGCGGACACCGATGCCGCGCCCGCCAAGGCCGCGGCGCTTGACACCTCGCCGGGCGTGGCGCCGGCCGCCGCGGCCCCGGCGGCCGCAGCTGCAGCCCCGGCCACGGGAGACAACACCGAGAAGTTCCCTGTCACCACTTACACGGTGGAGAAGGAGCCCGCGAAAGCGCAGCCGCCCGCGAAGCCCACCTCCCTGCCCGTCACCGTGCGCACCGACGGCCTCTTCGCCTTCGACCGCTCGGACCTGCGCTCCGAGCTGGTTGTCAAGCTCGACGGCGTGGTGGACATGCTCAACGGCGCGAAATACGACCGCATCAGCGTGGTCGGCTACACCGACCCCATCGGTTCCGCCGCCTACAACCAGAAGCTGTCCGAACGGCGTGCCGAAGCGGTCAAGAAGTATCTCGTCAACAAGGGTATCGACCCAGCGCGTGTGGTCACTTCCGGCAAGGGCGAATCCAACCTCGTGGTGACCCGGGCCGACTGCAAGGGCAAGCGCAAGAAGGCCCTCGTTGCCTGCCTCGAGCCGAACCGCCGGGTGGTGATCGACGCGGCTGGCGAAAAGCCCGCCAAGTAGCCGGCGCCGATCAGGCCACGAGAAGCCCTGCCTCGGCAGGGCTTCGTTTTTTCCAGACCGATGCCCGCGCCCGACTTCGTCCTTGCCCCGCGCTGGGTGGTTCCGGTCTCGCCGGGCGGCGTGCTGGAGGGGCATGCCGTGGCAGTGTCGGGGGCGCGCATCGAGGCGCTGCTGCCCGCCGAGCAGGCGAAGCACCAATACCCTGGCGCAACCTGGGTGGAACTGCCCGGCCACGCCCTGCTGCCGGGCCTGGTGAACGCCCATACCCATGCCGCCATGGCGCTGATGCGCGGCCTCGCCGACGACCTGCCGCTCATGCGCTGGCTGCGCGAGCACATCTGGCCCGCCGAGGCAGCGCATGTCTGCCACGAGTTCGTGCGCGACGGCACCTTGCTGGCGGCCGCCGAGATGCTGCGAGGCGGGGTGACGTGCATGAATGACATGTACTTCTTTCCCGCGGCTGCCGCCGAGGCGGCGCTCGCGGCCGGCATGCGGGCGGCGCTGGGCATCATCGTCATCGATTTTCCCACCGCCTACGCCTCCGATCCGCAGGACTACCTCACCAAGGGGCTCGCCATGCGCGACGCCCTTCGGCATGAGCCGCTGCTGTCCTTCTGCATGGCTCCTCATGCGCCCTACACCGTGAGCAACGGCAGTTTCGAGCGCATCGCCGTGCTGGCCGAGCAACTGGGCCTGCCGGTGCACATGCACGTACATGAAACCGCCACCGAGGTGGCTGAGCACACGGCCCGATACGGCGTGCGCCCCGTGGAACGGCTGCGCGCCCTGGGGCTCGTGGGGCCGGGCCTGGTATCGGTGCACAGCGTGCATCTGGAGGAGCGCGAAATCGCCCTCTTCGCCAAGGAGACCTGCCATGTGGTGCACTGCCCCAGCTCCAACCTCAAGCTCGCCAGCGGCTTCGCGCCCGTGACGGCATTGCTGGACGCGGGCGTCAATGTGGCCCTGGGCACCGACGGCGCGGCCAGCAACAACCGCCTAGACCTGTGGGAAGAAATGCGCACCGCCGCCCTGCTTGCCAAGGCCACCAGCGGCCGCGCCGATGCGCTGCCGGCGGCGCGCGCCCTGGAGATGGCCACGCTCGGCGGCGCGCGCGCCCTGGGGCTGGACGGTCACATCGGGTCCATCGAGCCGGGCAAGCAGGCTGACCTGGTGGCGGTGAACCTCGACGCCCCAGAACTGTCCCCCTGTTTCGATCCCCTGTCCCATCTGGTGTATGCAGCCGGCCGCCAGCACGTGACCCATGTCTGGGTCGCGGGCCGTGCGCGCGTCGCCAACGGCGCGTTGCTGGACATGGACCCCGATCCCCTGCGCGCCGCCGCGCTGCGCTGGCAGGGCCAACTCGCACCCCACGGTCATCCGCCTCCATGATCAACGTCGATCCCGCCGAACTCGAGAAATTCAGCGCCCTCGCCCACCGCTGGTGGGACCCGAACAGCGAATTCAAGCCGCTGCACGACATCAACCCGCTGCGCCTCGAGCACATCGACCGCCTCGCCGGCCTGAACGGCAAGCGGGTGCTCGACGTGGGCTGCGGCGGCGGCATTCTTGCCGAATCCATGGCCGCCCGCGGCGCCACGGTCACCGGTATCGACCTGGGCGAAAAAGGCCTCAAGGTGGCCCAGCTGCACCTGCTGGAGAGCGGGCTCCAGGTGGACTACCGGCTCACGCCTGTGGAAGCGCTGGCCGACGCCGAGCCCGCGGCCTTCCAGGTGGTCACCTGCATGGAGATGCTCGAGCATGTGCCGGACCCCGCAGCCACCGTGCGCGCCTGCGCCGCGTGCGCAGCCCCGGGCGCCCGGCTGTTTTTCTCCACCATCAACCGCAACCCCAAGGCGTGGCTTTTCGCCATCGTTGGAGCGGAATACGTGCTGCGCATGCTGCCACGCGGCACCCATGAATACGCCAAATTGATCCGTCCATCGGAATTGGCCACCTTCTGCCGCGATGCAGGGCTCGAAGTGACCGGCATCACCGGCATGACCTACAACCCCCTCACACGCACCTATGCCCTGGGGCGCGATGCCTCGGTGAACTACATCCTCGAGGCACGGAGGCCCGTGCCATGATTCGTGCGGTCCTGTTCGACCTGGACGGCACCCTGGCGGACACGGCGCCCGACCTGGGCGGCGCGCTGAACCGCATGCGCGCCCGGCGAGGCCTCGGCCCCATGCCCATCGAGGTGCTGCGCACCCACGCCTCCAGCGGCGCGCGCGGCATGATCGGCGCGGGCCTGGGTGTGACGCCCGCCGACCCGGCTTTCCCGGGGTTGCGCGACGAATTCCTGGACGAGTACGAGTCCGAGCTCATGCGCGATTCGGTGTTGTTTCCCGGCGTGCCCGAGCTGCTGGATGGGCTGGAGTCCGCGGGCTACGCATGGGGCGTGGTCACCAACAAGGTGGAGCGCTTCACCGTGCCGCTGGTGAAGCTGCTGGGGCTCTCACCCCGCTCGCCCTGCATCGTCGCAGGCGACACCACCCCGCACCCCAAGCCCCACCCGGCGCCCCTCATCGAGGCGGCTCGCCGCCTGGCCGCCGAGTGCGAAACCTGCGTGTACGTAGGCGATGACCTGCGCGACGTGCAGGCGGCCCGGGCGGCCCGCATGGGCGCCGTGGTGGCGGGCTACGGCTACCTGGGCGAAGGCGAACCGCCCGAGCGCTGGGGTGCCGACCACCTCATCGCGCACCCCGAGGCGCTGCTGGAACTGCTTGCCGGCATGCGCTGAAGGCGGGCCTGCGCCGGATCCCCCGAAAAGCGTGGCTCCCCTTGAAATAGGGCACTGCGCCGTCACCTGTGTGGCACAATCGGAACAGGCCGGCGACGTTGCGCCGTCCGTTCCACCCGACCGATGCCGGTCCCGAATTCCCGTTCAACGGGGGCGCCTTGGCTTCGACGTGGGTCGCGAAGCAGTGCAGTGCATGCCGAGGACCAGCCACCTCGTAAATCCGCTGGAAACCAACAGTCGCCAACGACGACCGTTACGCTCTCGCGGCTTAATCCCCGCGGGACTCTGCACCGGTTCGGCCTCGGGCCGGCTAGCGCAAGCTAGAGCAGAGTCATTTACGAGGCATCGCTCGCGTCCGGGTCACTTGAACGCGGGTTAAATTTAAGGTGACTGGTCCCGTGGCAGCCCGCCGGCCGGCGGCTTAGGGGCGACATCAAATGGCCAGGCTAAGCATGTAGTACTGCCTGTAGAGGGCTTGCGGACGCGGGTTCGATTCCCGCCGCCTCCACCACTTACAAGGGCTCGGAAATTCTCCGAGCCCTTTTTTTGTGGCGTTTCCCCAGGGAAGTGCCGGGATGTGCTGCGGGCGGCGTGGCGCCCGGTGCGCCCGAAACGGCCGATTTCCGGGCCAGAGCCGTCTCCATTCTCCGTTTGTGCTGCGGGTAGTCGCAGTGGCCACGGTCTGCAGATCACCGACTTACGCGTACCGGTTCGTCGTCAACCACGGCCACCAGAGCACCGGCCCGACAGGCCCCATTAGCCTCGTCCCCATCGAGATCGATGACAAGGGAACCGATGTGGTGACTAGAGAATGAAATCTCTACGCTCCATCGGGCACAGTGCGCGCGCCTGCCTCTCGAGCCTCCCCCACCCGGACGTAGACTTTGCCCACACCCTTTAGCGTGCCCAAGGCGAGGGTGTCCTGGTTGAGCGGCCCTGTGACCTGCCCGATCAAGGCACCGCGGCAGGCCGGGCAGGGGCGACAGCCATCCGCGTTGAATTGCCCGCCAGGCCGCGAGGCTTGAGCGCCAGCATGACCATTCCAGCCAGTGCTCAGGGCGAAGGGGGTGCGTGCCTTTGCCCCTCGCCATCCGTAAACCCGCGTTCAATCGTTTAGGCCGCCATGGAAACCCTGATGGAAACTCTGCTCATATCCACCGGGGTCGTCGCGCTTGCGGAAATCGGCGACAAGACCCAGTTGCTGGCATTCATCCTCGCCGCCCGCTTCAAGAAGCCGGTTCCCATCATCCTGGGCATCCTGGTTGCCACCATCGTGAACCACGGTCTTGCGGGCGCCCTGGGTGCGTGGATCACCCACGTCGTCAGCCCGGGAATTCTTCGCTGGGCGCTGGGCGTGTCCTTCATCGGCATGGCCATCTGGACCATGATCCCTGACAAGCTGGAAGAGGAGCAGGCGCGAATCGCCAGTGGCTTGGGCGTTTTCGGCGCCACCCTGGCCGCCTTCTTCCTGGCGGAAATGGGCGACAAGACGCAGGTGGCAACCGTTGCCATGGCTGCCCACTATCCCTCGCCGCTGATGGTTGTGACCGGCACGACGCTTGGAATGCTCATCGCCGACGTACCTGCCGTGTTTGCCGGCGACAAACTCGCCAACAAGATCCCCATGAAACTGGTGCATGCCATCGCCGCCGCAATCTTCGCGCTCCTGGGGCTGGCAACGCTGCTGGGTGCGGGCTCGAAGCTCGGATTCTGAGGGCAATGGCCATCGTTCCCCCGCTCGTCAAGGGTGCCGACCCCGCGGGGCGCAACCGCCAGGCAGCTTCTGCCTTTTGTGGCATTGTCAGCGGCAGCGCCTGCCCTTCATCCGCCCTGCCCCGCTGACCCGAGGCGATGCCTTCGCCGAGCCCCGCTACGGAGCTTTCGTGAAACCAGACCGCAAGCCACCGCACCGTACCCGAGCAGTTCCGTCGGCACCACGCATCCCGGAAGATGCGCGTGGCTGACGTGCCCTCCCCATCTTCCGCGGCTCCCGTGGCTCCAGGCTTCGGGGAAGCGCTGCGCTTCTGGCTCAAGCTGGGTTTCGTGAGCTTCGGCGGGCCAGCCGGGCAGATCGCGCTCATGCATCAGGAGCTGGTGGAGCGCCGCCGCTGGATCTCGGAGCGGCGTTTCCTCCACGCCCTCAACTACTGCATGCTGCTGCCCGGCCCCGAGGCCCAGCAACTGGCAACCTACCTGGGCTGGCTGCTGCATCGGTCCTGGGGCGGCATCGTGGCGGGCGTGCTGTTCGTGCTGCCCTCGCTGGTGCTGCTGGTGGCGCTGTCGTGGATCTACGCCGCCTTCGGCGATGTGAAGTGGGTGGCGGGCGCCTTCTACGGCATCAAGCCCGCCGTCACGGCCATTGTGATCCAGGCGGCGGTGCGCATGGGGCGGCGCACCCTGCACGGCCCCGTGCCCTGGGGCATCGCCGCGGGCGCCTTCGCGGCCATCGCCCTCCTGGAACTGCCCTTTCCCGGGGTGATCGCCAGCGCCGCCGCGCTGGGCTGGTGGCTGAGGCGGCGATCACCAGCGCTGCTGATGCCGCCGCCCGCCCCAGCGAAGCACCCGTCCGGGGCCCCCGCCGCGCCGGCCGTGCTGGGTGACGACACGCCCGTTCCACCCCACGCGCGCTTCTCCCAGGCGCGCCTGACCGTCGTGCTGCTGGGCGGCGGCGCCCTGTGGCTGACCGGCATGCTGGTGCTGGCGGCCTCCTTCGGCTACCGCGACGTGCCCTCCGCCATGGCGTGGTTCTTCACCAAGGCGGCGCTGCTCACCTTCGGCGGCGCCTATGCGGTGCTGCCCTACGTGTACCAGGGCGCGGTGTCCGGCCACGGCTGGCTCACCGGCGCGCAGATGATCGACGGCCTGGCGCTGGGCGAGAGCACCCCGGGGCCGCTCATCATGGTGGTGGCCTTTGTGGGCTTCATGGGCGGCTGGAACCTGCAGGTGCTGGGGCCGGCGTGGCCGGCCGCCGGCGGCATGCTGTGCGCCGTGGTGGCCACGTTCTTCACCTTCCTGCCCTCTTTCGTCTTCATCCTCGCGGGCGGACCGGCAGTGGAGTCCTCGCGCGGCAGCCTGCGGGTGGGCGCGCCCCTGGCGGCAGTGTCAGCGGCGGTGGTGGGAGTGATCGCGAGCCTGGCGGTGTTCTTCGCCGGGCACGTGATGTGGCCGGAGGGCTTCGGCCACGCGCCCGACTGGGTGGCTCTGGTGCTGTGCGCCGCCGCGCTGGCGGCGCTGCTGCGCTTCCAGGTGGGCGTGCCGGTGCTGATCGTGGTGGCGCTGCTGGCGGGCCTGGCCCTCTCGGCCGCCGGACTCGCCCCGGCGGCCTGACAACCTTTCTCTCAGCGGGTGGACACGAGGCCTTGGCAGGGGACCGGCTGCCCGCAGGGGGGCGGACACGATTCGGATCACGACGACGGTCAGTGGGCGCGGAAGGCGAAGAGACAGCCGCGATCCCCCAGACCTGCGCCGCCGCTTACCCTTGCGCTTTGCTGAACGGCGATGGCAGGCTTGTCGCGGGGGGGCTCAACGCGGCCTGCACCCGTGCGCGCCTTGGTCAAGCCCGTCCGCAAGGCGTTCAAGCACCTCATCGAGTGCGGGCGCTGCCGGTTGCAGGAGCATGCTTGAGATGAACAGCGATGAACAGCAGTCGGCGCAGCAGCTTCTGGCACGACTGGTTGCGATCCAGGACGAAGCGCTGCGCAACCAGCGCATGATGATGCAGGAACAGCAACGCCTCAGCGAAATGGCACTGACCTCCCACAGGAAGAGCAGCAAGACAATCTGGGTGTTCATGGTCATCTTGATTGCGCTGTTGGTAGTGCCCTGGCTCCTGAATGCGGGTCTTCTGGCGCTGTCTGTGACGGACCGATAGAGGTGGCACGGGAACCGACGGCGCCGAAGTCGTAATTGACGGAGAGACCGACAGCAGAACAGCCGAGGCAGGCGAAGCCACTCCTCTGCGTGCCGCCACGGCGCCGGTTGCGCCGTCGCCCGCCCGGGGGCACGCCCCACTCACCAGCGGTGCGCCCCCGAGGCGAGAAAGCCGCCATCCACGGGCAGTACCGCGCCGGTGATGTAGGAGGCCTCATCGGAGGCGAGGAAGGCCACCGTGGCGGCCACCTCCTCCTGGGTGCCGTAGCGGCGCATGGGAATGGCGCTGGAGTAATCCTCGCGGAAGCGGTCGGTGTGCAGCACCCGCGTCATGGGGGTGTCCACCGGACCCGGCGCCACCGCGTTGGCCGTGATGCCGTGGGCGGCCAGTTCCACCGCCATCTGACGGGTGAGCCCGATCACCGCGGCCTTGGAGGTGCCGTAGCCCGTGCGCCCCACGCCCACGGCGCGCATCCCGGCCACCGAGGCCACGTTAATGATCCGGCCCCAGGCGCGCCGCCGCATGAGCCGCGCGCCCTGCTGGGCGCACAGCAGCACTCCGGTCACGTTCACGTCCAGGTGCGCCTTCCAGCTGTCGAGGGGAAAGTCGAGAAACGGAAAGGTCCTGGCGATGCCAGCGTTGTTCACCACCACGTCGCAGCGGCCCCAGCGGGCGTCCACCTCCGCGAAGCACGCCTCCACGGATGCGGCGTCGGTCACATCCAGGCGCAGCGCGTGGGTGGCAAGATGCTCGCCCGACACCGCCGCAGCGCGAGCGCCCGCCCCGTGGCCTCGCCGATGCCCCCTCCCCCGCCCGTGATGATGGCCACGGGCGCCTCTGTGGTCGCCGAGCCATCCCCTCCAGCGAACAAGGCCTGGATTCTAGCGGCACCCGGGCCCTTGAAATGGCCGCGTACTGCCCACATGTACCGCGCCAGCGGCGAGGCCGCAATCCGAACCATTTGAAACCCAAGCACTTTTGCTTTTTTTGGAGCGACGAACATGAAGATCCGTCCCCTGCATGACCGCGTAATCGTCAAGCGCCTGGAGGAAGAGCGTAAAACCGCCTCCGGCATCGTCATCCCCGATACCGCCGCCGAGAAGCCCGACCAGGGCGAGGTGCTGGCCGTGGGCAGCGGCAAGGTCCTGGAGGACGGTTCCGTCCGCGCCCTGCAGCTCAAGAAGGGCGACCGCGTCCTCTTCGGCAAGTATTCCGGCCAGACCGTGAAGGTTGACGGCGACGAACTCCTCGTGATGCGCGAGGAGGACGTGATGGGCGTAATCGAATAACCCCCCTCTACACAGGAGAATAGCAATGGCAGCGAAGGAAGTCCGTTTTCACGATTCCGCCCGTCATCGCATCGTGGCCGGTGTCAATGTCCTGGCCGACGCGGTCAAGGTGACCCTCGGCCCCAAGGGCCGCAACGTGGTGCTGGAGAAGTCCTGGGGCGCTCCCACAGTGACCAAGGACGGCGTGTCGGTGGCCAAGGAGATCGAGCTGAAGGACAAGTTCGAGAACATGGGCGCCCAGATGGTGAAGGAAGTGGCCTCCAAGACCTCCGACGTGGCCGGGGACGGCACCACCACCGCCACCGTGCTGGCCCAGTCCATCGTGCAGGAAGGCATGAAGTTCGTGGCCGCCGGCATGAACCCCATGGACTTGAAGCGCGGCATCGACAAGGCCGTG
>JADCHQ010000002.1 GCA_020248405.1 Rhodocyclaceae bacterium | reverse complement strand
GGCCTGCGTGCCGGTCCGAATGCCCAAGTCCCGCCGCGAGGTGTTCCATGTACCGGTCAAATCGTTCGCTCGCACTCATCGTTCCTCACACAAAGGACGAAGACGTGCGCATAATGCCTTACTTTTATTGACACAGTAAGATTAGCACCCGTGTCCCGTCGCGCCGCCGTGCGCCCGCGGGGCTGCCTGCTGCAAAGGGCAGCCCCGCCGCTCGCCCCCTCTGACCGCCAAGGATGCTTGACACGCGTTTTGTGACTTATGCATCATAAATAAGCTCACGGGAGTCGCCATGCCGTCCTCAAGCCCGCTGTCCGCAGTTGTTCGCCTGGCCATTGCCGCAGCCGCGGCAGCGGCCGTTTTATTGGCGTTGTCACTCGTTCAAGAGGTGTCCCAGGGGCAGTACCAGGTGGTACGGCCAGCCGCCGAGATGACGGCCATGCTGCTGGCCAACGGCGCGGCGCTCAAGACCGAGCTGTGGGTGGATTTCCTGTTTCTGATTCTGTATGGGTCGTTCTTCGCGCTTCTGCCCAGCGCCCTGGCGCAGGGCTTGGTGCCCTCGCACCAGGGCGCCGTGGCCGCACGCGCGGGCGCGGCAGCACTGCTGCTCACCGCGGTTCTCGATGCCGCCGAGAATGCCAACCTGCTGTCTTCACTATCCATGGCCGCGCAGGGATTGCCGCTATCGCAAGACGCCATTCAGGCCCAGGCGGTGGCCAGCCAGGTGAAGTTCGTTGCAAGCTACTTCGGGCTGTTTGCGCTGTCGTTCGCTCTCGACCCGTCCGACCGGATCGAGCGCGCGCTTGCCTTCGTGTTGCGCTGGATCCAGGCGCCCGTGGGAGTGGCGATTTTCGTGGCCAGTGCGCCGGTTCTGCGTCCGCTATATCTGGCGCGCGCCGTGTTCTTCGTGGTGGGTTTGCTGTGGATCGCGGCCGTGCTTGCCCGGCGCGCCCGGCGTGGCGCACCTTGACGGCCCTCGGCTGCACCGGCCCGCTCCGCCGGTCCAGGCATCCCGGCGGCGCTTGCGCGGCAGCCACCATATCCGCGCGGCCGCGGCCTTGAGCGATGACCCGCACGGGGCGCGCAAGCGCGGCCGCCCTCCCAAAGCCCTGCCGCCGGGCACCGATCTGCGCGAGTCCCTGGTGGAGGCGGCCGCTGCGGAAATCCGCGAAGCAGGATGGTTCGCCACCTCCACCAGCCGCATCGCCCAACGGGCGGGCCTGTCCTCTGGCGTGTTCTATAACTACTTCCACGACAAGGTGGACGTGCTGCTGGCCGTCTACGAGCGATGGATGCTGGAGGAGTGGACGCTGATTCGCCAGGTCTTCGGCGACCAAACGATCAGCCCCCGGCAGCGCATCCACCAGCTCGTGCCCTTGTTGATCGACCACCACGCCACATGGTCGAGGCTACGGCACGCGCTGATCGTGCTGTCGCGGGACGACGAGCGGGTAGGCGCGGCGCGCATGGGCAGTCGGACGGCGCAGATCGACGCCGTTGTAGAGCTCACCGGCCGGCGCGGTTCCGCCAAGCTCAGGGCCGCCGCGGCCCTTCGCTTGTTGATGTTCGAGGCCGTGGCCGATTCAATCGCCAGCGGTGACACCGACGCCATGGGCCTGGACCGCCGGGCGCTCTGCAACGAGCTGGCCGCTGCGCTGTTGGCCCTCGTGGATACAAACGCCAAGCCGACCTGAACAGCGGCTACTTGGTCGCGGCGCCTTGCCCAGGCGTAGAGCTGCCGCAGGGCGGGCGGCGCCCCGCCCGCGGGACCCGCCGCGGGTCCTTGCCGTGGGGTTGGTCTAACATCCGCGCCGCTGCACGAACCCTTTCCACCCCATCCGGAGACCCACATGCCCTACGCCATCCAGACCACGGACAAGCCCGGCAGCGCCGCGCTGCGCGCCAGCACCCGCCCGGCCCACCTGGACTATCTCAAGGTCCACCAGCACCTGCTGCTGGCTGCTGGCGCCCTGATCGAAGACGACGGCACGGGCGGCAGCGGCGGCGTCTTGCTGGTGGACACGGACGACCGGGCCGTGGCCGAGCGCTTCATTGCCGAAGACCCCTTCACCCTCGCCGGACTGTTCGAGAAAGTGACAGTCACCCGCTGGCGCAAGGCGTTCTTCGACGGCAAGTGCCTGGTGTGACGGCAGCCTTCAACCCGCCCATTTCTCCAGATCGGCAAGCATCCGCGCCACCCGGTCGCCCACCTTTTCGGTGCTGAGCTTTTCGCGGATGCGCTCGATCATCAGCGGAAAGGCGAAGGGCGTGGGGTGCGGCGGACGGGTGAGCACGATGCTGCGGGTGGCGATGCGCTCGAGCACCTGGCGCAGGCGGTGCAGCTCCAGCTCGTTGTCCAGCACCTCGCGCCGGCTCTGTTGGAGCAGCAGGTTGCGCGGATCGTACTTCTCGAACACATCGTAGAACAGTTCGCTGGACGCCTGCAGCTGGCGGCGGCTGCGGGACTCGCCGGGGAAGCCCTGGAACACCAGCCCCGCCACCCGTGCAATTTCGCGAAAGCGCCCGCGGGCCAGCATGCCGGCGTTGAGGCTGGCAAGGGCGTCCTCCTCCAGATTCGCGGCCGAGAACAGCCCCTCGCGCAGGGCGCGGTTCCAGTCCAGCCGCTCGGGCACCAGCAGCTCGAAGCCGTAGTCGTTGACGCTGATGCTGAAGGTGGCCGGCTGGGCGCGACCCATGCGCAGCGCGCACAGGTTCGCCAGGCCGGTGTGCACGTGCCGCCCGGCGAAGGGAAAGCAGAACAAGTGATGGCCCTCGCGGGTGTCCACCTGCTCCATGAGCAGTTCCTGCGAGCCGGGGATGCGCGACCAGCGCCGCTGAATGTGGAACAGCGGCGCCAGGGCGGCGGTTTCCGGCTCCGGATATTCGCCCCGGCGGGCCAGGTCCACCAGTTCCACGATGGCCTCGCACAGCTCGTTGGACAGGGGCATCTTGCCGCCGCCCCAGCGCGGCACCACGCCCTTGCCGGGCTTGGCCTTGCGCACGTAGGCCACCATCACGTGCACCTTCACCAGCTCCAGCACGCGGCCGCCGAACAGGAAGCAGTCGCCGGGCTTCAACCAGGCGATGAAGCTCTCCTCCACCGTGCCGATGCGCCCGCCGCTCATCCAGCGCACCTCCATGGCCGTGTCGGCCACGATGGTGCCCACGGACATGCGATGACGCCGGGCGATGCGGCCATCGGGCACCTGGTGCAGGCCGGCCTCGTCCACCACCACGCGGCGGTATTCGGGATAGGCGCCCAGAGACTCGCCGCCGTGCATGACGAAATCCAGCGCCCAGCGCCACTCGTCCTCCCCCAGATCGCGGTAGGCATGGGTGGAGCGCACTTCCGCCAGCAGGTCATCGGCGCGGAAGCCGCCGCCCAGCGCCACACTCACCAGATGCTGGGTCAGCACGTCCAGGGGTTTGCGCGGCGGGCGGCGCGACTCGATGCGCCCGGCGGCTGCGGCGCGGCGGGCAGCGGCGGCATCCACCAGTTCCAGCGCATGGGTCGGCACGCAGGTGGCGCGCGACAGGCGGCCGGGCGCGTGGCCCGAGCGGCCGGCGCGCTGCAGCAGCCGCGCCACACCCTTCGGGCTGCCCAGCTGCAGCACCCGCTCCACGGGCAGGAAGTCCACGCCCAGGTCGAGGCTGGAGGTGCACACGCAGGCCTTGAGGGTGCCGTTCTTGAGGCCCAGTTCCACCCAGTCGCGGATCTCGCGATCCAGGGAACCGTGGTGCAGGGCCATGAGGCCCGCCCAGTCGGGCCGCGCCTCCAGCAGCGCCTGGTACCACAGCTCCGCCTGGGAGCGGGTGTTGGTGAACAGCAGGGTGGTGGCTGCGGAGTCGATTTCGGCAATCACCGCCTCGATCAGGCGCACGCCCAGGTGCCCGGCCCAGGGAAAGCGCTCGATGGTGGCTGGAATGAGGGTATCCACGGCGAGGCGTTTGTCGATGCGGCCTTCCACCCGCCGCCCGCGCCCGTCCGGCCCCACCAGCACCGCCAGGGCCTCGTCCAGGTTGCCCAGCGTGGCCGACAGGCCCCAGGTGACCAGCGACGGGTTCCAGCGCCGCAATCGCGCCAGGGCGAGCTGCACCTGCACGCCGCGCTTGTTGCCCAGCAGCTCGTGCCATTCGTCCACCACCACGGCGCACACGGCCGCCAGGCGTTCGCGCGCATCGGCGCGGGTGAGCAGCAGGGTGAGACTTTCCGGCGTGGTCACCAGCACCGAGGGCAGGCGGCGGTCCTGCCTCGCGCGCTCGCCGCCGGCGGTGTCGCCGGTGCGCACGCCCACGGTCCAGGGCAGGCCCAAGCCCTGCAGCGGCTCGGCCAGGGCGCGGCCCGTGTCGGCGGCCAGGGCGCGCATGGGCGTGAGCCACAGCACCGACAGGGGCGGCGCGTGGGCGCCGGAGGGCTTCAATCCCTCGGCGCGCAGCAACGCGCCCAGCCACACCGCCAGGGTCTTGCCCGAGCCGGTGGTGGCGTGCAACAGGCCGTTTTCGCCCGCCGCCATGGCCGACCAGACCTCACGCTGAAAGGCGAAGGCGGTCCAGTCTCGCGCGGCAAACCACGCCTCGGTGCGCGCGGCGAGGGTCTCGGCTGCGTCGGCCTCGCGCGGCCGCGCGGCAGCAGGATCGGGGCGCGCCATGACCACGGCGGCCCTCAGGCGTGCCCCACGCCCGCCTGGTCGCGCGATGCGCCCGCCACGCTCTCGAGCGCCCGCTCCACCACGTCGCGAGCCAGTTGCTCGCGCAGGCCGCGCGGCGCGGGCAGCATGCCGGCGCGCAGCGCCAGCGCCATGGCCACGGCCTGCAGCACGTCGCCGTTGGCGGCCGGCGGGCGGCCCTCCACCTGGGCATCGATGGCGTTGAGCACGGCGCTCACCAGCTCGCCCACCCGGGCGGGCGACACGGTTTCGGGGTGCAGCTCGAAGCTCACGTCGAGCACGGCGCCCGAGGAAGTGACGGCGCGATAGGGAAGGGTCTTCATGGGGCGGGGTCTCCGGAATGCAGCAGCTGGTGCAGGTGCGCGAGGCTGTCGGCCTCGGTGGCGGGCTTGTCGGTGCGGATGCGCAGCATGCGGGGGAAGCGCACCGCCACGCCCGACTTGTGGCGCGCGGAGCGCTGGATGCCCTCGAAGCCCAGTTCCATCACCAGCTGGGCGCGCACGCTGCGCACGGGGCCGAATTTCTCCAGCGTGTTGGCGCGGATGAAGGCGTCCACCTGCTGGATCTCCGCATCGCTCAGGCCCGAGTAGGCCTTGGCAAAGGGTACCAGCACGCCGTCGTTCCACACGGCGAAGGTGTAGTCGGTGTACAGGCTGGCGCGGCGGCCGTGGCCGCGCTGGGCGTACACCAGCACCGCGTCCACGCTGAGGGGATCGATCTTCCACTTCCACCACTCGCCGCCAGGACCGAGCTTCACGCGGCCGGCGCCATAGGCGGACTCGCGGCGCTTGAGCATGAGGCCCTCCACGCCGCGGGCGCGGGAGCCTTCCCGCAGGGCGGTGAGCGCGTCCCACGAATGGCCCGTCACCACCGGCGACAGCACCAGCGCCGGTTGGCCTGCCTGCATCACCAGCGCCTCCAGGCGCGCGCGCCGTTCGTGGAACGGCCGCGGGCGCAGGTCCTCGCCGTCCGCCTCAAGCAGGTCGTAGGCCACCAGGGCCACCGGAGCCTGGGCCAGCACCTTCGGTCCGAGCTGCTTGCGGCCGATGCGCTGCTGCAGCACCGCGAAGGGCAACGGCGCGCCGTCGCGCCAGGCGAGGATCTCGCCATCGATCACCGTACCCGGCGGCAGCGCCGTGCCCATGGCGGCCATCTCGGGAAAGCGCTCGGTCACCAGTTCCTCGCCGCGCGTCCACAGGAATACCGCACCGCCGCGGCACACCAGCTGGCCGCGGATGCCGTCCCACTTCCATTCGGCGTGCCAATGCGCCACCGGGCCGAGAGATTCGAGCGGTTGCTGCAACGGATGGGCAAGGAAGAAGGGATAGGGCCGGCCGAGGCGTGCCTCGCCGCCCGCGGGCGCCAGCAGGGCACGGTAATGGGACGCCGAGGGCTGCCACTCGCCCATCAGGCGTTCGGCCACGGCCTGCGGGTCGAGGCCCGCGGCCTCGGCGATGGCGCGGGTCACCAAAGCCCGCGACACGCCCACGCGAAAGCCCCCGGTGATGAGCTTGTTCCACACGAAGCGCCCGAGCGTGTCCAGCTCCCGCCAAGCGGCCCGCAGCCGCTCGCGCAGCTCGGCTTCTGGTGCGCCACGCAGCGGCAGCAGGCGCTGTTCGATCCACCGGGCCAGCGGCGCATCGCTGCCCGCGCCCGGCTCGGGCAGCAGGTGGGCGATGGTCTCGGCCAGGTCTCCCACCGCCTGGTAGGACTCCTCGAACAGCCACTCCGGTACGCCCGATGCCTCGCGGGCCAGTTCGCGCAGCACGCGGGTAGGCACCACCTGGCGCGGCCTGGCCCCGGCCAGGAAGTACAGCGCCCAGGCGGCATCGGCGTCTTCAGCGCTGGAGAAATACTCGCGCAGCGCCGCCAGCTTGCCGCGGGTGGCGGTGGTGGCGTCCAGCGCGGCGTAGAGCGCGGCGAAGGCGCGCATCAGTCCTGCGCCGCACCGGGGGTGATCGTCTCGGGCGTGTCGCTCGTCTCCGCGCCGTCATCCTGCTCGCCACCGTATTCGCTCTCCATGGGCTGTGCGTCCCAGCCCTGTTCCTGCAGCCAGCGCACCATCACCGGCACATAGCCGTGGGTGACGAACACGCGCGTGGCGGCGCTTTCGCGGATGGCCTGCACCAAGCCGGGCCAGTCAGCGTGGTCGGAGAGCACAAAGCCCCGGTCCACGGCGCGGCGGCGCCGGGCCCCGCGCAGCTGCATCCAGCCCGAGGCGAAGGCATCGGAATACTCGCCGAAGCGGCTGAGCCACGGCGACCCCTGGGCGGAGGGCGGTGCCACCACCAGCGCGCGCGACAGCACCGCGCGGTCCGCCACATGGCTGGCGAGCAGGGTGGGCGGCAGCAGCACGCCGCTGTCACGGTAGGCGCGGTTCAGGGCCTCCACGGCACCGTGGCACACGATGGGGCCGATGGACGAATCCACGCCAGCGAGGATGCGCTGCGCCTTGCCGAAGGCGTAGGCATATACCACCGAGGCCCGGCCCGCCGCGGCGTTGCCGCGCCACCAGCGGCTGACTTCCTCGAACAGCACCGCCCCGGAACTCCACCGGTACACTGGCAGCCCGAAGGTGGATTCGGTGACGAAGGCGTGGGCGCGCACCGGCTCGAAGGCCGTACAGGTGGCATCGGGCTCCACCTTGTAGTCGCCCGACACCACCCAGACCTCGCCGCCATGGTCGATGCGAACCTGGGCTGAGCCCAGCACGTGGCCGGCCGGATGCAACGACACGCGAACGCCGTTGATGGTTACCGCTTCGCCGTAGCCAACGCATTGCAGGCTGATCTCGCCCAGCCGCGCGCGCAACACCCGTTCGCCAACGCCGGCGGCCAGGTAGCGGCCGTGGCCACGGCGTGCATGGTCGGCGTGGGCATGGGTGATGACCGCCCGCTCCACGGGCCGCCACGGGTCGATGAAGAAATCGCCCGGCGGGCAGTACAGGCCGCGCGGGGTGGCCTGGACGAGGTCCTGGGAACGGTGGCTCATAGGGGTGCAAGCGGCGGGTTGCAGGGCGCGACGCCGCAATGCTTCGAGGGGCGCAGGCGCGGCGGGTTCCGCCGCGCAGGGGCCTACTTCACCGCCGCTAGCAGCGCGTCGAAGGCTTCGTCGAAGAGTTTCACGCCCTCGCGCTGCAACTGCTCGCCCACGTCCTCGTGGCCGATCCCCAGGCGCTCGAGGCCATCGAAGGCCTCCCGGGCCTCGGCCACACCCTCGCCCAGGGTGCTGGCCACACGCCCGTGGTCACGGAAGGCGGCGAGCGTGACGTCGGGCACGGTGTTGATGGTGTATGGCCCCACCAGCGGCTCCACGTAGAGCAGGTCGTGGTAGGCGGGGTTCTTGGTGCTGGTGCTGGCCCACAGCAGGTACTGGGGACGCCCGCCCGTGGCGCGAAAGCGCTCGGTGCCGAAGAACCCGCCGTACGCCTGGTAGGCGAGCTTGCCGATGGCCACCGCCGACTTGCCGCGCAGCGCTAGCGCCTCGGGCGTGCCGATCGCGTCGAGCCGCCTGTCGATGAGCGTGTCGATGCGGCTCATGAAGAAACTCGCCACGGCCTTCACGCCGCTGGTCCTGCCGCCCGAAGCCTTCAGCCGCTCCAGGCCACGCGGGTAGGCCTCGAAGATGCGGGTCATCTGGCCCAGGGAGAAGAGCAGCGTGACGTTGACGCTGATGCCCTCCGCGATGCAGTTCTCGAAGGCAAGGGCGCCCTCGGCCGTGCCGGGAATCTTGATGAGCACGTTGGCACGCGCCACTTCGCCGTGCAGCCGGCGCGCGGCCGCCAGGGTGCCCGCGGCGTCGTAGGCCAGGCGGGGCGACACCTCGAGGCTCACGTAGCCGTCATCGCCCTGGGTGCGGTCGAAGACCGGGCGCAGCGCGTCGCAGGCGGCCTGCACATCGGCGATGGCGAGGCGCTCGTAGCGCCGTTCCGCATCGGGCTCGGCGGTGCGGAGCCGGGCAAGATCGGCGGCGTATGCCTTGCCGTTGGCGATGGCGCTGCGAAAGATGCTCGGGTTGGTGGTGATGCCCGTCACCTCCCCCGCATCGGTCATGCGCTGCAGGTCGCCGGCGGCGAGCATGTCGCGGGAGAGATTGTCCAGCCAGATGCTCTGGCCGATCTGGCGCAACTGGGCGAAGGCGGTGAGGCTTTCCATGGCGAACTCGGGAAGGCCGGCGGCGCCAGAGGCGGGCCGGCGGGGCGGATCAGACGGCGTTTTCGTTGGTCTCGCCGGTGCGGATGCGGATCACCTGCTCCACGGCGGTGACGAAGATCTTGCCATCGCCGATCTTGCCGGTGCGCGCGGTCTTGATGATGGCCTCCACCGCTTCATCGAGCAGGGTATCGGTGACCACCACCTCGATCTTCACCTTGGGGAGAAAATCCACCACGTATTCCGAGCCACGATAGAGCTCGGTGTGGCCCTTCTGGCGGCCGAAACCCTTCACCTCGGTGACGGTCAGGCCGGTGACCCCGATCTCGGAGAGGGCCTCGCGGACCTCGTCGAGCTTGAAGGGCTTGATGACAGCTTCGATCTTCTTCATGGCAGCCTCGCGCCGGGCAGGGAAGTGAGGGAATGCGCCGCAGTATAGCGCCCGCTGCCGCGCCCCTAGAACCGCTCGCGGTAGCGATTCGTGATGGGGAAGCGCCAATCCTTGCCGAAGCCCCGCGGGGTGATGCGCACCCCCACCGGGGCCTGCCGGCGCTTGTACTCGCTCAACGTGAGCAGGCGCACCACGCGCTCCACGTCGGCCCGGGCGAACCCGAGCTGCACGATCTGCGCCGGGCTGCGGTCGTGCTCCACGTACTGCTCCATGATGGCGTCGAGGATTTCGTAGGGCGGCAGGCTGTCCTGGTCCTTCTGGTCGGGGCGCAGCTCCGCCGAGGGCGCGCGGGTGATGACGCGCTCCGGAATCACGGGCGACGGGCCCTGGGCGTTGCGCCAGCGCGCCAGCCGGTACACCAGCAGCTTGCTGATGTCCTTGAGCACCGCGAAGCCGCCCGCCATGTCGCCGTACAGGGTGGCGTACCCAGTGGCCATTTCGCTCTTGTTGCCGGTGGTGAGCACGATGGCGCCGAACTTGTTGGACAGCGCCATCAGCAGCGTGCCGCGGATGCGCGACTGCAGGTTCTCCTCGGCGGTATCGGGCGCTTGGCCTGCGAATTCGTCCGAGAGGGTGCGCAGGAACTGCTGGAAGACGGGCTCGATGGGCAGCACCGTGTGGCGCACGCCCAGGTTGCGCGCCAGGGCCTGGGCATCATCCAGGCTCATGGAGGCGGTGTACTGGGAGGGCATCATCACGGCGCGTACCCGCTCGGGCCCCAGCGCGTCGGCGGCGATGCACAGCGTGAGGGCGGAATCGATGCCGCCCGAGGAACCCACCAGGCCGCCCGGGAAACCGTTCTTGCCCACGTAGTCGCGCACGCCCAGGCACAGGGCGCGATAAACCGCCTCCTCGGTGGACAGGGGGGCGGCACGCTCGCCGGGCAGGGGCACGCCGCCGTCGAGCTCCACCACCGCCAGCGACTCCTCGAAGGCTGGCATCTGGTGAATCACCTCGCCGCGGGCATCCACCACGAAAGAGGCGCCGTCGAACACCAGTTCGTCCTGGCCACCCACCAGATTGCAGAACACCACCGGCATGCCGGTCTCGCGGGCACGGGCGGCCACCACGTCATAGCGCACCGCCTGCTTGTCCAGGTGATAGGGCGAGGCGTTGAGCACCAGCAGCGCCCGAGCGCCAGCGGCGCGCGCCTGTCGGGGCGCAAGGGCATCCCATCGCTGATCCTGCCGGAGCTCATCGTCCGCGCCTGGACGGGCAGTGACCGGACCCAGGCTGCCCCAGATGTCCTCGCAGATGTTCACGCCCAATGGCACCCCCCCCGCCTCGAACACGCAGGGCTCGTGTCCGGCCTGGAAGTAGCGCTGCTCATCGAAAACCGTGTAGTTGGGCAAGTCACGCTTGGCGTAGTGGCCCACCACGCGGCCGTCGCGCAGCACCGAGGCGGCGTTCAGCAGCCCCGCCGAGCTCGACCTGGGGTGACCCACCACCACCGTGATACCGTGCACGCGCGCCGCAAGGTCGTTCACGGCGGTCTCGCAGGCGGCAACAAAATCAGCGCGCAGAAGCAGGTCCTCGGGCGGATAGCCGCATAGCGACAGCTCAGGCGTGAGCAACACCTCGGCGCCCTGGTCCCGGGCGCGGCTGGCGAAATCAGCGATGCGGGAAGCGTTGCCGGCCAGGTCGCCGAGCGTGCAGTTGATCTGGGCGATGGCGATTCGCATGCACGCGAATATAGCATTGGGGTTTCGCGCATCCCGTTCCCGCCCGCAGTCCGGCCGTGAAACGCCGGTTTTCCAGGTTGCCCCCTTTGTCCGATTTCTCCGTACCCGCCGAGCTCGAGATTGCCGGCTCCCTGGCCGGTGTACCGCCCGACCAGTGGAATGCCCTTGCCGGGCCCAACCCGCTGCTCTCCCATGGCTTCCTGCACGCGCTGCACGACAGCGGCGCCGCCTGTGCCAGCACGGGCTGGACGCCCCGGTACCTGCTGCTGCGGCGCGAAGGCCGCCTCGCCGGTGCCCTGCCGCTGTACCTGAAGGTACACTCCTACGGCGAATACGTGTTCGACTGGGCCTGGGCCGATGCCTGGCAGCGCGCCGGGCAACGCTACTACCCCAAGCTGCTCTCGGCCGTGCCCTTCACCCCGGTGACGGGCTCGCGGCTGCTGGCCCTCGCCCAGGAAGACCGCCGCCTGCTTGCCCGTGCCGCGGTGCAGCTTGCGGGGGAACTGGAGGTTTCGAGCCTGCACTGCCTGTTCCCCACAGGCGCCGAGGCGGCGCTGCTGGAGGACGAGGGCCTGATGCTGCGCAAGAGCGTGCAGTTTCACTGGCACAACCAGGGTTTCCAAAGCTTCGAGCAGTTTCTCGGGCAGATGAACCACGACAAGCGCAAGAAGGTGAAGCAGGAGCGCCGCAGGCTGCGCGAGGCTGGCGTGCACTTCACCCGCGCGGTGGGAAGGGACATCTCCGAGGCCGACTGGCACTTCTTCTTCCGTTGCTACGAAACCACGTACCGCCAGCACCACTCCACGCCCTACCTCAACCTCGAGTTCTTCCTGCGCATCGCCGATGCCATGCCTGAGTCGCTGCTGCTGGTGACGGGCTGGCGCGACCACTTGCCGCTATGCGCCGCACTGGACGTGTTCACGCCGGAGGCGCTGTGGGGGCGCTACTGGGGCACCACCGCCTTCGTGCCCGGACTGCATTTCGAGGCCTGTTACTACCAGGCCATCGAGTTCTGCATCGAGCGCGGCATCGGCCGCTTCGAGGGCGGCGCCCAGGGAGAGCACAAGCTCGCCAGGGGCCTGATGCCGGTGACCACGCTGTCGGCCCATTGGATTGCCGATGCCCAGTTCCGCCGCGCGGTGCGCCAGTTCCTGGCGCGCGAATCCGCCGGGGTAGGCCACTACGTGGACGAGTTGCGGGAACACACGCCTTTCCGCCATGGGGAAAGCCAACCAGGTCCGGGAGATGCAATTGCGCTTTGACACGCCACTGGTGCCCGGCACGCTGCTGCGGCGCTACCAGCGTTTTCTCGCCGACGTGCGCCTCGAGGATGGCGCGCAGATCACCGCCCACTGCCCCAACACCGGCTCGATGCTCGGCTGCGCCGAGCCCGGCAGCCGGGTATGGCTGGTGCACGCGCCCTCGCCCACGCGCAAGTACGCCTACTCGTGGGAGCTCACCGACCTGGGCGGTGGCTGCCTCGTGGGCATCAACACCCACCGCAGCAACGCACTGGTGCGCGAGGCCCTCCACGCGGGCCGGCTGCCGGCCCTGGCCGGGTACGATTCCATTCGCGCCGAGGCGGCCTACGGCGAGGAGGGATCGAGGGTGGACTTCCTGCTGTCGGCAGCGGAGCGCCCCCCCTGCTACGTGGAGGTGAAGAACGTCACGGCCGCGGTGCAGGACGGCGTGGCGCTGTTCCCCGATGCCGTGAGCGCGCGCGCTTCGAAGCATCTGCGCGAGCTGATGCAGGTGGTTCGCTCGGGCGCGCGGGCGGCGCTGGTGTTCTGCGTGCAGCGCGACGACGTGCAGGAGGTGCGCCCTGCCGGCGTCATCGATCCGCTCTACGAACGCACCATGGGCGAGGCACTGGCGGCGGGCGTGGAGGCCATGGCGCTGTGCGCCCGGCTCGACCCCCTCGGCATCACCCTGGAAACGGCGGTACCGGTGCGGCTTTGACGGGAAAGCGAAGCCCTAGGCCAACTGGAGGCTGGTGCGCAGCGCGCCCGCGCGCTCGTGGCGCGCCGACAGGCCGACCACCGTGCCTTCGCAACCGCGAACCACCCATTCGGCCTGGGCGCGGTCGGCGGTGGTGTCACCCCCCCAGCCCGCCCAGCTCGAGGGCGTGGCGGGCTTGTGGGAACGGCCTTCCAGTTGCCCGCCCACCACCCGCGGCAGCCCCGACTCCAGCCGCGCCCCCTCCGGCAGCTCGATCTCGAAGACCACGCCGCGCACCCGCTCGCGGGCGTGACGCGTGACATAGCTGGGCAGCCAGCCGGTGTTGTGTACCGCCAGCCGCACCCGCCAGGCATCGGACCCCAGGCGCACGGCCGAGGCATGGAAGAGCTCCAGCCGGGGCGAGACCAGCGCCTGCCACACCAGCCAGGCGGGGAACCTTGCCACCTCGCGCTCCAGCAGATGCGGCGGCGGATTGGTCCAGCTGTAGAGCGTGTTCCAGCCGCCCAGCTCCACGGCACCCAGCTGCGGATGCTCGAAGGGGTACCAGTCCACGAAACCGCGACCCTCAAGCGCCGTGTCGCTCCAGGCCAGCAGCTTGAGGTCGTCCTCCACGGGGTGTTCGCGGTACCAGTCGATGAATTTGTAGTCTTCGATACCGGCCTCGCGCTGCGGGCTCCAGATCTCCACCGTCCAGGCGAACACGCCGCGATGCTCGAACATCCAGTCGTCGAAGGTGCCGGTGATGACCTCCTTGGGGTGGTAGCGGAAGTCGTGAAACACGCTGATGTTGGGGTAGCCGGTGAGCTCCGTTCCCCGGGCGCCAAGCTTCTGGTAGGTCCACAGGTCCTCGGGCGCCAGGCTGTCGTCGGCCAGATGGGAGTAGGGGCGCAGCAGCACGCCGCTGTAGGTGTGGAAGGAAACGCCGCCGGTGATGTTGGGGTGGGCGACGATGAAGCGCACCGCCGCGGCCACCTCGGGCTCGGAGGCCGGGTACGGCCCGGCGCCATGCTGCTCGTGCTCCTGCCGCCAGTGGGCGGGGTAGTTGCGGTTGAGGTCAAGCTGTTCGCGGCGCGGCTGCAACTCCAGGCTCACGCCGTCCCAGCACTCGATCGTGCCCTCGGGCAGAAGCCGGAAGTAGCGCCCGCCCGTCTCGGCGGGGTCGCGCCGCACCATCAGGCGCGGGTCACGGTCGGAGATTTTCCACGGGCCGTTGGAATCGGCGATGCGCATGCTCAGCACGCGGCCGTCGCCGTCCACGTCCTCGCGCCTCAATCCGCCCACGGGCGGTTCGTCCCAAGGAAAGGGGCGTACCGAGGAGCGCACGAAGCGCGGAATGTCGGCGAGCGCCAGCTCCGCGCCGTCCGGGTTCAACCGCGGCGCAACGAAGAAGGCTCGGGTATCGAGGGCTCGGGTCACATCGGCGTCGATGCCGTCGCGCTCGGCAAGCTGGCTCAGGAAGTAAAGGCACGCCATGGCGCCGGTGACTTCCGTGGCGTGGATGTTGCCGTCCACCCACAGGGCCGGCTTGTCCGAGGCGGGCCCCGTGGCGGCCCGGGTGGCAGTCATCAGCCACACTTCGCGGCCCTCGAAGCTGCGGCCGATGCAATCGAGGGTGAAAAGATCCGGGCGCTGCGCGACCAGGTCGCGCAGCGCCTCAGAGAGTTGGTCGTGGCGCAGATAGCGATCGAAGGCCATGGGCTGCGCCGGGAGTAAGGTGCCGGGCCAGTCCCGGCACCACGATTAGCGCGGCTTGGACTTGCCGGCCACTGGCGCCGGGGCGTTCTTCTTCCGCGCGCGGCCGGGCCGCGTCTTGCCATGACTACCATTGGAAATCTTGCCCTTGCGGGTACGCAGGTCTCCAGCGCCCATGGTGAATCCTTTCAGGAATTTTTTGACGGCTGCAAATTCTAGCCGATGCGCCCACGGGTACACTAACGGCTATTTTCTTTCGCCGCCCATTCCCCGCTCCCCCCATGAGCGAGTTCAAGGTCCTGGCCGGTTTTGCCATTATTGCCGCGGTACTGGTGTTCTGGTATCGGATCAATCGCTCCCTTCGGGGCGGCGGCAGCGGCCTGGACATGACGCCGCAACGTCGCCCGCGCGAGGGCGGCAAAGGGGCAGATGGCGCCAACGAACTGGAGCGTTTCGTTGCTCAACACCGCAGCGGTGTGCTCCCCTCGCCGCCTGGCGGTGGCGGCGGCTCTTCCCTGACGGCGGCCTCCGCGCTGCCCCCGCCGGCCGTGGCCACAGCGCCCAGCGCCGCGGCCCTGTTGCACGCGCCGGTGCTGCTCACGGGCGCCGAGAAACTCGCCTTTCTTGCCTTCAAGGCGGCGTTGCCGGACCATCACGTCCTGGCACGCGTGCCGCTCGGCCAACTGCTGCCGGGCCTGGTGCTGGAGTCCAGCCTTGCGGCCCATGCCCATGCGGTGGTCGTGTGCGGCAGCGATTTTTCCGTACGTGCTGCCGTGGACGTGACCACCCCCGCCGCGACAGTCCGGCTCGCCGCGGTGCGCAAAACCCTCGAGACCCGCGCCATCCGCCACCTCGTGCTCGACCAGAGCAAGCTTCCCAAACCCAAGGAAATCCGTGCACTGCTCCATGTTTGATTCCTACCGCCGCGTGCTGCTGCACGCCTTTGCGTTGTTCGTATGCGCCGCCTTCGCCAGCGGCGCCATGGCGCAGTCCAAGAAGGTGGAATTCGCCGATGCCCTGCCTCTCGCCCCACCGTCGAAGATCGTGGTGATCGAGCAGCGCTTGGGCACGGGGGCCTTGGCCCAGCCGGAAGCCTACGTGGTGATCGACTACGAGGGCTTCGTGTTCGATCCACTCGTGCCCGGGGGCAAGGGGCTCAAGTTCGACAGCACGCTCGACCGTGGCCACGCGCTGTCGGTTCTGCTGGGCGTGGCGCGCATGATCGAGGGGCTGGACAAGGGCATCGACGGCATGCGGGTGGGCGGAAGCCGGACCTTGGTGATTCCGCCGAAGTTCGGCTATGGCAGCCGGACCGCCTTCGGCGAGGTGCCGCCGAACTCCACGCTGCTGTTCGAGGTAAAGCTGCTGGACGTGGTGTTGCAGCGGTAGATGGCGCGTCGACGACACGCCGAGTGTCCGTAGACTTCCAGCCAAAACCTCTCACACCCGATTCCCGTCTGCCGTGAACAGTCCTGCCTCTGCCATCCCCCGTCTCACCAGTCTTGCCCACGGCGGCGGTTGCGGCTGCAAGCTCGCACCCGGCGTGCTGCGGGACATCCTCGCCAACACCGCCACGGGCCTGCTGCCCCAGGACCTGCTGGTGGGCATCGAGACCAGCGACGACGCCGCGGTCTATCGCATCAGCGACACGCAGGCCATCGTGGCCACCACCGACTTCTTCATGCCGGTGGTGGACGACCCCTTCGACTTCGGTGCCATCGCGGCCACCAACGCCATCTCGGACGTCTACGCCATGGGCGGCACGCCGCTGTTCGCCCTGGCGCTGGTGGGCATGCCCATCGACAAGCTGCCCGTGGAGACCATCCGCGCCATCCTCCAGGGTGGCGAGTCGGTATGCGCCCGGGCCGGCATCCCCGTGGCGGGCGGCCACAGCATCGACTCGGTGGAGCCCATCTACGGGCTGGTGGTGATCGGCCTGGTGGATCCGCGCCACCTGAAACGCAATGCCGATGCCCAGCCCGGCGACCGCCTCGTCCTGGGCAAGGGTCTGGGTGTGGGCATCTACAGCGCGGCCCTCAAGAAAGATCGCCTAACAGCCGAGTGCTACCGCGCCATGATCGACAGCACCACACGCCTGAATACCCCCGGCGCGGCGCTGGCCACGCTGCCCGGCGTGCACGCACTCACCGATGTAACCGGCTTCGGGTTGCTCGGCCACCTGCTGGAGGTATGCCGCGGTTCGGGCGTGCGCGCGCGCCTGGACCTGGCCCGGGTACCCACGCTGCCGGGCGCGCGAGCCCTGGCCGCCGAGGGCTTCATCACCGGTGCCTCCCGGCGCAACTGGGCCGGCTACGGGGATCTGGTGGACGAGGCCGGCATGGACGAAACCACGCGCTGGCTGCTGTGCGACCCCCAGACCAGCGGTGGGTTGCTGGTGAGTTGCGCGCCTGACGCCGTGCACGCCGTGCTGCACGAATTCCAGCGGGCTGGTTTCCATCAGGCCGCGCTGATCGGCACCGTGGAAACGGGTGAACCTGGCGTGCGCGTGTGCTGATGCGCTACGGCGAATCCCGGCAAAGGCCGATGCGTTACGTACCACCGCGCCGCACATCGCGGCATCGGTGACGACCTCGCAGGCGGAGCGAGCGCCGGTCCGCCAGGTGTCACTGGGCAGCAGTCCCGTTGCTTGTCAGCGCGGACGGCAGCAGCACGGGAGCGTCGTACCACTCCACCACAGGCTCGGCGCCCAGTTGTTGCCGTGCGCACGCCCTCCACGCGTCGCTCAAGGAGCCCGCGGCCGTCGCCTGATCGCGCCACAGGAGCACCACGCCGGCGAGGCCCTCCGCGACCACCGTGTATTCCCGCAGCCGACCCTCCGCAGCTTCGGTGAGCGTGGCGCGCAACTGCGCTGCGCGCGCCGCGCCTTCGGCAAGCGCCGGCACCGTGATCAAGGCAGCCACGGCATTGCTGCGGCTGGCGGCCGGAGTGCCGCCAGGGGTGCTGTCAGTCACCGTTAGCACATCGAAGTAGCGAACTTCACCGGGTGCGCCGCGTTGTTCTTCCACGCGCGCGAACCAGGCAGGATTGAACCAGCTCTGCGCGCTTGCGCGATCCGTCCAGAGGTAGATTCCGCCGTAGCGGGCCTCGGTCTGGGAGATCGTATAGATCTTGAAGCTCAGCCCGGGAATCTTGTCGTACTCGGCCATGGTGTCGCGCATCCTGCTGGCACGAGCGCCTTGGGCGCGATCCAGGGCTTGGGCACCCGCACCACGGTAACCACCGGTGCGGCGGCTGCGCCAGTGGTCTGCGCCACCACCACAGTGGCCATCGCCAGGGCGGCGAGTGCGGAATTGGTAACAACTTTCATGGATGGGTCCTCGCGGTTGCGACCACCAAAGACAGCGGCCTCCCTGCTTGGACGAAAAGGCAACCGAATTGTGACCGCGCTGCATGCCCTGTCCGTCACCCCTTGATGCCAATCGCCTGACCGAAGGTGGCGCCGTCGCGCAGCACATGAACAACGGTTCGCGCCAGCGCCTCGCGGGAAACCTTCGCGAGCCGGGGGCCATCAAGCCCCATGGGCGCAGCAGAAAGCGCTGAAGGCGCATCATCCAGCAGCACGGGGCGCAGGGCGGTCCAGTCGAGGCCCGATGCCCGCAGCAGTTGCTCGCTGCGCGTGTGGTCGGCCATGGAGTGGCGCACCTTGCTGATCCGAATGAACAGCCTGCCCCACCACGGCATTCGGGCCCAGCTGTCGGCAGCGCCGAAGGCGCTGACATAGACGATGCGCCGGACGTGTTCGTTGTGCATGGCCTGCACGATGGCAGCCACCGAGCGCGACGTGAGATCGGGCGGCGATACCAGCGCCGCGAATGGCGAGCGCGTGCGCCGCGAAATGCCCAGACAGACGGCCACGGCATCGGCTCCCCTCACCGCCTTGGTGACGTCGGCAAGCTCGGTGGGATTGCCCACCATGGGCTCATGATCGCCAGCAAAGTCCATCGCAGCCGCCTGCGTGCGAACGAATGCCACCACGGACCAGCCCGCGGCCCCGGCGATACGTACAACGTGTCGACCCGTGGCGCCGGATGCGCCGAAAACCACCAGCTTCATACTGCCTCCCTTTGAGCGGAACACCACGCCTCGAAGCAACGGGCTGAACATGAAATGCGCCGGGGCAAAGGAACACCACCGTCCCATGGGCGCCGCAGCCGTTGGCCCCGACGGCGGCCGGCGTGCGACACTTTCAACCCATTGCTCCCCGGAAAACTCATGGACCGGACGTTACGCAATCAGCCACAGCCCGGCGCGGCAGCGAGTACGGAAGGTGATGCAGAGAATTCACCCCGGGCGGAGCTGATTGCGCAGGTGCTGGATGCATTGCGGTTTCACGGCTGGTTTTTTTGCATCAGCGAGCTCACCGCGCCCTGGGGAATCCAACTTCCAGGCGGGCGACTCGCCGCGGTGCACGCAGTGCTCGAAGGCGAATGCGTGGTGAATCTGGCGGACGAGCCCACGAGCTTGCGTCTATGCGCCGGCGATGTGGCGGTGCTGCCTCGCGACCAGCGCCATGCCGTGTCCGACCGCCCAGGGCGGACCGCCACGCCGGTGGCAGAGATTGCGGGGATAGACCGGCGCGATCGCAACGCCACCAGGTTCACCTACGGCGGCGGCGGCGCGCGAACGCAGTTGCTGACCGCCAGCTTCACGGCGGACATGCCAGCGGGCAAAGCCCTCGTGGCGGGCCTGCCCTCGGCAATCGTCCTGCGTGCCGGCACAGGGGCAGTCACACGCATCGCGCCGGCTCTCGCGCTGGCGCGCGGGGAAACCGCTCGGCCCGGCGGCGTTTCTTCGGCGGTGCTGCGACGGGCTGCCGAGATCCTGTTCATTCAGGCTCTCCGGCAAGCGCTGCTAGACGCCAGTCCCGCAACGGGGTGGTTGGCCGCGGCATCCGATCCAAGGCTGGCGGCCGCTCTGACGGCCATGCATCGTCAGCCCGACGCGCAATGGACCATCGCTGCCCTTGCGCGCCTGTCGCACCTGTCGCGCACTGCATTTCTCGAGCGCTTCTGCGCCCGGATGGCGCAGACACCGGCGGACTACCTGCAGTGGTGGCGCCTGCAGATAGCCGCGCAGCGTCTGCAGGAAACCCATGACAGCATCGGCAACATCGCACGCGAGGTTGGCTACAGCGATCCGTCCGCTTTCGCCCGCGCCTTTCGCCGCGCCCTGGGCGTGGCACCGAACGAGTTTCGATCCCTGCGAGAACACCCGTAGCCGTTCGCCACGCCTTGTCCCCCGGCACGGCCAGGGCTTGGGACTGCCGCAGTTCCCGCACCAGGAAAGCCGCGGCGGGCGCTTGTTGAACAGGGTGCTGGGTCGCAACACCTCGCGGACGTAATCCACCATTTCCTCCGGCACCCTCCATTCCGGGTGGGTGCGGCAGATCAGCCCGATGCGTTGCCGGCGCGACAGTTTGGCGCGCGCGCTGGCTATGACGGCGGGCAGATCAACGCTGGCACCGTCCCGGGTACGCGAAAACTGCTGTGGCCAGGCAAGCCCCGCCGCCCGCGACTGGTTGCGGCAATTGCACGGCGCTCGGGAATTCACCAGCACGCACTTGCCACCCCATGAAATCATCGAGATGGCGGCGGGCCCGTGACAGCTTCTGGCGGAAGGCCGCCTCGCCGATATCCAGGACTTGGGCGGCGGTGCGCGCATCGAAGTCAAACACCTGTCCCAGCAGGAATGCCGTGCGGCCGTCCACGTCCAGGCACAGCAGCATTCCCTGCGTACACCTCTGCTCCATCTCGCGGGCCTCCAGTTCAAGCGCGGGATCGGCCGCCTCGGCAAGCAGCGGCAAGCGCTCGTCCAGGGCGGCCCCGGCATCGAGCCTCAATGCCAGATACTCGAAAGATTCCGCGTGCCGGGCGCGGCGAGCAGGGGCCATGTCCGACGCGTGATTGGCGGCGATGCGAAACGCCCAGGTACGGATGGCGCTGCGCCGCTCGAAGCTGCCGAGCGCCGTGGTGATCTTCACCAGGACTTCCTGCGTAGCATCCTCCGCGTCGGCGAAGTTGCCCAGGATACGCAGCGCCAACCGAAACAACGGATCCTTCAGCGCACGCAGCAGTTCTTCGAGCGCATCGGCGTCACCGGCAACGGCTGCGTCGGTCCAGGCCAACAACTGCGCTTCAGTGGGCACTGTCAAGGGGGGTTCCTCCATCGCGCGGCGCGCGTCATCGGCTGCGACGGGCCGGGGCAGCGGTGCTGCCCAAGCCTCCACAGCAGCTTGGACGATTCCCGAAATGGAATGTGACCGCCTGGATTGCTCCCCCGGCGCCTTGGAGCACCGCGGCGGTCATGGCACCACCGTACTACCGCGCCACCTGCGGAATCATGTCGTTGCGGCTTGGGCCAATGCCGCTTTCCTGGAACACGGTCTCGCCTTCGAGCACGGCGCTGAAGTGCGGCATGCCCGCGGGCACCACGTAGAAGCTGCCGGCCGGAAAGGCCATGAGCTTTGATTCGTCCCATTCGGCCCCTACGGCGGACCAGTAGGTACCCTCGAGCACGGTGATGACGCGATCGTCGGGATGGGTGTGGGGCAGAAGCTTGTGGCCCGCCGTGGCGCGCACGCGAAAGGTGAAGGCACCTGCCGCCTCCTGGCTGCCCTGGATGAAGGCGCGGTGCAGCGGCGGCTCCTTGCGCATGAGCTTCCAGTCGATGCGCTCGGGGGTCACCACCAGAAACTCGCCGGCGGCGGCGCTGGCGGCAGCCAGGGCGCAGACGGCAAGCGCGACGCTTCGGAACATTCGCATGGATGGCTCCCGTGGGATCAGCGCACGTGCCCCGGCAGCCAGGTGGTGAGCGGCGGGAACACGATGGTGAGCAGCAGCACCACCAGCGCCCAGCCCAGGAAGGGCAGCACCTGCCACATCACGGGCGTGATGCGCACCTTGCCCACGCTGGACACCACGAACAACAGCAAGCCGATGGGCGGATGCATGAGGCCGATCATGAGGTTGAGCACCACCACGGCGCCGAACTGGATGGGGTCGATACCCAGCTGCGCGCCCAGCGGAATGAGCACCGGCAGGAAGATGATCATGGCCGGCAGCGGCTCGATGATGCAGCCGATCAGCAGCAGGAAGGCGTTGATGATGAGCAGCACCACCACCGGGCTGTCGGACCACGACTGGATGGTGCCCACCACGGTGGTGCTGATCTGGCTTTCGGCCACCAGCCAGCTGAAAGGGCCAGCGGCGGCCAGCAGGAACAGGATCACGCCGGTGGAGCGGCCCGCATCGGCCAGCAGCCGGGGCAGTTCGCGCAGCTTGAGCCCGCGGTACACGAACAGGCTCACTCCAAGGGCATAGAGCACCGCCACCACGGCGGCTTCCGTGTCGGTGGTGAGACCAAAGCGGATGCCGCCGATGATGATGACGGGCATGAGCAACGCCCATCCAGCGCGGCCGGTGGCGCGGGCCTTGTCGGGCCAGGGCACGGGCGGGCGGCTGGGGTAGTGGCGCAGCGTCGCCACGATGGAGCAGATCACCATGAAGCCCGCCGCCAGCAGCACCCCGGGCACGATGCCGGCCATGAACAGCTTCACCACAGACTGGCTGGCGAGCTGGGCATACACCACCATGGGAATGGAGGGCGGGATGATGGGCCCCAGCAGCGCGCCGGCGGCAATCACCGCGCCCGCGAAGCCCTCGCCGTAACCCTCGCGCTTCATGGCGGGGATGAGCGGCTTGCCGGTGGCCACGGCATCGGCCACCGCCGAGCCCGACACGCCCGCCATCACCAGGTTGGTGAGGATGGACACGTGCCCCAGGCTGCCGCGGATCCGGCCCACCATGGCCTGCGCCCAATCGATGAGGCGCAGGGTGAGGCCGCCGCGGTTCATGAGCTCGCCAGCCAGGATGAACAGAGGCACCTGCACCAGGGCATAGGTGTCCACCCCTGCGATCATGGACAGCGGCATCATGGCCGGGTCCACCTCGTTGCCGCGGTACTCCACCCCCAGGAAGGCCGCCAGCAGCATGGAGTAGCCCACGTCGAAGCCCACCAGCAGGGCGAGCATGAAGGCCACGAACAGCAACACCAGCATGGTCAGTCAGCCTCCACGTGGGAAGCCTGGGGCACCGGCCGGCCCGACAGCCGCAACGCCAGGCGCAACCCCAGAAAGACCATGGTGAGCAGGCACGACGCGAACAGCGCGATGGCCGGCCAGGCTTCGGAGATGACCGTGCCGAGACGCTCCTGGTCGCGGCCGATCTCCACCAGCCGCCATCCGTGCCAGGCGATGAGCGCCGCCAGCGCCATCATGGTGAGCTCGAACAACACCTCCAGGAAAAGGCGCACCGCCCGCGGCAGACGGCTGTCGATCAGGTCCACGCGGATGTTGGCGCCATTTTTCACCGCCAGCGCGAAGCCGATGAATGTGAGCCACACCAGCAGCACACGGGCATACTGGTCGGGGGCGGGCATGGGCAGCGTGACCACGTGACGGTCCACCAGCGACGAGGCGACGATCACCACCAGGCCGGTCACCAGGGCGGCCACGAGCAGATCCAGGAGCCGCTCCACCAGGCGCAGGGCGTGGTCGATGCGGTCGATCAAGACAAGCCCCGGGGTGCAGTGAAGGGGGTCATGCGAGAAGGCACCGCAGCGCTGACCGCACTGCGGCTTGCAGGCTCATGGATACCCGCCTCGGCTCCGCACCCCAGCTACTTCTGCGCGTCGCGGATGCGCTGCACCAGCCCCTCGGGCCAGACCTTGCCCTCGTAGGCCTTGTGCACGTCGGCCCAGGCCTTGCGGAAAGCCTCGCGGTCGGGCACCACGTACTGCACGCCCACCTTCTTCAGCTCTTCCATGCCCTTGGCGTCGAATTCCTCACCCAACCGGGTGGCGAGTTGCCCGCCCTCCAGGGCGGCTTTGCGGAACAGGGCCTTTTGTTCGGGCGTGTAGCTCTTCCACTTGCGCTCGGAAACGTGGAAGGCGCCCATGTCGTAGGCGTGGTCGGTGGCCGACCAGAACTTGGACACTTCGTGAAAGCGGAACGACAGCGTCAGGTCGAAGCCGTTGTCCTGGCCCTCCACCTGGCCCCGGGACAACGCCATGTAGACCTCGTTGAGGCCCAGCGGCACCACCTTCACGCCGAGCTTCTCGAAGGTATCCCGGAAAATCGGGATGGGCGGAATGCGCAGCCGCATGCCGTTCAGGTCTTCGGGCTTGCGGATCGGCCCCTTGGTGGTGACGATGGCGCGGGGGCTGCGATCACCGCCCACGGCGAATACCCGCACGCCACCGGCCTGGGCGCATTGGTCGAACAGCTCGGCGAAGATGGCGCCGTTGAGCACCTCCTCGGCTGCGCGTTTGCTCTTGTACAGGTAGGGCACGTAGTTGACGTTGAGCTGCCCGCAGCCCTTCACCTGCCCGAGGTTGCCGGGGCCCAGGTAGGCCATGTCCACGGTGCCCAGCTGCATGCCCGCGATGAGCTGCTGGATGTCGCCGATCTGGCTGTCGGCGTAGATCTGCACCTTGATGGCGCCCTTGGATTCCGCTGCCACCACCTCGGCAAACTTCTCCGCACCGCGGTGCAGGTTGCTGCCGGTGACGAAGGGCGTGCCCAGGCGAATGTTGAGCGTGTCGGCAGCGGCCACGCTGGTGGCCAGCAACGCCGCGGCGGCGGCACACAGTCGCAATGACGGAGACATCCCTGCCCTCCCCTGTTGGTTGACCGCGGCGCCGCCCCTTCGCACGGGCAGCGTGCGCCGCGGGCCGGATCAGTCCGCTTTCTTGAAATCGAAATCCAGCACCAGGTAACGGCGACCCGTGAGGTCCTTGGTCTTGGTGATGGTTTCTCCGCCGTACTCGACTTCGAAGGTCCAGCGTCCGGAGGAGGTGTTGGCGTAAAACAACGGACCCTCCGAGACGGCCTCCAGCAGCGCGTCGCCCTTGACGTCACGGATGGTTACCTTGACGCCGCTGATCTGGGTGTGCTCACCGCCTTGGGTGAACAGCAACTGCACCGGATACCTGGGGGCCACCTGTTCGAAGGCCTTGGCCTGGTCGCCCAGACCGCCCGAGATGTAAGCAATGCCGCTTTGCTTGCGCACCTTGATGCCCAGGGCGGCTTCATCCGCCACGGAGGATGCGCAGAACGCCACGGCGAGCAGTGCAGAAGCCATGGGCAGAGGCAGTTTCACGGGCGAACTCCGGTGAGATGACTGCCTTCGAGAATAGCACGCGAGCCTTCGCAAGCGACGAGGCCGGGCATTGCCCGGCCTCGCGGTTGTCTGCAGGGCTGCGGGCGCCCTCAGTTGGCCGGGCGGGCGGGCTCTGGCGCCTTTGCCTGCTCGTCGCCACAGTACAGCGCCATGGCCTCGTTATGGCACCAGTGGGCATTCATGTTGAAGTTGGCCCGCAGGCACTCGAAGATGTACTTGCCCATCTCCTCGGTCCAATGGCAGGTGGCGCGCCGGGTATGGAAGCGCTCGAGGGTGTTGGTGATGGACTTCTTGTCTTCTTCGGCGGTCGGCGCATCGGCAGCGCCAGCGGGGAGGCATTGCAACGTCAGCGCGGCGAGCACGGCAGCGAGCATGGTTTTCATGGCGGGATTCCTGGCGGGTATCGGATGGGGAGCTTCGCGGTGCAGGCCCTCCCAAGCATGGGTCCGCGAAAGAGCGGGGATTGTAGCCCAGGCCCCGCAGCCAAGGACCGGGCGGGTTACTCGGCGTCGGGCTGCGCTGCGGGCGCAGCCTGGCGAAACGCGTCCAGGGCGTTGCAGGCAGCGTCGATGCGCACGATGGTGGGAAAGGGCGTCAGGTCCACCTGGAAACGGCGCGCATTGGCCACCTGCGGCACCAGCACCACGTCGGCAAAGCCGGGCGTGTCGCCGTGGCAGTAGATGCCCGTGCCCGGCTCGCTGGCGAGCCGCCGCTCCAGGGCCGTGAAGCCGGTGCTGACCCAGTGCCGGTACCAGGCGAGCTTCTGCTCCTCGGTGATGTTCAGCACCTCGGTGAGATACTTGAGAACCCGCAGGTTGTTGAGCGGGTGGATTTCGCAGGCGCTAATGAGGGCAAGGGAACGTACGCGGTTGCGGGCCAGCGGCTCCTGGGGCAACAGGCGCGGTTCGGGATGGGTTTCGTCCAGGTACTGCAGTATGGCGAGCGATTGGTACAACCGTCGGCCGCCGTCCTCGAGCACTGGGACCAGGTGCTGCGGATTGATGGCGTCGAATTCGGGCTCGAACTGACTGCTCCGGGCGATGTGCACCGGGATGTACTCGTAGTCGATGCCCTTCAAGGCCAGGCCAATGCGCACGCGATAGGCGGCGGAACTGCGGAAATAGCTGTAGAGCTTCACGGATTTTCCTCGGTTGCGGGGGCCGCCCGATGGGCATGCAACTGGCGGTAACGCCATAGCAGGCCCGCGGCGATACACATGTCCTCGGTGTCGTCGAAGCATGGCACGCCCGCCTGCGCGAGCGTGGCGAACCACTGGGCCTTGTGCTCCAGCGTACCCATCATGGAGTGCAGCACGGCCACCGGTGCGCCCGCCACCACGCGCGCCAGCGATTGCACCACGGGCTGGGCGTCCACCATGAAGGGCACCACGTGCACCATGAGCACCGTATCGAGCTGCCCCGGCATGTGCTCGAGCACCGCAGCCAGCGCGGCCTCGAAACGGTCTTCGCGCGCATCCGCCAGCAAATCGATGGGGTTGGCCACGGCCGCCTCGGGGGGCAGCGTGTCGGTCAACCGCCGTTCGAGGGACAAGGGCAGCGCCACCAGTTCCAGGCCTTCGGCAACGGCACGATCGGCCGCCAGCACGCCGGGTCCACCGGAATTGGACAGGATCAGAACGCGCCCGCCGGCACCCCGCGGCAACAGCCCGAACACTTTGCCCGCCAGGCGCAGCTCCCGCAGGCTATGCACGCGCAGCACACCGGCACTGGCCAGGAACGATTCCACCTGGGCGTCCGCGCCCGGGCTCGCACCGGTGTGGCGAAGGGCCGCGGCCCCGCCAGCGGCAGTGCGTCCGCCAGCCAGGGCGATCACCGGCTTGTGGCTGGACACCCGGCGGGCTACGGCGGCAAAACGGTCGGCATCGCCGAAGGATTCCGCGTACAGAAGAATCGCCTTGCAGTGGGGATCTTCGCCGAGATGGTCCAGGTAATCGGCCATGGCCAGGTGCATGCCGTTACCCACCGACACCACCGCCCCAAGCGGAATGTCCAGGGCGTGACTGGCGGCGATCATCTCCTCGGCGATGGCGCCGGACTGGGACACCAGCGCCACCGGACCGCCGCGGGGAAGGTCGCGGAAGAAGGTGGCGGCAAAGGGCCGGGAGGAGTCGAGCAGATTCACCACGCCCGCGCAGTTGGGGCCCGCCACGAGCAGGTCGTGGTCCAGCGCCAGGCGGCGCAGCTGCCCGTCGCGCGCGCGGCCCTGCGCCCCGGCTTCGGCAAAGCCGCCCGGCAAGATGAGCAGGTTGCGATGACCGCTGTGGGCCGCCTCCTGCGCCACGTCCAAGATGGCCTCGGGCCGTACCAGCACCGCCACCAGGTCGGCGGGCGGCTGGACCTCCTGGAGCGAGGTAGCCGCGGGCAGCCCCTGGATCACGCCGCCCTTGGGATTCACCGGCACCACCCGGCCGCGGAAACCGCTCAGTCGCAGGTTGCGCAGCACCGCGCCACCCGAACTGCCGGGACGCTCGCCGGCCCCCACCACGGCGATGGAAGCGGGATTGAGGATGCGCTCCAGGCGCCCGCCGGGGTTGGCAGCGCCCGCAACCGCACCAGCATCAGCACCGCGCAATCGCCGGCCGATGGCAGCGAGGGCATCGCCATCGCCGAATCCACCCGCCTTGGTCACCAGCCAGCGCGCGCCGCCCGCCAGCGGCAATCGCGCGAAGGCGATGCCGGGCATGAGTTCGCCGCCCACTTCCACGCTGGCCACACCGGCCGCGGAAAGCAGTGCCAGGGCCGTATCGCCTCCCGTGGCCACCACCGCGCCCACGTCGGGCGAACCGGCCAGCGCAAGGGCAGCCCGGGCCAGCCGTCCCGCCACGGCCTGGGCATCGTCGGGCCGCGCCGGATCGGCAGTGGTAGCCAGCAACACCAGATCGCCCCCGGGCGGCGGCGTACCGTGCCAGTGGCCAGCGGGCGCGTCCAGCACCACCGCGCCTGCCCGCACGAGGGTCTGACACTGCTCGCGCGCCGCCTCGGCCCGGGAGCCCACCACATACAGCACCCGTCCGCGGCAGTGGGGCTCGGACACGGCACCGCCAGGCTCGCCCAGGGCGCGGGCCAGCGCTCCGGTGAGGCCCGCGGAGCCCACCAGCAGACAGCGGGCGGCCTGCGCCAGGCCTTGAGCAGCGGCCGCGTCGAGCTCGGTGTCGGCATGGCCATCGAGCACCTCCACCGGCTGACCCGCGAAGGCCTCGGGCAGCGGCGCAGCGAGGGCCGGAGAAAGCGCATCGCGGGCGAAGGCGGTTTGAGCGAGCGGCCGTCCGTGCACGTGCACCACGCCAGCGTGCACCGTGCGCCCCTGGGCGGGAAACGCGGTGGCCACCAGCGCCCGCGGCCGGGCACAGCCCTGCAGAGCAGCAAGGGTTTCGGCCACCACGTTGCCGCGCAAGGTGGAATCCACCTTCTTGATGACGAGCTCGAAACGCGACGCCTGCAGAGCGGCACAGGCGGCAAGCACCTGCTCGGCGGCTCGCGCCGCGGGGAGATGGCGCGAGGCGGTGTTCACCGACACCACCCGCACGCCAGCCAGCACGGACGGATCCAGGCCGGCGGGCTGCACCACCACGCGGGTGGTCAGCCCGCGTGAGGCGAAGGGCCCTGCGGCATCCATGGCGCCGGTGAGATCATCGGCGAGGACCAGGATGCGCGCTGGGGCGTCCACGGGGGCTTGCGCCGCGCTGGCGCGGTCAGACGGAGACGCGATCGGCCATCATGCGCGCGTAGGCGATGGCCGCGTTCATGTTGTTGTGATCGGCCTTGCCGGTCCAGGCAATGTCGAAGGCCGTGCCGTGATCCACGGAGGTGCGGCGGATGGGCAAGCCCAGGGTGACGTTGACGGTGGTGTCGAAGGCGATCAGCTTGGTGGGAATGTGCCCCTGGTCGTGGTATTGCGCCACCACCAGGTCGAACTCGCCGCGCAGTGCGCGGTAGAACACCGTATCGCCGGAAATCGGGCCCTGGGCATCCATGCCCTCAGTGCGCGCCGCCGCCACGGCGGCGTTGATGCGCTCAATCTCCTCGGTGCCGAAGATGCCGCCTTCGCCACAATGGGGGTTGAGGCCGGCCACCGCGATGCGCGGCGAGTCCACCCCGAGAAACCGGTAGTGGTGCCAGCCGGTGCGAATGGTGTCGAGCACGCGTTGGGTGGTGGCGCGCTCGGTGGCGCCCTTGAGGCTCACGTGGGTGGAGACGTGAATGGCGGCCAGCTTGTCGCTGGCCAGCAGCATCCACGAAGACTTGGTGCCCGTGAGCGTGGCCAGCAGTTCGGTGTGGCCATCGTAGTGATGGCCCGCGGCATGCAGCGCTGCCTTGTTGAGCGGGGCCGTGACAATGACGGCAATGCTGCCGGCCTGGGCGAGGTGCACCGCCTTTTCCACGTAGCGGTAAGCCGCCTCGCCGCCGGCCGCGCTCAGCGTGCCATCGGCAATCTCGTGCTCCCCTTCGGTGGGCACGTGGAACACCGGTACCGAACCGGCCGCCGCACTGTCCGGCGCGTGGGCAAAGCGCAGGCCCGTGCCCAGCAGGCGATCGGCGCGCTCCAGCTTTGCGACACTACCGATCACGGCCGAGCGCGAACGCTCTTCCTCCGACATGGCAGCCAGGGCCTTGACGATGATCTCGGGTCCGACCCCGGATGGGTCGCCCATGGTGATGCCGAGCATGGCCGCCTGTGTCATGGCACTGGAGGTGACGGAAGAACGGGCGCGCAGTATACGCGGCGCCCTTCTGCCAACCTGCTCACTCGGGCGAGAGGGTGGCGCGCACGTCGGCCGCCGTGGCCGGCTGCGCACCCATGTTGCGCACGCGCTGCACCGCCGCCTGTACCAACTCCACATTGCGCGAACCGCTGCCCAGGGGCATGTCTTCGAGGCCCACGCGCACGTGCCCCCCCTCCATCACCGCGCGGGGGATGAGCGGCAGGATGTCTACGCCCAGCCCGGCCACCATCCAGGGCGCTCCCGGCGCCAGCCGGTCGATCAGGTGGAGGTAGGCCGTCATGGCGAAATCCTCGGGCGGGAAACCGAAGCTGTAGTCGGAGGTGAACATGAACCGGTACACCGGCAGGGGCGCGCTTTCTCGCCAGGCGAGGGCGGCCCCCAGGCGCAGGAAACCTGGCTCGTAGATGGCATAGGACGGGTGGAACCCGTGCCGCTGCGCCAGCCGCAGCGCGTGGCGGATGTGAGCCTCGGAGTTCTGGTACACGAAGCCGTGGGTGTCGGTTTGAATCTGGTCCCAACGAGTGATGTTGCAGGAGCCGGGGTCGATGGCAGCCCACTCCAGCAGCCCGGCGCGACCAAGTGCATCCAGATGCGCGAACCGTTCGGCGGGAGCAAGCGGCGAGGCACCCTCCGCCTCGGGCAGGAAGGGCACCGTGGGATAGACGATGGCGTCCACGCGGGAGCGAATGCCGTGAATGATGGCGGCGTACAGGTCGGCATCGTCGCGTTGCCGGCCGGTGGCGGTGTCGTAGGCGTGCAGGTGAACGATGGCAGCGCCCGCTTCCACGCACGCCACGCCTTCGGCGATGATGTCTTCCACCGCCACGGGAATGTTGGGTTGCGCCTGGCGTCCCCAGGGCCCGTTGATGGCCGCTTCGATCCAGACCTTGCGGCCGCCTTCGTCATGCTGTTCTTCCATGGCGTTCATCAAAGTGCGGGGAGGATCTCCACGACTAGGGGCTCGAGCCCCTCGACGCGGCCCAGCAAGCGGTCTCCGGGCACCACCGCGCCCACACCGGCGGGAGTGCCCGTGAAGATGAGATCGCCGGGCATGAGCGTGTAGTAATCAGACAGGAAGCTGATGGTGTCGGCCACCGGCCAGATGAGGTCGGCGAGATCGGCGCTCTGGCGCAGCTCGCCGTTGACGTGCAGCGTGATGGCGCCGCGGTCGGGGCCTGACCAGCGGGAGGCAGGCGTGAGCGGCGCCATGGGCGCGGACTCGTCGAAGCCCTTGCCGAAATCCCAGGGGCGGCCCAGGTCGCGGGCAGCCAGTTGTAGATCGCGCCGCGTCATGTCCAGGCCCACGGCGTAGCCGAACACCTTGCCCAGCGCCTGCGCCACCGGAATGCGACGCCCGCCCTCGCGCAATGCCACCACCAGTTCCACTTCATGGTGGTAGTTGCTGGTGCCCGGCGGATAGTGAATGGCCGTTGCCGCCGGCACCACCCCATCGGCGGGCTTGAGAAAGAAAAACGGCGGCTCCTTGTTAGGATCCTTGCCCATTTCGCGGGCGTGGGCGGCGTAGTTGCGGCCCACGCAATAGACACGATGCACGGCGAACAAATGGTCGCTGCCCGCCACTGGTACCGCTACGGGTGGGGGGGGGGGAAAAGCAAAGCTCATGGGAACCCCGGGGTCAGAAAAGGTGGAAGACGCCGCCCACCAGGCCCAAGGGCCAGCGGCCGCCTTCGAAGAGTCGATATTTTCGCACGAACAGGTGATCCTCCCGCGCCTTGGCAAGGCGCGCGAGCACCAGGCCATGGGCTGCCATGCTGGCGGCGCCGGCGGCCGCGCGGATCAGCGCCGGGTCGCTCATGCCGGCCCGCGATGCCGCCAAGGCCGCCGCCCCGTGGATGACCTCGTGCTCCACACCCGCCGAAAGGCTCAGTTGCTCCAGGGCGACGCCCTCGCCGTGCAGCGCGAAGCAGCGCGCCATGAGCGTCCGGCGCTCGTGCTCTTCGCGCTCCCACCACGTGCCATCCCAGGAGGGGTTGCGGATGATGCGTTCGGCGTGCTCCCAGGAGGCCACCGGTTCCACCCGTGGCGCCTGCGGCAGCCCGAGGGCGGAAAGATACTCGCGCGCCTCGTCCACCTCGCAGGCGTCCAGGGGCAGCCCTACGGCGGAGAACCATGCCGCTGGCGACAAACCCAACAGCGCGGGTGCCACGATGCCGCCCGGCGGGGCGCTCATGAGGCGCGCCACTCACGCCACAGGCCGAGGGCGCGCTGCACCGGACGGTCGGAGAAAGCAAACAACACGCACTCGCCGTGGGCCGCCAGACGGTGCTCGGTCCACGAAGGCACCACAAAGGTGTCCCGCGGGCCGAAGGGCAGCACTGCCCCCTCGAGGCAGCATTCGCCGCTGCCCTCGATCACGTGAAACACGGTGCCGTCGGTGCAGCGGTAACCGGCGCCGGAGAACCCCGCCGGCAGCCATTGAATGGTGGTGCCGATGGTGGGCATGGCGGGCCCGCCCGTGGCGGGGTTGATGAACTGCATGCGGATGCCGTGGACGGCGTCGGGGTCGCCGGCCCGTGCCAGACGGTGCAGCGCCTCGCGACTGCGGGCATAGGGGTAGGCGAACACCGGGGAAGTGGCGCCCGCGGGGGTCCAGTCGAGCGGCAACAGATTGGCACCGAAGCGCGCCAGGGCATCGCCCTCGGGCCGGGTGAGGGGCTGCACTTCTGCCCCAAGGTTCTCGGCGAAACCACAGTCGAGGAACCGCACCAGCGGAATGTCCAGGCCGTCGAGCCACACCACGGCAGCCTCGGCCTCACTGCCGTGGTCGTGCCAGGCCCAGGAGGGCGTGATGATGAAATCGCCGGGGTGCATGGTGACGCGCTCGCCCTCCACCGCGGTGTAAGCGCCCTCGCCCTCCACGATCAAGCGCAGCGCGCTCTGGGTGTGGCGATGACTGGGCGCCACCTCGCCGGGCAGGATCACCTGCAGGCCGGCGTAGAGAGACTGGGTGATGGCGGAACTTCCGGGCATGCCGGGGTTTTCAAGGATCAGCACCCGTCTCACCGCCTCACGGGCGGTGATCAGCCGGCCGGACTCGAGCAGCGCGGGGCGGATGTCCTGGTAGCGCCACAGGTGCGGCCGGAACGGCGAGCGCGGCTGCTCGGGCACCAGCGCCGCCATGAGCTCCCACAGGGGCGTGAGCCCGTGGCCGGCGATGCGCCGGTAGTAATCGTGGCGCGCCGCCTTTGCATCCACGGGCTGGTTCATGATCGACGCCGAGGGCTCGCTCTTGAAGCCGCTCAGTGCAACACCGGCAGGTGCAAGCCAAAATCCTTCTCCACCAGCTCGGTGACGCGGCCGAGAAAGTCGGCGCGCATGTCATCGTTACTGCGCTGCTTGATGCCATAGCGGCGGAAGATTTCGTTGTTGCGCGAGTTGCTGGCACCGAAGAAGGCCGGCGTGATGGGAAAATAGCGGTGGATGGCGTCCTGCACCTCGTCGGCACGGCCCGCCTGGATAAGTTCGAGGCATTGTTCCTTGCCGAACTTGGCGTGGAATTTCTCCTCGGGCATGGTGAGACGCGCGAGGTTGCGCAGCGGGTGGAAGGAGCAGTGCAGCAGATCTTCCACTTGCAGAATTTCGGCGTAATCGGCAATGGCCTTGATGACGCAAAATTCCGGCCAGGTCTTGAGCTCGAACTGAAAAATGGTGAGCGGCTTTTTCACCAACGGGTCGGTGCGCTCGGGCGCGAGGCCCATTTCGTCGGCCAGGGCGCGAAAGCGCACGTGGTGGTGATACTCCTCCATGGCCACGCGGCAGGTGAGCCACTTGGCGTAGGGCGTGGGGGCCAGCGCGATGGCCGGTTCGTCGAAGACCCGTGCGCCATAGAGCTCGTTGACCGCGTGGCTCACCACCAGCTTTTCCACCGCCACGCGGTAGTCCTCGGGCTGTTGGCGCAATTCGGCAACCGATTTGACTTCTGGATGGGCGGTGACGGACATGGGCAGGCTTCCTTCAGACAATGGGCTCGGTGTTGAACAGTTCCAGGTCGGTGGCCAAATCGGTGAGAGCATGGCCGAAGCGCGCCACCAGCCGCTGGCCCAGGGCGTGCGCATCCTGGGAGTCGAGGGTGCCGGCCACCACCGTTTCCACGGGGCGTGGCTGCGAAAACAACATCACCTCGCGTCCGCGCACGCCGAACACCTGGCCGTTGAAGCTGTTGTCGGCGCTGCACAGGAAGGCGGTGAGCCGGGCCACGTAGCCGGCCGGCACGGTCAGCGCACGGGCCTTGTACTGGGACTGGGCATCGTTGGCCGGGCGGATGGAATCGGTAACTCGGGTGGCGGCAAAGGGCGCGATGGCGTTGCAGGTGATGCCGGCGCGCGCCAGATCCATGGCGGCCACGCGGGTAAGCCCCACCAGCCCGGCCTTGGCTGCAGCATAGGCCGCCTGGCCCAGGTTTCCCACCAAACCAGCGGTGGAAATCATGGTGACGATACGCCCCGGCGCACGGCCGGCCCGGGCCTGCTCGCGCAACACCGAAGAGGCCGCGGCCAGCAGCGCAAACGGCACGTGCAGGTTCACCGCCAGCACCCGCTCCCAATCGGCACGCGGGGTCCTGAACAAGAAGCCATCGCGCAAAACGGCGGCGTTGCTCACCACCAGATCGAGGGCTCCGAAGCGCTCCACCGCAGCTGCCACGGCCGCCTCGGGTGCGCCGGGCTCGGCCAGATCGCCGCTGAAGGCGGCGGCACCCTCGCCCAGGCTGTCGGCGGCGGCTTGGGCGGCAGCAGCGTCCTCGAGGGTGCCGTCGATGGAAACGCCAGCATCGGCGATCATGACCCGCGCGCCCAGCCGGTGCAGCTCGCCGGCCACCGCCAGCCCGATGCCACGGGCAGCGCCGGTGACCAGCGCCACGCGGCCCTGAAGCAAGCCGGCCGCGGCCATTTCAGGCCGCCTGACGCACCGGCGCCGGGCCGGTGAAGGCGTCGCAGTGGATGTGGCGCGGCGACACGCCCTTGAGGCGCAACAGCGCCACGGCGGCCTCCACCATGGCGGCCGGCCCCGCCACGTAGGCCACGAAGCCCGACAGCGACGCGAAATCCGCGGCCACGGCGTCGGTGACCATCCCCGTGCGGCGCTCCGTAGCGCTCTCGGGTTCGGACAGCACCACATGCAGGCGCGATTCAGCGCAACCGTCTAGGAAGCCACGCAGTTCGGCTTCGGCATAGAGGTCGTGCTCGGCGCGGGCGCCCACGTACACATGCAGGGGCGCGCGGGCCCCTGACCGATGGCGGGCCGACAAAATGGCGCGCAGCGGCGCGATGCCGCTGCCACCGGCGATGGTAATCACGGGCACGTCCTGGGCGCAACGCAGATAGGCGTGTCCGTGGGGGCCCCTCACGCGCACCACATCGCCTGGCGCCAATCGCTCGCCGATGGAGGCGCTAACGCCGGAGGCGGATTCGCGCACGTGAAACTCAAGCCATGGTTCCTCCGGGCGGCTGGCAATGGAGTAGTGGCGCTCGCGTCCCGGGGCGAAGGGAAACTCCAGCACCGCGTATTGCCCTGGGCTGAAGTCGAAGGGCCCACCGGCCACGATGCCAAGCCGTAACCGCCAGGTATCCGGGGTGAGGCGGTCCAGGGATTCCACGCCACAGGACAAAATGCGCGAGGGATGAACGAGGAACTCCTCTTCGGGCAGCTTGCGCACCGCCACGTCGCTCCACACCTGGCTGCGGCAAGCCAGCACCAGCCCGCGGGCGCGCTCGGAAGGCGCCAGCGCGTGCTCGGAGTATTCGAGCTCTGTCACATCGCCGCTCAACAGCTCGCACTTGCAACTGCCGCAATTGCCGGCTTGGCAGCTGTAACCGAAGCCCACGCCGGCCATGAGCAGCGCATCGAGGATGGTGTCACCGTCCTCTGCGGAGGCTTGGTCAAGGCTGCCGTCGATTCGGATGGTGTGGCTCACGGACGCTGGGTGGGATCGGTGGAGAGGTGGCATTGAGCCAGCGCGGGACAAGAAGTTCCGTGCCCGACGCGCGGTGCTTGGCGTGCACTTAAAAGGCACCGTAGTATCGAGACACGATTGTTGGATGTCAAACGATATGCCCGACCCCCGAAACAAACGCCGCGCCGCAGGCGAGCCCGTGAGCCTTGGCATGCTCCCCGGCCTGGTGGGCTATCAGGTGCGCCTGGCTCAGATGGCGATCTTCACCGATTTCGACCGGGCGCTAGGCGCCCTGGAACTGTCTCCCGGGCTGTTCGGGCTGCTGGTGATCGTGGAGGCCAACCCGGGCCTGAAGCAGTCGCGCCTGGCCGGGGCGGCACGCCTGGACCGCTCGTCGCTGGTGCCTGCCCTAAACAAACTCGAGGCGCGCGGACTGGTGACCCGCCGCGACGCGCCGGGCGACCGGCGCGCCTACGGCTTGCACCTGACCGCCGCGGGGGTCGCCCTGCTGGCCCGTGCCAAGCGGGCGGTACGGCGCCACGAGGCTAGGCTCGCCGCCGGGCTTGGGGAGGGAAAGCGGGATTTGCTGATCGCGCTGCTCTCGGGCATCTTCCGGGATCGTCGCTGACTTCTATTCCGGACATCCATGCGCCGCAAGATTCTCAAGGAACGCAGTGCCAAGGCGGGCAAGGCGCCGGGCACGCTCATCTATGTGGGAGAACCCCATACCGCGGCCACCCGCATCTCGCTCATGGATTACGACGAGACGCGCATCACCGAGCACGTGCTCGGCAGCGCCGACGAGATCCGCCCCTTCACCGAACAAAGCACGGTGACCTGGCTCAACGTGGACGAGGTGCAGGAGCCTGGGCTGATCGCGGCCTTCGGCAAGGTGCTGGGCTTCCACGCGCTCATGCAGGAAGACTTGCTAAACACCGACCAGCGCCCGAAAGTGGACGACCACGGCGACCACCTCTACGTGGTGCTGAAGATGCTCGAATGGAAGCCCGGCGCACAGGGTGCCGAGGGCAGCATCGACATCGAACAACTCTCGCTGGTGGTTGGTGAGAACTACGTCATAACCTTCCAGGAACGAGCTGGCGACTTCTTCGACCCGATCCGGGCACGCATCCGCGAGTCGGTGGGCCGCGCGCGCAAGATGGGCGCCGACTACCTTGCCTACTCGCTGCTCGACGTGGTGGTGGACCAGTATTTCACGGTGATCGAACGCCTTGGCGATCGCATCGAGCGCCTGGAAGACGAAGTCACCGGCCGCCCGGCGCGCGACACCCTGGCGCGCATTCAGGCCCTCAAGCGCGAGGTGCTATTCGTGCGCAGGGCCGTGTGGCCATTGCGCGAGGTGGTGGCCAGTCTGCGCCATCTGGACACGCGGCTGATCGCCAAGAGCACCCAGGTGTTTCTGCGCGACCTGCAGGACCACGTGGTGCAGGCCGTGGAGGGCATCGACACCTGCCAGGACCTGGCCACGGACCTACTGGATGCCTACCTGTCGGTGATCGGCAACCGCACCAACACGGTGATGAAGGTGCTGGCGGTGTTCTCGGCGGTATTCATGCCGCTTACCTTCGTCACCGGCATCTTCGGCATGAACTTCCGCCATATGCCGCCGTTGGAGTGGGACTGGGGATTCGGCGCCACGCTGGCGGCCATGACGGCCATGGCGGCCGGGATGGTGGCGTTTTTCCGCGCCCGGCGTTGGCTGTAGTACCAGGAACGACGGTCAATCGTTCGTCTCGGGCCGCCGGCGCGCCTTCTTTCGCTCGCCCTGGAGACGCTTCTCCGACACCCTTCGCTGCTGCGCCGCAGCACCGGGCCGGGTGGCGATGCGCGGGGTGCGCGGCACTGCGGCGCGCCGGATCAGCTCCACCAGGCGAGCGATGGCATCCTGCCGATTGCGCCACTGCTGGCGGTGCACCCGCGCGTCGATCAGGATGACGCCGGAGGTGCTGGCCCGGCTGCCCGCCAGTCGCAGCAGCCGGGCCAGCACCTCCGGTGGCAGCGACGGGCACCGGGCCGCGTCGAAGCGCAATTCCACCGCCGAGGACACCTTGTTCACGTTCTGACCACCGGGCCCCGAGGCACGCACGAACCGCAACTCCAGTTCGGATTCGTAGATGCTGATACGCGGCGTTATGAAGATCGCTGACATGGGGAAGCGGCAATCCTAGTTTGGCTAGACAAATCCCGGCTGTTCAGGGGCTTGGCCGGAACATCCCGTTGCAAAGGCCTGGGACTGGGGATACATTCCGGAGGCTTCTCGAACAACGCGCGACCGCTGGACCTTTCCCCTCTGGATTGGCGTCGTGCGCGGGGGCCGAACGGGCACCTTGCCCATTACTACCCAACAACATCGGGAGAGAGTCATGAAACGATGGAGCACCCAAATGACTGGCGCCGCCAAGGCCCTGTCGGCGGTCGCCCTTCTGGGCGTGTCGCTGTCGGCCGGCGCGGTCGACTGGGATCGTCTGCAAAACGCGGACAAGGATCCCAACAACTGGCTGATGTATCACGGGGCATTCAACTCGTATCACTACAGCGACCTGAGCCAGGTCAACGCTACCAACGTCAAGAACCTGCGTCTGGCTTGGCTGCACACTCCCAGCGCCAGCAAGCGCGGCGTGCAGTCCTTCCCCCTCGCCGTTGACGGCACCCTGTACTACACCTCGGCCTCCGGCCAGGTGTGGGCCCTGGATGGCGCCACCGGTGAAATGAAGTGGCGCTATCAGGCCAAGCTCGATCAGGAGCGCTCCGAAGGCACCTTCTACAACCCCTACAACCGCGGGATCGCCATCGCCCACGGCAAGGTGTACATGGGCACCACGGACGGCCGCATGATCGCCCTGGACATGAACACCGGCAAGGTAGTCTGGGACAAGATGATCCTCACGGTCGAGGGCGGCAACAAGGGCTTCACCGGCGCCCCGCTCGCAGTCAAGGACATGATCGTCATCGGCTCCAACGGCGGCGAGCTCTCCGGCTGCTGCGGCCCGATTTTCGCGGTGGATGCGAAGACCGGCGAAGTGCGCTGGCAGTTCGACACCATCGGCGGCGACGAGCGCTCCAAGGCCTCCTGGGGTAACGACTCCTGGAAGACCGGCGGCGGCGGCGGCTGGATGACCGGCACGTACGACGCGAAGACCAACTCCATCTGGTGGGGCACGGCCAACCCGGCGCCTGACTACGACTGGGGCGGCGAGAATTGGAAGACCGACGGCGCCCGTCCGGGTGATAACCTCTACAGCTCTTCCGTGGTGGTGCTCAATGCCGACAATGGCGAGCTGAAGTCGTGGTTCCAGGAAATGCCTCACGATGCGTGGGACTTCGACTCGGCCGTGGGCGAGTTCATGATCATGGAACGGGGCGGCAAGCGCTACGTGATGCACCCCAACAAGGGTGGCATCATCTTCGTGTACGACGCCGATCCCTCCCATGCGCCCCTGAAGGTCGAAAATGCCTACATGATTGGCAAGACCTTCAACTACATCAAGGGCGTCGATGCCAAGACCGGCCAGCTGATCGGCCGTCGCGAGCTGCCCGAAGGCAAGCACACCAACGTGTGCCCCGCCATCGACGGCGCGATCTCCTGGAACACGGGTGCCTACAACCCGAATACCGGCCTGCTGTACAAGGTTGGCCAGGAGTGGTGCTTCGACATCGAAGTGGTCAAGGCTGATCCGCCCCCCGCGTTCTCCGGCCAGACCTACTTCGGCGCAAGCTGGACTTCCACCCACCCCGAAGGCCGCAAGTCCTTCGGCCACGTGTCGGCGCGCGATCCGCTCACCGGCAAGGTCAAGTGGGAAAAGGAGTACAAGTACCCGCCGCTCGCCAGCCTGCTCTCCACCAAGGGCAATCTGGTGTTCGTGCCGGGCGCCGACGGTCGCTTCGAGGCCCTCGATGCGCGCACCGGTGCCAAGCTGTGGGAGCACAACAACGGCATCGGCCATCACGGCGGCGTCATCACCTACACGGCCAAGGGCAAGCAGTATGTCGCGGTCGTGACGGGGTGGGGCAGCCATGTGTCCGGCAACTACTGCCCGTTGTTCGGCGAGCCCTTCTGCAGCATGCCCACCGACAACGGCCAGTTGCTAGTGTTCGCACTGCCCTGAGGTTGCGCCCGATGCACGGCGCTGGAGTCCTGGTGCCGTGCTTCAAGGCAGCTTGAATTGCTGAGGGGGCGGGGGAGCGATCTCCCGCCCCTTTTTACGATGTGCGGGTTTGAGGAGGAATACAGATGAACACTGCCGCTCCGATGTTGCGCTGGTGTGTTGCGGCTCTGGCCGGTGCCATGCTCTGCGCTGGTCCCGTACGGGCTGCGGACGACTCCGCGCCCGCCGCCGCGGACGCCGCGAAGCCGAAGATAGACGTTCGCAAGCTGTTCGCCATGAATTGCAGTTGGTGCCACGACGGTTACGGCATGCACGCTGGCAAAGGCCCTAAACTTGCCGGAACGAGCATGACTGCTTCCCAGGTTTATCAGCGCATTGCCAAGGGCAAGTCCGGTGCCATGCCTGGTTACGAGAAGACCCTCAATCCCGAGCAGATCGAGGCTTTCGTGGAATACATCAAGGGCCTGAAGGAGTCCGACGGCTGAAAGCGGCCGTTGCGTTGCGCGGCGGTTGAACGTCAACTGCCGCAGTCAAGCGCGGCCACCGCTTGTTCCCCGCCTTTAGGCGGATCGAGGTCAACGCTTGTCGAGCAGCGACGACACCCGGTTCAATTCGAACCGTAGATTGAAGCCGGCATAACGGCAAAAACCCCGTGCTTTTGCACCATCTGCGGATACGGGAATCTGGCAGCTGAGGGTTTTCCCGTCTGCGCCCAGGGCACGGAAACGCAGCTGCGCGTTGTCACGCTCCAAATCCGAAACGGCTACGGCTTCGGCGCCAAAGTTTTCGTTGTTGGTAAGGGTAAGCGTGCCCACATTGCCGGTGATACTGAGATCGGCAACGCCGCTGGTCATGCCCAGATACCAGGGACCATGCCACAGGACTGCTTCAGTAGCGCTCTGCTGCGCTGCCGCCTGGGCAGGCACACACAGCGCTGCCAGAATCGCCAGCAGAGGGTGCACTAAACCCACTGAGCGGCGCCTCGGCTTCATGACAGCGCATCCGCGAGGATGTTGCGGCTCCACGCCTCTGCGTAGCGTCCCTCCAGTTCGTTGGGTGCCACCGACAGGCCGCCGCTTCCGGGTACCACCAGCATGGTCTTTTTCTCCGCATCGTATCGGTGTACCGAGGCGATATGGATCACGTCCGCGCCGGTGACAAAGCTGTAGCAGGTATTGTTGATGACCGGCTCGGCATTCACACGTCCGCCATGCAGCAATTCCGCAATGGCAGCGGCGCACACCTTGGCCTGCTGGTTGGCCATGTGGGCCGACTTGGGCATGAGCGGCGCCGCGAGGATCGCGTCGCCCAGCACGTGTACGCCAGGCACCGCGGTGGACTCGTAGGTGAGAAAGTCCACCGCGCACCAGCGGCCGTTGGTGGTGATGAGGCCTGCGCGCTCAGCCACGAGCCCTGCCTTCATGGGCGGTATCACGTTGAGCGCGTCGGCCTTGATCTCGTCGAACTGCAGCTTCGCGGTGAGCGTGGCTGGGTCCACGTCCACGAGTTCGCTGTTGGGCACGTGCTCCACCATGCCAGGGTAAAGATCCTTCCACGCCGCCTTAAACAGTGGCTCCTTGGAGACCACCTTGTCATTGGCATCGAGAATCAGCACCTTGGATCGCGGCTTGTGCCGTGAGAAGTACCAGGCCACCTGGCAAGCACGCTCGTAGGGGCCAGGCGGGCAGCGGTACGGTGCCTTGGGGACCGTAAGGACGAACACCCCGCCGTCGGGCATGGCCTCGAGGTGCCGCCGAAGCGCCACGGTCTGAGGGCCAGCCTTCCAGGCGTGCAGCACCGACCTGCGGGCTGCCTCCTCGCGCAACCCGGCAAGGGCGCTGTAGTCGAGATCCACACCAGGCGCCACCACCAGACGGTCGTAGTCGATCCGACGCTCGCCAGCAAGCGTGACACGCCGTCCCGCCGGGTCGATGCCCGTCACCTCGCCGCGCACCACATCAACGCCATGACGTTCGAGGCCATCATAGCCACGGGTGAGGTCAGCCAGATCCGCGGTGCCAGCCAGCACGCGATTGGACAGCGGGCAGGAAATCAACTCTCCGTTGCGCTCCACGAGGGTGACGTGAATATCGGGGCTCCATAGGCGCAGGTACTTGGCAACCGTGGCCCCGGCAAAGCCACCACCCACGACCACCACCCGTCCTGCTGCTGCGTGGGCGGGCACCGTGCGCGTCAAAGCGCCGACGGACAGGGCGCCGGCGGCGCCGAGAAAGGCTCTTCTATCCATGGACATGGCTGGTCTCCCCTGGCGGACCGCCTCAGCGCGCACGCTGTGAGGCGAAATACTCCGCAATCAATTCGGTTTGGGCTGGCGTGTACCCCTTCGCATGCTGATGCATGATCGTGGCCGCCCGCGAGCCATCGCGAAACTCGTTCATGGCGTTAAGCAGGTAGGAACGATCCAGCCCGGCAAGGGAGGGCATGCCGCCTTCGCTGCGACCTTGTGTGCCATGACAGCCTGTGCAGTTGGCGGCCAGGTAACGGCCGGGATGCTCGTCGGTCGCCTGCAGCGCCGAGGCCAGCAACGCGCAAGCCAAACCAGCAGAATACACAAATGCCCGAATCATCGTTAGCTCCTTTGCCATGAGACCCAGTGTAGCGAATCACAACGGTGTCGCCAAAAAAAATCCACCTGGATACCAGGTGGATCTTCTTTGCCTCACCGCGTTTGCGGGTGTCAGGCGACGCTCGGCTCTTCCTCCTTGCGCGCCGCGGGCGGGTTGGGCGGTGCCGCCTCCTCGAAAGACAGCTTCACCGTTTGATCCTCGCCCATGTCCACGGTCACCTTCCCGCCGCTGGAGAGCCTTCCGAAGAGCAACTCGTCGGCCAGGGCGCGGCGAATGGTGTCCTGAATGAGGCGCGCCATGGGGCGGGCACCCATAAGCGGATCGAAGCCGTTCTTGGCGAGCCAGTCCTTGAGGGGCTGGGAAAACCGCACGTCCACCTTCTTCTCGTGCAGTTGCTCCTCGAGCTGCATGAGGAACTTGTCCACCACGCGCAGGATGATGTCGTGGTCGAGCGGCGCGAAGGAGATGGTGGCATCCAGGCGGTTGCGAAACTCGGGCGTGAACAGGCGCTTGATCTCTGCGATTTCATCGCCCACCTGCTTGGCAGCGGTGAAGCCCATGGAGGTGCGAGACAGCGCCTCGGCCCCGGCGTTGGTGGTCATGACGATCACCACATTGCGGAAGTCCGCCTTGCGGCCGTTGTTGTCCGTCAGCGTGCCGTGGTCCATCACCTGCAACAGGATGTTGAAGATATCGGGATGAGCCTTCTCGATTTCGTCGAGCAACAGCACGGCATAAGGGTGCTTGGAAATGGCTTCCGTGAGCAGGCCGCCCTGGTCGAACCCCACGTAACCCGGCGGCGCTCCGATCAGGCGCGACACGGCATGCCGCTCCATGTACTCGGACATGTCGAAACGAATCAACTCAACACCGAGGATGTAGGCCAGTTGGCGCGCCACCTCGGTCTTGCCCACGCCCGTGGGTCCGGAGAAAAGAAACGAACCGATGGGCTTCTGCGGATTGCCCAGGCCGCTGCGGGACATCTTGATAGCCGAAGAAAGCGCCTCGATGGCCTTGTCCTGCCCGAACACCACCGCCCTGAGGTCCCGATCCAGGGTCTTGAGGGCGTTGCGATCGGAGGAGGATACGTTTTGCGCAGGAATACGGGCGATCTTGGCGATGATCTCCTCGATGTCATGCTTGTTGATGACCTTGCGCTGCCGCGACTTCGGCAGGATGCGCTGCGCCGCGCCAGCCTCGTCGATCACGTCGATGGCCTTGTCGGGCAGGTGCCGGTCGTTGATGAAGCGCGCCGACAGTTCGGCGGCGGAGGTGAGCGCAGACTCGGTGTAGCGAACGCCGTGGTGAGCCTCGAAGCGGGTTTTCAGGCCGCGCAGGATCTGCACTGTCTGATCCACCGAGGGCTCCACCACGTCCACCTTCTGGAAGCGCCTGGAGAGCGCATGGTCTTTCTCGAAGATGCCGCGGTATTCGTTGTAGGTGGTGGCTCCGATGCACTTGAGCTGGCCCGAAGACAGGGCCGGCTTGAGCAGGTTGGAGGCATCCAGCGTGCCGCCCGAGGCCGCGCCCGCGCCGATCAGGGTGTGGATCTCGTCGATGAACAGGATCGCATTGGGGTTGTCCGTGAGCTGCTTGAGCACCGCCTTGAGGCGCTGCTCGAAGTCGCCGCGATACTTCGTTCCCGCCAGCAGCGCGCCCATGTCCAGGGCGTACACCACCGCATGGGCAAGGATGTCCGGCACCTGCCCCTCGATAACGCGGCGCGCGAGTCCCTCGGCGATGGCGGTCTTGCCCACGCCCGCCTCGCCCACCAGCAACGGGTTGTTCTTGCGGCGGCGGCAGAGGATCTGCACCACACGCTCGAGTTCGTGTTCACGCCCGATCAGTGGGTCGATCTTTCCGGAAATGGCGAGGGCATTGAGGTTCAAGGTGTAGGCATCCAGCGCACCGCCGGTAGCCCCTTCGGCCTCGGCCTCGGCTTCGACCTCGCCCTTGGCCGCCGGGGCGCTGCTCTGAGGAACCTTGCTGATGCCGTGGGAGATGAAATTCACCACGTCCAGGCGAGTGACGCCCTTCTGGTGCAGGAAGTAAACGGCGTGGGAGTCTTTCTCTCCGAAAATGGCCACCAGCACATTGGCGCCGGTGACTTCCTTCTTTCCAGAGGACTGCACGTGCAAGATGGCACGCTGGATGACGCGCTGAAAGCCCAGCGTGGGCTGGGTGTCCACTTCGTCGCCCGACACCACCGGGGTGTGCTCGTTAATAAATTCAACCAGTTGCTTTCGAAGTTCTTCGATGTTGGCGGCGCAGGCGCGCAGCACCTCAGAGGCGGACGGGTTGTCGAGCATGGCAAGCAGCAGATGCTCGACGGTAATGAACTCGTGGCGCTTCTGCCTGGCCTCCATGAAGGCCATGTGCAGGCTTACCTCAAGCTCCTGGGCGATCATTCAGTTCTCCTCCATCACGCACTGCAGGGGATGCTGGTGCTGCCGCGCGTACGACACGACCTGCTCGACCTTGGTGGCGGCCACGTCCTTGGGGAAGAGGCCGCACACCCCCATTCCCTCTCGATGCACCTTGAGCATCACCTGGGTAGCCTGCTCGCGGGTCATTCCGAAGAAGTTCTGCAGCACGCCCACCACGAAATCCATGGGTGTGTAGTCGTCATTGAGCAGCAGCACCTTATACAGGGGCGGCGGCTTGACTTTCTGCCGTTCCAACTCGAGGAGCCCGCCGTCGCGCGGCCCCGTTGGCATGTTTCGACTGCTCACCCGTGGTTCCCGTGGGTCATTCCGGATTTTGCGCGTTGCACCGGCTTTTGCAAGGGGCGATCGGAGCTACCGCTGCAACGCCCGCTATGAACGTTCCCGAAGAACGCATCACCCGGCCCGCATATGGGCGATCATGGCCCTTCCGAACCCGGAGCAGGACACCTGACTCGCACCCGTCATCAGCCGGGCGAAATCGTAGGTGACCGTGCGCGCCGTGATGGCCGCCTCCGTGGCGCGGATGATGAGATCCGCCGCCTCGATCCACCCCATGTGCCGAAGCATCATTTCCGCCGACAGCACCAGAGAACCCGGATTCACGTAGTCCTTGCCGGCGTATTTGGGCGCCGTGCCATGAGTGGCTTCAAACATGGCCACGGTGTCACTCAGGTTGGCTCCGGGCGCAATGCCGATACCACCCACCTGGGCAGCCAGCGCATCGGAGATGTAGTCGCCATTGAGGTTGAGGGTGGCGATCACGTCGTACTCGTCGGGCCGCAGCAGGATCTGTTGCAGGAAGGCGTCGGCGATCACATCCTTGATGACCACGCCCCCGGGCAGCTTCATCCACGGGCCGCCGTCCAGCAGTTCGGCACCGAATTCATTCTTCGCCAAGGCATAGCCCCAGTCGCGGAAGGCGCCTTCCGTGAACTTCATGATGTTGCCCTTGTGAACCAGGGTGACAGACTTGCGTCCGTTGGCGATGGCGTACTGAATGGCCTTGCGCACCAGCCGCTCGGTGCCCTCGCGCGACACCGGCTTGACGCCGATGCCGGAAGTGCCCGGGAAGCGGATCTTCCTCACGCCCATGTCGCGCACCAGGAAGTCGATCACCTTCCGGCACGCCTCGGTCTCGGCCTGCCACTCGATGCCGGCATAGATGTCCTCGGAGTTCTCGCGGAAGATGACCATGTCGGTCTTCTCGGGGTTCTTCAGCGGACTGGGCACGCCCGCGAAGTAGCGCACGGGACGCAGGCACACATACAGGTCCAGTTCCTGGCGCAGCGCCACGTTGATGGAGCGGATACCGCCTCCCACGGGCGTGGTGAGAGGGCCCTTGATGGACACCACGTACTCGCGCGAGGCTTGCAGCGTTTCTTCGGGCAACCAGACGTTCTCTCCGTACACCTTGGTGGACTTTTCTCCGGCGTAGATCTCCATCCAGGAAATTTGCTTGCGTCCGCCGTAGGCAATGGCGACGGCCGCGTCCACCACGTCCTTCATCACGGGCGTGATGTCCACGCCCGTGCCGTCGCCCTCGATGAAGGGCACGATGGGGTGATCGGGCACATCAAGCGTGCCATCGGCACGCACGCTGATCTTCTCGCCGGAGGAAGGAACCTGAATATGCTTGTACATCGAGCACCTGTTGAGTTGAATGGATTGAAATGCAAAAGACACTCTGAATCTTATCAGAGGGCTACGGGGTGCCGGCATGCGCTATTGCGCAAAAAAGGCTTCCACAATGCGAAATTTATGGCTGTCAAAATGCTTTGTTTATTGTTTATTTGAATGTTTTTTACTACTGGATACGATTGTTGCGGCGCGACAATCGGTCCGTATACTTCGGTGGACACGACCCTCGGCGCAGCGCGATCAGCGGCCAAGGGCTTCTGGACGCTGATCCCAACCAGTCCGCGTCGCTGGTCCGCCAGATCCGATCTCTGGCTGCCTTCGTGGAACCGGTCCGGCGCCCGCCCGTCGCGGCAGCACCGGCGTGCGCGGGCCCTGCGCTGTGCCTGCGCACCACCGGCGGCCATGGACTCTCCCCGCCGCCCGACCATAACGCGCTTTGCATGATCCCTATGGAGGCCAACGCCATGCACAAGGACAAGGAACAGCAGATTGCGCAGATTCGCAAGGACTGGGCAGACAACCCACGCTGGAAAGGGGTAAGCCGGCCCTACGGCCCCGAGGATGTTTACCGGCTGCGCGGCTCGATTCCCATTGAGCACACCCTGGCGCGGCGCGGCGCCGACAAGCTGTGGAAATCGCTTCACGCGGAGCCCTTCATCAATGCGCTGGGTGCACTCACCGGCAACCAGGCCCTGCAGCAGGTCAAGGCCGGTCTCAAGGCAATCTATCTGTCGGGCTGGCAAGTGGCGGCCGATGCCAATCTCGCCGGCGAGATGTACCCCGACCAGTCGCTCTACCCCGTCAACAGCGTGCCCGCCATCGTGCGCCGGATCAATGGCACCTTCCTGCGCGCCGACCAGATCCAGCACGCCGAAGGCAAGGGTGATACGGACTTCTTTGCTCCCATCGTGGCAGACGCGGAGGCCGGTTTCGGCGGGGTGCTCAACGCCTTCGAACTGATGAAGGCCATGATCGATGCTGGCGCCGCCGGGGTGCACTTCGAAGACCAGCTTGCCTCGGCGAAGAAATGCGGTCATATGGGCGGCAAGGTGCTGGTGCCTACCCAGGAAGCGGTGCAGAAGCTGGCGGCGGCACGCCTGGCCGCCGACATCACGGGGGTTCCCACCCTGGTGTTCGCCCGCACCGATGCGGAAGCGGCTAACCTCATCACCTCCGACATCGACGATAACGACAAGCCCTTCCTCACGGGTGAACGGACTGCCGAGGGCTTCTACCGTGTGAACAACGGTATCGCCCAGGCCATTGCCCGCGGCCTGGCCTATGCGCCCTATGCCGATCTCATCTGGTGTGAAACCGGCACGCCCGACCTGGTGTTCGCGCGCAAATTCGCCGAGGCCATCCACGCCGCCTTCCCCGGCAAGATGCTGGCCTACAACTGCTCGCCGTCCTTCAACTGGAAAAAAAATCTGGACGACGCCACCATCGGGCGCTTCCAGCGTGAGTTGGGCGCCATGGGCTACAAGTTCCAGTTCATAACCCTGGCGGGCTTCCACAGCCTCAACTACGGCATGTTCGACCTGGCCTACGGCTACGCACGCCAGAACATGACGGCCTTCGTGGACTTGCAGCAGAAGGAGTTCGCAGCCGCGGAGCGCGGCTTCACCGCCGTGAAGCACCAGCGCGAGGTGGGCACGGGTTACTTCGATGAGGTCACCCAGGTCATTCAGGCGGGCCAGTCCTCCACCACGGCGCTCACCGGCTCCACCGAAGAAGCACAGTTCGCCTGAGCAACGCCGGGCCTCGGTACAAGCCGCCCGCGCGCAACGCGCCCGGGCGGTTTTTTTGCCGCGTGCCAAGGAACGAAAGCCGATGCCATAATGCGCAACGGCATGCGCTCTCCCCGCCCATCCCCTGCCGTTCGGGAAGAGCGCCGCGCGGCCCTCGCGTCCGCCCCGCATACACACCCCAGCATGGAGACTTGCCCATGACCTCCCCTGCCTATGGCGACGGCATCCAGATTCTCGCCCGCGTCAGCGCCGAACACGCCACCATCCTCACGCCCGAGGCCGTCGGGTTCCTCGCCACGCTGCAGCGGCGTTTCAATGCGCGCCGCGTGCAGTTGCTGGAACGCCGTAGTACCAGGCAGTCCGAACTGGACGCCGGCAAGCTGCCCGACTTCCTGCCCGAAACCCACGACGTTCGAGAGGCGCAATGGCAAGTGGCCCCGGTACCGGCGGACCTGCAGGACCGGCGCGTGGAAATCACCGGCCCCACCGACCGCAAGATGGTGATCAACGCCCTCAACTCCGGTGCCAACATGTTCATGGCCGACTTCGAGGACTCGAGCACGCCCACCTGGGACAACCAGCTGCAGGGCCAGATCAACATGCGCGACGCGGTGGCCGGCACCATTGCCTTCACCAGCGCCGAGGGCAAGCACTACCGCCTCGGCGACCGGTCTGCCACCCTGCTGGTGCGCCCGCGCGGCTGGCACCTGGAGGAGAAACACGTCAAGGTGGACGGCGAGTTCATGTCCGGAAGTCTGTTCGACTTCGGGCTGTACTTTTTCCATAACGCCAAGGCGCGCCTCGCCAAGGGCAGCGGCACCTACTTCTACCTGCCGAAGATGGAAAGCCATCTGGAAGCGCGCCTGTGGAACGATGTATTCGTGGCCGCCCAGGAACTGCTGGGCGTGCCCCGGGGCACCATCAAGGCCACCGTTCTCATCGAGACCATCCTCGCCGCCTTCGAGATGGACGAAATCCTCTATGAGCTGCGCGACCACTCCGCGGGCCTCAACTGCGGCCGCTGGGATTACATCTTCTCGTGCATCAAGAAACTGCGCGCCCAGCCGGGCTTCATCCTGGCCGACCGGCATCTGGTTACCATGACCAGTCCCTTCATGCGCGCCTATTCGCTGTTGCTCATCAAGACCTGCCACCGCCGCGGCGCCTTTGCCATGGGCGGCATGGCGGCGCAGATTCCCATCAAGAACGACCCGGCAGCCAACGATGCCGCCATCGCCAAGGTACGCGCCGACAAGGAGCGCGAGGCCACCGATGGCCACGACGGCACCTGGGTGGCCCATCCCGGCCTGGTGGGCTTGGCCAGGGAGGCCTTTGACAAGGTCATGACCACGCCCAATCAGATCCATCGCCAGCGCGACGACGTGCACGTACGCGCCCAGGATCTACTCGACTTCCAGCCCAAGGGCCCCATCACCGAGCAGGGTTTGCGCACCAACATCAACATCGGCATCCAGTACATGGGTGCCTGGCTGGCGGGCACGGGCTGCGTGCCGATCTTCAACCTCATGGAGGATGCCGCCACGGCCGAGATTTCACGCGCCCAGATCTGGCACTGGATACGCAGCCCTCTCGGCACTCTCGATGACGGCCGCAAGGTGACCAAGGCGCTGTTCAGCCAGTTGGTCCCGGACGAGCTGGCGCGCGTGAAGGAACTCCTGGGCGAAAAGGCCTACGCCGCAGGCAACTACCCGGAAGGCGCTCGGCTGTTCGAACAGCTCACCCTGGCCGACGAGTTCGCCGACTTCCTCACCCTGTCCGCCTATGACTGGGTGACGGCCCACGAGCACCGCTGAAGCCACTGCCCGCCATGGCGCGGGTGATCCTGCTCAACAAGCCCTTCGGTGTGCTGTCCCAGTTCACCGGAGAGCCGGGACAGCACACCCTCAAGCCGCTGGTGCCAGTCCCAGGCGTGTACCCCGCAGGGCGCCTGGACGCCGACAGCGAGGGCCTGCTGGTGCTCACCGACAACGGCGCGCTCCAGGCGCGTCTGTCCCACCCGCGCCACAAGCAGGACAAAACCTACGTGGCGCAGGTGGAGGGGTGCGTGACGGAGTACGCCCTCCATCAGCTGCGCGCCGGGGTGCTGCTCAAGGACGGCCCCACCCTACCCGCCCGCGTCCGCACTCTCCCTGAACTCGCCTGGCTGTGGGCACGCGACCCGCCCGTGCGCTTCCGGCGCGCCATCCCCACGGCCTGGATCGAGATCACGCTGCGCGAGGGCCGTAACCGCCAGGTGCGCCGCATGACCGCCGCCGTGGGCCTGCCCACCCTGCGGTTGATCCGCATCCGGGTAGGTCCATGGGAACTTGGCGACCTCGCCCCAGGATGCTGGCGGGACGCACCCGCCACCGGTATGCTTAACCGTTGAACGGGACCGAGGGGTCCTGCCCACCCAGGAGAATCGTTCCATGAAGCTGATCGCCACCGGCCTGACGGCCACCCTCTTTCTTGCCGCCAGCCTGGCCGTGGCCGGCGTCAACCCGGGCGCCCCGGGCAGCCAGATGAGCCAGTCCGGCGCCAAGATCGCCGCCCCGAAAAAAGACGACAAGCAAGAAAGCGCCGAGAAAGAACAGGCCCCCAAGGAAAAGAAGGCAGACTGAGTCCGCCTGGCGAGCCGCCGCCCGCCACGAACGTCACAGAGGCAGGGTCAAACAGGCCCTGCCTTTTTTTCATCTTGCTCTCGCCCATGACCGATGCCGTCTGGAAACCCCATGTCACCGTCGCCGCCGTGGTGGAGCGCGACGGCCATTTCCTGCTGGTGGAGGAGCACACCGACGAAGGCGTGCGCATCAACCAGCCCGCCGGTCATCTTGACCCTGGCGAATCGCTGCTGGCCGCTGCCGTTCGCGAAACGCTGGAGGAAACCGCCTGGCACTTCGAGCCCGACGCCCTGGTGGGCATCTATCGCTGGCAGATCCCGGGGCAAGAGCGCAGCTATCTGCGCTTCGCCTTCACGGGAACGGTGCGCCAACACGAGGCCGCTCGCGCCCTGGACGCGGGCATCCTGCGTACGCTCTGGCTCAGTCCGGCACAACTGCGCGCGGCGGCGCCGCGTCACCGCAGCCCACTGGTGCAGCGCTGCGTGGACGACTGGCTGAGCGGCCGCCGCTTTCCGCTCAATCTGCTGCGCGACGCGCCATGACCCCCACCCTGCCGCCACTCACCATGACCGGGGCGAACCACGCCCGTCCATGGGCCCCCAAGGACACGCCCCGCCGTGGCTAAACGGGTGGTGGTGGGCCTTTCGGGTGGCGTTGACTCGGCCGTGGCGGCGTGGCTGCTCAAGCAGCAAGGCCACGAGGTGCTGGGCCTGTTCATGAAGAATTGGGAGGACGACGACGAGGAAGACTATTGCCCCTCGCGCCAGGACCTGGTGGATGCCGTTTCCGTGGCCGACGTTCTCGGCATCGACGTGGAAGCGGTGAACTTCAGCGCCGAGTACAAGGAGCGCGTGTTCGCGCACTTCCTCGCCGAGTACCGCGCCGGGCGCACGCCCAACCCCGACGTGCTGTGCAACAGCGAAATCAAGTTCGCCGCCTTCCTGGACCACGCCATGACCCTGGGTGCTAGCCGCATCGCCACTGGCCACTACGCGGGTGTGCGCGAGCGCGGCGGACGCTTCGAGCTGCTGCGCGCCGCCGACAGCGCCAAGGACCAGAGCTACTTCCTGCACCGGCTCGATCAGGCACAACTGTCGCGCACCCTGTTTCCCCTGGCGCACTTGCACAAGCGCCGGGTACGCGATATCGCACGCGAACTAGGCTTGCCGAACCACGACAAGAAAGACTCCACCGGCATCTGCTTCATCGGCGAGCGACCCTTCCGCGAGTTCCTGCAGCGCTATCTGCCACGACAGCCCGGAGACATGGTCACGCCCCAGGGCCGCGTGGTGGGCCGCCATCAGGGCCTCGCCTACTACACCATCGGCCAGCGCCAGGGGCTTGGCATCGGCGGCCCAGGGTTGCCCTGGTATGTGGCCGCCAAGGACATGGAACGCAACCGGCTGGTGGTGGTGCAGGGGCACGACCACGCGGCGTTGCTGGCGGGTGCTCTCGAAGCGGAACAGGCAAGCTGGGTGGCTGGCACCCCGCCACCGGGGGGCGCCTACAGCGCCAAAACGCGCTACCGGCAGGCCGATGCCCCCTGTGACGCACAGCCGCAGGCCGGGCATCTGAAGGTGCGCTTCCAGGCGCCGCAGTGGGCCATCACGCCGGGTCAGTCGGTGGTGCTCTACGAGGGCGAGGTGTGCCTCGGCGGCGCCGTGATCACAACGGCCCTCGGTGCCGCGGCTCCCGCGGGCGCGGAGGCGGCCTGAGATCCGCAGTCAGCGGGGTACCGTGGCCTCGAAACTGGGCCGCCGGGCAAGCTTTTCGAAGTGCCGCAGCAGGCCCGGCCAATGGCCGCGCCAGGCAATCTCGGGAAAGCGGAAATCCAGATAGCCCAGGGCACAACCCAGGGCGATGTCGGCCAGTCCGAAGCCGTCGTCATGACACCAGGAGCGGTCGGCCAGATCGGCGGCGCAAAAGGCCAGCGCACAATCGATCTTCCCGCGCTGGCGTTCGAGCCACTCCGCGCTGCGCTCGCCCTCCGGGCGCCGGAGTTCCTGCATGGAGGATACGGCAGCGTCAAGGATGCCATCGGCCAGCGCCTCCCACCGGCGCACGGCGAGGCGCTGCCGCCCTTGCTCGTGCAACAGGCGGCTCACGGGCGAGATGGTGTCCAGGTACTCCACAATCACACGGGAATCGAATACCGTGGAATCGTCGTCGAGCACCAGCACGGGCACCTTGCCCAGCGGATTGAACTCGGGAACGCGGGTCGCTGGATCGGAAGGCGGATCAATGACGAAGTCGTAATCGATGCGCTTTTCCGACAACACCACACGGCACTTGCGCGTGTAGGGACTGGAGGTGGAACCGATGAGTTTCATCACGCGCACAGCAAGGCTGAAAACATTTTTGAGTATATCAGCCGCTGCTGCCAGCGCCGCCGCGCCCGCGGAGCACTGCGCACACTTGCGCGCGCAGCACCGGCAGCAAGTCGGTTTCGAACCACGGATTGCGCGCCAGCCACCCGCTGTTGCGCCAGCTCGGATGAGGCAGCGGCAGGAAGCGCGGCAGATAGTCGCGAAAGGCGCGCACGGTGGCCCCGAGGGTGGCCTGGCAGCGCGTTCCCAGATGAAATGCCTGGGCATAGCTGCCCACCAGCAGCGTCAAGCGCACCTGCGGCATGACCGGCAGCAACCGCGGGTGCCACAGGGGTGCGCATTCGCGCCGCGGCGGCAAGTCCGCCCCGTTCACCGTGCCCGGGTAGCACATGCCCATGGGTAAGATGGCCACCCGCGCGGGATTGTAGAAACGCTCCGGCGGCAGTTGCAGCCAATGGCGCAGCCGCTCGCCGGAGGGATCGGTCCACGGCACGCCCGACTCGTGGACACGGCGCCCCGGTGCCTGGCCGATGATGAGCAGCCGCGCCGTGGCCGACAGGCGCAGCACCGGACGGGGCTGGTGGGGCAGGTGGGCGGCACAGTGGCGGCAGGCGAGTGCGTCCCGCACCAGGCTGGGAAGGTCCATGACGCGATTTTAGGCGGCGGCATGAGCGGCCGATCCGATACCATTTCACCTTTGCATGCGTGGATTCGCCATGTCCCTGTCCTCCCTCACGGCCCTGTCGCCCCTCGACGGCCGCTATCGCTCCAAGGCCGAACCCCTGGTCGCGTGGTTCAGTGAAGCGGCGCTGATCCGCCACCGCGTGCTGGTGGAGCTGGCATGGCTCAAGGCCCTGGCTCACGAGCCGGCCATCCCGGAACTGCCCCCCTTCTCGAAACGGACTCTGGCCGAGATTGACGCCTGCGCGGCGGAGTTCTCCGCCGACGACGCCGCCGCGGTCAAGCAGATCGAGGCCCGCACCAATCACGACGTGAAGGCCGTGGAGTACTGGATCCGTGAGCGCTTCGCCGCCAACCCCGAGGTGGCCAAAGCCAGCCCATTCATCCACTTCGCGTGCACTTCCGAGGACATCAACAACCTTGCCTACAGCCTGATGCTGGCGGGCTCGCGCAAGGCGGCGATGCTGCCGGCGCTGGACGCCCTCGCGGCCAGGCTGACCGAGATGGCGCACCGGCTTGCCGACCTGCCCATGCTGTCACGCACCCATGGCCAGCCTGCCACTCCCACCACCCTGGGCAAGGAAATCGCCAACGTGGTGGCGCGGCTGCAACGCGCCCGCGGCCGCATCGCCACCGCGGAGCTGCCCGCCAAGATCAATGGCGCCGTGGGCAACTACAACGCCCATGTGAGCGCCTATCCCGAGGTGGACTGGCCAGCCCTGGCCAAGCGCTTCGTCCAGTCACTGGGTCTCGCCTTCAATGCCTACACCACGCAGATCGAACCCCACGATGGCATCGCCGAACTGTGCGACGCCTATGCGCGCGCCAACACCATCCTGCTCGATCTCGACCGCGACATGTGGGGGTATGTTTCCCTCAACTACTTCAAGCAGCGGCTCAAGCCCGGCGAGGTGGGGTCCTCCACCATGCCCCACAAGGTGAACCCCATCGACTTCGAAAACTCCGAGGGCAACCTGGGCCTGGCTAACGCCCTGCTCAATCACCTGTCGGTCAAGCTGCCCGTGTCCCGCTGGCAGCGGGACCTGACCGACTCCACGGTGCTGCGCAACCTCGGCACGGCTCTGGGCCACACGCTGCTGGGCTATGAAGCCTGCCTCAAGGGCCTGGGCAAGCTCGAACCCAATCCCGGCGCGCTGGCGGCGGACCTGGAGGCGAGCTGGGAGGTGCTGGCCGAGCCCATCCAGACGGTGATGCGCCGCCACGGCATCGAGGGGGCCTACGAAAGGCTCAAGGACTTGACCCGCGGCCAGCGCGGCATCGACCGCGAATCGCTGCACGCCCTGATCCGCGAACTGCCCATTCCCGAGGCCGATCGCGCCCGGCTGCTGGCCCTCACGCCGGCGGGCTACGTGGGCCTTGCCGCGGCGCTGGCACGCGCCATCTGAAGCCGCTGCAGCGTCACGTGGACGAGCGCCCCATCGGCATTTTCGACTCGGGCGTTGGCGGGTTATCGGTATGGCGCGAGATGGTGCGCGCGCTACCCCATGAGGAGATGCTCTACTTCGCCGATCAGGCCCACGTGCCCTACGGGCCGCGGCCGGCGGCGCAGATCCGCAGCTTTTGCGAAACCATCACCCGCTGGCTTCTGGGCCAGGGCTGCAAGGCAGTGGTGGTGGCCTGCAACACCGCCTCGGCGGCGGCGCTCAAGCACCTGCGCGACACCTTCCCCGGCGTACCGGTGATCGGCATGGAGCCGGCCGTGAAGCCTGCGGCGGCCCTGACGCGCGCGGGTGTGGTGGGCATCCTTGCCACCCCGACCACCTTTCAGGGGCGGCTGTTCCAGGCCACGGCAGGGCGCCACGCCAGCGGCGTCCGGTTGGTGAACCAGGTGTGCGACGGGCTGGCCGAACACGTGGAGCGTGGCGACCCCGACGACCCGCGCACCCTCGCGCTGCTGGATCGCTATCTGGGCGCGGTGCTGGACCAAGGCGCCGACGTGGTGGTGCTGGCCTGCACCCACTACCCTTTTCTCATGGAGGCCATCCGGCGCCGTTGCGGACCTGGCGTGACGGTGATCGACCCGGCACCCGCCATCGCCCGCCACCTGGCCCACACCCTGCGCGCCCGCCGCATGCTGGCATCGCTCGACTCGCCAGCGCAATCGCGCTTCTGCACCTCGGGCGATGCGGCGCCCTTAGAGCAGTTTCTCGTCAGCCACGGTCTGGCGCTGGCACCACAGGTGGCCTCGGTGGCGTTACCCGAGGGTGATTCGGCCTTGGCCTAAACCGCGCCTCATCCCTGCAGCAGCCGTACCCTCGCCAGCGCATACTCCTGGCGCAGGCGGGCCACCACCTCGGCGGTGGAGGGTGCATCCTCGATGTTGCCAACCCCCTGGCCCACGCCCCAGATGTCCTTCCAGGGCTTCTTGCCGGCGCCCTTGTCCTTGCCGGTACCGAAATCCATGGAGGTCTTGTCACGTTCGGGAAGGTTTTCCGGATCGAGGCCGGCGTTGACGATGCTCTGGCGAAGGTAGTTGCCATGCACGCCGGTGAAGTAGGGGGTGTACACCACGTCGGTGGCCTGCGCAGCGACGATTCCCTGCTTGTAGGCCTCCGTGGCGTTGGCCTCGCGGGTGGCGATGAAGCGCGTGCCCACGTAAGCGAAATCCGCCCCCATGGCCTCGGCCGCCAGCACGCCAGCCCCGTCGGTGATGGACCCGGACAGCAGGATCACGCCATCGTAGAAACGTCGAACCTCCCGCAGCAGGGCAAAGGGGCTGAGCGTCCCCGCGTGACCACCTGCACCCGCGCACACCAGGATGAGGCCGTCCACACCGGCGTCCAGCGCTTTCTTCGCGTGACGCACGCTGATCACGTCGTGGAACACCAGCCCGCCGTAGCCATGAATGCGCGGCACGATGGTGCCGGGCGCGCTCAGGCTGGTGATGACGATGGGCACCTCATGGCACACGCAGGCGTCGATATCGTGCGCCAGCCGGTCGTTGGAGGGGTGGATGATCTGGTTCACCGCGAAGGGCGCCACCTTCGCGCCGGGATGGGCCGCGCGGTGGGCCGCCAGGGCCGACTTGATCTGCAGCAGCCACTCGTCGAGCTTCTCGGCGGGCCGCGCGTTGAGGGCTGGAAACGAGCCCACCACCCCGCCGATGCACTGGGCGATGACAAGATCCGGATTGGAGATGATGAACAGCGGCGCCCCCACCACGGGGATGGAGAGCTGGCTGCGCAGGCGCTGGGCCACGCTGGTGGTGGCCGGGGCGGCAGTGGCGAGGGTCATGGCAAGAGAGTCCGATGGCGGAAAGTGGCGCACCCTGCCCAAGCCCGCCGCCGCCGTCAAGGCCACGGCTATACTTCGGCCACGATAACGAGATCCAGGGAGGTGCAACATGGGCGATCTGCTCGACGCCAAGGCTTCGTTCCACACCATGTCCGAAAGCACGAAGGCCGACTGGGAGATCATCACCACCCGCTACGTGCCCTTCGCGCGCGAGCTGCCCGACCGGATCCTCGCCCACCTCAGGCTGCTGGGCGGAGACAGCGGCGGCTTCGCCGTGGACCGGCTGCAGCATTCCCTGCTCACGGCCACCCTCGCCCATCGCAACGGCGAGGACGAGGAAACCGTGGTGTGCGCGCTGCTGCACGACATCGGCGACACGCTGGGCTCGTGGAACCACCCCGACGTGAGCGCCTCCATCCTCAAGGCCTTCGTGTCCGCGGAGAACCACTGGATGGTGGAGAAGCACGGCATCTTCCAGGGCTACAACTTCTTCCACCACATCGGGCTGGACCGCAACATGCGCGAGCAGTTTCGCGGCCATACCTGTTTCGAGCGCACGGCGCGCTTCGTGGACCTGTACGACAACCGCGCCTTCGATCCCCACGTGGACTGCGCGCCGCTGGAGTTCTTCGAGCCCATGGTGCGGCGCCTGTTCGCGCAGCCGAAGAACTCCATCTACAAGGACACCTGCCCGATGTGACCTCGAGGTCGCATCGTCAACCGGAGGAACATCCGTGAACCACCCGCTGCGCGCGGCCTTCCTGGCCGCGCTGCTCGCTGCCGTGCCCGCCGCCGCCCAGGAGGTGACCCTCAAGGTACACCACTTCCTGCCGCCGCCTTCCACCGGCCACCAGAAGGTGGTGCTGCCCTGGTGCGAGCGTATCGAGAAGGCCTCCGCCGGACGCATGAAGTGCCAGGTATTCCCTGCCATGCAAATGGGCGGCACGCCCGCCCGGCTCTACGATCAGGCGAAGGACGGGGTGGCGGACGTGGTGTGGACGGTCACCGGCTACACAGCCGGCCGCTTCCCGAAGACCGAGGTGTTCGAGCTGCCCTTTATCATGACCGACGCCGAGGCCACCGCCCGGGCCATGTGGGACTTCGCCGCCGGCCCGGCGGCCGAGGAGTTCGCCGACGTGAAGGTGCTCGCCCTGCACCCCCACGGCGGCGGCGTGCTGCACGTGGCGAAGAAGCCGGTGCGCACGCTGGCCGACTTCCGGGGCCTGAAGCTGCGCGCACCCACCCGGCTCACGACCCGGATGCTGGCCGCCTTCGGCGCCACGCCCGTGGGCATGCCCGTGCCCCAGGTGGCCGAGTCGCTATCCAAGGGCGTGATCGACGGCGCCGTGCTGCCCTGGGAGGTGGTGCCGGCGCTGAAGGTGCAGGAACTGGTGAAGTTCCACTCCGAGTTCGACAAATCCCAGCCGGCGCTCTACACCACTGTGTTCCTGCTTGCCATGAACAAGGGGCGCTACGCCTCACTGCCGCCAGACCTGAAGAAGATCATCGACGCCGAGAGCGGCCCCGAGCTGTCCGCCCGGGCCGCGCGCGCCTTTGTGGAGTCAGACGCCAACGGCCGCGCCAGCGCCTCGGGCAACACCATCCTCACCATCCCCGCCGCGGAGGTGGAGGCGTGGCGCAAGGCCGCCCAGCCGGTCACCGACGGCTGGGTGAAGGACATGAACGGCCGCGGCGCCGATGGAGCCGCCCTGCTCGCCACCGCGCGCGAGCTGATCGCCAAGCGCAGCCGCTAGGCAACCGCGCTGTGCAGGACGCCACCCCGGCGCAGGACCTGTCCAGCGAACTGCCGACCGGTCCCGCCGGGAGAATGCTGCTGCGCCTGAGCCAGGCGCTGGCGATGGCTGGCGCTGCGCTGCTGCTGGCCATGATGGGCCTTTCGGTGTGTAGCATCATAGGCCGGCGGCTGTTCGACGCGCCCGTGGTGGGCGACTACGAGTGGGTGCAACTCGGGATGGCCGTTTGCGTGAGCGCTTTCCTGCCGCTCACCCAGATGCTGCGTGGCCACGTGATCGTGGACTTCTTCACCCTGCGGGCGCCCGCGCCCTTCAGGCGCAGCCTCGATGCCCTGGGCGCGTCGCTGTTGGCCGGCTGCGCCGCGCTGCTCGCCTGGCGCCTCGGCGCCGGCGTGCTGGCCATGCGCGCCAGCGGCGAGGAAAGCATGCTCCTGGGGATCCCGCTGTGGATCGCCTACGCGGGCATGGTGCCGTGCTTCGCGCTGCTGGCGCTGACAGGCCTCTACACCGCCTTCCATGGGGCGCCGCGGTCTTGAGCGGTAATGCGCTGGCCCTGTGGGTTCTGGGGGGCATGCTGGCCCTGCTGGCGCTACGGGTGCCCATCGCCATCGCCATGCTCGCCGGCGGCCTGGGCGGCTACGCCACGCTGCAGGGCTGGGATCCGCTGCTCGCCCATCTCAAGTCGGCGCCCTTCGGCCGCTTCGCAAACTACGATCTCTCGGTGGTGCCGCTGTTCCTGCTGATGGGCAACCTCGCCTCGCGCGGCGGCCTGTCCGCAGCGCTGTTCCGCGCGGCCAATGCCTTCATCGGCCACTTCCGTGGCGGCATCGCCATGGCGGCGGTGGGCGCCTGCGCGGCGTTCGGCGCCATCTGCGGCTCCTCGCTGGCAACGGCAGCCACCATGGGCCAGGTGGCGCTGCCCGAACTGCGTCGCTACCGCTACGACCCGGGGCTCGCGGCCGGTACCCTGGCCGCCGGCGGCACGCTCGGCATCCTGATCCCGCCGTCCATCGTGCTCGCGATCTACGCCATCCTGGCCGAGCAGAACATCGCGGTCCTGTTCACGGCGGCCTTCATCCCCGGACTGCTGGCCGCCGCCGGCTACCTCGCCACCATCGCCGTCGTGGTCCGCCTGAAGCCCGGCAGCGGCCCGGCCGGGCCGCGACACTCGGGGCAGGAACGACTGGCCGCGTTAGGGCAGGTCTGGCCCATCGCGGCGATCTTCGCCGTGATGCTGGGCGGCATGTATCTAGGCTGGTTCAACGCCACCGAGGGCGCGGCCATCGGCACCGCGGCCACGCTGGTGCTGGCCGTGGCGCGCGGGCTCGGGCTGCGCGCACTGGCGGACGCCATGCTGTCCACCGCCCAATCCACGGGCATGATCTTCCTCATCCTGCTGGGTGCCGACCTGCTCAATGCCTTCCTGGCGCTGTCGCAGCTGCCGGCCAACCTGGCGGCCGCCGTGCAGGGTGCGGGATTGCCGCCACTGGCGGTGTTGCTGGCGGTAATCGCCGTCTACGTGGTGCTCGGCTGCGTCATGGACAGCCTGTCCATGATCCTGCTGACCATCCCAATCTTCTTTCCCATGATCATGGGACTGGACCTGTGGGGTCTTGCGCCCACGGAAAAGGCGGTGTGGTTCGGCGTGCTGGCGCTCATGGTGGTGGAGATCGGCCTGATCACCCCCCCCGTGGGCATGAACGTCTACATCATCACAGGCATCGCCCGCGACATCCCCATGGCCACCGCCTTCCGCGGCGTGGCGCCCTTCCTGGTGTCGGATGCCTGCCGGGTGCTGCTGCTGGTGTTCTTCCCCGCCCTCTCGCTCTGGCTGGTTCGGCTGATGCAGTAGCTTCGTGGGGCCGGGCGGACCCATGTCCCCTAGGCGAGTCGATGCCGCTCGACCCGTTCCCGGTCCCAATCGATACCCATGCCGGGCCCGCGCGGCACCACCACGCCCTCCTAGACCACGATCGTCTGCCGCTGCAGCAGGCCAGCCACGTCCATGTATTCCAGCCAGTGCGCCGTGGGCGTGGCGCACGGCAGATGGGCGCTCGCCTCAACGAACATGTGGGACGACATGGGAATGCCGGCGGTGTCCGCCAGTGCCGACGCCTCCAGGAATCCGGTCACCCCGTGGATCAGCTGGGCGTCGGGCATCACGAGGTCCATGGCCTGTTCCCGGATCGCCAGCAGCATCTCCTGGGGTGCGTGGAAGCTCTCCCCGATCTGGATCGGGGTCTTCACGGCCGCGGCGATGCGCGCACAGCCTTCGAGGTCGTCGGCAGCGACGGGCTCCTCGATCCACTCCAGGCCCTCGTCATCCAGCGCCCGACAGCGCCGTAACGCCTCCACCGGATCAAGAGACTGGTTGTAGTCGATCATGAGGGCGCCGCCGTCGCCCAGCCGGCGGCGTGCGGCGCTTACCACCGCGAGGTCCAGCGCGAAATCGGAAAAGCCCATCTTGACCTTGAGGCCGGCGAACCCGCGATCGAGGGTCTCCGCCGCGATCGCGGCCACGGTGTGCTCGTCGTACATGCCCGTGCTGTGGTAATTCCTGTGGGGGCGCGGACTGGCACCGATGGCCGCGGCGAGGGGCTGCCCCAGGCTTCTCGCCCAGGCATCCCACAGCGTCAGGTCGAGCCCGCCGAGCGCAGCCCCCATGAGATTCTTGAGACCGAACAGTCGGCAGCGCCGGCGGAGAAGGGCTTGCAGGTCGCGCGGCACGAGCGGCATGCCCGCAATCATGCCGGCCATGCCGGCGATGGTGCGATCGAGCGCCGGAAGCAGTTCCGGGAAGTACACCTGGGCGTAGGCAGTGCCCTCCGCGCCCTCGTCGGTGACCACGTCGATGATGACCAGCGGCATCTTCTCGATGAACCCCGAGGCGCTGCGCAGAGGTCGGGCGAGGGGTGCCAGCACGGGCGTAGTACGGATGTCCTGGATTCGTGCCATCGGGCGCCCTCGGCAGGTCAACCGCGGTCTTTCGGCGGGCTCGGTGCCTTGCCCGCCCCGGGACGGGGCTCAGTCCGGACGTTCACGGCACGAAGCGCAGCGAAACCGGCCCCAGGTTCTGGACCCGGAGGCAGACGTGGTCCCCCGGCGCGACGGCGATGGCCTCGGTGATGCCACCGGTCAGCAGCATGCTGCCGGCGGGAAGCTCCTCGCCGCGCTCGGCGAGCATGTTGGCGAGCATCGCGACGCTGGCGGCCGGGTTGCCGAGCACAGCAGCGCCGGCGCCGACGGCGACGATCTCGCCGTTCTTCTCGAACACCACGCCGAGCGTGGCCAGGTCCAGCTCACGGGCATCCCGGACGCAGTCGCCCACCGCGAATCCCGCGGCGGAGGTGTTGTCCGCGATCACGCTGTTCAGGTCGAACTTGAAGTCCCGATAGCGGGAATCCAGCAGCTCGATCCCGGCAGCGACGAAATCGGTGGCGGCGAGCACCGAAGCCGCGTGGCAGCCTGGACCCCGCAGCGCCGGCCGGGTCACGAACACGATCTCAGGCTCGACGCTTGGATGGATGTAGCGCCCCACCGGTACCTCTGCGCCCGGTGCCAGCGCGAAGTCCTCCGTCATGAAACCGAAGATCGGCTTCTCGACCCCCATCTGCTTCATCTTGGCCCGCGAGGTCAGGCCCATCTTCAGCCCCGCCACGCGGTGCCCGCGCGCCAGGCGCCGCCGGCGGATGGCGTACTGGATGTCGTAGGCGTCCTTCTCGTCGAGCGCGGGCTGATTCTCCGTGATCTTGACGATCTCCCTGCGCTCCTGATGGGCTGCGTCCAGTTCGGCGGCGAGCTGCTCAATGACGTCGACGGTGAGTGCCATCGTGGCCCTCCGGTCACGCGAAACGAGTGGACACGGTCCCGATGCCCCCGAGGCTGCACCGGAAGATGTCCCCGGTCCTGGCCGGCAGCATCGCTGCGAGCGATCCGGACAGGATTACTTCCCCCGCCTCCAGCGCGATGCCCAGTTGCCCCAGGCGGTTGGCCAGCCACGCCACGGCGTTCACGGGCGAGCCCAGTGCCGCGGCACCGGCGCCGGTGGCCACGACCTCGCCGTTCTTCTCGATCACCATGCCGCACAGCGCGAGGTCCAGGCGGCGCGGATCGGCGACGGTGCCTCCGAGCACGAACAGCCCTGCGGAGGCGTTGTCGGCAACGGTATCCTGGATGCGGATCTTCCAGTCCAGGATGCGCGAATCCACCACCTCAAAGCACGGCGCCACGAACTCGGTGGCCCTCAGGACGTCCGCCGAGCCTACGCCGGGCCCCGCGAGCGTGCTCTTGAGCACGAATGCGATTTCTCCCTCGATCTTCGGGGCGATCAACGCCTGCGCCGAAATGGCATCGCCATCGGCGCACACGATGTCCGACAACAGGTAGCCGAAGTCCGGTTGGTCCACCCCGAGCATGCTCTGCACGACCTTGCTGGTAAGGCCGATCTTCTTGCCCACCACCCGGGGCCCGGAGTCGCGCCGGCGGGCGATCATGCGCTGCTGCACGGCATAGGCGTCGTCGATGGTCATCTCCGGGTGCGCCTGCGTCAGCGGCGCCACAGGCTGCCGCATGCGCCACGCGTCAAACAGCGCGTCTCCCAGCTTCTCCAGTAACTCGGGCTTCATGGCCTCTCCTGCGGCAGTTCGGGTGTGGCGGCTCAGCGAGCCTTCAGGCAGTCGGCGATGGCCAGGTCCACGTCATAGGCGGGAACGTAGCCAAGGTCACGCCGGATGCGGTCGAAGTTCATCAGCGGGAACACGATCGGCGCCGGCGTGGTGGTGCAGGCCACCTCGTATCCAGGCACCTGGCGTTCGATGGCACGCACCAACTCGGCGTAGGTGGTGGTGAAGCTGTTCAGGTGGTAAAGCCGTTCCAGCGGCCGGCCGGCATCCACCGCCAGCCGCAGAGCCGTGGCCACATCCTTCACATGCACCAGATCAAAGGGCTCGGCGGGCACCTGGATGCTGTCCTTCCTGCCGGGGGCGGCATCCGCCAGCAACCCGTTGAGGGCCGCGATCACGCCGCCGTACCAGCGGCCCGGGCCGAACACCACGGACAACCGGAAGGTGATCACTTCCATGCCGTACCGGTCGATGAAGTACTGGGCTACCTGCTCCCCCATGGTCTTGGACAGTCCATAGCCCGTGGTGGGATGCGGCGCCGCGGTCTCGTCAATGTGTGTCTCGGCATACAGGGCTGCCGGACCGAAGGCCACGAGCGAGCCAGTCACCAGGGCGCGCCGGACACCGCGGCGGCGCGCCGCCTCCAGCACGTTGAACAGGCCGATGGTGTTGACGCCCATGGCCCGGGCAGGATCGGTCTCGCCAGTGGCGGCAAGACCTGCGGCATTGGCATTGTGCCCAGCCGACCAGATGACCACGTCCGGTGCCGCCGCCTCGAAGGCCGACTCGATGTCGGCAATCACCTCGGCCGAACCGGTCACCATCCGGACCGTACTGGCGAGATCCGGCATGAGGTCAACGGACATGGGAAGGCCGAAACCGGTGACGCGGTGTCCCGCGGCCACAAGCGCTCGGGCCGCGTGCGATCCGACGAAACCATTTGCGCCAATGATGAGGATGGAATGGCAAGGCATGGCGGAGGCTTCCCTTTGCAATCTCGCAGCAAAGAAGCGTTGTCGATTGGGAGGCGGAGCCGTGCAGGCAGGAGCCCGGCGGATGGCGGATCAACCGCCCCGGGCAGACCGGCCCTGATCCACGGCCTGACCGGATTGCGCCCACTCGATGACGGCGTCGGACAAGCCGATATCGGCCTGGATGGCCAGGCGGGCAGCAGGGCCGTCGCCGCATTCCAATGCCTTAAGCACCGCCCAGTGCGGGTGGGTTTCCACGCTCACCCGGCGAGGCTTGAGCCCGGTGTGGAGCATGTGAATGCTCGGCCCCATCATGGCCCACATGCGCTCGACAACGGCGTAGAGCAGCGGCATGTCACCGGCGGCAGCCAGAGCGAAATGAAACTCCCGGTTGTGGTGGCTGGCCTCCCGCGGGTCGCGTCCCCAGGCGCGGACAAAAGCTCGATGGGTTTTCTCCAGCGCATCGATGGCCGCTGGCGCGATCAGCGTCGCCGCCCGTTCGGCCAGCGCACCTTCGAGCAGACTGCGGGCCAGCTGTATCTGCCGCAGCTGGTCCACCCCGAGCAGGGGGACGGAGATGGCCGTGGCTGCCCGCATGTCCAATGCACCCTCGCTTACCAGCCGGAAGATCGCCTCCCGGACGGGAGTGACGCTGACGCCGAACTGCTCCGCGATCGCCCCTATCCGCAGCCGTTCTCCTGGCGGGTACTGCCCGCTCATGAGCGCCATGCGAATGCGCCGATAGGCGATCTCGGACAGGTTGGCGCGGTCGATTTTTCCGGCGTCGGCCATGCCATCGCTCGCACTCTGGGAGGCCAGCCTCAACTCACGCCCCGCGGATTTGCCATGTCAGTCATGGAATTCGGTCCACCAACAAAAGATATATCATGCACGATATTTGATCAAAGCCAACAGTTCAAGGGGTACCGATCCGCGGCAGCGGGAATCGCCAAACCTCGAATCGAATGGAGCGGTCTCCGCGCTGACTGACGGGGCTGCCCGCCGGGCAGTTACAATGCGCGATCATTTATTCACGGCCCCGCCCCGCGGGGCCTTTTCCATCGGGCAGCCTCCACGCATGAGCGACATCTCGCGCGAGGCGCTCGCCGGGCAAGTGGCCCGGCGTCGCACCTTCGCCATCATCTCCCACCCGGACGCGGGCAAGACCACGCTCACGGAAAAGCTGCTGCTCTACGCGGGCGCCATCCAGATCGCGGGCAGCGTCAAGGCGCGAAAGGCCGCCCGCCACGCCACCTCCGACTGGATGGAGATCGAGAAGCAGCGCGGCATCTCGGTGGCCAGCTCGGTCATGCAGATGGACTATCGCGACCGAGTCATCAACCTGCTCGACACCCCCGGCCACCAGGACTTCTCCGAGGACACCTACCGCGTGCTCACCGCCGTGGACTCGGCGCTCATGGTGATCGATGCCGCGAACGGCGTGGAGGAACAGACCCTGCGCCTGCTGGAAGTGTGCCGCTCGCGCAACACGCCCATCATCACCTTCATCAACAAGATGGACCGGGAGGTGCGCCCGCCGCTGGATCTCATCGACGAGATCGAGCGCACCCTGGGCATGACCGCCGTGCCATTTTCCTGGCCCATCGGCATGGGCAAGGGCTTTCGCGGCGTGTACGACCTGGCTGCCGACCGCATCCGAGTGTTCCAGCCCGGTGAAGACCGGGTGGGCGAGCTAGAAGTCATCGAGGGGCTCGACAACCCGGTGCTGCCCGAGCGCTTCGGCGCGGACTTCGAGCAGGCACGCAACGACATCGAACTGCTGCGCGGCGCAACCCCCGAGTTCTCGCGCGAGGCGTTTCTCACCGGCCGCCAGACCCCGGTGTTCTTCGGTTCGGCCATCAACAACTTCGGCGTGCGCGAAGTGCTCGACGCCCTGGTGGACATCGCCCCCCCGCCCCAGCCCCGCGTGGCGCTGCAGGGCCCGGTGTCGCCCGAAGATCTCAAATTCTCCGGCGTGGTTTTCAAGATCCAGGCCAACATGGATCCGGCGCACCGCGACCGCGTGGTGTTCGTAAGGGTGTGCTCCGGACGCTTCCAGCGCGGCATGCGCATGAAATTGCAGCGCACCGGCAAGGAACTGCGCCCCAGCACAGTGGTGTCCTTTCTCTCGCAGCGCCGCGAGTTGCTGGACGAGGCCTTCGGCGGCGACATCATCGGCATCCCCACGCACGGGGGCATCCAGCTGGGCGATACGCTTACCGAGACCGCCGAGCCGCTGCAGTTCACCGGCCTGCCCTTCTTCGCGCCCGAGATCTTCCGCAGCGTGGAGGCCGTGAATCCACTCAGGACAAAGCAGCTGCGCACCGGCCTCGCCCAGCTCGGCGAGGAGGGTGCGATCCAGGTATTCCGCCCGTTGCGGGGCACGGTGCTGCTTCTGGGCGCAGTGGGCGTGCTGCAGTTCGAGGTGGCGGCCCACCGGTTGCGCACGGAGTATGGCGCCGAGGTGCGCATCCTGCCAGCAACCTACGCCTGCGCACGTTGGGTGACCGCAGGCGATCCCGCAGAACTGTCGCGCTTCATGGACGCCAACGCCGGCCGCATCGCTCTCGATGCAGCAGATGCCCCGGCGGTGCTTACCGCCAGCCGCTACGAGATGCAGGTGGTGCAGGACATGTGGCCAAAGGTGCGATTCCATGTCCAGCGCGAGCATGCCGGCCTTGTACTCGAAGCCCTGGCAAGCTGACACACCATGTGGTTTCGCAACCTTCAAATCCTGTGCGCCGAGACAGACCCGTCTTTCAGCGCGGATGAACTGGATCGTCAACTGCGTCAGGCCGCCTTCCAGCCCGCCGGGGCCTATGCCATGGAATCCCAGGGTTGGATCTCCCCCCGCGGCGACGACCGGTTCGTGCACACGGCGCAAGGCCACTGGCTGATCGCCCTGGGCGCGGAACAGAAGCTTCTGCCCCCATCGGTCATCCGCCAGGAGGTCAATAACCGCGCCGTGGAAATAGAGCGCCGCATGGGCGTGAAGCCTGGCCGCCGCCGCATGAAGGAACTGAAGGAAGAGGTCATCGGCGAACTCGTCCCACGCGCCTTCAGCCGCTACCGGACTACCTTTGCGTGGATCGACCGCGCTGGCGGCTGGCTGGTGCTGGACGCTGCCAGCCCGAAAAAGGGCGAAGAGTTTCTCACCGCCCTGCGCCGCTGCCTGGACACATTCCCCTTCACCCCGCTGGCCTGCAACCTCTCACCTGCCTCCGCCATGGCGCAATGGCTGGCGGCGGCCGATGCCCCGGGCCGATTCAGCATTGAAGGGGACTGCGAATTGCGCGCGGCCCTGCAGGAATCCCAACGGGTGCGCTATGCCAACCACCCGCTAGACACCCCGGAGGTTCGCGCCCATCTGGCCGACGGAAAGCAGGTGACGCGCCTCGCCCTCTCGTGGAGCGACCGCGTATCCTTCGCCCTGACCGACACCCTTGCAGTGAAGCGGGTCGCTTTCCTCGACCTGGCGCGCGCCGATACGGACAATCATGCAGGGAACGACGATGACCGATTCGATGCCGACTTCGCGCTCATGACGGGGCTGGTGAGCAACATGCTGACGGACCTGGTGGAGGCGCTCGGTGGCGTTCAGCGCGCCGCCTGATTCCGCCGCCTCACTCTCCGTAGTATTTCGTTCCACGATAGTCGTTGACCCCGAAATCGAACGCGAACTGCAGGGAGTATCTCGCCTGACCTGCACCCGCAGGCTCGTTCAACACTCCGTGGAAACTTCTTCTGTCGAAAAAGATCACCGTCAGGTTCTCTCTCGGGTAGATTTTTGACACTCGAGCCGAGTCGGATCGAATCTGTCCGCCGTGATTGTTCCCTTCGGATCACGGCGCACGTTGCGATAGATGACAAACGGAAAGTCGTCGCATTGGTCCAGATAGACAACCGCCGTCAATTGGATTCGATCGAAGTGAAGCCTGAAACCATCCTGGGCGCCCTCGATGCAGTTCGCTCTAACGCCGATTCGTAGGTCCTCGAGATTCACCAGGCTGAAAATGCTTTGCCCGAGCGCCTCGCGCAGCAAGGCATGGACTTCAGCGACGGCAGGGCATTTGTCCAACAGCTGTCGTCCGTTTTGGGTTCGAATATAAATTCTGTCACCGTCGACCCGCTTTGCCTGTTGGCCCAGCCCGCACTCCACCGTTACCTCGTCAACGCAACGCCGCATGAGTTCACTCGGGGAAAGCCCGTGTTTCGCGAAGATGCCGCGCCGCTCAAGCTCTTCAGCCAAGTGCTTCACCACACCTCCCGGCACCCATCACCGGTCCAGCACGAACGACCAACTACCCGAGCCCTTCCTGTTGACGCCCACTTGAAACGCCCTCCCGGCTGCCCCACAGCCCCCCTCGCGTAAAAATGCCGTGACGATCTTCAATCCCGAACGTCACCGATGCACAAGAGCCGCTCGCTCGACGACAAAAACATCTGACCCGCGATACCGAAATAACTTCGCAACACGGCACGGTTCCCCAAACCAGCACGAATAAGCCAGTCCTCGTGGGCTCGGTATGCTTTCCCGACCGGGATCACCGCTACGTTGCGGCACCTTGAGCTCATGATCTCCATGATCTCGTTACAGCGAAAAAACCGGACTTCAAACAGGTCCTCGCCTGCGTCCACCCGGCGACGGAAGTAATCGACGAACTGACGATTGTGGCCGTTATGAACGGTCGCCACGACCCTGCGCCGAGTGAGACGGATCTGTTCCGACAAGAGGCGTTGCACGTCTCCATCGTCTTTAAACAGCACCCAGAATCCATTGTGGTAGGTCAGGTCAAAGGACTTGTCGTGAAATCCTGTGTCGAACGCATCCCGGCATGACAACTTGTCCTCAAGGCCTGGGAATCGCGCCCTGGCTTGGTGAACCGCACTTTCGGAAAAATCGAACCCTGCACAATCAATGCCCCAGCGGTTGAGGGCTGCAACATCCCTGAAACTTCCGGCAGCTATCTCCAGGATCTTGTTCTCATTTTTCCTGCGCACGGCATTGATGTAATGCGCATGCCGTATGTCTTTCTGATAGCTGTCGAATATGGCGTCCCATTTTGTGTCCCAGTCTTGCGCGGATCTAAGCATGCACCAGCCCTCCCTAACACCGAAACTCGCGATACCGCTTCGAAAGAATCACGGTGGGTATAGCCGGTGGAAACTCGATGGCGGCCCCAAGGAAACACCGGACGTGATTTACGACGGGCTCGTAACCCGCAATTTGGGTGAATCCCACACCCGCCGAGACTCTTGGATTTACATCCATCAAGAAGTACTCATTTCCGTGACGAATGAATTCAAAGTTGACGCAACCCCGGAGATCAAGATCCGTTGCCAGGCGCCGCGAGAGCGTTTCCAAGCGTGGATTCTGTCCGACTTCAACGGTCAACCCCGCGCCATTGGAAGATCGGATCAACTCCCTGCGAGCGACGGCGGCAGTTTCGCCGCGCTCCGCCTGGCGCACGACATCGACGGTGTACACGTCTCCCTTGATCAACGGCTGCACGATGTAATCGGTGCAGCGGGCACCAAGAGCGATGCGCTCGAAACCGCCATCAAGCGTGAAGCGCAAAACGCCCTCACTGCTTCGGCCTCGACGGGGTTTTGCAATCGCTGGCAGGTCCTGCACGGCTAGATCGCTTTCAAGAACGCGACGTGTTGGAATCACTCGGATCTCGGGGTGGTTCACAAGAGCGTTATGGAGCAACCACTTGTCCCGGCAAAGGGAAACGGCCTGCGGCTTGCTGATCGTTGGAATTGCGCCACCGCCCGCTCCTTCAACCCAGTGCGCGGCGTAGAAGTCCACCTCGGGGTCCGTGAGCGGCATGATCAGCTCGACACGGTGCTCACGACACATTGTGTCGATCGCTTTCAGATAGGCGCCGACGTCCGCCGCCAATGGCACTTGCACGAAAGCATCCACCAATGAGGCAGTGGCAAGCCATGCCCGTGGGTGGATATCGCAACCAACGACGGTATCGACCCCCGCAGCCCGAAGGGCGCTAATGACAGCTTCGGCGGACATTGACCCTACCGAGGTTACGAGAACATTCACTATCGGACAGCTACGGCAGAGATCACAGCGACGATACGGCTCGTCTCTTCTTCGCTCATGTCGGGATAGATCGGAAGACATAGCACCTGGCTTGCGACTTGGGCCGCCACGGGTAAACGGGCCTTGTCTGCCGAGGGCAGCGATCGATACATGGGGAAATCAGTGATGAGCGGATAGAAATAGCGGCGCGCAAAGATCCCACTTGAGCGAAGGTGTTCATAGAGCGCGTCGCGGCCGATGGGAAACTCGGCATCCACGAGGATTGGAAAATAAGAGTAGTTGTGTCGCCGCGATTTTGGCCTGCCGAGGCAACGAATGCCGCCAACATCCTCGAGACCGCATCGATACGCCTCATCAACCGCGGCACGGCGCTCAAGGGCGGTATCAACATGTCCAAGCTGTACAAGACCCACAGCCGCCTGGAGTTCGTTCAACTTCCCGTTGATGCCTGGGGCCACCACCGTCACTTCATCCGTGAATCCGAAATTCTTCAGGAAATCGATGCGCCTTTTGGCTTGTGGGTCTCGGCTTACGATCGCACCGCCTTCAAAGGTGGTGAAAACTTTGGTGGCGTGGAAACTAAGCACCGATAAGTCCCCGTGACGCAGGACGCTACCGCCTTCATCTTCTACCGCAAAGGCATGGGCGGCGTCATAGATGAGCCTCAGGCCGTAGCGGTCGGCGATGGACTGCAGAGCACTGGTGTCGCAGGGCCGCCCATAGACGTGCACCGGAAGAATTGCGGTCGTGAGGGGCGTGATGGCAGCCTCCACCTGCTCGGGGTCCAGATTCAGGCTCTCCGGGTGGATATCCACGAACACTGGCCGGATGCCGTTCCAAAGCAACGCGTGCGCTGTGGCCACGAAACTGAACGGCGTTGTGATAACCTCGCCCGTGATGCGCAGTGATTGCAGCGCAGTCACGAGACCGAGGGTGCCGTTCGCGAACAGCGAGATGTGTTTGACGCCCAGGTAATCGCAGAGCGCGCGCTCGAGCCGTTCGTGAAACGGTCCGCCGTTGGTCAACCTGCGGGAGCGCCAGATTTCCTCTAGGAGCGGCTGCAACTCCTCCAGAGGCGGGAGAAACGGCTGGGTGACATAGACCGGCGATGCCATGGCAAGCTGCACTCAACCATACGACGCTGGCGGAAACACGACGAAGTCCTGTGTCCCCCGGGGGCGTTCTCCAATTCTCAGGGCGCACAAGTCGACAACGGTCGCAAGGGCCTCGGCATAGCATTCATCCCGGTAGCGCGCGAGGAACACACGGCTTTGCTCCATCCCGAGTTCCACGGCGTCCGATGGACGCAAGACATATTGCTCCACAAGATCGTGGATCGACTCCGGCGAGAAGTCGAACGTGAACCGCTTTGACTCCATTCCCACTCCGTCGAAACAAGCCATCCGGTTCGTCAGAAAAGCTGTGCAACGCCCAATCGCGCGCCGCACACGGTCATGGGGAATGTCTTGCGTGTTCGGCGACATATCGATCACCGCGGGCGCCTGATCTATAAGATCCCTCGTGCTGGCAGCGTCCGAGTCCGGATCGTAGATCGCCCGCTTGCCGCTGAAATCCACGTGGTCCCAGAAGCGCCCCCGGATGATCACCGGAAGATCGAGCAGAGCCTCTGCAATCATCCGGCTCTTGAATCGACGCAGGTAGTCGTCCAACTGTGCCACCAGGAAACAGAGCAACGGACGGTTCGCGCCCACGTCGAGACCGATGGCCGCGAAATAACTGACGACCAGATCGTCGAACCTTGGCCTGCCATTGAGTCGCGCCCATTGCGTGCTCTCTTCCGCCATGGCATCGAGGGCATCGGCCACACTTTCTGGGAGCGATTCATGCCAATACCTTGTCAGTCGGTCCACCGAATTGCCGTTTTTCGGAAACAGTATTCGACCCGTCTTTTTTGAGGACAGGTCCAGGGATTGCGTCGGGATACGGTCCAGCACCAGGGGTGGCGCGGTTATCGCAAGGGCGGGGCTACTGAACCACCGGTTGTAGAAGGCCGTCTGGACGGGATCCCCATAAAAATTGATGGAATTCGGAAAAGCCGCCACATGCCGATCCGGGAAATAGGCTGGAAGATCTCCGAACATGCGAACGAAGGGGATGCCAAACACCGACCAGTAATTTCCGCTTTCGTGACCGTTAGTCACGCTGATTTCCTGTCCCAGACCAAACATGCTGGCGGCAAACCATACCGGCCCGGAAAGCGCTTCAAGCAGTTGCTCATCCCGTCGCGGATCGCTCCAGTCGATCAAGACCACCCGCGAGGCCAGGGATTCAAAGGGCGCGAGAGACCAACGTGAATGCTCGCGGAGAGCATTGCCTTCGCTGTCCCCCGTAAAGCAGATCACCGTTCCACCCCGCTGTTGCCTGACCGGTGGAAGCACCATGGGTGGTGTGTCGGGCGTCGGGCTTGCGCGCTCGCGTTCACGACGGAAAAACGAAGCAAGAATGCTCACCGCGGACTCCAAAACTGTTCCAGGTCGCAAATGACAGCTGCGCCATGTGCCACGACCATCACCGGATTGTGAACGGTCTCTGGGCCACATCTCCAGCCTGACTCTACCCGCCAAGTTGGCCCGTGCCGCCCGGCCTCCGAGCAAGCTGAAGGCATAGACATGATGCCGACTGCCCGACGGCCCTTGAGCGGAACTGCAGTACCAAAACCCAAGCCAGCGGCTAATTCGCTCGTCTCCAATACCCGGGGGGCCAGGCCCAAGCCCGCTGGGGTGGCAAAGGAAAACCTTCCCGCGCAGCAAGAAAAGCAAGCTTTTACAACGATAGTCTGCTCAGACAAAAAACTAAATAAAATTCCCAAGTCTCAGAAATTTATCACGGTAGTCGATCGCGCCCCCCCGCTCGACCGGAAGCGGGCGGTCTGCGCCTTGATGGAGGTCGATGCCACAGCCCCTCACCCCCGCTCCCGCAACGCCTGAACGGCCTCATCGATACGCGACACGGCGATGATCTCCATGCCCTCGATGGGCGAGCGCGGCCGGTTGGCGTGCGGGACCAGGGCCTGGGTGAAACCCAGCTTGGACGCCTCGCGCAGCCGTTCCTGGCCCCGCTGCACTGGACGCACCTCGCCCGCCAGGCCCACTTCGCCGAAGGCCACCATCTTGGGTGGAAGGGGACGTCCGCGCAACGACGAGACGATGGCCAGCAGCACCGGCAAGTCGGCGGCGGGCTCGTCGATCTTCACGCCGCCCACGGCATTGACGAACACATCCTGATCACGGGCCGCCACGCCGGCATGACGGTGCAGCACCGCCAACAACATGGCGAGCCGGTTCTGCTCCAGGCCCACGGTGAGCCGGCGGGGGTTTGACAGCGGACTTTCGTCCACCAGCGCCTGGATCTCCACCAGAAGCGGCCGTGTGCCCTCTTGAGTGACCATGACGCACGAGCCGGCCACTTCCTGACCATGCTGGGACAGGAACAGTGCCGAGGGATTGGATACGCCCTTCAGGCCCTTCTCCGTCATTGCGAACACGCCCAGTTCGTTGACCGCGCCGAAGCGGTTCTTGATGGCACGCACCAGCCGGAAGCTCGAGTGCGTATCGCCTTCGAAATAGAGCACGCAGTCCACGATGTGCTCGAGCACGCGCGGTCCGGCGATGGCACCCTCCTTGGTGACGTGCCCCACCAGCAGCAGCGCGGTACCGGAGGCCTTGGCAAAGCGCGTGAGCTGGGCGGCGCACTCGCGCACTTGAGACACGCTTCCGGGCGCCGATGCCAGCGCTTCGGAATACAGAGTCTGGATGGAATCGATCACCGCGACTTCCGGCGCGCGGGCCTGCAACTCGGCCAGCACACGCTCGAGCTGGATCTCCGCGAGCAGTTCCACGGCGCCCGCATCCACGCCCAGCCGCCGCGCCCGCAGCGCCACCTGGCGGGCGGATTCCTCGCCGCTCACGTACAGCACCCGGGCCGCGCCGCCCAGGGCGGCCAGCGCCTGCAGCAGCAGGGTCGACTTGCCGATGCCCGGGTCGCCGCCGATCAGCACGACGGCGCCCGCCACGAGGCCGCCGCCCAACACGCGATCCAGTTCGGCAACGCCCGTGGGCCGGCGGGGCTGCTCACCGGCATCCACTTCCGACAGCCGAGTCACGCGGCTCGTAGGGGCCACGCCCTGATAGCGGGCGGGCGCACCCTCGGCCACGCCCTCCACCAGTGTGTTCCACGCGCCGCAGTTCGGACATTGCCCCTGCCATTTGGGCGATTCGCCGCCGCACTCGGTGCAGGCATAGGCGGTCTTGGGTTTGGCCATGGTGGCGGCAGGAACTGGCGCGAACGGTGGTGGAGCAGGCAGTCTATCCCATCAACCGCACCACCCCCGCGGCGGGCCCGGGCGGGCGGATAATCGCACCATGCCCTTCGCGTTCTACGACCGCTTGAGCGCACCGCGCCAGCGTACCTACGCGCGCAGCGACTCCATTGTGGAACTCGCGCTTCCCGAGGGACCAGACCCGCGTCCCGCTGCCCAGGCCATCTCGCAGGCGCTGCAGTCCGAGCGCGAGGCGCCGGTACAGCAGGCCTGCCAAGTATTGCTGGACGATCTCGCCGCGCGCTTCCGGGTGCCGCGGCTGCGTGCCAGGGTGTACGCGGTGCGCCCCAGCGGCGACTGGGGGGAGCTGCACGGCATGTACTTTCCGCTGGAAGATGGCGCCGCGGCGCGCATCGAGCTTTGGATGCGCACTGCCATGAGGGCCAGGGTGGTGGCGCCGCGCACCTTCCTGCGCACCCTGGTGCACGAGTTCTGCCACCACCTGGACTACGAGCATTTCGGGCTCCCCGAGACCTTTCACACCGAGGGCTTCTACAAGCGCGAGTCGCACCTGCTCAACCAGATCGCCGGGCCGCCGCAGCCGCGCAGGCGACCGTCTGTTCAATCCGGAGCGGACACCACGGACACGGGCACCCGCGGGGCCAGCGCGCACAGCAATTCATAGCCCACCGTGCCGGCCGCCCGGGCCACGGTGTCTACCGACAGGTTAGGGCCCCACAACTCCACCGGCGACCCGACGCCCGCCTCCGGCAGCGGCGTGAGGTCCACCGCCAGAAGGTCCATGGATACCCGGCCCAGCGTGCCCGTGATCGCGCCCGCCACCACCACCGGCGTGCCGGTGGGCGCATGGCGCGGATAACCGTCGGCATAGCCGCAGGCCACGATGCCCACGCGCATGGGGCGGTCGGCCACGAAGGCGCCGCCATAGCCCACGGCATCGCCGCGCTCGAGCGCCTGCACCGAAATCACCTCCGAAACCAGCTCCATGACCGGCCTCAGCCCAAGGGCAGCCGGGTCATCGTCTTGCTCGAAGGGCGAGGCGCCGTACACCGCGATGCCTGGCCGCACCCAGTCGCCCCGCGCGGCAGGATGGCGCAGCAAGGCGGCGGAGTTGGCGCAGGAGCGCGGCACCGGCGCGCCGGCACAGGCGCGCTCGAACAAAGCCAGCGCATCGGCCACGCCATCGACCCGGTCGGCGCTTGCGAAGTGGGTCATGAGCACCAGCGATTCCACGTTGACGGCAGTCTCAAGGACCGCGCGCGCCCGCGTGAAGGCCCCGGGCCTGAAGCCCAGCCGGTTCATGCCGCTGTTCAGCTTCAGCCACACCTGCAACGGTCGCGGCAGGCGCGCGCGGCTCAGGTGATCTAGCTGCGTTGCCTCGTGCACCACCACCGCAAGGCGGTGATGCGCGCACACGGTGAGCTCGTGCTCGTCGAAGGCGCCCTCCAGCAGCAATACCGTGCCCTGGAAGCCTGCCTCCCGCAGCCCCATGGCCTGGGCGATCTCCACCACGGCGACGCCGTCGGCCGCCCGCAGCGCGGGCAAACAGCGCTGGAGGCCGTGCCCGTAGGCATCGGCTTTCGCAACGGCCATGAGCCGCGCAGCGCCTGCATGGCGGCGCAGCACGGCCAGGTTCGCGGCAATGGCAGCGAGGTCCACGCGGGCGCGCAAGGGGCGGGGCATGCTCGAATTTCCGGGGTCGCGGTAAGACGTGCCGCACGCCGGATTTTAGCTTCGCGCCCTGGCCACGGGACGGTTGGAGCGATCAAACATGCTATAAAGCCGGTGCGCCGGCATCGCCGCGCCCACGATAACGCCGACCCACAGTCACGCCTCGCACGCCCGATGAATCGCGGCTTCTATACGATCCTCGCGGCCCAATTTTTCTCCGCCCTCGCTGACAACGCGCTGCTGTTCGCGGCGATCGCGTTGCTCAAGGAACTCACTGCACCAGACTGGCAGACGCCGGTGCTGCAGCAGTTCTTCGTGTTCGCCTACATCGCGCTGGCGCCCTTCGTGGGGCCCTTCGCCGATTCGCTGCCCAAGGGCCGCGTGATGTTCGTGAGCAACGCGGTGAAGATCGGCGGCTGCGCGGGCATGCTGGCGGGCCTGCACCCGCTCTACGCCTACGGCATCGTGGGCATCGGTGCCGCCATGTACTCCCCCGCCAAGTACGGCATCCTCACCGAATTCCTGCCGCCCTCCAAGCTGGTGCTGGCCAACGGATGGATGGAAGGCCTCACCGTGGCATCCATCATCCTGGGCGCCATCGTCGGCGGCATCATGGTGGGCGACCATTTCTCGGACTGGATGTTCGGGAACTTCCCCCTGCTGGGCGACCTGCCCCGGCTGGACAGCGCACCCGAACTGGCGATCCTGGTGATACTGCTGCTCTATCTGGTGGCGGCGCTCGTCAACCTCTACATCCCGCGCGTGGCCATCGACCACCGGCTGCCGCGCCGCGACCCGCTGTTCCTGCTGCAGGATTTCTGGCACAGCCTCCGGCTGCTATGGCGAGACCCGCTGGGTCAGGTGTCCCTGGCGGTGACCACCCTGTTCTGGGGCGCGGGCGCCACGCTGCGCCTGATCGTGCTGTCCTGGGCCGCCCTCAACCTGAACTTCAGTCTCGAGCAGGCCACGCAGCTCACCGCCGTGGTGGCGGTGGGCATCGCCATCGGCTCGGTGCTGGCGGCCAAGCTCGTCACCCTGGAGCGATCCATCAAGGTTCTGCCCGTGGGCATTGCCATGGGTCTGCTGGTCTGCGGCATGGCCCTGGTGCATGACTGGCGTCTGGCGGTGGTGCTGCTGATCGCCACCGGCGCCATGGGTGGATTCTTCGTGGTGCCCATGAACGCCCTGTTGCAGCACCGTGGCCACCTGCTCATGGGCGCCGGTCACTCCATTGCGGTGCAGAATTTCAACGAGAACCTCAGCATCCTCGCCATGCTGGGCTGTTACGCACTGATGCTGAAGGCCGCACTGCCCCTATGGGTGGTGATCGTGCTGTTCGGAGTATTCGTCGCCGGCACCATGACGCTCATCTGGCGGCGTCACCGCCACGACCAGGACGTGCCGCCGGCCAGCTGACCCGTCAGAGCAGCACGGGCCGGTCAGGCAGTTCATTGCCGGTTGGCCCGCCCGGCGGGAAGTGCTGTGCGAGCAGGGCTCCCACGGCAGCGATACCCTCCAGCGCGCCCTGCTCGAAACGCCCCTGGCGGAAGCAGGCCTCCATGCTCTGGCAGATGGACTCCCACACGGCTGCGCCACAGCGAATGTGGATGCCACGGTCGGCCACGATTTCCACGTCTCGGTCGGCCAGCAGCAGATAGATCAGCACGCCGTTGTTGTGCGCGGTATCCCAGACGCGCAGCAGCGAGAACACGTCCACCGCCCGCTCGCGGGCACTCTGTCCCGCCAGCAGCGCCGAGCCTTCCAGCGAGGCCTCCACGGCGAACCGGATCTGACCGGCATGGGTCTGCTCAGCCGCGGCGATGGCGGATTCGATGGCCGCCAGCGACGCGGCCGGGAAGGCGCGGCGCACGGCAGCCTGGCCAGTGAGCAAGTGCTTCAACCTCCGGGAGAAAGCATTCATGGAGATTGCCTCACCACCGCCCGGAGGCGCCACCGCCCCCGAAGCCGCCACCACCCCCACCCCAGCTTCCGCCTCCGCCACCGCCGCCCCAACCGGAGCCGCCACCGTGCCAGCCACCGCGTCCGGGGCGAGAGTTGCCGCCCAGAGTGAACAGGAACGCCAGCACTGCCACCACCAGCGCCACCAGCAGCGCGCCGGCGATGAGCATGGCCGCGCCGCCCGCCAGCCCACCTACCACGGCGGCCGCCGGCACACGGCCGATGAGCGTGCGCAGGATGCCGCCCACCACGATCACCAGCACCATGCCGACCACGAACAGCGCTTCGATATTGCCCATGCCACCGGATGGGCCGCGCCGCGCAGGCGGCTCGGGCAGGGCTTCGCCATCCACCACGCGGATCATGCGGTCCATGCCCGCCTCTACGCCGCCGGCCAGGTCGCCCTGCCGGAATCGCGGCAATATCACCTCGTCGATAATGCGCTTGGTTACCAGGTCCGAGAGCGCGCCCTCCAGTCCGTAGCCCACCTCGATGCGCACCGCGCGGTCGTCGCGGGCCACCAGCAGGATGGCGCCGTCGTCCACGCCCTTTCGGCCGAGCTTCCAGGCCTCGGCCACGCGGATCCCGTATTGCTCGATGACCTCGGGTTGTGTGGAGGGGATCACCAGCACCGCCAATTGGCTGCCCTTGCGCGCCTCCAGGTCGGCAAGCCGCTGCGCCAGGGCCTGCTGCACGGCCGCCGGCAGCGCGCCGGCCAGGTCGGTAACCCGCGCCACCGGCGGCACGGGCACCTGCGCGCGAGCGGGTGCCATGGCCGCCAGGGCTGTGAGCAGCAACAGGGCGATGAGGCCCCGGGAGCCCCAGGCTGTGCCCACTTACTTGGCGGGCATGCCGGCGGGTTTGGAAAAATCCACCACTGGCGGCTTGGCGATGGCCGCCTCGTTCTCCACGGTGAAACTGGCCTTCTCCTTGTAACCGAAGGCCATGGCAGTGAGGTTGACGGGGAACTGGCGCACCGTGATGTTGTAGGTCTTCACGGCGTCGATGTAGCGCTTGCGCGCCACGGTGATGCGGTTTTCCGTGCCCTCGAGTTGCGCTTGCAGATCGCGGAAGTTCTGGTCGGACTTGAGGTTCGGATAGTTTTCGGCCACCACCAGCAGGCGCGACAGCGCCGACGTCATTTCGCCCTGCGCCTTGACGAACCGGTCCAGCGCGGCCGGATCGTTCACCAGTTCCGGCGTGGCCTGGATGGAGCCCACCCGGGCGCGCGCCTCGGTCACGCCCAGCAGGACATCCTTTTCCTGCTCGGCGTAGCCCTGGACGGTTTTCACCAGATTGGGGATCAGGTCGGCGCGGCGCTGGTACTGGTTGACCACCTCGCTCCAAGCGGCCTTCACGTCCTCATCCTGGGACTGGATCGTGTTGTAGCCGCAGCCCGGCAGCAGGGCGGCGATGGCAAGCAGCAGCAGGTTCCAGGGGCGGTGCCACATGAGGGGTTCTCCTTTGCGCCAATAGAAATCGCGACGGAACACGGTGGACATTGGGACGGCGGGACGGGAATTCAACCGTCGTGCAAGTTGCCAGCCTCGATGCGAGCCATGGTGTCGCGGGCCAGACACAGGTCCTCCCATGCCTTGGCCTTGTCGGGCAGATTGCGAAGCAGGTAAGCCGGATGGTAGGTCACCAGCAGTGGAATGCCGCGATATTCATGAATCCGGCCGCGCAGCGCCGCCACCGCCACCTCCTGTCCCAGAAGGGTCACAGCGGCCACCTTGCCCAGTGCCACGATCAACCGCGGGCGGATCAATTCCACCTGCCGTTGCAGGAAGGGCATGCAGCAGGCGGTTTCTTCGGGCGCGGGGTTGCGATTGCCCGGCGGCCGGCATTTCACCACGTTGGCGATGAACACGCCCTGTCCGCGCCTCAGACCAATGGCGGCCAGCATGGCGTCCAGCAATTGTCCGGCCTTGCCCACGAAAGGCTCGCCCCGGGCGTCCTCCTCGGCGCCCGGCCCCTCGCCCACGAACAGCCAGCGGGCAGCGCGATCTCCCACGCCGAACACCGTCCTGGTGCGGGTTCGCGCCAAGGCGCAGGCATTGCAGCTGGACACGGCCTCTTCCAGCGACGGCCAGTCCATGGCGGCGATGGCACCGGCCCTGACTCGCAGCGCGCCCTCATCGCCCTCGGGCTCGGCAATCAGCGTGGCGGACGGGCCCGCCACCGCCGCGCCGGCGGCGACCGCCGTTGCCGGGGCAGTCCCTTGGCGCAGCACCCATGCGGGACCCAGGCCCAGGGCCTCGAGAACCTCCGGCGACACCCGAGGTTCCCTGGTCACGGCGCAGTTACCGCCAGGGAAAGCTCCATGATCACTGCGTCCTCCCGTCCGCCATGGGCTGGATAGTAGTTGCGGCGCACTGCCAGCGGGCGGAATCCCTCGGCAGCGTACAGAGCACGCGCGGCCCCATTGGAGGGCCGCACTTCCAGCAGCAAAGTGGCGGCACCCATCTCCCGAGCCCGGGCCGCCAGGAACGCAAGCAAGTCCCGTCCGATGCCGCGGCGTTGCCAGGACCGCGCCACGCTCAGATTGAGCAGGTGCGCTTCGCCCACGCCCATCATCAATACACCGTAGGCACGCAACTCGCCGGCGCTCTCCAGGACCCACGCCGGGTAGCCCGAGCGCAAGGAATCCTCGAAGTTTCCCCGCGTCCAGGGATGGGAATAGATTTCGTGCTCCACGGCGACCACGGCATCCAGGTCCGTCTCTCGCATGGGACGCAGCCGTGGCACACATTGCGTTTGCGCGCTCATCGCTCCGCCCGGGTCAGGGCCACCTTGTCGCGCAGGTACACCGGCGCCAGCGCCTCGGGTGGATGGCGCTCTCCGGCCGCGAAACGCGCCGCGGCAAGCCCCGCCACCCAGCGCGCCTCGGGAACACTGTCAGGACGCACCTGATCGAGCGCACCCAGCACGCTGGCCAACGCCTCGCCGTGCCGGGCAAAACCGCTGCCGCACCCGATCCACTGATCGCCCGCCGGCAGCCGCAGCGCCACCGGCGCACAAACCCTCGGCGCCTGCAACGCGCACGGCAGAACGCCTTCGTGCATCTCGTAGGCTGCCGCGTAGACCTCACCCATGCGCGCATCCAGGCACGCAATCACCCGCGGAGCCTGCGCTCCGGCGGCGAGCGCCTCGAGCGTGCCCACGGGAATCACCGGCAAGTCAGCGCCAAAGGCGAGACCCTGGGCCACGGCGGTGGCGATGCGCAGGCCGGTGAAGGAACCCGGCCCTACCGCGCACGCCAGCGCATCGAGGGCACCCAGTGGCAGACCCGCCTCGGCCAGCAGCCCCTGCACCATGGGCAGCAACAGCTCGGAATGACGCTGGCCGGCGCGCTCCAGGCGCTGCAGCGCCTCACCGTTCACCAGCAAGGCGGCGGAGCAGTATTCGGAAGAGGTTTCGAGGGCGAGGAGCTTCAATCGGGGGCACAAGGATTACGGGGCGGTGTCGCGTTCCGTTCCCGCCGGATTGTAGCGGCCCGCAAAGCAACCCCATCGCTATAATCTTTCCTGGACTCAGGCTTGCGCGGCAGGCGCCGGCTACCCCCGCCACAAGGATACGACCCCAGGAGGAAAGCCCATGTTGCCCCAATTGCTCCGGCGTGCCGCGGTGTTTCTCGCGGCAGCCGCCTTCGCCGGCGTTGCCACCGCCCAGGACAACCGCCCGCTGCGTATCGGTGTGATCACTTTCCTCTCGGGCCCCGCCGCGGGGCCCTTCGGCGTCCCGGCCAAGAACGCCGCTGACCTGCTGGTGGACACCTTTAACAAGGGCGGCATCGTGCCAGGCTACGAGCAAAAGGGCTTTGGCGGCCGTCCCATCGAGGTGGTGTACGTGGACGAAGCTGGCGGCCCCACCAAGGTGGTGACGGAATACCGCAACCTGGTGTCGCGCCAGAACGTGGACATGGTGATCGGCGTCATCTCCAGCGGCGACTGCCTGGCGGTTGCGCCCGTGGCCGAGGAATCGAAGAAGATCACGGTGCTGTTCGACTGCTCCACCAATCGCATCTTCGAGGAAGCCAGCTACAAGTACGTGTTCCGCACCACCACCATGGCCACCCAGGAAAACGTGGCCGCGGCGCGCTACATCGCGGAGATGTACCCCAACCTCAAGACGTTTTCGGGCGTCAACCCGAACTATGCATGGGGCCAGGACGCATGGAGCGACTTTACGGAATCGCTGAAGGTCCTGCTGCCCGCGGCGCAGATTGCCACCAACATGACGCCCAAGCTGGGCGCTGGCCAGTACGGCACCGAGGTCTCGGCCCTGATCGGCAGCAATGCCGAGATCATGCAGAACTCCCTGTGGGGCGGCGACCTGGAGGCCTTCGTGCTGCAGGCGGCGCCGCGCGGACTGCTCAAGAAAAGCCCCAACATCATCATCTGCGGCGACACCATCCTCGAGCGCCTGGGGAGCCAACTGCCCGACGGCACCATGATCGGCGCCCGAGGCCCCAACGGCCCCTTCGCGCCGGCCACCAAGCTCAACAACTGGTTCCGGAAGTCCTTCCAGGACCAGTTCAAGGCCATTCCCGTGTATTCCTCCTACCACATGGCCACGGCATTCCTGGGCGCCAAGAGCGCCTACGAGGCAGCGCAAAAGAAATTCAAGACGGCCGCGCCCAGCGACGAGCAGATCATCGCCGCCTTTGAATACAACAAGTTCGAGTCGGTGGCGGGAATCGTGGACATGTCCCTGGGCAGGGGACACCAGGCCGTGCAGGGGGTGCCCTACGGCACGCTGCGCATGGTGGATGGCAAGCCCACCCTCACCAACGTGCGCTACTACGCGCCCGACAAGGTGAGTCCGCCGGATGGCGTGAAGAGCATCGACTGGATCCGCGCAGGCTTCAAGCGCTGAGCCCGAAAACCCCGACGGACACGAATCCATGGCCACCGCCAGCTACCGCACCGCCGCGCAGGAACTGATCCGCAATACCGGGGCGCGCGTCACAAACGCGCGCATCGAAATCCTGGCGCTTCTGCTGAAGGCTGACAACGCACTCTCCCACGCAGAGATCGAGTCGCGGCTTCCCCAGGCCGCGGGGATCGACAGGGTCACCGTCTACCGCGTTCTGGAGTGGCTCACCGGTGAGGGGCTGGCCCACAAGATCAGCGGTGACGACCGTGTCTGGCGGTTCAACACCGCAGCGGAGCAGTCGGCCCACAATCACGCCCACTTCAAGTGCACCTGCTGCCAGGCGGTCACCTGCCTGGACGACCTGGGTTCAGGCTGGACACCAGCTCTGCCCGCCGGGTTTACTCCCCAGGAAGTGGACCTCACCATCAAGGGCCTCTGCGCGGTCTGCTCCCCTTCCAACAAGGCCCACGACCCCCGCAAGCACGGACTTTATCGTCGTGCCGTGCGCACCCGCCGCAACCCGGTGTCGGGCTGAACGCCCGCGCAGCCGCTTGATTCCATCCGAGTACGCTCCGCACCCGTGTCGGTTTCTGTTTTGCAACTCGCTTGCATTTCTTTCCGAGTGGCAATAATATTCGGCCAAGTCGAGACCGCCCGCTTTCCGGCCAGTTCCGGGAAATCGCGCCGGCTCCTTGACCGGCCGGGGTGTAGCGCTCTCTCCGCTTCGGCTCATGCACGGGGCGTCCGGCGACGGATGCCCCTTTTTTTCGGGTTTCATCCGCGGGCCGGCGAGGTGCGGCGTTGAGCGTCGAAACCATTTCCACCACCGGGGTCGGCCTGATGCTTCTGCTGGGGTTCAGACACGGCCTCGACCCGGACCATGTGGCTGTCATTGACGCGCTGACCCTGCACTGCTCCCGCACGCGGCCGGCAGTCGCCCCATGGACCGGCACGTTGTTCTCCATAGGCCACGGCATCTTGATTACCATCGTCGCGGTGCTGGTGAGCCTGGTGAACGTTCCGATGAAATGGCCAGTGCTCGTGCAGCAGCTTGCCGGCTGGTTACCCGTGGCGCTGCTCGCCGCCATCGGGATTGCCAATCTCGTGTCCCTGTTGCGGACCAGAACGTCCGCATCGGCCACACCTGTGCTACGCCTCGCGGGTCCGCTGGCCAGGGCCGGCAACCCCTCGGGCATCATCGCTGCCGGCGTGGTTTTCGCGCTGGTATTCGACACTGCCAGCCAGGCCGCCGCCTGGGGCTACGTGGCGAACGCCCAGGGAGGCGTGCCAGCTGCGCTGCTTGCGGGTGTTGCCTTCACGGCCGGCATGATCATTCCGGACACCCTCGACAGCCGCCTGCTGTTCGGCATCCTGCGCAATGCGGACGAGCAGAGCCGGCACGCCTTTCGGCGCACGCTCGGCTGGTGCATCGTGGCGCTGTCCCTGTTGATGGCCGGGGCTGGTGCGGCTCTCAGGATTTCGCCGGAGCTGATGCCAGAACCCAACGCCTGGACGCTGGTGGGAGCAACCCTGGTGGCTCCTGTGGTTGGCGTCTACGCCTGGCTCATCTGGCGTCTTCGCAGCGCCCCCCACGCCCGGCCGGGCGCGAAGCCCTAGAACCCAAACCGGGGAACGCTTCGCCTACCCGACTCCCGGGCGCTGCGGCACGCTCCATATACGGCCCCCCGCGACCCCGGAGAGGCGGCGCCGGCTCCTACGCCTGCCGCACCAGGCAACTGCGTAGTCCGGACTCCAGTTCCTCGCGGTCAAGCCCGCGGCCGATGAACACTAGGCGGTTGACGCGGCCATCGGTTCCCCAACCGCCTCCAGGCTGGCCGTCAAACAGCATGTGCACTCCCTGGAACACGAACCGCTCCGACTCTCCCGCGATATCCAGGAGCCCCTTCATTCGGTAGATGTCCGCCCCCCGTGTTTGCAGCAGCTTCGACAGCCAAGTATTGACCCGCCCGCTGTCGAGCGCACCACGGAACTCGATGCCCACCGAAGTGACCGCCGCGTCGTGCTCGTGGGCGGCGGCGAAGCGTCGTTGCTCAGCGGGCGGCAGTGGCGTGCCCGCCGCAGTCTGGAGGGCCAAGTCGAACTCCTCGGGCAGGTGCTCTGTGAAGAGGCCGAACCGGCCGCCACCCTCCCCCTGGAGATGGAAGCTGCTGGACGCGTGCCCGCCGAGGTCGAGCACCACGGGTCTGCCATCCGGCGAGACCGAGGCGCCAATCGAGCAAGCGCCGGCAGGCCCCGAGAACGCCGGGAGAATGCGCTCCGCCGCCTCCTCGAGCGTCTCGCCTGGCAGCAGCCTCGCACACAACACCCTCATGGAGGGGTCCGGTCCCTGAGCAAGCCGCAACAGTGCGCCGTCGGAAGGGATGTCCACCGCACCCACCCACTCAAAGGGATACTCGGGGTCCAGAAACGTTGGCTTGATCGAAAGCGCGCGCTCAATGTCGAACCCGCCGATGTCAAGCACGTCCTCCATGGGGGCCTGGGCCATGTGTACGCGCCGCACCCGGGCCATGCCGTTCATTCCACGCAAGCGCGCCTCGAGCGCATCCGCCTCGGCTGGGGTGACGAGGTCCATCTTGTTCAGGAGGATTACGTCGGCGAACGCCACCTGGGCACGGGCCTCGTCACTGGTGTCGAGGTGCTGCCCCAGATGCCGTGCGTCCACCACCGTCACCACGGCGTCCAGGCTCATGGCCTCGCGCATGTCGTCATCGACGAAGAACGTCTGCGCCACAGGTCCGGGATCGGCCAGCCCAGTGGTCTCGATCAGGATGCGGTCGAAGCGGTCCCGGCGCTTCATCAGGCTGCCCAGGATGCGGATCAGGTCGCCACGGACCGTGCAACAGATGCAGCCGTTGTTCATCTCGAAGACTTCCTCGTCGGCGCGAATGACCAGGTCCTGATCCACCCCGATTTCGCCGAACTCGTTTTCCACCACAGCGATGCGGCGGCCGTGGTTCTCGCTCAGTATTCGATTGAGCAGTGTGGTTTTGCCGGCTCCAAGAAAGCCGGTGAGAACCGTTACTGGAATCTTCGGCGCGGTCACTGAATTCTCCTCCGGCGAGCCTCTCCACGTATCGAACGACGAGGCTACCGGTTACGCCATTTTGTCGCAAGTGCTGTTGTGTTGCATGTAAGATTCCACTGGTAGCCGTTTCAGACCTCTTTCCTGACTCCTCCCCGCGGCCCCATGTCGAACTCGCGCACCAATCCGCCGGTAGTCGCCATCGGCGGGCACCCGAATGCCATTGCCTGGAACCGCAACGGCACCTGTATCGCGGTCACCGATGCCGACGCCTGCGTATGGCTGATCGATGGGGCACGGAGCCAACCCGTGCGTCTGCAGGCGCTGCACACCGGTGCAATCGCGCCTCGCGGCGAGGACGGCTTCCTGGTGGCGACCGACCAGGGGGCCTGGTATCTGGGGCCCGGCGCGGATCCCGGTCTGGCTGGCCCCGACCCGGCGGGCTGGGTAGAAGCAGTGGCCAGCCACCGCGTCGGGGGTGAGGCGTTTGCCGCGGGCCGGAGCCTCCACTGGATGACATCCTCGGAACTCCTCGTTCTGCCGGGGCTCCCGAGCACTGTTTCTGGCATCGCCTTTTCGCCGCAAGGAACCGCCGTGGCCGCCTGTCACTACAACGGCGTGACCATCTGGGATGCCCGCGCTGGCGCCGGGCAGACGCCGGTGTCGCTCACGTACGCCGGTTCGCACCTGGATGTTTCCTGGAGCCCCGACGGGGCGCATGTGGCCACGAGCACTCAGGAAAAGGAGCTGCATGTCTGGCGCCTTCGCGACGGCAGCGACATGCGCATGAGCGGCTACCACCTGAAAGTCAGGCACCTGTCGTGGTCCCGTGACGCGCGTTGGCTCGTGACGAGCGGCGCCGACGCGGCCATCGCGTGGGATTTCGCCGGGGCCGGGCCGAAGGGCAAGCCGCCGCGCATGGTCGGACCGTTCACAGAGACGCTGGTAACGGCGGTGGCCTGCGACCCCTGTGGCGATCGTGTGGCCATCGGATGCGGGGACGGCCGTGTCGTACTCGCGGCTCTCGCAGACTCCGGCCACGACATCACCTTGTGGGAGTCCGCCGGAGCATCGATCACGGCTCTGGCATGGTCCGGCGACGGTTCCAACCTAGCGGCATCGCGCAGCGACGGCGCGGTGGCAATCGTCGCGGCGCCCCCCGCGCAGCGCCGGTAGATCCGGGAGGAGGTTAGCCCCCTCCCGGGACAACTCCCCGCCGCCTCAGGCCACCGCGATGGGCGCGGCCGGAGAACCCGTGGCGCCCTTCATGGGCAACGGCGCCATCACGAAGGCGAACTTGAACACCTTGTCAGCTGCCAAGTGATCCAGACGGATGTTCTCCAGGATGTGGATGCCGTTGCGGGTAAGGAAAATCTGGTGCACGGGGAAAGCGAGGTTCGGGTCCGGATTCGGTACCACTTCGATGGCCCAGCAATCGGCCGCGCCCACCGAGACCCCCTTGGCGGCGAGCCACTTCGCCGCCTCCACACCGATCCCCGGCTCGCCAGAGTTGAAGCGGGCGTTGTCCTTCATCCAGAGATTTTCTCCCCAGCCCGTGCGCCACATCACCGCGCAGCCCTCGGTGATGTCGGCCTCGGTCATTCCCTGGCGGGCGAGGCAGGCCTTGAGGTCGGCAACGGTGATTTCCTCGCCCTTGTCGAGCATGCGCCCCTTTAGCCCTGCCACGTCAAAAAGCACTCCCCGGCAGAAGAACGGCCGCACGTTCTCAACCCCGAGCTTGAGCAGCCCGTAAGCTCCGGTGGTGCTGCCAGGGCCGCCGCCGCTGTCATGCAGATCCGTGCCAGTGACTCCGTTGTAGTAGACCTCCTGCGTCTTGTCGCCCGGCTTTCCGGTGCGGCACCCGATGTGTCCAAGACCGTCGAACTGCGTGCCCACCTGGCCGATTTCGGTGCTGAGGATCTCGTCGTGCCAGATGACCTGGTTCTTGCCGTACGCGCCCCCGGTGGGATTCCCGGGAATGCGCAGCACCCAGGCGCGTTGCCCGAACAGCGGCATCCCGAACTCGTACACCCTGCCAAGGCTATAGACCTTGCCAGTCTTGATCTGGGCCACGGCGTCGAGCGTAGTCTTCGGACCCATCCAGTTGGTGGCGCCGATCTGATCGTCCTTGCCCCAGCGCGACGGCCACCAGCGGTCAGCCATCGGAGTCCCGTCGATGGTGCCGTCGGCAGCCTCGGCGCGCTTGACCAGATCAAGCTCGTGCATCGCCACGGTGACGGCGCCCACCGCGGCGGTGGCAGCAGCCGCCCCGCGGATGAAATCGCGCCGCGGCGGCGAATCGGGTTGCTGGGCAGCGGCTTCTTGGTCGAAATCCTGATCCATTTGAGACTCTCCTCCGTTTTGATGGGGCACAGCAACATCGCGCCATGCTGCACAGACGCACTTGCAACAGCATTGCGATTGTTCCTAGACTACGCCCCGAGCCTTGTGGAACAACATTGCAAAGTGACGCCCGGCGCGCGTCGCAGGAGAGGGGCTGGTGGACTGTGGCAATCCAGGCGAGAAGGACAGCCCCGAGGCGCTCGTGGCGGTGGCGGAGCGGTTGTGCGCCCGGCGCGGCCAGCGGTTCACACCGGTGCGCAGGGAGGTGTTCACCATCCTCGCTCACGCCCGCAGCCCGATGACCGCCTATCAGATCCTCGATCGGGTGCTCACGTCCGGCCGGGAATCCGGGCCCCCGACCGTGTACCGGGCTCTCGATTTCCTCCAGCAGCAGCACCTGGTGCACCGCGTTGAATCCCGCAACGCCTTTCTTGCGTGCGTGAATCCTGAAGCCCACCACGATTGCCAATTGCTCATCTGCACCGACTGCGGCACCACCGCCGAGGTGCAGTCCCGGACCGCCATGGCGCGCCTTTCCGCCGCCGCCAAGGCAGTGGGGTTTTCGGTGAGCGGCGCAGTGGTGGAGCTGACGGGGCTGTGCGCCCGCTGCCGCACCGCGCTGCTCGGCTTCGCCTCGCGGCGCCGGCCCGACCGAGCGGGCTGATGGCGCCGCAACTGCCTAGGCGGGCAGGGACGGGTCCGCCATGGCCCGGATTCTTCGCTGCTGCCGCTCGCGCGCTTGCGCATCGAAGACCGGGAGGTCGCGAGCAAGACTTTCCACCACCGCCGCGCGATCCAGATCGCAGGTCACGAAACTGAGGCGGCTGCGGCGCGGAAGGTCGCCCCAGGCGGGCAAGCGGACAGGCGGCTGAAGCACTTGCTGAACCCCTTGCACCAGAATCGGCCCGTCTTCGCCCTCCAGCGCAACCACTCCGCGAACCCTCCAGATCACATCCCCGTTCATGCGCATGCCAGCGTCGATCCAGGTGTGAAAACCCTCCCACCCCATCCGCGATGGCAGATCGACGCAAAAACGCTGGACGCGCTCGCCCGGCGCCCCGGGTCCGGCTTGCTCCAGGGATTCTGCGCCAAGCCAACGGCCTAACCCGTTTCCGTCCCGCACCGCGTCGTGATAACCGCAGCCGGTCAACCTCTCGCCCAGTCGGGGAGCGGTCTCGGCAATCACCGGCATCGCCGCGGGCGCGAGCACCGCAACCTCATGGGCAAGCGACGGCGGCAGGGGCTGTTCGCCGACCCACAGCACACGATCAGCCATGGCGACGGCTTTGCGTACGCCTGCCTGCAAAGAGGTTGAGGCCGCGCCGTTCAGAACCGCCACCAGTCCATCCAGCCGGTAGTACTGGGTCACCAGCGCGTTGTTGAGAAGCGTCTGCAGGACCGGAGCGGGATCGTCCCCCGGCTCGAGCTCGATCACCACCCGCGCAAACCGGCTCTCCCCATGGGAACGCCGGGCGTAGTGGCGGCGCAGGGCATCGGTGAGCGGCGACCGTCCCGCGCAACACAGACAACCCACGGCGTGGGGAACCATCCTGCCGCCGATGTGCTCCACAAGCCCAGCCACTGCCGGCGCCTGCTTCATCGGCCCGTTTACAATCGCAAGGACGCCGCCACCCGCCGCTTCGAAATCCAGCCGCCCCAGTAGGCGCACGCAGGCGCCTTCCGATGCGCCGGCCACAACCGTCACCGGGACACGCCCTCCGCCGGTGTCGCTCTCGAAATCCAGCATCGCCCCCCCGCTCAGCCATCTGTTGCAAGATTATGCAATGCAGTTGCGTCTTCACGCCATAGCGCCGTTTTCCGGCTACACTTCGATAATTGCAACGAAGTTGCATTTTATGCCGGGGGGGGCGGCGCCGTTATCCGCGCCCGGCGCGCGACGCTAACCCGCCGCCGTGCGCTGGCTCGCTGTCCGAAAGCGGCTGTTTGACCCTGAAAGCCGCGGCCCACCCTTCACTCCAACCAAGCCCCCAACGAAGCCCGCCATGACCCCTTCCCCCATTCCCGTCACCATCCTCACCGGCTTTCTCGGCAGCGGCAAGACGACATTGCTGAACCGGATACTCTCCGAACAGCATGGCGGGCGCGTCGCCGTGATCGAAAACGAGTTCGGCGAGGCTGGCATCGACAACGAACTGCTTTTGCACGATAACAGCGAGCAGATCGTGGAGATGAACAACGGCTGCATCTGCTGCACTGTGCGCGGGGATCTGGTTCGAATCCTCGGTGAACTGAGGCAGCGCCGCGACGCCGGTGGCATCGCCTTCGAACGCGTCATCATCGAAACTACCGGGCTCGCCGACCCGGCACCGGTGGCACAGACGTTTTTCGCGGATGCCGACATTCACCGCCATTACGTGCTGGACGCCATCATCACGGTGGTCGATGCAGTCCATGGCCCGCTCCAGCTCAGCGAGCATCACGAAGCGCAGGAGCAGGTAGGCTTTGCCGACCGAATCCTCATCTCGAAGACCGACCTCGCAACGGAGGAGGCGTTGGCCTCGCTCGAATCCCGCCTGCGGTCCATGAATCCGCGCGCCCCGCTGCGGCGCGCGGACTTCGGCCGCACGGCGATCAGTGAGCTCCTCGACATTCGCGGGTTCGATCTCGACGCCATCCTCGCCATCGACCCCGGTTTTCTGGACGACACCGCCCACGACCACGACGACGAGATCAGCTCCTTCGTCTACCGGGACAGCAGGCCCTTCGACCTCTCCCGCCTGGAGCTGTTCATGGACCTGCTGATCCAGCACTTCGGGACGAAGATGCTGCGGTACAAGGGCGTGCTCCATGTGGAGGGCCGGGACTGCCGCACGGTGTTTCAGGGTGTGCACATGCTTTTCGGGGCCGACATGGGCCGGCCGTGGCTACCTGACGAGCCCCGGGAGAGCGTCATGGTGTTCATCGGACGAAGCCTTCCTCGCGAAGTGTTCGAGAAAGGCCTCGCCCTCTGCGTGGCGGGAGCCGAGGCGCCAGCGGAAACCGCCCTTTCCTGAACCGACGCGTCCGCGCCTGGCGGGCCTCACTCAGGCACCACGCGGCGCAGGCCCGAACGCGCGGATCCGCGGTTCGTCCTGCAAGCAGGGGGCCACGCGGGCGGCGGGCTCCGCGTTGCGCATCGTCCAGGCCCCGGGTGGGCCGCGACCGCCTGCGGGGCAACCGGATAGAATCTGCGGCCCATGGATTCCAACCACGAGCATGCCTCCCTGAGGCGCTGGCGGCAGGCCAGGACCGGCCTGTCGGGCCACCAACACGGCGCAGAGCGGCGCGCGAAGGCAGTGTTCGCGCTCACCGTCATCACCATGCTGGTGGAACTGGTGGCCGGATGGCTGACCGGCTCGATGGCGCTCACGGCGGACGGGTGGCACATGGGCTCCCACGCGGCCGCCCTGGGGATCTCCGCCTTTGCCTACACCTTTGCTAGGCGCCATGCCTTGAGCGAACGGTTTAGCTTCGGAACGGGCAAGGTGGGGGCGCTCGCGGGCTTCTCCAGCGCACTGCTGCTCGCCGTGGTCGCGGTCCTGATGGCGGTGGAGTCCGCCGGACGGCTCCTGCAACCCGTGGGAGTTCGTTTCGACGAAGCCATCGTGGTCGCCGTCATCGGGCTAGCGGTCAACGTGGCAAGCGCGCTGCTGCTGGCCGGGCCCGGCGCCTATCACGGGCGCAGCTCCCATGACCACAACGCGGGACACGGCCATCGTCACCCGCACGTGCATCACCACGACCACAACCTGCGCGCCGCCTATCTGCACGTCATCGCTGACGCGCTCACGTCGGTGCTCGCCATTGCCGCCCTGCTGGCCGGCAGGTTCCGCGGCTGGGTGTGGCTGGACCCCGCTGTAGCCATCGCGGCATCCATGCTCATCGGCTGGTGGGCGTGGGGGCTGTTGCGCGTCACTGGCAGGGTGCTGCTCGACGCCGAGGACGAGGGAGCGCTGCGATCCGAGATAGTGCGCCGCATCGAGGCCGATGCTGACAACGTGGTGGCCGACCTCAGACTGTGGAACATTGGGGGGGAGAGCCGCGCGTTGATTCTGTCCGTTGCCACGCACCGCCCGAGATCAGCCGAGCACTACAAGGCGCTGCTCCGGGACGTGGAGGGGCTCGGCCACGTGACGGTGGAGGTCTTCCTCTGCACCGATGAGCCGTGCGACGTTCACGCAGACGGCGCAACGTAGCCACCTGGGCTCACGTAAGGTCTGGGCCTAAAATGCTGCCCGTTCACAGACCAGCGGCAATCCAGGGAGAAAGCCATGAAACCTGACCTTTCGGTCACCGGCAAGCGGGTGCTGGTCACCGCGGGCGCCGGCGGCATCGGGCGCGTGATCGCCGAGACCTTCGCCGACGCCGGCGCCCAGGTGCACGTCTGCGACGTGGACGAGGCGGCGCTGAAGTCCTTAGCCAGGGCACGGCCCGCCATCAGCACCAGCGCCTGCGACGTGTCCGACCCCGCCCAGGTGGAGGCGCTGTTCGGCGACGTGAAGCGCATCCTGGGCGGCCTCGACGTGCTGGTGAACAACGCCGGCGTGGCCGGACCCACGGGCCGGGTGGAGGACATCGCCTTCGAGGACTGGCGCCGCTGCCTGGCCGTGAACCTGGACGGCATGTTCCTGTGCACGCACCTGGCCATGCCCATGATCAAGGCCGCCGGCGGGGGCAGCATCATCAATCTCTCCTCCTCCGCGGGGCGGCTGGGATTTCCACTGCGCTCGCCCTATGCGGCGGCCAAGTGGGGAGTGGTGGGCTACACCGCCAGCCTGGCCATCGAGGCCGGCCCCGACCAGGTGCGCGTGAACTGCATCCAGCCCGGCATCGTCGAGGGCGATCGCATCGACCGCGTGGCCGCGGCCAAGGCGGGCGCGCTGGGCATTGCGGTGGAGGACCAGAAGCGGCGCATGGTGCAGGCCGTCTCCATGCGCACCATGGTCACCGCCCAGGACATCGCCAACACCGCACTGTTCCTGGCCTCGGATGCCGGGCAGCACATCAGCGGGCAGGCCATACCCGTGTGCGGCAACCTCGAAACCCTCGCCTGAGGAAAACCATGGAACACATCGCCATCATCGGCTCGGGACTCATCGGCCGGGCCTGGGCCACCGTCTACTCCCGTGCCGGACATCCGGTGAAGCTGTACGACTCGGCCCCCGGGGCCGTGGACAAGGCCCTGGGCCTGATCCTCGAAGGCCTGCACGACCTGCGTCGCGCCGGCCTGGTGGACGAGGCCCCGGCAGCGGTGGCCGCGCGGATCACCGCCGCGCCCAGCCTGGAGGCGGCCGTGGCCCAGGCCGACTACGTGCAGGAGAACACCTCCGAGGACGAAGCGGTGAAGCAGTCGGTGTTCTCGGCCCTGGACGCCGCCGCGCCACCGCACTGCATCCTCGCCTCCTCCACCTCCACCATCCAGACCTCGCGTTTCGCCGGCCACGTGCCCGGGCGCGCGCGCTGCATCGTGGCCCATCCGGTCAACCCGCCGCACCTGGTGCCGGTGGTGGAAATCTCCCCCGCGCCCTTCACCAGCCCCGAGGTGGTGGAGCGCACCCGCTCGCTGCAGCAGCGCGTGGGCCAGGTGCCGGTGATGGTGAATCGCGAGGTCGAGGGTTTCGTTCTCAACCGCCTGCAGGCGGCCTTGCTGCTGGAGGCCTGGTCGCTGGTGGACCAGGGTGTGGTTTCCGTGGACGACGTGGACAAGTGCATCCGCGACGGCCTGGGCCTGCGCTGGGCCTTCATGGGCCCCTTCGAGACCATCGACCTGAACGCGCCCGGCGGCGTGGCCGACTACGCGGCGCGCTTCGGCGGCAAAATGCACGCCATGATGAAGGCCTCGGTGCCGCCGCGCTGGGAAGGAGAGCTGGTGCGCAACGTGGAAGCGCAGCGTCGCACCCTCATGCCGCAGGACCAGCACGCCGCCCGCGAAGCGTGGCGCGACCGGCGGCTCATGGCGCTGGTGGCCCACAAGCGTGAGCAAGACAGGGGGCACCGCTGAAGGCGGCGCCCGCACCCGACCCCCACACGGAGCCCAGTTTCCATGGCACAGCCACGCAAGGTCATCATCACCTGCGCCGTCACCGGCGCCATCCACACGCCCTCCATGTCTCCGCACCTGCCGGTGACGCCCGAAGAAATCGCCGCGGCGGCCATCGGCGCGGCCCAGGCCGGCGCGGCCATCGTCCACCTGCACGCCCGCATGCCCGAGGACGGGCTGCCCACCCAGGACCCGGACATGTTCCGGCGCTTCCTGCCAGCCATCAAGGCGGCCTCCGACGTGGTCATCAACCTCACCACCGGTGGCGCACCCACCATGCTGGTGGAGGAGCGCCTGCAACCCGCGCTGCAGCTCAAGCCCGAGGTGGCGTCGCTCAACATGGGGTCCATGAACTTCGGCCTCTACGAGATGCTGAACCGCTACAAGGACTTCAGGCACGACTGGGAGAGGCCCTACCTGGCAGGGTCGGACGACCGCATCTTCAAGAACACCTTCAAGGACATCGCCCACATCCTGGAGTCGTGCAGCGGCAACGGCACGCGCTTCGAGATCGAGTGCTACGACATCGGCCACCTCTACACCGCCGCCCACTTCCTCGACCGGGGCCTAGTGAAGCCGCCGCTGTTCATCCAGAGCGTGTTCGGACTGCGCGGCGGCATCGGCCCGCACCCGGAGGACGTGATGCACATGAAGCGTACCGCCGACCGCCTGTTCGGCCATGACTACCATTGGTCGGTGCTGGGCGCCGGGGCCAACCAGATGTACGTGGCGGCCCAATCCGCGGTGATGGGCGGGAATGTGCGCGTGGGCCTGGAGGACAGCCTGTGGATCGGCCGCGGCCGCCTGGCCGAGAGCAATGCCCAGCAGGTGTCCAAGATCCGCCGCATTCTCGAGGAACTCGGCCTGGAGGTGGCCACGCCCGACGACGCCCGGGCCATCCTCAAGCTGAAGGGCGGCGCCAACGTGGCGTTCTGACCGTGCGAATCCACCGCATCGCCGCCATCCCCGGAGACGGCATCGGCACCGAGGTGATCGCCGCCGGCATCGAGGTGCTTGAGGCGCTGGCTGCCGCCGACGGCGGCTTCGCGCTGCAGTTCGAGCACTTTCCCTGGGGCAGCGCCTGGTACCTGTCCCACGGCCGGATGATGGACGAGGACGGCCTCGAGCGCCTGAGGGGCTTCGACGCCATCTTCTTCGGCGCCGTGGGCTCCCTGGAAGTGCCGGACCACGTCTCGCTGTGGGGGCTGCGCCTCGCCATCTGCCAGGGCTTCGACCAGTACGCCAACGTGCGGCCCACCCGCGTGCTGCCCGGCATCGATCCGCCACTGCGGCTGTCCAGCCCGGCGGACATCGACTGGGTGATCGTGCGCGAGAACTCAGAGGGCGAGTACTCCGGACAGGGCGGTCGCTCGCACCGCGGCTTGCCGGAGGAGGTGGCCACCGAGGTGTCCATCTTCACCCGTGCCGGGGTGGAGCGCATCCACCGCTTCGCCTTCGAGCTGGCCCGTGGCCGCCCGCGCCGCCGCCTGACATTGGTCACCAAGTCCAACGCCCAGCGCCACGGCCTGGTGCTGTGGGACGAAGTGTTCGCCCAGGTGGCCCGGGACTTCCCGGACGTGGCCACCGACAAGGTGCTGGTGGATGCCGCCACCCAGCGCATGGTGCTCAAACCCGGCTCGCTGGACGTGATGGTGGCCACCAACCTGCACGCGGACATCCTGTCCGACCTGGCCGCGGCGCTGTCCGGCAGCCTGGGCATCGCCCCCACGGCCAATCTCGACCCGCTGCGACGCTATCCCTCCATGTTCGAGCCCATCCACGGCTCGGCCTGGGACATCCAGGGCAAGGGCATCGCCAACCCCATCGCCACCTTCTGGACGGCGGTCATGATGCTCGATCACCTGGGAGAGGCCGGGGCGGCCCGGCGGCTCATGCGGGCCATCGAGGCGGCCACCGAGGCCCGGGTGTTCACCCCCGACCTGGGGGGCACCGCTCGCTCCGCCGACGTCACCCGGGCTGTGCTGAAGGCGCTTCGGCGGGTGCCACACAGCTGACGGTGCCGCAGCCCGCGTAACCATCGGCCGTGGCGTTGCGCGCACCATTGGCGCGACCTCGGCATTGCGTCAAAATCGGCCAGTCTCTGCCCCCCGTTTCCTCCAGGAGTTCGACCATGGATCAAAACGACGGCAAAGCGCAGATGGAAGGCGCCACGCGGGCTGCCGACCGCAGCAACGCCAGCGGCTTCGAGCGCAGGCTGCTTCGCCGGATGATGGCTGCGGCCGGCAATCCGCCCCTAGCCGTGGCCCTCTGGAACGGCGAGGATTTCTCGCCCGTGGCGGGCACACCCCTGGCGCGCATCCACGTGCGGGACCGTGGCGCCCTGCTGCGCATGGTGGTCAACCCGGAGCTCTACACCGGCGATGACTACGCCACAGGCAAGGTGGACATCGAGGGCGACTTCGTGGGATGCCTGGAGACCATCTACAACAGCCTGGAAAACCTCCCGGAGAACTCCTTCAAGGCGCGTTTGCTGCGCTGGATGAACAAGCCTCGGCCCAACACCCTTGCAGGCTCCAGGGCCAATGTCCACCACCACTACGACCTGGGGAACGACTTCTACCGGCTTTGGCTCGACGCCGGGCACATGCAATACACCTGCGCCTACTACGCCCGCCCCGATTTAACCCTGGAGCAGGCCCAACTCGCCAAGCTCGATCACGTGGCCCGCAAACTGCAACTCGTCCCGGGACAGGTGGTCTACGAAGCGGGCTGTGGTTGGGGCGGGCTCGCGCGACACTTCGCCGCAAGCTACGGGGTCACCGTGCGCGCCTTCAACATCTCCGAGGAACAGGTCAAGTTTGCCCGGGAACAAGCCCGGCGCGAAGGTCTGGAGGGCCGTGTGGAGTATGTGCTCGACGACTATCGCAACATGAGCGGTCAATGTGACGCCTTCGTCTCGGTGGGCATGCTGGAGCACGTGGGCGTGGAAAACTATCCCGTGCTGGGTAAGGTGATCCACCGCGTGCTCGCCCCCCGGGGACGCGGCCTGATCCACTCCATTGGCCGCAACCGCCCCGCCCCCATGAATGCCTGGATCGAGAAGCGCATTTTCCCAGGCGCCTATCCCGCCAGCCTCTCTGAGATGATGCGTATCTTCGAGGATCACAAGTTCTCCGTGCTAGACATCGAGAATTTGCGCCTGCACTACGCGCGTACCCTGGCCCACTGGCGTGAACGCTTCGAGGCCGAGGCCGACGCGGTACGCGCCCTGTACGACGAACGCTTCGTGCGTACCTGGCGTCTTTATCTCGCGGGCTCCGAGGCCTCCTTCCTCATGGGCGCGCTGCAACTGTTCCAGATCGTGTTCGCAAGGTCTGGCGACAACAGCGTGCCCCTCACCCGGCAACACCTGTATGGGCACTGACATGCAACGCTGCGAGGTCCTGGTGGTGGGAGGTGGTCCGGCGGGGTCCACCTGTGCGTGGCGGTTGCGTGAGGCCGGCGTGGACGTGATGGTGCTCGACAGGAAAGCCTTTCCCCGCGACAAGATCTGTGCTGGCTGGGTCACCCCTGCCGTGGTGGACGAACTGCAACTGGACCTGGACCGCTACCGCGCCGACGGCCGTACCCTGCAACCCATCACCGGCTTTCGCACCGGCATCATCGGGGCGAAGGTGGTGAACACCACCTACGATGAACCGGTGAGCTACGGCATCCGCCGCCACGAATTCGACGCCTATCTGCTGGCGCGCGCCGGCGTGCGGCTCGCAGAGCCAGCGCCACTGAAGTCGCTTGAGCGTGGTGATCGAGGCTGGATCGCCAACGGCACCCTGTCGGCCGCCATGGTGGTGGGCGCGGGCGGCCACTTCTGCCCCGTGGCGCGTTGCCTGGGGGCGCAACTTGGCCAGGCAGAGACCGTGGTGGCCGCGCAGGAGGTGGAGTTTCCGCTCTCCGACGCCCAGGCACGCCAGTGCGCCGCCGTGGGCGAGGTGCCCGAACTGTATTTCTGCCCCGACCTGAAGGGCTATGGTTGGGTGTTCCGCAAGGGCGGCTTCCTGAACGTGGGACTGGGCCGCGAGGACAATCACAAGCTCTCCGAGCACGTGAGCGCGTTTCTGCGCTGGCTCAAGTCCGAGGGCCGCGTACCAGCGGATTCGCCCGAGAAGTTGGGCGGTCACGCCTATCTGCTCTACAACCATGCTCCACGCCCCTTCGTCGCCGATGGCGCAGTGCTCATCGGAGATGCGGCGGGCCTGGCTTACCCGCAGAGCGGGGAAGGCATTCGACCGGCCGTGGAGTCTGCCCTGATTGCCGCGGAGGTAATCACCCAGGCCGGCGGCGACTACTCCCTGGCACGCCTCGACCCCTATGAGCACCGCATGCGGGAGCGCTTCGGCGCGCGCATGGCCAAATCGGCCTCGGACTACCTGCCCGAGGGTCTCAAGCGACTGCTGGGCGCCCGACTCATGAGCAACCCGTGGTTCGCCCGCAAGGTGGTCATCGATAGCTGGTTCCTGCATGCCACCACGCCGGCACTCCAGCCGGCTGGCGCGGCAGCGTCTTGAGCCGTTCTCCCAAGCGCCCGCGGCCTGGGGGCGCATGCCGCGAGGGGACGCCTTGAGCACGCGCGGAAGCAGCGGGGTGCAGCCGACGCAATCGCGGCCCCAGGTGGTCGTGGTGGATGATGATCGGCGGCTGCGCGAACTGCTGGAGCGGTACCTTCGCTCCGAGGGCTTTGCTGTTCAATCCGTACCCGACGGGGCAGGACTGGACAGAGAACTCGCCGCGGGCAGTGTGGACCTCGTGGTGCTCGACCTCATGCTTCCCGGCGAAGATGGAATGGCCATCTGCCGGCGGTTGCGCGCCAGTGGCCAGCGGGTCGCCGTGATCATGCTCACCGCAAAAGGGGACGAGACTGATCGCATCGCCGGGCTGGACGAGGGCGCGGACGACTATCTGGCCAAGCCATTCAACCCGCGCGAACTGGTGGCACGCATGCACGCGGTGCTGCGACGCGCGGCCGTCCACCCTCCGCCAGCGGCGCCCATGGAACGCGAAACCGAGATTCGCTTCGGCCGCTTCGTGCTCAACCTCGGCACGCGCCAGCTCACCCGCGACGGCGAAACGGTATCCCTCACCTCTGGCGAGTTTGCCCTGCTCAAGGCCATGACGGCCCACGCGGGCGCCACGCTTTCCCGGGAGCGGCTCATGGAGCTTGCCCGCGGCCGCGAAATCGGCCTTCTCGACCGCACCATCGACGTGCAGGTATCGCGCCTGCGCAGGCTTATCGAGGACGACCCCTCGCACCCGCGATTCCTGCAGACGGTTTGGGGGCACGGCTACGTTTTCGTCCCCGGCGGGGACTGAGCATGCCCTGGCGGTGGCCGCTCCCGCGGGTTCTGCCGCAGTCGTTGCTGGCGCGGTCGGTGCTGCTGATCAGCGCCATCCTGATCGCGAGCCAGCTGGCATGGATCGAGTTCACGCGCCTGTCCGCGCAGCGCAGCCAGTCGGCGCAGATCGCCTCGACCGTGGCCTCGGTGCTCAACACCGTCGCCGTGGCTCTGGAGAGCATGCCAGCGGCATCGCGCCGCAGGTTCATCGAAAAGCTGCCAGCGGCCATGCAGAACGTGCGGCTCCTGCCGGCCACCACCTGGGACGTGGACGAAGTGGCGGTGCCGCAATCGCCCCTGCTGGCACCCATCAGCGAGCAATTGCACGGCCGCGGCGGCAGCGCTCAGGTGATCGCCGTTCTCGAAGACTCCGAACGCGCCCTGTGGGTCAAGCTGCAGGTGCGAAACCAGGCCTGGTGGGTGGTATTCCCGGCCGAAGCCCTCGGGCTAGGTCCGGCTGCCGCCTGGGCCGGCTGGAGCGTGGTGAGTCTGGCGCTGGCCCTGGCTGGGGGGCTCGCGCTGATGCTACGCGTGAACCGGCCGCTGCGGGCTCTCACCAAGGCGGCCGCAGACATTGCCGAGGGCAAGACACCCGCTCCCCTGCCCGAGCTCGGCCCCTCGGAGATCCGCACCCTGTCCCAGGCCTTCAACCGCATGAGCGGTGCGCTGCGCGCACAGGAGTCCAACCGCGCGGTGCTGCTGGCCGGGGTCTCCCACGACCTGCGCACACCCCTGTCACGCCTGCGCCTGGCGCTGGAGCTGAGCCGCGCGGGTATCGATCCCTCGGTACGCGAAGGCATGCAGGCGGATATCGAGGACATGGACGCCATCATCAACCAGTTCCTGGATTTCGCCCGTGAGGCGGCAGCAGAGCAGCCGCAAGCGCGCGCCGACCTCAACGCCCTGGTGCAAGCCTTGGCCGATCGCTACCGCCGCCGCGGCCAGCCAGTGCAAACGCAGCTCTCGGCGCTCCCGCCCCTGGAACTAAAGCCCATGGCGATGCAGCGCATGATCACCAACCTGGTGGACAACGCCTTGCGCTACGGTGCCGGCGATGTGGAGATCGAAACCAGCCAGGACGGTGCGGTGGCGGTGCTCAAGGTGCTCGACCGTGGCCCTGGCATCCCGGAACAGGACGTGGAGCGCGTGATGCAACCCTTCACACGCCTTGATCAGGCGCGCAGCGACGTGCAGGGCGCCGGGCTCGGTTTGGCCATCGTGGATCGGGTGGCACGCATGCACGGGGGCCGGGTTCAACTGGCCCAAAGGCAGGGTGGCGGGCTGGAAGTGCGTGTGGAACTGCCCGTGCCCGCCTGAGGGCGCCCCAGGGCGACGTCAAGCCCAGCCCGCTTCAAAACGCGTCAGGGAAGCTGGGGCTGCCCGGCCTTTCCTTCATCCCCATGGGCCTCGAACCGCAGCGACAGTGAATTGAGGCAGTAACGCAACCCGGTGGGCGGCGGGCCGTCCGGGAACACATGCCCTAAGTGGGCATCGCAGCGCGCGCAGGTGACTTCCACGCGCTCCATGCCGTGGGAGAGGTCGCGATGGTTGTCCACGTGACCAGGGTCCAGGGGCGCCGTGAAGCTGGGCCATCCGGTGCCGGAGTCGAACTTTGCGGCGGCGTCGAACAACGGCAAGCCACAGCACACGCAGCGGAAGATGCCCCGGCCGTGGTGATCCCAGAACGCACCGCAGAAGGGGCGCTCGGTTCCCTGCCGCCGGGTGACATGAAACTGCTCGGGCGTGAGCTGGGCGCGCCATTGCGCGTCGGTCTTGCGGATTTTTTCCATGGGCCTGTCCTTCGCCGTTCACCCGCTGCCGGGACTGGTCAGCGATCCTCGCCTTGGAGGGCAAAACGCGCCAGGGGTTCGTAATCGGCGCCCTGGGGCGACAGGCGCGAGCGCACCAGGCACCAGTGCCGCACGGACCAGGCCAGCGGCTCGATCGCGCCTTCGGCCATCGGCGCGCGCACCCGGCGCAGCAGGCTCACATGGGGCCGAAAGGCGCGCGGGTCGGAGGCGAAGCCCAGCGATTCGAGCCACGACCACAGACGCTGCTGAAGCAGCGCTAGGGCCGGCGGCATGCTCGCCGGCGCCAGCCAGGCGATGCCGTTGTGGGGCCACACGCCGCAGCGATCCAGGCGCAGATCGAAGCACGGCGCACTCACCGCGGGCGGTGGGGCGGCGAGTTGTGCCAGGCTCGCGCATCCCACCTCGCCCAGGAATGCCAGGGTGAGGTGCAGCGTTCCCGGACGGGCGAGCCGTCCGCCCAGCACCGCTTCCAGCCGCGCGCCATGGGCCCCCATGGCGCACGCCAGACCGGCGTCGGGCCACAGGGCATAGAAGACCCTCGCCCGAGGGGCGGCATCCGGTTCGACCAACCTTGCGGGGTCTCAGTCGCGGCGCAGCAAAACCACCGCTTCGGCGGCGATACCCTCGCCCCGGCCGGTAAAGCCCAGACGCTCGGTGGTCTTGGCCTTCACGTTCACTTCATGCGGGGCGAGCCCCAGGTCAGCGGCGATGTTGGCCACCATGGCGACCACATGGGGCGCCATGCGCGGCGCCTGGGCAATGATGGTGCAATCCGCATTGGCCACCCGCCAGCCCGCGGCGCGCACCAACTCGCAGGCGTGGCGTAGCAGCGCGCGGCTGTCGGCGCCTGCCCAGGCGGGATCGGTGTCGGGAAAATGGCGGCCGATATCGCCCAGCGCCGCGGCCCCCAGCAGCGCGTCGGTCAGTGCGTGCAGCAGCACATCGGCATCGGAGTGGCCCAGCAGGCCGCGGGGGTGGTCGATGGTGACGCCACCGATCACCAGCGGCCTGCCAGGCACCAGGGCATGGACATCGAACCCCTGCCCCACGCGCAGTTGGGTCATGGGGGCGCTCCCGCGGCGGCGAGAATGCATGCCGCCAGCGCGGCATCGCCGCTCCAGGTCACTTTCAGGTTGGTCACGTCTCCCTCCACCAGCAACGGTCGATGCCCGAGCGCCTGCACCGCCGAGGCTTCGTCGGTGACTGTGGCCGGATCGGCCGATTCGAGCGCTTCGCGCAGCAAGCCGAAGCGGAACATCTGCGGCGTCTGGGCGAGCCACAGACCATGACGATCCACCGTGCCAGCGATGCGCCGTGCCTCGTCCGAGACCTTGACCGTGTCGGCCACCGGCAGCGCCAGGATGCCACCCACGGCATCGGGCAGCACAGCCTCCACCAGCCGGTGGATGAGCGTGGCGCTCAGACACGGGCGCGCGGCATCGTGCACCAGCACCCAATCGGATTCAGCCGCTTCGCCGCGCAACGCGCGCAGGCCGTTGCGCACCGACTCGGCACGCGTGGCACCGCCCACCCGCAGCGCCCGTGCGTGGGCATGCAGGTCATTGCCCATGGTGGCCTCGAACAGCGTGTCGTGGGGCGCCAGCACCACGTGGATGGCATGGAGCCGGGGGCTGGAGGCCAGCGCATCGAGGGTGTGTCGCAACAGCGGCTTGCCTGCCAGCGGCAGGTACTGCTTGGGGATCGCATGGCCCAGGCGGCTGCCGCTGCCGGCGGCGGGCACCAGCGCGTGCAGGCGCGGTGAAGTGGAATTGGCGGTATCCAAGATGGCGCGATTATCCCGCAACCTCGCGGCAGGGCAGTTCAGAGCTGGAGTCTATAATCCGCGCCCTTTTTTGCCCCCCTCTCATTGAACTGCTTTCCTCTGCCGTGAACGCTCCCTTGCTCGCCGCACCGCCCACCGGCCAACGCGGTACCGCGGCGCCGCTGGCCGGGTCAGCCGATGCCCTGGCGCTCGCGCGCCTGGCCGCGCGGGCGCGACCGCTGGCCATCGTCACCGCCGACGCCGCCGACGCCCGCCGCCTGGTGGAGGAAATGCGGTGGTTCGCACCCGGCCTGGCAGTGCACCTGCTGCCCGACTGGGAGACGCTGCCCTACGACAGTTTTTCGCCTCACCAGGATCTGGTGTCGGAGCGGCTCGAAACCCTGCACCTGCTCTCCCAGGGCAAGGTGGACGCCGTGCTCGTGCCGTTGAGCACCGCGCTGTTGCGATTGCCGCCGCGACAGTACCTGGCTGCCTACACCTTCTTTTTCCGCGAGGGCGAGCGCCTGGATTCAGCGCGCTTCCGCGAACAGCTCGCCATGGCCGGGTACAGCCACGTGTCCCAGGTGGTTGCGCCGGGCGAGTTCAGTTTTCGCGGCGGCCTGATCGATCTGTTCCCCATGGGATCGGCGCTGCCCTACCGCATCGATCTGCTGGACGAGGAGATCGAGACCATCCGTGCCTTCGACGTGGATACCCAGCGCTCGGTTTATCCCGTGCGCGAGGTGCGGCTGCTGCCAGCGCGGGAGTTTCCCATGGACGAGGCCGGACGCACGCTCTTCAGGCGCCGCTTCCGCGAGGAGTTCGAGGGCGATCCCTCGCGCCGCCGGGTGTATCGCGACGTGGGCAACGCCGTGGCGCCGCCCGGCGTGGAGTACTACCTGCCGCTGTTCTTCGAGGGCACCGCGGTGCTAGCCGACTACCTGGGCGCCTCGGCCACGGTGGTGTTGCACGGCGACGCCGCCACGGCCTTACGCAGCTTCTGGGCCGATACCCAGTCGCGCTACCAGTTGCTGCGCGGAGACGGCGACCAGCCCCTGCTGCCGCCCGCGGCACTGTACCTACGCGAGGACGAATTCTTCGGCATGGTGAAGCCCTTCGCGCGGCTGGAGGTGCTACGGCCCCAGTCGGCAGCGGACCAGGACTCGCCGGCCCCTGCGTTGCCACCGTTGGCCGTGGACCGGCGCGCCGCGGATCCGCTGGGCGCATTGCGGGCCTTCACGGGCAGTTTCGCGGGGCGCGTGCTGTTGGCTGCCGACAGCCCCGGGCGGCGCGAAGCCATGTTGGAACTGCTGGCGGAGCACGGCATGGCGCCCGCGCTGGTGGAGGACTTCGATGCCTTCGCCCGCGCCACGGCGCCGCTGGCGCTGTGCGTGGCGCCGCTCGCCGAGGGCTTCGTACTGCCTGGCGAAGCTCTGGCGGTGATCACCGAGGCCGAGTTGTACGCAGCCACTGCCCGCCGTCGCGGGGCGCGCGAGCGCGAGCGCCGCACCTCGGCGGAGAACGTGCTGCGCGATCTCTCCGAGGTGAAGGTGGGCGACCCGGTGGTGCACGAAAGCCATGGCATCGGCCGCTATCTCGGCCTGGTCACCATGGAGCACGGCGAGGGGCCCGCGGAATTCCTGCTGCTCGAATACGAGGGCGGCGACCGGCTGTACGTGCCGGTGTCGCAATTGCAGCTCATCAGCCGCTACGCCGGGGTGTCGCCGGAGAACGCGCCGCTACACAAGCTGGGCAGCGGCGACTGGCAGAAGGCGCGCCGCCGCGCCGCGCGGCAGGTGCGCGACACCGCCGCCGAGCTGCTGCACCTGTACGCGCAGCGCGCGGCGCGCACGGGCCACGCCTTCAAGCTGCGGCATCAGGATTACGAGTCCTTCGCGGCGGGTTTCCCCTTCGAGGAAACGCCCGACCAGGCGGCGGCCATCCAGGCGGTCATTGCCGACCTGGAAAGCGGCCGGCCCATGGACCGCCTCATTTGCGGCGACGTGGGCTTCGGCAAGACCGAGGTGGCGCTGCGCGCGGCCTTCGTGGCGGTGGCGGACGGCAAGCAGGTGGCGGTGCTGGTGCCCACCACGCTGCTGGCCGAACAGCACTTCCAGAGCTTCGCCGACCGCTTTTCCGAGTGGCCGGTGAAGGTGGCAGAGCTGTCGCGGTTCCGCTCGGCGAAGGAATCGGCCACGGTGCTGGCAGGCCTCACGGCCGGCACGGTGGACATCGTCATCGGCACCCACAAGCTGCTGTCGGAAGGGGTGAACTTCGCGCGGCTGGGCTTGGTGATCATCGACGAGGAGCATCGCTTCGGCGTTCGCCAGAAGGAGCGCCTCAAGGCGCTGCGCGCCGAGGTGGACGTGCTCACCCTCACCGCCACGCCGATCCCGCGCACGCTGGCGCTGTCGCTGGAGGGGCTGCGCGAATTTTCGGTGATCGCCACGGCGCCCCAGAAGCGGCTCGCCATCAAGACCTTCGTGTCGCGCTTCTCCGATGGGCTGGTGCGCGAGGCGGTGCTGCGCGAACTCAAGCGCGGCGGGCAGGTGTATTTTCTTCACAACGAGGTGGAAACCATCGGCAACTGGGAGGCCAAGCTCACCGCACTGCTGCCGGAAGCACGCATCCGCGTGGCCCACGGGCAGATGGGCGAGCGCGACCTGGAGGCCGCCATGCGGGACTTTTACGCTGGCCGCTTCAATGTGCTGTTGTGCACCACCATCATCGAAACGGGCATCGACGTGCCCAGCGCCAACACCATCCTCATCAACCGCGCCGATCGCTTCGGTCTGGCGCAACTTCACCAGTTGCGCGGCCGCGTGGGCCGCTCCCACCACCAGGCCTACGCCTATCTGCTCACCCCCGGCGAGGACGCCCTCGGCGCGCAGGCGAAGAAGCGCCTCGAGGCCATCACGCTGATGGATGAGCTGGGCGCAGGCTTCTACCTGGCCATGCACGACCTGGAGATCCGCGGCGCGGGTGAAGTGCTGGGCGAAAACCAGAGCGGCGAGATGCAGCAGGTGGGCTTCAGCCTCTACATCGATCTGCTCAACCGCGCGGTGAAATCGCTCAAGGCCGGTCGCGAGCCCGACCTGGAGGGGCCGCTGCACGCCGGCGTGGAGATCCGCCTGCATACTCCCGCGCTGCTGCCGGCGGACTGGTGCACCGACGTGCACGAGCGCCTCGTGCTCTACAAGCGGCTGGCGGGCTGCGAGAGCACCGAAGCCCTGGACGCGCTGACCGAGGAACTGGTGGACCGCTTCGGCCGTCCTGCGGACGCCGTGAAGGCACTGCTGGACACCCACCGGCTGCGCATCCTGGCCGAGCCCCTGGGCGTGGCGAAAATCGACGCGGCGCCCGAGGCCCTCACGCTGCAATTCCGGCCCAGCCCGCCCATCGACCCGGCGCGCATCCTGCAACTCATTCAAACGCGCAAGGGCTGGCGCCTGTCCGGACCGGAGCGCCTGCGCATTGATTCTGCGCTCTCGGAGCCAGGCATGCGGGTGGCGCGGTTGAAGCAGGTGCTCGCGGACCTTGCCGCCCCGGTCGCCGGGGTTACCGGCCCGCCCCCCGCAGGCTCCACAGCCCGAAAGCCGGGCTAGCGCCGTTTTACAAAAACTGGAACAGGCTCAGGCCCTGCACCCGCAGGAAGGACTTTTGCGCCGCCTCGAGGCTGACCTGCTGAAATGTCAGTTCGCTGACGGCTTTGTTGTAGTCCAGGTCGGTGAGTTGGGAAAGGGTGCGTTCGTACTGCAATTGCAGGTCGTCGGCGCCACTCTTGGCAGTATCGATCTGGCGCATGCGCGCCCCGACGCCCGCCCGCACGGTCAGATTCACCTCCAGGGCGTTGTCTAACTCCGTGAGCGCGGTGTTCACGGCGTTGGTCACCCGGGTGGCTCCCGTGGCGCCGGCCTGGCTGGACTCGAGCGCCTGGATCAGGTTCCAGACGGTGCTGAAGACGTCCTGTTCGGTGGAAGAGGTTACCGAGAAGGCATCGCCGGTGGCGGGCTGGCCCTGCACCGATAGCTGGAATCCAAAATCAAAGGGCGCAGGGTTCGTGTCCGGGGGCGTCTGGCGGGCGCCGACAATGGCGGCGCCCGGCTGGAAGGTCCGCAGGTAAGGACCAGCGGCTGGCGCAGCGCCCGTGGTGAGAGACAGATTGTTCACCGTGTCCACGATGTCATAGGTGGTCACGGACGGCACGGCAGAGTCCCGGAAGAAACGCACCTCGAAACTGCCCGGATTGCCGGGCGCGGCCCAGGCGGTCGCATCGCGCACCACCCCCGCATCCACCACACCCGTGCCGGTGTTGGCGGCACCGGCCGCGGTCTGAAAAGTGCCATTGCCGGTGCGGATGCGCTGGAACACCTCGCTGCCCGCCGCGCTCACGGCGACCTGGGCCGAGGCGCCTATCTGGATCTCGCGGCTGCCCTGATCGCCGTTGTAGGCCACCGTTCCGGGAGCTGTCTCGGTGAAAGGCTGGGTGGCACCCCGGTAACCCGAAAACAGGAACAACCCGTTGCTGTCGGTGGTATTGGCGATGCCCAGCAATTCCCCGTACCGCTCGCGCAACTCTGTGGCGATGCTCTTGCGGTCATTGGGTGTGAGGGAGCCATTGCCAGCATTCACCGCCAGGACCTTCACATCCTGCAGCAGGGTCGTGTAGCGCTGCAGGGAATTCTCGGTGAGACCGATGGCGGCGGTGGCCGATTCGGTGTTACGAGCGAACTGGGCCGTAATAGCCTTGCTTTGGGAGACCTCCAGGGCGCGGCTGGCGGACACCGGATCATCCGCAGGCGTGAGCACCCGCCGCCCCGTGGATACCTGCTCCTGCACCTTGAGAAGCTCCGACTGGTTACGCTGGATGTTGAACACACCCTGGTCATAGATGGTGGCGGTGCTCACGCGCATGGCAATGCTCCGTTTATCTGCCGCCCAGTGCGAGCAGGGTGTCGAACAGCGTGGACGCAATCTGCAATACCTTGCCCGAAGCTTGGTAGGCCTGCTGATAGCGCACCAGGTTCGCGGCCTCTTCGTCAAGATTCACTCCCGAGACGCCTTGCAAGGCGACGGTGGTCTGCTTGAGCAGCGACTCCTGAGCCGTGAACTGGATTTGCGACTCACGCGTCTGGATCCCCACATCGCTCACCAGCTTGCTGTAGGCGCCCTGGTAGCTGGCCGTGCCGCCAGCCACCGTATTGGCGGTCTGCAACCCAGCAAGTCTGAGCGCATTGCGGTTGTCGGCCACGCCGTTGGCGTTGTTGGCGAGGGTGAAGGTATCGCCGTTACGGGGTGTGCCGCTGATCTGGAACTCCACGCCGTTGAAGGCGATGGTGCCACCCGAGGTGTAGGTAAAGGGCCCTGCGGCGGGTACGGCGCCGGCCACGGTGAATTCGTTGGTGCCCTGCACGTAGGTGAGAGTGACGGCGCCAGCCAAGGGCAGGTTGGCAACGCTGGTCACCACGCCAGAGCTGATGCTCGCGTCACCCTGGTTGCCCAGCGTGACCGCGGTGCGTACCGGCACGGCAGCGGCGATGCGCGCCGTGTCGGTCATGATAATGCGCATATCGCGCGCCACGTAGCGCGTTGGCATCACCATGAAGCTGTCGCCCGCAGCCGGAGTTCCGGAGGCGAGGTTCACGGTGACGCCGTCGAGGGTCTGCGGAAGGGAGGCGAAGGTCTGGCTAGTGCCGTCGGAGAGCCGGTCCACGATCCAGCTGCCCGCGGAAAAGGTGAAGCGATAGTCGGAGGCAACCAGTTGACCCGGATCGGAGAGCGTCGCCGACAGCACCCCGCTGCCGCTGTTGGTGGTGCGAGCCTGCACCGTTGCCTGGGGTGCGGCAAAGAAATCACCTCCCAGATTGCCCCTCAGGTCTTGACCGAGGCGCATCTGCTGATTGAAGGTGTTGGCGAGCACCGCTGCCACACGCCCGAGTTGATTCACGGAGGGATCCAGGGCGTCGCTGCGAAAGGCCAGCAGCCCCCCCAATGCCCCCCCCTGAAGGCTGTTGGGCGGGAGCGAGACACTGGTCCCAGCCACGGCATAGCCGATGGCGCGGCCCTGCGGATCTTCCGGGGAGACGGAGGCTTCGAGCGACAGGGCTTGCGAGCCCACCACCAGGCTCTGGCCGGTGCCGATGAAGACGTTGTAGCTGCCATCGGACTGAGGCACGACGCTCACGCGCACCAGTTCATTGAGTTGCGATACCAGTTGGTCGCGCTGATCGAGCAGGTCATTGGCCGGAGTGGTCGGCGCGTTGCCGGAGGACAGTATCTGGTTGTTGAGCCTGGCAATTTGCTGAGCGAAGGCGTTGATCTCGCGAACCGTGCCATCGATCGCTGAATTCACGCCGTCGCGGATTTCACTGAACCGGTCGTCCAAGGACTGGAAGCGCGCCACCAGGGACTGCCCGAGACTGATCATGGCTTGACGCGATGGCACTGATGCGGGGTTGGCCGCCACGTCCTGAACACCGCCAAAGAAATCCTGAATGGCGGGCGACATACCGGCGGCCGGATCGGCGAGGATGCCGTCCAACTGGGACGCTTGGTCGAGAAAGCTCTTCAAATGACTCGCCTGAGTCTGGGCAGCCAACACCTGCCCGGCGAGAAACTCGCTGTACTGGCGCCGAACGGTGTTGATGGCAACGCCTTGGCCAAAAAAGCCCGCGCCCGTGGGCTGCGGGTTGCGGCTGCCTTGAATCACCGACTGGCGCGTGAACCCTTCCGTGCCGGCATTGGCGATGTTATGGCTGGTGGTGGTCAGGCCAGCCTGTGCCGCCTGCAACCCGGAAACGCCAATGTTGAAGACCGAACCCGTGTTCATCCCTGTTCCCTGACGATTCGTTTACGGAGAGACGGGGGTTTTCTTGACCCCCTGGACGAGTTCCATCTGGCGGACGATAAGGTCGGCCAGCCCGATACCTCGCCCGCGCGACAGCGCCTGGGCATGCTGCTCGTCGAGCATGCCGGTGAAGGTTCGCGTGGCCTCGCTATCGAAGTATTCGTTACCAGGATTCGCAGCGCGCGCCGCCTTGAGCACCTGCTGCAGTAATAGCGCCTCGAACTCCTGCGCCACCTTGCGCAGAGACGCCGCGTCGCCGCCCTTCGCATCTCCGAGCAAGGCCGCGGTGCGTCGCGGATCGAAGGCAAGACTGGCGCCATCCAGGGGGTTCATGGGGTTGCTCCGACCTTAGATGACTTCCAGTTCGGCCTTGAGGGCCCCGGCAGCTTTCATGGCCTGCAGGATCGCGAGAAGATCGATGGGCGTTGCCCCCACCGAATTTAGCGCACGCACCACATCGGCCAGGGAGGTGGTGTTGGGCAGCACCACTAGACCCGCCTTGTCGGACTTCACCTCCACGTTGGCCCGTTCGGCGGTCACGGTCCGCCCGCCCGAGAGCGCCCCGGGCTGGCTGATGATCGGTTCAGTCTGGATGGTCACCGACAGGTTGCCGTGCGCCACGGCGCAGTTGCTCACCAGGACACGAGTGTTCATCACCACCGAGCCGGTGCGGCTGTTGACGATCACCCGAGGCGAGGCTTCCGCGGGGTTGACCAGCAGGTTCTCCAGCCGTGACACGAATGCCACGCGCTGGGCCGGGTCCTCCGGCGCCCGCACCCGTACCTGACGGGCGTCGGTAGCCACGGCCATGCCAGGGCCGAGGGCGGCATTGATGGCCTCCACCATTCGGGTGGCAGTGGTGAAGTCGGTGTCGAGGGTCTGAAACACCAGTTCGCCTCCTTGGGCGATGGACGAGGGCACGGCGCGCTCCACCGTGGCACCCTGGGGAATGCGTCCCACGTTGAGGTGATTGACCGTCACGCTGGTGCCACCGGACTGCCCGCCCGCGCCGGCCACCAGGACATTGCCCTGGGTGATGGCGTAGATCTGTCCGTCGGCACCGCGCAGTGGTGTGAGCAACAGCGTGCCGCCGCGCAGGCTGCGGGCGTTGCCCATGGAAGAAACGGTCACATCGATGGTCTGGCCGGGCCGGGCGAAAGGCGGCAGTTGTGCGGTCACCATGACCGCCGCCACGTTGCGCAATTGCAGGTTGAGGCCGGGAGGCAAGGTCACACCGAGTTGCTGCAACATCGCCCCGAGGCTCTGGGTGGTGAAAGGGGTCTGGGTGGTCTGGTCGCCGGTGCCGTCGAGACCCACCACAACGCCATAGCCCACCAACTGGTTTGCGCGCACACCGGCGAGTGTTGCCAGATCCTTGATTCGTTGTTGCGCCAGCACGGTCGGAGAGGCGAACATGCCCGACAGGGTCAGGACCATGGCGGTCGCGAAAGCGATCCGGGTAGCAATGCGGGACATGAGAGTTCTCCCTGGCTTAGAACGGCGAGGCGCTGAGGAAGAAGCGCTGCAACCACCCCATGGTCTGGGCCTCGGAGAGATAGCCACGGCCCTTGTACTCGATGCGCGCGTCCGCCACCCGAGTGGAAGAGACCGAGTTGAGCGCGCCCACGTTGATGGGATTCACCACCCCGGAGAAGCGGATGAACTCGGTGCCCTGGTTGATGGTGACCTGCTTCTCGCCACTAACGAGCAGGTTGCCATTGGGATACACCTCGATCACCGTGACCGCCAACGTGCCGGTGAAGGAGTTGTTGGCCGCACTGTTGCCGCCGCCATCGAAGGTGGACTCGGACGACGCGGCCAGCTCCGCGCCTTGCAACGGGACGCCAGGCAGACCAGTCAGGGTGGGAACAGCCACGCTCACATCCGCCTTCCGATTTGCCTGGCTCGTAGTGCGCTTGGAAGCGTTGGTGCGTTCCTCCAGCACCACTGTGAGCGTGTCGCCCACGAAGCGCGCGCGACGGTCCTCGAACAACGCGAGCCGCGCGGCGTCGGCGCGATAAATCGCACCGTCGTCCCGCGCCAGAGGCTGAGGAGGCACCGGGCGCACACTCATGGGCTGGTGCACCGACGTGCCGGGTGTAGTCATGGCGCAACCTGCGACGAGCAGGCTGGTAAGAATGGCGAGTCGTTGGCGCATGGGGCAGTGTCCTTGGAAAGGTCACCATCCCGATGCAGCGTCCGTGCCAGGCTGCACACCGCAACCATTGTCTTGTTTTAAATGGTTTTTTCTCCAGAACGCTGCCATCTCGCCGGCAACTCCCCGGGCTGCACGGCAAGCCGGCTCCGATGTGGGCGGCAAGGTTTACCGCAGGAAATACCGTTCAGTGGCTACCGCAAGGGGGCACCGCGAATCGGCGCAAACGCCAGCCGGCGTCCACAGCACGCCCCGGCAGGCACTTCAACCCATGACGGGGGCAACCGGGCAGCGGCGGCATTCCCCGGGACGGATGAGCTTCACCCCTTGAAGCATCGCTTCGTGTCCGGGGGATCGAAGGGCATTACGGGTGTCAGTAGGGCAATCTGTAGTGCTTGTCCGCGAGCCAGTCGGTGACACTTTCCACGTCGTACTGGGTCCATCGCAGCCGGGTGTTGTCCTGCCAGCGCTGCACTTGCTGGCGAATCTCGAGATAGCTGTTGGCAATTCGATCGGGGCGGCTGTAAATGCCGGGGTCGTGGCACATGAGGCAGTGGGTGTCGTGAAGCGCGCGGCCGCGCTCCAGATCGCCCGCTTGGGCCGAAACGGCCACCACACCAAGCAGCGCCATCGAGGCGACAATAGAATTTCGAAACATGAGCACCTCTCCATCATCGGGAACGCCGGGACGGCATTCATGAACGCCGGAAGTGTAAGCCCGGCGATGGACCCACGCGAACCTCGACGATCGACGTGTCTCTAAGTCCCGAATGATGAAGGCGCACTCCCTGGAGACTCTGTTGACTGGCGCATTGCTTGCCCTGCTGGGTCAGGTGGCGGCGTTCGGCGGCGCGGTTCTTTGGGGCAATGCAGTGGAGGCCTCCCCAGCCGCGGGTCTGTCCGGCGCGCTGTACGCGCCCTTTGGGCTGGTGGCCTTGCTGGCGCCGGGCTTGGCTGCTCCATTGGCGCGCCGCGCCCTCGAATTGCGTTCGGCGCAAAGCGGGGGCACGGATGGATCGCCTTTGTCCAGTCCGTGGCGCTTCGTCGCCCTGCTGGGCATCGCAGAAACCCTTTCGGCGGCGGCGCGGCTGGCGGGGGGCGCCAGCGCCCTTGCGCCACTACCCATGCACGGGCTGCTGGCGGTCCATGCCGCCGTCGCAACCATCCTATGTCGCAGGAGCAATCCCCATGCAAGTGCAACCTCGCCAACCGAAACCTGAGCATCTGCGCCAACTCCTGCGGGTCGTCTTGGTGCTGACAGCCCTGGTGACGGGAGGTTGCGCGGCATTCGAGAAACGCGAGCCCATGACCCTCGATCAAGTGGTGCAACTGTCAGTCGAGGGCAAGTCGGCCGACCACATCATCAACCGCCTGTCGGAGTCCCGCACAATCTTCGCCTTGTCCGGTTCGGGCTACGCCAGATTGCGCGAACAGGGCGTCGATGACGCGGTGCTCGATTTCATTCAGCGAAGTTACGTCGCCCGGGTGGAACTGGACAGCCGCCTGCGCTACCAGGGGTGGTACTCACCGGGCTTCTACCCACCCTACTACCGCCCCATGATGGGCCCATGGCCCTATTGGTACGGCTGGTAGCAGCCCTCATCCGCCGGGGCGGTTTCGCAACCCGGCCGCAATCACATGCCAGTTCACCACAACCAATGCCGCGACGATCCCGGCCAGGCCTACCACTAGCCGCCACCCCAGTGGTTCCGCCAACACCGCGGCCCCAAGAATGGCCGCCGAGACAGGATTGAGGGTCACCGCCAGCGCCACCCGCGACGGCGTTGTGTGCTCCAGCGCCCATATCCACAGGAAAAATGTGACGGCCCCGCCCAAGGACATCAGATACGCCAGGGCCAGCCATCCGGTGGCACTGATTTGGCTGATTGTCCCGGCTTCGCCCTGCCACAACAGGGCAACCCCCGCCGCCACGGCCCCCACCGGCACCATTACCGCGCCAGCTACGCGTGCACGGTGGCGCCGAAGGGCAAAACTGGAGGCAACGTTGTAGAGCGACCCGGACACCACCGCTCCGAACATGTACGCGTCGCCGCGCCAGGCGTGCAGCCCCGCATCGGAGAGCCGGTCGCTCAGGGCGAAACCCACCGCGGCGAGCGCCAGCAGACCGCCAGCCAACTTGGCGACGGTAAGCCTCTCACGGCCCGCGATCACGGCGAAGGCCAGCGTCACCAGGGGCTGGGTGGACAGCACCAACGCAGCGCGCGCTGCGGGAATCAGCGCCAGGGACGAAGTGAACAACCAGGGGAAAAGCGCGAATTGGACCAGCCCCAGCCCGACCAATGCAGGCATGTCGGCCCCCTTCACTGGTAGTCCTGCCCTCGGCAAGGTGAAGGCCAGCATCAACAAGCTTGCGCCGGCAAAGCGCAGGAACACCACCGGCAACACGCCTGCCTCGGGCACCACGAAGCGGGTGGCCACGATGGCCGAGCCGCCAAGGAAGCTGGACAGCCCGGCAGCCCCCACCGCCAGCAGCGCCGGGGGCAGACCCTTCACGGTCTTGCCGCCGGCGCCATGGCCGCAACGCTCACTCGAATCGGTCGGTCACCGCCCCTCTGGAGGAGGTGGAAACCAGCTTCACGTACTTCGCCATCAGGCCACGGGTGTACTTGGGAGCAGGTGCCTGCCAAGCGGCTCGGCGCCGCGCCAGGTCTTCATCGGACACGGCTACGGTAATGGACTGTTTGTGGGCGTCGATGGTGATGAGGTCGCCATCGCGCACCAGCCCGATGGGACCGCCCACCGCGGCCTCTGGGGCCACGTGGCCCACCACCATGCCCCAAGTGGCGCCGGAGAAGCGCCCGTCGGTGATCAGCCCTACCGACTCGCCCAGACCCGCACCGATGAGCGCCGCGGTGGGCCCGAGCATCTCCTGCATGCCCGGACCACCCTTCGGGCCCTCGTAGCGGATCACAACCACGTCGCCCGACTTAACCTTGCCTTCCATGATGGCGTTCATGGTTTCATTTTCGGAGTCGAAACAGCGTGCGGGCCCGGTGATGACGGGATTCTTCAGACCGGTGATCTTGGCCACGCAGCCCTCGGGGGCCAGGTTGCCCTTGAGGATGGCCAGGTGGCCCTGCTTGTACATGGGGTCGTCCCAGGGACGGATCACGTCCTGCTCCGCGCGCCGAACCGGATTGAGCGCTGCGAGTTCCTCGCCCATGGTGCGGCCGGTGATGGTCATGCAGTCGCCGTGTAGCAGGCCATGGTCGAGAAGCATCTTCAGCACCACTGGCACGCCGCCAGCACGGTGGAAATCGGTGGCCACGTACTTGCCGGAGGGCTTGAGGTCGCACAGCACCGGCGTACGCAGGCGAATGCGTTCCACGTCGTCGATGGTCCACTCCACTTCCGCCGCCGAGGCGATGGCCAGGTAGTGCAATACGGCGTTGGTGGACCCGCCCGTGGCCATGATGAGGGAGAAGACGTTTTCGATGGACTTGCGCGTAATGATGTCGCGTGGGCGGATTCCCTTGCGGATAGCCTCCACCAGTACCAGGGCAGACTCGGCGGCCGAGTCTGCCTTTTCAGGGTCGGGTGAGGCGATCTGGGACGAGCCCAGCAGGCTCATGCCCAGCGCCTCGAAGGACGAACTCATGGTGTTGGCCGTGTACATGCCGCCGCAGGCACCCACGGTGGGGCAGGCGTTTCGCTCGATGCCGTCGTAGTCCTCCTTGGACATCTTGCCGGCCATGAAGGCACCCACCGCCTCGAAAGCACTGGCAATGGTGAGATCCTGCCCTTTCCACTTGCCAGGCTTGATGGTGCCACCATAGACGTAGATGGAGGGAACGTTCATCCGCGCCATGGCCATCATGCCGCCGGGCATGTTCTTGTCGCAGGCCCCCACCACCAGCACGCCATCCATCATCTGGCCGTTGGTGGAAGTCTCTATGGCGTCGGCGATCACTTCGCGAGACACGAGCGAATACTTCATGCCCTCGGTGCCCATGCCGATGCCGTCGGTTACCGTGGGCACGCCAAACACCTGCGGCTTGGCGCCAGCGGCCTCCAGGGCGGCCATGGCACGGTCCACCAGAGGCTGGATGCCGGCATTGCACGGGTTCATGGTGGAATGGCCATTGGCCACACCCACGATGGGTTTGACGAAGTCGTCATCGCCAAAACCCACGGCGCGGAGCATGGCGCGATTGGGGGCGCGCGCGACGCCACTTGTGATGAGTTTTGAACGCCAGTTATCGGACATGGGCTGCTCTCCTTCGTGCGTTATCCGGACTCAAGCAGCGCGGTCCCTCTACCCGCTGCCCGCCTGCAGCAGCCAAAGTTTCGTAGACGCGGAAATCCTCGTCAAATATATTGTTCAACCATGATTGATATTTATCGAGTATGACTACTTCGCGCAATAGCGAGCCCCGCCCTCCCGAACTTCGTCATTTGCGTTACTTCGTGGCGGTCGCGCGGGAACTGCATTTCGGCCGTGCCGCTGAGCGGCTGCACATGTCTCAACCGCCGCTCTCCATGCAGATCCAGGCTCTCGAGCGATCGCTGGGCGTGCAGTTGTTGGTTCGGACGCAGCGGCAGGTGTCGCTCACCCGGGCTGGTGAAGCCTTTTTCCGCGAGAGCGTGCAAATCCTGGCTCGGCTCGAAGCGGCCGGTCGCCTGGCGCAGCGCGTGAGCCGTGGCGAGGTGGGTGAATTGGCCGTGGGGTTCGTTAGCATGGCCGACTACAACATCTTGCCACCGCTGCTGAGAGAGTTTCGCCAGCGTGCGCCAGAGGTACGCCTGACGCTCCACGAATCAACCACCGACCGTCAACTCGAAGCGCTGGTGCAGGGGCAACTCGACGTGGGCTTCGTGCTGCCTCCAGTGCAGGACGGGCGCCTTGCCTACCGCCCGGCGCATCGCGAACCGCTGCTGGCCGCGCTGCCTGCCCGACACCCGTTGGCGAAACGGCGCGGACCTGTGCCAATGGCGCGCCTTGCCGACCAGCCATTCATCCTGTTCCCGCGGGAACTCGCCACCGGCCTGTACGACCATATCGTGGGCCTGTGTCGCACCGCCGGCTTCAGCCCGCGCGTGGAACAGGAGGCTGTGCAGATGCAAACCATCCTCAGCCTCGTGTCGGCCGACATGGGCGTGGCGTTGATCCCGGCCTCGCTGGTACATCTTGGCCGTACCGGGGTTACCTACAAGCCTTTGCGGGAAACGTCCCCAGTTACCGAGATCGGGATCGCCTGGCGGCGGGACGATGCCCTCGCCACCCTTCAGTTGTTCCTGGCCACAGCGCGCCGTTTCGTGCCCGAAGGCGGGGAAATCCCGCCATGACCATTGACTGCCTGCGCCTACCTGACGAACGGGCCACCCTTTCGCTTGGCGCCGCCCTAGGAGCACACCTTGAGCCAGGGCTAGTGGTGCACCTGCACGGGGATCTGGGCGCGGGAAAAACCACCTTTGCGAGAGGTCTGATCCGCAGTCTGGGTTTTCTAGGGCGGGTCAAAAGCCCCACCTTCACACTGGTTGAACCTTACCTGTTTTCTAGTTTATCCTTGTACCACTTTGATTTTTATAGATTCGAAGATCCAAAAGAATGGACAGATACGGGGCTCGATGAATACTTCGACGGCTCTGCAGTGATCCTGCTGGAGTGGCCGGAGAAAGCAGGCCCGGCGCTGCCATCACCTGATTTGGGAGTACGCCTGGAACACGCCGCAGACAACGGGCGTCTTGCTTGGTTGGAAAGTCACACAGAAAAGGGAAGACGTTGCCTGGAAAGAATGCGTGGCAGTTCATGAAGGCCTTGGCGAGGGCCCTTGTGGTCTCGACCCTGTCCTTCGCCGTGCCCACGCTTAGCACGGCAGCGGTGACCCTTAGCGCTGCGCGGATCTGGCCCGCGGCCGAATACACCCGCATCACGCTTGAGGCGTCCGAAGCCATCTCTCACAGGGTGACGATGCTCCAATCGCCCCCAAGGCTCATCGTAGATCTCGATGAGGTGGAGGGATCCACGGTACTCGATGGCCTGGTTGCACGAATTTCGCCCAACGACCCGCACGTGCGGACCTTGCGCGCAGGCCGCTTCAAGCCCGGCGCGGTGCGATTGGTGTTCGACCTCAAGGTGGATGTGCGCCCGCAATCTTTTCTACTGCGCCCGGTGGGAGACTACGGCTACCGGTTGGTGCTGGACCTGTACCCCGTCCAAGCACAGGATCCCATCCTGGAGTTGCTGAACGACACTGCTGCTTCCGGGCGCGACGTGGCATCTTCGGCGCCCTTGGCTGCCATCGACGGCGTCCAGGCACAGCCAGCGCCTGCGCCCCCAGGCTCGCTTACTGGCCTCGAAGGCGCAGACCGCCCCCCTGGCGGACGTGACAGCACCGCCACGCCCGGGCGCCCCGCCCCAGTGCGTGAACCTACCCGGATTGCCCTGATCGCCATCGACGCTGGCCACGGCGGCGAGGATCCCGGGGCCCGAGGACGCTTGGGAACGCAGGAGAAGGATGTGACCCTCGCCATTGCCCGGCGCTTGAAGGAATTGGTGGACGCCACGGATGGGATGCGTTCCTTCCTGGTGCGGGATGGAGATTACTTCGTGCCCCTGCATCAACGCGTTGCCAGGGCACGGGCGGCACAAGCCGACGTATTCGTATCCATACATGCGGACGCCTTCATCAAACCCCACGCGCGCGGCTCGTCCGTGTTTGCCCTGTCCGAGCGCGGCGCCACGTCGGCAGCCGCCCGTTGGCTGGCCAAGCGCGAGAATGACGCCGACCTCATCGGCGGCGTAAACATCGACGTGCCTGACCCCATGCTAAAGCAGGTGCTGCTGGACCTTTCCCAGACCGCCACCATCAATGACGGTCTCAAGCTGGGACGTGCGGTTCTGCACGAACTGGGGCAGCTCAACACGCTGCACAAGCATGCAGTGGAACAGGCTGGGTTCGCGGTACTCAAGGCCCCGGATATCCCCTCGATCCTCGTGGAGACTGCTTTCATCAGCAATCCGGAGGAAGAGGAGAGGCTGCGCGACGACAACTACCAGAAACGCATGGCAGCGTCCCTGCTTGCAGGCCTGCAGCGCTACCTCGCTCGACACTCCCCTCGCGTACCCGGCGTCGAGGCGGCCACTGCCGAGGGCATCGCGGCACAACAATCCAACCCACAAGCAGGCGTGCCACTGCGGCCAACCACACAAGCACTCGACACAGCTCGCCAGTACTTCACCGATACGGCGCAGCGCGGTAGCCTGATGCGTGTGTCGCTGCAGACGTCCACCCCGTCCGTGGCGCCGAAACGCGCCGTCGCCGCAGTTCCCGCTCCATCGCGCGCCCGGACCGAGTCACAACCGCCGGGCAGCAAAAAAGCGGTGGTGCACCACACCGGTCGCTCCAAAGCCCAGGCGGGTGCCTCACGGGCCTCCAAGACAAGCTTCCGTCCAAGCGCGACAGGACCTTCCGCATGCGAGGCGGGCCCCAAGCTCCGTGGGCGCTGCGAAATCCGGTCACGCGCAGCTGCACCGCGGCGAAGCGCCGCGCGCAGTTGATCACTTTCCCACCGTGAGCGCGATGACGCCTGTGCGCGGCGTGCTCCTGGCGGCTGGAGCAGCGCGCCGTTTCGGTGGCGGCAAGTTGCTCCATTGCCTGCCCGGCGCATCGACTCCGCTGGTGCTCTCGGCGTGGCGCAATCTCGTGGCCGTCCTTCCCCATTCCATCGCTGTGTACCGGCCCGAGGACAGCGAGCTCAAAACGTTGTTCGAAAGCCAGGGCATTGCCCATGTGCCCTGCGAACAGGCCGCTCTCGGCATGAGCCACAGCTTGGCCTGTGGCGTATCCGCGGCACAGCCTGCCAGCGGCTGGCTGATCGCGCTCGGTGACATGCCCCGGATCGATCCACGCTCGATTGTTGCCGTGGCAAGCGCCCTCGAAGCGGGCGCGGGAATCTCGATCCCTACGTACCAAGGGCAACGTGGCCACCCGGTGGGGTTTTCCGTGCGCTTTCGGGACGCACTGCTGGCGCTTCGCGGCGACGCCGGTGCGAGAGCCGTGGTTCAGGAAAACACCGACTCCGTGCTACTCGTGCCAGTGGAAGATGCCGGAATCCTGGCGGACGTGGATACGCCGGACGACTTGGCTCGCCAGCACTAGTCCACCGAACCAGATGAATTGCACCGGATTCGATGATCAGGATTGTCGTAGATCCACTTCAATGGCTTGGGGTGCTTGTTGTGTTCCCTGATGTATCGCATGAGCTTCTTGTCGAGGTCCTTGACGCTGGTGAAG
>JADCHQ010000019.1 GCA_020248405.1 Rhodocyclaceae bacterium | reverse complement strand
GCCTCCAAGACCTCCGACGTGGCCGGGGACGGCACCACCACCGCCACCGTGCTGGCCCAGTCCATCGTGCAGGAAGGCATGAAGTTCGTGGCCGCCGGCATGAACCCCATGGACTTGAAGCGCGGCATCGACAAGGCCGTGGCGGCCGTGGTGGATGAGCTCAAGAAGCTGTCCAAGCCCTGCACCACCTCCAAGGAGATCGCCCAGGTGGGTTCCATCTCCGCCAACTCCGACGCGGACATCGGCACGATCATTGCCGACGCCATGGAGAAGGTGGGCAAGGAAGGCGTCATCACCGTGGAAGACGGCTCGGGCCTGAACAACGAGCTGGAAGTGGTGGAGGGCATGCAGTTCGACCGCGGCTATCTCTCGCCCTACTTCATCAACAACGCCGATCGTCAGATCGCCGTGCTCGACAACCCCTTCGTGCTGCTGCACGACAAGAAGATCTCCAACATCCGCGACCTGCTGCCGGTGCTCGAGCAGGTGGCCAAGGCTGGCCGGCCGCTGCTGATCGTGGCCGAGGAAGTGGACGGTGAGGCTCTGGCCACGCTGGTGGTGAACAACATCCGCGGCATCCTCAAGACCTGCGCGGTGAAGGCGCCGGGCTTCGGCGACCGCCGCAAGGCCATGCTCGAGGACATCGCCATCCTCACCGGCGGTACCGTGATCGCCGAGGAAGTGGGTCTCAGCCTGGAGAAGGCCACCCTGAAGGATCTCGGCCAGGCCAAGCGCATCGAGATCGGTAAGGAAGAAACCACCATCATCGACGGTGCCGGCGACGCCAAGACCATCGAGGCCCGCGTCAAGACCATCCGCACCCAGATCGACGAAGCCACCTCCGACTACGATCGCGAGAAGCTGCAGGAACGCGTGGCCAAGCTGGCCGGCGGCGTGGCGGTGATCAAGGTGGGTGCCGCCACCGAAGTGGAAATGAAGGAGAAGAAAGCCCGCGTGGAAGACGCGTTGCACGCCACCCGCGCTGCGGTGGAAGAGGGTATCGTCGCCGGCGGCGGCGTGGCCCTGATCCGCGCCAAGTCGACAGTGTCCGTGAAGGGTGATAATCACGAGCAGGACGCAGGCATCAAGATCGTGATGCGCGCGCTGGAAGAGCCGTTGCGGGCCATCGCCGCCAACGCCGGCGCCGAGCCGTCCGTGGTGGTGAACAAGGTTGTGGAGGGCAAGGGCAACTTTGGCTACAACGCCGCCACCGACGCCTACGGCGACCTGGTGGAGATGGGCGTGCTCGACCCCACCAAGGTCACCCGTTGCGCGCTGCAGAACGCCGCCTCCGTGGCTGGCCTCATCCTGACCACCGACGCCATGGTGGCCGAGCTGCCCAAGGACGAGGCGCCCATGCCCGGCGGTGGAGGCATGGGTGGCATGGGCGGCATGGATATGTGATGACGGCGTAGCGTCTCGCCAACGCCCCGGAAAAAGCCCCGCTTCGCGGGGCTTTTTCGTTTTCGCGCGGCGCCAGCGCCGGGGCCCGTACCCGCACCCCGCGGCGCCATGACAAGGGTGAGGCTTTCTTGACATCCGCCGCCCTGGGCGCATTTAATGGCCGGGCAACCGACCGGACAAAACAAATCGGCCACCGGCGGCGCATACCTTGGGGGGACCAAATGGCAAACGACGCTGCAACCGTGCCGGCACACGGAAAACACGATTTCAAGCCCGAGGAGAAGCGAGTCATCTTCGCCTCCTCGCTTGGCACCGTGTTCGAGTGGTACGACTTCTACCTGTACGGCTCGCTCGCGGCCATCATCTCCAAGCAGTTCTTCTCGGCGGTCAACCCCACGGCAGCCTTCATCTTCGCGCTGCTTGCCTTCGCGGCGGGCTTCGCCGTGCGGCCCTTCGGGGCCCTGGTTTTCGGGCGCCTGGGCGACCTGGTGGGCCGCAAGCACACCTTCCTGATCACCATTGTCCTCATGGGCCTGTCCACCTTCCTGGTGGGCCTGCTGCCCAGTTACGAAACCATCGGCATCGCCGCACCGGTCATCCTCATCGTGCTGCGGCTGCTGCAGGGCCTGGCGCTGGGGGGCGAGTACGGCGGGGCCGCCACTTACGTGGCCGAGCACGCCAGCGAAGGCAAACGCGGCCTCGACACCAGTTGGATCCAGACCACCGCCACCATCGGCCTTTTCCTGTCGCTGCTGGTGATCCTCGGCGTGCGCACCTCTCTTGGCGAGGAAGCGTTCGCCGCCTGGGGCTGGCGCATCCCGTTCCTGGTCTCGGTGATTCTGCTGGGCATCTCGGTGTGGATTCGGATGCAGTTGCACGAATCGCCTGCCTTCAAGCGCATGAAGGAGGAGGGCAAGCAGTCGAAGGCCCCCATCTCCGAGGCCTTCGGCCAGTGGCGCAACCTCAAAGTCGTGATCCTCGCGCTGGTGGGCCTCACCGCCGGCCAGGCGGTGGTCTGGTACACGGGCCAGTTCTACGCGCTGTTCTTCCTTACCCAGACGCTAAAGATGGATGGCGCCACCGCCAACGTGCTGATTGCCATTTCGTTGCTCATCGGCACGCCGTTCTTCATCGTCTTCGGCTGGCTGTCCGACAAAATCGGCCGCAAGCCCATCATCATGACGGGCTGCCTGCTGGCCGCGCTCACCTATTTCCCGTTGTTCAAGGCGCTCACGCACTTTGCTAACCCCGCTCTCGAGGCCGCCCAGAAAAGCGCTCCGGTGGTGGTGGTGGCCGATCCGGCCGCCTGCTCCTTCCAGTTCAATCCGGTGGGCACCGCGAAGTTCACCTCCTCGTGCGATATCGCCAAGAGCTTTCTCGCCAAGGCTTCGGTGAATTACGCCAACGAAGCGGCTGCGCCCGGCACCGTCGCCTCCATCCGGATCGGCGAGACCGTGATCACGGCCTTCGAGGGCAAGGGTCTGTCCAAGGAAGAATTCAAGGCGCGCGCGGACGAATTCAACAAGGCTGCCGGCGAGGCCACCAAGGCGGCAGGCTATCCGGCCAAGCTTGACATCTCCCAGGCCAACAAGCCCATGATCGTGCTCGTCCTCGTGATCCTGGTGCTGTACGTCACCATGGTGTACGGACCCATCGCGGCCATGCTGGTGGAGATGTTTCCCACCCGCATCCGCTACACCGCCATGTCGCTGCCGTACCACGTGGGCAACGGCTGGTTCGGCGGCTTCCTGCCCACCACCGCCTTCGCCATGGTGGCGGCCACTGGCGACATCTACTACGGGCTCTGGTATCCCATCGTCGTGGCCTCCATGACCTTCGTGATCGGCACCCTGTTCCTCAAGGAAACACGCCACAGGACGATCCACGACGACTGACGAATCCGCGCGGGGCCCGCTGCCGGTTGACGAGGCGCGGGCCGGCCGGTAGATTTCGCCGTCCTTTCGCGGGAATTCACGCTCCCGCATCCGGGCCAAGTAGCTCAGTTGGTAGAGCAGCGGACTGAAAATCCGCGTGTCGGTGGTTCGATTCCGCCCTTGGCCACCACCTTGCTTCCCCGATTTTCGAATCGTCGTCGTGGCCCGCTGGCATGTAGTCACGGCGCGCTTGCAGGTTTGGGCCGTACGCGCACTAGGCTCGGCAGGGCGGCTGGCACTGGCTCGTGCCTGTGCCGCGCAAGTCAGCGGTAGGGGGTTAGGGTGCGCAGTCGTCTCGAGCTTCGAGATCCTGGTTTGGCCCGCCGGTTGTCCCTGGCGCGGCTGCGGTTTGCCCATGGAGGCGTGCCAGCACCCGGCAGTGCCCCGGGCACTCGTCCTCAGGCGGCACAGCGGCAAAGGTACTCCTGCAGCGGGATGGCCCTGGCTTCCAGCACCGGCCGCCGCTCGTCCCGGCGAATCGACCGCCCGTCAGGCCTGGTTTGACTACCCCGGGCGGGTTTACTTATTTTCTAACCAACGGAGACTGGCGTGAACCCACGGACCCTTCCCTCTAACGACCCACTGTCCCACGCAAGCACGAGTGCTTCCATGAAAAGTGCCCTGGGAATGACTCTCATCGAACTCATGATCGTGGTGGCCATTGCCGGGATTCTGGCCGCGGTGGGTTATCCCATGTATGCCGACTACGTGATTCGCGGCCGTCTCACGGAAGCCTTCTCCACCCTGGGCGCCCAGGGCGTGCGCATGGAGCAGTACTTCCAGGACCAGCGCACCTACGTTGGCGCCTGCGCAGCAGGCACGGTGGCGCCGCCCATGGCCAACACGGCGTACTTCACCTACACCTGCCCCACGCTGAACGCCTCCTCCTACACCCTTCAGGCCACGGGTGCGGGAAGCATGACCGGATTCACCTACACCCTGAACCAGGCCAATGCCCAGGTGACCACCGCGCTCCCCAGCGGCTGGACCCTGCCGTCGCCCAGCACCTGCTGGGTGCGCAGCAAGGACGGCTCATGCTGACACTCCCGTCCCGGCGGCGGGGTCTTACCCTGGTGGAAGCGCTCATCGGTCTGGTGATTCTGGGGATGCTGGTCGCCCTGGCTGTGCCCAGCTTCCAGGAGTGGATTCGCAATTCCCAAATCCGCAACGCCGCCGACGCCATGAATAACGGCTTACAGGTGGCGCGTGCAGAAGCCATCTCGCGCAACGGACTGGTGCAGTTCCGTTTTGACGCCACTGCCTTCGGCTGGCAGGTGTGGGATTTAGCGGGCAACGTGCAGATTCGCGCCTGGACGCCTCAGCAAGGGGCGCGCAACGCCAAGGTCACGGCCACGGGCGGCAACATGGTCACATTCAACGGCTTGGGGCGCGTGGTGCCCAATCCCGTCGTTTCTCCGGCCCCCACCGCCGAGCCAACTCTGACCACGCTGGATGTCACGGCCAGCGCCGGGTCCACCAGCGCCACCCGCGCGTTGCGCGTCACCATCGGCCCCGCCGGGAACGCGCGCATGTGCGACCCCGCCGTCACCACATCCGGCGACCCCCGGGGCTGTTGACGGAAAAGGCCAGCCATGAAACCAGACCTTTCGCCAGCGCGCGGGCAACGAGGCGTCATGCTGCTGGAGGCGCTCATTGCGATCCTGCTGTTCTCGCTCGGCATCTTGGCGCTCATCGGCCTGCAGGCGCGTTCCATCAACTTCGCCGGTCAGGCCAAGTATCGCGCCGACGCGGTGCTTCTGGCAGACGAGCTCGTCGGCATGATGTGGTCCAACCGCGCCAATGTGCCGAACTACGAATGGCTATCGGGCGCGACCGATACGCCCACCGCCCTCTCCGGGTGGTACACCAAGGTCTCCAACACCCTGCCCGGCGTCAGCTCGAAGCACCCTGTCATCGACGTTGCTTCTACCACGTACACCGCGCCCTCCCCCTACACGGTGTATGAGGTCACCATCGAGGTGTTCTGGCGCACGCCGGAAGAAGAGGCGGCCAATGCCGCGCACCACCGGATTTTCACCACCGCCTACATCCAGAACTGACCATGGGTTTTGCTCGCCGCTCATCTTCCGTACGCCGCGCCCAAGGAGGGTTGGGCATGGTGGAACTCATGGTGGCAGTGGTCATCGGCATGGTCGGCATGGTGGCGCTGTTTCAGTTGTCCAAGATGGCGGAAGGCCAGCGCCGCTCCACCATCAGCGGCAGCGATGCCCAATCCAACGGCATGTTTGCCATGTACGCCCTGCAGGGAGACTTGCGCCAGGCAGGCTACGGACTCAACTGGAACGTCCTGCTGGATTGCGCCGCCACCAAGGCCTATAACGCCACCCGCACGCCGTCCACCCTGCCCACGTTTCCCGTCGCTCCGGTGATCATCGGCGCCGCGGCCAATGCGACCCAATCGGACACGGTGACGATCTTCTACAGCTCCAGTCAGCAGGTGACCAGCCCCGTGGCGCTCAGCTCCAGCCCTGCGAATGCCACGGCGGCTTACCCGCTGCAAAGCCGTTTCGGCTACGCCCTGGGCGACCTGATCCTGCTGGCGGAGCGGCGAACAGCGTCCGTGCCAATCGTTACGGATTGCATCGTGGCGCAGGTGTCCGGGCTGCCCGCGGGCAGCAGCGACATTGAGCACGCGGCCAGCGCGAACTACCCCTACAACAAGTCCGACGCCTTCGGCATCTCCTTCACCACCAACGCCCGGGTCTTCAATCTCGGGCCGTCGCCCGTGCGAAACGTGTATGAGGTGGCGAGCAACAACCTCACGGTGCGCAACTTCCTCAGTTCCGCCACTGAAAACGTGCTCGCCCCGCAGATCGTGCAAATGAGGGCTCAATACTGCAAGGACACCGATGGCGACACCGCCACGGATGCCTGCAACACCACCACGCCCGCCACCGCTGCCGACTGGCGCCAGGTTTTGTCGGTGCGAGTGGCGGTGGTGGCACGCAGCGGCCAACCCGAAAAGCCTAGCGGTTCCGGTGGTTGTGACACCACCACCACCGCCCCCACGTGGCAGGGCGGTTCGTTCGACCTCTCGGCGGCTGCGGACTGGCAGTGCTATCGCTACCGGGTGTTCGAAACCACCGTTCCCCTACGTAACCAGATCTGGTTCCAGTCATGAACATCCGTTCCGCGGTTTTGGGGCGCCACGGCAGTGGTTTACGGCCGCATGGCCAACGTGGCGTGGTTCTGATGATCACCCTGATCGTGCTGGCGGCCCTCATGCTGGCGGCCGTGGCGCTGTTGCGCTCGGTGGACACGGGTAACCTGGTGACGGGCAACATGGCTCTCAAGGGCGCCGCGCTCAACGCCGGCGACAAGGGCGTGGAGTCGGCGCTGCGCTGGATCGTGACCAACCGCTCCACTCTCAACGTCGACAACGCGGCTCAAGGCTACTGGTCCACCGTACCCAGTTCCGACCCCGACTGGACCACCAGCGCCGCGTGGACGAACGCGCTTTGCATCGATAGCTGCGTCGCCGACGCGGCTGGCAACAAGAACTACTACGTCATCCACCGCATGTGCTCGGCCACCGGGGCGCCCGATAGCTCCCATTGTGCGGTGGTCACCTCCAACAGCGCCGGCAGCAGTTCGGTGGCGGGCTCCACGCCCTTCACGGGGCAACGGGTCTACTACCGGGTCACGGTGCGGACAGTGGGGCCGCGCAGCACCGTGTCGGTGGTGCAATCCATGATCGTGGGCGGGTAACTGGTTCCACGGCCTTCGAGTAATTCGTTCAGCAGGAGACGTTGAGATGGGCACTCCAAATTTTGTGCGAATCCCCCGCAGGAGCCACATCTGCCTGGCGGTGTTGCTGGCGGTGGGCGCGGCGCCGTCACCGGGGATTGCCGCGGTCACCGATATCTCCAACGTACCCCTCACCACGGCCACGGGGGTCAAGCCTAACCTCATGTACATCCTGGACGATTCCGGCTCCATGATGATGGATGGGATCCCCGACTACGCAGCGTTTGGACTTGGAGGCCCCGCCGCCGCGGCGTCCAGCGCCTTCAACTTTTTGTACTACAACCCCGCCACCACCTACAGGCCGGGGTCGAATGCCGACGGCACCAGCATGGGCGTCCAAGGCTCTCCCTGGACAGCGGTTCGTCGCGATGGTTACAGCACTGGGGCGGGCACCGTGAACCTGGTGAGCGGAACCGATGCAAATTTTTGGGAGTGGTTTTTTTGCAACAGCTCGGTGACCCCTCGGGTTTGCAGGCGCAACGGAATCGATAATCTGTATGGCGGAACGACCTTCGCCTTCGAGACGCCGCCGGGCCCCACCTTCACTGGCGTCGCTTTCGCGCGCGCCGGCAACACCGTTACCGGGCAAACGGCCGCGGCCCACGGCTTCGCCGTGGGAGACACCATCACGGTGACGGGCGCGGGGGGGTGTAGCGCGCCGGTGGCACTGGTCACTACAGTGCCCTCCACCACCTCCTTCACCTTCGATTACGGCAGTACTTTCACGCCCGCCTGTGTCGCCGGTTCGGTGCGCCGCGCTGTAACGGGCTATCCTGAAACGAGCCAGAAGTTCGATCCCGGCTTCACGTTCACGGCGCCCGGCAGGGCAGGTCTCACGGTCACCGTGACGCGGGCAGGTCACTCGTTTATTGTGGGGGACGTCATCAACGTGCTCGGAAACTGGCCGTGCAACACGGGCGACACGCCGATCACTGCCGTCACCGCCACGACTTTCTCCTATTCGACCTTCTTAACCGGCGCGTGCTCCGGTACGTACACCGTTTTACAGAGGCCCGTCTTCGTCAGGACCTCGGCGCTGGCGAAGGCCGGCACCACGGTTACCGTGACGCACGCAAATCACTTCATGGTGGTGAACGACATTATCACCGTGTACGGGGGCGGCGCGCCGTGCAACGTAACCAACGTACGTATCACCGCGGTTACCGCGGGAACCTTCTCCTACCCCACCACCTCCGCGGCAGCCTGCACCGGCACCTACTCCATCAGCCGGACGCTGTACGGAACCCAGATTAATTTGCCAGCCGCGTCGCCCTTTTACTTTGAGATATTGCCTACCGAGCATTGCCGGGACGAGATGCTCATGGAGTGCGTGGCCTCCACCGTTCCTGTGGGCGCCTTCACGTTTCCCGCGCCCGTGCGCTTTTGCCGTTCGCAAGCGCTAGCTACAACGGCGGCGCCGGTGTCCACTGTGGTTACGGGCGACACCATTCCCGCCGTGCGCGACTGCCAGGCCATGTATGCCGATACCGCTCCCTCGTTTGCTTCGGCACGCTTGGGGTTGTTTCGTCGCGTGAATATTCTTTCCACCACGCCCACCTACGGCGGCAGTGTGCGCGATAACCGCTTCGATTGTGCGGCGCGGCCCGTGTGCAGCTACGACGAGGAGATGACCAACTACGCCAACTGGTATGCCTACTACCGCACGCGCATGAATCAGATCAAGACCGTGTCTGGAATCGTGCTCGCGGGCATGACCGACACCATTCGAATCGGGTTCATCACCATCAACCCCACCATCTGGCCGTCAACCAACGTTTCTGCAACCAGGTATCTCGCCATCTCCGACTTCAATACCACCCAGAAGACAGCGTTTTTCAACATGCTGTATGCGCAAGCACCCACCGGCGGCACGCCCCTGCCGGAGGCGCTGTCCCGGGTGGGCCGCCACTACGCCGGACGGACCGATGGCATCAACGCCGGCATGACCGGCGACCCGATCCAGCATGCCTGTCAGCGCAACTACGCCCTGCTTACTACCGACGGGTACTGGGGGGGGACAGGCGGCAATCAAATCGACGGCACCGTCAATGTGGGCAACTGGGACAACAGCGAGACCGCCACAGCGCCAGGGGATGTGGAAAACCGGGTGGGTCCGCGCGGCACGCGTGCCGGGGGGCGGTTCGATGGCAACTGCGGCGCCAACTGCAGTAACACGCTGGCGGACGTGGCCATGTATTACTGGGCAAACGACCTGCGGCCCACCATGGCCAACACAGTTCGGACTTCCCCGGAGAACCCTGCCTATTGGCAGAACATGACCACCTTCACCCTGGGGATGGCCAACGGCCTGATGCGCTGGAAGCCTGACTACGACACCTCATCCACAGGCGACTTCGCCAACATCAAGGCGGGTGCAATGAATCGTTGTTCGTGGGTTACGGGTACCTGTAACTGGCCCAACATCTCGAACGGCTTTTCCTCCAGACTCGATGACCTCTGGCAGGCTGCGGTGAATGGGCGTGGCAAGTTCTACCAGGCGATGGACGCAAAGTCCATCACCGACGGGTTGGGCGACGTGCTCCTGCAGATCAATGCGGAGGAGGGGTCTGCCTCGGCGTCGGCCACCACCAGCAACATCGTGGGCCCGGGTGCCGATGTGCTGTACAGCGCCGGTTACAAAACCGACGCCTGGACGGGTAAGCTCGATGCGCTGAAGATCAACGTTGCCACGGGCATCGTGGAGCCCGTGCCCGTTTGGTCCACCAACACCACGCTCGATCTGCAGGTGGGCCCAACCAGCGATACCCGCACCATCTACACGTTCGACGGCAGCAATACCATCACCAGACTCAAGAGTTTCACCTGGAGCGCCCTGACTGCCGCGGAACAGACGCTGTTCAGCAACGCCTGCATCCCTGCCACCAAGATGACCCAGTGCGCAACGCTGAACGCAGGCGACCTCACCGCCGCCAACGACGGGGCGACCTTGGTGAATTTCCTGCGCGGCCAGCGCCAGCAGGAGAACAAGGCATTCCGCAAGCGGGAAAACGTGCAAGGCGACGCCGTGAACGCCGAGCCGGTGTACGTGGGTGCACCCACCAAAAACTTCACCGATTCAGTAACGCCCGCCTATGCGGACTTCAAGACTGCCAACGCGGCGCGAACGCCGGTGATCTACGTGGCGGCCAACGACGGCATGCTGCATGCCTTTGATGCACGGGTCCCCGGCTCCAACGGGCAGGAGTTGTGGGCCTACGTGCCGCGCATGCTCCTGGAGCACCTGCCGAAACTGGCCGACTCCCAGTACCGCGTGAAGCACCGGTTCTACGTGGACGGCACCCCCACCGTGGCAGACGTTTATGTGGACGGCGCCTGGCGCACGGTGCTGGTGGGCGGCCTGAACTCGGGCGGGCGCGGCTACTACGCCCTGGACATCACCGATCCTGCCAACCCGAAGGCCCTGTGGGAGTTCTGTCACGACAGCGCCGTCTGCTCCCAGTCGGACCAGAACCTGGGGCTCACCTACGGCTATCCTGTCATCACCAAGCGTGCGTCTGACGGCAAGTGGGTGGTGCTGGTTACCTCGGGCTACAACAACGTGTCGCCGGGCGACGGCAAGGGCAGGCTGTTCGTGCTCGACCTGGAGACTGGCGCCAAGCTCACCACCATTGATACCGGGGAGGGCAGCACCACCGATCCGAGCGGCCTGGGCAGGATCTCGGGCTGGAACGATGACCCCCTGACCGACAACACCACGCGATGGGTGTACGGCGCCGATCTCAAGGGTAACGTGTGGCGCTTCGACCTCTCAACCACGAGCGGTTCCGTGCTGAAGCTCGCCGAGTTGAGAAGCGGCACGGATGTTGCGCAACGCGTCACCACCCGGCCCGAACTCGCCAGCATCGAAGGCAAGCGCGTGTTGTTCGTGGGTTCCGGTTCGCTCCTAGGCACCAGTGACCTGACGAGCACGGCCATCGAGTCGTTCTACGCTTTTAAGGACGTACCGGACAACGCCACCACGGGGTACGGGACCACACTGCGTACCGCGCTGGTGCAGCAAACCTTCTCCCAGTCGGGCGGTACGCGCACCATTTCGTCCAACGCGGTGAACTGGAACACGGGTTCGGGCTGGTTCTTCGACTTCCTGACGGCGGGCGAACGGGTCAACGTGGACCCCAAGACCTACGTGGATGCGCAAATCGCCCAGGGCCGGTTGCTGGTGGCGGCCAACATTCCCGGCACCGACGTATGCGCCGCTGGCGGCAGCAGTTGGTTCTACGTGCTGGATTACACCACCGGCAGCTATGCGAGCGACATGACCGCCAACGCTTCGGCCTATTTCAACGCAGGGGCCATGATCGCGGGGTTCACCGTGGTCAAGCTCGCGGCCACGGGTGACGTGAAGGCCATCGTCAAATCCACCAAGGGTGACCACACCACAACCTCCGTCATGAGCGTGACCGAGAATTTCCGCCGGGCCACCTGGCGCATGATCGGCAACTAGCGGGGTCTTGCCGCGGCGGCCCACGGGGTGCGGGTTTCCTCGCACCCCTCGGGCTGGCGGGCGGTGTTGTTCCGGCCGCGGGTCGAGCTTGAGCCGGTGGCGGGCTTATACTCCGGACGTCTTTCCTTCTGCCCACTCCGCCCGGCCGCCCGCATGGAACTGGTCGCCTTCGGCGTCAATCATCAGACTGCGCCCCTCGCCCTCCGCGAGCAGGTGGCCTTTCCGGCCGAGCGCCTGGAGCCGGCGCTGCACAGCCTGCGCGGCCTCGAGGGCGTTCATGAAGCGGCCATCATTTCCACCTGCAACCGCACCGAGCTGTATTGCGCCACGGCCGCGCCGCGCCCGGTGGTGGACTGGCTGGCGGCGTATCACGCCCTGAGCGTGCCGCGGCTGGAGCCCTACCTCTACCAGTTGCCCCGCGAGCGGGCCGTGAGCCACGTGTTCCGGGTGGCCAGCGGCCTGGATTCCATGGTGCTGGGCGAGGCCCAGATCCTTGGCCAGATGAAGCAGGCGGTGCGCACGGCGGAGCACGCCGGCACTCTGGGCACGGTGCTGCACAAGCTTTTCCAGCGCACCTTCTCGGTGGCCAAGGAAGTGCGCACCCGCACCGACATCGGCGCCAGCTCTGTATCCCTGGCGGCGGCCGCGGTGCGCGTGGCCGAGCGGATCTTCCCTTCCATCCACGGCCAGAGCGTGCTGTTCATCGGCGCCGGCGAGATGATCGAACTCTGTGCCCGGCACTTCCACGCGCGCGGTCCCCGCCACGTGGCCTTTGCCAACCGCACCACCGAGCGCGCCGCGGCGCTGGCGGAACAGTTCGGCGCGGAGTCGCTGCCGCTGGCCGATGTGCCTGCCATGCTGGCGCGCCACGACATCGTGGTGTCCTGCACGGCCTCGCCGCTGCCCATCATCGGCAAGGGCATGGTGGAGCGGGCGCTCAAGGCGCGCCGCCACCGGCCCATGGTGATCGTGGACCTGGCCGTGCCCCGCGACGTGGAGCCCGAGGTGGCGGCTCTGGGAGACGTGTTCCTCTACACTGTGGACGACCTCGGGCGCATCGTGCGCGAGGGCCTGGAGAGCCGCTCCGCCGCCGTCGACGAGGCCGAGTCCATCATCAGCGGCGGGGTCGCCGAGTTCATGCGGTGGCTGGAGAGCCGCGAGATGGTGCCCGCCATCCGCGCGCTGCGCGACCAGGCCGAGCGCATGCGCCGCCACGAGATGGAGCGTGCCCTGAAGGCGCTAGCCCGCGGCGACGATCCGAAGTCCGTGCTGGAGTCCCTGTCCCAGGGCCTCACCAACAAGCTCATGCATGCCCCCACCCAGGCCCTGCACGGCGCCGAGGCGGGCGAGCGCGACCGCCTCCAGGGATTGATCGCCCGGCTGTTCGCCGTCGCGCGGGAATAATGAAGGCCGGCATCGAGGCGAAGCTCGCGCAGCTCGGCGCGCGGCTCGAGGAGCTCAATCGCCTGCTCGCCCACGAGCGCGCCACGGCGGACATGGACAGCTACCGCCGCCTCACCCGCGAGCACGCCGAGCTCGAGCCGGTGGTGGCGCTGTACCAGGAGCGTTTGCAGGGCCAGCACGACCTGCAGACCGCCCAGCAGATGGTGGCCGAGCCCGAACTCAGGGAGTTCGCCGAGGGCGAGATCCGCGATGCCCGCGAGCGCATCGCCCGCATCGAGGCAGAACTGCGGGTCAAGCTGCTGCCCCGCGACCCCAACGACGAGCGCAGCACCTTCCTGGAAATCCGCGCCGGCACCGGCGGCGACGAGTCGGCGCTGTTCGCCGCCGATCTGCTGCGCATGTATACGCGCTTCGCCGAGCGCCAGGGCTGGCGCGTGGAGGTGATCTCCCAGAGCCCCTCGGAGCTGGGCGGCTACAAGGAAATCATCTGCAAGATCGTGGGCCAGGGCGCGTACTCGAAGCTCAAGTTCGAGTCGGGCGCCCACCGGGTGCAGCGCGTGCCGGTCACCGAGTCCCAAGGGCGCATCCACACCTCGGCCTGCACCGTGGCCGTGCTGCCGGAGGCCGACGAAGTGGATGCCGTGGTGATCAACCCCGCGGAGATCCGCGTGGATACCTTCCGCGCCTCCGGCGCCGGCGGCCAGCACGTGAACAAGACCGACTCGGCGGTGCGGGTGACGCACCTGCCCACGGGCATCGTGGTGGAGTGCCAGGACGACCGCTCCCAGCACAAGAACCGCGCCCAGGCGTTGTCGGTCCTGGCCGCCCGCATCAAGGATCGCCAGTTGCGCGAGCATGCCGCCCGCACCGCCGCGGCGCGCAAGTCGTTGGTGGGCAGCGGCGACCGCTCCGAGCGCATCCGTACCTACAACTTTCCCCAGGGCCGGGTGACCGACCACCGCATCAACCTCACCCTCTACAAGATCGACGCCATCATGGATGGCGAGCTGGAAGAGCTCACCGGTGCGCTGATCGCCGAGCACCAGGCCGAGCAACTGGCCGCCCTGGCGGAAGAGGCTTGAGGCCGGTGCCCGCGGCCCCGGCCGCGCCATGGCCTGTGGCAGCCGCGTCGCTGGGCGCGCGGTTGCGCGCCGATGCCGCCCGGCTGGCGGGCGGGGATTCAGCCCTGGATGGCGGCGAAGCGCTGCGCTGGGTGTTCGCGGTGCTGGAACACGCCCTGGGCCTGTCTGCCACGGCGCGGGTGCTGGCCGAGGGTGAGCCGGTGGCGCGGTTTTCCCTGGATGGCTATGAGCGCAGCCTTGCGCGGCTGCTTGCCGGCGAACCGCTCGCCTACGTTCTGGGCGAGCAGCCCTTCCGCCACCACGTCTACCGGGTATCGGCCGCCGTGCTGGTGCCCCGGCCGGACACGGAAGCGCTGGTGGAGGCCGCCCTGGCGCACCTGGCCCCGGGTGAATCCGTGGATGTGCTGGACCTGGGCACGGGCAGCGGATGCGTGGCCGTGGAGATCGCCCTGGCGCGGCCCCGGGCACGGGTCACCGCCGTAGACGCCTGCGCCGATGCGCTGGCTGTGGCACGCGGCAATGCGGCTCGCCTCGGGGCGCCGGGCGTGGCGTTTCTCCAATCCGACTGGTACCAGGCCCTGGCCGGCTGGCGTTTCCACCTGGTGGTTGCCAATCCTCCCTACGTGGCCGAGGCCGATCCCCATCTCTCCCAGCTCGCCGCCGAGCCCCGCGCCGCCCTGGTGGCGGGGCCCGACGGGCTGGCGGATCTGCAATCCATCGTGGCCCGGGCGCCCGATCACCTCAACCCGGGGGGCTGGCTGTGCGTGGAGCACGGCTGTGACCAGGGCGAGGCGGTACGCGCCTTGTTTGCCCTGGCGGGCTTCGGGACGATCACGACCCTGCGCGATGGCGGCGGGCGCGCGCGGGTGTGTGCCGGGCGCTGGGGCGGCCCGGCCAGGCTGGCGGGCTGAACCGGCCGGCGGGCCGGTTTGCGGCCCCCGCGGGGAACCGTCTACCATTGCCACTTGTCGTTTCACCTTAAAGGCGCTTTCGCCACGCACGCAGCCGGAGCTCATCATGGACATGAAGGACATCATCCGCCAGCAGGTCACCCAAAACCCCGTGGTGCTCTACATGAAGGGCACGCCCGATGCGCCCATGTGCGGCTTCTCCGCCGCGGCGGTGCAGATTCTCGAAGCCCTGGGGGTGGATGAGGTGGCCACGGTCAACGTGCTGGAAGACGCCGACATCCGCCAGGGCATCAAGGATTACTCCAGCTGGCCCACCATCCCGCAGCTCTACGTGAAGGGCGAGTTCGTGGGCGGCGCCGACATCATGCGCGAGATGTACCAGTCGGGCGAGCTGCAGAAGCTGTTCGGCAAGTAAGCGCGCAGCCGCCAAGCCTGTGCGGGCCGGCCTCCAGCCGGCCCGTTGTTTTTTTCGGGGCGCCCTCCTCGCCCCCCTGGCCGGGAGGCCCCATGGACGATCACCAGCAACTGCGCGCCGCCGTGCGCGCCCTGTGCCAGCGCTTCGACGGCGCCTACTGGCGCGCCCAGGACGAGGCGCGTGCCTATCCCGAGGCCTTCGTGCAGGCGCTCACCGAGGCGGGCTGGCTGTCGGCGCTCATCCCGGAGGCCTACGGCGGCGCCGGCCTCGGCGTCACCGAAGCCTCGGTCATCCTCGAAGAAGTCAACCGCTCCGGGGGCAATTCCGGCGCCTGCCACGCGCAGATGTACGTCATGGGCACGCTGCTGCGCCACGGCTCCGAGGACCAGAAGCGGCGCTACCTGCCCGAGGTGGCGGCGGGCCGGTTGCGGCTGCAGTCCTTCGCCGTCACCGAGCCCACCACCGGATCCGACACCACCCGGCTGCGCACCACCGCCGTGCGCCAGGGCGAGCGCTACGTGGTGAACGGCCAGAAGGTGTGGACCTCGCGGGTGCAGCACTCCGACCTGATGCTGCTGTTGGCACGCACCACCCCGCTGGAGCAGGTGAAGCGCCGCTCCGAGGGCCTGTCCGTGTTCCTGGTGGACCTGCGCCACAGCCTCGGCCGGGGCATGAGCGTCCGGCCCATCCGCAACATGCCGAACCACGAAACCAACGAGGTGTTCTTCGACAACCTGGAAGTGCCGGCGGAAAACCTCATCGGCGAAGAGGGCCAGGGGTTCCGCTACATCCTCGATGGCATGAATGCCGAGCGCATCCTCATCGCCGCCGAATGCGTGGGTGACGGCCATTGGTTCGTGGAACGCGCCACCCGCTACGCCAGCGAGCGCGTGGTGTTCGACCGTCCCATCGGCCAGAACCAGGGCGTGCAGTTCCCCATCGCCCGGGCCTGGGTCAACGTGCAGGCGGCGGACCTGATGCGCTTCAAGGCCGCGGCGCTGTTCGACGCCGGGCAGCCCTGCGGCGCCGAGGCCAACATGGCCAAGTTGCTGGCGGCCGACGCTTCCTGGGAGGCCGCCAATGCCTGCCTGCAAACCCACGGCGGCTTCGGCTTCGCCGCGGAGTACGACGTGGAACGCAAGTTCCGCGAGACGCGCCTCTACCAGGTGGCGCCCGTGTCCACCAACCTGATCCTCGCCTACATCGGCCAGCACGTGCTGGGCATGCCGCGCAGCTACTAGCGAGGCCTTGGCGCAGTACCCTGGCTCCGGCACCGGCCGCCATGAAGGGGAGTGCGGCGTTCCCAAAACGCACCCCGCAGCCGGTACACTTCGACGAGTCACCGCAGCCTGCCGGGCTGGCGAAGAATGCAATCCCGATCCATGACCGACACCCTTTCCCCGCAGGAAGACTGGTATGCCGCCAACCTGCCGTTGCGCAAACAGGTGATCGCGGACGTGGGGGCCAATGCGGGCCGGCTGTCGGAGTTCTTCTGGCGCGCTGGCGGGGGTAGCAGCACGGTGGTGTCCATCGAGCCGTTGGCGGAGAACATCGCGTTGCTCAGGGCGCGGATGCCCGCCGAAGCCGCCGGCCGCTGGCGGATCGAGCGCTGCGCCGTCTCGAATCGCAGCGGCAGCGTGAGGCTGCATGCGGGCCTCACCCGCGGGTCCGGCTGGAACAGCGTGGTCCATCCCTCGGGGACGCGCCGCACGCGCGCCCAGACGCTGGCAGCGCTGGTGCCCGATGTCACGGTGGTGAAACTGGACATCGAGGGTCACGAACATGAAGTGCTGGAGGAGGCCTTGCCCCGCCTGCCCGCCGTGTTGGCATGGGCCATCGAGTTGCACCAGCGGCCGGACCGGTCACTTCAAGGCGTTCTGGGGCTGCTCATGGCCCACGGCTATCGCGTGTTCGCCGCCATCCAGGAACCTCAGCGCCTGGGTGTCTGGGTCAGCCATGAAATCTCCGCCACCCTCGATTGGTCTGACGTGCCGCCGAGCGGTACGCGCGCCGATGGCCAGCCCATCCGGACCCTGCACGTCCTCGCTCTCAGACACCCCCCGGCGCGATGAAGACCGCCAGAGCCAGCATGCTGGGAGCCCCGCAGGCGGCGCGGCGTGCCCTGCAGGTTGCCGGGCACCCGCCCCTGGACGCAGCCTCGTGGTCGGCCCAGGGCGACCTGCTCGTGGGGGGCGGCGGCTTCGTGGACCCTGGCGACCGCAGGACGCTGCGCTACGTGCTCGTGGCGCTGGACTGGCCAGGCCGCAAGCTGTCACTCATGGCCGTCAACTTCCTGCCGCACGCCATCGCCATCCGCCCGGACAACCCGCAGCAGGTGGTGGCCTTCGAGAAGATCGGCCCGGGCTGCGCGGAATTCCACCTGCCAAGCGGCGAACTGCGCCGCTTCATCGCGCCCGTGCCAGGACGCTGGTTCTACGGACACGGCGTTTTTTCTGCCGATGGCGCACTGCTCTTCTCCACGGAGACGGTGATCCAGACCGGGGAAGGCCGCATCGGCGTTCGCGATGCGCACAGTCTCCGGCCGCTGGACGATTTTCCCACCTTCGGGCACAACCCCCATGACTGCCACCTGGTGGAGGAGGGGCGTGTACTGGTCATCACCAACGGCGGGGGCAAGGCGGGCGCGGACCAGCCCTGCGTGACCTGGGTGGACACCGGTACGCGAAAACTTCTGCATCGCCTGGAGATTCAGGGCGAGCGCCACAATGCAGGTCATCTGGCCATCACGCCCGGCGGCACCCTGGCCGTGGTGTCGGCACCGCGCGCGGGGCTTGGCGAACAGGCGCTGGGCGGCTTGAGCCTGCGTCCGGGCGAGGGTGACGCATTGCAGTTGATCACCGGTCCGGCCGAGGTCACCGGCCGCATGAGCGGCGAGGCGCTGAGCGTGGAGATTCACGAAGCCTCCGGCACCGTGGCCGTCACCCACCCGGTGGGCGGCATGGTCACCTTCTGGCGCGCGGCGGACCGCGGACTCGAGCGGGTGCTGAACATGGAGCGGCCGCGCGGCGTGACCCTGTCACGGGAAGGAGATCGGTTGTTCATCTCCCGCGGGCTGCAGACCGAAGTGCTGTCGCTGGATCCTGCGACGCTGGATCCGGCGGGCGCCCCGGTCATGGACCAGACTTTCCTGTCCGGATCGCACCTGTTCAACTGGACACGTCTTGCGGACCGGCTGCGGCACTGAGACCAGGCGCCACTGGACCGGCATGGTCGCAGACCGCTAGCGCCAGGCGCGCCATGACGCATGCCCGATCCGCCGCTAGAATGCCTGCTGGCCGCGGTGAAACAGTCATTCCAAAAACGAGCGGCCGCGCGGCCCGCGTCTCAACGCGGGCGCACCCAGGGGAGGGGTTTCCGAGATGATGGGGTTGGTGCGGCTTGCCTTGCGGCGGCCGTACACCGTGGCTGTGCTGTCGCTGCTCACGCTGCTGCTGGGCGCGCTGGCGGCCACGCGCATGATCGTCGACTTCTTCCCGAAGATCGACATCCCGGTGGTGTTCGTGGGCTGGAACTACCCCGGCCTGTCCGCCGAGGAGATGGAGCGCCGCGTGGTGATCGTCTCCGAGCGCGCCTACTCCACCACCGTGTCGGGCATCGAGCGCATCGAATCGAGTTGCATCCCCGGCACGGGCCTGGTGAAGGTGTTCTTCCACCCGGGCATGGACATCGGCGCGGCCATCGCCCAGATCAACGCCATCAACGGCACGGTGCTGCGCATCCTGCCGCCCGGCATCTCGCCGCCGGTGATCATCCAGTACAACCCGGCCACGGTGCCCATCGTGAACATGACCTTCTCCAGCCGCACGCTGCCGGAAGGGAAGATGTTCGACCACGCCTTCAACTTCGTGCGCGTGAAGCTGTTCACCATTCCGGGGCTGCAGGTGCCGGCGCCCTTCGGCGGGCGGCTGCGGCAGATTTCGGTGGACCTCAACCCCACCCTCATGACCGCGAAGGGCGTTTCGCCCAACGACGTGGTCAGTGCCATCCAGGCCTCGAACCTGCTCATCCCCTCGGGCACGGCGCGCATCGGCACCATCGACTACAACGTGCTGATGAATTCCAGCCCGGCCACGGTGGACGATTTCAACCGCATGCCCCTGCGCATGGCCGGTGCGGTGCCGGTGGCCCTGGGCGACGTGGCGCGGGTGGAGGACGGCTTCGCGGTGCAGAACAACATCGTGCACGTGGATGGCCGGCGGGCCACCTGGCTCACCATCCTCAAGCACGCCGACGCCTCCAGCCTGGCGGTGGTCAACGGCGTGCGCGGGCTGCTGGACAACGTGCGCGAGGGCGCCAGGGCCGCTGGGCTGGACGACCTGGACATCACCCTGGACGTGGACCAGTCGCGCTTCGTGCGCGCCGCCATCGCCAACGCGGCCTCGGAGGCGCTCATCGCCACGGCGCTGGTGTCGCTCATGATCCTGCTGTTCCTGGGCAGCTGGCGCAACACCATCGTGGTGATCACCTCCATCCCCTGCGCCATGGCGGCCGGGGTGATCTGCCTCTACCTCACCGGCCACAGCATCAACCTCATGACCCTCGGCGGGCTGGCGCTCGCCACCGGCATCCTGGTGGACGATGCCACCGTGGCGGTGGAGAACATCCACCGCCACCGGCACCTGGGCCAGCCGCTCACCGTGGCCATTATCGAGGGCTCGCGCGAGGTGGCGCTGCCGCGCACCATGGCCACCCTGGCCATCTGCATCGTGTTCTTCCCGGTGTCGTTCCTCTACGGCGCCTCGCGCTACCTGTTCACGCCCCTGGCGCTGGCGGTGGTGTTTTCCCTGCTGGCCTCCTACGTGTTGTCCTTCACCCTCGTGCCCATGCTCTCGCGGGTGCTGCTGGCATCGGAGCCGGTGCACGCCCAGGGCGGCGGGCGCGGCGTGGGCGTGCGCTTCAACCGCGGCCGCGACCGCCTCATCGACGGCATGACCGATTTCTATGGCCGGGTGCTGTCCATGGTGATGCGCCACCGGGGATTCATGATGCTGGTGGTGCTGGCCTTCGGCGGCCTCAGCCTGACGCTGGTGAAGGTGGTGGGCACGGATTTCTTTCCCACGCCCGACGTGGGCGTGATGAAGCTGCACTTCCGCGCCCCGGTGGGCACGCGGCTGGAGGAAACCGAGAAGCTGGTGCTGCAGATCGAGCAGGACCTGCGCGAGATCATCCCCGAGGCGGAACTGGAGCGTATCAACGACATGGTGGGGGTGCCGCTGTTCTTCAACCTCGCCCTGGTGCCCACCGACAACGTGAGCGGCATGGATGCCGAGGTCACCATCATTCTCAGGAAGCCGCACCGGCCTGTGGCCGAGTACATGCGCGAGATCCGCCAGAAGATCCCCCCCAGCTACCCCGGCTCGGAGTTCTATTTCCAGAATGCCGACATCGTCAGCCAGGTGCTCAACTTCGGCCTGCCGGCGCCCATCGACGTGCAGGTGCAGGACTCCAACTTTGAGCGCGGCCAGGTGTACGCGGCGCGCGTCAAGCGCGCCATCGAGGGCACGGTGGGCGCCGTGGACGTGCGCCAGATGCAGGTGCTCAACTACCCGGCGCTCAAGGTGGAGGTGGATCGCATGCGCGCCGCGCGCATGGGGCTTACCCAGCGCGACGTGGCTACCAGCGCGCTGGTGTCGCTGTCCTCCTCGGCCATCATCGCGCCCTCCTATTTCCTGAACCCCAACGGCGTGAACTACACCGTGTCGGTGCAAACGCCGCCCGAGCGCCTGGCGAGCGTGGAGCAGCTCATGGCCACGCCCGTCACACCGGTGGCCGGGAGCATGCTGCAGCCCGCCACCGCGCGCACCCCCATCCAGCCCCACGGCGCGCCCGTCATCTCCCTGGGCAACCTCGCCACCATCCGCCCCGAGGCGAGCTTTCAGTCCGTCTCCCACTACACCGTGCAGCGCGTGATCGACATCGCCGCCAACGTGGATGGGCGCGACCTGGGCAGCACCGTGCGCGACATCGCCGCGCGCATCGGCGAGATTACCGCCGAGAAGGACTTCCCCAAGACCGCCAAGATCCTCATCCGCGGCCAGTACGAGGTGATGCAGTCTTCCTTCACCAGCCTGCTGCTGGGCCTGGCGCTCGCCATCGTGCTTGTGTACGCGCTGCTGGTGATCCTGTTCCAGTCGTGGAGCGACCCGTTCATCATCATGATGGCCGTGCCCGGCGCGCTCATCGGCATCCTGTGGATGCTCGCCCTCACGGGCACGAGCGTGAACGTGATCTCGCTCATGGGCGCCATCATGGCCGTGGGCATCGGGGTGTCCAACTCCATCCTGGTGGTGAGCTTCGCCAACGACCTGCGCGCCGCCAACCCCTCGATGCACGTCATCGACGCCGCCGTGGAGGCTGCCCGCACGCGCCTGCGCCCGGTGCTCATGACGGCGCTGGCCATGATCATCGGCATGATCCCCATGGCCATGGGCCTGGGCGAGGGCGGCGAGCAGAACGCCCCGCTGGGGCGCGCCGTGATCGGCGGGCTGGTGCTGGCCACCGTGTCCACCCTGTTCGTCGTGCCGGTGGTGTATTCGCTGCTGCGCCGCCGGATGCCCACGCTGCACCTGCTCGACGCGCGCTTCGAGCGCGAGGCGCGCGGCGACGCCGTCTAGGACCCGCCCATGAATGCCCATCACCAGCCCACCGCCCGCTCCTTCGCTATCTTTTACGTGATGGGCATCGCGCTGGTGGCCCTCTCGGCCTGGGCGGCGTGGAGCTTCTGGACCGCCCGCGAGACCCGCGAGGCCGCCGAGGCGAAGCTGCGCGCCGGCCAGCAGTCGGCCGGCCCGAGCGTGGTGGTGGCCAGGTCGCAGCGCGGGCCCAACGTGCGCCGGCTGGTGCTGGTGGGCGAGGCGCTGCCGGTGAAGAGCGTGACGCTCTACAGCAAGGTGAGCGGCTACCTGTCGCGTATCACCGTGGATGTGGGCGATCGCGTCAAGGCTGGGCAGGTGATCGCCGAAGTGCAGTCGCCGGAGCTCGATGCCCAGATCGCCACCATCATGGCGGGGCTGGAAAACAAGCGCCAGATCGCCCGGCGCACCGAAGAGCTGGCGGCCCAGGGCTTCTTTTCCCAGCAGGCGCTGGACAATGCGCGCACCGAGGTGCGGGTGGCCGAGGCGCAGATCGCCGAGTTGCGCACCCTGGGGGGCTACCGCGTATTGCGCGCACCCTTCGCGGGGGTGGTGACGGCGCGCCACGCCGACCCCGGCGCCCTGATCACCAATGCCGCCTCCAACCAGACCGCGGCGCTGCCGGTGGTGAGCATTTCCGACACCGCGCGCCTCAAGGTCACCGTTTACGCCGAGCAGGCCGAGGCCACGGCCATGCACGCCGGCTTGCAGGCGGAGGTAACCGACGCCGCCGTGGCCGACCGCAAGCGCCTGGGCACCGTGGCGCGGGTGTCGGGTGAGCTGGACGGCCGCACCAGGACGCTGCGCACGGAGGTGGAATTCGACAACACCGACGGCAGCTTCGTGGCGGGCAGCTTCGTGAATGTGGCGCTGCTGCTCCCGGCCACCAGTTACGTGGAGGTGCCCGCGGGCGCGCTGGTGACCCGTGACAAGAAACCCATGGTGGGCACCGTGGACGCGCAGCAAAAGGTGCATTTCCTGCCGGTGCAGGTGGCCGGTACCGACGGCAAGGTGGTGCGCATCGCCAGCGGCCTGGAGGAAAACGTGGCCGTGGCGCTGAATCCGCCGCCGGGGCTGGCCGAGGGCAGCCACGTGGTGGTGCAGACGCCGCCAGGGGCACCCAAGCCCGCGCCGGCACCCGTTGCCACGCCCGCACCGGCCGGTGCCGACAGCCCGAAGGCGGCGAAGCCATGAGCGCCATCCGGGGCGTTCACGACCTCGGCGGACTGCCCGCCGGCGCGGTGGAAGCCACCGAGCACGACTTCGCCCTTTGGGAGAAGCGCGTGGACGCCCTCATGGTGCTGCTGTCGGGCCGCGAGTGCGCCTGCATGAGCGTGGATGAGCTGCGCTGCAACATCGAATCCCTGGGCCCGGAGCCCTACGAGCGCATGAGCTACTACGAGCGCTGGATGTTCGCCATCACCCAGACGCTCATCCAGCGCGGTGTGATCGGCATCGACGAACTGGGCCGCAAGATGGCCGAGGTGGAGGCGCGCGGTGCGCCGGTGTGACGCCAGGGGCGCGGCCAGGGGCTTGCCGTGAGCCTCTCCGCCGGCGCGGTGCGCTTCAGGCCCGGTGACCGGGTACGGGTGCGCGCCGCCTGGCCGCCCGGCCACGTGCGCACACCCTGGTACATCCGCGGCCATGAGGGTGTGGTGGAGCGGTTGTGCGGCCTGTACGGCAATCCCGAGCAGCTCGCCTATGGCCTGTCGGGCGAACCGCGCCAGCCGCTGTACCGGGTGCGCTTCGCCCAGCATGCGGTGTGGCCCGGCTACCAGGGCCCGCCATCGGACACCCTCGACATCGAGATCTACCAGCACTGGCTGGAGCCAGCCAGCCACGCGGACGGCTGAGCCCATGACCCACGATCACGACCACGACCACGATCACAGGGACGGTGCCTCCGCCCACGAGCCCCATGCGCCGCGCCAGGACCACGACGACACCCTCACCTACTACCGGGTGATGGAGATCGCCGTGCGCGAGTTGCTGGTGGAAAAGGGCATCCTCACCGCCGACCGCATCCGCCGTCAGGTGGAGGACATGGATGCGCGCACCCCGGCGCGCGGCGCGGCGGTGGTGGCGCGCGCCTGGACCGACGCGGGCTTCCGCCAGCGGCTGCTGGCCGACGGCAATGCCGCCCTCGAGGAACTGGGCCTGGACCGCGGCCCCTACCGGCTGGTGGTGCTGGAGAACACACCCGGCGAGCACAACGTGGTGGTGTGCACCCTGTGTTCCTGCTACCCGCGCTGGCTGCTGGGCTTGCCGCCGGACTGGTACAAGAGCAGGGCCTACCGTTCCCGGGTGGTGAGCGAGCCGCGCGCGGTGCTGCGGGAGTTCGGCCTCTCGCTGCCCGAGGCGGTCACCGTGCGGGTGCACGACTCCACCGCCGACATGCGCTATCTGGTGGTGCCGCGGCGGCCTTCTGGCACGCAAGGGTGGAGCGAGGCGCAACTCGCCGCCCTGGTGACCCGTGACGCCATGATCGGCGTGGCCGAGGCCCGCGCGCCCGCCTGAAGCGGTGGCGCCCCCGGCCTCAGGCCTGGCTGGGCGCGGCCCGCAGAAAAGCCAGCACCCCGAGGCCGGCGAGACCCAGGAAGCAGGCCAGGGACCATTCCGGGATGGACAGGCCGAGGAAGGTCCACACCACCTTGGCGCAGTCCCCCGAGCCCTGGAACAGCGCCGGCAGCAACTGGGTGAGCGGGAAAGCCTCGATCATGTACTCCAACCCCGGGCCGCATTCGGCCACGGGCGGCGGGTTGTGCTGCAGCCACACCTGGCGCGCCGCCACGCCCAGCCCCGCCAGCGCCATCACGGCCAGGAGCACGGCGTAGGCGCGCTGCCCGGCGCGGCTGCCGGGCCCATGCAGCGCCGCCACGAGGCCCACCAATCCCGCCGCCACGAAGGCGTAGCGTTGCAGGATGCACAGCGGGCAGGGTTCCAGGCCCAGGGCGTGCTGCAGGTACAACCCGAAACCGATCAGGCCCGCGCAGCCGGCAAAGGCCACGGCCATGAGCCAGCGCGGCCGCAGCAGGGATCGGGGATTCACGGTGGCGCGGGCGCTCAGATGGCGGCCAGGGCGCGCCGCAGGTCGGACTGCAGGTCGGCCAGGTCTTCGATGCCCACGGACAGGCGCACCAGGTTGTCGCCTATGCGCAACTGGGCGCGCCGCTCGGGCGGCAGCGAGGCGTGGCTCATGAGGCCGGCATGGCCCGCCAGGCTTTCCACCCCGCCCAAGCTCTCGGCCAGGGTGAACAGTTCGCAGGCCTCCAGGAAGCGCCTGGTGCCTGCCAGGTCGGTGGGCAGGCGTAGGCTGATCATGCCGCCGAAGCCGTTCATCTGACGCGCCGCGATGGCGTGCTGGGGGTGGGAGGGCAGGCCGGGATAGATCACCTCCCCGGCCTTGGGCTCGGTTTCCAGCCAGCGCGCCAGCGCCAGGGCGTTGGCGTTGTGGCGCTCCATGCGCAGGGGCAGCGTCTTCACGCCGCGCAGCGCCAGAAAGCTGGTGAAGGGGTCCATGATGGCGCCGATGGCATTCTGCATGAAGGAGAAACGCTCCCGCAGCGCGGCATCCTCGCCCACCACCACGATGCCGCCCACGGCATCGGAGTGGCCATTGATGTACTTGGTGACGGAGTGCAGCACGACGTCGAAACCGTGTTCCAGCGGGCGCTGCACCCAGGGGGATGCGAAGGTGTTGTCGCAGACGGTAAGAATGCCGCGGGCGCGCGCCAGACTGGCCACGGCGGCCAGGTCGGTGAGCTTGAGCAGCGGATTGGAGGGCGTCTCCACCCAGATCAGACGGGTGTCGGGCCGCAGCGCGGCTTCCAGCGAGCCGGGCACGTCGGGGTCGGCGTAGCTCACCCTGAGCCCCATGGAGTGGCCGCGCACCCGCTCGAACAACCGCCAGCTGCCGCCGTAGAGATCGTCCACCGCCACCATGTGGCTGCTGGCGGGCAGCAACTCCAGCACCGTGGCCATGGCCGCCAGGCCGGAGGCGAAGCCCCAGGCCTGGGCGCCCGATTCCAGGTCCGCGATGCAGCGCTCGAAAGCCATGCGGGTGGGGTTCTGGGTGCGGGCGTACTCGAAGCCGGTGTGTTCGCCGGGCGAGCGCTGCTTGTAGGTGGAGGTGGCGTAGATGGGCGGCATCACCGCGCCGGTGACCGGGTCGGGGGACTGGCCGGCGTGGATGGCGCGGGTGGAGAAGCCTGCGGAGTGGTCGTCCATGGGGGTCTCAGAGCGCCACGTTGCGGCGCAGGTGATTGAGGGCGTCGATGCGGGTGATCAGGCCGTGGAAATGGCCCTTCTCCACCACGATGGCCACGTGGCCCTTGTCGAAGGTTTCCATGAGCCTGCCGGCCGGGGTGTTCAGGTCGACGGTTTCAAGCTTCTGGTTCATGGCGGTGCGCACCGGGTCTGTGAAGCGTCCGGGAGGGTTTTGCACATGGTGCAGCAGGTCCCACTCGTCCAGCAGGCCCACCACGCGGTCGGCCTGCATCACCGGCAGTTGCGACACGTCGTAGAGCTTCATGCGGGCGTAGGCGGTGGTAAGCAGGTCGTCCGGGCCGATGGTGACGGTGGCGCCCTCGTCGAAGCGGCGGGTGATGAGGTCGCGCAGGTCGCCGTGGCGCGGGCGCTCCAGGAAGCCCTGGTCGATCATCCAGTAGTCGTTGTACACCTTGGAGAGGTACTTGTTGCCGCTGTCGCAGATGAAGGTGCAGACGCGCTTGGGGGCGGTTTGTTCCCGGCAGTAGCGCAGCGCGGCCGCCACCAGGGTCCCGCTGGAGGAGCCGCCCAGGATGCCCTCCTTGCGCAGCAGTTCGCGGGCGGTATTGCAGCTCTCAGCGTCGGCGATGGAATAGCCCTTGCGCACGCGGGAGAAGTCGGCGATGGGCGGGATGAAATCCTCGCCGATACCCTCCACCACCCAGCTGCCGGCCTCGCCGAAGCTGCCCTTTGTGATGTAGTCCACCAGCACCGAGCCCACGGGGTCGGCCAGCACCATCTCGGTTTTGGGCGAGGCCTTGGCGAAGAACCGCGACAGCCCGGTGATGGTGCCCGCGGAGCCCACGCCGCACACCATGGCGTCCAGGTCGCCGTCCAGTTGCGCCAGGATCTCCGGGCCCGTGCCGGTTTCGTGGGCGCGCGGATTGTGGGGGTTGCCGAACTGGTTGATGAATACCGCGCCCGGGGTTTCCGCGGCAATGCGGCTGGCCATGTCCTGGTAGTACTCGGGGTGGCCCTTGCCCACATCGCTGCGGGTGAGGCGCACCTCGGCGCCCATGGCGCGCAAGTGAAAGATCTTCTCCCGGGCCATCTTGTCGGGTACCACCAGGATGAGGCGATAGCCCTTGGCCGCCGCCACCAGCGCCAGGCCCAGGCCGGTATTGCCCGCCGTGGCCTCCACCAGGGTGCCGCCGGGCTGCAGCCGCCCGTCGCGCTCCGCGCCCTCGATCATGGACAGGCCGATGCGGTCCTTGATGGAGCCGCCGGGGTTCTGGCACTCGAGCTTGACGAACAGCCGGCAGGGGCCGGTGTCCAGGCGCGTGATCTCCACCATGGGCGTGTTGCCGATGAGATCGAGCAGGCCTCGCGTGGGCATCGTGGACTCCTGGACGTCGGGGGAGGCGGAGTTTACATGCGGGACAAGGGCGTCATGCCGTCCGGATGCGGCCGCGGGCGCACCCGCCGGCGCGTCTTTCCCGACCCGGGGCCGGGCCGTCCGGTTCAGCCCGCGCGCACCTGGCCCCGGTCGATGCGGTAGACGGTGTCCAGCAGGTCCCGGGAGTGGGACAGGTCCGACTCGGTGAGCACGATGGACACCCCCGCCTGCCTGAGCCCGGCGATCACCTCCGCTAGGCGCCGGGCCAGCACGGGCGCCACCCCTTCGAAGGGTTCGTCCAGCAGTAGCAGCCGTGTGCCCGACACGAGAGCCCTGGCCAGAGCCACCAGCTTCTGCTGCCCCCCCGACAGTTGCAGGCCCTTGCGGGCACGGAAGGTCTCCACCTCGGGGATCATCCGGTACACGCTCTCCAGGCGGGTGGCGGCGTCGGCGCGGGCGCCCGCCCAGGCGGGCAGCAGCACGTTTTCCTCCACCGTGAGCGTGGGCACCAGCCGGCGGTCCTCCGGCATGTACCCCATGCCGGCCCGGGCGCGGCCATGGGTGGGAACGCCTGCCAGCGAGCGCCCCGCAAAGCGCATCGTGCCAGCGCGCGCCGGCAGGATGCCCATGATGGCGCGCATCAGCGTGGTCTTGCCGGCGCCGTTGCGCCCGATCAGCCCCACGAACTGGCCTTCGGCCACCTGCATCTCGACGCCGCGCAGGATCCCCACCGAGCCGATGGAGACGTCGAGGCCGGAAATCTCAAGCATGGCGGTCTCCGGCCGGGGGGTCCTGCTCGCCGATGACGAAGCGGCGCACCTCCACGTCGCGCAGCACCTCCGCGGGCGGGCCGTCGGCGATGATGCGGCCCTCGTAGAAGGCCAGGATGCGCTGCACGTAGCGCTCCACCACTTCCATGTCGTGCTCCACGAACAGCACCGTCACCTGCATGGCGCGCACTGCCGCCATGACCATGTCCATGAGCGCGAACTTCTCGTCGGCGGAAACGCCGCTGGTGGGCTCGTCCAGCAACAGCACCCGCGGGCGCACCACCATGGCCATGGCGATGTCCAGCAGCTTGCGCGTGCCTTCGGGCAGCAGCCCCGCCTGGCGGTGACGCAGTCCGGCAAGGCCGAACTGCTCCAGCATGCGGCTCACGGCCTGCTCGGGGGTCCCGTCCAGGGCATTGGAGGCGGCCCAGCCCCGCCCGCCCGAGGCCACGATGCCCACGCCCACCATCAGGTTCTCCGCCACGCTCATGCTGTTGTAGAGCTGCGGGATCTGGAAGGAGCGGCAGATGCCCTGCTGGGTGATGCGGCGCGGCTTCTGTCCGGTGATGTCGCGGCCGTCGAACAGGATGCTGCCGGCGTCGGGCCGCAGATAGCCGGTGACCATGTTGAGGAAGGTGGTCTTGCCGGCGCCGTTGGAACCGATCAGGCCCACGATGGCGCCCTGCTCCACCGACACGTTGATGTTGCTGGCGGCGGTCACGGCGCCGAAGCGCTTCTCCAGGCCGCGTGCGTCCAAGATCACGGCCATGGCGTCAGCCGCCCGTCCGGGCGCTGTCGGGCCGGCCGCGCAGCCGGCTGGCAAGCGACCACAGCCCGCCCGGGAGGAACACGATCACCATCAGCATGGTGACCCCCAGCACCATCTGCCAGGTGTCGGGGGACTTCTCGTAGGCGTAGGAGCGCACCGTCTCGAACACCACCGAACCCAGCAGCGGCGCGAACACGCTGCCGGTGCCCGACAGGATACCGATGAACACGAACTCGCCGGACTGGGGCCAGTAGGTCATCTCGGGATCGATGTGGCCGATGTGGATGGCCATGAGCGCGCCGCCGACGCCCGCCAGCACGGCGGAGATGACGTAGTTGAGGTGCACGGTGGCGAACACCGAGGCGCCCATGTATTCCACCCGCAGCTCGTTGTCGCGGATGGCCTCGGCCAGCCGGCCGCGGTGGGAGCGCAGGTAGGCGTCAAGCAGCAGCGCGCACAGCGCCGCCGTGATCACGATCACCGAATACACCCCCAGGCGATGGGCATCGCCCTCCACGGCGAAGCCGGCGATGGACTTGGCGTGCACGTTGAACCCGTCGGTGGAGCCGAGATCGGCGCTCTTCACCAGCAGGCCGTAGAGGATCATGGAGAAGGCCAGGGACAGCATGGCGAAAAAGATCTCGCGGTACTTGGCCAGCAGCAGCCCGAGCACCGCCGACACCAGCAGTGCCGCCAGCGCGCCGCCCGCCACCATGGCCAGCATGTCGGGCGCGCCGAAGCGGTTGCTCGCCAGCCCGGCGGCGTAGGCCCCCAGGCAGTAGTACAACCCGTGGCCGAAGGACACCAGGCCGGTGCGCATGAGCACCATCATGCCCAGCACCACCACGCCGATGCCCAGGGAAACGTTCACCAGCGACACGGCCCAGTTGGGAATCACCGGACCCAGCGCCAGCAGCGCCCCGGCCGCCGCCACCAATGCCACGGAGGTGCGGTGGACGCTCATATCTTGCGCACCTCCGCGCCGCTGAACAGCCCCTTGGGGCGGGCGATCAGCACCGCCGCCATCACCAGGTAGATGCTGAACAGCTCCAGCTCGGGCTGGTAGTGCACCGCGGCGGAACGCACCAGGCCCACGATCACCGCGCCCAGCGCCGCGCCGCCCAGGCTGCCCAGTCCGCCGATCACCACCACGGCGAAGGCGGTAACGATGACCTCCGCGCCCATGCCCGTGACCACCGAGATGGTGGGCGCCGTCAGCGCCCCGCCCAGCGCGGCGAGGAAGGCGCCGATGGTGAAGGTGACGAAGTAGGTGAGCCCCACGTTCACGCCCATGGCGGCGCTCATCTCGCGGTCGTGGATCACCGCCAGCAGCATCTTGCCGGAGCGGGTGAAGCCGAGCGCCCACCACAGCGCCAGGCCCACGACAATGGCCGCGGCCACCAGCACCAGCGTGTAGGTGGGGTAGGTGAGTCCGGCGATCTCGAAATTGCCCAGCAGAGCGTAGGGTTCGGCAACGAACATGGGGTCCACGCCCCAGGTGAGCTTGATGGCGTCCTCCAGGATCAGGAACAGAGCGTAGGTCACCAGCACCAGCACGATCTCGTCCTTGGCGTACAGGAATCGCAACAGGCCGCGCTCGATGACCGGGCCCGCGATCAGCCCCACCAGCAGCGCCGCCAGGGCCAGCATGGCGTAGCTGCCCAGGGGCGCGTAGCCCTTGGCGAGCCAGCCGCCGGCCAGCGTCACGGCGCTGTAGGCGCCCAGCGCGTACAAGCTGCCGTGGGCGATGTTGAGGATCTTCATCACCCCGTAGATGAGCGTGAGGCCCACGGCGATCACGAACAGCCACGAGGCGTAGACCACGGCGTCGGCGAGGACGGCGGGAATCTGGCTCATGGGGCGGGGGCTGTGCGCACGGTGCGGAAGGCCGAGTGCCTGGCGGTCACTTGGCGGTGGCGCGGAAGCCCGACTTGATCCAGTCGAGCGAGCTGACGCCCTCGGGCGGGTTGACCCGCTCAGCGGGGTAGTACTTGATGTTGCCCACCTTCACCACGCCGTTCTCGAAGCGGGTGGTGCCATAGGCGGTGCCGGTGACGGCCTGGTGGCCCTTGCCCAGCGACATCTGCACCTTGCCCGAGGGCGTGTCGAAGGAGAGCTTCTCGAACATGGCGATCACCTCTTCCTGGGTGGGCGGGGCGTAGGCCTTCTCCATCTCTTCCTTGACGTTCTTGTTGGCGCCCATGGGAATGGCGGAACCCACCTTCTTGGCGGCCGCCTTCTCCCAGGCGGCCTTCACGCCCAGGAAAGCGTTGGCCACGCTGTAGGCGGGGTAGTTCGGCTCGATGCCCGCCTTGGCTTTGTAGAGATCCGTGAGCCAGCGCTTGAGGGGGGAGTCGGCAGCGAACACCGCGTTCACGCCCCGGGCGCCCACGACGGTGCCGTCGGGAATCTTGCCGGGCAGGCGGTGCAGATAGGGCTCGCCCGCCACCAGCACCAGGATGTTCTTCTTGAACAGGTCGCGGGGCTGGGCCTGGAGCATGAAGGCCTCCAGGTCGCCGCCCCACAGGCTGGAGTGGATCACGTCGGGGTTGGCGCCCGCCAGGGCGGAGATCTCGGCGCCGTACTGCCCGGCGCCGAACTTTGGCATCTGCGAGGTGACGATCTCCACCTCGGGCTTGAGCACCTTGATGGTGGCCTCGAAATCGTTCCAGGAATCCTGGCCGTAGGCGTAGTTCTGGTTGATGCCGGCGATGCGTTTCACCGCCGGGCGGTTGTCCAGCAGGTAGAGCGTAGCCGCCACGGCGTCCATGGTGGCGTGGGGCCGGGTACGAAACACGTACTTGTAGGAGGCTTCCTCGAAGATGCGCGGCGTGCCGCAGTCGAAGAACACCGTGAGCTTCTTCAGTTCCTCGGCCACCGGCGCGATGGCCAGGCAGTCGCCGCTGCCGATGTAGCCGATCACGAAGTCCACCTCCTGGCGCTGCACCAGGGTGCGGTATTCGCTCACCTGCTTGGTGGCGCCGCCGGCCTCGTCAATGACCACCAGCTCGAGGGGCAGCCCGCCGATGCCCTTGATCTGATACGGCGCGGGCGCCTTGCCGGCATTGAGGGACTCCACGATGGCCTCCGCGGCCTGCCGGGCGGGCACGCCGAAAGGGCCCGCGGCCGGCCCGGAAAGGAAGGTGACGAAGCCCACCTTGATGCTGGTTTTCTGCTGCGCCATGAGCACCGGAGCACCCAGGGCGAGCACGATGGCGGTGGCGGCGGCGGCGAGTCGCGATGGCTTCATGGCCTTGATCATGGTTTTCCCCCTTGCCACGGCTGGCTTCCGGCCGGCGGCCGGCTGCGAGGCGCGGGCGGCGAAGATAGCAGGGGCGCGGCCGCCCCGACAAGGAACAGCGGCCGCCCGCCCGCTCAGCCGGCGCTGAAGCCGCCGTCCACGAACAGCAACTGGCCGGTGACGTAGTCGCTCGCCCGGGAGGCCAGGAACAGCGCCGCGCCGCGGATGTCCTCCAGGGCGCCGTTGCGGCCGATCATGGTGCGCGCCGCCAGGGCGGCGGCGCGGGCTGGATCGTCGAACACGGCGCGGGTTAGCGGGGTGGGGAAGAAACCCGGCGCGATGGCGTTGCTGTTGACGCCGTGGCGCGACCAGGCCTCGGCTTGCACCCGGGCGAGCTGGGCGATGCCCGCCTTCGACACCCCGTAGGCGCCGCTGTTGCCCAGGGCGCGCACCGATTGCAGCGAGGCGAGATGGATGAACCGCCCCCAGCCGCGCGCCACCATGGCGGGCGCGAAGGCTTGCGACAGGCGGTGGGGCGCCGTGAGGTTCACCGCCAGGGTGACATCCCAGTCCTCGGGCGTGAGGGCGTCCAGCGGCGGGCGGCGGTTGATGCCAGCGGCGTGCACCACGATGTCGGGGGCGCCCAGGGCGGCGGCGGCCTGCCGTGCCACCTCCGGCAGTCTGGTGGTGTCGGCCATGTCCGCTTCGAGCCAGGCGGCGCGCCGGCCCAGGGCCTCGACGGCGGCGGCGGCCTCCTCGAGCCGCGCCCGGTCGCGCGCCACCAGGGTGATGTGGGCGCCCGCCTCCGCCAGGGTGAGGGCGATGGTGCGGCCCAGTCCGGAACTGCCGCCGGTGACCACCGCCACGCGGCCCTCCAGGGAAAACAGCCCGGCCAGCGGCAGTCCCATGGCTATCCGCCCGTGGCGCCCGGCAGACGGCGGCGCGCCTCGGCCACGGCGGCGCGCACCTGGGCCGGCGCGGTGCCGCCAGCCACCGTGCGGCTCGCCACCGAGCCCTCCAACGTGAGCACGGCGTACACGTCCGCCTCCACCAGTGGCGAAAACGCCCGCAGCGCATCGAGGGGCAGCTCGGCCAGATCGCGCCCCTGCGCCTGTGCGGCGCGTACCGCCCGGGCTACGGCCTCGTGGGCCTCCCGGAAGGGCAGCCCCTTGCGCACCAGGTAGTCGGCCAGGTCGGTGGCGGTGGAAAAGCCCTCGGCGGCGGCGCGTGCCATGGCCGGGGCGTTTACCGTCACCCCGCGCATCATGGCGGCGTACACGGCCAGGCTGTCCACCAGGGTGTCGGCGGTGTCGAACAGCGGTTCCTTGTCTTCCTGGTTGTCCTTGTTGTAGGCCAGCGGCTGGGCCTTCATCAGGGTGAGCAGCGCCACCAGGTGCCCGTTGACGCGACCGGTCTTGCCACGCACCAGCTCGGGCACGTCGGGGTTCTTCTTCTGCGGCATGATGGAGGAGCCGGTGCAGAAGCGGTCGGCCAGGTCGATGAAGCCGAAGCGCGGGCTCATCCAGAGGATCAGCTCCTCCGAAAGACGTGACAGGTGGGTCATGGCGAGCGCCGCGCAGGCACAGAACTCGATGGCAAAGTCGCGATCGGACACGGCATCCAGGGAGTTGCGGCAGATGCCCTCGAAGCCCAGCGCGCGGGCCACCTGCTCGCGATCGATGGGATAGCCGGTGCCGGCCAGCGCTGCCGCGCCCAGGGGCAGACGGTTGACGCGGCGGCGGGCATCGGCAAGCCGCTCGGCGTCGCGCTCGAACATCTCCACGTAGGCCATGAGATGATGGCCGAAGGTAACCGGCTGGGCCACCTGCAGGTGGGTGAAGCCGGGCATGATGGTGGCGGCGTGGGACTCGGCCAGGTCGAGCAGCGCGCCGCGCAGATCGGCCAGCAGGCTTAGGCAGCGGTCGATGGTCTCGCGCAGCCAGAGGCGCACATCGGTGGCCACCTGATCGTTGCGGGAGCGGGCGGTGTGCAGCCGCTTGCCGGCGTCGCCCACCAGCTCGGTGAGGCGCCGCTCGATGTTGAGGTGCACGTCCTCCAGGTCCACGGACCAGCGGAAACGGCCCGCCTCAACGTCGGCGGCGATGATGGCCATGCCGCGCTCGATGTGGGCCAGGTCGTCGAGAGAAAGAATGCCGCGGGAGGCTAGCATGCGGGCGTGGGCCAGGGAGCCGGCGATGTCGAAGCTCGCCAGCCGCTGGTCGAATAGCACCGAGGCGGTGAAGCGCTTGACGCGCTCGTCCACGGGTTCGGAGAAGCGCCCCGACCAGGCTTGCATGGCCGGTTGCGCGCTTTGCGGAGGGTCGTCAGAATTCATGCGGAAGGCGGAAACGATGAGAGGGACGCAACGTTTTTCCGGGGCGGAAATGGCGCGTGAGGCCGGCGCGGGAGTGGCTCGCCCCGCCTGCTGCGAGGCGTTGATTCCACTGCGCCTCCACCCCCCGGTGCGTTCATGGCGAGTATAGGTCAGAACCGCTACCCCGACAGGCTGCCGGACTTCCTCAATGCCGGGGTTTGGGCGCGCAGCGTGCTGCTGGTCACGGCGTTGTGTTTCGCGGCCTCGTTGGCTCGCGCCCCTCACTGGCAGGCGGTGCCCGACGATTTCGTGGAGGTCGTAGCGGTCACGCTGCCCGCGCTGGTGCTGTGGTTGCTCGCGGCCGCCGCCCTCAACCGGTTGCTGCAGCGCCTGTCCTATGCCGGCGGGCTGAGCGCGGCTGCGGCCCTTGCCGTGTTGTGCGCGCTGGGTGTTCGGCAGGCGGCCTCGTGGATGCAGGACTCCGACGTTGGCGATGCGCCGCGGCAGGCGGCGCTGGCGCTGTTTGCCGCGGCGGCCGTGCTGGGTTTTTTCCATCTGCGCGGGCGGGCGTTGTCTCCGGCTCTGACCGAAGCCCGTCTGCAGGCACTGCAGGCGCGCATCCGGCCGCACTTCCTTTTCAACAGCATCAATGCCGTGCTGTCGCTGGTGCGCACGGAGCCGCGACGCGCCGAGGCGGCCCTGCAAGACATGGCCGAGCTGTTCCGCGTTCTGATGGCCGACAACCGCCAGCTCGTGCCCCTGGCCGACGAGGTGCGCCTGTGCCGGCAGTACCTCGAGCTGGAACAGCTGCGCCTGGGGGAGCGCCTGCGCGTGCAGTGGCACGCCGACAAGATGCCGCGCGACGCCATGATGCCGCCGCTGGTGCTTCAGCCGCTGCTGGAGAATGCCGTCAACCACGGCGTGGAGTCCTCCGCCGAGCCGGGCGTGGTGAGCATCAACATCTACGAGGTGCGCGGCGAGGTGCACGTGATGCTGCGCAACCCCTATCGGCAAGACGGGGCGCACCACGGCGGCAACAAGATGGCCATCGGCAACATCCGCGAGCGGCTGGCGCTGCACTTCGACGCTGAGGCCGCGCTGGAGAGCCGGGTGCGCGAGGGCGCCTACCAGGTGCACATCCGCTTCCCCTACGTGCGCGCGCCCGCCCCGGCGGACGAAGGAAAGGCCCCGTGAGCCCGCCCCGGGCGTTGCGCGTGGCGGTGTGCGACGACGAGGCGCCGGCGCGCAGCCGGCTGCGCGAGCTGCTCGCCGATTGCGCTGCTTCCATGCCCGTCGATGTGGTTGGCGAGGCCGCCAGCGGCGTCCAGCTGCTTGCCCTGCTGCAGGAGTGCGAGGCTGACGTGGTGCTTCTCGACGTCCGCATGCCCGGCATGGACGGCCTGGAGACCGCCAGGCATCTGGGCAAGCTCGCCCGGCCGCCGAGGGTGATCTTCGCCACGGCTTTCGACGCGCACGCGGTCAACGCATTCGAGCTGCAGGCCGTGGATTACCTGCTCAAGCCCATCCGTGGCGAGCGCTTGCTCGAGGCGCTGCTTCGGCTGCGTTCGCTCGAACCCGCGCCTCGGGAGGTGCTGCGCGAGATCAGCCCGGCGCCGCGTACCCACCTGTCGGTGCCCGAGCGCGGCCGTGTGCTGCTGGTGCCCGTGGCCGACATCCTCTACCTGCGCGCCGAACTGAAGTACGTGATCGTTCGAACGGCCAGCGCCGAGCACCTGGTGGAGGACTCTCTGGTGCGCCTGGAGCAGGAGTTCGAGGCATCGTTCATCCGCATCCATCGCAGCTACCTGGTGGCCAAGCGACACCTGGCGGGCTTCGAGCGCAATGGCGAGGACGGCGATAGCGGCTGGGTGGCGGTGGTGAAGGGCCTGCCCGAGCGCTTGCCCGTCTCCCGCCGCCAGGCGCCGCTGGCGCGCGCCTTCGGCAGGATGCGTCCCTAGGACCTGGCTTTCGCGGGTCGACTGCTAGAATCCGTGACCCTTCGCGAAGAGTGTTTCCCCGTGGCTTCCGCCCCCTCCCGAATCGTCATCGCCACGCGCCAGAGCGCGCTTGCGCTCTGGCAGGCCGAGCACGTCAAGGCGCGCCTTGAGTCGCTCTACCCCGGCCTGGAGGTGAGCCTGCTGGGCATGACCACCGAAGGCGATCGACGCCTGGGCAGCTCCCTGGCCAAGATCGGCGGCAAGGGGCTGTTCGTGAAAGAGCTGGAAGCGGCACTGATGAGCGGCGAGGCGGATCTGGCGGTCCACTCCATGAAGGATGTCCCCGTGAATCTCCCCGATGGCTTTGTGATCGCCGCCATCGGTGTTCGAGAAGACCCCCGGGATGCTTTCGTTTCCGTGCACCACGCCAGCCCGGAGGCTTTGCCACTGGGGGCGGTGGTGGGTACCTCCAGCCTGCGGCGCGAGGCGCAACTCCGGGCGCGCCTGCCAGGGCTGCGCGTGCAGCCACTGCGCGGCAACGTGCAGACCCGCCTGCGCAAGCTCGACGAAGGGGAGTACCACGGCGTGATCCTCGCGTCGGCGGGTCTCAAGCGCCTGGGACTGGAGGCGCGCATCACATCGCTGCTTTCGTTGGAGCAGAGCATTCCGGCCGTGGGGCAGGGCGCCATCGGCATCGAGACCCGCGCCGGCCGCGAGGATCTGGCGGCACTGCTGGCGCCCCTCAACCATGGCGAAACCGCCTGGTGCGTGTATGCCGAGCGGTCCCTGAGCCGCCGCCTGTTGGGCAGTTGCACCACGCCGCTGGCGGGCTTCGCGCGCATCGAGGCGGGTGAGGCGCGCATCAGCGCGCTGGTGGCCACGCCCGACGGCCTGCGGGTGGCGCGCACCGAGCAACGCGCGCCGTGGTCGGCCGGCGGCGCCCAGGCACTGGGCGAGGCTGCTGCTGCCGCCCTCGAGCGCGACGGAGCGCGGGAGATTCTCGCCAGCCTCGAGGCCGGAGGCGGCGCTTGAGCGCCTTTCCCGCCCTGCTCCTGGGAGGGCGGGTGGTGCTTGTGACCCGGCCCGCCGGCCAGGCCGAGGCGCTGTGCCGGGCCGTGCAGGCCCTGGGCGGGGAGGCGCTGGCGTTGCCCACCATCGCCATCGAAGCCCTTCCCCAGGCGGCGCAACGGGTGGCTGAAGCCGCTGCCGCGGGCATGGAAGTGGCGGTGTTCACCAGCGGCAACGCCGCCCGCATCGCCTGGCCGCTGCTGCGCGCCGCGGGTGCCACGCCGGCGTACGTGGCGGCGGTGGGCGAGGGCACGGCTGCGGCGCTGCGCGAAGCGGGGTGTGCCGTTGCCGTGCAGGTGCCCGAGCGCGCCGACAGCGAAGGCTTGCTTGCCCTGCCCATGCTCGAACAGGTGGCCGCTCGGCGGGTGGTCATCTTCACCGGCGAGCAGGGCCGCGACGTGCTCTCTGCCTCCCTGCAGGGGCGCGGCGCGCTGGTGCGCGTGACGGCCGTTTACCGCCGGGCGCTGCCAGCGGCACCCAAGGCCGAGGTGGTGGCACGGCTGCGCGCCGGGGCTGTGCACGCGGTCACCGTGAGCAGCGCCGAGGGTGGCCGCAATCTCTACGCCTTGCTGCCTGCCGACGCCGGCCGCGCCGTGGCGCTGCTGCCCCATGTGGTTCCTCACCCGCGCATTGCCCAGGCCCTGAGGCAAGAGGGTGCCGTGACGGTGCTAGTGGCTCCGGGTGGTGACGGCGCCCTGGCGGCTGCTCTCGCCGGATTTTTCGCCGGCGCTCGCGCAGCGGACGGGGCATGAGCGTGCGGAGCCTGCCTTGAGCGACCCCCCGGGCGCGGCGTCCGGGCCCGCGCCCGCCGCGCCGGACACCCAACCGGCCGCCGACCCGGGCGCCGCCACGCCGCCGCCGGCTTTGCCAACCCCGCCTTCCCTGCCGCCCCTGGTGCGGGCGCTATGGGGTGGGTTGCGTGGCCTGCGGCCCGCCACCCTCGTGGCCGCCGCCGCCCTTGCCGTGGCACTGTGGCAATGGTCGGAAGCACGCCGCGACCTGGCTGGCGTGCAGGCCGAGCTCGCCCGACGGTTGGCGGAGACGGACGCGGCGGCACGCGAAACGCGCCTCACCGCCGAGTCGGTGCGCAATGCCCAGCGTGACGCTGACAGCCGGCTGGGCATGCTCGAGGCGCGCATGCTGGAGGCCCAGAACCAGCGCGTGGCCCTGGAGTCGCTCTATCAGGAACTGGCGCGCAATCGCGATGAGTGGGTGCTCGCGGAGGTGGAAAGCATCCTGGTCACGGCAAGCCAGCAACTGCAGCTCAGCGGGAACGTGCGGGCGGCGCTGATCGCCCTGGAAGCCGCCGACAAGCGGTTGCAGCGTGCCGACCGTCCCCATCTGATCCCCCTGCGCCGGCTCATCGACGGCGATGTGCAGCGGTTGCGCGCCTTGCCGATGGTGGACGTGCCGGCGCTCACCTTCCGCCTCGACGCAGTGGTTTCCGCGGTGGACAAACTCCCCCTGGCGGCGGAGCAGGTGTCCTCCGCCATCCCGGTTGCGCCGCGCCCCGAAGCCGCTTCCAAGGGTTGGTGGTCGCGCCTGGGCGCCGAGGTGTGGCGCGATCTGCGCGATCTGGTGCGCATCCGCGTGGCCGATGAGCCGCTGGCGCCGCTGCTAGCACCCGAACAGGCCTATTTCCTGCGGGAAAACCTCAAGCTCAAGCTGCTCTCGGCGCGCCTGGCCCTGCTGGCCCGCGACGAAACCACCTTTCGCGCCGATTTGCGTACGGCGGCCCGCTGGCTCGACGAGTATTTCGACGTTCGTGGCAAGGCAGGCGCGGCCGCCGCCGCGACCCTCGACCAGCTCGCCAGGTCGGATCTGGCCATTCAGCTGCCCGATATCGCCGACAGCCTCGAGGCCGCGCGCTCGCTGCGCCTGGCCCGCGAGCGCGCGGCGCGCTGAGGACACGCCGCGCCGTGCGCGCGCTGCTCTGGGCGATTGCGCTGTTTGCAGCGGCCACCGGGCTGGTGCTGTTCGCGCGCGCCAACACCGGTTATGTGTTGCTGGCCAGCCATGGCACGCGAGTGGAGTTGTCCTTGAACCTGGCGCTGCTGCTGCTGGCGCTGGTGGTAGCGGCCTGCGTCTTGCTGCTGCGCGCCGGCACCCTTGCCCTTCGGTTGCCGGCGCGGGCGCGCGCGTTCCGCGAGCAGCGCCAGCTGGAGGCCGCCCGCCACGATGCCCAGAGCTTTCCTGATGGTCGGGCCCGCGAGTTCCCCAAGCAGGGTCGCCTGGAGGCCGGGCGCGCCCTCTTCGACGAGGCGTTGCGGGCGTTTTTCGAAGGCCGCCACGGGCGCGCCGAGCGCGCTGCCGCGGCCGCCGGCCGCAGCGGCGTGCTCCCGGGCCTCTCGGCGGTGATCGCGGCGCGGGCCGCCCATGAGCTGCGCGCGTTTTCGCGCCGCGATGCGTACCTGGCGGCGGGTGATGGCGATGCGGGCGACCGCTATCTGTGCCAGATCACCCAGGCCGAGTTGCTGCTGGCCGAGCGGCGCCATCATGACGCCCTCGCGGTGCTGGGCCGCCTCGGGCACCGCCACACGGCCGCTCTTCGCCTGGAGCTCGAAGCCACGCGCCAGTCGCGCAACTGGGACCGCGTGCTCGCGCTGCTGCCGCAGCTTCAGAGCAAGCAGGTGTTCGATGAGTTGACCACGGCGCGCCTGTGGCGCTCAGCCACGGCCGAGGCGCTGCGGGCTGCGGCGGTGGACGCGGATTCCTTGAAGAGGGCGTGGGAGCGCGTGGGACAGGAGTTGCGCCGGGACGCGCTGCTGGCGCGCACGGCGGCACGCTGCTTCCTGGCGGTGGGCGATGCCGGCGCGGCCCGGCGCATCGTCGAGGAGGCGATCGAGGCCGGTTGGGACAGTTCTCTGGCGGCGCTCTACGCCGAGTGCGTGGGTGACGAGCCGCGGGCGCTGTTGCAGAAGGCCGAGGGTTGGTTGAACCAGCAGCCCAGCGACGCGGGGCTGCTGCTTACCCTGGGGCGGTTGTGCGCCTGCGCCGAGTTGTGGGGCAAAGCTCGCAATTATCTGGAAGCGAGCGCGGCAGTGGAACCCAGCCATTCGGTGTACCTCGAACTGGCGGCGCTGGCGGCCCGGGAAGGTCGCGATGCCGAGGTGGCCCGGCATCGCGAGGCGGCGCTGCAACTCGCCTTGGCGCAACTGCGCGAGAGCACCGGCGGGCGGCGCAGAGAGCTCTTCTAGCGCCCGGCGGGACTTGGCCGGTCGCCGGAGCCTCAGGGGGCAGGCGGCGGGGCAGGCGCATCCACCGAAGCCGTGAAGGCATCGGCGAAGAACTCGTCCTCGGGCAGGCCGCAGCGGCTGGTGAAATCGCGCTTGGCGGACTCCACCACCACCGGAGCGCCGCAGGCATACACCTGGTGGCCGGAGAGGTCGGGAAAGTCGGCCATGGCAGCAGCGTGCACGAAGCCGGTACGGCCCGTCCAGGCGTCCTCGGGGAGGGCTTCCGATACCACCGGCACGAAGCTGAAGTGGGGATGATCTTCCTGCCAGCGCTCGCACAACGCACCCTGGTACAGGTCGCGCGGGCGGCGGCCGCCCCAGTAGAGCACCATGGGCCGTGTCACGCCGGCGTGGAAGGCATGCTCCAGCATGGCCTTGATGGGCGCGAAGCCCGTACCGCTGGCCACGAAGACGATGGGTTTGTCGGAATCCTCGCGCAGGAAGAAGGTGCCCATGGGGCCCTCGAAGCGCAGGATGTCCTTCTCCTTCATGGCGCCGAACACGTGCCCTGTGAAAGCCCCCTCGGGCATGTGGCGAAGATGCAGCTCCACGTAATCATCCACGTGGGGCGGGTTGGCCATGGAGTAGGCGCGGCGGCGGCCATCCTTGAGCAGGATCTCCAGGTACTGCCCTGCGAGGAACTGCAGCCGTTCGTTCGCCGGCAGCTTGAGGCGCAGGATGGCCACGTCCGGCGCGGGTTTTTCGAGGGACAGCACGCGGGCAGGCAGCTTGCGCACCGGGATGTCTCCCAGCCCGCTCACCTCGCGCACGTCGATCACCAGATCCGATAGGGGCCTGGCACTGCACAGCAGCGCCAGGCCCGCCTGCTTCTCGCCCTGGGTCAGGGTGTAGGGCTGGTGCTCGCCATAGTCCACCGAGCCTTCGAGGATGCGCGCCTTGCAGGCGCCGCAGGCGCCGTTGCGGCAACCGTAGGGCAGGGTGTGGCCGGCCGCCAGGGCCGCGGCGAGCACCGTTTCGCCGTCGGGAACTTCAAAGGCGTGGCCGCTCTTGGAGAGAGTTGCGCGGAAGGGCATGGGCGTACCTTTTGGGGTGTCGCGGCCGTGCCGCGGCGTTCCTCTAGAATCGTGACGATGAAAAGTATGTTGATCGTGGGCTGTGGGGACGTGGGGTTGCGCGTGGCGCGCTTGCTCGCGGGGAGGCGCCGGCTGTTCGCCCTGGCCCGTAATCCCCAGCGTCACGAGGCGCTGCGGCAGGCAGGCGTAATCCCGGTGCCGGGCAACCTGGACGACGCCGCGTCGATGCATCGCATCGCCAGCATTGCTCAGGAGGTGGTCCACCTGGCGCCGCCGCCTTCCCAAGGGGCGCGCGACAGTCGCACGGCACACCTGATAAGCGCTCTAGCGCGGGGCGCGAGACTACCACAGCGGCTGGTGTACATCAGCACCAGCGGGGTTTACGGCGACTGCGCCGGCGATCTGGTGGCGGAAACCCGCCCGGTGCGCCCGGCCAGCGACCGCGCGCTGCGGCGGGTGGACGCAGAGCGCCAACTGCGTGCCTGGGGCCGCGCGAGCGGCGTTCGCGTGGCCATTCTCCGGGTGCCCGGCATCTACAGTGCCGAGCGGCTGCCCCTGGAGCGTTTGAGGGCGGGCACGCCGGTGCTGGAAGCGGCGGCCGATCCCTACACCAATCACGTTCACGCCGATGATCTCGCGCACATGGTGCTTGCCGCCCTGGCGCGAGGCCGCGCTGGCCGGGTTTACAACGCGTGCGATGACAGCGAACTGCGCATGGGCGAATGGTTCGATCTGGTGGCGCGGCGCTTCGGATTGCCCTGTCCGCCGCGGGTGGGGCTAGACCGGGCATCGGGTCTCATCCCCGAAACCCTCATGTCCTTCATGCGAGAGTCGCGCCGCCTCGTGAACCGGCGGGCGCGGCACGAACTGGGGGTGCGGCTGCGCCATCCGACGGTGGTGCACGCCCTCCAGGCTATGGCCCCGGCGGCGTGAGGCATTCCTCAGTGGCCAGCGCCGTGATGGTGGTGATCAGCAATTTCCCTGACGAGGCGACAGCCCAGACAGCCGCCGCGGCTTTGATCGAGGCGCGCGCTGCGGCGTGCGTGAACATCCTGGCGCCCTGCGTTTCCTTGTACCGCTGGCGCGGCGCCCTGGAGCAAGGCCGGGAACACCCGGTGCTGGTGAAGACAACGGCGGAACGCTACGAGGAGGTGGAGCGCATTCTGCGGCACTGCCACCCTTACGAACTCCCCGAGATCATCGCTGTCCCTGCGCAGCGCGGCCTGCCAGGCTATCTGGATTGGGTCCGCGAGGAAACCAGTCCCCGGCCATGATCCCTTTGAAGCTGTTTGCTGCCACGCTCGCTTTCTTCCTCCTGGCCGCGCTCGCTCCCGCGGGTGCGGCGGTGCTGCCGGTGGACCAGGCTTTTCGCGTCTCTGGCCGCCTTGGGGAAGATGGGCAGATCACCGTGCGGCTGCGGGTGGCGCCTGGCCATTACCTGTACCAGGACAAGCTGCGTTTTTCCGCCGAGCCTGCCGGCGTAACCCTGGGAGCCCCCCGGTTGCCCCCCGGTCAGGAAATCGACGACGAGTTTTTCGGGCGGGTGCGTATCTACCGCGGCGAGGTGGAGGCGCGCTTCGCCGTGCAGCGACTGCCCCCTGGTGCTGCGGGGTTGACCCTGGTGGTTCGCTTCCAGGGCTGTGCCGACGCGGGCGTTTGTTACACGCCCCGGGAGCAGCGCCTCTCCCTGGAGCGGGGCCGGCCCGAGACGGCAGTCATGCGCCCCGCCCCGGGCCCGGTCACGGATGCATTGCGCGAGCCCGCCCTGGCGCGCTGAGCGCCCCCTTCACCTGTTATCCGGACTGACCATGTCGAAGACCCGCCAGGCTTTCCTGTTCATCGCCGTTGCCCTTTCCGCCCTGGCGGCTGGCCTGTACTTCAATCCGGCCACACGCCAGCCACCGCAAGGTACCGCGGTCACGCCTGCTGGCTTCATGTCGGTGAGCCTGGCCACCCCGGAGGGCGGCAAGGGCAGCCTTGCCGCCTGGAAGGGGAAGGTGATGGTGGTGAACTTCTGGGCCACGTGGTGCGCCCCCTGCCGCAAGGAGATTCCCGATTTCGTGCGCATGCAGCAGCGTCTCGGGGCGCAAGGTTTGCAGTTCGTGGGGGTGGCCGTGGACGAACTGGAGGCCGTCCGGCCATTTCTGCAAACGTTGGGCGTGAACTACCCCAATCTGGTGGGCCAACTCGACGCCCTGGAACTGGCGCGAAGTCTGGGAAACGAGATGGGTGCGCTGCCCTTCACGGTGGTGGTGGATCGGTCCGGGCGGGTCGTACAGACCATTCTGGGTGCAACCACCGAAGCCCGGCTGGAGGCTATCGTTTCGCCGCTTCTTTGAAGCAAAAAACGCTTTCTCCGGACATCAGCGCCGAAAACAGACTCTTTTCGATGGTTTTTTGAGAGGAGTCTTCGGCGCAGCCGATGGTCTCGTGCTCCATGATCTGGCGCCATCCGCCGCCACGCACGGGGTAGCAATCCGGTACTGACGGGAGCGATTCGCGGGGGCTCCTTCGCTGGACAAAATGCGTCGATCTGCAGCAAACTGGGGCAAATATAAGCCAGACCAGAGGGGTCAGCGTCCCGCTGAAACCGGGTGTCGGCAACGGAGCTAGCTGCCATGGCCCGGCGGATTCTCGTCCTGCATGGACCCAACCTCAATTTGCTGGGGCGGCGCGAACCCCATGTGTACGGGACCACGACCCTCGCCGATGTGGAGGCGGGATTGCGCCGGCGGGCAGAGGCCGCCGGGGCGACATTGGAGAGTTTTCAAAGCAACAACGAGGCTGAACTGGTGGCCCGCGTCCAGGCATTGCTGGACGCACCCGTTGATTTCGTGATCATCAACCCAGCGGCCTTCACCCACACCAGCGTCGCTTTGCGCGACGCGCTGGCCGCCGTCAAGGTGCCCTTCATCGAGGTGCACTTGTCCAACGTGTTTGCCCGTGAACCGTTCCGCCACCATTCCTACTTTACCGACCTGGCGGTGGGGATGATCTGCGGTCTGGGGCCCCAGGGCTACCTGCTGGCGCTGGAACGGGCGCTGGCGCAGCCCTGAGGGCACGGGTTCAATTTTCGAGGGGAGTGCGTTCGTGGATCTGCGCAAGGTGAAGGCCCTGATCGATCTGGTGGAGAAATCCGGTATTGCGGAACTGGAGATCGCCGAGGGCGAGGAGCGGGTGCGCATCACGCGCCACGCCTTGCCTGGTGCGCCAGTGATTGCCGTGCCCGCGGCCGCCGCCGTGATGCCGCCAGCCACGCCCGCTCAGCCGCCAGCGGGCGGCGACGCCTTGGCCAGTGGCGCCGCTGGCGAACTCGACGGCCACGCCATCGATTCGCCCATGGTGGGCACCTTCTACCGCGCGGCAAGCCCTGGGGGGAAGCCGTTCGTGGAGGTGGGGCAGACGGTGAGCGAAGGCGACACGCTTTGCATCATCGAGGCGATGAAACTTCTCAACGAAATCGAGAGCGACAAAGCGGGTGTGGTAAAGGCCATCCTGGTGGAGAACGGCCAGCCGGTCGAATACGGCGAGCCCCTGTTCGTGATCGGCTGATCGGGGCTGGTCATCGCGGCCCCTCGCGGGAAAAGTCCTTCAGGAGAACCCCGAGTGTTCGAGAAGATTCTCATCGCCAACCGCGGCGAGATTGCCCTTCGGATCCAGCGCGCCTGCCGGGAGATGGGCATCAAGACCGTGGCGGTGCATTCCGAGGCCGACAAGGACGCCAAGTACGTGCGCCTGGCCGACGAATCGGTGTGCATCGGGCCGGCGCCGTCGTCTCAGAGCTATCTCAACGTTCCGGCCATCATCAGCGCCGCCGAGGTCACGGACGCCGAGGCCATCCATCCCGGCTATGGCTTCCTGTCGGAGAACGCCGATTTCGCCGAGCGCGTGGAAAAAAGCGGCTTCGTGTTCATCGGGCCGCGCCCCGATACCATTCGCCTCATGGGCGACAAGGTGAGCGCCAAAGCCGCCATGCAGAAGGCCGGGGTGCCCGTGGTGCCCGGGGTGGAGGGCGCGTTACCCGAGGAGCCGGCGCAGATCGTTAAGATTGCCCGCGCCATCGGCTATCCCGTGATCATCAAGGCTGCCGGCGGCGGGGGTGGACGCGGCATGCGGGTGGTTCACACCGAGGCGGCGCTGCTGAGCGCAGTGAACACCACTCGCAGCGAAGCCCAGGCAGCCTTCGGCAACTCCACCGTGTACATGGAGAAATTCCTCGAAAACCCTCGTCACATCGAGGTGCAGGTGCTGGCCGACGAACACCGCGGCGCGGTACACCTTGGAACCCGCGACTGTTCCATGCAGCGACGCCACCAGAAGGTGATCGAGGAAGCGCCCGCGCCGCTGCTGGCGGCCCGGGAACTCGCCCGCATTGGCGAGCGCTGCGCGGAGGCGAGCCGCAAGATCGGCTACCGCGGTGCAGGCACCTTTGAGTTTCTGTATGAAAACGGTGAGTTCTACTTCATCGAAATGAACACCCGGGTCCAGGTGGAGCATCCGGTCACCGAGATGATCACAGGCATCGACATCGTGCAGACCCAGATTCGAGTGGCAGCGGGGGAAAAATTGCCGTTCCGGCAGCGCGACGTCGTCTTCAAGGGCCACGCCATCGAATGCCGCATCAATGCCGAGCACCCCTTCCGCTTCACTCCCTCGCCCGGGCGCGTCACGGCCTGGCATGCGCCAGGAGGGCCCGGGGTGCGCGTGGATTCCCACGCCTTTGCCAATTACGTGGTCCCGCCCCACTACGATTCCTTGGTGGGCAAGCTCATCACCTACGGAGATACGCGCGAGCAGGCCATCGCCCGCATGCGTATCGCGCTCTCCGAGATGGTGGTGGAGGGCATCCTGACCAACATCGCGTTGCACCAGGAAATCATGAACGACAGCGCCTTCATGCGAGGGGGCACCAGCATTCACTATCTGGAACACAAGCTCTCGCAGGTGAGCAAGGCGGGCTGAGCAACGAGCGCGGGTGGCGGCGATGGCGCATTGGCGGCGGGTGCGAATTGTTGCGGGTGCCGAGGCGGCGCAGCGATTGTCCGAGGCGCTGCTGGAGGGAGGGGCGGTGTCCGTGGATGTGTCCGACGCCCGCGCCGGGACGCCCGAAGAGCAGCCCTTGTTTGGTGAACCTGGAGCGGCAACGCCCGGCGCCTGGCTCGACAGCGAGGTGGCGGCGCTGTTCCCGGCCGACAGCGATGCCCTTGGAGTTTCCCGTCGGGCCTGCGCCGATTGCGGTGTCGACGCTGAGCCCCATGAGGATGCCGTTCCCGACCAGGACTGGGTCCGCCTGACCCGTGAGCAGTTTGCGCCCCTGCAGGCGAGCCCGCGGTTGTGGATTGTCCCTACTTGGTGCGAGCCGCCCGATCCCCGCGCGCTGAATCTCAGGCTGGACCCGGGTCTGGCCTTCGGCACAGGCAGCCACCCCACCACCGGCCTGTGTCTGGAATGGCTGGACCTTCATCTTCCTCCTGGCGCCAGTGTCATCGACTACGGTTGCGGATCGGGGGTGCTCGCCATCGCCGCCTGCCTGCTGGGCGCCTCGGACGTGCGGGGCGTGGACATCGACCCGGCTGCGGTGTCGGCAAGCCGGGCCAACGCTGCTGCCAATGGGGTTGAGGCTTGCTTCTGTGGCCCGGATGAACTGGATGCGCCGCCTGTCCAGGTGGTGGTGGCCAACATCCTGGCTAACCCGCTGCGGGTGCTGGCGCCCTTGTTGTCAACCCTTTCGATGCCTGGCGGCAGTGTGGTGCTCTCGGGCGTGCTCGAGACCCAGTCGGAGGAGGTGGTGCGGGCCTATGCCCCCTGGTTCGACTTCGAACCCTCTCGGGCTCGAGACGGCTGGGTGCGATTGTGGGGGCGGCGCCGTCCATGACCATGTTCACGCGTTGCGCGTCTTGCGGTGCGGCATTTCGCGTCACCCTCGATCAGTTGCAGGCTTCGGCTGGGCAGGTGCGCTGCGGCGTGTGCGAGACCGTCTTCGATGCCTTCGTTTCCCTGACGGCGAGCGATCCGCGCGGTGACGCGCTGCCGGGGCTGACTGCTGCGCCAGCCGGGCCAACCACAGGCCGGCAGGAGCAGGCGCCTCCGCCGCAGGAAGCGCAGGCGGGCGCCAGACGGGGATCGACTTCGCCGGCGGCCGCGCACGACGGGGGAGGGCGTGGTGCGAGGGCGCCCCAGACCGCAGCGCCGGCTTCTCAGCCCGTCATCGCATCCGATCGATCTGCCATGGCGGTACGGCGCGGGGGCGGCTGGTCAGCGGTTCTGGTGTTCTTGCTCGCTGGCGCGGCGCTCGCGCAGGCCACTTATTTTTTGCGGGCAGAGGTGGCGGCGCGGGCGCCAGCGCTCAGGCCCTGGCTCGAACGAGCTTGCCGTCCCCTGGGATGCGCCGTACCCATGCCCCGGGAAACCGAGCGGTTGTCCATCGAAGGCTCGGACCTGCGAGCCCTGGACCCGGCTCGCCCGGGAAGGGTGCTGCTGACCGCCACCATCCGTAACCACGCCCCCTTCGCCCAGGCCTGGCCGCTGCTGGAACTGACACTTACCAATGTCCGTGACGAAGCGGTCATCCGCCGAGCCTTTACGGCCACTGAATACCTCGCGCCGGCCGCGCCCGGCGCCGGCATTGGGCCTGGGGCCGAGGCCACGGTGCGCATGCGTCTGGAGGCGCAGGACCTGCAACCCGTGGGCTATCGGCTGTATCTGTTCCAGCCCTGATGCCGCGCCAGCGCGCTCGCCCCTCGATCCGAGCCAATTGCCGCCGGCGCCGCTCCGGCGACCAGACACGAAATCGTAGCAATGCGCCGATAAGTTCCACCTGCCGTACCTCCCGCCGCCCTGTTTCCCGACACCGCCCATGCATCCCATACCGCCGGAGAGTCCACACAAGGGAAAGACGGGGCTGCGCCGCATCCTGAACGCCTTGGCCTATTCCCTCGACGGGTTGCGTGCCGCCTACCGGCACGAGGACGCATTTCGCCAGGAGGTGCTGCTTGCGGCCCTGTTGTTGCCCGTGGCTTTCCTCGTGCCTGCATCCGGCGCAGGGCGTGCGCTGTTGGTGGCGAGCGTATTGCTGGTGCTGGTGGTGGAATTGCTCAACTCTGCCGTGGAGGCGGCCGTAGACCGCATTTCTTTGGAAGACCATCGCCTCGCCAAGCGAGCCAAGGATATCGGCAGCGCAGCGGTGTTGATTTCGCTTTTGAATGTGGTCCTGGTCTGGGCTCTGGTTTTGTTCGGCTGAACCGTCGCGCATGTCACGCGGACGTCACCTGCGCGTCACGGAGGTTTCAACTGGGGTGGGCAAGCTTTTTACCCGTGCAAGTGATTACGCAGCCTCCCCAACCGCCGCAACCGGGCCTGGCCGGCCTTCCTGGCCTGCGAGTGGCCATGGTGACCGAAACTTTCCCGCCCGAGATCAACGGCGTCGCCATGACCATGGGCCGCATGGTGGGCGGACTCCGGGCACGGGGACACCAGGTTCAGTTGATCCGGCCGCGCCAGCATTCGGCCGAGGTGGCGGCTGACGAGCCAGGCTTCCAGGAGATTCTGGTGTCAGGCTTCCCCATCCCGCGCTACGACAGCCTCCGAATGGGCTTGCCCGCTGGGGCGGCTCTGGCGCGTCTGTGGCGGGTCAATCGGCCCGATGTGGTGCACGTGGCCACGGAGGGGCCTCTGGGGTGGTCGGCCGTCTCCGTCGCTCGGCGCCTGGGTATCGCTGTGGCCTCGGATTTCCACACCAACTTCCACAGCTACAGTCGGCACTACGGCATTGGCTGGTTGCGCCGGCCCATCGAGGCCTACCTTCGCCACTTCCACAACCGGGCTCAGGTGACGCTGGTTCCCACGGATGAATTGCAGCGCGACCTGGCAAAGGCGGGCTTTCGCCATGTTGCGGTGTTGTCGCGCGGAGTGGACACGAAGCTGTTCGACCCGCGTTGGCGTGATGCTGCCTTGCGCGAATCGTGGGGGGTGGAGCCCAAGGGGCGCGTCGTCCTGCTGGTGGGCAGGCTGGCTCCGGAGAAGAACCTGGAACTGGCGATCGTTGCTTTTCACGCCATGTGTGCCGTCGACCCGTCGCTGCGCCTGGTGCTGGTGGGTGATGGTCCACAGCGGGAGACGCTGCGTCGCCGCTGTCCCGGGGCGTTACTGGCGGGCATGCGTACAGGGACGGAGCTTGCGCGCTTCTATGCCTCGGCGGACCTGTTCCTGTTCCCGAGCCTCACCGAGACCTTTGGCAACGTTACACTCGAGGCCATGGCCAGCGGCCTTGCCGTGGTGGCCTTCGATTGCGCGGCCGCGCGGGCCCACGTGCGTGATGGCATCAATGGCCTGTTGGTGCCCGTGGCCGATGCTGCCCGGTTCGTGCAGCGCGCCACGGAGCTCGTGGCTACACCGGAGAAGGCGGTTGGCCTGGGACGCGAGGCGCGTGCCACGGCACAGGCGCTGGACTGGGAGCGCATACACGACCAGTTCGGAGACTTGCTTGACGGGTTCGCGTCGAATGGGAGACGCGCTGACCGGCCGGGGAAACCGGATGACTCGGGCGGAGCAGGGTTGTTCGTCTAGGGCTCCTGCCGCGATCCTCACGGGAGCCCCAGCTCAAAGCGCTGTGCTGGCCCTGCCTGACGTTCAAACTGGTAGCGCACTCGACCCGCCGTTTACGGCAAACCGTCCCGATTCTTGAGGGCGATGCTGGATTTCTTGTAAAAGCTTTTGAAAGTCGCCCAAGACAGTAGTCTGCGCTTACTGTTTTTCAAATCAAATCCAGACAACACTTCATGGTGACAAGCGGGTCTTCCCAATCCATGGTTTTGGAGACTGTTTTCATGAAAAAATCTTCGGTTTTCCGGGTCCTTGCTTGCGTTACGGCTCTGGGATTCACTGCTCCGGCTGTCCAAGCGCTTACCGCTACCGCAACCTTTACTGTGTCGGCTACTGTCCCCGCCGCTTGCTCGTTCACGGCCACACCCACGAACATGGCGTTCGGGGTCTATGCGGGCGCCGCAATCGACGCGCAAAACGACATGTCCATCCTCTGCAGCAACGGAACGGCCTACAAGGTGTACGCGACTCCGGGCGTGCGGCAGATGACGGCTACCCCGGCGTCCGGTTCCGCACTGAGCTACGAGTTGTACTCTGATTCCGCTCGCACCGCCGTCTTTCCCAGCACCGTCGGGGCGGGTGTTGCCCGCACAGGTTCGGGTAGCAACCAGGCGCTGACGATCTATTGGCGAGTGCCGGGAAGCCAGTCGGTCAATCCTAGTGCCTACGGCCAGACCGTGACGGTTAACATCGATTTCTGAGGGGTTGCAGCCTCAGTGGTCTTCAGTGGGTGAACTGCGCGGGCGGGCTATGGCTCGCCCGCATCGTTTTTTCGGCATTCAGCTTTGGCGCTGAGGCTGCTGTGCGTTGCTCTTGCCGCGGGCCTAATGGCGGCCAGCGCGGCTGTGCTGGCCGCTGGTTTGTTCAGCGTGTCGCCCGTGCGGGTGGACCTCCGGGCTGGGCAGCACAGCGCGTCCGTCGAGGTTGTCAACACCGGCGACTCTCGCATCCAGATTACGGTTGAACGGCTGTCTTGGGCCGCTGGACCGCAGGGAGACCTGCTGGATCCGACCACCGACTTTGGTGCTAGTACATTGAACCAATGAAATTGCACCTAGTCGAAGGTGCATGAACAAAATGAACCTGAGTGCTTCCGAGCGGCAGGAACTGATGGCGATGCAACGCAGCCGCACATTGGCCGTGGGTCAGGTGCGCAGGGCGCGCCTGATCCTGCTGCTCG
>JADCHQ010000018.1 GCA_020248405.1 Rhodocyclaceae bacterium | reverse complement strand
TCGGAGGAGAGGCGATCGAGGCGGTCGTAGGTGTAGGTGGTGGTGCCGGTGGGGTCGGTGCGCTCGATGAGGTTGCCGGCGGGGTCGTAGCGGCGGGCGGTGTCGAAGGCGAGGGCTTCAGGCGGCGGGAGCAGGGGGGCGAGCAGGGCGGCGATGAGCAGGGCGGCCAGCGTGCGGGTGGTCCCGGGGCGCGTGGTCCCGGGGCGGGAGGCCGCGGGTGGTGGTGCGGCCTGGGCGTGGCGGTGCAGGGTGGCGAGCATCAGCAGGGCCAGGGCGATCCAGGCCCAGGGGGGCAGGGGGATGTCGTTCTCGCTTCGCGCGCCCGAGCCCGGGGTGGAGCCGCCGCCGGTGTCGGCCCCCGGGGGCAGGGCCAGCGCGATGCCGGTGTCGCGGCCGTCGGCATCCCGGGTGAGCGTGCGGCGCACGCCGTTGCCGGCGAGGGTTTCGCGCAGGCTGCCGGCGGCGTCGTAGCGGGTCTGGGACAGGAAATTCACCGCGGCGCCGGCCACGGTGCCGGAGATGGCAACGACCTCGCCGGCGGTGTTGCGCTGGAAGACGAAGCTCTTGGCGGTGGGCAGGGTCAGGGAGGCAAGGCGGTCGGCGGCGTTCCAGGTGTAGCTGGTGGTGTAGGTGACGCCCAGTTCGGTGCGGCGTACGGAGGTGAGGTTGCCGCGGGGGTCGTAGGCAAGGCGGGTTTCGCCCGCAGCGTCGGTGATGCGGCACAGGCGCCCGATGCCGTGGGTGCACGAGCTGTCGCCGGGGGCGGCGGCATCGTGCGCGAGGGCGACGTCTTCGCCGGCGGTGGGGTAGGTGATGCCGGTGAGGCGGTCCAGGGCATCGAAGCTGCGCGTTGCCACCACTCCGCGCGCGTCGCGCACGCTGCTGGGGTTGCCGGCGCCATCGCGGGTGAACTGCACGCTGCCGCGGTCAGGGCCCGATTCGGCCAGCCAGTCGCCCAGGGCATCGAGGGTGAACAGGGTCTGAGCGCCGTTGGGGGCGCGCAGGCTGGTGAGCTGGTCGAGGGCGTCGTAGTCCAGTTCGGCGAGCCCGCCCTCGGGGTCGGTTTCGGTGCGGAGGCGGTCGAGCACGTCGAACGCGCGAGTGGTGACCACTGGCAGGGTGCCGGTGGAGCGCGGGCCGGTGATGGCGGTGATGTTGTCGGCGGCGTCCCTGCTGTAGGCAGTGCGCTGACCGGCCGCACCCAGGGCGGCGGTCAGGCGCCCGAGCGTGTCGTAGCTGGCATCGCGCGAGCGCACCAGTGCGCCGTCGGGGCTGAAGAGCTCTTCCCTGAGGCGATTGCCGGCCGCATCCAGGGTGAAGACCGCGCGATTGCCGAGGTTGTCCACAGTCCCCGTCAGCCGCCGGGCCGGGTCATAGGCAAGTTCCAGGAAGCTGCCGTCGGGCCGGGTGACGCGAGACAGCTCGCCGCTTGGCCGCCAGTCGAAGGTGGTGGTGGCGCCTGTGCTGCCGCCGGCGCGGTGGGTGCGCAGACGGCCCCGCTCGTCCCAGGTGAGGTCCACCTCCACGCCATTGGGGTCGAGCAGGCGCACGGGATTGCCTCGCCCGTCGTAGTCGAGCACCGAGGTGACGTGACCCAGGGGGTTGGTGATGCTGGCCAGCCGTCCACGCCGGAACAGCACGGGGTTGTGCGGCGGCTGGTAGGCGAAGACCCAGGTGTCGGCCACGTCGGTGCGCGGCCCGTTCAGGCGCGTTTCCAGCAGGGCGCCCGGGACCGTGTCCGAATAGGTGTGTGTCCAAGCCCAGGCACGGGAGCGATTGCGTATGGGGTCGGAGATGCGGCGCAGCACCGGGTTCGCACGGTCGTCGTATTCGGTTTCGGTGACGCGCACGGCGGCGCCGGTGGAGTCGCGCACCGTTTCCCGGATGGGCAGCCGGAAGCGGCTGTCCCAAGCGGTTTCGATGGTGCGGGTGACGCCCGCAACGGCGGTGCCAGGACAGGCGGTTCCGGACAGACCCTCCACCCGGCGGGTTTCGAGGTTGCGGCCCAGGTCGTGGGTGAAGCAGCTCAAGGTGCCGCGGAAGTCCACGACCGAGGCGAGGTTGCCGTTCGCATCGTAGGTGCGCGTGGTGCGCCGCGTACCGCCCGGGCATGTGGGGCAGGTTTCCTCAATGGCGGAGACGCGGGCCACGCCGAAGGTCGCAGTGAACTGGTAGGTGGTGACCGCCCCGAGCGGGCCGGTGACGCGCACGGTGGAGTTGTCCACGTACTGCAGGGTGTGCCGGTCCACCGGCTCGGCGGGGGCTTGGAGGTGCGTGGTGGATGTGGCGCGGATGTATCCGCCGCTGAGCGAGTAGCCAAAGCTCGCGAAGCGTGTCTGGTTCTCGTCGATGATGGCGCTAAGGGGCCAGTAGGGGCTGCCACTCAAGGAGGTGTACTCATAGCGCTTCACGCGTCCGTCAGGATAGGTGACGCTGTCAAGCAGCAGCCTGTTCCCGTCTATTGTTTTGTAGGTGTAGCGGTACACCAGTCCACCGGGTGCGGTCATGGTGGCGATCGCACCGCTATTAGCGTTTACATAGGTGAATTCCAGTGATCTGCCGAAGGCGTCGGTGACGCGGAGCAGGCGGCCCAGTGGGTCGTTGGGGTCGTAGCTGTAGACCTGGACCAGCCCGGCGCGATCGGTGACTGAAACCACGCGGCCGGAGTAGTCGTAGCGCACCACGGTGTCGTCGCCGTCGCGCAGCCGCCAGCCGTCTGAAAGGCGCTCCAGCGAGCCATTGATGTCGGGGTCTTGCCGCCACTGGGTGCCGTCCAGGCGATACGAGAGGCCCGCTCCATCGGATCGGGTCAGGAACGCCCAGGTGCTGGTTGTGCCGGAAGCGCCTGCCGACACCGACACCAATCGACCGTGGTGGTTGGATTGCCACCCCGGGCCAAGGCTCCCGTCCGAACCTGTCTCCAAAGCTACGCTGTTGTAGGTACGGACAAACCGCAGCGGAAACGGCCCGGACGCCTCGTAGTCAACCTCTTCTTCGTACTTGTTGCCGGTACCGGGATCGCAGGGGTTCCCCACCCGGCAGCCGGGTTGCCCGCCTCGCCGGCGGGGATCCAGGTTGGGTGGACTGACTCGTAACTTGCACGGAGGACTATAAGTCCCGTCATAGTAACCGGGAGGGCAGGGGGCAAGTTCCTCGGAGATAGAGACTTGGTGTGTTCCACACCCTGAGCCATAGCGCTTAAACAAATCGACGTAGCAGTTGCCCGCAGGGCCAAAGAAATAGTCCATCCAGCCGCCGATTGCGGCACACGCCCCAGGTCGCGAGTCAGAACGCGCCACGGTCATGGTGTGGGGCATCCCATAGCAAGATGCGGATGCAATATGCGCGCCGGTCTTCGGGAGCGGGAACTCGGCTGGCAGGGACGCGCGATCCCAGGCCAATGCTGCTCCTGCCGCGGTGGCCAGCACCATCGCGGCGATCCAGCGCGTCGTTGCGCCCCCGAAGCGAAACTGTACCCGTGCGCTGGCTCCCGAGCGGCATGTGGCGGCTGTGCCTCGCGTCATGGCCTCACCGTTGGTTTGTCGAATCCGTGAGAACAATAAGTACCGAAAGTGAATTCCTCGTGACGCCACCCCTGGTCCAACCGGCATCTGCCACCGGCCTTGCGCAGCGCATTGGCTACAATCCACGGCGTTCGTCCACCCTCCGCGCCACGCCCGCCCCGAGCATGTCCTCCTCCATCGCGCCCGCCCAGAAAGCGCAGGTCCTCGCCGAGGCCCTGCCCTACATCCGCCGCTTCCACGACCGCACCATCGTGGTGAAGTACGGCGGCAACGCCATGACCGATCCGAAGCTGCAGGAGAGCTTCGCGCGCGACGTGGTGCTGCTTAAGCTGGTGGGCATGAACCCGGTGGTGGTGCACGGCGGCGGGCCGCAGATCGACGCGCTGCTCAAGCGCATCGGCAAGCAGGGCACCTTCGTGCAGGGCATGCGCGTCACTGACGAGGAGACGATGGACGTGGTGGAGATGGTCCTCGGCGGGCAGGTGAACAAGGACATCGTCAATCTCATCAACCGCCACGGCGGCAAGGCGGTGGGCATCACCGGCCAGGACGGCGGCTTCATCCGCGCCACCAAGCTGCTCATGCCCAGCCAGGACAACCCGGAGGAGTTTCTCGACATCGGTCAGGTGGGCGAAATCACTTCCATCGACCCGAGCGTGATCGAATTTCTCGACAAGGGCGATTTCATCCCCGTGGTGGCGCCCATCGGCGTGGGCGAGGGCGGCGAGACTTACAACATCAACGCCGACGTGGTGGCCGGCAAGCTGGCCGAGATCCTCAAGGCCGAAAAGCTCATCCTGCTCACCAACACCCCGGGCGTGCTCGACAAGGATGGCAATCTGCTCACCGGGCTCACGCCAAAGCAGATTGACGACCTGTTCACCGACGGCACCCTCTCCGGCGGCATGCTGCCCAAGATATCCTCGGCGCTGGACGCGGCGCGCAGCGGCGTTCGATCCGTGCACATCATCGACGGGCGGGTGGAGCACGCGCTGCTGCTGGAGGTGCTCACCGACCAGGGCGTGGGCACCCTCATCAAGGCCAAGTGAGGGCCGTGCGCCGCGCCTGGATCTTCGACCTCGACGACACGCTGCACGACGCCGGGCGCCGCATCCTGCCCCACATCAACCGGGCCATGACGGACTACGTGATCCGCCACCTGGACGTGGACGAGCAGCGCGCCAACGAGATGCGAGTGCAGTACTGGCGCCGGTACGGCGCCACGCTGCTGGGCCTGATGCGCAACCACGGCATCGACCCCCATCATTTCCTCTGGCACACCCACCAGTTCGACGACCTGCCCGGCATGGTGCTGGCGCACCCGGCGCTGGGCCGCGCCCTGCGCCGTCTGCCGGGGCGCAAGTTCGTGTTCACCAACGCGCCCCGGCACTACGCCGGCGCGGTGCTGCGCGCCCTTGGGCTGGAGCGCCACTTCGAGGCGGTGTTCAGCATCGAGCACACCGGGTTCCGGCCCAAGCCCCAGGCGGCCGGATTCCGCCGCCTGCTGCATCGCCACGGGTTGCACGCGCGATCCTGCGTCATGGTGGAGGACAACCTGCCCAATCTGGTGACCGCCCGCCGGCTGGGCATGCGCACGGTGCTGGTAGGCCCGGGTGCGGCACGCTCCGCGGTGGTGGATGTGGCGGTGCGTTCCGTGACCGAGCTGCCGCGCTGGCTCGACGCGCTGTGACAGCTATCGGAGCGGGCGCTAACTTTTAGACCAAGCCTCGTTTACACTGAGGCGCGTCGCAACATCCCCGCTGGAGTTCGTCCATGCCCCGCAAGCCCGGAGAACGCCGCCACCAGATCCTCCAGGTGCTCGCCGGCATGCTCGAGGACCCGGCCGGCGAGAAGATCACCACTGCCGCCCTGGCGGCGAAGCTGGAGGTCTCCGAAGCCGCCCTCTATCGCCACTTCGCCAGCAAGGCGCAGATGTACGAGGGCCTGATCGAGTTCATCGAGCAGACCCTGTTCGGGCTGGTGAACAAGGTGACCGCCGAGGAAACCAGCGGCGTTCGTCAGGTGCACTCCATCGTTTCACTGCTGCTGGGCTTCGCGAGCAAGAACCCGGGCATGACGCGGGTGCTCATCGGCGATGCGCTGGTCAATGAGAATCCGCGCCTGCAAGCGCGCATCAACCAGTTGCAGGACCGTATCGAGGCGCAATTGCGCCAGTCGCTGCGCTTCGCCGTTACCGGGGGAGAGTTACCTGAGAGCACCGATGTGGCAGCCCGGGCCAACCTGATCGTGGCCTACGTGGCGGGCCGCTGGCACCAGTATGCCAAGAGCGGTTTCAAGCGTTCGCCTCTTGAGATGGCCGAGGCGCAGGCGGCAATGCTGGCGTAGCCGATCCCTAGCGGGCGGTGCACGCCGCTCCGGTAGTGCCGGCGGCGAGCACGGCACGGTTTGCGCCGCACACCGGGCAGCCCGGGTCGCGGGGCATGCGGATGGTGCGCCACTGCATGCGCCGCGCGTCGAGCAGTTGCAAACGGCCCACCAGCGGCTCGCCCACGCCGGCCAGCACCTTGAGCGCCTCGGCCGCCTGCGCTGCGCCGATGATGCCCACCAGCGGCGCGAACACGCCCATGACGCTGCACAGCACTTCCTCGTGCTCCGCATCCTCGGGAAACAGGCAGTGGTAGCAGGGGCTGTCCGGGCGCCGCGGGTCGAAAGTGGCCAGCTGCCCGTCGAAGCGCACGGCGGCGCCCGATACCAGGGGCACGCCGAACTTCACGCAGGCGCGATTCACGGCGTGGCGGGTGGCGAAATTGTCGCTTGCATCCAGCACCACCTGGGCTTCGGCCACCAGCGCTTCGAGCCGGGCGCCGGCGAGCCGCTCCCGCAGCGCATCCACGCGCACGCCTGGATTGATGCGCGCCAGGGTGTCGCGGGCCGATTCCACCTTGGGGCGCCCCACCGATGCGCTGTGGTGGACGATCTGGCGCTGCAGGTTGGTGAGGTCCACGGCATCGGGGTCGCACAGGGTGATGCGTCCCACGCCGCTGGCGGCGAGGTACAGCGCCACTGGAGAGCCCAGGCCGCCGGCCCCGATCACCAGGGCGTGACTCGTCAGCCAGCGCTCCTGGCCCTCGATGCCCACCTCGTCGAGCAGGATGTGGCGGCTGTAGCGCAGCAGTTGGTGGTCGTCCATGCTGCAATGGTAGTGCCCCGGACGCAAAAAAAAAGGCCCGCGCATGCGGGCCTTTTTGACGGGGCGCAGGCGCTTCAGCGGCGGTTGACGATGGTCAGCGCCTTGAGCAGGTTGACCGCCTCGTTGAGCTGGAAGTCGTTCTTGGAAACCACTTCCGGGCCCTCGGGCTTGTCCTCGGCCTTGGCATCGGTCTTCGGATCGGCCTTGGGCGCATCCTTGGCGGCGCTGTCCTTGCCCTCCTGAGGGTTGGACAGACGCTTGCTCAGGTCGGCTTCGCGCATGCGCAGACCGCCCTCGGCAGCCTCGGTGATGGTGGCTTCTTCCACGGTGATGTCGGGGGTGATCCCCTTGGCCTGGATGGAACGGCCGCTGGGGGTGAAGTAGCGCGCCGTGGTGAGCTTTATGGCGGTGCCGTTGCCCAGCGGCAGGATGGTCTGCACCGAGCCCTTGCCGAAGCTCTGCGTGCCCATGATCACGGCGCGCTTGTGATCCTGCAGCGCACCGGCCACGATTTCGGAGGCCGAGGCCGAGCCGCCGTTGATCAGCACCACCATGGGCACCTTCTTCACATCTGCGGGCAGGCGCTTGAGGTAGTCCTCCTTCGAGCCGCGCAGGTAGTGCTCGGGCACCGCCATGAGCTTCATCTTGGCGTCTTCGGTGCGTCCTTCGGTGTAGGTCACCAGGGTGCCGGCCGGCAGAAAGGCCGCCGACACGCCCACCGCAGTGTTGAGAAGGCCGCCCGGGTCGTTGCGAAGGTCGAGGATCATGCCCTTCATGGGGGTGCCGGCGCTTTGCTTGAACACGTTGTCGATGGCCTTGGCCAGCGACTCGCCGGTGTGCTCCTGGAACTGGGTGACGCGGAAATAGCCGTAGCCGGGTTCCAGCAGCTTGGACTTGACCGACTGGATCTGGATCACCGCCCGGGTGAGGGTGAGCACGCGCGGCTTGGCTTCGCCCTTGCGGACGATGGTGAGGGTGATGGGGGTGTTGGGCTTGCCGCGCATGCGCTTGACGGCGTCGTTGAGGGTCATGCCCTTCACGTTGGTGTCGTCGAGCTTGATGATCAGGTCGCCGCTCTTGATGCCGGCGCGGAATGCGGGGGTGTCCTCGATGGGCGAGACCACCTTCACGAAACCGTCCTCCATGCCCACCTCGATGCCGAGGCCTCCGAACTCACCTTGGGTGCCCACCTGCAGGTCCTTGAAAGCCTCGGCGTCCAGGTAGGCGGAGTGGGGATCCAGGCCGGAGAGCATGCCGTTGATGGCCTCGGAGATAAGTTTCTTGTCCTCCACCTGCTCCACGTAGTCGGATTTGATGCGCCCGAATACCTCGGTGAAGGCGCGCAGGTCCTCCACCGGCAGCGGGCCGGGATCTTTCTGAGCGACGGCGGAGAAGTTCAGGCTGACCAGAACGCCGAGAACGGCGCCGACAAAGATCAGGCCTGCCTGCTTGAATTTGGTGACCATACCGCTATCTCCAGAAGGTTTGCTGGCGTCCGGCACCCGCGCCAGCAGGGGCGGACCGGAGCGAAGAGGTTGTGTGAAGAAGGTGGCGACGCGGCGTTCAATCCGGCTGCATCCAAGGTAGCGGATCAAATGGCTTGCCTCGAAAGCGCACTTCAAAGTATAGCCCTGATCGCTCGGCACTCCCGCTCGCGCCGACGGTGGCCAGGGGCTCGCCGATGCGAACTTCAGTGCCGGCGCGATGCAGCAGCGCCTCGTTGTTGCCGTACAGACTCAGGTAACCCTCGCCGTGGTCCACGATCAGCAGATTGCCGAACCCGCGTAACCAGTCGGCAAACACCACCCGCCCCGGCGCCACGGACCGCACTTCCTGGCCTGTCCGGGCGCGGATGAACACTCCCATTGAGGATATTCCCGAGCCCTCCCGTGGACTGCCGAAGCGCGCGGCGAGTTCCCCGTCCACCGGAAGGCGCATCCTGCCCTTCAAGACCCTCAGCCCCCCGCCGGAGGATGCGGGCATCGGGTTGGACGGATTCCGTTCGTCCACCCTCGCGGGAGGTGCCGGACGCGTCCGTGCCGGAGGGGCCGCAGCTTTAGCCAGCTTGAGCACCAGCTTAGACAGGCGCTCTTCGTCGCGTCGCAGGTCGGCGATTTCGCGGCGTTGCCGTACCACCGTGGCCGACGCGGCGGCGAGGATCTCACGCCGTGCGGCCTGCTCAGCCTCGAGGGTTTTGCGCTGTTCGGCCTGTCCGGCCTCGATGGCCGCGAGTTCCTCGCCGCGGGTACGGGTCTGGTCTGCGATGCGGTTCAGCTCCTGCAGGTTGGCCCGCAGATCGGCCATGAGTGCGCCGCGCGCCCGGGAGACGTAACCCAGATAGCGCAGGTCGCGGCCCACGGCGTCAGGATCGCGCCCGGACAGCACCAGGCGCAGCGGCTCCGTGTTGCCGTAGATGTAGCGATGACGCAGCAGGTGCGCCAGGGCATCGCGGTTGCGGGCGAGGCGCGCGCGGGCAGCTTCGCCCTCCAGCGAGAGCGCCTCCAGGGCGCCTTGCACGTGCTTTCGCTGAGCAGCCAGACCCCGCAGGCGGCTGTTTGCTGCGCGCGTGGCCAGCTCGGAGTCGCGCAGGCGGCGGGCGGCCTCGGCACGGCTGTCTTCCGAAGAGCGCAGTTCCTCGCGCAGTGCCTCGATGCGGCCGCGCACGGCCTCCAGGTCCTGCCGGGGCGCCGCCGGGGCGCCGCCCGCTGCCAGCGCCGAGAGCAGCAGGACGAGCGGGCGCAGCGGCTTCAGTCCTTGGCCTTTCCCTGGGCGGCCACGGCTTGCACCCGCGCTTCGATCGCGCTGGCATCACCGAGGTAGTAGTGGCGCAACGGAGCGAGGTTGTCATCCAGCTCGTACACCAGTGGAACGGCCGTGGGGATGTTGAGGCCGACGATGTCGGAGTCCGACACTCTGTCCAGATACTTCACCAGCGCGCGGATGGAGTTGCCGTGGGCGGCCACGAGAACACGCCGCCCGTGTCGCAGAGCCGGCGCGATGCTGCCTTCCCAATACGGCACCACCCGCGCCACCGTGTCCTTGAGACATTCGGTCAGCGGCAGCTCGTGGGCGGCGAGGGTTGCGTAGCGCGGGTCGCTGCCCGGGGCGCGCCCATCGCCAGCCGGCAGCGGCGGCGGCGGGGTGTCGTAGCTGCGCCGCCACACCAGCACCTGCTGCTCGCCGTACTGGGCTGCCACCTCGGCTTTGTTGAGGCCCTGCAAGGCGCCGTAATGGCGCTCGTTCAGTCTCCAGGAGTGGCGCACGGGGAGCCACATGCGGTCCATCTCGTCAAGGGCGATCCAGAGTGTGCGGATGGCCCTGCGCAGCACCGAGACGTGGGCCTCGTCGAATTCGAAACCCTGTTCGCGCAGCAGACGACCGGCCTCGCTGGCCTCTTCGCGGCCGCGTTCGGACAGATCCACGTCGGTCCAGCCGGTGAAGCGGTTCTCGCGGTTCCAGATGCTCTCGCCATGGCGCAACAGGACGATTCGGTGGGTCATGCCGCGTTTCTCCCCTTTGATGCCTAAACAACGACCGATTCTAGCCCGCACAGGGCAAGGGGCGCCGGCTCCCGGTTTGGCGCGGCCCCGGGTGCTCGCCTAGAATCGCGGGCTGTTCAGCGAAGGCCCGCGCCGCCCGGCGCCATCGGCCCCCCGCGGCGAATCCGTGCAAAGGAGCGTGACGTTGAAATTCGTGCAGGACAACATCTGGCTGATCCTGATTGCCCTGGTGAGTGCCGTGGGCTTGGTGTGGCCGTCCATCGCTAGGCGTTTTTCCGGCGTTCCCCAGGTGGGCGTTGCCGAGGCGGTGACGCTCATCAACCGGCGCGACGCAGTGGTGCTCGATGTGCGCGAGCAGTCCGAGCATGACCGCGGACGCATTCCCGGGGCCCGGCTCATCCCGGCTGCACAACTGAAGACACGGTTGGGCGAATTGGAAAAGCTGAAGCAGCGCCCCATCGTGGTCCATTGCGCCACGGGCAACCGCTCCCAGGGCGCCGCCGTCGCCCTGAAGGGCGCTGGATTCCCGGAGGTGTTCAACCTGCAGGGCGGCTTGGGAGCCTGGCAGCAGGCCGGCATGCCGGTGGAGAAGCCCTGATGGCCCCGGTGCGCATGTATTGCACGGCCGTCTGTCCCTATTGCATCGCCGCTGAGCGTTTGCTCATGGCCAAGGGTGTGGCAGGTATCCACAAGATCCGCGTGGACCTCGACCCGGGGCGCCGCGACGAAATGACGGCGCGCACCGGGCGGCGCACCGTGCCCCAGATCTGGATCGGCGACACCTGGGTGGGGGGGTTCGACGACCTCAGTGCGCTCGATCGCCAGGGGCGGCTCGATCCGCTGCTGGCCGGGCCGCCAGACTGACAGGAATACACTACGCAGCTTTTTTGCGCACCCCAACCGGAGCTACCCATGGCCGAACAGCAGGAAACCCAGCCCCAGTTCTCCATCGAGAAGATCTATGTCAAGGATCTGTCCCTGGAGATCCCGAATGCGCCAGCGGTGTTCCTGGAGCGTGATCAGCCGCAACTAGAGTTCTCCTTTCGCAACCAGGGAACGGCGCTGGGCAACGATTTCCACGAGGTGGCGCTTACGTCGACGGTCACGGCGCGCCACGGTGAAAAGACGGTGTTCCTCATCGAAGCCACCCAGGCGGGCATTTTCCTGATGCGCGGCATCCCCGATTCCGAGGTGGAGCCTGTTTACGCCGTGACCTGCCCCACCATCCTGCTGCCCTTTCTTCGCGAGACCGTGAGCGACATGTCGGTGCGCGCGGGTTTCCCGCCGGTGTTTTTGGCGCCCATGAACTTTGACGCGTTGTTCCGTCAGCAGCAGCAGGCCGCCGCGGCCCAGCCCGCTCACGGCGCCGCCCACTGAAGTCCATGGCGGCAGCTGGCCCGCGCCGCGCTGCCCTAGCGGCCGGCTTGCTTCTCCTTGGCGCAGCAACCGCCGCTGCCGGCATCGACTACCGCAGCGTGGGCGATGGTCCGGCGGTGCTTTTCGACGCGCCATCGGTGAGGGCTGTACGCCAGTTCGTGATCAGCCCGGGTTCCCCGGTGGAAGTGCTCACGGAAGTGCAGGGATGGGTGAAGGTGCGCGATTCCGGTGGCCGCCTCGGGTGGGCCCAGGCCAAAGCCATCGATGCGCGCCGCACCGTGGTGATCATGCAAGAGGCAGCGGTGGTGCGCGCCGCTGCCACTGATTCCGCCGAGGCAGTGTTCCGGGCTCGCCGCGGCCTGATTCTTGAGTTGATCGAGCCCGCTGGCGCATGGGCGCAGGTGCGCCACCGTGACGGCCTGACCGGCTATGTGCGCCTGGGGGCACTGTGGGGTCTGTGAGCATTGCGGTGGTGGGAGCGGGCGCGTGGGGCACTGCCTTTGCTCTCGCCCAGGCACCCCGGCATTCAGTGACGCTGTGGTCGTGGCAGGCCGACCACTGTGACGCCCTGCGGCGCGACCGTGAAAATCGCGCCTTCTTGCCGGGGTTCACCCTGCCCGACGGGTTGCGCGTGGAGGCCGATCTGAAGCGCGCGCTTCAAGGTGCCGCGCTTGCCGTGGTGGCCACGCCCACGGCGGCATTGCGGCAAACCCTGTTGGCCATGGCGGCCGCTGGGTCCGTGCCTCCGGTATTGTGGTTGTGCAAGGGTTTCGAGCCGGGCACCGCCTGTTTTCCCCATGAAGTGGCGGAGGCCGTGCTGCCTGCATCGGTGCCGCGTGGCGCCTTGTCCGGGCCGAGTTTCGCCGAGGAAGTGGCTCGCGGACTGCCGGCGGCTGTCACCTTGGGTTCGCCGGATGCTGCCTTTGCCGAGGGTGCGGCACGCATGCTGAACGGGCCGCGGTTGCGCATTTATTGCACCGATGATCTGCCCGGGGTGGAGCTCGGAGGCGCAGTCAAGAATGTACTGGCCATCGCCGCGGGTGTGTCCGATGGACTGGGGTTGGGGTTGTCCGCCCGGGCGGCGCTCATCACCCGCGGCCTGGCCGAGATGACGCGTCTAGGCGTGCGCCTGGGAGGGCGAGTGGAAACCTTTCTCGGCCTGGCGGGCGCCGGCGACCTGATTCTCACATGCACGGGTGATCTTTCGCGCAATCGACGCGTGGGCCTTGCCCTGGCCCGAGGCGAACCGGTGGAGAGGATCTTGGCCGAGTTGGGGCATGTGGCCGAAGGCGTGGCCAGCGCCCGGGAGGTGCAGCGACGCGCTCGCGCCTGTGGCGTGGAGATGCCCATCAGCGAGGCGGTATGCCAGCTTCTCGAGGGCAAGCTTCAGGCCGCCGAGGCTACCGAGCTGCTGCTGAGGCGCGACCCCAAGGCGGAGTTCCCAGCAGGGGCGGTACCGTAGACCGACCGCAGGCCATGAGCCCGGGAGCCAGTGGACGGGGCGCACGGGTCAGGCGGCCTCAGTTGAACACGGCACGGCACACCACCCAGACGGACACCTGGCGGGCGCCGGCGGCGCGCAGGGCCAGCGCGGCCTCGCGCAGGGTGGCACCCGTGGTCATGACGTCGTCCACCAAAACCACTTGCTGGCCGAGCAGGCTGCGGGTGGCGCGAAACGCCCCGCGCACGTTGGCGGCACGCGCATCCAGGGCCAAGGCGGCCTGGGAGCCGCTGTCGATCACCCGCTCCAGGGCGCTGGCGTCCACCCGGGAGGACCATGACGGAGGCAGGGCACGGGCAATCTCCAGGCTTTGGTTGAAGCCCCGCTCGCGCAACCGGCGCGTGGACAGCGGCACCGGCACCACCGCGTCGGGCGCGCAGGGGGGCGTGATGGATGCCGCCAGCAGGCTGGCCAGGGCCGGTGCGCATTCGAGCCGTCCTCCGTACTTGAGGGCCTTCACCAGCGCGTCCACGGGGTAGGCGTAGGCGCAAGCCGCCACGGCCGTGCGCCACGGCGGCGGGTCGCGCAGGCAGGCTGCACAGTGCGACCCTGCCGGCGAGGGCAGCGCGCAACCTGCGCACACCGGCGCCGGAACCGCGGGCAACTCAGCGGTGCAATCCTGGCAGAGTTCCGCCTCGGCGGTGCTGCCGCATAGCAGGCAGCGCGCCCCGAGCAGCCGGCGCGCCAGTGAACGCAGGGGCTTCATGGACATGATTGTGAAGGCGTGCCAGTGGACTTGGCAGGCCCTGGAGGAGAGATGGTGAGCGATCCGGGTATCGATGCACGGCAGTTGCGGCGCGCGCGTGAGCGCGCCGCACCCCAGTACGGCCGGGCCGCGGTGTTACCGCGCGAGGTGGCTGCCCGCATGCTTGGCCGCCTGGATGTGGTGCGCCTGCCGCCTGGCGCCGTGGCGGACCTGGGTTGCGGCACGGGCGAGGGCCTGCGCCTGCTGGCGCAGCGGTTCCGCGACCGGTTGCTGGTGGGTACCGACGAGGTACCGGGACTGCTGCCGCGATGCCACCGGCCAGCCCTGGAGCGGCTGTGGCAGCGCATGGTGGGAGGGGCGAGCCACGCCGTCGCCGCCCATCCGCACCGGTTGCCGCTGCGTCCCGGAAGCGTTGCCCTGGCGTGGTCGAATCTGGCGCTACACGCCTTCGAACACCCTGCCGAGGCGCTGCGCGAGGCGCTGCTGGCCCTGAGACCTGGCGGGCTGCTGAGCTTCAGCACCCTGGGGCCCGACACGCTGCGGGAGCTGCGCGCGAGCTGGGGCCCGCAGGCCGGGGTGCGGGTGCACGCCTTCACGGACATGCATGACCTGGGCGACGCGCTGGTGCGTACCGGATTCGCCGATCCGGTGATGGATATGGATCTGATCACGCTCACATTCGATACCGTGGAGGCCCTGGCTGGCGAGCTGCGGCACCTGGGTTGGAGCAATGCCTCGCGCGCGCGACCCAGGGAGCTGACCAGTCCAGGGCGCTGGCGCGCCATGGCGCTTCAATATGAGCAGCTGCGGGATGGCGGACGACTGCCGGCGAGTTTCGAGATTGTCTACGGCCATGCGTGGAAGCCCGAGCAGCCGCGTCGCACCGCCGGCGGCGTGGATGTGGTGCGCATTCATCGACGCGCGCCGACATGACCGGCCTGGCGGGTGGACGAATCGTATTTGTCCATGACACGCAAGGATTTTTCCTGCTGGTGAGCAGGCGGCGGCTTGCCGCTGGTTTCGGCAGCGTGCTACATTTGCGCGCCCTTGAAGGGCTTGATGACTCTCGTACAGTCCCCTCGGGGTGGGGCGGGGCGAGGAATGATCGATGGAACTGGCAATTCTCTCCCCGCTCGCGGGCGATTATCTGTTCGTGGCGAAGCGTAACGACTCCCTGTCTCCCGCAGGCAGGCGCGCGTTCTTGCTCTCCATCGCCGTCATTTCCTTCGCGGTTGCCCTCGCCCTGGGCCTGCATGGCGCCTGGTTCGTGCTGCCTTTTGCGGGGGTTGAGATCGTCATGTTGGCAGTGGCGTTCTGGATTGTCGAAAGACACGCGGGCGACGTGGAAACCATTCGCCTCAGCGGTCACTCGGTTTTGTTGGAGCGGCGCCGCGCGGGAAGGGCGGAGAGGCACGAGTTCAATCGTGCGTGGGCGCGGGTGGAGGTGTGCCGCGGGCGTGGTGGAAAGCCCGCGTTGGCGCTTCGCTCTCACGGCAAGGCGGTGCAGTTTGGCGACCTGCTCACCGAGGAGCAGCGTCTGGTGGTGGCAGGCGAGCTGATCAAGCGGCTCGGTAGCAAATAAACGACAACAGGGAGTCGGGGGAATGATGAAGAAGTCTCTGGGCGCTGCGCTGGCCATGTTGCCGCTTTGGGCGGGAGCGGTGCTGGCGGCTGAATCCAAGTACAACCTGCAGCCGCCCAAGTCGGTCATCGCGCAGGAGATTTACTCCCTGCACACCATCATCATGCTGATTTGCGCAGTCATCTTCGTGGGCGTGTTCAGCGTGATGTTTTATTCGGTGTTCAAGCACCGCAAGTCGCTCGGCTACAAGGCGGCGCACTTTCACGAAAACACCGTGGTCGAGGTGGTGTGGACCATCATCCCGTTCCTCATCCTCATGGGCATGGCCTATCCCGCCACCAAGACGGTGATCGCCATGAAGGACACCAGCAACCCCGATCTCACCATCAAGGCCACTGGTTACCAGTGGAAGTGGGGCTACGAATACATCAAAGGCGACGGTGACCTGGCCGGTGTAGGCGATGGCATACAGCTGTACTCGAATCTCGCCACTCCCAGGGATCAGATCTACGACAAGAACGTGGCGAAGAGCCCCGACTACCTGCTCGAGGTTGACACCCCGTTGGTGGTGCCCGTGGGCAAGAAGGTGCGCATCCTCACCACCGCCAACGACGTCATCCACGCCTGGTGGGTGCCCGCCTTCGGTGTGAAGCAGGACGCCATTCCCGGCTTCATCCGCGACACCTGGTTCAGGGCCGATACCACCGGAACCTTCCGCGGCCAGTGCGCGGAACTGTGCGGCAAGGAACACGGCTTCATGCCCATCGTGGTCAAGGTAGTCAGCGTCGAAGAGTTCAAGACCTGGGCCGACCAGAACAAGACCAAGGTGGCTGCAGCCCCCGCGGAAACCGTGGTGGACGCCGCGCCAGCCGCTCCCGTTCAGGTGGCCGCGGCCGAGCCCGCCAAGGCAGGCAAGGTGGATGGCAAGAAGGTTTACGACGGCCTGTGCGCCGCCTGTCATGCCACCGGCGCCGCGGGCGCCCCGAAGACGGCCGACAAGGCTGCGTGGAAGCCGCGCATCGCGCAGGGTGCCGACACCCTTCACCAGCACGCCATCAAGGGTATCCGCGCCATGCCCGCCAAGGGCGGCAACCCTGCCCTTTCCGATGCCGAAGTCACGGCGGCCGTAGACCACATGGTCGGCCAGTCGAAGTGACGTCGCCCGCCGCCCGCAACGATTTCAAGCAACAGTAGCTTTCCAGGAGAAACCGAATGGAAGCCGTCCACGGTCACGCTGACGATCACGACCACGCGCACGACCACCCCTCCGGTCTGACGCGCTGGCTGACCACCACCAACCACAAGGACATCGGCACGCTGTACCTGTGGTTCAGTTTCGCCATGTTCATCACCGGTGGCCTCCTGGCCATGGGCATTCGCGCCGAACTCTTCCAGCCCGGCATGCAACTGTGGAACCCCGAGTTCTTCAACCAGCTCACCACCATGCACGGCCTCATCATGGTGTTCGGGGCCATCATGCCGGCCTTCGTGGGGTTTGCGAACTGGCAGATTCCCATGATGATCGGGGCGTCGGACATGGCCTTCGCGCGCATGAATAACTTCAGTTTCTGGCTGCTGCCGCCCGCGGCGGCCTTGCTGGTGGTGTCGTTCTTCGTGCCCGGGGGCGCCACCGGCGCCGGCTGGACGCTCTACGCACCGCTGTCGGTACAGCAGGGCATGGGCATGGACCTGGCTATCTTCGCCATACACATCATGGGCGCCTCGTCCATCATGGGTTCCATCAACATCATCACCACCATCCTGAACATGCGCGCGCCGGGTATGACGCTCATGAAGATGCCGCTGTTCGTGTGGACCTGGCTGATCACTGCCTATCTGCTGATCGCCGTGATGCCTGTGCTGGCCGGGGCGGTCACCATGTTGCTTACGGACCGGCACTTCGACACCCATTTCTTCAACGCCGCGGGCGGCGGTGACCCGGTGCTCTACCAGCACGTGTTCTGGTTCTTCGGGCACCCCGAGGTGTACATCATGATCCTGCCGGCCTTCGGCATTGTGTCGCAGGTGATTCCCGCTTTCGCGCGCAAGCCGCTGTTCGGCTACTCATCCATGGTGTACGCCACGGCTTCCATCGCCATCCTGTCCTTCATCGTGTGGGCGCACCACATGTTCACCACCGGCATGCCGGCGGCGGGGCAGCTGTTCTTCATGTACGCCACCATGCTGATCGCTGTGCCCACGGGCGTGAAGGTTTTCAACTGGGTTGCCACCATGTGGCGCGGCTCCATGACCTTCGAGACGCCCATGCTGTTCGCCGTGGGGTTCATTTTCGTGTTCACCATGGGCGGCTTCACCGGCCTGATCCTGTCGGTCACCCCGGTAGACATCCAGTTGCAAGACACCTACTACGTGGTGGCGCACTTCCACTACGTGCTCGTGGCAGGTTCGCTGTTTGCCATCTTCTCCGGCATCTATTTTTGGCTCCCCAAATGGACCGGCCACATGGTGGATGAAAGGCTGGGCAAGGCGCATTTCTGGTGCTCGATGATCTTCTTCAACCTCACCTTCTTCGTGATGCATTTCCTCGGGCTGGCGGGCATGCCACGACGCATCCCCGATTACTCCACCCAGTTTGCCGATTTCAACGCCATTGCGTCGGTGGGTGCCTTCGGGTTCGGACTGTCGCAACTCATCTTCCTGGCCGCCGTCATCAAATGCATCCGCGGGGGCGAGAAGGCGCCTGCCAAGCCTTGGGAAGGCGCCGACAGCCTGGAGTGGACGCTGCCCTCGCCAGCGCCCTACCACAGCTTCGAAACCCCGCCGGTAGTGAAGTGACGGAATAGGCGGTTCGTCCATGACCACCCTCCAGGCACGTCACGCGCGCGGCGGCAAATGGCGCACGCTGGGCGTGCTGTTGGCGGTGGTGGTGGGCTTCTATGTCGCCATCATCGTTCATCACTGGTTCTGGCCGTCCCGATGAACGCCGCCAACCGCATCACCTTCGGCAAACTCGCCGTGGTTGCGGTGGCGATGTTCGGTTTCGGGTTTGCACTCGTACCGTTCTACAAGAAAATCTGCGAAGTCACTGGGATCAACGATCTGCAGAAAGCAGACGCGGTGGTGAACACACAGGTGGACAAATCGCGCACGTTGGTGCTCGAACTCGACGCCAATTTGCGCAACGACCTGCCGTGGGAGTTTCGGCCTCTTGAGCGAAGCGTCCGGGTACACCCCGGGCAACTTGCCCAGGTGGTGTTCGAGGTTCGCAACAAGTCAACGGCGCCCGTGGCCGGGCAGGCCATTCCGAGTTACGGCCCTCAGTTGGCAGGACAGTACTTCCGCAAGCTCGATTGTTTCTGTTTCGCAAAGCAGGAACTTGGCGCTGGTGAGATTCGCCGTATGCCGGTGACGTTCGTGGTTCACCCGGACCTTCCGGCGGATGTAAACACCGTTACCCTTTCCTACACCTTCTTTCGCATCGAGGGTCCGACGCGGCCCGATGCGGCGTCCGCCGCACCTGCGGCACGGCGGGGTTAGAACGCCGGGTCGTGAGTCCCGGCGGCAAGTCGCACTGTCATCGAGGGGAGCCTGAAAACGATGCAACAAGCCAACGCTTACTTCATTCCTACTCCGTCCATGTGGCCGGCCGTGGGCGCCATGGCGCTGCTGTTCCTGGGGTTTGGTGCGGCGCTCACCATGAATTCCATCGGGGCGGGCCCCTGGTTGCTGCTGGTGGGGTTTGGCATCCTGGTCTACATGCTGTTTGGCTGGTTCGGCGTGGTGGCGCGCGAAAGCGAGGGCGGCAAATACAACATGCAGGTGGACATTTCCTTCCGCTGGAGCATGAGCTGGTTCATCTTCTCGGAAGTGATGTTCTTCGCGGCCTTCTTTGGCGCCCTGTTCTACATGCGTGTGCTGTCCGTTCCGGACCTTTCGCATGGCGCCACGGGTGAGTACCTGTGGCCCGAGTTCAAGGCGGGCTGGCCGATTTCCGGGCCGCACATCGAGGAAAGCTTCACGCCCATGGGTGCGTGGGGTCTACCGGCCATCAACACGCTGATATTGCTTACCTCCGGCGCCACCGTCACCTGGGCCCACTGGGCTCTCAAGGTGGGTAATCGCTTCCAGCTCAATGTCGGCCTGGCCGCCACCATTGCCCTTGGCCTGCTGTTCCTGAGCCTGCAAGCCTACGAGTACTACCACGCTTTCCACGAACTCAACCTGAACCTCGCCATGGGGGCCTATGGCGCCACGTTCTTCATGCTCACCGGCTTTCACGGCTTCCATGTGACCATCGGCACCATCATGCTTATCGTCATCCTGGGGCGCTGTCTCGCCGGCCACTTCAAGCCCGAACATCATTTCGGTTTCGAGGCTGTGTCTTGGTACTGGCACTTTGTGGACGTGGTCTGGCTGCTCCTGTTTGTGCTGGTCTACTGGCTATAAACCAAACACCCAGGGGCAAGATAGTCCGACGGGGGAGGAGGGACCCTGCCCAGGCAGGGACGTGGCGTCGCCGCACGCAGTCGGGTGCGGCGTTTTTTTTTTAGCGCTGTGGGGCGATCCAGCCCAGCTTGTAGCTCGCCATCAACAGCAGAAACAGCGCCAGGGAAAGGCCCACGCGCCAGGTGAGCGCCCGCACCGTGCGGTCAGTGCCACCCTTGTCGCGCATCAGAAAGAACAGAGCCGAGCCAAGGCTCGCCAGGATGATCAGCAGGAACAGGATGATGACGATCTTCATGGGCCGCTTCCAGAGAGGCTTCCAGTCTATCGGAAGCGGACCGCGCCCATGAAACGCATTTCTTCACTCTTTCCGCTACTGGCTGCCGCCGCGGTGGTGTCCCTCACGGTTTCGGCGGCCTTCTGGCAGTTGTCTCGCGGTCGCGAGAAGGATCGCGTCGCCGCTGACATCGAGGCTGCCAACGCGGCCGTCTCCATGGCCCTGGGCGATTCGCTCGTGACCGAGGCGAGCGCCCGGTTCCGGCGCGTGGTGGCCATCGGACGCTTCGAGCCCCGGGCGCTTGTGCTGGCCGACAATCAGGTGCAACGCCAGAGGGCTGGGTATCACGTGTACATGCCCTTGCTGCTCTCGGGCAGCAACCGTGCGGTGCTGGTCAATCGCGGGTGGATCGCGGCTGGGCCCGACCGGGGGGTGCTGCCCACCATTGCTACCCCGCAGGACGAAGTGCGTATCGAAGGCATCGCTTTGCCAGCGAACCGACGCTTCGTGGAACTGTCTTCTGAAGCGCCGCGCGGGCCCGTGTGGCAGAACGTCACACTGGAGCGGTTTGCTGCCGCCCATCCCATGGCGTTGCACGGATTCGTGCTCGAACAGCATGGCGGGGCTTTGGACGACGGTCTGGTGCGCGACTGGCCACGCCCCGAGAGCGGCGCGGCAAAGCACTACGGGTATGCCTTTCAGTGGGCCGCCCTTTCGGTTCTGACCATTTTTCTCACGGTGTTCTTCCATGTCCGACGCAGTCTCCCCGAAACCCCGCCGGCGTGAGTTCTGGATGATCCTCGCGCTCTGTGCGGCGCCCGTGATCGGTTCCTACGCCCTCTACTATCTCTGGAAACCCAGCAGTCTTCGCAACTATGGTGAGCTGCTGGACCCCGCGCAGATCGAAGCCAAGGCTGGCAGCAGCGCAGCCCCGCTCGCGCCGCTCAAGGGGCGATGGGTATTGATCATGGTGGACAGCGCTGATTGCGCGCCCGCTTGCCAAGCCAAACTCTGGCAGATGCGTCAAGTGCGTCTGACCCAGGGCAAGGAGATGGAGCGTGTGGAGCGCGCTTGGCTGGTGGACGACGGCGGCACACCAAGTGCGGAGGTGCTGCGGGAGTATGCCGGCACGGTGGTGGTCAAGTCCCCCTCGCCCGCTCTACTGGGATTGTTTACGGCGCCTGCCTCGGCACGCGACCACCTGTATCTCATCGATCCCCTGGGTAACCTGATGATGCGCTTCCCGCGTGAAGCCGATCCACAGCGCATCCGCAAGGACCTGGGCCACCTGCTCAAGGTTTCGAGGATCGGCTGAGCATGGATACGCGCACGACTTACCGGCGACTTGTCGTGACGGCCCTGGGCCTCGCCTTTGTGGTGGTGGTGTTCGGGGCCTTCGTACGCCTCTCCGATGCCGGGCTGGGCTGCCCCGATTGGCCGGGCTGCTACGGCCACGTGGGCGTACCCGCCTCGGAGGCGGCGCTCGCCCAGGTCCGCGATCGGTTCCCCGACAGTGTGGTGGAGCATCGCAAGGCCTGGATCGAGATGATTCATCGCTATCTGGCGGGCGTACTGGGCCTGCTGGTGTTGGCCCTGGCGGTCCTGGGCGTCCGGTGGAGCCATGCCCTGGGTCAGTCACCCGCGCTCGCAGTGGGACTGGTGGGTCTGGTGATGGTGCAGGCCGCCTTCGGAATGTGGACCGTGACCCTGCTGCTGATGCCGGTGATTGTGACCACCCACCTGCTTGGCGGCATGACCACGCTTGCCTTGTTGGCGTGGCTGGCAGCCCGCCAGAGCCCGTTGGGCGGCCTGGCCCCGGCGCGCAGACCAGCCCCGCGATGGGCATGGGCAGCGTTGACCGCCGTTGGGCTACAGATCGCCCTGGGTGGCTGGGTCAGCACCAACTATGCGGGTATGGCCTGCCCGGACTATCCCCTGTGCCATGGCGCCCTGCTGCCCGACATGGATTTCAGCCACGGCTTCACTCTGTGGCGACAGTTGGGCGTCACCGCTGCCGGCGAACCCCTGTCAAACGCTTCCCTCAACGCCATCCAGTGGTTGCACCGCAAGTGGGCGCTGGTGGTTTTGGCGGCGGTGCTGTTTGCGGCCTGGAAGGCTCGACACCATCGCCAGACTCGTGCTGCCGGCACCGCCGCGGGCCTGCTGGTGCTGGCGCAAGCGGGCATCGGTATCGCCAATGTGCTGTGGGTATTGCCCCTCCCCCTGGCGGTGGCCCACAACGCCGGCGCAGCAGCGCTGCTGGTGATGCTCGTGGTGCTAAACTTCCGCGCTTGCAGCGCTTGAGCTTGAGAGTCTCGCCGATGTCCACCAGCACCGCCCTGCTGCCGAAGGTTTCCCGCTTCTATCAGTACTACCAACTCACCAAGCCTAGGGTGGTGTCGCTGATCGTCTTCACGGCGGTGATCGGCATGTTCCTCGCGGTGCCCGGCTGGGTGCCGCTGGTGCCGCTGCTGGCGGGCACCGTGGGCATTGCACTGGTGGCTGGCGCCGCGGCCGTGATCAATTGTCTGGTGGAGCAGAAAATCGACGCCGTGATGGCGCGCACCCGTGCGCGGCCGCTGCCCATGGGACAGCTCACCTCCGCCCAGGCGCTGGGTTTTTCGGTGGTAATCGGCGGAATTGGCCTTTACGTCCTTCACCACTGGTGTAATGCCCTCACCATGTGGCTCACCCTGTGCACCTTCCTGGGTTATGCGGTGGTCTACACGGTGCTGCTAAAGCCAGCTACGCCTCAGAATATCGTCATCGGGGGCGCCTCGGGCGCCATGCCGCCGGTGCTTGGCTGGGCAGCGGTCACTGGCGGCCTGTCCCATGATGCGCTGATCCTTTTTCTCATCATCTTTGCATGGACCCCACCGCACTTCTGGGCCCTGGCGCTGTACCGACGCAAGGAGTATGCCCGTGCCGGTTTGCCCATGCTGCCGGTGACTCACGGGGAGGCCTTCACGCGCCTTCATGTGCTGCTGTACACGGTGATCCTCGTGGCCGTATCCGTCATGCCCTTTGCCACGCGCATGAGCAGCTGGATTTATCTGGTGTCAGCCCTGGCACTGGGCGGATTGTTCCTGCACTACGCGTGGCGCCTGTGGCGCGAATACAGCGATACCCTCGCCCAGCGCACCTTCCGCTACTCCATCGTGTACCTGACGGCGCTGTTTGCAGCGCTGCTCGTGGACCACTACGTGCGTTGGTGAGGCGGTTGTTTTACCGCACCGGGCTGGTGCTGCTGTTGCTGGCTCTGGCGGGCTGCACCTCGCGCGAGCAGCCGTCCTTCCAGTCCACCGATGTCACCGGCGCGGATTTTGGCCGCGCGCTTGAACTCACTGGCCACGATGGCCGGCCGCGCACGCTGGCCGATTTTCGCGGCAAGGTGTTGGTGGTGTTTTTCGGCTTCACCTACTGCCCGGACGTGTGTCCCACGGCGCTGGCGCGTTTCTCCCAAGTGCTAAGTGCCCTCGGGCCCGAGGGCAGCCGAGTGCAGGTGGTGATGGTGACTGTGGATCCGGATCGCGACACCCCGGCCCGGCTGGGGCAATACGTCACCGCCTTCAACCCCGCTTTCCTGGGTCTCACGGGCGATGCCGCTGCGATTTCCCGCGCGGCCCGGGAATTCCGGGTGATTTTCCAGAAACAGTCCGGTGCCACCCCTGAAACCTACACGGTGGACCATACCTCCGGCAGCTTCATCTTCGACCCCCAGGGCCGGCTGCGCTTGTTCGTGACGGCGCAGCAGTCAGGCGCGGGGCTCGAAGAAGATATTCGCCTGCTACTGGCCGGGCGCTAGAAAAACCAACTCCCCCGAAACTCCATGGCTCCGGGGGCGCTGAGGGCCCATACCAGCCTGGAAAGTCTTCAGTTCATGGCGGTGCGCATTTTCTTCATGGCCTGGGCCTCGATCTGGCGAATGCGCTCGGCGGATACGCCGAATTCGTCTGCCAATTCGTGCAGGGTGGCTGACTGGCCCTCTTCACGCAACCAGCGCGCCTCGATGATGCGACGGCTACGCGCGTCCAGACCCGCCAGAGCCTGCGCAAGACCGCCACTGCGCCGGGATTCCTGCTCGGCCTGCTCCAGGATGCGGGCCGGCTCATCTTCCGCGTTGGTCAGATAGGCGATGGGGCTGAAGCTCTCGTCCTCGTCCTCGGACGAGGACTCGAGAGCCACGTCCTGCCCGCCGAGGCGGGTTTCCATTTCCACCACTTCCTCAGGCTTGACCCGCAACTGGCTTGCCACGCTCTCCACCTCCGTGGAAGTGAGCGTGTTCAGGCCCTGCTTCATGCTGCGCAGGTTGAAGAACAGCTTGCGCTGCGCCTTGGTGGTGGCGATCTTCACGATGCGCCAGTTACGCAGGATGTGTTCGTGAATTTCCGCGCGAATCCAGTGGACCGCAAAGGACACCAGGCGCACGCCCCGCTCCGGATCAAAGCGCTTGACAGCCTTCATGAGCCCGATGTTTCCCTCCTGAATCAGGTCGGCCTGGGGCAACCCGTACCCCAGGTAGCCGCGGGCAATGGCGACCACGAGACGCAGATGAGAAAGCACCAACTGATGCGCTGCGAGCAGGTCGTCCTGGTCGCGGAACTGGCGCGCCAGCCGTGTCTCTTCCTCCTGGGTCAGGAGCGGGACATGGTTGACTGCAGAAATATAACTATCCAGGCTTGACGCGCTGGCAATACCGGTAAAGGGAACCAAGGCAGTAGCCATAACTGGGATTTCCTCCGTTGGCAATACTCTAGCACTCAGCGCATTAGAGTGCCAACAAACAGGGAAGTTTCCAGTAGAAACGCCCGAGGCCTAGCCGCCCGGACTCGTCCGGCGCAAGTGCTCGCTCACCGACAACCACGCGCCCAGCCACCCGAGAACGCCCCCAACCCCAACGGCAAGCCAAAGACTCGCGAGGTCTGGTGCCAAGGCATCCAGCACTGCTACCGCTCCAAGTTCCGCCGGCGCCAGTGCGTGCCGCAGCGATTCGCTACCGCCAGCCACCACCCCGAAAGCCACTAGGCCGCTGACCAAGCCTTGCAGCGTTCCGAAGTACAGATATGGCCGGCGGATGAAGGCGTCGGTGGCCCCGATCAGTTTGGCCACCTCGATTTCCTCGCGCTGGGTGAGCACCTGCAAGCGAACCGTGCTGAAGCAAACCGCCACCAGCGCCACACCCAACAGCGCCCCCAGCAGGCGCGCCGTCTGGCGCAGGCCCCCTGCCAGGGCGCGCAGCGTGCGTGCCCTGTCCGCGTCAAGCAGCACCTGATCCACGCCCGCCCAGCCCGATACCTCGTCGCGCAGCGTCTCCAGGCCCGCGGCGTCGCCCCCCCGTGCGGTGACAATCCACGCATCGGGCAAGGGATTGCTGCCCAGGTCTTCCATGAGCTGGGCGAGGCCAGCATCCCGGTGCAGGGCCGCGAGTGCCTGATCGCGGCTCACGAAGCGCACCCCGGCCGCGGCCGGATGGCGCCCGAGCCGCTCGCCGAGAGCCTGGACCACCGGCGGAGCCGCGTCCACGGTGGCAAACACCGTCAGCTGCGCCGTCGCCACGGGGCCGCGGTCCAGCACGTCCACGGCGCCCGTGAGCAGCCGCAGCCCCAGCGGCAGCGCCGCAGCGATGCCGATCACCAGCACCGTAAGTGCAAATCCCACGGACTGACTTGCAAGCCGCCCGAGGGCCTCGTGCAGGGCCAAGCGATGTTCCCGCAGCCAGGTCTTCATGACTGCATTTGCGGACCCACCAGACCGGCGCAAAGGTACACCTGTCGCGGCCCCAGCGGTGTGAATGCCGCCACGTCGTGAGTAGCGATCACCAGCGTCGACCCCACGCCGTGGAACGCGCCAAGCAGCGACACGATATCGCTGGCATAGGCCATGTCCAGGTTCGCGGTGGGCTCATCAGCCAGCACGATTGCGGGGCGATGCACGATGGCGCGGGCGATGCACGCGCGCTGCTGCTCGCCCCCTGACAGGGCGGCCGGCATGGCCCGTTCGCGGTGAAGCAGGCCCACCTTGTCCAGGGCCGCCCGCACCCGGCGGGCCGCTTCGCGCGGCTCGAATCCAGCGATGCGCAGTGGCAGGGCCACATTGTGGAAAAGCGAGCGATCCGACAGCAACTTGTGGTCCTGGAACACCAGTCCGAAATTGCGCCGCAGCCAGGGAATGGCCCGCGGCCGCAGCGCTGCCACGTTCTGACCATTCACCAGTACGCTTCCCGCCGTAGGCCTTTCGATGGCTGCCATGAGCCTCAGAAGCGTGGTTTTGCCCGCTCCCGACGGCCCGCTCACCACCACCAAGTCGCCGCGCGCCACCTGCAGGGACACCCCGCGCAAGGCCTCAACGCCGCCCGGGTAGTGCCGGGCCACGCCTGAAAGGGAAATCAGCGCCGTGTCGTGGGCCATCGGCCGGGGGGTTCCAAGTCTGCCGGGGGGGGGGCGCTGCACCCGCTTTCAGTCGAACAGCGCATCCACGAACGCCCCCGCCACGAAAGGCCGCAGGTCCTCGATACCCTCTCCCACGCCGATGAAACGCACCGGCACGGGCCGCTCACGGGCAATGGCGGCAATCACACCGCCCTTGGCGGTGCCGTCGAGCTTGGTGAGCACCAGCCCGGTGAGACCCAGCGCGTCGTCGAAGGCCTTGACCTGGTTGACGGCGTTTTGGCCGGTGTTGGCGTCCAGCACCAGCAGCACCTCATGGGGCGCACCGGGCAGCGCCTTGGCCGCCACGCGCCGGACCTTCTTCAATTCTTCCATCAGATGCAACTGGGTGGGCAACCGTCCCGCGGTATCTGCAAGCACCACGTCGATGCCGCGGGCGGCGCCGGACTGGATGGCATCGAACACCACGGCGCCAGGGTCGCCCGATTGCTGGGCAATCACGGTCACACCATTGCGGCGGCCCCACTCGTCGAGCTGTTCCCGGGCGGCCGCGCGGAAGGTGTCCCCGGCCGCCAGCAAAACCGAGCGGCCGTCGGAGCGCAACAACCGGGCCAGCTTGCCGATGGAGGTGGTCTTGCCGGCGCCGTTGACCCCCACCAGAAGGATCACGAAAGGCTTGCGGGATGCCACGTCCAGCGGTTGTTCAAGTGGCGCCAGCAGCGCCAGCAGCGAGTCCTTGAGCGCCTGGCGCACGCCCTCGGCATCGGCCGCACCCGCCCTGCGAGCACGTTGGCGCGTTTGTTCGATCAGGTGCGCCGTGGCGGCCACGCCGGCATCGCAGGTGAGCAACAACTCCTCGAGAGACTCATAGAGCGACTCGTCCGCCGCCCGGCCGCCGGAGAACAGCTTCGCAAGCCCGCCGCCCAAGCGCGTGCGCGTGGCGGACAGCCCGTCACGCAGCCGTTCGTGCCACGGCCGCGCGTCGCGCGCGCCCTCACCGGCATCGCCCTTCAGGAAACCAAACATGGTGATAGAGTGTCTGAGCCGCCGCTGACGCACGGGGCTGCTTTGACGGCGCGCCGTGCGCTTTCGATTTCGATGGCGCCGCATCGCCGATCCTGCCAGGCCCGTCACCGCCGTGCGGCTGGGGTTTGTTCCTTGGCGTGGCGCCCTGTTCCGATTCTATTCCAGTGCCCGGAAGCTCCCCAACATGAAACCGAAATTTCTCCTGCCTGCGGCTGCCTGCCTGTGGGCTCTGACCGCCAATGCCGGCCAGGGCGATCTTCACGAGCGCAGCCTTGACAACGGCATGCGCGTGATCGTCATGGAGGACCACCGCGCTCCCACGGTGGCCTCGATGGTGTGGTACCGCGCCGGCAGCATGGACGAGAGCGCCGGCACCACCGGCGTGGCTCACGTGCTCGAACACATGATGTTCAAGGGCACGGCGGCCAATCCGGGTGACACTTTCTCCCGCACCATCGCCGCGGCCGGCGGGCGCGACAACGCCTTCACCAGCAAGGACTACACCGCCTATTTCCAGCAGTTGCACAAGTCGCGCCTGCCCAAGGCGCTCGAACTCGAGGCCGACCGGATGCACAACCTGGTGCTCTCCGACGAGGAGTTCGCCAAGGAAATCCGCGTGGTCATGGAAGAGCGTCGCCTGCGCACCGAGGACCAGCCGCGCGCGCTGCTCTTTGAGCAGATGATGGCTGTGGCCTACACCAACTCGCCCTACAAATGGCCCATCGTGGGCTGGATGAACGACCTCGAAAACATGACTGCCGAGGACGCGCGCCAGTGGTATCAGCGCTGGTACACCCCCAACAACGCGGCGCTGGTGGTGGTGGGCGATGTGGCGCCCGCGGAGGTCTTCGAGCTCGCCCAGCGCCACTTCGGCCCTATCCCGCCGCGGGCCTTGCCGGTGCGCAAGCCGCAGGCGGAGCCGCCCCAGCGCGGCATCAAGCGTGTCAAGGTGAAGGGCCCTGGCGAGCTGCCCTACCTGGTGCTGGGCTGGCATGCCCCGGTGATCCGCGACGTGGCCGCCGACTGGGAGCCCTATGCCCTGCAGGTGCTGGCGGGCGTGCTCGACGGCAGCGATGCCGCGCGGTTGGACAACCGGCTGGTGAAACAGGAACGCCTCGCGGTAAGTGCTGGCGCGAGCTTCGACGCCATCAACCGCGGCCCCGGCATGTTCTTCATGGATGCCGTACCCGCCCCGGGGCACGACGCCGATGAGCTCGAACGGGAATTGCGTGCCGAGATCCGCAAGGTGGCGGAGCAGGGCGTGGAGGAGGGCGAACTGCAACGGGTCAAGGCGCAGGTGATCGCCAGCCAGGTGTTCCAGCGCGACTCCATGTTCTACCAGGCCATGCAGATCGGGATGCTGCACACCGTCGGACTGCCCTTCGACGCGGGCGATGCGCTGGCGCGCAAGCTGCGCGAAGTCACCGCCGAGCAGGTGCGCGAAGTGGCGCGGCGCTACTTCACCGACGACAACCTCACCGTGGGTGTGCTCGAGCCGCAGGGCGGCACGCGCAAGGCCTCCGGCAACTGATTCTTCTCCAGGCAACCGTCATGAACGCACGTTTTTTCTCCCTTCTCGCTGGCGCCCTCGCCTGCCTGTTGCCGCTGCGCTCGGCCTGGGCGCTGCTGCCCATCCAGCACTGGACCCTTGACAACGGCGCGCGCGTGTATTTCGTGGAGAACCGCGCACTGCCCATGATCGACGTGAGCGTGGATTTCCCTGCCGGCCATGCCCGCGACAGCCGTGCCACCTCGGGAACGGCCAATCTCGCCATTGGCCTCATGCGCATGGGCGCAGGCGGCCTGTCCGAGAGCGAGCTCTCGGCGCGGCTGGCCGATGTGGGTGCGCAGATGAGCACGCGCTTCGATCCCGACCGCAGCGGCTACCAGCTTCGCACCCTGTCCAGCCCTGCCGAGCGCGAGCAGGCCGTGGGGGTTCTCGCCCGCGTGCTGCTCGAACCGGCCTTTCCCGAACCGGTGCTGTCCCGTGAAAAAGAACGCCTGCTGGCTGGGCTGCGGGAAGCCGACACCAAGCCCGAGACCACCGCCGAGAGAGCCTTTGCCGCAGCGCTGTTCCGCGACCATCCTTACGGCCTGCGCGCCGCTGGCGAGTTGGATTCGGTGCCGCGTATCACCCGTGATGACGTGATCGCCTTCTATCGCCGCTGGATGCGCTCCGACTGGGCGGTGGTGGCAATCATGGGCGACCTCTCGCGCGCCGATGCCGATGCGCTGGCGCGCCGCCTCACCGCCGGCTTGCCGCGCGCTGATGGGCCGCTGCCGGCCCTCGCGCCGGTCACGCCGCTGCCGGCGGCGGCCGAGCGGCGCATCCCGCACCCGGCCTCCCAGAGCCACATCCTGGTGGGCCAGCCAGGGCTGCGCCGCAACGACCCCGACTACTTCCCGCTGTTCGTGGGCAACTACGTGCTTGGAGGCGGCGGCTTCGCATCGCGGCTGGTGGACGAGGTGCGCCAGAAGCGCGGCCTGGCCTACAGTTCCTACAGCTACTTCGCGCCCTACGCCGAACTGGGCCCCTTCCAGATGGGTTTGCAAACCAAGAAAGAGCAGGCCGACGAGGCGCTCGCCGTGGTGCGCGAAACCTTGGCGCGCTTTGTCCGGGAGGGCCCCACCGAGAAGGAGCTGGAGGCTGCGCGCAGCAACCTCGTGGGCGGCTTCCCGCTGCGCATCGACAGCAACCGCAAGATCCACGATTACCTGGGCACCATTGGCTTCTACCACTTGCCGCTCGATTATCTCGACCAATTCGTGCCCGCCATCGAGGCGGTGACGGTGGAGCAGGTGCGCGATGCCTTCCGCCGCCGGCTCGATCCGGGCCGCATGGTCACCGTGGTGGTCGGGCCCCAGCCGCCCAAGCCGTGAGGCCTGCTCCCGGTGCCCGCGGCGGCGCCGGCACGCAGCGCCTGCGCATCGTGGGCGGTACCCATCGCAGCCGCCAGATAGCCTTTCCCCCGGTGCCAGGGTTGCGCCCCACGCCCGACCGGGTGCGCGAAACCCTCTTCAACTGGCTCGGCCAGGACCTGTCGGGGCGTGATTGCCTAGACGCCTTCGCGGGCAGTGGTGCGCTGGGTTTCGAGGCTGCCTCCCGCGGCGCGCGCACCGTGGTCATGCTCGATCGCCATGGGGTTTGCCGCCGCGCACTGCAAGACAACGCCCGCGCTCTGGGGCTGTCTGCCGTGTCGGTGATGGCGGGCGATGCGCTAGAATTCTTGCGCCTCGACCCGCGCCGCTTTCATGTGGTGTTCCTCGATCCGCCCTTCGCGGACACGGACTACCCGGCGCTGCTGGCCCTGGCAGCCGCGCGGGTCACCGATGAGGGTGATCTCTACGTCGAGGCCCCGCGGCCACAGCTTCCGCCTGCCGGCTGGATTCTGCATCGCAGCCTGGCCGCCGGTCATGTCCACGCGCACTTGTTTCGACGCCAGTCGCCATGAAGACAGCGGTTTACCCGGGTACTTTCGACCCGCTCACCCGCGGCCACGAGGACCTCGTCAGGCGTGCCGCCGACCTCTTCGACCGCGTGGTGGTGGCGGTGGCCGCGAGCCGCGGGAAGAGCCCTTTCTTCACGCTGGAGGAGCGCGTGGACATGGCGCGGGAGGTGCTCGCGCCCTTCGGCAACGTGGAGGTGCGCGGTTTCTCCGGCCTGCTGATGGTGTTCCTCAAGCAGCTGGACGCCAGGATCATCCTGCGCGGTCTGCGCGCCGTGTCCGATTTCGAGTATGAATTCCAGATGGCTGGCATGAACCGCATCCTGTACCCCGACGTGGAAACGCTGTTTCTAACGCCCGCGGAACAGTACCAGTTCATCTCTGCCACCATGGTGCGCGAAATCGCCACCCTGGGTGGCGACGTGGCGCCCTTCGTCAACCCGCGGTTGCTGGAGCGGCTGCGCGCCAAGAAGGCTCCCGGCCTCTGAGCGCCGTCCCATGGCCCTGCTCATCACCAGCGATTGCATCAACTGCGACGTGTGCGAGCCCGAGTGCCCGAACGACGCCATCGCCATGGGCGAGGAGATCTACGTCATCGAGCCGCGCCGCTGCACCGAGTGCGTGGGTCATTTCGCCCAGCCGCAGTGCGTGGAGGTGTGCCCGGTGGACTGCATCGTTTCCGACCCCGGACACCCGGAAACCCGCGAGCAACTGGACCTCAAGTACCGCGGCCTCATGGCTGCTCGTCGAGCGGCCTGAGAGTCAGCGCCGCTGGCAGCCGGGGCAGTAGAAGGTGGATCTCTGTCCCTGCACCATGCGGCGCACCGTGGCGCCGCAGCGCGGGCAGGGCTGTCCTTCTCGTTCGTACACCGCGTAGCTCATCTGCGCCCAGCCGGGCTCGCCCGCGCCGTTGACATAGTCGCGCAGGCTGCTACCGCCGGCCTCGATGGCCCGGGCAAGGGTTTCCTTTACCGCGCCGGCCAGCCGTTCGCAGCGCGCCACCGACAGCCGCCGGGCCGCCGTGGCAGGGTGGATGGCGGCGCGGTGCAAGGCCTCCGAGGCGTAGATGTTGCCCACGCCCGTCACCAGCCGGCCGTTGAGCAGCAACTGCTTGATGGCCACGCGCCGCCCGCGGCTTACGGTGCGCAGGTACGCACCGTCGAAATCCGCCTCCAGCGGCTCGGGCGCGGCGGCGGCCAGCAAGGCGTGCCGGTTCGGATCGTCGGTGGTGAAGTGCAGGCTGCCGAAGCGGCGCGGGTCGTGGTAGCGCAGCACCGTGCCGTCGTCCAGGGCGAGGTCGAAATGATCATGCTCGCGCGGTGGCGTGTCCGGCAGCGCCACCCGCAGGCTGCCGGACATGCCCAAGTGCACCATCAGCCAGCCGCGGTCGGTGCCGATCAGGAGGTACTTGGCGCGCCGCGCCAGCGTGGTGATTCGCGCCCCCGCAAGCCTGGCCTCCAACCCCGGTTCCACCGGCCAGCGCAGGCGGCGCTCGCGCACCGTCAGTCTGCGCACCACTCGGCCGCGCAGATACGGTTCGAGCGAGCGCCGGGTGGTCTCCACCTCGGGCAATTCTGGCATGGGCGGTGTGTCAGCGCGGTTGCGCCGTCGGGCCGTCCAGCAACCGGGCGCGCTGCTCGGCGGCAAAACGGTACTCGAGCTTCTCGTCCAGCCGCACCAGGCGCCAGCCGCCGGCCTCCTCGCGCGCCAGCAGTTCGATCTTCCGGCCATCGGCAAGCTCGACCACGAGTTGGTCCCCGCGGGGCTGTCCGGGCGCCGCAAGGGTGAGCAGGCTGGAGGCGAAGCGCCATCGGTCCACCCAGCGCTGGTAGTCGTCCTGGGATAGCGCGGCGGCGTTGCCGGGAGGCGGTGATTGTTCCCACTTGCCATCGCGCCGCTGCACCCGGCGCCCGGGCAGCAGGAATGCCGCGGGTTGCTCGTCCTCGCCCAGCAACAGCTTGCTGGCCATGGTCTCGCCGCGCGCTGGCAGGTCCTGCCCGTAGGACGGCCTCAGCAGGTAGACCTGCCGGCCCGCCAGTACGTACTGCTCTCCAGTGACCGGGTTGATGGCACCGAAGGCCAGCGTCTCGCCGTTCGCGGTGAGGCGCGCCACCGGCGCTTGCAGGTCGAAGCGCTCCAGGTCCTGGGCCGGCAGGCGGCTGCGGGAGCGCGCCTTCAGCACCTCGAGCAGCCCCTCCACGCGCATGGCGTCGGCGCGAGCCTCCACGGGCGCCACCTGCCGCCAGCCCGCCGGGCGGCGCTCCACCACGATGTCGGGGGCGCCCGGGCGCCCGATGCGCAGAGTCTTTACGTCGGCGGGCTTGAGTGCGGAAACCGGGAACTCCGGCTCTCCCGGGGCGTCGGCCGGCTTGAGCCACAGCCAGGCGCTCACGGCCGCCACCAGCAACGCCAGCGCCGCGTTGGTGAGCAAGGCGCGATTCATGGCGCGAGCGGGCTCAGGCGCGGCGCCGCTGCCACCAGATCATGCCGCCGGTGAACAGGAAGGCCAGCGGCACGGCCAGCAGCGAGGTGATGGCGATGAAGGTGAGCCAGGCGCGCGACGGCTTCACGTCGCCATCCACCCGCGAGCGCGGCTGCAGCGTCACCAGACTGTCATCGCCGGAGAGCCAGTTCACCACGTTCACGCCCAGGTCGAGGTTGCCCAGCAGCCCCGCATAGGTGTTGGCGAGAAAGTGGCCGCTGCCGGCCACCACCACGCGCTGCGTCTTGCCGTTCAGGTCGCGTTCCAGGGCCGCCATCACCGTCACCGGGCCGGGAGTGTCGCGGTTGCGGTCGAACCTCACACGGTCGTCCAGGGCCCCCGTTTCCACCCAGCCCGTCTGCGCCACCTCCACCAGCGGCGAGAAGCGCCAGACGGTGTTGGTGTCGTCGAAGGCGATGCGCCGGGCAAGGGGAAAGGCAGTGCTCACGCTGAAGCCGCGGGTGAGTGCATGCCGCGGATAGGCCGAGGCGATGGACAGGGTGGCCGAGGCCTTCAGCTCATTGGCCGCCGGGTCCACCACCACGCCAGGCGACAGTTGCAGGCCCAGAAAGTCCGCCACCGGCTGCAATCCGCGCAGCGGCTCCTGGTCGATCATCCAGAACAGATTGCCGCCGCCCTCGATCCACTTGCGGATGCGCGCCACCTCCACCGGCAGCAAGTCCAGCTGCGGGCTGGCAATCACCAGCAAGGCGGCGTTGGCCGGCACGTCGGGCACCGTGGCCAGGGAAAAGGGCAGGGGACGCAACCCCTTCTGGGCAAGCCGCTTGCCGAACTCGCCCAGATCGTGATTGGCACCGCCATCGGGCTTGCGCTCGCCGTGGCCGTCGAGGAACAGCACCTGCCGCTCGGCGCCGCGCGCCAGGCGCGTTAGCAAGGTGGTCAGCGCCTGCTCATCCAGCGCGGTGAGATGTTCGGAGCGGCCCTGGTATTCCACCACCATCTCGCCGTTTACGCGGATATTGGCCGCGCTGGCCGCCTTGGGCTGTTCGCGCGGGTCGATGAAGTCCAGGGAGATGTTGGCCTTCACGCGCCGATAGCGATCGATGAAATCGGAGATGCGCTTGCGAATGTCGCCCAGGGTGGGGTCCTGCAGCGAGGCGTAGGCGGTGATCTTCACAGGCTCCTTCAGCGACGCCAGCAACTGCACGCTGCCCTGGCTAAGAGAGTTGCGTGCGTTCTGGGTGATGTCCCATTGCTTCGGGTTGCGCCCCGCCAGGACTGCGATCAACAGCGCAGCCGCCACCATCAGCACCGCGAAGGCGCCGTTCTGGACCATGGCCTGCAGGCGGTGGCGGCGGCTAGCGATCACGAGTAGATCCGGTCGCGGTCAAGCCGCCGCACGGCGAGGCCCAGGAACAGTGCCGTGGCAAGCGCGAACCACAGCAGGTCGGCGGTGTTCACCAGCCCGTTTGCGAAGGACTGGTAGTGGCCGAGCATGGAGATCCAGCGCGTCCAGCTGGACGGGTCGGAGGCGCCCAGGCCCACCACCCAGAACAGGATCAGCGCCGCCAGCGTCGACACCGCCGCCACCACCGGTTGCGCGGTGAGCGACGAGCAGTACAGCCCCACCGCCGCGCACAGCGCGGCCACCAGCAGGGCGCCCGCGGCGTTGGCCGCGATCAGGCCATAGTCCAGCGGCGTGAAGGCCGAGAGCGACAGCGTCATGAGGGTGAACAGCCCCACCGCCAGGGCAAGCAGCCCGAACAGCCCGAGGAACTTGCCCAGCACGATGTGGCTGGCGCTCACCGGCGAGGACACCAGCAGCGCCAGGGTCTGATTGCGCCGCTCCTCGGCGATGAGGCGCATGGACATGAGCGGCGTGGCCAGCAGCAGCAGAAACGCCGCCGTGCCGAATACCGGCGCGGCAGCAACCTCGGTGAGCCCCGGGGGATCAGGATACTGCGCCAGCATGGGCGCCTTCTCCAGGTAGCCGTCCAGGCCCACCAGGAACACGTAGCCGCAGATGGCCTGCAACACCGCCAGCAGCAGCCAGGCAAGCGGCGTGTGGAACATGGCCGCCAGCTCCTTGCGGGCAATGACGCCAATCATGGTTGTGTCTCCGCCACCGGGGCCTCGGCCTCATCGCGCTGGGTGAGCTGCACGAACACCTCCTCGAGCGTGGTTTCCTCGGGCACCAGCGCCACCAGGCCCCAGTCGTCCACCACGCAACGGCGCGCCAGCGCCTCGGCGGGCGAGGCGCCGGGTTCGTGAACCAGGCGAAACCGCCCTGGGGCCAGCAGTTCCGCGCTGCGCACGCCCGGCACCGCCCTCAGGGTCTCGCCATCCGGCGGGCGCAGCAGCGTCACCGTCAACGCCTGGCCGCCGCGCTGGTTGCGCAGCGCGGCGATGGTATCGGCGTATACCACCCGGCCGTCGTGGAGGATCTGCACCCGGTCGCACACCGTCTCCACCTCCGGCAGGATGTGGGTGGACAAGATCACCGAGTGGCTGCCGGCCAGTTCCCGCACCAGGGCGCGGATGTCGCGGATCTGGTTGGGGTCCAGTCCCACGGTGGGTTCATCCAGCACCACCAGATCGGGCTCGTGCACGATCGCCTGGGCGATGCCCACCCGCTGCTGGTAACCCTTGGACAGCGTGCCGATGAGGCGCCCGGCCACGTCGCCCACGCCGGTGCGTTCCATGGCGCGGTCCACGGCAGCGGCCACCTTCGCTTTGCTCACGCGACGCAGCCGCGCCGCCAACCGTAGGTACTCGCGCACCGTCTGGTCGCGGTACAGGGGCGGGGTTTCGGGCAGATAACCCACGTGGCGTTTGGCGCCCACGGGATTGTCCAGCAGGTCGATGCCGCGAATGCGCACCTCGCCCGCGTCCGGAGCCAGATTGCCGGTGATCATCTGCAGCGTGGTGGTCTTGCCCGCGCCGTTGGGTCCCAGCAGACCGAGCACCTCGCCGCGCGCCACCGTGAGTGACACATCGCGCACGGCATGGCGCGCGCCATAGTGGCGCGACAGATTCGAAGCGGCGAGGATCGGGGCAAGCGCGTCGTTCACGCAGGTATCGTCATCAATATGAATGGGGCGCCGCGGCGCGGCTTGGGCGGCTGCCGGCCCCCTGGCGCCGCCTTGTGAGCGCGCCGGAATATACCTAAACTGCCCCGCCGGTCCAAGAACTCCCCCGGCCCGAGGGCCTCTAAGCGCGCATCTTCTTCGGCGTCCGAGCCGCGCAAGCAGCGCCCGGGTCCCATCGCCGGCAACCATCGCTTTCCCCTCTGAGGCAGCTTCCATGCGTTCCCTTTTCTTTGCCGTCCTCCTGTCCACCATGGCGCTGTCGGCCTGCGCGCAGGTGAAAGCTGACCCGGCTGCGGTCTCATCCACCGTGGTGGCTGCGGGTGAGCTGGCGCAGGCACCCATGATCATCGATACGGACGAGTCACTCGACGAAATGCAAGCCCGTGCCGCGGAGGCGCTGGGCGCCACGGCGCCCTCCAAGCTGCCGCCCAACGAACTGAGCCGCGAGACGCTCTACAAATTCCTGTTGGCCGAAGTCGCCGCCCAGCGCGGCAACCTGCGCCTGGCCGCCCGGGCCTACCTGGAAATAGCCCAGGCCACCCGCGACCCGCGTATTGCCCGGCGCGCCACTGAATTGGCCACCTCTGGTCGCTTCAACGATCTCGCGCTCGACGCCGCCGGACTTTGGGTGGACATCGAGCCTGCCTCCAGTCCTGCCCGCCAGTCTCTCGTCAACGCCCTGGTGAGCGGTAACCGGCTTACCGAGGCCAAGCCCTTCCTCAAGAAGCTCCTGTCCGGCGATCCGGCCCGGGTAGGCGCCACCTTCATGCAGATCACCGGGCTGCTCTCCCGCCACCAGGACAAGAGCGCCGCGCTGGCCCTCACGCGCGACCTCGCCGCGCCCTATCCCGCCGTGCCCGAGGCACACTTCGCCGTGGCGCAAATGGCGGCCGCCGCTGGCAAGTTCGACGTGGCGGGCGCCGCCCTGAAGCAATGCCTCAAGTTGCGCCCGTCCTTCGAGCCGGCCGCACTGCTCAACGCCCAGACGCTGGCGCGCGAGTCCAACGCCAAGGCCATCGAGTTCCTGGCTGCCTGGGTTGCCGCCAACCCCCAGGCGCGCGAGGCACGCCTGATCTATGCGCGTTTGCTGGTGGCTGACAAGCGCACCGAGGAGGCGCGGGCCGAATTCGGCAAGCTTGAGCAGGAATCGCCCAACAACCCTGAGCTGGTGGTCACCATCGGCCTGCTGTCCCTGCAACTCAACGACCTCGACACCGCCCAGGAGCGCTTCAAGCGCGCCATCGACCTGAATTACCGCGATCCCGACACGCTGCGGTTCTACCTGGGCCAGATCGCCGAAGAGCGCAAGCGCGTCGACGAGGCGCTTGGCTGGTACGCGCAGGTGGAGGAGGGCGAACAGCAGGTGCCGGCGGCGGCGCGCTATGCCGCGATCCTGGCGCGCCAGAACAAACTCTCCGAGGCCCGCCTGTACCTGAAATCCATCACGGTGCGCACACCCCAGCAGCGGGTGCAGCTGGTGCAGGCCGAGGCCCAGGTGCTGCGCGACGCCAAGGCCTATCGCGAAGCCTTCGATGTGCTGGGTGCCGCTCTTGAGCGCGAGCCCGACAATGCCGACCTGCTGTACGACTCGGCCATGGCCGCCGAGCGCCTCGATGATCTCGGCGAGGTGGAATCGCGCTTGAAGCGCCTCATCGCCCTCAAGCCCGATCATGCCCAGGCCTTCAACGCCCTGGGGTACACGTTTGCCGATCGCAATCTTCGCCTGCCCGAAGCGCGCGACTACATCCAGAAGGCCCTCGATCTTGCTCCCGAAGACCCCTTCATTCTCGACAGCATGGGCTGGGTGCATTTCCGGATGGGCAATCCAGACAAGGGGCTGGATTATCTGCAGCGCGCATATGCACGGCGGCCCGATCCCGAAATTGCCGCCCACATCGGCGAGGTGCTTTGGGCGCTAGGGCGCCGCAAGGAGGCCGAGAAGACCTGGCGCGAGGCGCTCCAGGCCAATCCCGCCAGCGAAGAGCTGCAGGCGGTGATGCGCAAGTTCCTCAACTGAGGCCCTGCTTCCCCATGCCGCGGGCGTCGCGCCGGCGCCTTTTGGTGCTGCTGGCGGTGGCGGCAGCGGGATGCGCCGCGCCGCCGCGGCGTGTGGGTGCGGGTCGCGCCAGCCCGGACGCCTTCGAATTGCGCGGCCGCCTCGGTGTGCGCCAGGGTAACGACGGCTTCAGCGGCGGCATTTTCTGGCGCCACATCCGGGGCGCGGACTATGTGGAATTGCTCAACCCCCTGGGTGCCGTGCAAGCGCGCCTGCGCCGCGATGCCCAGGGGGCGCTCCTCGAAACCGCCGATGGCGAGCGCCGCCGCGAGGCCGATGCTGCAGCGCTGTCGCGCGCCATTCTCGGGTGGGAATTGCCCCTGGAGGCCCTGCGTCACTGGAGCTTTGGCCAGACCGCGCCCGGCTCTGCGGCGCAGGTGGAGCGAGATGCTGCCGGGCGTCCCACGCGCCTGCTGCAGGAGGGCTGGGAAGTGCGCTACCCGGCCTGGGACGAGGCATCGGGCGTGCCGCGACGCATCGAACTGGAAAAACCCGGCATCAGGGTGAGGCTCGCCGTGGCAAGCCTGGCGGAGGCTGTGCCATGAACACCGAGCATGTGTTTGCGGCGCCCGGGAAACTGAATTTGTTCCTGCACGTCATCGGCCGTCGGCCCGACGGCTATCACGAATTGCAAACCCTGTTCCGCTTCATCGAGCGCGCCGATCGCATCGGCCTCTCGGTGCGCAGCGACGGTGCAATCCGGCGCGTGAACCACGTGCCCGGCGTTGAGCCCGACTCCGACCTGGCCGTGCGTGCGGCACGGGCGTTGCAGGTGGCCACCGGATGCCCTCTCGGGGCCGACATCCGCGTGGAAAAGCACCTGCCCATGGGGGGCGGACTGGGCGGTGGCAGCTCTGACGCCGCCACCGTGCTGCTGGGCTTGAACCACCTGTGGGGCACCGGTCTGGACCGGGCCGCCCTGCAGGCCCTGGGCCTGCGGCTCGGGGCCGACGTGCCGGTATTCCTTTTCGGCCGCAACGCCTTCGCAGAGGGCGTTGGGGAGCGCCTCCAGGCCTTTGACCCGGGGGCCGCTTGGTATCTAGTGCTCACCCCGCCCGTGGCCGTTTCCACCGCCGCGGTGTTCGCCTCGCCTCATTTGACACGTCATGGCAGTGCCATCACAATTACGGCCCTTTCAAGGGGTTGGCGGCACGGTTGGGGTCGAAACGACCTGCAATCCGTGGTGCGTGACGAGGTGGTCGAGGTGCATCGGGCGCTTTCCTGGCTCGAACAATTCGGGCCCGCACGCATGACCGGCTCCGGCGCTTGCGTGTTCTGTGGCTTCGCGACCGAAGCTTCGGCCCGCGCGGCTCTGGCGCAGGTTCCGGAAGGGTTGTCGGGCTTCGTGGCCCGCGGTCTGGATGAGCATCCGCTTCGCGCGCTCGCCGCCGATTGAAGGTCATCTGGGGAGTCGCCAAGTTGGTTAAGGCACCGGATTTTGATTCCGGCATACGAGGGTTCGAATCCTTCCTCCCCAGCCAGGTTATCGAGGCCGGCACCTCGACGCCCGCGCTGGGCTGAGGGCGGGCGTGCAGGCCCGCCGCGGGCCACGGGTCGTTCAACCGCGGCCCGCGCCAAACGCGGGCCGCCATCATCGGGGGCGCACTTGCTGACAGCGCACGAACCACGGCGGTCCGTCACGCATACCCATCTCGTCAACGACAGCCTGATGGTGTTCGCGGGCAACGCCAACCCGCGGCTTGCCGAAGATGTGTGCCGCCACCTGAACATCCAGCTGGGCCGTGCCACCGTGGGCCGCTTCAGCGATGGCGAAGTGATGGTGGAGCTGCTGGAAAACGTCCGCGGCCGCGATGTGTTCGTGCTTCAGTCCACCTGCATGCCCACCAACGACAACCTGATGGAGCTGGTGCTCATGGCCGACGCCCTACGCCGCTCCTCGGCGGGGCGCATCACGGCGGCCATCCCCTACATGGGCTACTCGCGCCAGGATCGCCGGCCGCGCTCGGCGCGCGTGGCCATCAGCGCCCGCGTGGTGGCCAACATGCTGCAGGCCGCCGGGATCGACCGCGTGCTCACCGTGGATCTGCATGCCGACCAGATCCAGGGCTTCTACGATATTCCCGTGGACAACATCTACGCCGCGCCCATCCTGCTGGGCGACATCTGGAAGATCGGCCACGAGAATCTGCTGGTGGTCTCGCCCGACGTGGGCGGCGTGGTGCGCGCCCGGGCGCTTGCCAAGCGGCTCGACTCCGACCTGGCCATCATCGACAAGCGCCGCCCCAAGCCCAACGTGGCCACGGTGATGAACATCATCGGCGACCCCGCCGGCCGCACCTGCGTGATCATGGACGACATGGTGGACACGGCCAACACCCTGTGCGAGGCCGCCGCGGCGCTCAAGGAACGCGGCGCCGAGCGCGTGCTGGCCTACTGCACCCACCCGGTGCTCTCGGGCAAGGCCGTGGAACGCATTTGCAACTCGGTGCTCGACGAACTCGTGGTCACCGACACCATTCCCCTGCGCGAAGACGCCAAGGCCTGCAACCGCATCCGCCAACTGCCCATCGGCAGCCTGCTGGCCGAGACCATGCGCCGCATCAGCAACGAGGACTCCGTGTCCTCGCTGTTCATGGAGTAGCCCCAAGGGCCGCTCCCCCAAGCCCGGGCCGCTCGCGCGGCCCGATTCAGCAACGCGCGCTGCGCTGGTCGCGGCCGGCGCGCAGATTCGGAGAAGTGACATGAAGATCGAAATCACCGCCACCGCGCGGACTGAGGAAGGTACGGGTGCGAGCCGCCGCCTTCGCAACCGCGGTTTCACCCCCGGCATCATCTACGGCGCCGGCAAGCCCGCCCAGCCCGTCCAGCTGGACCACAACGCCCTGTCGCGCCACCTGAAGATGGAAGCCTTCCACGCCTCCATCCTCACCATGAAGCTCGGCGAACACAGCGAGCAGGTGTTGCTGCGCGACGTGCAGATGCACCCCTTCCGCCAGATGGTGCTGCACGTGGACTTCCAGCGCGTGGCCGCCGACCAGAAAATCCACATGAAGGTGCCGCTGCACTTCACCAACGCCGAAAACTCCCCCGGCGTGAAGTTCGGCCACGGCATCATCAGCCACGTGCTCAACGAAATCGACATCGCCTGTCTGCCCGCGGCGCTGCCCGAGTTCATCGAGGTGGACCTGGGCGCCATCGAGCTGGGCCAGTCGGTTCACCTGGCTGATCTCAAAATGCCCGCGGGCGTGGAATCGGTGCAGTTCAGCCGCGGCGACAACGCTGTGGTGGCCACCATCCAGGTGCCGCGCGGCGAGGTGGCCAAGGAAGAGGGCGGCCAGGCAGCCTCTGCTGTTCCGGCCTCCGCGCAGAAGGCGGAGACCAAGGCCGAAGCCAAGCCCGCTGCCAAACCGGCCGCCAAGCCCGCCGCCAAGAAGTAACCGGCCCGCGCCGCGTTCCTCGGGCCCGCGCCGGGACACCTCCCGCCGCGGGCCCGATTCCTTGCGCGCCCCCTCATGCGACTGCTGGTCGGCTTAGGCAACCCCGGCCGCGAATACCAGGCCACGCGCCACAATGCGGGCTTCTGGTTCGTGGATGCCGTGGCCCATACCCATGGCGCGAGCCTGCGCGCCGAGGCGCGCTTCCACGGCCTCGCGGCGCGGGTGTCCCAGGCCGGGCATGAGTGCTGGCTTCTGGAACCCGGCACCTACATGAACGAGTCGGGCCGCGCCGTGGCAGCGCTGGCGCGCTTCCACAAGATCGCGCCAGAAGACATGCTCGTGGTGCACGATGAACTCGACCTGCCGCCGGGCGGGGTGAAGCTCAAGCGCGGCGGCGGCGCTGCCGGGCACAACGGCCTGAAGAGCATCATCGCCCACCTGGGCGCGGAGTTCTGGCGGCTGCGCATCGGCATCGGCCACCCGGGCGAGCGCGACGCCGTGATCCGCTACGTTCTGGAGAAACCGCGGCGCGAGGAGCAGGAACTCATCGACCAGGCGCTGGCGCGCGCGCTGGCCGTGTGGCCGCGTCTGCTGGAACACCAACCCGAGGCCGCCATGCTCGAACTGCACACCCGGCGCTAAGGCGCGCCCTTCACACCGCACGGCAACACCGTCCCTTCCCAGGAGCCTCTCGCATGTCCCTCAAATGCGGCATCGTCGGCCTGCCCAACGTGGGCAAGTCCACCACCTTCAACGCCCTTACCAAGGCGGGCATCGCCGCCGAGAATTATCCCTTCTGCACCATCGAGCCCAACGTGGGCATCGTGGAGGTACCCGACCCGCGCCTGCAGCAGCTCGCCGCCATCGTCAAACCCCAGAAGGTGATCCCCGCGGTGGTGGAGTTCGTGGACATCGCCGGCCTGGTGGCCGGCGCCTCCAAGGGCGAGGGCCTGGGCAACCAGTTCCTGGCAAACATCCGCGAGACCGACGCCATCTGCCACGTGGTGCGTTGTTTCGACGACGCCAACGTGGTGCACGTGGCGGGCAAGGTGGACCCGGTCTCCGACATCGAGGTTATCAACACCGAGCTGGCCCTGGCCGACCTGGCCACGGTGGAAAAGCAACTGGCCAAGTACTCCAAGGTGGCCAAGGCCGGCGGCGACAAGGAGGCGCAGCGCCTGGTGGCGGTGCTAACCAAACTGCAGGCGGCCCTGGACCAGGCGAAGCCCGCTCGTACCGTGGAGCTGTCCCGGGAAGAGCAGGCCGTGGCCAAGCCGCTGTTCCTGCTCACCATGAAGCCCACGCTGTACTGTGCCAACGTGGCCGAGGGCGGCTTCCACGACAACCCGCTGCTCGATCGCGTGCGCGAGCACGCCGCCCGCGAAGGCGCCCCCGTGGTGGCCATCTGCGCCGCCACCGAGGCGCAGATCGCCGATCTGCCCGACGAGGACAAGATGGTGTTCCTGGCCGACATGGGCCTGGAAGAGCCCGGCCTCAACCGCCTGATCCGCGCCGCCTTCGACCTGCTGGGCCTGCAGACCTACTTCACGGCCGGCGAAAAGGAAGTGCGCGCCTGGACCATCCACAAGGGCGACACCGCTCCCCAGGCCGCGGCAGTGATCCACACCGATTTCGAGCGCGGATTCATCCGCGCCGAGGTGATCGCCTTCGACGACTACGTGGCGCTGAAGGGCGAACATGGCGCCAAGGAGGCGGGCAAGATGCGGCTGGAAGGCAAGGAGTACGTGGTGAAGGACGGGGATGTGATGCACTTCAGGTTCAACGTCTGACGAATTCCGCGCCGCCCGATCCCGCATAGCTTCCTGGCAGAGCTGATTCCCCATGATCCCGGACTACCAGACCCTCATGCGCCCCGTTCTGGAGTGCGCGGCCGCTGGCGAGATCCGGATCGCCGACGCCGTCGAACGGCTCGCCGAAAAGCTGGGCCTGAGCCCTGATGACCGTGCCCAACTGCTCCCGAGCGGCAAGCAGACCATGTTCGCGAACCGCGTGCACTGGGCCAAGACCTATCTGGTGAAAGCCGGTCTGGTGGAGGCTACGCGGCGCGGCCACTTCCGCATCACCGCCCGGGGTGAGGCCGCCCTCGCCGATTCCGCCGCCGCCATCAACAACGCGTACCTTGATCGGTTCAAGGAGTTCCAGGACTTCAAGACCAGGGTCAACCAGGGCGACGGCGGCGGCGACGCACCGCCCGTTCAGGCGTCTGGATCGCTGGGTGACGAGACGCCCGACGAAGCGTTACGACGCGCTCACGGCGCCATCACCGGCGCCCTGGCCGCTGATCTGCTGGACCGCACTCGAAAGGCGAACCCATGCTTTTTCGAGAAGCTGATCGTCGAGCTGCTGCTCGCCATGGGCTATGGCGGCACGTCCGAAGAGGCGGGCCGTGCGCTCGGCCAGAGTGGTGACGACGGCGTGGACGGCGTCATCGACCAAGATCCACTCGGCGTGGACCAGGTCTTCGTCCAGGCCAAGCGCTACGCCGAGGGCAACAACATCGGCGCTGGAGCGATCCGCGACTTCTTCGGCGCCCTCAGCTTGAAGAAAGCCCAGAAGGGCATCTTCTTTACCACCTCGGCGTTCAGCGCGTCGGCGATTGACACCGCCCGCGGGCTGGGCTCGCGCATCGTGCTGATCGACGGCCAGCAATTGGCTCGGCTGATGATCCGCTACAACGTAGGCTGCCGCGACGAGGATGTTTTGCACATCAAGCGGCTGGACGAAGACTTCTTCGAGGGCTGATCCGCCGCTCACGGCATCCGTTACGATATTGGTAAACCATCAGCAGGTGTCGGCCCGGTCCTGTCCCGGGTTGCTGGAAGCCATCCCATGACATCCTCGCTCGCACGCTCTCCGATCCACCCCGGCGCGCACCTGGCCGAGCGGCTGGCCGCGCTGGACATGAGCGCCGCCGAGCTGGGTCGGCGTATTGCGGTGCCCACCAACCGCATCACCGGCATCCTGAACGGGCAGCGGGGCATCACCGGCGACACGGCGCTGCGGCTGGGGCACTTCTTCGGCACCAGCCCCGAGCTCTGGCTGAATCTGCAGACGGTGTACGAGCTGCGGGTGGCGGAACGGAAGCTCGGCCCCGCCTTGCGCAAGCTGCCAACACTGTCCGATCGCACACCGACCGAGCGCGCGCACGCCCCCGCGCGCCGTTGAGAACCCAGGAAACCTCATGCCAAGAACAGCCAGGAAGGCCGCGGACAAGACCAGCGGCGCCACCGTGGGCTACGAGGCCCAGCTCTGGCAGATGGCCGACGCCTTGCGCGGCAGCATGGATGCCGCCGAATACAAGCATGTCTGCCTCGGCCTGCTGTTCCTCAAGTACATCTCGGACGCCTTCGAGGAAAAGCACGCCGCCCTGGTGGCCGAGCAGGCCCAGGGTGCTGACCCCGAAGACCCCGACGAGTACCGTGCGGAGAGCATCTTCTGGGTGCCGCCCGAGGCCCGGTGGCCACACCTGAGGGCGCAGGCGCGGCAAAGCACCATCGGCCAGCTCGTCGACGACGCCATGGCCGGCATCGAGCGCGACAACCCGGCGCTCAAGGGCGTGCTGCCCAAGGACTACGCCCGGCCCGCACTGGACAAGCAGCGCCTCGGCCAGCTGATCGACATGATCAGCAACATCCAGGTGGGCGACGAGGCCAGCCGCGCCACGGATGTGCTCGGCCGCGTCTACGAGTACTTCCTTTCGCAGTTCGCCAGCGCCGAGGGCAAGAAGGGCGGCGAGTTCTACACGCCCCGCTGCGTGGTCAAGCTGCTGGTGGAGATGCTCGAGCCCTACCGCGGCCGTGTGTACGACCCGTGCTGCGGCTCGTCGGGCATGTTCGTGCAGTCCGTGGAGTTCATCCGCGCGCATGCCACCGGGAATGGAAATGCGGGCAACGGTGACGGCGGCAAGGCGAGAGCCGACATCTCCATCTACGGCCAGGAGTCCAACTACACCACCTGGCGGCTTGCGCGGATGAACCTCGCCATCCGCGGCATCGACAGCGGGCAGATCGCGCAGGGCGACACCTTCCACAACGACCGCCACCCCGATCTCAAGGCCGACTTCATCCTCGCCAACCCGCCCTTCAACATCTCGGATTGGGGCGGCGAGCGCCTGCGCGAGGATCAGCGCTGGCGCTACGGCGCGCCACCCGCAGGCAACGCCAACTTCGCCTGGGTGCAGCACATCGTGCACCACCTGGCGCCGGGCGGCGTGGCCGGGTTCGTGCTGGCCAACGGCTCCATGTCGTCCAACCAGTCCGGCGAAGGCGAGATCCGCAAGCAGCTCATCGAGGCCGACCTTGTGGACTGCATGGTGGCGCTGCCGGGCCAGCTTTTCTATTCGACGCAGATTCCGGTGTGCCTGTGGTTCCTGGCGCGCGAGCGCGGCAACGGCAGGTTCCGTGACCGGCGCGGGCAGGTGCTGTTCATCGACGCCCGCAAGCTCGGCCGCATGGCCGATCGCACCCACCGCGAACTGACCGACGAGGATGTAGCGCGCATCGCTAACACCTACCACGCATGGCGCGGAGAGAAGGAGGCGGGCGAGTACGCGGATGTGCCCGGCTTCTGCAAGAGCGCTGCGCTGGAAGAGGTGCGCAAGCACGGCCATGTGCTCACACCCGGCCGCTATGTGGGCGCCGAGGCGCAGGAGATTGAGGCCGAGCCGTTCGAGGAGAAGATGCGGCGGCTCACCGCGACGCTGCGCGAGCAACAGGCCGAGGCCGCGAAGCTGGATGCGGCGATCGCGGCGAATCTCAAGGAGCTTGGCTTCTGGGGCGAGTCCGCATGACGACGGATGCGGTTCGCGCCCTGATCAATGCAGGCGAAACGCTCGCAGTGGAATTCAAGGGCGAAGAGCGCGGCCCGCTGAACGATCGCGATCTGGTCGAGGCGGTCGTATGCCTGGCCAACCAGTCCGGCACCGAGCCCGCGCGGTTACTTGTGGGCGTGGAGGACGACGGCCGGATCACCGGCGCGCGACCCCGGCATGGCGGGACCACCGACACAACCCGAGTTGCTGCCCTCATCGCCAATCGCACTCGTCCTTCGATCAACGTGCAGGTAGAGCTCACGATGCCCGAGGGGCAACCGGTGCTCAGCATCGAAGTGCCCCCGCAGCGCCAGCCAGTGGCGACCAGCGATGGCGTTTTCCTGCGCCGCGCGCTGGGCGGCGACGGCCGGCCCGCGTGCATCCCGATGGACGGCTATGCCGTGCAGTCGCTGCAGGCCGGCCGCGGACTGCTCGACCCTTCGGCCCAGGTCGTGGCCGAGGCGCGCTGGGAACATCTCGATCCGCTGGAGTTCGAGCGATTCCGGCGCAGTGTTCGCGAGCGGCGTGGGCGCAGCGACGAATCGCTGCTCGACCTGCCGGATCTTGACCTCGCCAAGGCGCTCGGCGTGGTGGACGCCAACGGCACCGTTCGCGGCGTGCGCCTCGCGGCACTGCTGCTGTTCGGCAAGGACGATGCCCTGCGCCGCTTCCTGCCGACGCATGAGGTCGCATTTCAGGTGCTGCGCGGGCTGGACGTCGAAGTCAACGACTTCTTCCGCTGGCCGCTCCTGCGCGTGCTGGAAGAGTGCGAGGGGCGCATTCGGGCCCGTAATCGCGAACAGGAACTGATGGTCGGCATGCTGCGGGTCGGCGTGCCGGATTACCCCGAGCGCGCGCTGCGCGAGGCGCTGACCAATGCCCTGATCCACCGCGACTACTTGCGGCTGGGCGCGGTGCACTTTCAGTGGCAGACCGACCACATCGAGATCACGAGTCCCGGGGGCTTTCCGGAAGGCGTGCGGCTCGACAACCTGCTCGTCACCACGCCGCGCCCTCGCAACCCGCTGCTGGCGGATGCCTTCAAGCGCGCCGGCATCGTCGAGCGCACGGCACGCGGCATCGACACGATCTTCTACGACCAGTTGCGCAACGGCCGGCCCGTGCCTTCCTATGCGCGCAGCAACGAAACGACAGTGAGTATCGTGCTGCCGGGCGGCGCGGCCAATCTCGACTTTGTGCGGCTGCTGGTGAGCGAGGCGCAGCAGGGGCGCGATCCAGGCCTGGACGAGCTGCTGGTCCTCAACGCCCTGTGGCAGACGCGCAGCCTGGCAACCGACGAGGCGTCGCGGTTGCTGCAGAAGCCTGAGGGCGACTCCCGGGCAGCGCTGCACCGGCTGGTCGAAGCGGGCCTGGTGGAGGAGCGCGGTCAGACCAAGGGGCGCACGTGGCACCTCTCCGCCGCTGCCTACCGGCTGCTGGGCGATAAGTCCGGCTATGTCCGCCAGCGCGGCTTCGAACCGCTGCAGCAGACGCAGATGGTGCTGCAATACGTGGAAAAGCACGGGCGCATCACACGGCGGGAGGCCGCCGAGCTGTGCCGCATCACCGGTCCCCAGGCCTATCGCCTGCTGGATCGCCTTGCGCAACAGGGGCTTGTGCACCGCGAAGGCGAGCGAGGACGGAGTGTCGGCTACCGGAGGCCGTCGGCATGAACATCGCAAATGCACGGAAACGCACGGTCAATGTACGCGTGCATTTATTTGGACGGGGCGTGCGATTCGAGGTGGCGGTGGTCCGGCGGCAGGGCGAGGTGGTGAAGTGCTATGCCGCTATCGCCTTTAGCCTGCGGGAGGTTGGGTATGGCGGGTGATTGGCATGAGTGCGCGCTTGGTGATGTGATCGAGCTGAAGCGTGGCTACGATCTTCCTCAGCAGGAGCGCCGTCCTGGGGCTGTGCCCATCGTTTCTTCGTCTGGGGTGACCGACTACCACGCGGAGGCCATGGCCACTGGCCCGGGAGTCGTCACCGGCCGGTATGGAACGCTCGGCCAGGTCTTCTACATCGAGCAGGGCTTCTGGCCCCTGAACACCACGCTCTACGTGCGCAACTTCAAGGGCAACGATCCGCGCTTTATCAGCTACTTCATGCGGAGCTTGGACTTCCTTGCCTACTCGGACAAGGCCGCCGTTCCAGGAGTTAATCGGAACCACCTTCATCAAGCCCGCGTCGTCGTCCCCACCGACGTTGGGGAGCAACGCGCCATCGCCCACATCCTCGGCACGCTGGACGACAAGATCGAGCTGAGCCGTCAAATGAACGAGACGCTGGAGGCGATGGCCCGCACGCTCTTCAAGTCGTGGTTCGTGGACTTCGACCCCGTCCGCGCCAAGGCCGAAGGCCGCGACCCCGGCCTCCCCAAGCCGATCGCTGACCTCTTCCCTGACCGACTTGTCGACTCTGATCTCGGGGAGATTCCGGAGTGGTGGGAGGTCGGGAAGCTCGGCGACGTTGCCGAGCATCCGCGCCGGAGCGAACAGCCCGACACCATAGAACCAGACGTGCCCTACATCGCGCTCGAGCATATGCCGAAGCGCTGCATCGCGCTGTCTGACTGGGGAGTCGCCGAGGGCCTCGAAAGCAACAAGTTCGGGTTCAAGAAGGGCGAGATCCTTTTCGGAAAGCTCAGGCCGTACTTCCACAAGGTCGGTGTCGCGCCATGCGATGGCGTGTGTTCCACGGACATCGTAGTCGTCGCACCGCAGGAACCCCATTGGTTCGCCTTCGTGCTGGGCTTGATCTCCAGCGACGAGTTCGTCGAGTTCACGAACGCTGGCTCTACAGGCACAAAGATGCCGCGGACGAGTTGGGCTGACATGGCCCGATATGAACTCGTAAAGCCACCGAGCCCGATAGCCAAGGCATTCACCGACCTGATGCGACCGTCGGTCGAGCGGATCATCGCCGGCATCCATGAGTCCCGGAGCCTCGCCTTGGTGCGCGACGCGCTGCTGCCCAAGCTCATCTCCGGCGAGCTACGTGTGAGGGACGCGGAGCGAATCGCGGCTGGGGTTGCCGCATGAAACGCGAGCCGAAACTCCTGCTGGCGAAGGCGTGCGACTCGCTCGTCCTGAGCATTGAGCTGTTCAACCGCCCGAGCGACCGTGGACGCGTCAGCAGCACGTTGATCCAACTCGACCATGCGTTCGAGATGCTGCTGAAGGCGGCCATTCTCCACCGCGGCGGGCGCATCCGAGAGAAGCGGGAGAAAGAGACGATTGGCTTCGACGCCTGCGTCCGCAGAGCGCTCAGCGATGGGCGCATTAAGTTCCTGACAAATGAGCAGGCTCTGGTGCTCCAGACCATCAACGGCCTTCGCGATGCCGCGCAGCATCACCTGCTCGATGTATCCGAAGGACAGCTCTACGTTCATGTGCAGTCGGGTGTCACGCTCTTCCGCGACCTGTTGAAGTCGGTCTTCAAGCAGGAGCTTGTGACTCATCTGCCGACTCGCGTCCTGCCGGTGTCAACGTCACCACCCACGACGCTGGCGACCTTGTTTGAGTCCGAGGTCGACGAGATCAAGAAGCTCCTCAGACCGGGCAAGCGCAGACAGATTGAGGCAATGGCACGCTTGCGGCCGTTGGCGATACTGGACGCCACGATCCAGGGCGAGAAAGGCCAGCCGAGCGATGCGGACTTGCGACGCGTCGGTAAGGAAGTCGTGTCCGGAAGATCCTGGGCCGATGCGTTCAAGGGAGCGTCGGCGGTAGAGATTGCGGCCGAGGGGGCCGGTCCGAGCCTATCGCTGCGCCTGGCCAAGAAAGAGGGCATCCCGATTCAGCTCGTCGCCGAGGGCACACCCGGTTCGTCCGTCATCGCCATCAAGCGCGTCAATGAACTGGACCATTACAGCCTCGGCGCAAAGCAATTGGCCGAGAAGCTGGGCGTCTCGATGCCGAAGGCGCTCGCGGCTGTGGACCACTTCGGTGTACGAGGCATGGCGGACTGCTACAAGGAGTTCAAACTCGGGAGCCAGCTTCACAAGCGGTATTCCCCGAAGGCGTTGGACGTCATCCGCGACAAGCTCAAGACCGAGAGTATGGATGACATCTGGACGCACCGACGCCCCAGCGGGAGAAAGGGATGACCAACGTCTGGTGCGTCTGCGCCGAGTTCGGGACGTACACGAAGCAGTTCGTGGATGGTGGCTACGTCGCCATCGGATGGATGCCGAACAGTGACTTATCTCGCGTCGAGAGGCGCGACGAGCTCTATCCGCTTTACAAAGCCGAGCACCCGGACGACACGAGCAACATCGTGATCGGTCAGCAGGTCGGACAGATCGCCCGCTTTCTCTTGGAGATCCAGGCCGGCGACTACGTGATCACGCCGGCCGCCGATACCGAGTGGTTGCACTACGGAAAGCTGGCGCCCGACCCCTCGTATCTGTACGCGGGAGGACATGATGGTTGCCCGTATCGCCATCGTCGGCGCGTCAACTGGGCACCGCGGCGACTCAAGCGGGGCGACTTCTCTGTCCCGTTCCAGAACACGATCCGCTCGTCGCTGACGGTCTTTGCCATCTCGCAGCGCGAGGAGTTTCTCGGCGCAGTCGGCGAGCTACCGCCCGGCCCAAGACCACCCGCCGAGCAGTACGACCCCTATCGGGTGGTACTGGAGCAGGTTCTCGAACTCGATGACAAGGAGTTCGAGATTCTGGTCGGCCATTTCCTCACCGCACTCGGATTCGAAGGTTCCGAAGTCACGGGTAAAACCGGCGATGGCGGCGTGGATGCGACCGGCGAGCTCAACGTCGCCAACCTTGCGAAGGTGAAGGTGTTCGTCCAAGCCAAGCGCTACAAGCTCGGCTCCAAAGTCAATGCAAGCACTGTCAAGCAGCTCCGCCAGGCCATCCCTTTCGGTGGTCAGGGAGCGTTCATCACCACGGCGGATTACCAGGGCGCAGCAGCCGATGTCGCGCTCGAAGCAGGCTTTCCGCGCATCGGGTTGATCAACGGTCGGCAACTGGTCGATTTGCTCATCGAGCATTGGAGCGACATCCCACCTGAGTTTCGCGAGCGGCTGGGATTGAAACCGGGACTGGTGCGCACATGAGATTGGGTGGCTTCTCGGTTGAAACCGTCACCGCTTGGGCCGCTGCCGGCGAGTCGGAGACGCAGGAGTTCAAGCGCTCCACGGGTCAGCGGCGCGAGGCGGCGCGCACTATTTGCGCAATGCTCAACCATCGAGGCGGCCGGGTGCTCTTTGGCGTCGAGCCCGATGCCCGAGTGGTGGGTCAGCATGTGAGCGACCGCACGCTCGAAGAGGTCGTGCAGGAGCTGCGCGAGATCCAGCCGCCGGTGTTCCCGACGATCGAGCGGATGGCACTGAGCGGCTGGCGCGAGGTGCTGGTGGTTTCCGTCGACGCCGGCCACAGCCAACCCTATGCGCTCCGCGGCCAGGCATTTCGTCGCGTGGGCTCGACGAATCAGGTTCTTTCGAGCGACGAATGCAACCGAATCCTCCTGGAGCGGTTGCATGCCGATTCGCGGTGGGAACTTCAACCGGCAACCGGGTGGTCGGTATCCGACCTCGACCACGAGGAGATCCGGCGCACCCTGGAGGCCGACATTCATGCCGGGCGGATCGAGGACCCCGATACGAGGGATCCGCTGGCCATCCTGCGCGGGTTGGGGCTGGTGAAGCAGGACACGCTGCTGCGCGCCGCGGTCGTGCTGTTCGGCAGGTCTGATCGGCTCCTGCCCGACTTTGCGCAGTGTCTGCTTCGCGTAGCCCGCTTCAGAGGGACTGAGAAAGGCGAGTTCCTCGACAATCGGCGGTTCAACGGCCATGCCTTCGATCTGTTCCAGCGCGCGCAGCGCTTTCTTCTGGATCACATGCCGATCGCCGGCCGATTCGAACCTGGCCGCATGGAGCGAATCGACGAGCCGGCGTATTCCCCGCTCGCGTTCCGCGAGGCGATCGCCAACGCGATCTGTCACCGCGACTACGCGACCGGCGGCAGCTCCATCGGTGTTGCAATGTACGACGACCGTCTGGAGGTGAGTTCATCGGGCACGCTGCACTTCGGGTTCACGCCGCAGTCGCTGTTCGAACCGCACGAGTCCCGCCCCTGGAACCCGCTCATCGCCAGCGTGTTCTACCGGCGCGGCATCATCGAGTCGTGGGGCCAGGGGACGATCAGAATGGCGGCCTGGACGAAGGAGGCGGGGCTGCCCGCCCCGGAGATTCTGGAAATTCCGGGCGCCGTCGTGGTTCGGTTCAAGCCGTCGGTGTTGGGGATCACTGGCGCGACAGGGAAAACGACAGGGAAAACGACAGGGAAAACGACAGGGAAAACGATAGGGAAAACGCCCCTTGCCGTAATTGGCCTGCTGGCTGAAGCCCCGACGCTGACGGCCCCGCAACTGGCTGCTCGCCTGGACAAGTCGGAATTGACGGTCCACCGAGCGCTCAGGACGCTTCGCGAGGCCGGCCGCCTCCAACGAGTCGGCCCCGACAAGGGCGGCTACTGGCAGGTGATCGAGTGAGCCGCTTCAACGAATCCACTGTCGAGCGGGCTGCCTTGGCTTGGCTGGAGGGCGCCGGGTGGCAGGTGCGCAACGGCGCGGAGATCGCCCCGGGCGAGCAGGCGGCCGAGCGCGACGATTACGCGCAGCCCGTCCTGGACCGGCGCCTTCGCGACGCCCTCGCTCGCATCAACCCGGCGCTGCCCGCTGATGCGCTGGACGAGGCCTTCCGCAAGCTGACCCGGCCGGAGGGGGCCGACCTGCTGGCACGCAACCGCAGCCTGCATCGGCTGATGGTGGACGGCGTGACGGTGGAGTACCGCGATGCCGACGGCGGCATCCGCGGCGCGCAGGCGCGGGTGATCGACTTCGACGCCCCCGCCTCGAACGACTGGCTGGCGGTCAACCAGTTCAGCGTGGTCGAGCACAAGCACTCCCGCCGGCCGGATGTGGTGCTGTTCGTCAACGGGCTTCCGCTGGGCGTGCTGGAGCTCAAGAACGCTGCCACCGAGAACGCCACCATCTGGAGCGCCTACCAGCAACTGCAGACTTACCAGGCGGAGCTGCCGACCCTGTTCGGACTGAACGCGCTTCTCGCGGTGTCCGACGGCGTCGAAGCCCGGGTGGGTACGCTCGGCGCGGGCCGCGAGTGGTTCAAGCCCTGGCGTACCGTGGCCGGCGACTCGGTGGCGGGTGCCCACATGCCCGAACTGCAGGTGCTGATCGAGGGCTTGTGCGCGCCGCAGCGCTTTCTCGACCTGCTTCGCGACTTCATCGTCTTCGAGGACGACGGCAGTCGCATCGTCAAGAAGATGGCGGGCTATCACCAGTTCCACGCGGTGCAGGTGGCGGTGGGCGAGACACTTCGGGCGGCCGAGCTGCACCGCCAGGGCCTTGGCATTACCGAGCCCGAAGGCCGCTACGAGGCGGGGCGCCAACCTGGCGGCCAGCCCGGTGACCGGCGTGTGGGGGTGGTGTGGCACACCCAAGGCTCGGGCAAGAGCCTGACCATGGCCTTCTACGCTGGCCGCATCATTCGCGAGCCGGCGATGCAGAACCCGACGCTGGTGGTGCTCACCGACCGCAACGACCTCGACGACCAGCTCTTCGCCACCTTCGCCCGCTGCCGCGACCTGCTGCGCCAGCCGCCGATACAGGCGGAGAGCCGTGCGCAGTTGCGCGAGCTGCTCAGCCGGGCGGCCGGCGGCGTGGTGTTCACCACCATCCACAAGTTCTTCCCGGAGGAAAAGGGCGATCGCCACCCCACCCTCTCGGACCGGCGCAACATCGTGGTGATGGCCGACGAGGCCCACCGCAGCCAGTACGACTTCATCGACGGCTACGCGCGTCACATGCGCGACGCGCTGCCGCACGCCTCGTTCATCGGCTTCACCGGCACCCCGATCGAGCTGCAGGACGCCAACACCCGGGCGGTGTTCGGCGACTACATCAGCGTCTACGACATCCAGCGCGCCGTGCAGGACGGCGCCACGGTGCCGATCTACTACGAGAGCCGCCTGGCACGGCTCGGGCTGGACGAATCCGAGCGGCCGATGATCGACCCGGGCTTCGAGGAAGCCACCGAGGGCGAGGAAGTCGAGCGCAAGGAGAAGCTCAAGAGCAAGTGGGCGCAGCTGGAGGCCGTGGTCGGCGCCGAGAAGCGCATCGAGCTGCTGGCCCGGGACATCGTCGAGCACTTCGAGAAGCGCTGCGAGGCGATGGACGGCAAGGCCATGATCGTGTGCATGAGCAGGCGGATCTGCGTGGACCTCCACCACGCCATCGTCGCCCTGCGCCCCGGCTGGGGATCGGAAGACGACGAGCAGGGCGTGGTGAAGGTGGTGATGACCGGATCAGCTTCGGACCCGGTCGAATGGCAGCGGCACATCCGTACCAAGCCACGGCGCGAGGCACTGGCCAACCGCTTCCGCAAGCCGAACGACCCCTTCAGGCTCGTGCTCGTGCGCGACATGTGGCTCACCGGGTTCGATGCGCCATGCATGCACACCATGTACATCGACAAGCCGATGCGCGGCCACGGGCTCATGCAGGCCATTGCCCGCGTGAACCGCGTGTTCAAGGACAAGCCGGGCGGACTGGTGGTGGACTACCTCGGTCTCGCCCAGGAACTCAAGCAGGCGCTCGCCACCTACACCGACAGCGGCGGCACCGGCCGCACGGCCCTGGATCAGGACGAGGCAGTCGCCGTGATGCTGGAGAAGCACGAGGTCTGCGCCGGTCTCTTCCACGGCTTCGACTGGTCGAAGTGGACCAACGGCACGGCGCCCGAGCGGCTCGGTCTGCTGCCGGCCGCGCAGGAGCACATCCTCGCCCAGGAACAGGGCAAGGACCGCTGCGTGTCGGCGGTGCGCGAGCTGTCCCAGGCGTTCGCGCTGGCCGTGCCGCACACCGAGGCGCTGCGCATCCGCGACGACGTGGCCTTCTTTCAGGCAGTGCAGGCCGTGCTCGCCAAACGCGCGCCAGGCGACGCCCGCGCCGAGGAAGACATCGAGCATGCGGTGCGGCAGATCATCTCGCGCGCCGTGGCGCCCGAGGGGTTGATCGACATCTTCGCTGCCGCCGGGCTCGCCAAGCCCGACATCTCGATCCTGTCCGAGGACTTCCTGGCCGAGGTGCGCGGCATGCCGCAGCGCAACCTCGCGGTGGAGTTGCTGGAGAAGCTGCTCAAGGGTGAACTGGCCACCCGCAAGCGCAAGAACGTGGTGCAGGCCCGATCGTTCGCCGAGATGCTGGAGCAGACCATCCGCCGCTACCAGAACCGGGCGATCGAAGCCGCGCAGGTGATCGAGGAGCTGATCGCGCTCGCGAAGGACATGCGCGAGGCACAGGCGCGTGGTGACGCGCTGAATCTGTCGGAGGACGAACTCGCCTTCTACGATGCGCTGGAGACCAGCGACAGCGCGGTGAAGGTGCTCGGCGACCAGACCCTGCGGACCATCGCTCAGGAGCTGGTGCGGATCGTCCGCGCCAATGTGACCATTGACTGGACGCTGCGCGAGAACGTCCGCGCCCAGCTGCGTGTGCTGGTCAAGCGCATCCTGCGCAAGTACGGCTACCCACCGGACAAGCAGGAGAAGGCGACCGAGACCGTGCTGGAGCAGGCTGCGCTGCTGTCGGGGGAATGGGCTGCGGCCTGACGTCTTCGCAACGACGCAGTCCTCCGGGCGGCCGGGTCATTCCGGCGCCCGCTGGTTGCCGCAGCCATGATGGTGTCGTTCATTCAGATCAGTGTTTCTGTCCGTCCCGATCGCCTGAGCGAATCGGGAACCACTGCGAACGCGGGACACCACTCCCGCTCTTGTGCCGACTTCCTCCTTCCTGGCCTGCCCGGCACGGCCCTGGCCTCGGTGACGCTCGCTGTGGCGAGTCGGCCCACCGATCGAGCCTCTGCCGCGTAAGCGGCGCCCCGGGGCTCGGGGGGTTGCGCCAGGTCGATCAGACCGTTTGGCGCTTGCATGACGAATCCCGCTTGTGGCGAGGTCATCCGGAACGGCTTGCCGGGGATGCCGGCTGCGGCAAGGAGCCCGTCACTGAGGTCCGTCACTTGCGCCTGCACCCCGCAATCGCTTGCTGGGCGCGGCTTTCGGCGCGTCGTCACTACCGGTGCGGCGCGTAGTGACGACGCGTACCGCTGGCGCAGCGGCGGGCCGCTTAAGGGTTGCCGCAGCCTGCCGATGGGGCTCGGTGGCTGGCGCAGGGGTCGACGCGATCTCCTGCCTTGCGGCGGCCGGCTCCCGGGAGACTCGCCGGCTCGGGGTGCCCTGACTTCGGGCGGGCGATGCTTGACGCGCATCAAGCGGGCTGACTCAGCCAGCGGAGATTCAGTCCTTCGACAGTAGCGCTGACCCGTGCCCGTCACCACGGGCAATCAGGCCCTGCGCCGGGATCCGAATCGAGCAGTCAGCGGCCGTCGTCGTCGGCACTATGGCCAGCACGGGCCGCCAACTCCCGGCTGCATTCGCAGCCGTGCCCGGCATTCCGCCACCTGTCATCGCTCATCAGGAGACGACCGCCATGCATTCCAAGCCCTCGAACGAACCCACGCTGCTTCGCCGCCCGCAGGTGCAGCAGCGCACCGGGCTCTCTCGCGCCACCCTCTACGAGTACATCAAGGACGGCGCGTTTCCCGCGCCCGTGCGCCTCGGCGCGCGAGCGGTGGGCTGGCTCGAATCCGAGGTGAGCGACTGGATCCACGCGCGGGTCAAGCTGACCCGCCAGGGCGGCGCGAACGCTGCCCGCTGAGTGCCCGTGCAGACGATCGTTTCCGCAGCGGCGGCGGTGATGTCGCGCGTGCCGTCCTTCAGCGTCGGCGCGGTGCTCGACCAGTTCCGGGCCGCGCTGCTCGCGCGCGACATCATCCCGCCCGAGCCCATCGTGGCCGATGGCCGCCTGCATCGGTGCCATGCCGCCGGCCGGAACGGGCGGGGCGACGCCGCTTATGTGCTGCATCTGGACGGGCTGCCGGCAGGCGGCTTCGAAAATCATCGCGACGGGCGCGACTGGGAGGCATGGCGCTTCGATCTCGGGCGAACCCCCACGACGCCGAGCGCGCAGCCTTCGCTCGCGTCACCCAGGCCGCCCGGATCAGACGTGACGAAGATGCGCGGCAACATCAGGACGAAGTTCGCCGGCAGGCTCAGCGCATCTGGGCCCTTGCCCGGCCGGCGCCGGATACGCACCCGTACCTTGCGAGCAAGGCCGTTGCCGCACACGGGCTGCGCCTCTACAAGGGCGCACTGGTGGTGCCAGTGCAAGACCTCGCCGGCACGCTGCAGGGTCTGCAGTTCATCAGCCCGGGCGGCGTGAAGCGGTTCCTCAAGGGCGGGCGCGTGCGGGGCCTGTGCGCCTGGCTCGGCGATCTGCCGTCGCCCTCCGGCGACGAACAACCCACGTTGCTGGTCGCCGAAGGCGTGGCCACCGCCGCCAGCCTGCGCGAGGCCTCGGGCCACACCGTGGTCATCGCCTTTAACGCGGGTAACCTCGGTGCAGTCGCCGCCACGCTCCGCGCGCGATACCACGGAGCCCGCATCGTGGTGTGCGCGGACGACGACCACCTCACGCCCGGCAACCCGGGCCGCACGCATGCCATCGAGGCAGCACGCACCGTTGGCGGTGCGGTGGCGGTACCGGACTTCGGTGACGACCAGCTCGCGGATGCCACCGACTTCAATGATCTGGCGAGGCTGCGCGGTCTGTCAGCAGTGCTGACAGCGATCGAGACGGCAGCAAAGCCACCGCAGCCGTTTGCCGGCGACCGCGATTCCAACGGCGCGCAGTGCGCATGGCCAGACCCGGAACCCCTGACTGCGCCGATCGAATCACGGCCCTATCCGGTCGACGCGCTGCCGCCATTGCTGCGCGACGCCGTGATCGAAGCGCAGGCCTTCGTGCAGTCGCCCGCCGCGCTGGTGGCCTGCTCGGCGCTTTCGGCGCTGTCGATCGCGGTCCAGGGCATCGTGAACGTGCGCCGCGACCCTCAGCTCGCGGGTCCGGTGTCGCTGTACCTGCTGTCGGTGGCCGAATCCGGCGAGCGCAAGACCACCTGTGATCGCATCTTCGGCGCCGCGCTGCGCGACTGGGAGCGCGATCGTGCGCTCGCCTGCGCGGCGGAACTCGCCGAGTACGAGACGGCTACCGCCTCCTACGACGCCAAGAAGGCGGGGCTGCTCGAGTCCATCAAGCGCAAGCGGCGCGATGCGCAGGACACTGCCGACGACGATCGCGCGCTGGTGGACCTGAGGGCCACGGCACCGGCTCCTGTGAGCGTGCCGCGCCTGCTCTACGCAGACGCCACGCCCGAGGCGCTGGCCCATGCACTGGCCACCGGGTGGCCGAGTGCAGCCGTGTTGTCGGCCGAGGCTGGGGCGGTCTTCGGCGCGCACGGCATGGGCTACGAGACCATCCTGCGCAACCTCGCGCTGCTCAACGTGCTGTGGGACGGCGGCGAGATTTCCGTGGATCGTCGCAGCAAGCCGTCGTTTCGCCTGCGCGACAGCAGGCTCACCTTCGGCGTGATGATCCAGCCCGAGGCGCTGCGCGGGTTCATCGAGCGCGCAGGCGCGCTGCCCCGGGGCAGTGGCTTCATCGCCCGCTTCCTGATCGCCTGGCCCGCCAGCACGCAGGGCCATCGCCCGTATCGACGCGCGCCGCAGGCCATGCCTGCCGTCGATGTCTTCAACGGCCGCGTACGGGCATTGCTCGACACGCCGTTGATCACCGACGCCCAGGGCGGACTCGCGCCGACGATGCTGGATTTCTCGCCTGCCGCGCACGCGGCCTGGGTGCAGGCGTATGACCACATCGAGCGTCAGCTCGGGGGTGCCGGTCACTACGCCAGCATTCGCGATGTCGCCGCGAAGGCGGCCGAGAACATTGCACGCCTCGCCGCGCTGCTTCATGTGCTCGATCATGGTGCGGCGGGCGAGATCGACGAGCGCTGCGTCGAGGGCGCCAGCCGCATCGTCGACTGGCACCTGCACGAGGCCCGCCGGCTGCTGGCCGATCTCGATGCCCCCCCCGAGCTGGCCGCTGCCATCCGCTTCGACGCCTGGCTGCGCGACGAAGCCTTGCGTACCGGCGACCTGCGCATCGCCTCGGCCCGCATCTACCAGTACGGCCCGGGATACGTGCGCGACAGCAAGGCCCTCAAGGCTGCGCTCGCCCTACTCGACGAACGCGGCCGTGCGCGGGTGGAGCAGGAGGGCCGACACCGGTTCGTGGTGGTGAACCCGGCGCTGCTCGCCGGCTTGCCCGCTGGGGCATGACCCCGGGTCGTCAGCAGGGGATGCCTGCTCGCGATCGCGCGCTAGAAGTGTCCATCACTGATAGTTCCTGACATAATCGGCGACAACTCCATCGAACGGCACGAACCCCATGGGAATGAACGTCAACCTGACTCCTCAGTTGGAGGAACTCGTTCGCTCGAAGGTGGCCTCCGGCCTCTATACCTCGGCAAGCGAGGTCGTTCGCGAGGCGTTGCGCCTGCTGGAAGAACAGGACCGCCTCCGGGAGGCTAGGCTTGAGCAGTTGCGCAGCGATGTGCGCCAGGGGCTGGCTAGCGGACCCAGCGAGTCCTGGGATGCCGAGGTGCTCAAGAGCACGGCGCGTGCTCGGCGTGCGATCCGCCCGGGGAAAGTCTGAATGCTGCGGGTCACGCGTCGACCTCTGGCGCAGACCGACATCCTCGACATCTGGGACTTCATCGCTGACGACAGCGTCGCCGCGGCCGACCGCTGGGTGGATGTCCTCGACGCACAGTTCCGGGTGTTGGCCACGCAGCCGATGATGGGCCGCGCTCGCGACGAACTCGCGCCTAGGGTGCGCAGTTTTCCTGTGGGGCGCTACGTTGTCTTCTACGTACCGCTCGTCGACGGGATCGATGTCGTCCGTGTGCTGCACGGCGCGCGCGACATCGACGCGATGTTCAATCCGGAGTAAGCCCGCTGGGGCATGACCCCGGGTACCGCTCGGCCGCGCACCCCCGGGGACCTTGCTGTTCATGCTGTTCCTGCTGTTCTCGGCTCGTTCCCCGGCGCTGTCGCGCGCGATCAACAGCAGGAACAGCATGAACAGCAAGGGGTGCAACCGACCCGTGCACAGGCGTCCGGATGACCGCATGATCCGGTCCGATCCAGAGCCCTCGCCGTGCGTGCCCCGACGCAAACGCCAGCCATCAACCCTCGACCTTCTCCTCAAGCCACACCTTGATCAGCGACTGGTAGGGCACATCGCGCGCGTTGGCCGCCGCCTTGATGGCATCGAGCAGGTGCTGCGGCAGGCGCAGCGAGATGGTTTTCGTCGACGGATTCAGGTTGGGCAGCACCACACGCTGCGCCTTCGCCCAGTCGAGATGCCGGGTGGAGTCGCGGCCTTCGGTCTCCCAGAACGCGCGCTCCTGCGCCTCGGTCCTGAACCTGGGCAGCGGCTTAGCGGGCTTGGTCATGGACGCTCCTTTCCTTTCGGTGCATGTCGCTCGCCGAGATCACCCGGATCAGGGTGCCATCACCGCGCAGCGTGAAGGTGATGTGCAGCGCACGCCCATCGAGCGTCTTGCCAAGGGCGTGGAAGCGCGCCTCCTGGTCGCGGTGCCGCAGGTCTTCCAGATATACACGCATCTGTAAATCCACCGTCCGCCGGGTGTTCCCTGCGTTGCGGGAAGTCGATCACACGCAGCCCGATGTTCAGCGGGTACGGTCAGTGGGTACGATTTTGTAAGGTTCGGAAAACGACACTCAGATCATGACCTTGTATCACCACTCACGCTTCAACGTCTGAAGGTCAGGGAAATTCGGCGGTCTGCCATCTCCTTTGCAACCCGCCAGGGGATCCTCGCGCAGGCGGTCAACCGCACGAACCCTGCTTCCCCGGCGCTGGCATGGCACTGGGCTCCGTCTGCGAAGGCGCTGGAATGGCGCTCCCCGCGCGGCCAGCTCACCCCTGCCCCTGCGCCGCCTCCCGGATGTGCTCCACGTGCGCCAGCAGCGAGCGCATCGCCACGGGCCACATGCGTGGCGGCACGTCGTCGTAGGCGCGCTCCACCCAGTCCTGCATCGTGCCCTCCGGGAGCTCGCCCATGACGGCGAGGATCCTCGCTTCCCGCCGCAGGCGGTGGGCGCGCAGCCGGCGGATCACGTCTGCCGCGTCGTGGGGTTCGCCGAACACGTTGCCCAGCACGTAGCCGTGGGCGGGGAGAATGAATCCGATCCCGGTGCGTTCGCACTCCGCGAGAAGGCGGTCCAGCGACTCCAGGTAGTCGGCCATGCGGCCATCCGGTGGATCGATGACGGTGGTGCTGCCGTTCAGCACGTGGTCGCCGCTGAAGAGCAGGCGGTCTTCTTCGAGCACCAGGCACAGGTGATTCGCGGCGTGGCCGGGCGTGTGGAGCACGCGCAGGGTGTGCCGGTGCGTGGCGCCGCTCAGCACGATGCGCTCTGAGTCCACGAGCTCCCGGTCGGGGGTGAACCGGCTCGCGGCCCGGGCGGTGGGCCTGGAGCCCATGCCCAGGATCTCCGGTCGGCGGCCGTGGCGCTCGCACAGTGCCTGCAGCGGGCGCGCGCCCGGCGAATGGTCCGGGTGGGAATGGGTGCACAGGATGTGGCGCACGTCGCCCCCTGCTGCGCGCCATAGGCGCTGCTGGTGTTCGGCGTCCTCGGGGCCGGGGTCTAGCACCACGAACCCCGTGTCCGGATCGCCGATCACGTAGCTGTTGGTGCCGGGGCCGGTCATTACGCCGGGGTTGGCGCAGGTCACGCGCTGCACGTTTCGCAGCAGGGGCACCACCCGGTCCGGCTGCCAGTCCAGGTGTTGGACCACCTGGCCGTCGGGGCAGGTGAGCGCAAGTTCCCCGAACGGCGCTTCGTGCTCCATGTAGCGCTGCTCCCGGCCCGCGAGGATGCCCGCGCGGGGACAACTCACGAACCAGGGTTTTTCCTCGCGGCAGCTCGCCAGCACGTGGTCCGCGCTCTGGAACGCCACCATCCGCTCCAGCGTGCGGATGGTGGGGAAGATGAGGAAGAACTGCCCGGCGCCATGGCGCTCCAGGGCGTCCGCGGGGCGCACCCACACTGGCTCGAACTGTTCCTTCTCGTCGGCCACCGGTTGCTGGCCGTCGGGCATGCGCGCCACCAGGAAGGGCACGTCGAAGCGCCGCGACAGGTCGCGGTCGGTGATCCAGTGCGCGAGCACGAACACCTCGTCGGCGGCCAGCCGCAGGCCGCGGCGGGCGCACTGCGCCGCCAGGGGCGCGTGCCGGTCCAGCGAGGTCACGTCTGCTGCCACGGCCCCTCGCCCGTCGGCGTGCCGGGCCAGCAGCACCCCGAGTTCCTCGAAACTCTCGCGGATCGCGGCAATGGCCTGGGTGAGCAAACGGTGGTCCTGGGTGGGGCGTCTGTGCGCCAGCGCGTGGGTGTCGAGCGATGCGTCGCCTGCATCGATGCCGCCGCCAGGAAACACGTATGCCCCGGGCGCGAAGCTCGCCGTCATGGATCGCCGCGTCATGAGCACCTCAAGGCCCTGCGCGCCGTCGCGCAGCAGCAGCACCGTCGCGGCGGGGCTCGGAGCGACGGGTGGGCGAGAGGGGTGCAGCAGCTGGGAAGACCGGATCACCTGCAGGCGCCCGTCAAAGCCCGAGTTCGGCGTCCGTCGCGCTGGTGGCGTACTTGTCCCGGGGTGGCCAGGGGCGCGCGCTCCAGTGGGGCTCGAAGACGAAGGACGAGCGGCTGCGGCCCGGCGGAAGCGCGCCGTTGCCCGCGCCCTTCGCGTAGTCGTAGTACAGCTTCACGATCTCCTCGCGTGTGACCTGCTGCGCCGCCGGATGCGCGAGACACGCGTCCCGCCAGCCGCGGACCCGCGCGAAACCGGGCTCGTCGGGCAGGTGGAATGCCTCGTAGTATTCGAGGAACCAGAAGCGCATGAACAGCGGCGTGAAGACCGCCTCCGCCCACCCGAACGTTTCGAAAAGGAAGGTGCCGGCGGGCGCGTGTTCCTGCAGGAAGGCGTCGAGGCGCGCGTAATGCTTTAGCATAACCTCCCGCAGGGCGTCGCGCCGCGCCGGATCCTGGTTCATCACCATCACGTAACCGGCCGTGGCGAAGTCGCCTTCGAGCCGGACCAGCATGTTCTCCACGGCCCGGCGATAGGGATCCCGCTGCGCGATCCGGGGCTCGGGGAAGATGTCCTCCAGGTACTGGAGGATCACCAGGCTCTCCCGGATGAGCCTGCCGTCGGGCCGCTCGAGCACGGGGAGCGCCGTCACGCCGCGCGTCTTGGCCAGCAGTGCCGGGTCGCGGGGCTTCGTGATGTCCACCACCGAAAAGCGAACCGCGCCGTGTTGACCCTTGAGGGCGAGGAGGATCTCGAGACGCTGCGAAAACGGGCAGACCGGGATGTGGTGGATGGTGCTCTGGCTCAAGGGGCCTCCGCACGGCGCTGCGCTGGATAGGCGATATTGGTGAAGCGCGGGAAGCCCGAACGCCCCGCCATCCCCCTGCATGGGCGAGGACAGCCTGTGGTCCAATGCGGGTCTGTTCCTGGCGGGGAGGGAAGCATGCGCATTGCCATGATCGGTGCGGGCGCCATGGGAGGTGTCTACGGTGGCCTGCTGTTCCGGACGGGAGTGGATGTTACGCTGCTCGATAAGCGACAGGCGCACGTGGAGGCCATCAGCCGCGAAGGCCTGCGGGTGGAGGGTCTGCGCGGAGAGCACGTGCTGCGCGTGCCGGCGTGCACCGATCCAGCCGGGCTCGCCCCCTTCGATGCGGTGATCGTCTTCACGGACTCGAACGCCACGGCCGCCGCCGCGTGCACCGCGAAGGCCGTGCTGGGCGCCGGCGGATTCGCTCTCACGCTCCAGAACGGCATCGGTAACGTGGAGGCGCTCACGGCGGAGCTCGGCGCCACCCGAGTGGTGGCCGGGGTCAGCATGAACAGCGCCGCCAATCCGGCCCCCGGCCGGTGCCTCTACACGAACGCCGGCATGACTTCCATCGGCGAACTCGACGGCACGGACACCCCGCGCATCCGCGCGCTGCACCGCCTGCTGAACGCGGCCGGCATCGACACCGAGATCGTCGCCGACCCCATGGCGTGGATCTGGGGAAAGTTCGTGCTCAACTGCGGCATCAACGTGCTCACCGCGGTCACGCAGCTGCGCAGCGGCGACATGTTCCGTGTGCCCGAGATGAACGCGTTGCAGGAGCGGGTGATCGACGAGATCCTCGCAGTGGTGGCGCGCAAGGGCATCCGCCTGCCCGACCCCGACCCGCGGCACACCATCCGCTCCCACTGCCGCGTTCGCTTCAACAAGCCCTCGATGATGCAGCACATCGAGCAGCGACGGCGCACGGAGATCGATGCCATCAACGGCGCCTTGGTGCGCGAGGCCCGGGCGCTGGGCATGAGCGTGCCGTACAACGAGACGCTGGTAGCCATCGTCAAGGGCCTGGAGCGCAGCGCGGCGCTGGCCACCGGCCGGGCCGAGGATTATGCCAAGGTGGAGGCCGAGGCGGAAGCCGAGGCGGCAGGCGCCGCGGGAGCCTCCACATGACGCGGCGGGTGGCAGTGGTAGCGGGAGCCACGGGGGTCACGGGCCGCTATCTCACCGCGCACCTGGCCGCGAGTGGCCAGTGGGAGGTGATCGCCCTTTCGCGGCGGGCCCCGGACGCCGCCGTGCGCTGCCGGCATTTGGCGGTGGACCTCTCCGATGGGGCTGCCACGCGGGCAGCCCTGGCGGCCATATCTGATGCCACGCATGTTTTCTATTGCGCCTTCGTGCAGGATGCGGACGCCGCCGCGCTTCGACAGCGCAACACCTCGATGCTGGTGAACGTGGTGGAGGCCATGGAGGCCGCGAGCCCGGCGCTGCAGCACGTGCATCTCGTGGAGGGTACCAAGTGGTACGGCTCCCACCTGGGGCCCTTCACCACGCCGGCCAAGGAGCACCACCCGCGTCACGCCGGTGACAACTTCTACTTCGACCAGCAGGACTGGCTCGAGGCGCGGCAGGCGGGCAAGGCCTGGACGTGGTCCGCCGTGCGGCCGCACGCGGTGTGCGGCCTGTCCCTGGGCAGTCCCATGAACCTGTCGCTGCTGCTGGCGGTGTATGCCAGTCTGTGCAAGGCCGCCGGCGAGCCCTTCTGCCATCCGGGCGCACCGGAGAACTGGACTGCCCTGTACCAGTGCACCGATTCGGGCCTGCTCGCCCGCGGCATGGAGTGGGTTGCCACCACGCCCGCCTGTGCGAACCAGGCATTCAATTTCACCAACGGCGATCTCATCCGCTGGAGTAACCTGTGGCCGCGCATGGCCGAGTTCTTCGAGGTGCCCCTGGCCGCGCCGTCGCCGCGCCGGTTGACCCAGTTCCTGCCGGCGCTGTCATCGCGGTGGGACGCCCTCGTGGGTCAGCATGGCTTGCAACCCTATCGCCTCGATCAGCTGGCGGGGTATGCTTTCGGCGATTTCGTCTTCGGATCGCGCTGGGACATCGTCTCCGACGTGGGCAAGCTGCGGCGTCACGGCTTCTGCGAAGCAGTGGACTCCGAGGACATGTTCCTGCGGCAGTTCGCGTCCTTCCGCGCGGCGCGGATCATTCCCTGACCAGACCGGCGCGCCCGCGGCCACCGGGCTGCGGTGGAGCCACTCGGGCGCCATCCGGCTTTTTGAAGCACGCGCAAAGATATCAAGGCAGATCGAGCCGGCGCTGTCCGCGCAATGGCGCACGGCGGCGTGTCTTTGCAGGCTGCGGAGACGGAACTGTGGCCGGTGGAAAGACGTCCCCGAGCCGACATCCGCGAACAACCGAAGCCGTGGGCACAGATCCTCGTGATGTCCGCAACGGGCCAGCAAGCTGCCGCTACCCCTGGGCCGCAAGCCACTTGCGTGGTGATGCCGCGAAGCGCTGCTTGAACGCGCGGCTCAGCGACGAAGCAGTCGAAAACCCCAACTCGGCAGCCACCAGCTTCTGCGGCTGCCCGGCGCGCAACAGCGTCGAGGCCACCGTCAGTTTCCAATCGGTCACGTAGGCGGCGGGCGTGGTGCCCGTGATGGTCTTGAAGGTCTCGGCAAATGCGCTGCGTGACATGCCGGCCTCGGCCGCCATGCGTGCGAGCGGCCAGTCATCTTGTGGTGCCGCATGCAACGCCACCAGCGCGCGGGCAAGCCGCGGGTGGTTCAAGGCCATCACCAGGCCGCTGCGGACGCCCACCGCCTGTGGATGATCGAGGATCCAGCGCAGTAGCTGAATCAGCACCACCTCGAACAACCGGTCCGCCAGCAGTCGAGAACCGCAGCGCATGCGGTCGGTTTCGGCAAACAGCAGGTCCAGGGCCGGCCGCAGACCTGGTGTGGCGTCCAGGGGCACCAACACTAGTGGCGGCAGCGCCGCGACGATGGGGTTGCGGTCACCGCCAGCAAAATGAAGCGTTGCGCAGGTGAAATCCGATCCCTCGCGAGGCGGGTTGACGAATGCGTGGTGTACGGCGCGCGGGTAGAGCACCAGCGTGGGCGTATCCACCACAACCCGCTTGAGTGCCGGGCCGCCCTGGGGATGCTCGATCTGCAGGCGCCCCCGGCGCAGCACGTGCAGAAACGCCCGATCCGGTTGGCACTCGAAGCTGGTGCGGCCGCACAGGGGCCCAGCGTGGAAGAGCGAAGCACGGACATGGAAGCGATCCAGCAGCGTCGAAAGCCGGTCGACCGCCTCAGATGAAGAAGGGCGGGCTGTCTTGGACGATGGGTTAAGTATCGTGGACTCCATGGCACCCATCATCCAGATTCTCCAGTCAAGATGCAACCCGTCGAGCGACATCCGCCGCTCGCCAACCGGAGAACGTGATGAAAATCTTTGCACCTTCCATGCTCGCCGTCGCTTTGGTTGCGGCGCTGCCTGCCAGCCACGCCCAACAACAATCCAACCCCGCCGTCCCGGGCTATGCCTACGGCCAGCGTGCGCTGGTCAAGGCCCCCTACACGATGGCCGACCTCAAGTCGTTGCAAGCCTCGCTCTTGTTCACCGAGGAAGACATCAAAGCGCTGCGCCAGAGCAAGGCGATCCTGGCCGACCAGACCGACGCAATTCTCGACGTCTGGTACGGCTTCGTCGCCTCAACGCCTGAGCTTGTCTATTTTTTCAGCGACGCCAAGACCGGCAAGCCGGACGGCGCATACCTCGAAGCCGTGCGCAAGCGCTTCGCGCTGTGGATCCTGGACACCGCCGACGCCAACTACGACCAGCGCTGGCTGGACTGGCAGCATGAAATCGGCCTGCGCCACAACAGGCTCAAGAAGAACAAGACCGACCGCGCGCCAAGTGTGGCGCAGGTCAACTTCCGCTACATCCCGGCGCTGACCATTCCAATCACGACCACGCTCAAGCCCTTCCTCGCCAAGAAGGGCGCCTCGAGCGCCGACGTGGAAAGAATGCACGCCGCCTGGGTGAAGTCGGTGCTGATGCAAAGCATCCTGTGGAGTCAGCCCTACATCAAAGACGGCGAATTCTGAAATCGACGGCAGGACTCGTTTTCCCTTGCCTACTTCACGAAACCCAAAGGAGTTATTCATGAGCCACGTTCCCCTCATCAATGCCCACCAAACTTCCGCCGATCGCGCCGCCTTGTTGTTGCAGATTCAGCAGGCCTTCGGGACCGTGCCCAACATGTTCCGTGCCGTCGCCAACTCGCCGGCTGCGTTACGCAGCATATGGGGCTCGTTCGGTGCGCTCGGCGGCGGCACGCTGCCGGCCAAGCTGGGCGAGCAGATCGCCGTGGCAGTGGCCGACCGCAACCAGTGCGAGTACTGCCTGGCAGCCCACACGGTGCTGGGCCGCAAGGCCGGCGCCACGGCCGAGGAAATGACGGCCGCCCAGGCAGGGCATGGGACCGATCCGAAGACTGGTGCGGCCCTGCGCTTCGCGCTCCAGATGGTCGAGAAGCGCGGTCACGTCAGCGGCGATGATGTGCACCACCTGCGCGAGGTGGGCTTCACCGACGAGGGCATCGTCGAGATCGTGGCCCACGTGGCGTTGAACCTGTTCACCAATTACGTCAATGTGGCGCTGAACGTACCAGTGGACTTTCCGCAGGTGAAGCTGCGCTGCGCCGCCTGACCGCGGTCCACAGCCTGGCCCCCGGAGCATCGTTCCGGGGGACCGCCGCTATCGAGGAGGCCCCATGACCCGACCCACGGATCCGCCCCCCCCGGTGCTGCCCGATTGGGTCGTCAGCGCCTGGTTGAATACCCCGGCCCCGATCACCCTGGATTCGCTGCGCGGCCGGGTGGTGTTGCTGCACACCTTTCAAATGCTATGCCCGGGCTGCGTGGCTTACGGGCTTCCGCAGGCCGAGCGGGTATGCCAGGCCTTCCCCGCGTCTGAACTGGCCGTGGTGGGCCTGCACACGGTGTTCGAGCACCACGCAGTGATGACAGTGGAGGCCCTGCGGGCCTTCATCCACGAATACCGCTGGTCCTTTCCCATCGGGGTGGATGCACCCGGTACTCCTGGCGGTCCGTCGCGCACGATGACGCGCTACGGCCTGCGGGGTACGCCGTCGAGTCTGGTGCTGGACCGGCAGGGGCGCGTGCGCCTGCACCACTTCGGCCGGATGGACGATCTGGTGCTCGGTGCTCTGCTGGGCCGGCTGATCTCCATCCCGGACGGGCCAGAGGATGGCGATGAAACCAGCGCCGTGCACGCCCCCCATGTGGCGTGCAGTGAAGCGACGGTCTGCGAGACGGCGGGCTGCCGCACAGAGGCCGGTGCGTGGTAGGCATTCATGAGCAGCTCACGATGACGACGGCCGTCGCCATCCCCTGTCTCGCGTTCGAAGACCTCGGCTTGATCGAAGCCTGGCTCAGGTGTCACCTTTCGGCATAAAGAAGCCACCGCGTTTTCGGCGTAATCAGGCCACCTGGCAGCCGGATCGGCCGGTCTGATTTTCGGCATATACAGGCCAGCCGTTTTCGGCATATTGCGGCCACTGCCGGG
>JADCHQ010000017.1 GCA_020248405.1 Rhodocyclaceae bacterium | reverse complement strand
TTCGGCCTGCGCCACGCCACGCTTGAGCATCCGCGCGCCCTTCACGCGCCGCGCATCCAGCGCCTCCAGATTCCGCTTCGTTGCCATCACTCGCCCTCGACAAGATACCTGTCGCCGTAACGCGTGAGGGTACAAAACGGTTGTCAGACATTTACCGGAGTCTCAATAAGGAGAGAGTTATGGCGATGAAATTATGCGCGAGGACGAATGATGCCCTTGGGCTGGCCGGTAACTGGCATATCCATATAAGCCCTGTAGGTCCTGAGTAATTCATCTTGATATGATTCTGCAAAAAAACCGCCGATCTTCCACATCTGGCTTTCATGCCAAGAGCCAGCAAAGTGCAGAAAGTGGTTCTGATAAAGTGACGCTTCAATGCATGCCCGGATCAAATCAACATTGTCACGGCGGCTGGCTTCGTAGAGAAAGGGGTACTTCCACGCCATCTCGAAGGGCCAGATCGCCTGAAAACGATAGTCAAGCCAGATCACCTTGCCAGTGCTCTGTATTTCGAAATTCAGGTGAGTTTGTTCGCCGCCATTTGTAATGGACTGCACATTGCTATCGTACTTGTAGAACCAGTTGCGCATCATCTCGGCATGATTCGCGACATTAAACATGATGAGGCCGGTGCAGGCCTCGTCTGGCTGAACGGCAAGGTTGTGGTACTCGTAAAGCTGCTCTATCGTCATGAAAAGCGCGGAATCAAGCGGATACTTACTGTCATAATGCGTGTGCCGCAGGAAAGCCATGCGGCGCAATACTTCGTCATAAGGGAAGGGCAAGTTTTTTCGCAGCGAAGTCAGGCCTATGTGGTCCGAACGATAGCCGTCGAATACATTCGGCGACGTCGGATTGATCAGAATGTCAGTGTCCAGGTAACAGACATTTGTTACCCCCGGCATATAGCGCGCAAGCGTCTCGCCTATGAGTGTCTTTTGCCAATGGGCTTTCTTCCATGCCTCGCCAGATCGCGAAGCCAGCTCTTCGTCGAAAACGACCAGCCCGAGTTGGTGGCGACGGCAATAAGCTTCCCAGCCTTGGCGTGCATGGGTATCCCAAAGCTCCAGGAAATTACCGCCGGTTGCAATCGTTGCCAGAATATGGCCGCTGGCGCCCGGCTTTATGTATACCTTCATCACCAAATTCCCCATCCACCATCCACACAGATATTCTGCCCCGTTACGTATGCTGACATGTCGCTCGCCAAAAAAGCGACCGCGCCACGAAAGTCATCTTCGGTAGCCATGCGACCTAGCGGCGTGCGTGTCTCATAGCGCTCGACGAACGCCGACGCCTGACCCCGTTCGATACCGCCCGGTGAGATGGCGTTAACGCGCACCCGCGGCGCCATCGTTGTGGACAACCACCGCGTCAACTGGACCAGCCCCCCCTTTGATGCGCCATAAGCCGCCGGGTTACTCATGGACGTACCCTCATACAAACTCCAGTCAGGGCCGTGCTGGGCATAGATCGAAGCGATATTGATGATGCAGCCCTTTCCGGAGGCCGACAGCGTCGAGGCGAGGCCCTGGCAGAGGTGAAAGACCGCTGTCAGATTGACCTCGATCGCGCGACGCCACGTGGCCATGGATTGTTGCCCGAACGGGACCGCCCACCCTTCAAGATGGGAAGTCCCCACGAACGCTGCATTGTTGATAAGAACATCGAGGTGTCCCTCGCCAGAGAGCCTGCCTATAACGGCCTGGCGCTCCACCTCGGATTCCAAGTCGCAAAACAAGCTTTCCGCCTTGACGTGCCACGCGGACTCCACATCTGTTGCGAGGGCACAAAGCGACGAACCAACGCGATCAAGCAACACCAGCTCCGCCCCCAGTTCCGCGAGCGTGTGCGCCATGATCCTACCCAAACCGCCGGCTGCGCCCGTGACCAGCGCACGGCGGCCTTTCATGCTCATCAAGAATTCAATCGTGCTCATGGCGGCGCCGTTTCATAAGGCACTCGGCGATCTGGAAATCCAACAGCGTATCGATGTCGATAGCTCGCTCCGCCGGTACGGACACTGCGCGTACGCGCCCGTCGAACATTACCTCGCGGGTCAGCACGAAGTGCGGTGCTGCAACGTACGCCACGGTAGCCATGTCAAAGACCGCCGGCACGTCCTGCCGACGAACCACCTTTGCCGCCGGCGCAATGACCAGGTCGACGGTGCCGTCCTCATTTTGCCTGACCATATTGAAGTACGGACTGCGATGAGCCTCACTCACGGTGACTACCACGTCGGCATCGCCTGTTTCGAAAACATCCAGGCAGCGCTCTATGTCCGTCGGCTCGCGCAAAGGCGCTGTTACAGGAACGGATACCATTGCATCGGGCAAGCCACCGTTCTCATGGAGATAAATCAACGCATGACGCCACGCAAGCCACTCGGGACTGTCGTCGCGCGCCAACTCGGCGGGGCGCAAAAACGGCGTCTCCGCGCCGTGCTCGCGCGCGACAGTGGCAATCGCCTCGTCATCGGTGGAGACAATGACTCGCTCAATCCGTTCAACCGCCTTTGCATGCGCGATCGACCACGCAATCATGGGCTTGCCGCAGAACGGGAGCACATTCTTTCCAGGCAAGCCCTTGGATCCGCCGCGCGCGAAGATAAATGCGACCGTCTTCATGGGTGACTCGCCACCGCAACCGCGGCGCCCAGTTGCACTGCCGACGCGCGGGCTGCCTCGACGATTTCCAATGCCGCCAACCCATCCTCGCCAGTGATGGAGGGCGTTGCGCCCTCGCGCACGCAGGCGAGGAAATGCCGCCACTCAGCAATGTAGGTTTCGTCAATCTGTGGCGAACGGACGAATACGTCTTCCCAACGGGCCGTCCCGCCCTCCAGCACCTCAACAGCACCAGTCAGACCATTCCAGCGAAGACTGCCCGATTCGCCAATCGCAAGACAGGTCCGTGTGGTGTCGTGGCGGACGAAGTCCATGTTCAAGCTTGCAAGCAGCCTGCGCCCTGCCACGTCGCATGCGAAGCCCAACACCAGGTGCGCCGTATCCTCCACATCAATCTCCAAGCTGCTCTGCCTGGACAGAACGGCGTTCACGACCGCGATATCGCCGAAAATCCAGCGCAGGTAATCGATCTCGTGACTCAGTTCAAGCAACGCTCCGCCCCCCAGCGCACGCGAAGCGGAGACTCCCTTGCGATAGTCTGAACCTGGCCGCCAGGTGGGTAGGTACTGGCCGATCTCGCAGCGCACCGAGATGACTTTTCCGATTCGCCCGGCCTGGATCTCTTCCCGAAAACGTCGCAGGGATGGGGAGAAGCGCAGGTTATAGGCTGTCATCAACACCACGCCCTGTCGTCTGCAGAGGGCGAGCAGATCTGGCACCGCCCAGGCGGCATCGGCCAGGGGCTTTTCGATCAACAGATGCGTGCCGCTCAGCGCCAAGGGCTGGGCGACCTTCATGTGGAGGGACGCCGGATTCGCGATCATGGCAGCTTGCGGAGAAAAGGCCAGCGCATCCTCGATTGCGCTCATGGACCCGTTCGCATGCTCTGGAGTTGTCTCGCAGGGCTCATGACGCATGACGCGAATGTCCGCTTCGGGCAACAGCGAACGGGCGATTCGCAAATGGCGCTTGCCAATGCTGCCGTGCCCCACGACCAGGAGACGCTCAATCAGCACAGAATTTTCGAAGGATTTTGAGGCCTACTGCGCCGCTCTTCTCGGGATGAAACTGGCAGCCCGTGATGCTTCCGCGGGCAATGACTGCAGCCACGCGGCTACCGCCATATAGACAATCCGCGAGGCGGTGGACGGGATCGGCCGGAACAGCCATAAAGGAATGCACAAAATAAACCGCCTGGCCCGGCCTGTTGTCTTCCAACAACGAGCCCCGCCACTGATGACACGCCTCAGCGTACTGCAACGCGTTCCAGCCAATATGCGGAATTTTCTGCGCTTCTCCGCGTGCGGTGACCGTCGGGACCGGCACCACACGGCCAGGAATCAGGCCAAGCCCTTCTGTCAGGCCAAACTCCTCGCTCTCATCAAGCAGAAGCTGCATTCCAAGACATATGCCCAGCAGAGGTGCGCGACGGCGCGCCAGTTCTCGTATTGCCGGCACGAGTCCCCGCGCCCGGAGCGCTTCCATCGCGTTTGCGAACGCACCCACTCCTGGAAGCACCACGCGAGAGGCCTCCGCGACAACGTCCGGGTCGGAGCTAAGCGCCACCTGCGCGCCACAGTGCTCCAGCCCACGCTGGACGCTCAACAGATTACCGACGCCGTAGTCAACAACAGTAACATCAGGATTGGTCATAGTCCCTGACACTCAGACCTGCCGCACGGGCGGCGGCGCGGATATCCGCGATAGCGGCGCGCCTGTAGTGCAATATGTCGGCCATCGCCACAGCGTCGGCACCACCACGGAGAACCACTTCGACAAGGTCCTCGGCACTGCCCATACCGCCACTGGCGATCACGGGTACAGCCACCTCGGCACTCACCGCCCGAACAAGATCAATGTCGAATCCCTTGCGAGTACCTTCGCGATCTACCGAAGTCAGGAGAATCTCGCCAGCGCCCATCGCGACGCCGCGTTTTACCCAGTCAACCACGTCCAGACCGGTACGCTCTCGTCCATTGTCGGTGTAAACCTCCCAGCGCTGCGGGCCAATCTGCTTGGCTTCAATTGACAGGACCATGCACTGACTGCCGAAGCGCCGCGCAATGTGGGTAATGAGTTCGGGGCCCGCCACCGCAGCCGTATTGACAGCAACCTTGTCCGCCCCCGCCCGCAGGATCTGGGTTGCGTCGTCAATGGAGCGAATTCCACCACCCACGGTCATTGGCACAAAGATGTTCTCAGCCGCAGAACGCACGATGTCGCCCAGGTGATTGCGTCCGTACAAACTCGCAACGCAATCCATGTAGATCAGTTCGTCAACCCCTTGCTCGTAATAGCGCCGGGCATGCTCTGCCGGCGATCCAATCACGCGAAGACCTTCCAGGTGGACACCCTTGATCAGGTTGGGCCCCTTGATGTCGAGGCGCCCGATTATGCGAATGTTTCTCACGGGGCTCTATCGATCGCCTTCCTGCCATACCGGATGACGCAGCATCCATCTGCCATTTTCTTTGTACCAGATGTGCGGGGATCGAAACTGGTCTGTGAGAATCTGAAAATAGTCACGATCCATCATCGGTTTCTCGAACATCCTGCTGGCCTGCGGAAACTCTTTTTCGGGAAGGCTGAGGTACGAGAACATCTCGTCGATAAAACGATCTGGGAATTCATGGTCAAAGCGCCTGACTAGCGCGACCCCTTCCTCTCGATTGATGTCTCCAGAGCGGATCTCCTGTGCAGCATCATAAGTGGCACGACCGATCCCGAACTTGACTCCAGTCGTGTAATAGTGAAGATCATCGATGCGATCGTCGATGCTGTTGTACTTCGAATAGGTGCCGGGCGTGCGTTCCGGCGAGGCCTGAAAACCGCCGTGCTCGACCGCATAGTAGTAGCAAGCCTGCGGATGCCACTTTAGGTAATAACCCAAGTAGTGCACTTCCACGTTGCTCTCTGCGATACGGTTCGGGTCAGCGGGCAGGTATGGCTGTAGGTCATTTTGGTCCAACCCGAACTGGGCCTTGAGGTCGCTGACAGAGACCCCTCCCAGATAAATCTGGGACTGATCTTCTGCGGTGAAATAGGCCCAATCTCGCTTGGCCGACTCGGTATCACCGATCGGGTTGCCATACTCGGCCTCGTTTTCACCGTAGAACACCAACGGAATCTTGAATAGCAGCGACATCTTCGGGGCCAGTGCCTTCTGGCCAAACATGAAGGCCTGAAACGGGTGAAAAAGCAGTTCCGTGGAGAGACGTGTCAGCAGCCGATGGACGCGCCCGTTCGGCGTCATGAGGTAGTTGTCGTGACCCGCATGTATCCAGGACTGAAAGTTCTTCCAGCCCCATTCCGTGTAAACATGGGGCGCCCACGTAACCGTAAGCGGGTGCATGCCGTACTTGGTCTTGAGAATGTGCGACGCGAAGAAGCTGTCTTTCCCGCCCGATCCCGGCACGATGCAGTCGTAGGAGCCGTCGTGCTTGCGATGCCTGTCGCATAGCTCCCGGAGCATATCCTCGCGTTGCGCCCAGTCGATGGAGTTGTGTTTTCGCTCCGCGAAGCGGCAGGCGTCGCAAACGCCGTCCTCATCAAAGTGGATTGTTGCCTTCTTCGAATCCTTGGTGTGCTTGTACTCAACGGCGGAGTTAGGACGCTGGTTCGAGATGATGCAGCGCTTGCAATACACCACGTCCGCCGGCAAACCGTACTTGGCGGCTGGCTTGGGGTTATCCCTGGCGAATGGCGCCAGTTCGATGGGCTTTGGATACCGGATTTTTTCCATGGCTCTCACATCTAGTTTCCCAACATCTGCCCGCTTAAAACGCGTTTGTTGCGCGTGGGCTGCCCGTCAGACTGCCCTTCACCTCACCTGCAATCTGCACCGCGACGCGAGGAAACCCCATACCCTGACCAGGCGTACAAGCGGGCCCCGCCGTACCCAGCAACCCGCGCTTCACGCGCGCCGCGGCACTCGCCCTTGCAGGCACGGTTGTTTATGTCATGGCGGCAAGCGCATCGTCAAGCCGACATTCGTGTGCGCTTGCGGCGCCCCCCCCCCCCCCGCGGGCACGAGGCCCCCTCCCCCCCTTCACACGGGCAGCCGTCGCAGCAGATGCACATATCGAAACCAACTCCCGATAAGCAGCGCCGCTCCATGGCGCATGTCTGATGCCCCAAGTCGCGCGGATAGGGCCGTGCGACAGGGCACGGAAAAAACAACCCGCGCGAGGGAACCGCCCAAGGCTGACTTCCCCCCGTGCTGCTTCCACCGATTCTGCTCCAGGCGGGCAGAAAGACTACTCATCCCGCGCCGGGGCCTGCTGGCTGTTTTCAGCGTTGGCCTTGTGCAAGTCATCTGGCCGACCAACATCAAGCCAAGGTTCGTGCATCGGATAGGCCACCGTGCGCTTCCCAACGGCATGCAACTGCTCGAACAACATCGGCATGTCGCAATGGCGATTGGATGCCATGGCAGCCAACGCGTCGGGACTCAACGCGTAGATACCTGCGTTGATGTGCGCGCGGGCGATGGGCTTTTCTTCGAACCCGACGATATCCACCCCCTCCGTCTGCACCACGCCGAACGGATGCTGCCACTCATAGAGCCGTACGGCCATCGTCGCAGAAGCGCCATAGCGCGAGTGGAACTCCAGCAATTCGCCATAGCGGATATCCGAAAGCACATCGCCATTCGTCACCACAAAAGGCTCGGACGGGTGGGGCGTCATTAGGCTGAGCGCGCCCGCTGTTCCCAGAGGGGTCGTCTCCCTTAGATACTCGATCGACACACCAAGCCGATCGCCGTGGCCGAAATAGTCCTCGACCATGTGACCCAGGTAATGAACCGCAACGACGAAGCGCGTGAATCCTTCTCCCTTGGCTCGTTCGATGATGTGCTCCATCATCGGCTTGCCCGCCACAGGTAGCATGGGCTTCGGACAATTCTCGGTATGCGGTCGAAGGCGTGTGCCCAGTCCGCCTGCCATGATGACCATCAGATTCGCGCGCGCTTCCTGAACCAGGATGTCGTCCCATAGATGAAGCCCTATGACACGATGGGAGGCGTCCACCACAGGAAGATGTCTGAACCGGTTAGCCCGCATCAGCTGCACGACAAGTTCACGGCTGACGTCTGGCGGTACCACCAGAGAGTTGACCCGCATCACATGGCTGACGGGGGCGTCCAGCGCGATGTCCTTCAACAATGCCCGGCGTATGTCTCCGTCAGTAACGGTGCCCAGCAAACCATCCCTTTCGTCAAGAACCAGGATGATCTGAAGACCTGTTTCGTTGAGCCTGGCGATCGCCTGTTTGAGGTTGGCCGCTGGCGGCAAAACGGTCTTCCGCCATACGCTCTCAGCCACGATCACGGTGTCACCCCACTTCCACCGGCCGCCAGGTCGTGGAAAATCTTGCGCGACAGGCTGCGCAATTCAACCTGTTTCAGCACTTCAACGATGCGCGCGCTCGCGCCAGCTTCGCCGTAGGGATTTCGTACCATTTGCGCCTGCCTCGAAAACTCCGGGCTTAGCAATTTGCGTATGGCGGCCGAAATCTCGGCACGCGCAGGGCGGCAATTGATAACGCTTTCAGCCTGAAGACGGCCTTTTTGCCGATCACCGATATTCACGGCCCCCCTGCGCAGGGAAGGTGCCTCCAGCAACCCGCTCGACGAATTGCCGACGACCCCGTCGCACAGAGCTATGCAAGAAAGATAACGGCGCAGCCCGAGCGAGGTGTGCACGTGAACGTTCGGGCGGTCTTTGGCAAATTCCTGAATCATCATGATCAGTTCGCGACCACCCGCGTCAGCGTTGGGAAAGGTGAAGATCAACCCGATGTCCGTCAGGGCGTCGAGGGCCGCAAGGAGTTCCTTCATCTGGGCAGCGGAGCTCGAGTGATTCACCGTCTCTGGGTGAAAAGTGATCAGCAGGTTGCGGTGCATCAGGCCATGGCCAATGGCGCCTTCAAGCTCTGGGCGGTCCATGAGTGCCACTCGCGCGATTGCGTCCACGCCCAGCCCGCCTACGCAGTACACCCGTTCGGGTTGCTCGCCCATCTGAATGACTCGCCGCCGATAGGGTTCCGCCGCCACGAAGTGAAGGTGCGCCATTTTGGTGATGGCATGGCGCATGGCATCGTCGACCGCGCCTTCCGTGATCTCCCCTCCATGCACATGGGCGACAGGCACCCCAGCGACCAGAGCGGCCGCGGCAGCAGCCAGGATCTCGAATCGATCGCCAAGCACCAACACCACGTCCGGCTTCAGTTCATTGATCGCGGCGGTGAACCCGATGACGGCAAGCCCGATGGAAGTCCCGACCCCGACCGGAGTGTCCGAGCTGAGCAGAATCTCCACCTTGCGATCAATACGGAAACCGTCCGCCTCAATCTCGCGATACGTCAGGCCGAACTCCGGCGAAAGATGCATGCCCGTGGCCACGATCTGCAGCTCGAGCAGAGGATCAGCCTGAACGCCCTCAAGCACTCCACGCAGCAGGCCGTACTCGGCACGCGTACCCGTGATGACGCAAATACTGCGACTCATAACTCGATCAACTCTTCCGGCGCAAAGCGCCGCGGCGCCCGCCTACCGAGCACATCGTCCAGACGCATCGGTGAAACACCCGTTCCGGGCCGCTTGGCAGCGATATTCTCCAGGCTGAACTGCTCTCCGGCCTGAATGGGGCGGATCGCAACCAGGGATTTCCTGACGATCGGAACATTCCGGAGCTCGGCGGCGCTAGGGCGCTTCACACCATCGCCCAACGCTTTTTCTACATTGCGCACGGCTGCCACCATGGCTGAAAGCTGGTCCGGTTCAAGGCTTGCCTTGTGATCCGGACCTGGAAGGGTCTTATCCAGCGTGAAGTGTTTCTCGATGACGCAAGCGCCAAGCGCAACGGCAGCCACTGGGATCTCGATGCCTAAGGTGTGGTCCGAGTAGCCTACGCGGACGCCGAAGCTGGTTCCGATGGTCTGCATCGCACGCAGATTGACATCAGCCATGGCCGCGGGGTAGTCCGTCGTGCAATGCAGCACGCAGAGGCGGCCACGGGAGATGCCCGCCTTTTCGAAAACAGCGATGGCAGCGGCAATCTCGTCCATGGTCGCCATTCCGGTGGAAATGATGACCTCGTCCGCAACCCCGGCCACGGAGCGAAGGTAGGGAAGATTGGTGAGCTCTCCTGACGGGATCTTGAAGCGCCTCATGCCGCGACGGGCCAGGAGGGTGACGCTTTCTTCATCAAACGCGGTGGACATGAACTCGATGCCGTGCGCCGCGCAGTGCGCGATCAATATGTCGTGCGCCTCGGGGTTGAGCTCGAGCCGCTGCAGCATTTCGTACTGTGACTCGCCGGAACCAGTAGATACGACCTGGTAGTCGGCCTTGGCCGCCGACCGGGTGACGAGCAAATCGGCGCGGAAGGTTTGGAACTTGACGATGTCCGCGCCGGCTGCCGCAGCGGCCTCGACCAGGCGCTTGGCCGCATCTATGTCGCCGTTGTGATTGACGCCTGCCTCGGCAATGATCAGCACCTTATCCATTGCAGCCCGGGCCCCAGTAAGTGACACCATCTGCAAGATCGTGCCGCACTACTGAGCCGACACCCACCACGCAGCCGGTGCCAATGGCAACCCCTTGCTTGGTCACCGAACCGCTCCCGACGAAGCTGGCCGCTCCGAGGCGCAGGTCGCCGTTGAGAATGGCACCCGTCGCAACGTGACAATGCGCACCGACTTCGGCTCCGTGCTCAACAAGGGCGCGGCTATTGATGATGCAATTCACACCAACTCGCGCGTTAGCGTTGACAAGGGCACCGAACATGACAATGGTTCCGGCTCCGATCCTGGCATGGGCAGAAACGTGGGCTTTCGGCGACACGACCACTGGCAGCTCGAACCCCGCTTGCAGAGCCGCTTCATACATGCGAACACGTGTCTGCACTGACTTGATGTGACCCACCGTTATCAGGGCAAATCGATACTCCCCTGCCAGTCGCCTCAATTCCCCATCGGTGGCTATCACCTCATAACCGCACACGCGCTGGTGCAGTTCAGACTCGGTACCCACCAGCCCAACAATACGAAAACGGCCCTCGGCTTCGATGACATCGATGCATGAGGCGGCGTGTCCGCCCGCGCCGATCAGCACGATGTCCTTCATGCTTTCCCCGGGGCGCAAAGGCCAGCGCTGCTCGGGATATTGATCATGCGCGCAGCCAGGCTTTCCGCCACCGGCAGAGGCATGCGCGGGCAATGTTCGTAGGGCATGAGTTGGTGCATGGGCGTCCATGAGGGCCGGCTCATGAAACCCGCCTGGTTGAGCCCTTGAAGAAGGGAGTCATGATGCGACGCATTTGCCTCATCAAGCACCAGTGTCTGGAGCCAGTAGTTGCTGCGGCAGCCCCCGGGCTCGCGCTGTATCGCCACGCCGGAAACGCCACCAAACGCGGCCGCGTAGCGCGAGTACAAAGCACGCTTTGCTTCGATGAAGGCCGGCAACTGTTCAAGCTGTGCGCACCCGAGCGCCGCGTTGAGATTTGGAAGGCGGTAGTTGTAGCCAACTTCATCGTGCACGTATTGCCAGCCATGCGGCAGCTTGGCGGTGGTGGTGAGGTGCTTGGCCCTTGCGGCGAGCGCGCTATCGTTCGTCAGGATGGCACCGCCACCACCAGTCGTGATGGTCTTGTTGCCATTGAAACTCAAGGTTCCGAGCACGCCGAGCGTGCCCGTGTGTTGGTCTCCGTAGTAGCTTCCGAGCGACTCCGCGGCGTCTTCGACCAGCGCCAGCCCGAAGTCCCGCGCCAGGCCAAGCAGCTCCGCCATGGGCGCGGGATGGCCGAACGTGTGCATTGGCACCAGCGCGCGGATGATCCTGCCGGTGGCTTTATTCACCCGTACACCTAGCCTTTGCTCCGTCGTACGGGTCAGATATTCCCGCAAGGCAATCGGGTCAACGCCCAGAGACGCTGCCTCGCTGTCGACGAAGTGCGGCGTCGCACCACAGTAGCTGACTGCGTTGGCGGTCGCGATGAAGGTCAGGGCTGGAACGAGCACCTCGTCGCCAGCAATGACCCCCGCCAACCGCAGCGCGACATGCAGCGCTGCCGTACCGTTGACCACCGCCACCACATGGCGAGCGCCCGTGTATTCCGCCAGTTGCGCCTCGAAGAGATCGACGAAGCGGCCCACCGAAGAGACAAACGTCGAATCGATACATTCCTTCACGTACTGCCACTCCCGGCCTGCGAAACGCGGCTCATGAAGGGCGGCCGGCTGAGCCCCGACCACGCTGCGGACGGCGGCGATCGATTGAACTACAAGGTCGGGATTGGTCTTCACCACTTACACGTTGTAGATGTTGGATTTGTAGCCGCGGAGGTTCTCGGGCTTCTGGAACCACGACGCCGTCTCCGCCAGCCCGCGTTTCAAGCCCTCACGACCACCATACCCAGGCTGCCATCCAAATAGACGCAGCGCCTTGCTATTGTCGGCCCAGAGCCGGTGCACCTCCGATGCCTCCGGCCGCATGCGCGCTTCGTCGGTGACCACTTCAATGTCAACGCCCATGGCCTCGCCGATAAGCGAAACCGTGTCGCCCACTGAAATCTCGAAGTTGCTGCCGAAATTCACAACCTCGCCCAGTCCCGCGTCCGACCGCAGCGCGGCCGCGAAACCGGACACCGTATCGGCGACAAAGTTGAAGTCGCGGGTGGGAGACGTCGCCCCCAGCTGGATCCGGCGCCTGCCGCTTGCGATCTGAGTGATGACGGACGGGATGACGGCACGCGCCGATTGCCGCGGCCCATAAGTATTGAAGGGGCGCACGATCACCACGGGGAGGCCAAAGGACGCGAAGAAGGAAAATGCGAGCTGATCGGCGGCGATCTTGGTTGCTGAATATGGCGACTGCCCCTGCAGCGGATGCTCTTCCGTGATCGGCACGAAACGGGCCGTGCCGTAAACCTCACTCGTGGAGGTGTTCAGGACGCGGCGCACACCAAGTTCGCGGGCCGCCTGCAAGACATTCAGCGTCCCCTTGACGTTGGTGTCCACATAGGTGTCGGGCGAGTGATACGAATAGGGAATTGCGATCAGGGCCGCGAGATGCAAAACGGCTTCGCACCCAGTCATTGCCTCCTTGACGCCATGGGGATCCCGGACGTCCCCTGAAAAAACCTCGAAGTGTCCCGCAACGTCAGCCGCGCACTGGTCCAGCCACCCCCACGAGTTGAAGGAGTTGTACTGCGTGAAGGCACGTACCGAGTAGCCTTCGCGTACTAATGCCTCGGTCAGGTGGGATCCAATGAAGCCATCGGCCCCGGTAATGAGTACTTTGCTTGACTTCATATCCAGTTGATCAATGGCTGAACTGTTAACCGCGCAACAGGTGCGCGCTCCCTATGCACGCGCCGCAGCCATGCCCGCGGCAGCGGCTGCTTCAGCCACCAGGCCGGCAATCTGCGCATCCACATCACCAAGGCCTCGTCCCAGAATACTGCAAGCCTTCCGATTGCTCAGGCTGAGATCGAAAGGGCGCCTGACCAGGTCACCTCGATCCCTGAACCTGACGCGAACGATGGGGCTCGGATCAAGCCCGACGCGCTGTGCCAGCCTAACTCCGAAGTCGTACTTGGAGAGCCGCTCGTCGCCTACCAAGTTGAACACGCCACTCTGGTTCTTCTCGTAAAGCTCGTGCGCCGCCTCAATGAGCCTTGCCATGAGAATCGGGGTAAAAAAAACATCAGTGAAAAGGCCAATCGACTGGCCGGCGCGCAATGCTGCAAGGATCCGATCAGAAAAAGACTGTCGATAGGAAAGCCCCCACCCGAAAAAGTTGGTGCGAAGCACCAAGGCACCCGGACAGGCGTCGAGTGCCTGCGCCTCACCCTCCGCCTTGGTGCGCGCGTAGCAGTTCAACGGCTCGACGGGCGCGGTCTCGGGCTGTAGCGGGACCTCTCCCGAGAACAAGTGGTCCGTCGAGATGTGAATCAATTTCGCCCCACAAAGCGCGCAAGCTCGCGCTACGTTTCCCGCCATCTTGGCGTTAACCCGAAAAGCCAACGCGGGATCAGCTTCGCAGGCCTCCACGCTTGTCAGCGCCGCCGCATGGACCACAACCTCTACACCGAGCCGCTCGAGCGACCGTGCCACCGCCGCCGTCGACTCCAGTGCGATCGACTCCGCCCCAACTCCAGGCACGACCGTCTGGCGCTTGTGAAGACCGAGCGTGATCTCGAAGCGGTCGCGCATCTGCAACGCCCAGCGCGTGCCCAGTAGCCCGGACCCGCCCGTGATCAGCATCGATGGCTTCACGGCGCCTCAGGCCATTCCGATCTTCAGCCGATTGGCGACAATCCACTCCTGGAGCGCGCGTACCGACATCCACTCGGTGTTGTTATCCGATGTGTAAGTGAATCCAGGCGACACCTTCGCGCCGCCCTTTATCCGCAAGGGATCCGTCGACCAGTCGTGAATCATCGGAAGTATCTTGAAATGATCCTGGTAAGCATAGGTATACGGCGCATCCTCGAGGCCGATCATTTGCTCATGGATCTTCTCGCCAGGGCGAATGCCGATGATTCTGTGCTGGGCGTCTGGCGCAACGGCTCTCGCGATGTCGACGATATTCATGGACGGAATCTTCTTGACGTAGATCTCTCCGCCCCGCATATCCTCAAAGGCGTGCCACACGAGCTCTACGCCCTGCTCCAGCGAGATCATGAACCGCGTCATACGAGTGTCTGTAATTGGCAGGGAACCGCTCGCCGCCAAGGACATGAAAAAAGGAATGACCGACCCGCGGGATCCCATCACGTTACCGTAGCGCACCACCGAAAATCGCGTGTCGTGGGTACCAGCATAGCCATTGGCGGCGACGAACAGTTTGTCAGACGCCAGCTTGGTGGCCCCATATAAGTTGATTGGGTTGGACGCCTTGTCCGTGGACAGCGCGACAACGCGCTTGATGCCGTGGTCGATGCAGGCATCGATTAGGTTCATTGCACCGATGATGTTGGTCTTGACACACTCGAAGGGGTTGTACTCGGCCGTGGGCACTATCTTCGTCGCGGCTGCGTGAACTACGTAGTCGATGCCGTCAAGGGCACGGCCTAACTGCGCACGGTCGCGCACATCCCCGATCATGAAAAATACGCGCCGGTCGCCCTGGAACTGCTGCTGCATGTCCCATTGCTTCATTTCATCGCGTGAAAACACCACCAGCCTCGCAGGGTTGTACTTGGCGAGTGTCATTGGGACAAAGGCCTTGCCGAACGAGCCCGTTCCGCCGGTGATGAGTATGGATGCGTTAGAGAGCATGAATTAGGCTCGCTCGGAAACCGCGTTGGCCGCCTGACGCTGCGTAACGACCTCGGCATAGGTGCCAATGCGCAAAATGCGTTGATTGCTGATCTCTACGATTTCATCGCAGATACTCAGCGTGGAAAGACGATGGGCGATGATGAGTATGGTCAGATCCTTACCCAGCCCTTCGATCGCGCGCATCACGGCCTCTTCGGTTTGATTATCCAGGGCGCTGGTGGCTTCGTCGAAGATGATGACCTCGGCCTGCTTGTAGAGAGCACGGGCGATCCCAATGCGCTGGCGTTGCCCGCCTGACAGTTTCACGCCGCGCTCCCCCACAGTGGCCCCGTAGCCACCTGGCCAGCTTTCGATCAAATCCGCGATCTGGGCACGCCGCGCCGCCCGGCGCACGCGATCCATGTCAATCTCCTCCGTCGGCACACCGAATGCAATGTTTTCCGCCACGCTGCTGTCTGTCAAAAAGATTGCCTGCGGAACATGGGAGACCAGCACCTGCCAGGAACGCTGGTTGGCGACCGAAATGACTTGCCCATCGACTTCGAGCGCGCCGCTTGTGGGTGTAAGCAGCCCCATGACAATGTCGAGCAACGTGCTTTTCCCGCTACCGCTTTCTCCGATAAATCCTACGCACCGGCCTTTGGCGATGGTCAAGTCGACGTTGTTCAGAACCCATGGAGTGTCTGGCGTGTAACGAAAGGCGATCTGTTTGAGGCAGATTTCTTTTTTGAAGCGAAGCGGCTCGATCGGCTTCGTATCGAGGTATTCGGGCAGCGGTTGATCCAGCAAGGCAATGGTGTCGGCTAGATACCCTCTGCTTCCTATGATACTGGCCCAAGAGGCGTAGCCTTGCTGGACCACTGGCAGCATCCGCTGCGCGCCCAGAGCAAGCGCCCCAAGCACCGGCAGGGCCTCTCCCACTCCAGCCTCGCGGCCGGCCAGCACATAAGCCACGATGGCGATTAGGACCGTACCCAGCGCCTCGATCAGGAAGCGCGGATACTGGCTGAGGAACAAGGTGTTGGCGTGCGCGTTACGCATCCGCAGGTCGGCGAGACGGTAGGTTTCGCAGTAGATCTTCTGCGTGCCATCGATCAGAACATCTCGAATGCCGCCCAAGCCTTCTTGCAGGACTTTTATGGCGCGGTTGAGTTCTCGGGTAGTCCGTTCACTGTTATTTGCCAGTCGCCGTCTCGTGAACTTCATGATGACGCCGTAGATCAATGCGAACCCGCCCAGCGCGCCCAGTGCGATCATTGGATCGATGAAGACCAAGGCGCCAAGAATTGACAGCATCATGATCATGGTGCTCATCAACGTCAGCGCGGGACTGAAGACGTTGCTGACCAGACCACTGGTCTTGATGGTGACTCCCCCGATGACATCGGCCGTGTTGCGGGATACGTGCACGGCGTAGGGTTGGTATAGCGTACGGCGATAGATGCTGATGCTCAAATCGGCCCCGGTTCGCGAGGAGAAATGCGCATTGGCCCAAAGAAGCGCGACACGCAACAAGCCCGCACCAACAGAAGCGGCCGCGAAACAGCACGTCAGCACCAGTACCAGGTCCTCTTTGCTGCTGATGCCGAGAAAAGCAATCAACGACTGCGCGGCGGCATGCTTGTACAGCGTCTGGGGCGAGGTCAACGCCATAAGGAAGGGGATGACCGTACCGATGGTTACTACTTCGGCAAAGGATGCGAGCGTGGTGAGGCCGGCCACCAGCATGAATTGCATGCGGCGATGCGGACCAATATGCCCCCACAATCGAAGCAGGAGGGGGCGAAGCTGATCCCTGGATGAAACGGAAGAAACCTGGCTCATAGGGCGGTCGTGGGTGCGCCGTCGGTCAGAACAGCGGCAGCGGAGTTGCGAAACCCATGCCCTGGATGGGTGCCCGGGATGTCTCTACGCGCTGCGTTCCAGGAGCGCGCATCCCATCCCGCCTCGCTTTGGCACCGCAACATCCCGTGCGCCCCCCTGGTGCAACAGCGAATGTGTCTGTCGCGCGGGCCGACCACATGGAACACTCCAGAGCAAACCGCCTTTTGCCCAGGCCTGGACACGCTTGCATCTTCCCGATCGTCGGTACGCGGGTGCTTGTGCATCAGCCTGGTCCCGCGCCACACGTTCGTAACGGCTGCGCTGTTCCAGTGTGCCTCGCGAGATGCGATTCGGTTGCCGTCACCCTCACCATCAAGCATCTCCGGGCTGACCGTTGCGCATGCGATTCTGGCTGTTGTGGTTACCACTGCGTGAGTCCGTTTGCTCTTTTGGTCTACGCCCAGGCGGACGGTAGCGTCAAAGTCTCTCTGCCTCGCCTCTCGATACGGATGGGTCTCACCCGCTCGGCCGCGGGCGCTGCGGGGAGTGTGGCGCCGCTCGTCCGACCCGTGCAGCGCCTGCGCGGTCCTCAGGTGGGGCAGGTTGAACCATGATTGCCGCCAGCGGATTCGCAGCATCATCCTCCTAGCCTCCGACGCCTTGCTGTGGGAGGTGATGACAAGATGGATTCATCAATGTGCACAGCGATACCCGAATGGACTTGTCCTCGGCCCGCGCTGCCCGTGAGATCCCAAAGGAGGTGGCGCCTTTTGATTTTCGGGAAACCGCTGCTTGCCAGCGTCACTCGCTTCATGGATTCACCGCTCGATCCGGAAGCATCTTGACGACTTTCGGGTCGAGGACGTGTTCGGGGTTCCCCGGGGCGGATCCGTGGCGTCGCGAGCAAGCATTTGTTTCAAATATACAACTGTGGGCAATGCCCCGAGCAGTGCACCCTTGCGTCAAAGCCTGGCCCTGAAGCACTCGCCAACTGGCCGATTACGACCGGGACACCTACCGGACCAGCAGAGTTGAGGCTCGACGGGCATGCGAGCGCGGCTGGCGTTTGCGCCGAGCCTTGCCTCTCAAGCACGCCGCGGGCGGCGTGCCGCTTTAGAAGCTCGCACCACGTCGTGAATTGTGTGGCAACCGCCTTCACCCACCCCCCGCCGGCCGCCACCGCCGCAACCACAGCGCATTGCCCACCACGCTCACGCTCGACGCCGCCATGGCGGCGCCGGCGATCACGGGGTTGAGCAGCCCGAAGGCCGCCAGCGGGATGCCCACCACGTTGTAGGCAAAGGCCCAGAAGAGGTTCTGGCGGATCTTGGCACGGGTGCGCCGGGAGATGGCGATGGCATCAGCCACCAGCCGCGGGTCGGGACGCATGAGGGTGATGCCGGCTGCCTGCATGGCGGCGTCGGTGCCGCTGCCCAGGGCGATGCCCACGTCGGCCGCCGCCAGGGCGGGGGCATCGTTGATGCCATCGCCCACCATGGCCACGTGCCGGCCCTGCTTGCGCAGCGCTTCCACCACGGCGGCCTTGTCGCCGGGCAGCACTTGGGCACGCACCTCGGTGATGCCCAGTTGCGCGGCCACGGCCTCGGCGCTGCCGCGGTTGTCGCCGGTGACCATGACGCAGGTCACGCCCTGGGCGGCGAGCAGTGCGATGGCCTCGCGCGCGGTGTCGCGCAGCGCGTCGCCGAAGGCCAGCAGGCCCAGCACGCGCGGCGGCGTGCCCGCCTCCACCAGCCACGAGACGGTGCGGCCCTCGGCGCGCAGTTGCGCGGCGCGCGCCGAGAGGCCGCCCTCGTCCAGGCCGGCTTCGTGTACCACGCGCTCGCTGCCCAGCATCAAGGTGCGGCCTCCCACGGTCCCGGCCACGCCGCGCCCGGGCACGGCGTGAACGGCCTGCGCCAGCGGCGCGGCCACGCCGCGCTGCGCGGCCGCATCCAGGGTGGCCTGCGCCAGCGGATGCTCGCTGCCCTGCTGCAGCGCCGCCGCCAGCGCCAGCAGCTCCGCTTGCGTAATGGCCGCGGCCTCGGCCGCCACCAGTTCCGGGCGTCCGCGGGTAAGCGTGCCGGTCTTGTCGAAGGCCACCGTATTCACGGCGTGGGCGTTCTCCAGAGCCTCGGCGTCCTTGATGAGAATGCCGTGGCGCGCCGCCACGCCCGTGCCCGCCATGATGGCCGCGGGGGTGGCCAGCCCCAGCGCGCACGGGCAGGCGATCACCAGCACGGCCACGGCATTGAGCAGACCCTCCTCCCAGCGCCCCATGACCAGGCCCCAGCCCAGCAGCGTGGCCACGGCCAGCACCACCACCACGGGCACGAAGACCTCGGCCACGCGGTCCACCAGGCGCTGGATGGGCGCCTTGCGCGCCTGGGCCGATTCCACCAGCCGCGCGATGCGCGCCAGGGTGGATTCCGCGCCCACGGTGGTGGTGCGCACGGCCAGCACACCCTCGGCGTTGACGCTGCCGCCGGTGACCGGGTCACCCGGGTGCTTGGCCACCGGCAGGCTCTCGCCGGTGATGAGCGACTCGTCGGCGTGGCTGGCGCCCTCCACCACCACGCCGTCCACGGGCATGCGCTCGCCCGGGCGCACCACCACGATCTCGCCGGGCCGCACGCTGCCGGCGGGCACCTCCGCCTCGCCGCCCTCGCGCCGCACCCGCGCCCGCTCTGGCCGCAGCGCCTGCAGCGCGCGGATCGCCTCGGTGGCCTGGCGCTTGGCACGCGCCTCCAGCCACTTGCCCAGCAGCACCAGCGTGATCACCACCGCGGCGGATTCGAAGTACAGGTGCGGCATGCCAGCGCGATCCGCCAGCAGGTGCCAGGTGCTCAGGCCGAAGGCCGCGCTGGTGCCCAGCGCCACCAGCAGGTCCATGTTGCCCGCGCCCGCGCGCAGCGCCTTCCAGCCGGCGCGGTAGAAGCGCGCGCCCAGCCAGAACTGCACCGGCGAGGCCAGGGCGAACTGCGCCCAGCCCGGCAGCATCCAGTGGCGCCCGAACAGCGCTCCCGCCATGGGCAGCGCCAGCGGCAGCGACAGCGCGGCGGCAAGCGCGACGGGCCACCAGGGCGGGAGGCGCGAACGCGACGCTGCTTCCTGCATTGCGGGCGATGCCGCCGCATCTTCAACCACCAGCGTTGCCCCGTAGCCGGCAGCGGTGACCGCGCCGGAGAGTTGCTCCGGCGCCACGCCCGGCGCCACCACCTCGGCCTGCTCGGTGGCCAGGTTCACCGAGGCCGACGTCACGCCGGGCACGCGCAGCAGCGCCTTCTCCACGCGGGAGACGCACGAGGCGCAGGTCATGCCCTCGATGCGCAGGCGCATCGTACGGTGGTCATCGGGGAGAACGGCGTTCGAGGGCGGGTTCACGAGGATCGCGCAGACAGGGCGGCGGACGATGCGCGCTTCACACCGGCGCGAGGTGGGCATCGAACCATGAGGCCAGCGCGTCCTCGGTCAGGCTGCCATCGGCCAGCGCAACGAACACCTCCAGCCGGTCCTCCGCCGAGGCGGTCACGGTGCAGCCGTTCAGCCGCAGGAACAACAGGGACACCACCAGCGCGGTGCGCTTGTTGCCATCCGCGAAGGGGTGATTGCGCGCGATCCCGAACGCGTAGGCGGCGGCAAGCTGGCCGAGGGACACGCCGCGGGGCGCGTACGCGGCCAGATGCCTGGGCCTTGCCAGCGCCGACGCCAGCAACCCGGCATCCCGGACACCGTCGGCGCCGCCGTGCTCGGCCAGCTGCCGCTTGTGGACGGCCGCCACCACGGCGTCGGCCACCCAGACCGGATCGTCCACCTATTTGGCAAGCTCCCGCAACACGTCGCGGTTCTCGCGCATGATGGTCTCCGCCATGTCCATCTGCGCCGCGAAGTCAGGGCGATACGGAGTGAGCTCGATGCCGTTGGGCGTCTCCACCAGGTAGAGCGAATCGCCCTTTTCCACCCGCAGGCGGGCGAGAACTTCCCTGGGAAGAACCACACCTGCCGAGTTGCCCACGGTGGTGATTTTCAGGGTGGCCATGTTTGCCTCCTGTACGCGGATCGTGTTGAAAGCCAGCGGTATTGTAACTTTCGTTATAACGACCGCACAATCCTTCGCGGCCGGCTCTGCCAGCCGGTTCCGCGCCGGGCGGTGCACGAAGCTTCGACAAAAAACAAGGGGCCCCGCGGGGCCCCTCTCAGTGCGCTGCGGCTGCGCCTCAGCCCAGGTTCACCATCACGTGCCGCACCACGGTGTAGTCTTCCAGCCCGTACATGGACATGTCCTTGCCGTAGCCGGACATCTTCAGCCCGCCGTGGGGCATCTCGGTGGCGAGCATGAAGTGCGTGTTGACCCAGGTGGCGCCGTACTGCAGGCGCGCGGCCACCTTCATGGCGCGCGACACGTCCTTGCTCCACACCGAGGAGGCCAGGCCGTAGTCGGAGTCGTTGGCCCAGGCGATGGCCTCGTCGGTGTCGCTGAAGGGGGTAATGGACACCACCGGGCCGAACACCTCCTTGCGCACGATCTCGTCGTCCTGGCGCGCGCCCGCGATCACCGTGGGCTGGTAGTAGAAGCCGTTGCCCTCGCCCTTCCTGCCGCCGGTGACGATGCTCATGTGCTTGAGGGCCGCGGCGCGGTCCACGAAGCCGGCCACGCGATCGCGCTGGGCGGCGCTGATCACCGGGCCCAGCTCGGTGTCCTCGGCGTCGGTGGGGCCCATCCTGAGCGATCCCACCGCGCTGCCCAGGTCGGCCACCAGCTTGTCGTAGATCTTGCGGCCCGCGTAGATGCGGCAGGCGGCGGTGCAGTCCTGGCCGGCGTTGTAGTAGCCGAACACCTTCACGCCGTTGACCACCGCTTCCAGGTCGGCGTCGTCGAACACGATCACCGGCGCCTTGCCGCCCAGCTCCAGGTGGGTGCGCTTGATGGTGTCCACGGCGGCGCGCATCACCGCCTGGCCGGTGCCCACGCTGCCGGTGATGGACACCATGGCCACGTCGCGATGGGAGATGAGCGACTGCCCGGTGGCCGGGCCGCGGCCGTGCACCACGTTGACCACGCCCTCGGGAAAGATCTCGGCGCACAGCCGGCCGAGCATGAGGGTGGTGAGCGGCGTCATCTCCGAGGGCTTGATCACCAGCGAGTTGCCGGCCGCCAGGGCGGGACCGAGCTTCCAGGCCGCCATCATCAGGGGGTAGTTCCAGGGCGTGATCTGCCCCACCACGCCGATGGGGTCGCGGCGGATCATGCTGGTGTGGCCCGCCAGGTACTCCTTGGCGGCCGAACCGCCCAGGCAGCGCGCCGCACCGGCGAAGAAGCGGAACACATCGGCCACGGCCGGCATTTCGTCGCCCAGGGCGCGGGCGTGGGGCTTGCCGGCATTCTGCGACTCCACCTTGGCAAGCGCGGCGGCCTCGTCCTCGATGCGCGCGGCCAGCTTGAGCAGCAGGCCCGAGCGCTCGGCCGGCGTGGTCTGCGACCACCCGTCGAAGGCCTTCTTCGCCGCCTGCACCGCGGCGTCCACCTGCCCGGGCGTGGCCTCGGGCACGCTGGCCAGCACGGCGCCGGTGGCCGGGTTGAGCACGGCGATAGCGTCGCCCTCGCCCTTCACGGACTTGCCGCCGATGATCAGTTCGGTGTTCATGATGGTGGTCTCCTGGGACGGTAGCGCCACGGGGCGCGGGATCTACTTGAGTGCGCCGGCCGTGTCCTGGGTGTCGCGGGTCAGGTAGAAGGCCAGCACGATGGGAATGAAGGTGACGGCGATGACGAACACCGCCACCACGTTGGTCACGGGCCGCTGCCGCGGCCGGATCAGTTCGGAGAGCATCCAGATGGGCAGCGTGGCCTGCTGACCGGCGGTGAAGGTGGTGACAATCACCTCGTCGAAGGACAGGGCGAAGGCCAGCATGCCGCCGGCCAGCAGCGCCGTGGCGATGTTGGGCAGAATCACGTGGCGCAGGGTCTGGAAGCCGTTGGCGCCCAGGTCCATGGAGGCCTCGATGAGAGCCCGGCTGGTGCGGCGAAAGCGCGCCAGCACATTGTTGTAAACCACCACGATGCAGAAGGTGGCGTGGCCGATCACCAGCGTCCAGGTGGAGAACGGAATCTCAAGCAGCCCCATGGCGGAGCGCAGCGAGATGCCGGTGATGATGCCCGGCAGGGCGATGGGCAGGATCAGCAGCAGCGAGATGGCCTCGCGCCCGAAGAAGCGCGAGCGCCACACGGCGGCGGCGGCCAGCGTGCCCATCACCAGGGCCGCGGCGGTGGCGATGGCCCCCACCTTCACCGACAGCCACAGGGCGCGGCGCACGTCCTCGCGCTCCCAGGCCACGGCGAACCACTGGGTTGTGAAGCCCGGGATCGGAAACTGGAAGCTGCGCTCCTCGATGCTGAAGGCGTAGAGGATGATGATGAGCAGCGGCACATGCAGGAACAGCACCGCGCCCAGCGTGGCGGCCTTCAGGCCGATCCCGGCGCGTGGCCCCTGGCGGCTGCTAGAGCGCATCGAAGGCTCCCAGCCGCTTGGCGATCATCAGGTAGACGCCCATCACCACGATGGGCACCACGGTGAAGGCTGCGGCCAGCGGAATGTTGCCCGCGGTGCCTTGCAGCCGGTACACCGTCTCGCCCAGGAAGGGCGTGGACTTGCCGATGATGCTGGGGATGATGTAGTCGCCCAGTGTGAGGGAGAAGGTGAAGATGGAGCCCGCCACCACGCCGGGAAATGCCAGCGGCAGGATCACCCGCCGGAAGGTCTGCCCGGGGTTGGCCCCCAGGTCGCCCGAGGCCTCGATCACCGTGGCGGGCACCCGCTCCAGCGCCGCCACGATGGGCAAAATCATGAACGGCAGCCAGATGTAGGTGAAGACGGTGAACGTGCCCAAGTACGAGGTGGACAGCGACGGGCCGCCCACCACCGGCGTGGCCAGCAGCGCCTCCAGCAGCCAGGTGAGGTGCGTCTGCGCCGCCAGCCAGCTCACGATGCCTTCCTTGGCCAGGATCAGCTTCCAGGCATACACCCGCACCAGATAACTCGACCACAGCGGCAGCATCACCGCCAGGTAGAGCAGGCCCTTCAGCCGCAGGCCCGCGTAGCGCACCATGTAGTAGGCCAGCGGAAAGGCGATCAGCGCACTCGCCAGCGTCACAGCCGCGGCCATGAGGGCGCTTCGCAGCACCACGTCCCAGTGGGCCGGGCTGCGGAAGAACTCCTTCCACGTGTCCAGCGAGACCTCGCGCACCATCACGCCCGAGAACTCGTCCAGGTAGAAGAAACTGTGGGCCAGCAGCGTGAACAGCGAGCCCAGGTAGATGATGCCCAGCCACAGCAGCGGCGGAGCCAGCAACAACAGCAGCACCAGACCCGGCCGGCCGTAGAGGAAACGGGACACACCGCCACCGCGGGGAAGCGGCGCGGGCAGCGTCGCGGCGGTCATCGGCTCTCGGAAACCGCCTGGATGTGACGGCGCTCGATCACCAGCCGCACCGCCGTGCCGGGCGCCCGGCCCTCCATGGCCATGCCGCCTTCCACGTTCTGCTCCACCACCTGCAGGCGGCCGCCCTCGTCCACCTCCACCTCCACGCGCGAATTGGCGCCCAGGTAGGTGACAGCGGACACGCGTCCGTCGATGCTGGCGAACCCCGGCGGCACCTCGGCTTCGGCCGGCAGGATGCGGATGCGCTCGGGCCGCACGGCATAGCTCGCCGGAAAGCCGCCCAGGCGCTGGGCCAGGTAGCCCTCCAGCAGGTTGGTCTGGCCCACGAAGCCGGCCACGAACTGGGTGGCGGGATGGTCGTACACCTCGGCGGGCGCGCCGATCTGCTCGATGCGGCCGTGGTTGAACACGGCGAGGCGGTCGCTCATGGACAGGGCCTCGCCCTGGTCGTGGGTGACGTACACGAAAGTGATGCCCACCTGGCGCTGGATGGTCTTGAGCTCGGCCTGCATGGCCTCGCGCAGCTTCAGGTCCAGGGCGCCCAGCGGCTCGTCCAGCAGCAGTACGCGCGGCCGGTTGATGAGCGCGCGCGCCAGCGCCACGCGCTGGCGCTGGCCGCCCGAGAGCTGCCCGGGCCGCCGTGCGTAAAGCCCGTCGAGCTTCACCAGGCCCAGCATCTCCTCGGCGCGCTTGCGCCGCTCGGCCCGGGGCACCTTGCGGATCATCAGGCCGTACTCCACGTTCTCGCCCACGCTCATGTGGGGGAACAGGGCGTAGTCCTGGAATACGGTGTTCACGTCGCGATCAAAGGGGGGCACGCCCTCCACGTTGACGCCGTGCACCTGGATGTGGCCGCGGTCGGGCCGCTCGAACCCGGCGATCAGCCGCAGACAGGTGGTCTTGCCCGAGCCCGAAGGGCCGAGCATGGAAAAGAATTCGCCGTCGGCGATGCTGAAGGACACCTCGTCGACGGCGCGGACTTCGCCGAAATGCCGGCAGACGCCCTGGAAGGTGACTGCCGGCACGCCCTCACCGGCCATGGCCGGGAGCGCGGGTGGAACGCAGCCGCATCAGCGGCCGCCGAGGATGGCGATGTAGTCGGACACCCAGCGGTAGTAGGGCACGCAGCCTTCCTTGTGGAGCTCGCACTTGGCCACAGGCGTCTTCCAGAAGGAGATGCGGTCGAACTCGTTGTAGCCGTTGGTCTTGCAGCCATCGTCGCCCAACAGCTTGTTTCCCTTGCAGGCCGCGGGCACGGAGGGCACCGAGCCGAACCAGGCCGAGAGGTCGCCCTGCAGCTTCTCGTTGATGGAGTGCTCCATCCACAGGTAGGCGCAGTTCGGGTTCTTGGCATTGGCATGCAGCATGGTGGTGTCCGCCCAGCCGGTGGCCCCTTCCACGGGCACCACGCTGGCGATGGGCTTACCCTCGCCCTTGAGCAGGTTCACCATGAAGCCCCAGGAGGAGGAGGCCACCACGCCCTCGTTCTTGAAGTCGTCGATCTGCACCATGGCGTCGTGCCAGTAGCGCGACACCAGCTTGCGCTGGGCACGCAGCAGGTCCAGGGCGGCCTTGTACTGAGCCTCGTTCAGCTGGTAGGGGTCCTTGATGCCCAGCTCGGGCTTGTTGGCCTTGAGGTAGAGCGCGGCGTCGGCGATGTAGATGGGGCCGTCGAAGGCCTGCACGCGGCCCTTGTTGGACTTGCCGTCGGCCAGGGTCATCTCCTCGAACACCACCTTCCAGCTCTTGGGCGGCTCCTTGAAGGCCTTGGTGTTGTAGGCCAGCACGTTGTAGCCCCACTGGTAGGGCACGCCGTAATGCTTGCCGTCCACAAAGTGCCAGGGCGCCTTCTGCAGCCGCGGATCCACCTTGGCGTAGCTGGGGATGAGCTTGGTGTTGACCTCCTGCACACGCTTGCCCGAGATCAGCCGCAGGCTCGCGTCGCCCGAGGCGGTGACCAGGTCGAAGCCGCCTTCGTTCATCAGGGCCACCATCTCGTCCGAGGTGCCGGCGGTCTTGACGTTGACCTTGCAGCCGGTCTTCTTCTCGAAGTCGGTCACCCAGTCAAAGCTCTTGTCGGTCTCGCCGCGCTCGATGTAGCCGGGCCAGGCCACGATGTCCACGCGGCCTTCGCCCTTGCCGATCTTCTGCAGGGGGGCGGCCTGGGCAGCGCCCAGACTCACGCCCAGGGCGGCGGCCGTGGCCACGGCGAGGGTACGGGCTGCGAGGTGTTTGATGCTCAGGGAACGATGGTTCTTCATGGGAGTGAGTCCTCTTTCGTTGAGGTGACGGGCAGAGCGCATACCGGGATGGTCGCTGGCATCACGAACCGAATGCAGCGCGGCAAGCTGTCGATCCTAGCTGCCTGCCCGAGCCGAGGCAAGCAAGCCAAAACCCTGAAGTTAAGCGGGTTTGAGCCCGGGCAGTGTACGCGACCCAGCCGGGTGCACCGCAACGGCGCGGGCGCCCCGCTACTTGCCCGCGGGCTTGAGCGGTTCCGGGTGGAGCTTGAACACCGGCCGCGGCGCGTCGCTGCGGAAATACGGGTCCATCTGGGGCACCAGCGCCGCCAGGGCCTCCATGCGCTTGTCGGGCGACGGGTGGGTGGAGAAGAAATCGCTCTTGCCCGATCCGCCCGACGCCTTGCCCATCTTCTCCCACAGGGTGACCGCCGAGCGCGGGTCGTAACCGGCCTTGGCAGCGAGTTCGATGCCGATGCGGTCGGCCTCAGTCTCCGCTTCGCGGCTGTTGGGCAGGTCGAGGGCAAGCTTGGCCGCAACCGCGGTGCCTGCCGCCGCCACCCCCGCGTAGCGCCGGTCGCTGAGGATGGCCACGGCGCTCACCCCCACGGTGGTGGCCAGGGCACGGGACATCTTCTCGGCCTGATGCTTGGCCAGCGCATGGGCGATCTCGTGGCCCATCACCTGGGCGATCTCGTCGTCGCTGGGCTTGAGCGCCGTGATCAGGCCCGTGTAGAAGGCCATCTTGCCGCCGGCCATGCACCAGGCGTTCACGGTCTTCGGGTCGTCGATCACCTTCACGCTCCACTGCCAGTCCTTGGTTTCGGGCCGGTAGGCGATGGCATGGGGAATCAGGCGCTCGGTGATGCCGACGATGCGCGCGGTGACCACCGGGTCGTTGTCGAGCTTGCCCTTGTCCTGGTAGGGCGTGAGCATCTGCACGTAGGCGCTTCGGGAGGAGGCGATGGCCTGGTCCTCGGACACCACGATGAACTGCTTGCGGCCGGTGACGGGGTTGGTCTGGCAACCCGCCAGCACGGCGGCGGCGATGACCAGGGCTGCAGTGTGGCGAGGGCGCACGGCGGAAATCCTCAGGCGAACAGGCGGCTGTGCCGCGGCACCCTGGCGAGCAGATACTCCATCTGGTCGTGCAGGATCCTGCGGTTCTGCAGGATGAGATGCTCGTGGCGGTTGGGCACGTAGGGGGCGTAGAGCAGCGGCATGTGCGCGCCCTCGGGGGTGCGGCCGCCCTTGCGAATGTTGCAGGCGCGGCAGGCGGTGACCACGTTCATCCAGCGGTCGCGGCCGCCGCGGTGCACCGGCACCACGTGGTCGCGCGAAAGGTCCCGCTCTCGGAACCGGCCGCCGCAGTAGCCGCACAGGTGGCGGTCACGGGCAAACAGCGCGCCGTTGGTAAGGTACGGCTCGGCGTGGTGGTCGCGCACCGCCTCGGCGTTGCCCTTCACGGCGATGATGCTGTGGGTGGAAAGTTCCGAGCGCTCGCCGGTGAGGCGGGAAACGCCGCCGTGGTAGGTGGCCACCACGTCGCCCAGCGACCAGGCCACCATGCGGCGCGCCTGGTAGGTGATGGCTTCCTCGATCATGATCCAGCGGCTGGGCTGGCCCGACATGTCGAGGGCGAGGATCATCGCCACGGACTTGTGCTCCCGGTTGGCGGGTGCGCGACAAGCGTTGGGTTGCATTGCCTCGGCGACCGCGGCCCTGCCGCACCCGACGTCAACGGAGTATACGGACAAGCCGTGACGCTGCAAACGCAAGCCGGTACCCCATGTCCGGCCGGCGCGGGAAGCGGTCTAGAACAGCCCCACCACCCGGCCATCGGCGTCGAGATCGATGCGGCTTGCCGCCGGCACCTTGGGCAGGCCCGGCATGGTCATGATGTCGCCGCACACCACCACGATGAACTCGGCGCCCGCCGCGAGCCGCACCTCGCGGATGTTCACCACATGGCCCGAGGGGGCGCCCCGGGCGCTGGCATCGGTGGAGAAGGAATACTGGGTCTTGGCGATGCACACCGGATAGGCGCCGTAGCCCTCGTCCTGCAGCCGCTGTATCTGGCCGCGCACCTTGGCGTCGGCACTGATGTCCGCCGCCCCGTAGACCCGCGTCGCCACGGCCTTGACCTTCTCCCACAAGGGCGCGGAATCCTCATAGACGTATTTCACGGAAGGAGCGCCGCTTTCGGCCAGCCGCACCACGGCGTGCGCCAGATCCTCCGCGCCCTTGCCGCCCTCGGCCCAGTGCCGCGCGATAACCACCGGCACGCCCAGGGCGCCCATGCGGGCCTCGATCAGCGCGTGCTCGGCGGCGGTGTCCTGGGAGAAGTGGTTCACCGACACCACGCAGGGCAGGCCGTACACCTCGCGCACGTTGCGCACGTGGCGCTCCAGGTTGGCAAGGCCCGCCTGCAGGGCCTCGAGGTTCTCGCAGCCCAGGGCCTTGAGTTCGACCCCGCCGTGGTACTTGAGCGCCCGCACGGTGGCCACGATCACGCAGGCGGAAGGCCGTAGGCCGGATTTGCGGCACTTGATGTCGATGAACTTCTCCGCGCCCAGGTCGGCGCCGAAGCCGGCCTCGGTGACCACGTAATCGCCCAGCTTGAGGGCCGCGCGGGTGGCAATGACGGAGTTGCAGCCGTGGGCGATGTTGGCGAAGGGTCCGCCGTGGATGAAGGCGGGATTGTTCTCCAGGGTCTGCACCAGGTTGGGGGCGAGCGCGTCCTTGAGCAGCACCGTCATGGCGCCGTGGGCCTGCAGGTCGCGGGCGCGCACGGGGGTCTGGTCGCGGGTGTAGCCCACCACGATGTTGCCGAGGCGCTCGCGCAGGTCGCGCAACGAACTGGCCAGGCAGAAGATGGCCATGACCTCCGAGGCCACCACGATGTCGAAGGCGTCCTGGCGCGGGAAACCGTTGGCCAGGCCGCCCAGGGACACCACGATGTCGCGCAGCGCCCGGTCGTTCATGTCCAGCACCCGCTTCCAGGTGATGCGGCGCGGGTCGAGCCCCAGCTCGTTGCCGTGGTGGATATGGTTGTCCAGCAGCGCAGCGAGCAGGTTGTTGGCGAGCTGGATGGCGTTGAAGTCGCCGGTGAAGTGCAGGTTGATGTCCTCCATGGGCACCACCTGGGCGTGGCCGCCGCCGGCGGCGCCGCCCTTGATGCCGAACACCGGGCCAAGCGAGGGCTCGCGCAGGCAGATCACGGCCTTGCGGCCAATGCGGTTGAGGGCGTCGCCCAAGCCCACGGTGGTGGTGGTCTTGCCCTCGCCGGCAGGCGTGGGGCTGATGGCCGTCACCAGCACCAGCCGTCCGTCGGGCCTATCGTGAAGGCTGTCCAGGTAGTCGAGCGATACCTTGGCCTTGTGGCGCCCGTAGGGCTCCAGGCTGTCTTCCGGGATGCCGAGACGCTCCTGGGCCAGGGCGGCGATGGGTTTCAGGGTGGCACGCTGGGCAATCTCGATGTCGGACAGCAAGGCGGGACTCCTGGGGTGTTGGGGGCGCCGCGGCCCCGGGGGGAAACGTCGCGGCAGCCCGTAGGCTGCCGCTGGCGAAAGAAGCCGCTGCTGTTGCAGCCCGTTTCAGGGCAGCGAGCGGCCCGTCTTGCCCAGCTCGGGATGGATGAAGGTGGCGCCCGATGGCCCGACGCCGGCGATCTGCACGATCACCTCCTCGTCCTTGGCGCCGTCGTAGTGGACCTCGCCGGCCGGATGCTTCATGTAGCTGCCCGCGGGCAGCGGCTCGGTGTTCTCGGGCTGGAAGGTGAGCCCGGTGCCAGACCACCAGGTACCCTTGATGACCGTGCACAGCCGGTCTTCGGGATGGAAGTGCGGCATGCTCATGGTGCCGGGGGAAAACTTCACCCGGATCATGTAGGGACCGGCGCGCTTCAGGTCGCCCTCCAGCACCATGATCTTGATGCCCTCGATGCCCGGGTAATCCTCCCACTGCTCGGTGCCGGGCAGCACCCTGACGAAGCCATGGGCATCCACGGCGGGGCCTGCGTGGGACATGCTGCCCGGCAACGCCACGGCGGCGGCCAGGCCGGCGGCGAGCAGCGTGGCGCGGAATCGGTTCATGTACGAAGTCCTCGAAGATGGAGATGGATGGAGTGCGTCGCAGAGCGCCGCGAGTGTACTCCACGCCCGGGCGGACCGGATGGGCACGGGAGCGAAGGCACCGTGATGCCATGCTGCCCGGCGTGCGGGCTGTGGGTGCGTCGCACCATGCCCATTCGGAAAAAGTCCGCTTCCACATCAAGCCTTTTACTTCATGAATAGCTACCGCATATTGCATTGCAGCAATTACTGGAGACAAGCATGTTGAACTGGTTACGAACCCTTATGGCGCCCCAACCGGATGGAAGCAACGCCACCGAACCGCAATGGCTCGCGGGCGCCGTGACATCGGCCGACGTGGAAAGCCGCCTGCTGCGCGCGGAGCAGCGCGCCGCCGCCTTCGGGTTGCGCCTACCCTGAAGAGGGGGCCGGACGGCCCCGGTTAGAATCCGGGGCATGAATACCGCCTCCCGGGTTCCTGTCACCCTGCTCACCGGATTCCTGGGTAGCGGCAAGACCACCCTGCTCAACCATCTCCTGGCGGCACCCCACGGGCGCCGTCTGGCGGTGATCGAGAACGAGTTCGGCGAAGCGGGCGTGGACGCCGAGCTGCTGGTGCGCCAGCCCGGCGAGGAGATCGTGGAGGCCAGCAACGGTTGCCTGTGCTGCACCGTGCGCGGCGACCTGCGGCGCATTCTCTGCGAACTGGCCGCCGACCGCCGCGAAGGCCGCCGGCGCTTCGACCAGGTGGTGGTGGAGACCACCGGGCTCGCCCTGCCCGCGCCGGTGATCCAGACCTTTCTGCTGGAAGAGACGGTGGCCGCCGACTACCGGCTGGACGGCGTGGTGACGCTGGTGGACGGCATACACGGCGCCGGGCAGCTCGCCCGCCATCCCGAGGCCGAGCAGCAAGTGGGCTTCGCCGATCGCCTGGTCATCACCAAGACCGACCTGGCCGAACCGGAGCAGCTGGACGCGCTGGCCGCCGCGCTCATGGACCGTAACCCCGCCGCGCCGTTGTACCGGGTGTGCCTCGGCAGCATCGGCGCCGAGCTGGTGCTCGATGTGGGCGGCTTCGAGGCCAGCGCGGCGCTGAAGCTGCACCCGGGCTTCCCGCGCTACACCCAGCCGGCGGCCCACACCCAGGCGGTGGGTTCCTTCGTATTCCGCGCCGAGCAGCCCTTCGACGCCGAGCGCCTGGAATTCTTCCTCAGGACCATCACCGACTGGTACGGTCCGGACCTGCTGCGCATCAAGGGTATTCTCCATCTGAAGGACCAGGATTGCAGGACCGTGCTGCAGGGCGTGCACCGGGAGCGCACCCTGACCCCGGGAACACCCTGGGCGGCGGACGAACCGCGCGCCAGCACGGTGGTCTTCATTGGAGTGCGGCTGCCCCGCGAGACCCTGGAACAGGGCCTGGAGATGTGTCTCGCGGCTCCGGAACAGCCATCCGCGCCAACAAATTTCGCTGAAAGATCGACACCGTGATTGTTTTCGACCTGCTTTGTGACCAGGAACACCGCTTCGAGGCGTGGTTCAGTTCCACCGAGGATTTCGAGCGCCAGGCCGGCACCCCCATGCTGGTGTGCCCGGTGTGCGGCAGCGGCGAATTGCGAAAGGCACCGGCCGGGCTGCACGTGGCGCGGCACGGGCGCGGCGAGCGCGCCGCGCCGCCGGCCCAGAGCCCCGCGCAGGGCACCGAACAAGACCCGGGGCACGTGGCGGCCTTCTCGCCCGCCGGAGCCGACCTGCTGCAGGCTTTTCGCAAGATTCTGGAAAACGCCGAGAACGTGGGCGAGCGATTTCCCGAGGAAGCGCGGCGCATCCACTACGGCGAATCGGCGCGCCGTTCGATCCGTGGCCAGGCCTCCCGGGATGAAGCCGAAGCCCTGCGCGAGGAAGGCATCGAGGTGCTGAGCCTGCCGGCGGCCATGGGCGAGGATCTGCACTGACCGGGTGAGGGCTCGCCGGGGGCTTGCGTCCGGCGCGGATACTGTACAAAATGACACCTGTGTATCCGGACAGCCCTATGCGGGCCGTGCGCGGTGCAGGCGGCGGGGTGCGCCCTGCCACGTGTCCAAGGCCGCATCCCGCGGCTGCGCCCGGCCCGCGCGCAGCCACAGCACAGGTCACACAGGTTCCAGCCCATGCGCCCACTCACCGATCGCCAGGCCGAAATTCTCCAGTTCATCCGCGACGCCGTGGAGGCCACCGGCCTGCCCCCCACCCGCGCCGAGATCTGCAGCGCCCTGGGCTTCGCGTCCCCCAACGCCGCCGAAGACCACCTGCGCGCCCTCGAGCGCAAGGGCGCCATCGAGCTCACCAGCGGCATCGCCCGCGGCATCCGCCTGGCCGAGCCGCCCGGGCTGGCGGTCATCGGCCGGGTGGCCGCCGGTCAGCCCATCCTCGCCGAGCAGCACGTACAGGGCCGCCATCAGGTGGACCCGGCGCTGTTTTCGCCGCACGCTGACTACCTGCTCAAGGTACGCGGCCAGAGCATGCGCGATGCTGGCATCCTCGACGGCGACCTGCTCGCCGTGCACCGCACCGCCGAGGCGCGCAGCGGCCAGATCGTGGTGGCGCGCGTGCACGACGAGGTCACGGTCAAGCGCCTGCGCCGCCAGGGTGGCCGCGTGGAGCTGCTGCCCGAAAACCCCGACTTCGAACCCATCGTCGTGGACACCCGCAACGAAGGGTTCGCCATCGAAGGCCTGGCTGTGGGGCTGATCCGCGCCGGCCGCCTGTCCTGACCGTCACCCTGCCCGACCCGTCCGTCGCACGAGGCAATCACCATGAGCACCGTCAGCGAAGTCTTCATGCACCCCCCCGTCGCCCGCACCCGCTCCAGCCGGCAACTGCGCCAGGCTGCCGAGCGGCTGCTGTGGACCCACCTGCGCGACGGCCGGCTTGGCGAGCAGCGCTTCCGCCACCAGCACCTGCTGGAAGACCGCTACCTGGTTGACTTCGTCTGCCCCGAAGCCAGGCTGGTGGTGGAACTGGAAGGCGATCTCACCCCTGCGCTCCTCAGCCACGCCCTGCAGCGGCGCACCTTCCTCGAGTCGCGCGGCTATCGCGTGCTGCGCTTCGGCGATCGCGACGTGCTCATCGAAACCCGCGCGGTGCTCTCCGCCATCCGCGCCGCCCTGGGCCGCAAGCCCTCCTGAGCCCGCGGTGAGCCTGCCCGCAACCCGGCCGGCGGCCGCAAGCGGGAGCGCCGGGCTGCACACCCTGCTGCAGGGTACGCACCTGTGGCGCGGCCACGAGCTCGCTGCCGTGGCTGTGCCCAGCGTGCCCACCGGCCACACTGCCCTGGACGCCTTGCTGCCAGGCGGCGGCTGGCCTCGCGCCGCACTCACCGAGCTGCTCTGCGCCCGCCCGGGCGTCGGCGAGCTGTCGCTGCTCATGCCTGCCCTGGCCCGCCTTGCCCGCGAGGAAAACCGCTGGATCGTCCTGGTGGGGCCGCCCTACCTGCCCTACGCACCCGCTTTCGCCCTGGCGGGCGTGGACCTGGCGCGCCTGGTGGTGGTGAACCCCCGCCAGAGCGACGACGCCCTCTGGGCCATGGAACAGGCGCTGGGCTCGGGCGCCTGCAGCGCCGTGGCGGGCTGGCCCAACCGCGTCAGCGAGCGCGCCCTGCGCCGCCTGCAACTGGCCGCCGAGAACGGCCGCGCCGCCGGCTTCCACTACACCAGCGGCGCTGCCACCTCCAGTTCCCTCGCCGCCCTGCGCCTGCAGGTCGAGCCCGCCGACACCGGGCTGCGGCTGCGACTGCTCAAGGTGCGCGGCGGCGGCATGGGCACCACCCTCACCCTCGCCGCCTGATCCCGGTCCGCAGGGCGGTTTCCCGGTGCTCTGGCTGGCGCTGCATCTCCCCCGGCTGCCCCTCGATGTATTCGAGCGCGCAGCGCCGCTGCCCGGCCCGGCGGTGGTGGTAGCCGGCGACGGGCGCACGGTGGCGCTGCCCAACGCCGCCGCCGCGCGCCACGGCGTCACGCCCGGGCAGAAGCTCTCGGCAGCGCTGGCGCTCGTTCCAGACCTCGAAACGCGCACCCGCGACCCGTCCGCCGAGCAGCAGGCCCTCGAATCCCTCGCCCTGTGGGCCGAGCAGTTCACGCCCACCCTGCACCTGCAGCCGCCGGACGGGCTGCTGCTGGAAATCGGCGGCTGCCTGCGGCTGTTCGGCGGCCTGGAGGCACTGGCGGCGCGCGCCCGAGACGGTCTCGCCGAACTGGGCTTCGACGCCACGCTCGCCAGCGCCCCCACGCCCGCCGGCGCCTTGCTGCTGGCGCGCAACGGCCTGGATAGCCTGGTGACCGAGCTGCCTGCCCTGCGATCGCGCCTGCGTATGCTGCCCTTGGACGGCCTCGACGCCGAGGCCACCGTCCTCCTCAGCCTCGCCCGCCTGGGCGCACGCACCGTGGACGACGTGCTACGCCTGCCCCGTGAGGGCCTGGCACGGCGCTTCGGGCAGGCGCTCCTGGACGGTCTCGACCGCGCCCTGGGCCACCGGCCCGATCCGCGCGCGCCCTTCGTGCCACCCGCGCGCTTCCACAACCGGCTGGTGCTACCCGCCCCCGTGCCCGCGGTGGAGCCGCTGCTGTTCGGCCTGCGCCGCCTGGCTGCGGAGCTGTGCGGCTTCCTGGCCGGCCGCCAGGAGGGCGCCACGCGGCTGCAGTTGCGGCTCGAGCACGAAGACCACCCGCCCACGGACCTGCGCCTGGAACTGGCCATGCCCAGCCGCGATGCCGCGCATCTCATGGTGCTTGCCCGCGAACACCTGTCGCGCCTCGCCCTGCCCGGGCCGGTGGAGGCCTTCGGGCTGGCGCTGGAGGAATCCGCCCAGCTCGCGCCCCGCAGCCTGTCCTTCCTGGCCGAACCCGGCAGCGGGGCCGAAAGCCGCGCCGCGCTGGTGGAACGGCTGCGCGCCCGGCTGGGCCGCGACGCGGTGCACGGCCTCGCCCTGGTCCCGGAGCACCGCCCCGAGCTGGCCCACCGCGTGGCCGAGCCGGGCACCCCCGCCGCCAGCCTGCACCACGCACCGCGCCCGCTGTGGCTGCTGGCCACGCCGCGCCCGCTCGCCGCGGGGCCCCAGGGCCCGCGGCTGGACGGCCCGCTCGCGCTGCTCGACGGCCCCGAGCGCATCGAGTCGGGCTGGTGGGACGAGGGCGACGTGCGCCGCGACTACTTCGTGGCCCGCGACAACAGCCGGGCGCGCTTGTGGATTTACCGGGAGATCGGCCCCGGCCCGGGCGAGCGCTGGTACCTTCAGGGACTATTCGCCTGACCATGCATCCAGCCACGGCACCAGCCCGCACCCCCGTTGTCGTAAAGGATTGTCAATTTCCGGACCCCTTCATGCGCTTCTTCGCCCTGCTGCTCGCCCTGCTGCCTGCCATCCCTGCTGCCATGGCCGTGGAACAACCGCCCTACATCGTGCTGCGCCAGTACCCTGCCTTCGAGATCCGCCGCTACGAACCCCAAGTGGTGGCCGAGGTCACGGTGCAGGGCAACGCCGAGGACGCCGGCAATGCCGGGTTTCGCATCCTGGCGGGCTACATCTTCGGCAAGAACAAGGGCGCGCGCACCGCCCCCATGACCGCCCCGGTCACCCAGACCCCGCAGAAGATCGCCATGACCGCCCCGGTGGCCATGGCCTCGGCCGACCCCGGCGCCCACACCGTGCGCTTCGTGATGCCGCGCGGCTGGCGCCTGGACACCCTGCCCGAGCCCGAGGACCGCCGCATCGAGCTGCGCGAGGAGCCCGCGCGCGCCTGGGCGGTGATCCGCTATTCAGGGCTGTGGTCGGAGAAGCGCTACCGCGAGCACCTGGGCAAGCTGCGCGAGGCCATGGCTGCCGCGTCGGTGGCCGGCCGCGGCGAACCGGTCTGGGCACGCTACGACCCGCCCTGGACCCCCTGGTTCATGCGCCGCAACGAGGTGTGGATCGAGACCGACACCACACCGCACTGAGGCTGCCAAGGCGGGCTGTTCGGGTATCCCGGGCTGGCGAACCCCTTTTTCTTTGCCGGCGCCGCACCGAGTGATTCCGCGGCGCCAGCCGCCAGCTGGGCCGCCAAATCCACGACCCCCGTCGCCATGCAACCGTGCATGGCTGGCATGCCAGCTCGACTCTGGCCGAGTTGCCAGCGCCAGCCCAACATGGCACCTCGTTCCATCAACCCTTGGGTACCGATATGAACCACCACGCCCCTTTCGCGGGCATCCCATCGTCGCAGCCGCGGCGCCGCGCATTTCTCCGCCTGGTGGGCGGCGGTGTCGTCATGGCTGCCGGTCTGGGTACGGCCGGTTGCGCCTCAGGGCCGCCAGAGGTCGCGGTGCGGCCCTGGCGCGCGGCCCCCGCCGAGACCGAACTGCACCGCTTCATGCTGGCGCACGCACTGCTGGCGCCCAACCCACACAACTACCAGTCCTGGATCGCCGACCTGCGCGAACCGGGCCGCATCCACCTGCTGTGCGACGACAAGCGGCTGCTGCCGGAGACCGATCCCTTCGGCCGCCAGATCTTCATCGGCTGCGGCGCGTTCATCGAGTTGGCCGTCATCGCCGCGGCCGAGCGCGGGCACACGGTGAGCGTGACGTTGTTCCCGCAGGGTGCGCCGGCGGCGCGCAGCTTGCCGGCTGGCACCGTGGTGGCCACGCTGACGCCAGGCCCGGCGGGGTCGGCCCAGCGTGACCCGCTGTACGCCGCCATCGCGCGGCGCCATACCGCCAAGGGCGCTTACGCCGAGGGCCGCGCCCTGCCCGAGGCGTTGACGTCGGCATGGGTGGAGACCGCCCGCCGCCACGGCCTGCAGGCTGGCACCGTGACGAAGCCCGAGCCACTAGCCGCGCTGCGCCGCATCACGCGCGAGGCCTACGAAATCGAAGCCACGACGCCAGCCACCTGGCTGGAGTCGGCGCGGCTGTTCCGGATCGGCCCCGACGCAATTGCCAGGCACCGCGACGGCATCAGCCTCTCGAGCCCTATGGTTCGTTTTCTCTACACCGCGGGCCTGTTCGATCCCATGGAAGTGCCGCAGCGCGGCAAGTCCAGCCTGCAGCGCATCATGGACCGCTGGACGCCGCTGGAGACCGGCAGCGGCTTTCTCTGGCTCGCCAGCATGGGGAACACTCGTGTGCAGCAGGTGGAAGCCGGCCGCGCCTACGTGAGGCAGCACCTCCTGGCCACCGCAGCGGGTGCCGACATGCACCCTCTGTCGAACGCGCTCCAGGAGTTCGATGCCATGCGTGGACCCTATGCCGCCGTCCATGACGCGCTGGGGGTGGACCCGTCCCAAGGCACCGTGCAGATGCTGGCGCGCGTCGGGTACTCGACTGCGCCGGCGGCGCCCGCACCGCGCCGCGAGCTGGACAAGCTGCTGCGCACCTGAGCGCGTGCGATACTGCCGCGATGCCCGAGCGAGCACGTCCTGGTGATCCCGTTCGCGCGGCCCCGCCGGCAGGGCCGCAGCTCTCCGACTGGAACCTGCTGCGCTCGTTCATCGCCGTCTACGAGGCTGGCACGCTCACCGAGGCCGCACGCCGGCTGGCCACCACCCAACCCAGCGTCGGCCGCCACGTGCGAGAACTGGAGCTTGCACTGGGCGAGGTGCTGTTCGCGCGCCAGCCCGGCCGGCTGAAACCCACCGAGCGGGCGCACGCGCTGCACGCCGCCATCTCGGTCATGAAGGCGTCGGCGCGCGAGGCCGAGCGGCTGTTCGCCGGCGCCCGCGATGCGTTGGTGGGCACGGTGCGTATTGCCGCCTCGGAGGTGTATGCCACGCATGTGGTGGCGCCCCTGGTAGCCCGCATGCTGGCGGAGCAGCCGGAGCTTGAGATCGAGCTGTCGGTTTCCAACCGGGCCGAGAACCTGCTGCGCCGTGAGGCCGACATCGCGGTGCGCTTCTTCAGACCCGAGCAGGACGGTCTGATAACCATGCACGTTGGCAACACCGAGCTCGGCCTCTACGCGCACGAATCGCTTCTGCAGCGCAGCGGCGACCTGGAAGGCTTTGATGTCCCCGAGGGCGCTTTCGTGGCGGGCTTCGATCGAGACGCCACGCCGCTGGCGCCGATGGTGCATGGCGAGCCCCCGGCCCAGCCCGTCCGCTTCCGGCTGCGCACAGACGCGATTCTGGCGCGCCACGCGGCCGTCGAGGCCGGCATGGGCATCGCCGCCTACCTGGTCGACGTTGCCGTCACCAAGCCTGGCCTGCGACGCGTGCTGGCCGACCGCTTCAGCCAGAAGCAGGAGGTATGGCTGTGTGCGCACGACGAGCTGCGCCGCTCTGCATCGATGCGCTACGTTTGGAACCAGCTCGAACGAGCTCTGCGCTCGCGGCTCGCTCCGTCCTCGGCAGAGGACCCTTCCCGAAGCCCCCGGCCTCGGCGAACGTCACCCTCTCCGGGTCACCGTTAGTGCCCCGCGGGCGCTGCGGCCGCGCTGCTGGTCGAGGCCAGCGGCGGGCACACAGCGCGGTCTGCCCAAGCGATTGAGAAGCTGGCACACCATCCGCGCCTGGATGAATCGTTGGTCCACGCGCGGGGCGCTGGATTTGGAAGGCGAGCGAGCCACGCGGTGCGGGTGGAGGTTCAGTTGCACCGCCGTGGTGAATCGCCGAGCGCGCCTGACCGCGCCATCAGGGGCGAAACGCCGTGTCTTGCTCTACCATCGGGGCATCTATCACGCCCCGCGCCCCGCGCCATGACTGCTCCCGCCCTCGCACTGGATCACCTCAACATTCCCGCGCGCGACCCCATCGCTCAGGCACGCTGGTACGCTGAAACCTTCGGCCTGCGCCAGGACGAGCATCGTGCCCGTGGACCCGGCGTGCTGCTGGTGTTCCAGGCCGGGGAACCTCTCGGCCGGGGCCCCGAGTTGCACCTGGGATTCCGCCTGCCAGACCGCGGCGCGCTCGACCAGTGGGCCGGACGTTTCGAAAAGCCGGTGTACGTGGGGCCGGAGTTCTCCGCCATCCAGGTGACTGATCCGGAAGGCAACGTGGTGGAGCTCTACGCGCCCAACACCACCGCCTGAAGCCCTGCTCCGCGGCGCGTGCAAGGCCCTTCAGCCGTCGCAGGGCTCGGCTGGTCCCGCCAGCACCCTTTGGTAAAAATCCAGGTCGAGCCAGCGGCCAAACTTGAAACCCACCGCATCGAGCCGTCCGGCGTGCACGAAGCCCAGGCGCCGGTGCAGGGCCAGGCTGGCGGCGTTGCCCGCGTCCACGGCGCCCACCATCACGTGCACCTCCCGCAGGGTGGCCGTCTCCAGCAGCGCCGTGAGCAGCGCCGTGCCCACACCGCCGCCGCGGCGATCCCCGCGCACATAGACCGAATGCTCCACGGTGTACTTGAAGGCCGGGAACGCCCGGAAGGGCCCCCAGGAGGTAAACCCCAGCAGCGTGCCGGCCTCATCCTCGGCCACCAGCACCGGCAGGCCTGCGTCGCGCTTGGCCGCGAACCAGGCCGCCATCGTCGCAGGGCTGCGCGGGCGGTATTCATAGAGCGCGGTGGAGTGCGCGATGGCGTCATTGAAAACCGCCCGCACTGCCTCGCCGTGCCTGGCCTCGTCGCCATCGACAATGCGCATCAGGAGTGCCCCTTGTGTCGGTTGCGGAGGGTGCAGCGCATGGCGTTGGAGGTGGTGTCGGGTGCGGCGCCACAGAAGCGGCAAGTGCACGCATTCTGCCACCGGGTCGCCCGCAGCGCGCCCTGAACGCGCTTCTCGGTCACGTGGCACGGGTTCGGCACGCTTGCCTCTGGCTTAGCCAACCCCATCTACCCGCCAAACTGGACCCTAGCCTCCATGGAAAACACCCTGCACCTGGTCTGCCCCCATTGCGATGCCGTCAATCGGCTGCCCGCCGAGCGCCTGTCGCGGCAACCCCAATGCGGCAAATGCCACCAGCCGCTGTTCACCGGCGCGCCCGTGGCGCTTGACGCGCCCCGCTTCGAGCGCCACGTGGCTCGCAACGGCATCCCCGTGGTGGTAGATTTCTGGGCGCCCTGGTGCGGCCCTTGCCGCATGATGGCGCCGCACTTTGCCCAAGCCACCACGGTGCTTGAACCCCGCGTGCGCATGGTCAAGGTGGATACCGAAGCTGAGCCTAACCTGGGGGCGCTGCATGGCATCCGTAGCATTCCCACGCTGGCGCTGTTCCGTGGCGGACAGGAAGTGGCGCGCCATTGCGGTGCCATGAGCGCCCGCGATCTCGTGGACTGGGTGCGCACCCAGGGAGGCTGAGGTCCGACGTCACGCCGTTTCGCTCCGCCAGCACCCGTCCCTGGGCCGAATTGTCCAGCCAGGAGAACAACCCATGCGGTTTCGCAATCCCTTCAGCGCGCGGCGTGAGCCGGCCACACCGGCCCCGCAAGACGACTTTCAGTCTGGAATGGCGCACGCGCGTGCGCTGGCCGAACAGGGTCTCGCCCAGGAGGCGGCCCTGGTCCTGGACGGACTGCTAGCCCGCCACGGACAGGATTTCGATGCCCTGTACCTGCTGGGCAATGTCTGCGACGAAATGGCCCGTACCGAGCAGGCACACCAGGCATTCACCCAAGCGCTCGAAATCGAACCGAATCACGTTGGTGCGCTGTGCTGCGCAGCCCTCGATGCCCGGACTCTGGGGCGCGCGGCCGAGGCGCAGACCCTGCTTGAGCACGCGGTCCGGATCGCACCCGAATCGCCGCACGCCCGCTTCAACCGCGGTCTCGTCCGCCTCGACCAGAAGCGCGATGCGGACGCAGCCGCCGATTTCGCGGCTGCCCGCGCCCTGGCACGCGGTCACCCCTGGGGCATCGGCAATCCCGTTCCGACAGGCGCGCCAGCCGGCATCGATCTCCAAAGCACCGACTGGCAATGCGCGCGCTTCAAGCTCACTCACGATATCGAGCAAATGGAGTATCTGCGCCGCCTGGGAAAACTGCACCGTGAATTCGATGCCGTGCTGGACGAGTACCGTCGCGCGCTGGAGGACCCAGGCCTGCCGCTGGAACCCTATCAACGCGCACCGCTTGATCCCGGGCGCTATCCGCTGCTTGCCGCAACCTGGAAGCGACCCGTGCATGCCCCCGATCCGGACCCTCCCGCCGGCGGCATGGTGTCCGCGAATCTGCCGTGGACGGAAATCGAGGCGCACTACCTCGCGGCGGACCCCAACCTGGCTTGGATTGACGGTCTGCTCACAGCGCAGGGGCTGGCCGCACTGCGCGGATGGTGCTTGGAAAGCACGGTCTGGAATGACTTGAAGGCCGGCTATCTCGGCGCCTACATGCACGACGGTTTCGCTAGCCGCCTGATGCTGCAGTTGGTCGCAGAGCTCCGCCAACGCATGCCCCGCGTGATCGGTGATCTGCCTCTGCAAACCATGTGGGCCTATAAATACGACTCGCAGCAAGCCGGCATCGGTTTGCACGCCGATGAAGCGGCGGTGAACGTGAACTTCTGGATAACACCGGACGGCGCCAACCTGGACTCCAGCCGCGGCGGCCTGGTGGTCCACACGCGCGACGCACCGGATGGCTGGGGATTCCGCCGCTTCAACTCCGAACCTGAGGAAATCCGCCACTACCTGCAATCGGAGGGCGGTGCGGCCGTTCGCGTTCCCTACCGCGAGAACCGCGCAGTGTTCTTCGACTCTGACCTGTTCCACGAGACCGATCATTTCCATTTCAAGTCCGGTTACGAGAACCGTCGAATCAACATCACCTTGCTGTTCGGCTCCCGGGGCCGGTCCGACGCCCGCATCTCCAGAGCCGACAGCCAGCCTGCCTCCTGACGATTGTGAACATCGATCAATTACGCCAGTTGCTGCGAACCCACGGCGCCGGGCCTGAACACGAAAAGCTCGCCCTGCGGGCGTGGCTGCAAGGCCGCTCCCTTGATGCCGGACACTCCCGCCCGGATCAGTTTTTTCCGGCGTGCTTGCGGGCGGCCCTGCCTGCGCTGGAGCAACAGTTCGACGCCATCGCCCGTGTGCGCACGGCCCATCCGGCAGCCGACGGCGCCACGCGGCTGCTGGTGGATCTTTCGGACGGCCAGTCCGTGGAAAGCGTATTGCTGCCGCGCGAAGGGGTGTGCGTATCCACCCAGGCGGGCTGCGCGGTGGGATGCGTCTTTTGCATGACCGGCCGCGAGGGCGTGAAGCGCCACCTTGGCAGCGCCGAAATCATCGCCCAGGTGGTCCTGGCCCGGGCCCGCGGCCACCGGGTTCGAAAGGTGGTCTTCATGGGCATGGGCGAACCCGCCCACAACCTGGACAACGTGCTCGATTCCATCCACTGGCTCGGCACGGCCGGCGGCATTGGTCACAAGCAACTGGTGTTCTCCACCGTGGGCGACCGCCGCGCCTTCGAGCGACTGCCCGAGGGCCCGGTGAAGCCGGCGCTAGCCCTGTCGCTGCACACCACCAAGCCCCAGTTGCGTACCGAGTTGCTGCCACGCGCGCCGCGCCTGTCGCCCGCCGAGTTGGTGGCATTGGCTGGCGAGTACGCCCGGACCACGGGCTACCCGGTGCAGTATCAGTGGACCCTTCTAGCGGGCATCAACGACGGCGACGACGAGGTGGACGCCATCGCCCGGCTGCTGACGGGTCAATACGCGGTGATGAATTTCATCGCCTTCAATCCCATTCCCGGCAGCCCCTTGCGCCGGCCGGAACTTCAAAGAGCCGCGCAGATGGTGCGCGCCCTGCGTCAGCGCGGCGTGCTTGCCAAATTGCGCCATTCCGCAGCCCAGGACGTGGAAGGCGGTTGCGGGCAACTGCGGGCGCGCAGCCTGTCGCTGGCGTGACCGCAGCAGTGGCAGGCAGGCTCCGCCCGATGTGCGCAGACCACCCGGTCCCTCTCGAACGGCTACCCATTGCTGCGCATGTGCTCCGCAACCTCACCGCCGCCCGGGTGACAACACCACAATCGACGCAAGGCCGGACACGAGCGGATGGCGGGGCGTCCTGCGCCTACTGGATCACTCCAGTGTGGCGGGCCGGGCGAAGCCCGGCCCGTGACGCACTCAATTGGCGAAGCTACGGACGGCGCTGTGGTCGGCGTACTTCACCGTGGGGCCGTTGCGAACAAGGGTGGTCGCCTTGCCCGACTGGACTGCCACTACCGACTTCTGCATCACCGGGCCTGCGAAGGTGTCGCGTGCCGGGGAATCAAAGCTGCGGGTGGTCACTGCCTTACCGCCGGGCGTAATGTGGCTTGGACCGGCGAAGCCGCCGTTCCACGTCTTGCCGGCCACGAACAGGGGCGAGCGTACGGATTCCGCGGCGAAGGCGGCGGGAGCGGTGAGCAGGGCGATGGCGGTGGCTGCAGCGACGAAGAGTTGGTTGCCTTGTTGCACGTTCATGATGAAACTCCTGGTTTGGTTGAGTGACCCGGACTTGTTGCCGGAAGCAGGACTCCCGGTGAGTACCTGCCCCGGGGTTGCAGCACCTATCCCCGTGAATAAGAGAATGGACTGAACCCAAAAAAGCGCTACACTTCAAAATGTTGCACTTATTCATAAACATTGTTCGCCTTACGTAAACCGTTTGCTAAGCGAACGGTTGTCACTTTATTGAACGTTGTTTACCGTGTCAACACTTTTTTTCGTTGGGGATGGTCATGGGCACGGCAGAAAGACGGGCTCGGGAGCGGGAGGAGATTCGAGGACGGATCCTCAAAGCAGCCCGTTGCCTCTTTGCTCAAGAGGGCTACGACGCAGTGACGCTGCGGCGCGTTGCCGAGGCGATCGAATACTCGCCAGCGGCGATCTACAAGTACTTCGCCGACAAGGATGAGATGGTCCGAGCGTTGGTCTCGGAAGACATGGCCTACATGCTGGCGTCGTTCCGGCCGGCGCTCGCCAAATGCTCGTTAGTGGAGCGGCTCAAGACCTTTGGGCGGGCCTACATGAACATTGCCCTTGAACGCCCCAATCACTACCGGCTGATGTTCATGACCCCCATGCCGGACAGGCCTCCCGGCGAGGGGGTGCAAGGCCAGGTGAGCGACCCGAACCAGGACTCCTACGTTTTTTTTCTCAACGCCATCCAGGAGTGCATCGACGCCGGATTGTTTCGCCAGGAGTTCAGGGACGCCCATCTGGTGGCCCAGACGCTGTGGTGCGGCCTTCACGGCATCGCCGCGCTGCACATCACGTCAGGGAGCAAAACGGACGTGCCGTGGCGGGACGTTCGGCGCAGGTCGGAGCTGATGCTCGACGTGCTTCTGCGGGGGATGCTCGAGCCCGCGCTCACGCAGGCGGGCACCGCCACCCTGACCTCGCCGGGCTAGCCCGCCACACCCGCGCACGCGCTACTGCCCCACGGCGACCCCGGTGTCGCTGGCGATCCGCGCCCGGCGCGCCGCCACCGCCGCGGGCGTCCTGGCGGGCACGAAGATGCCCGCCCGGGGCGCCTGCAGATCCAGCTCCGGCACGCCGGCCTCGTGGACCGTGAGCACCTCCGGCAGCGAGGCCAGGCGCTCGCGCCCGGCGTTGACAATGGCCGCCAGCTTGCCGGCGCGCACGTGTTCCACCACCGCCAGGGGCACCTCGAAGCCCAGCCGCACCTAGCCCGCCAGCAGATCGAGAATGGCCGGCGCGCTGCCCTTGTAGGGCACGTGGGTGCGCTTCACCCCAGCGAAGCTCGGTCAGGAATGGCCTGGGCTGGCACTCCCGTTCATGCCGCTGAGGACTCCAGCCCGCAGCGCGGGCTGGAGATTCGAGGGCGACCTCAACGGTCTCGCCGAGCGGGACCGAAACCGGGTAGCGGAGCCCCTACTCTACTGTCGTCTCCTCTGCGGCGCAGGACTATCCGGAATCTTTCCCCCGCGCAGAACCGCTGCAAACCGGGCCCCAATGGAGCGCCAGCGAGGACCCGTCACCGATTAGCTGGTGGATCACATCGGGAGCCGCGAGGGGCGGCGAGCAGGATGCAAACGCCTCGATCGCCCCCACCTCCCTACCCGCGTATCGGACGGTAGCCTGATGCAGTCGGAAGTCCGGCGTTACACCGCTGGCGGCTCACTGGCATGCCTCTCCGGGGGATTGCCAGCAGGGTTGTGTTTGAGTGAGAGTAAGGTAATGCACCACCCTGCAGCCGTCCGCTGGGGTTGGTCCTTTTCGAAACCGGGAGACCACCAATGACCTCCACGAAAAACCCGCTTTCCTCCGCTGCCTGGCCCGCCGGAGCAACGCTGCTTTGCTTGGCCCTGTGCGTGCAAATGGCCGCCGCGCAAACCCGTCCCGAACGCAATGCGTTCTTGTCGGCCGATATCTACGGAGTCACGCACATCAATCCGGCCAAGCAGAACAGCATCCCGTACAAGATCAATCTTCGTGTCAAGAAGGTCGATCTCGATGCCCTCACGCCGGTGTGGGGCGGCCCGGTCAACAATTCCACCTACGCGTCGGCGCGTCCTGGGTTCTTCTGGTCGGTGGCAACTGACCGGGTGGCGCTCATCGATGCGCGCGGCGGTCAATGGAAAAAGGTCGCGGATATCGACCTGCCCGGAGCAACCCGCCGATCACGCGATGCTTTGCAGCGCATCGTGAAGTTCAAGTACTCGGACATGCCTTCCGCCGAGGCGCATCTGAAGGGGATCCTCGGGCCGGCCCCGGGCGCCGTCCTGCCGGCGGGCATCTATGCGCTGGTCAGCCACCAGGACTATGTCTATGCGAACGCGGGCACGATTGTCTCGGCCATCGGGCTGGTGGACCGGAACGATGCGTCGAAGGGGCTGGAGGTGAAGGCCCGCTTCGATACTGCCTCCATCATCCCGCCCACCAGCGTGTTCGGCGAGACGCCGAGAGTGGGGCTCGTGGGCATGAACATGACCTACGACGGCCACATCGTCATTGGTGCGCTCAACGGTGTCGCCGTGGTGGACCCATCCCTGAAGCACGGTCAGTTCGTCCAGTTCGAAGACGACAACCAGATGTCCACCAACTCCCTGGCAGTGGACGCCGCTGGCGGCATCTACGTGGCAACGGGGTCAAAGAAACCGCGGCTTCCTGGCGTGATGCACAAGCTGGTGTGGAAGGACGGACGTCTGTCGCGCGATCCGAAACTTGGCGCGTGGACCGCGCAGTACGACGGCGGCGACTGGCCGCCCGCCATCAAGGCCGGCACCGGTACCGGGTCGACGCCGACGCTCATGGGTTTCGGCGACGACGAGGACAAGCTCGTACTCATCACGGACGGGGCGAACCGCATGAAGCTCATCGCGTTCTGGCGCGACCAAATCCCCGCCGATGCCAGACAGGTTCCCGGCGCGCTCTCGCCGCGCATCGCCGACCAGAAGCTGGTGTCCGCGGGCATCTCCGAGCAACGCCCCTGGCTCCAGTCGGAGCAGACCATCATCGTCTCCGGCTACGGCGCGTTCGTGGTCAACAACTTGATCGAGGAAGGACACCCCGACCGCATCATCGACGTGATGACGGTCGGTCCGGTGCACAGCCCGCCAAGCGGCGTTGAAAAGATTGTCTGGAACGAGCGCGAGAATCGCTTCTTCTCGGCCTGGGCGCGGGGCGATGTGGTCTCCGTCAGCATGGTGCCGGTGATGAGCTCCGGTGCCAACGCTGTTTTCGTCAGCGGCTACAGCAAGGCCGAGGGCTGGGAAGTGACAGGCCTGGACTGGAGCACGGGGCGCACCGTCTCGCGCACGATTTTCGGCCAGAACAACAAGGGCAACGGCGCTTACGCGATCCTGCAGTTCCTCGAAAACGGCGACATGCTGTTCAACTCTGTCATCGGACCCTACCGCATTCCGATGCGATAAGACGGGGCTCGATTGCGGCCGCTGTGGCGGCAGGCGCCCCAAGGCAGGCCTGCTGCCGCCTTGCTCGGTTGGTGGCTTCAAAAGGTTCAGATCGCAAGCGGGGCAGAACGCCGTTGAGGACGTATCGTGCCGGGATATCCAATGCGAGTGCGCGACGCGTCTTGGCGCCATGCGGGCCTGGGTCAATGGCTTGACGCCGGATTTGACGCGTTCTTCCCGGAGCCGGAGCCTTCCCCCTCAGCACTGGCTGGCGCGGGAGGCTGGCCTCCCGTGGACTGCCTCTTCACCGGTTGCCGGTAACCGCTGCGCCGGCGCACCCGGAGCTCATCGCGCACCTCGTCTCGCGGGTGGCCAACGAGCGGCGTGGAGGATCGCCACACCCTCGCATCGGCGAGGCAGGCAGATTTTCCCCTGGCCCGAATGGGACTTTCAGGCCGTGTTTCCCATCCGCTTGCGGCGCATTCACCTTGCCTCGCGCAGTCAACCGTGAGCAGACTGCCACAGCGCGCTCCCTCGCAACGCCGATGCAAGGCAGGCGCGGCATCGGTCCGGATCAGCGCTTGCCGGCCACCCGTTCACGCCGCCAAGCAACCTCAGGCGGGGGACGCCCGTTGTCTCTGCCCAAGGCCGTTGTTGCGCATGGCACTCAGACCGCTTGTTCGAGCGACAAATCTCACGCCGACGCGCGAAGCGGCGCCAGTACCGCCAGTCGTTGCATGAACTCCCGCGGGCGCAGTTCGATGTGGTTGGCGCCGTCGCGCTACGGGGTCTTGAACCGCCGCGCCGCCTGGCCTTGTGCGTTGCGGCTCAGTCCCTCGTTGGGCAGCGCGGGGCGGGCGATGGCGCGGCACCGCGGCTCCAGTTCCTTGCGGGGGGGGGCTTGCTACTCGCACAGCCGCTTGCAGGCTGACGCCGTGCGCATGGATCGCGCTGCACATCGTCTCGTTCACCAAGAATATTCCCTCGAAAGACGGGCAGCACGAGGCCGGCTTCGTCCGCCGGTTCCCCGCGACGGCCCGCCTGATCGGCGTCTTCACTGCCCCACGGTGACCCCGGTGTCCCTGGCGATCCGCGCCCAGCGCGCCACCTCGGCGCGCACGAAGGCCGAGAACGCCTCCGGCGTGCCAGTAATGGAAACGGAATCGAGGAACACTGGGCTCGCGCGGGTTTCCTCCCGGTTACGGGCGCGCACGAACTCCGCATTCAGGCGCGCCACCACCGCCGAGGGCGTCCTGGCGGGCACGAAGATGCCCGCCCAGGGCGCCTGCAGATCCAGCTCCGGCACGCCGGCCTCGTGGGCTGTGGGCACCTCGGGTAGAGAGGCGAGGCGCTCGCGCCCGGAACTGACAATGGCCGCCAGCTTGCCGGCGCGCACGTGTTCCACCACCGCCAGGGGCACCTCGAAGCCCAGCTGCACCTGGCCCGCCAGCAGATCGAGAATGGCCGGCGCGCTGCCCTTGTAGGGTACGTGGGTGAGCTTCACCCCCGTGGCGCGCTGGAACACCTCGGCGCTCAGGTGCTCGATGCTACCCACGCCGGAGGATTCCACCGTCAGGGCCCCGGGCTGCGCTCTGGCCAGGGCCACCAGTTCCTTCACCGTGCGCGCCTTCACCGACGGGTGCGCCACCAGCAGTACGGGGCGGCGGCCAATGCCCGTCACCGGGGTGAAATCGCGCTGCGGATCGTAGGCCGCCTTCGGATTGAGCGCGGCGTGGATCACCAGGTCGCTGGTGCCGTAGAACACCGTATAGCCGTCGGCGGGCGCCCTGGCCACGGAAGCCGCCGCCACGGACCCGGCAGCCCCCGAGCGGTTCTCCACCACCACCTGTTGGCCGAGAGCCTTGGAAACGATGCCCGCCAGCTGGCGGGCGCCCGCGTCGGCGGAGCCGCCCGCCGGATAGCCCACCACCAGCCGGATGGGCCGCTCCGGCCATGTCCCCGCTGCGGCACTGGTGGCCGCACACAGCCCCAGGGCCGCCAGGCCGCGCAGCGCCAGTCGCACCCACGCGCCCGCGACGGTTCCAGGGGAACGGGCGTTCACGGCGTAGCCGAAGCGCCGGGGGCGCCGGCCACCATCGCCGGCGCGGCGGCTGCGCTGGAGGGGGCCGCACTGCCAGCTGGCTGCAGCGCTGGCGGCTTCCAGCGCCCCTCGATGGCCTCGGCCCGGGGCAGGTAGAGCCGCAGGCTCATCCAGAAGCGGCCCTTCGGCGCCGGCAGCCAATTGGCTTCCCGCTCGGGCCCGGGCGATTCGTGCTGGATCAGCAGCGTGATGCCGCCGTCCGTATCGCGCACCAGCCGCGGCAGCATGGGCGAGTTAATGAGGTAGCGCCCGATGGCATTCGCCGACAGCAGGCTCGAGGGCAGCTCGTAGAGCGTGAGCGACCAGAAGGCATCCACGGGGGGAAGCTCGCCCGGCGCGAAGCGCAGCGCGTAGCGGCGAGTGGCGCCGTCCAGGGGCGCGCCGCTGGCGTCCGTGAAGAAGGTGGGATACATGGCCTCCTCGCGCGAATTGCCGTAGATGCCCAGCACCGCACCGGCCATGCGCCTCATGTAATCCTTGCGCAGGAACGCGCGGGTGCCGAACAGATCACCGCTGGTCACCTCACCGGTTTCGATGCGCGTCTTCTTGAACGCGGCAAAGTCCGCCCAGGCGTCGGCCATGCCCTCCTCCACCGCCTGACGCAGCGGCGGCGGCAATCCCGCCGCGTGGAAGCGCAGACCGGAGCCCACGCCCAGCCGGGCGAAGCGCTTCATCAACGCGCGTTCCGAAGGGTGCACGGGGCAGAAACCCAACACGAAATTGAGCACCTGGAAGAAATTGAGAGAATTCTTCTGCTGCTCGGGGGTGAGCGGCGCCACGAACGCCACGGGCTTCACCCGCGGCGCTGCCTTGCCCAGGAAGGCGGACAGGGGCTGGACGCGGTAGCCCGCCTGCACCGCCTTGACGTTTTCCAGGTCCGAGGCCTCGAAGAGCTGGGTGCGAAACGCCGCGAAGGCCACCGAGGTCTCGGCGCGCAGCACGCGCTTCACCCCGGGTGGCGTGGCGCCCGTCCAGCCTGGCCCGGCGATCATGAAGTTGCCGCCCTCGTTACCCGTGGTGCGGGTGCCCAGGTAGGCGAAGTTGTGGGTGTAGGCGTCGATCAGCTGCACCGAGTGATAGCGCCCCGCCGTCACGGGCGGCAGCGTGAGCACCACCGGCTCGGCCCTCAGATCGAGGCCCGCGAAGGAGTAGGGCGTGTCCGAATTGGGCGTCTGGATCGCCTTGTCCTCGGGCGTGAAGACGCGCGGGATATTGCGCAACTGGTTCCAGTCAGCCTTGAACTCGGGGTTGTCATGGTCGACGAAGTAGGCGTGCTGGACGCGGTAGTGGTCCACCAGCGGGAAGCCGTAGATGACGGCATCGCGGGCAATGGCACGCGCCTCGGCGGGCGAGAGGGGCGTGCCCGCCAGGGCCGCGGGCCCGGGCAGCAGGCTGCCCGCCGCCAGCACCAGCGCGGGAACGAGGCGTTGTATCTTCACGGAAAACGCTCCTTCGAAAAAATGCCGGCGCCCGGGCTCACGGCCCGTTCACTGGGGCCGCAGCCCCAGTTCCGCCACCAGCTTGCCATATCGGGCGTGCTCGGCACGGATCTGCGCCGCAGCCTCCTCGGGCGAGGTGCCGGTCACGTCCGAACCGCGACCGGTGAACTCGGCGCGCATCACCTCCAGCGCGGCGCGGAACTCGGTGTTCAGGCGCTGCACGATGGCCGGCGGCGTGCCACGGGGCACCAGGTAAGCGCCCAGGGTGGATTCTTCGTAGCCCGCTAGCCCCGACTCCGCCACGGTGGGGATGTCGGGGAAGGCCGCCAGCCGGCGCGGCGTGGTCACCGCCAGGGCGCGCAGCCGTCCGCCTTGCAGATGCGGCAGCGTACCTGCCGGAAATCCAAAACAGAAATCGATGCTGCCGCCCATCAGGTCCTGCAGGGCCGGGGTTTCGCCCTTGTAGGGCACGTGCACCGCCTCGATGCCGGCCATGCGCTCGAGCTTCTTGGCCATGATGAACTGCGGACTGCCCTCGCCCGAACTGCCGTAGGTGAGCTTGCCGGGGCTGCGGCGCCCGGCCTCCAGCAGGTCCTTCAGGCTGCGGTACGGCGAGGCCGCTGACACCACCAGGATGGCCGGCGAACGGCCCGTCACCAGCACCGGCACGAAGTCGTTCAGCGGATCGAAGGAGAGGTTCTTCACCAGGTGCGGATTCACCGCCACCACGTGGCCGGTGACGAAGCCGATGGTGTAGCCATCGGGCCGGGAGCGCGCCAGCGCCTCGGTGCCCACGATGCCGTTGGCGCCCGGCCGGTTTTCGATCACCACCGACTGACGCAACCGCTCCGAGAGCACCTTGCCCAGTTGCCGCGCATTCACGTCCGAGCTGGAGCCGGGCGGGAAGGGCACGATCACCCGCACCGGCCGCGCCGGGTAATCCTCGGCCCGCGCCATTGGTGCAGCCACCGTGGCCGCCAGCAACAGCCCTGCCACCGCCAGAGCGGCCGCCCCGCGCACCCGCTTAACCACCTGTCCCACATCCGGCATCACCGTCCCTCTCCCTTGTTTGACGACCAGCGCACCTGCGACAACACCTCCGGCATCCACACCCGCGCCGCGCGATCGGCGCGAAAGAAACACACCCCCAGGCGCTGAAGTGCCTGGCGATCGATCTCCACGCCCAGCCCCGGCTGCTGCGGCATGTCCAGCCAGCCATCGCGGTGCCGCCACGGCGCGGCGAGTACGGCATCGCGCGCCTCGGGCGTCCAGCCCGGCGGGCTCAATGGATACTCGAAGGGCAGCTCGGCGGCGAAGCCCGAGGCTGCCATGACATGCGCGTTGACCATGAAGCCGATGCCCGTGCTCCAGCTGTGCGCCGTGAAGCCCAGGCCCAGCTCCCGGCACAGCCGGGCCACCTGCAGGCATTCCTTCACTCCGCCCGCCCACATGGCGTCGGCCTGGAACACGTGATAGCAGCGCTTCTCCACCATGGTGCGCAGTTCGGGCCAGCCCGCGGTGTGCAGCTCGCCCCCGGCGATGGGCACGCGCGAACGGGCCGTGAGCGCGGCCATCTCGTCGAACCACTCCATGAACAGCGGCTCCTCCACCCAGGCCAGGCCGGCATCGGCGGCGGCATCGGCGAAGCGCGTCGCACGCGCCAGATCCCAGCGTGGCGCATCGGCGAACTGGGTGAGGCGAAACGCCTGGTTGCAGTCCACCGCGATGCGCATGCGGCCATCCATGGCCCGGGCGATGTGCTCGATGGCAGCCACGTCCACCCGCTCGTCGAAGTCGTGCACGCGCACCTTGAGGGTGTCGAAACCCTCGGCCAAGCGCGCCTCGGCCTCGTCCACGCGCGCGGCGGGCTGCATCACCTCGCCCGAGGAGGCATACAGGCGCAGGCGCTCGTCCGTGCCGCCCAGCAGGCGATACAGCGGCACCCCGGCGAGCTTCGCCTTGATATCCCAGAAGGCCGGCTCCACCCACCAGTTGCGATTGCCGCCGATGGCGAGGATCTTCAACCGCTCGTGAACGAGCGCCATGTCGGTGGGATCGCGCCCCAGGAACAGATCCGCCAGGGGATCGCCCAGTCCGGCACGCTCGCGCCCCGAGGTGGGGAAAGCGCTCCAGCCCTCCACGCCGTCGTCGGTGACGAGGCGGATCAGGTTAAAGGCGTACCTGGAGCGCGTGTTGCCGGGAATCCATGCCGGCGAGAAGGGCGCGGGCAGGGGGACGGTGACGAACCAGAGTTCGATGCGGTCGACGACGGACATGGGCGAACCTGACGAAAACGCACGACTATACCGGCGGCGCGCCCCCTGCACCGCTGCTTGACCGCGGTCAATGCCGCAGCCACTCTCCCGGTCGCAACCTAGCCATGATCTTCACGGCGCCACGAGCCAACAATGACCCATAACCCGCTGCCGCCCGAGCGCCTGTGCCGGCGCGCCACCCTAGACACCCTGCCCTTCTCCAGCACAGACGAGTTGCCGGACCTGGCCGAACTGCCCGGCCAGCAGCGCGCCCTGGAGGCACTGCGCTTCGGCGTGGCCGTGCCCCACGAGGGCTACAACCTGTTCGCCCTGGGCCCCGCCGGCAGCGGCCGCGAAAGCCTGGTGCGCCAGCTGCTCGCCGCCCAGGCGAGCGGCCGGCCGGTGCCGCCCGACTGCTGCTACGTCAACCACTTTGCCGACCCCTCGCGCCCGCGGGCGCTGCGCGTGCCGGCGGGCCGGGGCCGGGCGCTGCGCGACGATCTGGCGGCGCTGGTGGACGAGCTTCGCAGCGCCATCCCCGGTATCTTCGAGCGCGAGGACTTCCGTGCCCGCGTAGAGGAAATCAACGCCGAGTTCGCGGGGCGCGAGCAGTCCGCCCTGTCCGCCTTGGCCGAAGAAGCCGCCGCCGCGGAAGTGGCCCTGCTGCGTACCCCCAACGGCTTCGTGCTCGCGCCGGTGAAGGACGGCGAGGCCATGAATCCCGACGACTTCGCCAAGCTGCCCGAGTCCGAGCGTGAGCGGCTTGGGACCTCGATCAACGCCTTCCAGGAAAAGCTTGCCCACATCCTGCACCAGGTCCCCCAGTGGATGCGCGAGCGGCGCGAGCGGCTCAAATCGCTGGAGCGCCACTACGTGATGACCGCCGTGGGCCAGGCGCTGGACGAGATCCTGGAGCGCTGGCGCGACCAGCCCGCAGTGGTGGCGCACATCGAGGCCCTGCGCCAGGACGTGGTGGAGAATGCCGCCGCTTTCCGCCAGGGGCTGGAGGCACCGGCCGAGGCGCCCGCCCTGCCCTTCCAGGCGGCGCCGGACTTCCGCCGCTACCAGGTGAACCTGGCGGTGGACAACGCCGAGACCGCCGGCGCGCCGGTGGTGTTCGAGGATCTGCCCACCCATCCCAACCTGCTGGGCCGCATCGAGCACATGGAACGCTTCGGCGCGCTGGTGACCGACTTCACCCTGATCCGCGCCGGCGCCCTGCACCGCGCCAACGGCGGCTATCTGGTGCTGGATGCGCAGAAGCTGCTGGTGCAGCCCTTCGCCTGGGAGGGCCTGAAGCGCGCCCTGCGCGCCCGTGAGCTTCGCCCCGAGTCGCTGGCGCGCATGCTCAGCCTGGCCAGCACCAAGTCGCTCGAGCCCGAGGCCGTGCCGCTGGACGTGAAGGTAGTGCTCATCGGCGAGCGGCTGCTGTACTTTCTGCTGTACGAATACGATCCCGAGTTCCGCGAACTGTTCAAGGTGGCTGCGGACTTCGAGGACGTGGTGGACCGCAGCGCAGAGGGCGAGGCGCTGTACGCCCGGCTGGTGGCCACCCTGGCGCGGCGCTTCGGGTTGCTGGCGCTCGATCGCGAGGCGGTGTGCGCGGTGATCGAGCGCGCCGCCCGGCTGGCCGAAGATGCCGAGCGCATCACCGCGCGGGTGGAACCCGTGGCTGACCTGATGCGCGAGGCCGATCACTGGGCCCGCCAGCGTGGTGCCGGGCGCATCGGCGCTATGGATGTGCAGCGCGCCGCGCAAGAGCGCCAGCGCCGCGCCGGCCGTCTGGCCAACCGCACCCGCGAGGCCATCCTGCGCGGCACCGTGGCCATCGACACCGCCGGCACCGAGATCGGCCAGGTCAACGGCCTGGCGGTGTATCCGCTAGGCGAATTCACCTTCGCCCAGCCCACCCGCATCACCGCCACCGTGCGCCTGGGCGAGGGCGAGATCGTGGACATCGAGCGCGAGTCCAAGCTCGGCGGCAACATCCACAGCAAGGCCATGATGATCCTCGGCGCCTACCTGTCGGTGCGCTACGCCGAGGAGATCCCGCTCGCCCTGCAGGCGCGGGTGGCCTTCGAACAGACCTACGGCGGCGTGGAGGGCGACTCCGCGTCCGCGGCCGAGCTGTGCGCGCTGCTCTCGGCCCTGGGCGAGTTGCCGCTGCGCCAGTGCCTGGCTGTAACCGGCTCCATCGACCAATTGGGCCGCATCCAGGCGATCGGCGGGGTGAACGAGAAGATCGAAGGCTTCTTCGACCTCTGCAACGCCCGCGGCCTGAGCGGCGAGCAGGGCGTCATCATCCCGGCCGCCAACGTGCCGCACCTGATGCTGCGCGAGGACGTGGTGGCAGCCTGCGCCGGGGGCCGCTTCCAGGTGTACGCGGTGGAGCACGCCGACGACGTGATGGAGCTGCTCACCGGCCTTCCGGCGGGCGAGCCCGATGAGGAGGGCAACCTACCCGAGGGTTGCTTCGCGGCCCGGGTGATGGAGCGCATCGGCCGGTTCTTCGCCCTGCGGCGGGAGTACGCCGGACCCGTCGTCGAAGCCGCCAGCGGCGGCGCCGGGGACGAAGCGGCCGAAGCACCGCAGCCCCCTGCGGCGCAGCTCTAGGCGGCGGGCGCTGCGCCCGCGCCGTTGACGTGGGTCAATCCGGGCAGTGCCGCGCCCGCCTATGGTGAAACTCCCACGGCCCCGGCGCTGCAGCACGAGACCCATGACACCGCCCGATGAAGACAGCCTGATCCGCAAGGATGTGTCGGCCTTGCCGGTGCCGCCCAACCTCGCCGACTACGAGCAGGCCCGCGCGAGCTTCCGCTGGCCGGCGGCGGCGCGGGCGCTGTCCGGCCTGCCGGGCGGGAGCGGCCTGAACATCGCCCACGAAGCGGTGGACCGTCATGCCCAGGGGGCCCGCGCAACGCATGTGGCGCTGCGCTGGCTCGGCAAAGATGGCAGCCAGCGGGATTTCAGCTACGCCGGGCTGGCCGCCTGGAGCGCGCGCTTCGCCAACGTGCTCGATGCGCTCGGGGTGCAGCGCGGCGATCGGGTGTTCCTGCTGGCGGGCCGCATCCCCGAGCTCTACATGGCCGTGCTCGGCGCCCTCAAGCACCGCTGCGTAGTCTCGCCGCTGTTCGCCGCCTTCGGCCCGGAACCCATCTTCACCCGCATGAGCATCGGCGCCGCCGCCGTGCTGGTGACCACCACGGGCCTGTACCGGCGCAAGGTTTCGGCGCTGCGCGAGCGGCTGCCGCAACTGCGCCACGTGCTGGTGGTGCGCGAGGAAGCCGGCGAGCCCCTGCCCGTGGGCACGCTGGACTTGGCCGCTCTGCTGGAGGACGCCGCGCCGCAGTACCGCATCGGCCCCACCCGCCCGGACGATCCCGCCCTACTGCACTTCACCAGCGGCACCACCGGCAAGCCCAAGGGCGCCATTCACGTCCACGAGGCGGTGGTGGCCCACCACGCCACGGGGGCCCTGGCGCTGGACTTCCACCCGGAGGACGTGTTCTGGTGCACCGCCGACCCGGGCTGGGTGACGGGCACCTCCTACGGCATCGTGGCGCCGCTGGTGCACGGCCTGACGCTGATCGTGGACGAGGCCGACTTCGATGCCGAGCGCTGGTACGACATCCTCGGCCGCGAGGCCGTGAGCGTGTGGTACACGGCCCCCACGGCGGTGCGCATGATGATGAAGGGCGGGGCGGCCTCCGCGCGCAACCGCACCTTTGCGCGGCTGCGCTTCATCGCCAGCGTGGGCGAACCGCTCAACCCCCAGGCGGTGACCTGGGGGCTCGAGGCCTTCGGCCTGCCCATCCACGACAACTGGTGGCAGACCGAGACCGGCGGCATCATGATCGCCAACTTCGCCGCCATGGACATCCGGCCCGGCTCCATGGGCAAGCCGCTGCCGGGCATCGAGGCCGCGCTGGTGCGCCGCACCGCCGATGGCGGCGTGGCGCTGCTCGCGGAACCGGGCGTGGAGGGCGAACTCGCGCTCAGGCGCGGCTGGCCCTCCATGTTCCGCGGCTACCTGGGCGAGGAGGAACGCTACCTCAAGTGCTTCGCCGGCGAGTGGTATCTCACCGGCGACCTGGCGCGGCGCGACGCCGAGGGCTACTACTGGTTCGTGGGCCGCGCCGACGACGTGATCAAGTCCTCCGGGCACCTGATCGGGCCCTTCGAGGTGGAGTCGGCCTTCATGGCGCACCCTGCAGTGGCCGAGGCCGGCGTGATCGGCAAGCCCGACCCCGTGGCCGGCGAGATCGTGAAGGCCTTCGTGGCGCTCAAGCCCGGCCACGCGCCCGGCGAGGCGCTGCGCCGGGACCTGCTGGCCTTCGTGCGCAAGCGCCTGGGCACGGCCGTGGCGCCCAAGGAAATCGACTTCGTGGCCGCGCTGCCCAAAACCCGCAGCGGCAAGATCCTGCGCCGCCTGCTCAAGGCCCGCGAGCTGGGACTGCCCGAGGGCGACCTGTCCACCCTGGAGCCGGGTGCGTGAGCGCGCGGCGCCAGCGAGGGGCGCGCGGCCCGCAGCAGGCGCGGCGCACGGAGCACGCATGACCGCGCCCGACCGCGACACCGCCCTGTCCTACCTGCAGCAGATGCTGCGCATCCGCCGTTTCGAGGAGAAATGCGCCGAGCTGTATTCCGGCGGGCAGATCCGCGGCTTCCTGCACCTGTACATCGGCGAGGAAGCGGTGGCCTGCGGCGTGATGCCGGAGCTGCGCGCCGAGGACGCCATCTTCGCCACCTACCGCGAACATGGGCACGCGCTGGCGCGCGGCATTCCCGCCGGCGCCATCATGGCCGAGATGTTCGGCCGGCAGGAAGGCTGCAGCCGTGGCCGCGGCGGCTCCATGCACCTGTTCGACGTGTCGCGGCGCTTCTATGGCGGCAACGCCATCGTGGGCGGCGCCCTGCCCCTGGCGGCGGGATTCGCGCTGGCCCACCGGATGCGCGGCGAGGCGCGGGTGACGGCCTGCTTCTTCGGCGAGGGCGCCATGGCCGAGGGCGAGTTTCACGAGTCGGCCAACCTGGCGGCACTGTGGCGCCTACCCGTGCTGTTCGTGTGCGAGAACAACTTCTACGCCATGGGCACCGCGCTGGAGCGCTCGGAATCGGACACCGACCTGTGCGCGAAGGCCGCCTCCTACCGCATGGCCACCGCGCGCGCCGACGGCATGGACGTGCTGGCGGTGGCCGAGGCGGCGCGCGCGGCCGTGCGGCACGTGCGCGACGGCCTCGGGCCGTTCTTCCTAGAGCTGCAGACCTACCGCTTCCGCGCCCACTCCATGTTCGACCCCGAGCTCTACCGCGAGCGCGCCGAGGTGGAGCGCTGGAAGCAGCGCTGCCCCATCGCGGGCTTCACTGCCCGCATGCAGGCCGCAGGTCTGCTGGACGCCGCCGACGCAGCCGCCCTGGAGACCGAGGTGGCCGGGGAGATCGCCGCGGCGGTGGCCTTCGCCGAGTCCGGCACGCTCGAGCCGGTGGAGCAGCTCGCCCGCGACGTGTACGCGCGGCAGGTGGCCCCGTGAGCCAGGCGCCCGCCCTGCGCACCACGTACCGGGACGCCCTGCGCATGGGCCTGCGCGAGGCGCTGCTCGCCGACCCGCGCGTGTTCCTGATGGGCGAGGACGTGGGCCGCTACGGCGGCACCTACGCGGTGAGCAAGGGGCTGCTGGCGGAGTTCGGCGAGGCGCGCATCCGCGACGCACCGCTGTCGGAGTCGGGCTTCACGGGCGCAGGCATCGGCGCGGCGCTGAACGGCATGCGTCCCATCGTGGAGATCATGACCGTCAACTTCAGCCTGCTCGCCCTGGACCAGATCCTCAACAACGCCGCCACGCTGCGGCACATGTCGGGCGGCCAGCTCAGCGTGCCGGTGGTGATCCGCATGACCACCGGCGGCGGCCGCCAGCTCGCGGCCCAGCACTCCCACAGCCTGGAGGGCTGGTACGCCCACATCCCCGGGCTGCGGGTGGTGGCCCCCGCCACGCTGGAGGACGCGCGCGGCATGCTGCCCGCCGCGCTGCGCGATCCCGACCCGGTGCTCATCTTCGAGCACGCGCTGCTGCTGGGCGTGGAGGGCGAACTGGCTGTCGAGGCGGCCCCGGTGGACCTGGACCGCGCCGCGGTGCGGCGGCCCGGGAGCCAGGTGAGCGTGATCACCTACGGCGGCTCGCTGCCCAAGGCCATGGCGGCCGCAGCCGTGCTCGAGGCGCAGGGCGTGAGTGCGGAGGTGATCGACCTGCGCAGCCTGCGCCCGCTGGACGATGCCACGGTGATGGCCTCGGTGCGCAAGACCCGGCGCGCGGTGGTCGTGGACGAGGGATGGCGCAGCGGCAGCCTGTCCGCCGAGATCATGGCGCGCATCGTGGAGCAGGCCTTCTACGACCTGGACGCGCCGCCGGCGCGGGTGTGCTCGGCCGAGGTGCCGGTGCCCTATGCGAAACACCTGGAGGAGGCGGCGCTGCCCCAGGTGGAGGGCATCGTGGCGGCGGTGCGCGCCCTGGTGAGCTGACATGCACGTCTTCGTCATGCCTTCGCTGGGTGCCGACATGGAGGCCGGCACGTTCGTGGAATGGCTGGTGAAGCCCGGCCAGGCCGTGGCCAAAGGCGAGGTACTGTGCGTCGTCGAGACCGACAAGGGCGCGGTGGAGGTGGAGACCTGGACCCCCGGCACGGTGGCGAAACTGGTGGCCGAGCCTGGGCAGCGCCTGCCCGTGGGTGCGGTCATGGCGCTGCTCGCCACCGAGGGCGAGGCCTGGGAGGCCGTGGCGGCCTCGCCGGTGCCCGCCGCCGCGCCGGCCGAGGGTGCGGCGCAGCCGCCCGCCGCGCCGGCCGCGCAACCGCTGGAAGCCCTAGCCGGCGCACCCGGCGGGCGCCCCCGCGCCTCGCCCGCGGCGCGCCGGCGCGCCCAGGAACTGGGGCTCGATCTGGCGGCCGTGCCCTCCGCCTCGGTCGACGGCGTGATCTCCCTGGCCGATGTGGAGCGCGCCGCCACGGCTGCACCAGCCCCGGCCGCCCCTTCCGCCGCGGCGGCGCCCGCGCCCCCGGCCATCGCCGCGCCGCGCGCGCAGGCCATGCGCGAGGCCATCGGCGTGGCCATGGCGCGCTCCAAGCGCGAGATCCCCCACTACTACCTGGGCACGCAGCTGGACGTGGAGGCCGCCTCCCTGTGGCTGGAGCGCCGCAACGCCGGCGTGCCGGTGACCGGGCGCGTACTGTTCGCAGCCCTGGAGATCAAGGCCGTGGCGCTGGCGCTTCGCGAAGTGCCCGAGCTGAACGGCTTCTTCGCGGACGGCCGCTTCCAGCCCGCCGCGGCGGTGCATCCCGGCATCGCCGTCTCGCTGCGCGGCGGCGGCCTGGTGGCGCCGGCGCTGCACCACGCGGACACCCTGCCCCTCACCGAACTCATGGAGCGGCTCAAGGACCTGCTGCGCCGCGCTCGCAGCCGCGAACTGCGCGCCTCGGAGCTTGCAGACCCCACCGTCACCATCACCAATCTGGGCGAACTGGGCGTGGACAGCGTGTACGGCGTGATCCAGCCGCCCCAGGTGGCGCTGGTGGGCTTCGGGCGAGTGGCCGTGCGCCCGTGGGTGCGCGACGGGGCCCTGGTGCCGGCCCGGGTGCTGCACGCCAGTCTTTCGGCCGACCACCGCGCCAGCGACGGCATGCGCGGGGCACGCTTTCTCGCCGCCCTGGAGCGGCTGTTCCAGCAACCGGAGTCGCTTGCATGAGCTTCACGGCCGACCAGATTCGCCAGGCGATGGTGGACAGCATCCTCGAGGTGGCGCCGGAGGCCGATTTCGCCACCGTGCGCCCCGACCGTTCGCTGCGCGGGCAGATCGACATGGACTCCTTCGACTTCCTCACCGTGCTCGAACACCTGCATGCAAGGCTGGGCGTGGACGTGCCCGAAGCGGACTATGCCCGCATGGGCACTCTCGACGCCTCGGTGGCCTACCTCGCCAGCCGACTGGCCAAGCCGTAACCCATTGCCCTTTTCCGGAGGCCCTACCCCCATGACCGCCAAGAAACTGCTGTTCCACGAGCAGGCCCGCAGCCGCATTGCCGCCGGGGTGGACGTGCTCGCCGACGCCGTCAAGGTGACCCTCGGTCCGCGCGGCCGCAATGTCATCCTGCAGCAACCCTGGGGCGCCCCCACGGTGGCCAACTCCGGTGTGGTGGTGGCCAGGGCGGTGGAGCTGCCGGATCCGTTCGAGAACATGGGCGCGCAGATGGTGCGGGAGGTGGCCGCCCGGACCTCCGACGTGGCCGGCGACGGCACCACCACCGCCACGGTGCTCGCCCAGGCCATCGTGCGCGAGGGCATGAAGTACGTGGCCGCGGGCATGAACCCCATGGACCTGCGGCGCGGCATCGACCAGGCGGTGGCGGCGGTGGTGGCAGCGCTCGCGGCGCTGGCCCGGCCCTGCTCCACCAGCGTGGAGATCGCCCACGTGGCCACCATCTCGGCCAGTTCCGACCGCTCCATCGGCGAGATCGTGGCGCGCGCCATGGACAAGGTGGGCCGCGAGGGCGTCATCACCGTGGAGGACGGCTCGGGCCTTGCCAACGAACTGGAAGTGGTGGAGGGCATGCAGTTCGACCGCGGCTACCTCTCGCCGTACTTCGTCAACGCGCCGGAGCGGCGCATGGCGGTGCTGGAGGACCCCTTCATCCTGCTGCACGACAAGAAGATCTCGGCGGTGGCCGAGCTGCTGCCCGTGCTGGAGGCGGTCATCCAGGCGGGCAAGCCGCTGCTGGTGGTGGCCGAGGACGTGGAGGGCGAGGCGCTGGCCACGCTGGTGGTGAACACCGTGCGCGGCGTGCTGCGTACCTGCGCGGTGAAGGCGCCCGGCTTCGGCGACCGGCGCAAGCTGCTGCTGGAGGACATCGCCGTGCTCACGGGCGCCCAGGTGGTGTCCGAGGAGATCGGACGGCGCCTCGACAAGGCGGAGCTCGCCATGCTGGGGCGCGCCCGGCGTATCGAGGTGGACAACGAGTCCACCACCATCATCCACGGCGCCGGCGATCCGCAGGCCATCGCCGCGCGCATCACCGAGATCCGCGCGGCGCTCGAGCGCACCACCGGCGACTACGACCGCGAGCAGCTGGAGGGGCGCATCTCCAAGCTCTCGGGGGGCGTGGCCATCGTCAAGGTGGGCGGGGCCACGGAGACCGAGATGAAGGAGCGCAAGGTGCGCGTGGAGGACGCCCTGCACGCCACCCGCGCGGCGGTGCAGGAAGGCATCGTCCCCGGCGGCGGCGTGGCGCTGGTGCGCGCGCGCGCCAGCCTTGCCGGCCTGAGCGGCGAGAACGAGGACCAGAACGCCGGCATCCGCATCGTGCTGCGCGCGCTGGAGGAGCCGTTGCGTCAGATCGCGGCCAACTCGGGCGCCGAGCCTTCGGTGGTGCTGGCGCGGGTGGCCGAGGGCAGCGGCGCCTTCGGCTTCAACGCGGCCAATGGCGCCTGGGGCGACCTGATCGAGATGGGGGTGGTGGACCCGGCCAAGGTGACGCGCTGCGCGCTGCAGAACGCGGCCTCGGTGGCCGCGCTCATCCTCACCACCGACTGCATGATCGCGGAAATTCCCGCGCCGCCCGTGGCAGCCGCGCCCGCCGCGCCGCAGGAGTTCTGAACCCGGGGCCCGGCAACCCCAGGCCAGGCCGCGGGCGGCGCAGGCCCGCAGGCGCCTTCAGCCGCCGGGCGCGGTGCCGAACCAGCGCCGGAACCAGCCGGACGCCAGCGCGGCCACCTGCTCCAGCGTGCCCGGCTCCTCGAAGAGGTGCGTGGCGCCCGGCACCAGCACCAGTTCGCGGGTGCAGTCCCGCAGGGCGTCGCGCGCCGCCTCGTTGAGTTCGATCACGCCGGTGTCCCGCCCGCCCACGATGAGCAGCGTGGGGGCGCGCACCGCGGCGAGGGTGCCAGCGCCCGCCATGTCGGGACGCCCGCCGCGCGACACCAACGCGCGGATGGCATCGGGACGTCGCGCCGCCACGCGCAGGGCGGAGGCTGCCCCCGTGCTGGCGCCGAACAGGCCCACGGGCAATGCGGCGGCGCCGGGCGCCTGGCCTGCGAAGCGCACTGCGTGATCGAGCCGGTCGGTGAGCAGTGAAATGTGGAAGCGCGCCTCCATATGGCGATCTTCCTCGGCGGTGAGCAGGTCCACCAGCAGCGAGCCCATGCCCGCGGCCCGCAGGACCTGCGCCACGTAACGGTTGCGCGGCGACAGCCGCCCCGAGCCGCTGCCGTGGGAGAACACCACCATGCCCGAGGCGGCGGCGGGGATGTCCAGCAGGCCCTCCAGGACCACCGCGTCCGCCGGTACGGCCACGGTGCCCTGCGTCGCGCTCATGGCCCGCCAGCGCCCTTTGCCGGCTGTGCCAGCAGCGCCGCCACCTGTTCATCCTCCACCTGGGCGAAATCGTCGTAGAACTGGCCCACGGCGTAGAACGCCTCCGGCGCCTCCAGGCACACCACCTCGTCGGCGTGCGGGCGCACCAACTCCAGGCTGTCGGGCGCGGCCACGGGCACTGCGCACACTAGCCGTACCGGCCCCCTGGCCCTGGCGGAGTGCAGCGCCGCCATCATGGTGGCGCCGGTGGCGAGGCCGTCGTCCACCACGATCACCGTGCGCCCGGCCGGGTCGATGGGCGGCCGCGCGGGTGTGTACTGCGCCCGGCGCCAGCGCAGGGTCTCGATCTGGAACTGCTTCTCGCGCTCCAGGTAGGCGGGATCGGCGCCCGCGCTCGCCGCATGGGGCGCCACGTAGGTCCAGCCCGTTTCGTCCACCGCGCCCACGGCGAACTCGGCGCTGCCCGGCGAGCGCAGCTTGCGCACCAGCACCACGTCGAGTTCCCCGCCGAGCGCATCGGCGAGCGTGCGGCCCATGGCCACGGCGCCCCGCGGGATCGCCAGCACGAGAGGGTTCGTGCCGCGGTAGTGCGCCAGCGCCTGCGCCAGGCGGCTGGCCGCATCGGCGCGGGATCGGAATCGCATGATCATGATGGCCGCATGATCGGCCTTCGGCAGGGCGCGGCCTTGACCTCGCGCAAATGGCCGCGCGCCACGGCGCGCGAGGATCGGCGTAGAGTGATTTCACGGCGGCGCGTGCTGCCGAACCTACATCGAGGGGCACACGGTCATGAGACAGGCAATCCCCCAGACCCCGGCCGAGGCGGGGCAGGCGCGCGTGGTGGAACGGCCCGACGGCTTCTACTGGCACTCGCCGGACGGCGGCCGCGAGTACGGCCCCTTCGCCACGCTGCGCGAGGCCATGCAGGACATGGAACTCGCCAGCGAGGAGACCCTCGAGGAGGGCGAATCGCTTGCGGAGGCCGAGGAGGAGATCGGCCTCTCCGGGTGGATCGACCCGGAGACGGGCGAACCCGCTGAGGACACGGTCACCCGCATCGAAGAGCACTGATGCCAGGGCCGTGGGGCGGCGCCGGGCGTGGCTGACGGGCCGGTTGCCGTGGGCGGGATGCGCGAAACCTGGTCGAGCCGCAGCGGCTTCGTGCTCGCCGCCGTGGGCTCGGCCGTGGGCCTGGGCAGCATCTGGAAGTTTCCCTACGAGGTGGGCTCGAACGGCGGCAGCGCCTTCGTGCTGTTCTACCTGGCCGGCCTGGGCCTGGTGGTGATACCGCTGCTGCTGGCCGAATTCGCGGTGGGCCGGCGCGGCGGCCAGGACGCCGTGGGCGGCATCGCCGCCGTGGCCGGGGCCTTCGGCGCGAACCGGCGCTGGTCGTGGATCGGCGGGCTGGGGGTGATCACGGGCGTGCTGATCCTCAGCTTCTACTCCGTGATCGGCGGCTGGACCCTTGCCTACGCCGTGGAGACGGCCCTGGGCGGACTCGGGGGCGCGAGCCCCGGCGCTGCCCAGGCGCGCTTCGACGCCCTGCTCGCCGCGCCCCTGCGCATGAGCCTGTTCCACGGGCTGTTCATGGCGATCGCTGCGGCCATCGTGGCGCGTGGCATCGGCGGCGGGATCGAGACCGCCTGCAAGGTGCTCATGCCGGCCCTGGTGGTGTTGCTGACCGGCCTCGCCCTCTACGCCAGCTCGGCGGGCGGTTTCCTGGCTACGCTGGAATTCCTGTTCCGCCTCGACCTGCAACGCATCGGCGCACGCGCCGCCATCGAGGCGCTGGGCCTGGGGTTCTTCTCCATCGGGGTGGGCATGGCGCTGATGGTGACCTACGCGGCGTATGCCGACGCCAGCATGGACCTGCGCCGTGCCGCCATCGCCACGGTGCTGGCCGACACGGCGATCTCCTTGCTGGCGGGCTTCGCGGTCTTCCCGCTGGTGTTCGCCCACGGCCTCGACCCCGCGGGAGGGCCGGGGCTGGTGTTCGTGACCCTGCCCCTGGCCTTCGCGCGCATGCCCCTGGGTACCCTAGCCGCCCTCGCCTTCTTTCTGCTGCTGTTCGTGGCCGCGCTGGCCTCGGCGATCTCCATGCTCGAGCTCGCCGCGGCACTGCTCATCCGCCGTTTCGGCTGGGGGCGCACCTGGGCCACCCTGGTGCTGGCGCTGGGATGCTTTGCCGGCGGGATCGCGACGGTGCTGTCGTTCAACCTCTGGGCGCACTGGCATCCCCTCGGCCTGCTGCGCGGGTTCGCCGAGGCCACGTGGTTCGACGTGCTCGACCGCGTCACCTCCGATCTGCTGCTGCCGGCGGGCGGCTTTGCCTTCGCGGTGCTCGCGGGCTGGGTGCTGCCGCTGTCCCTGTTCGAGAGCGAGCTCGGGCTGTCAGCGCGGGGGGCGCGCTGGCTGCGCGGGCTGCTTCGCTGGGCTGCGCCCGCCGCGATCCTCGCAGCCGTGTTCTCGCCCTGGCTCGCCTGAGCGGCTTCACCAGCCCGCAGGCGCATCGCCGGCACCGCGGGTGCTCAGCCCGGGTCCTGCCCCTCGCCGAAGAACGAAAGCAGTTGGTCCGCCACCCAGTCGGGCCGCTCCTCCGCGATCCAGTGCCCGCATCCTCCCACCACGCCGCCTCGCACGTCGCTTGCCACCCGCCGCCAGGAGTCGATGGCGCGCATGCCACGGCCGCGGGCCACGGCCCCGCCCCAACACAGCACTGGCATGGGCAGCTTTCCCTGGGCCAGGAAGACCTCGTTGTCGATGATGTCCTGGCGCATGGCGCGGTAGTACTCGAAACCGGCGCGCATGGCGCCGGGCTGGCGGTAAGCACGCAGGTACTCGGCCTGCGCTTCAGGTGAGATGGCGTCGGGCCGTTCGCCCCACGTGCGATAGAAGAAGCCCAGGTACACGTCCTCGCGCCCGGCGGTGAGCGCCTCGGCTAGTCCAGGCTCCCAGTGCAGGCCATGGTGCCAGCGGTTGTCGTAGAACACGGGGGTGCCATCGCCCGGAACGGGCACATCGAGGATGGCCAGGCGCCGCACCGCGTCGCGATGCTGCGCCGCCAGCGCGAAGGCCACCGGCCCGCCCCAGTCGTGCCCCACCACGAACAGGGACCGCTCGCCCAGCACCCCGTGAACCAGACGCCACACGTCGCCCGCCACGGTCTTCTTGTCGTATCCGCCCTCGGGCCGGGAGGAATCACCCAGCCCGCGCAGGTCGGGGGCGATGACGCGGAAGCGCCGTGCGAGCCCCGGAATCACGTGCCGCCACATGTACCAGGTCTGGGGCCAGCCGTGCAGCAGCACCACGGCGGGTCCCTCGCCGGCGGTGACGTAGTGCAGGCGCACGTCGTCGAGATCGGCCTCGGCGTGCGCCAGGGGTGGCGCGGGCGCACCCGGCGCTTTCGCGTCGGCAGGCGGCGGCATCAGCGGCATGCCCCCATGGACCCCGCGCGCAAGGCGTGCTCGCCGGAGATGCCGATCATCGTCCGCGGCATGGGCGCGCTCGCCCTGGAGCACCGGAGGGGTCGGGCGAAGCGCCGCGGGGCTGGCGCGGCGCGGCCACAGGAAGGCATGGGCGGGATGGCGGTACGGCTGCCGCGCGCCACGGAAGGCTCGTGAACGCGGGCAATCGCTCAGTCCGTGTAGCGCACGTGCACCTGGTGGATGGTGCCGGCGAGCGGGAAGGGCGCGCGGTCGTAGTAATCCACCGACACGGGCGAGCCCAGATCGGAGCCGATGTCGAGGCAATCGTTGGCGGTGAAGGTGAGCGGCGCGCTGACCGGCACCCTACCCCGGGCAACGTCCTGGCCATCGACCCGCATCACCACCTCGAGCGGGCCGGCGGATTTCTTCTCCGCGTACGTGGTGGCCACCTCGATCCTGACCTTCCCGCCAGGCAGCTTGCCGGCCGCCCGGATGTGGGTACGCTGGATCTCGAACAGGTTGTACTCGTAGGACAGCACGCCGTCCTGCAGGTACAGGCTGAGGCCGCCGGAAAACCCCCCCAGGGCGTAGATCACGCCATTTGCGCCAGATCCCAGCTCGGCGTCGATAGTGACGACGTTTTCGCGATTGCCCAGAGCCGGCGCAGCCGCCTCCGGCAGGCGCGTGAGGGCGCCCGCGAAGGTCCACTCCCGATAGGGCGGCGCAACCCGCAGATCCGGCCGCACCACGGGAACGAACAGTCCGCCACCCACAGGAAAGCCCTGGTTGCGGGCGAACTCCACGGTGAACAGCTCCTTCATCTGCGCGAGCTTGCCGGGCATCGCAGCCGACAGGTCGTTGGCCTGCGACCAGTCTTCCTCGAGGTTGTAGAGCTCCCACGGGTCATCGTCCGGGCTCCACCCGAGCTTGCCGTTTGCGTCCACGAAACCCTTGGGCAGGCCCGGAATCCACGGCACGCGCGGCCCGAAGGCGCCAGCGAACCAGCCGTCGTGGTAGATGCCACGGCTGCCCATGATCTCGAAGTACTGGGTCTGCAGGCGCCCCTTGGCCGCCGGGTCGGCGAAGGCGTAGGCCATGCTGACCCCCTGGATTGGATCCTGGGGGAAACCGTTGACCACCCGCGGCGCCGTGATGCCCACCACTTCGTAGAGGGTGGGTACGATGTCGCTCACGTGATGGAACTGCGGCCGGGGCGTGGCATCGGGCCTGATGCGGCTCGGCCAGCGGATCGCCACGGGATTGCGGGTGCCGCCGAAGTGCGCCGCCACCAGCTTGGTGGACTTGTAGGGCGTGCTGCCCGCCCATGCCCAGCCAGCGTGGTACATGTTGTCGGTCTTGGGCGAGCCGAGGGCGTCGAGCCCGCCCAGGGTTTCCAGCGCCGCCAGATGCTGGGAGGTGGTGGTGGGAATGCCGTTCTGCGCCAGCAGCTCGCTGATGGTGCCCGCCTGCCCTTCTGCTGAGGGGCCGTTGTCACCCCAGATGTACACAATCAACGTGTTGTCGCCGTAGCCCAGGCGGTCGACCTCGTCCACGATTCGTCCCACCTGGGTGTCCACGTGCTCCGTGAAGCCGGCGAACACCTCCATCAGACGCCGCTGGAAGGGCCGCTCTTGCTCGGGGATGTCGTCCCAGGCGGGCAAGCCGGCCGGCCTGGGCGTCAACTGCGCATTCTGCGGAATCCAGCCCCTGGCCTTGGCATTGGCGAAGGCCCGCTCCCGGTACTTGTCCCAGCCGTTGTCGAACCTGCCCTTGTACCTGTCCGCCCACGCCTTGGGCACCTGGTGCGGCCCGTGGGAGGCGCCGCTGGCCCAGTACATGAAGAAAGGCTTGTCCGGCGCGAGAGCCTTGTGCTGCCGGAGCCAGCCGATGGCGTCGTCGGCGAGATCCTCGCTCAGGTGATAGGGCTGGCCATCCCTGGGCTTGTTGGGATGGACGACGGTGGTGTTGCGAACCAGATGGGGCTCGTACTGCGATGCCTCGCCAGCCAGGAAGCCATAGAAATATTCGAAACCATAGCCGGTGGGCCAGTAGTCGAAGGGCCCCGCCGCTGTGGTGTGGTCGGCAGGCGTGTTGTGCCACTTGCCCCACGCGCCGGTGTGGTAGCCGTAGGCCTTGAGCACTTCGGCGACCATGGCGCTGGTCTTGGGCTGCACGCCCGAATAGCCGTCCCAGTCGTTGGCGAGCTCGGCGATCTGGCCGGCGCCCACGCGGTGGTGATTGCGCCCGGTGAGCAGCGCGGCCCGGGTGGGCGAGCACATGGCCGTGGTGTGGAAACGGTTGAACGTGATGCCTTCCCGGGCGATTCGGTCCATGGTGGGCGTGGCGATCTCGCCGCCAAAGGTGCCCGACTGCGCCGGCCCCACGTCGTCGATAAGCACGATCATGATGTTGGGTGCGGCGGCGGGCAGGCGGCGCGGGGCGGGCAAGGGGCTGTACACGGAATCCTGCATGGTGCGGCCCGCCAGGCTGCCGGAGGGCTTGGGCGGGAACGGCAGGACCTCCTGTGCCAGCGCGCCAGCCCCGAAGGACACCGCCAGCCACAGCATCGCGACGATCCCCAGAGCGGCTGCGGCCCACGACGGGCGGGCGCCAGCACAAAGGCGAGGACCGGTGTGCTCTTTCAGCATGATCTTCTCCCAAGGCGAGGATGGGCCGCACGGCTCGGAAGCGGCGCGCGCGAAGACGATACAGCAGGGGCGCGCTCCATGCCGCTCCCATTGCCCGGCATGCAGGCCGTCGGGACCGTCGGCCGGGTAGCCCAGGCCCTGCGGCTCGTGTCCATGGCAGCGCCATCAGGGCGAGAGCCGCTCCAGCTGCCAGGCGGGGCCGTGGCGCGTGTACTGCAGCCGGTCGTGCAGCCGGCTGGGGCGTCCCTGCCAGAACTCGAAGCAGGCCGGCGTGAGGCGGTAGCCGCCCCAATGCGGGGGGCGCGGCGGGTCCTCACCCATCTCCCGGGCCACCTGGGCGATGCGCTCCTCGATCACCTGGCGGCTGGGAATGACGGCGCTCTGGGTAGAGGCCCATGCCCCATGGCGGCTGCCCAGGGGCCGCACCCTGAAGTAGTCGTCGGACTCCTGCGCGGCCACCTTGTCCACGGCACCGTCGATGCGGATCTGACGCTCCAGTTCAGGCCAGAAGAACAGCAATGTGGCGTGGCCGTTCTCTGCCAGTTCGCGGCCCTTGCGGCTAGCGTAGTTGGTGAAAAACGTGAAGCCGCGCCGGTCGAAGCCCTTGAGCAGCACGATGCGCGCCGCGGGCCGCCCCTCGCGCGAGGCGGTGGCGAGCGTCATGGCGTTGGGCTCCGGCAGTTCCGCTTTGAGTGCCTCTTCGAACCAGCGCTGGAATTGGTCGAAGGGGTCGGGGGCGGCATCCTGTTCGTCGAAGCGGGCCTTGAGGTACTCCTTGCGGAGGTGAGCGATGGTCACGGCGACACCCGATGGCTGTGGCAAACCCCCAGTCTAGCCGAGCCGGCGCCACCGCCGCGTCACGCGGCGAGGGGATGCCGTCTCAGCGCTTCACCACCGAGGCATCCTGGCCGAACAGCACCCGCTTCGCGGCTTCGTCCACCGTGGGCTTCGCGTTCACCGAGCCAGCCAGCGCGTAGGCGCGCTGCACCGCGGGCCGGGCGCGGATGGCCTCGAACCAGCGCCGCAAGTTGGGGAAATCCGCCAGGTCCTGGCGCTGGCGCTCGTGGGGCACGATCCAGGGATAGCAGGCCATGTCGGCGATGGAGTAGTCGCCCGCCACGTAGTCGCGGCCGGCGAGGCGGCGGTCAAGCACGCCGTACAGGCGCGCCGTCTCCTTCACGTAGCGGTCCATGGCGTAGGGCAGTTTTTCGGGGGCGTACTGCACGAAGTGATGGTTCTGCCCGGCCATGGGTCCGAGGCCGCCCATCTGCCAGAACAGCCACTGCATCACCTCCACCCAGCCGCGGGTCTCGCGCGGCAGGAAGCGGCCGGTCTTGGCGGCCAGGTAGGTGAGGATGGCGCCGGACTCGAACACGGAAATGGGCTCACCCCCATCGCCAGGGTCGGTGTCCACCAGGGCCGGGATGCGATTGTTGGGCGCGATGCGCAGGAAGTCGGGCAGGAACTGCTCGCCGCGGCCGATGTTCACCGGGACGATGCGATAGGGCAGTTGCGCCTCTTCCAGGAAGATGGTGACCTTGTGTCCGTTGGGTGTGGTCCAGTAATGCAAGTCGATCATGGCGGCAGGCGAGGGATGGCAAGTGCGGGGGCGCGAGTATAGGCGCCGTGGCCAGGGCCGGCGCCGGCATGGCGCCCGCGGCCCATTCCCGGTACCTTCGCGCCTCCCACAAGAGAGCCATCCATGGAACACTTCGACCTCGTTTGCATCGGCGGCGGCAGCGGCGGCGTGGCCACCGCCAATCGCGCCGCCAGCCACGGCGCCCGGGTGGCGCTGGTGGAATCGGGCCGCCTTGGCGGCACCTGCGTGAATGTGGGCTGCGTGCCCAAGAAGATCATGTGGACCGCGGCCCAGATGGCGGAGTCCATGGAAGACGCCGCCGGCTACGGCTTCACCGTGCCGCCCCACGAGTTTTCCTGGCAGAAGCTGGTGGACGCGCGCGATGCCTACGTGCGTAACCTCAATGCCGCCTACGAGCGTTATCTGCTGGGCAACGGCGTTACCCTGGTGCGCGGCCGCGCCACGCTGGCCGACGCGCACACGGTGGTGGTGGATCACGCGCACCTGGGGGCAAAGAACGTCCTCGTGGCCACGGGCGGCCACCCCCGCCTGCCGGACATTCCCGGTGCACACCTGGGCATCACCTCCGACGGCTTTTTCGCCCTGCAAGCCCAGCCGCGGCGCGTGGCCGTGGTGGGCGCGGGCTACATCGCAGTGGAAGTGGCCGGAGTGCTCCACGCCCTGGGCAGCGAGGTGACGCTGTGCCTGCGACGCGACCACTTCCTGCACGGCTTCGACGCCATGCTGCGCGATGCCCTCATGCGCCACATGGAGGGCAGCGGGGTCGCGGTGCAGCGCCACTGCCGCCCGGCGCGCCTGGAACAGGCAGCGGGCGGGTTGCAGCTGCACGACGAGGCCGGCGGCGTCCACGGCCCCTTCGACGCCGTGCTGTGGGCCATTGGGCGCTCGCCATCCACCGCTGGCCTGGGGCTTGAGGCCGCCGGCGTGGCGCTGCGCCAGGACGGCGTGATCCCCGTGGACGAGTGGCAGGCCACGTCCGTGCCCGGCATCTTCGCCGTGGGCGACGTGATCGGCCACCACGAACTCACCCCCGTGGCCATCGCCGCGGGGCGCCGCCTGGCCGACCGGCTGTTCGGCGGCCAGACGGGCCGCAAGCTCGACTACGAAAACGTCCCCACGGTAATCTTCAGCCATCCGCCCATCGGCACGGTGGGCCTTGCCGAGGGCGACGCCGTGGCCCGCTTCGGCGCCGATGCGCGCGTGTACGAAACCGCCTTCACGCCCATGGTGCACGGGCTGTCCGGCCGCGCCATGAAGATGCACATGAAGCTGGTGGTGGCGGGTCCGGAGGAGCGCGTGGTGGGCTGCCACGCCATCGGCCCGGGCGCCGACGAGATGCTGCAAGGCTTTGCCGTGGCCGTGAAGATGGGCGCCAGCAAGGCACAATTCGACGACACGGTAGCCATCCATCCCACGGCGGCAGAGGAGATGGTGACCCTCAAGACCGCCCGTCCGGCGCGTGCGGCAGCCTGAGGCGCAAGCCGTGCCCGCGCTCGCGGCGATTCCCGCGCTGTCGCCTGTCCGACGACGGCTGTCCCGGGCAACCAAGGCCCGAGCCGGCTGTGGCCCTATAATCCGTCCTGTCTTCTTAGGGAATCCACGACCGTCTCATGGGTGGATTTCCAGCCAATAGATTTACGGAACCCCCCGATTCTTTGCAAACCTCGGTGCGGCTCGCCTCCGCGGGCCCTCTCTCCATCTTTTCGAAATGCGCAAACAACCTTTCCTCTCCAACCGACCGCTTCGCACCGCCGCTCTGATCGACCCCTACTGGCTGGCCGCCGCTTCTCCGGAGCTTCAAGACGCCTCCATCGACGCGCTCGAGCGCCAACTCGGGCGTGCCTGCCGCCTGGAGCGCATTTACCTGTACCTGGAGAACGATGACGAACGCTCCGGCGCCTCCTATCGCATTCCGTGCACGCAACGCATCTGCGCGCGGGACAGCATTGGCGATGGGTTCGAACTGGTACGCGCCATGGATGCCGACCTGCAGCAGCTGGCGGCATCCTCGGCTTTTTCGGCGGTCGTGGTGGTCACACTGGACGATCGCCTTGCGCTTTCCATCGAACGGGCAAAGGCTTCTGGCATCCAGGTCTACGGGATGAAGACCGAAGCGATGGACGAAAGCGATGAGTCGTTCCACCGCATGGCGCGCATCTTCGACCGCATGCTCGGCCCGGTGCAGGCGCTGGCCCTGGATGCCGATCAGGCAACCGAAGCCCTGGAGGAAGCACCCGCCGAGATCGACACCGAGACCCTCGAGCGCGCCATTGCGCGGTGGTTCGAAGAATCGGACGAGGAAACCCGGGATAGCGCACTGGAATTCATGAATTCTCGCCGGGGGCTGCCGCGTCTGGTGGATTCGCGGCTGCTCTACCTGTCCCGCGAGTTGCTCGGGCGCGAACTCAACGAACCCGAAAAGCTGGCCCTCCGCAGCCGTTTTCGCGAGGCCGCCTACGGGCGCACGCCGGTGGCCGAAGAGCACTGATTTCGCGGGCCCGGCCAGGCCTGCCTGCCCGCCTCATCTCAGGCGGGCTCTCCCCGGCCAAGCCACTGGTAGGCCGCCGCGAAAGCCACCGCGTAGCCCAGGAACCCGCCCATGAGCGCGAGCTCGTGGAAGTGGGCATGGGCGGCATAGGCGGCCACTCCCATGGACGGCAACCACACGAAACCGGCCACCCGTGGATTGTGGACTTTGGGGTCGGGCGCGCCTCGAGACAAACGCTTGTAGATACGTTGGTGGAGATGGTCGAAATCGGGCCCGCTCAACTGACCGCGCTGCACCACCTTGCGCCGATAGATGGAATAAAGGGTTTCCACGAGGGGGTGGCACATCACTAGCACTGGGAACCAGGGCGACACCCCGGGCTGGCGGATGGTGAGCAAGACCGACAGCTCCGCGAGCAGGAAGCCCACCAGATAAGCGCCGCCATCGCCCAGAAAGATCTGCCCCCTGGCCAGTTCCAGAGCAGAAACCCGAGCGGCGCCCCGGCGAGCGTCAGGGCGCATACGGACACCAGCTCGTCGCCGGTCTGAAAGACAACCGTGGCAACGGCCGCCGCACAGATGATGCCCATGCCACCCGCCAGGCCATGGAAGCCGTCGATGATGTTCACCGCGTTGGCAATGCCCGCCACGGCAAAACTGGGGAAGATCACCGCGAAGGGCAACCAGACGAGCGCCGTATCCAGCCCCGGCAGGCCAACCCGGTGCAGCACGGCACCCAGGATCCAGCAGCCCAGCGCGCCCGAGATCATGCTGGCCATCAAGCGGTCGAAGACACCCACCCGCTTGGTCACATCCTCCACCAGTCCGCCCAGGAAAGCCGGCAGGCCGCATAGCAGCAGCAGCCCCATTTCCCGCCCCAAGGGAACAGCGGTGGCCACCGCCAGGCCAACCCATCCGGCCGCCAGCCCCACCATCACAAGAACGCCGCCGATGCGCGGTGTGGGGGCGGCGTGGGCCTTCTGGGGGACGCTGTCAACGGCGGCTCCCCATCCTTGCGCGCTCCGCCAGCGGCGCGTGCCCGCCTCGCGGAGTTGCTGCACGGCCTGCCGCCCGCGGGCCGCGTGCCCGTGGCACAGGCTGATGGCCGCTGGCTGGAGGCAAACCCGGCCCGCGACCCGGTCCTGCGATCAGGCCACGAGGTGGTGCTGCCACGCCGACCCCGCACCGTGACCGTCATCACCGGCGCAGGGGAACGCTGCACGCCGGTCCACACGCCGGGGCGCGAGGCAGCGGCCTACGTGGCGGCCTGCGATGCCGCCGGGGCATCGCGGACCGACTGGGCGTGGATCGCCCAGCCCGACGGCCGGGTGCAGCGCTCCGGTATGGCCACCTGGAATCGGCAGCGGCAGGACGAACCAGCGCCCGGGGCGTGGATCTGGGCGCCGCGGCGCGATGCCGGATGACCAGCAGACTTTTGGGGGGACCTGATCGCCCATCTGGCCACACTCGGGCCTGCGCCCGACCAGGGCCCTGGCGTCAGTCGCGCAAGCGCTGATCCCGCCGCCTTGGGGGCGCCCGAACGCTCGCGCGATCTGCGCCCCACGGCCAGCGACTGGGGCCTGGTGGGACTGCTGCAAACACCCACGGCGCGCATGCATCCCGCCGGATCCCTCGGCCTCACCTACAGCCGCACCGATCCCTATGGCCGCCTGAGCGTTGTCACCCAACCCTTCGACTGGATGGAGGCCGGCTTTCGCTATGTGGATGTGAGCAACCAGCTCTACGGCCCCGCCATCGCCGGTGACCAGACCTACAAGGACAAGAGCTTTGATGTGAAACTCCGGCTGATGCAGGAAAGCGCCTGGCTGCCCCAGTTGGCCGTGGGCATACGCGACCTGGCCGGCACGGGGTTGTTCGCGGGCGAATACGTGGTTGCCCCTGCAAAACCCCGAAGACCCGCATGGAATAACGCTTTTGCGAAGAATCGGTATGTTGAAATCTCGCAGGAATTGGAATAATCCGGCTCGAAAGCTGCGAGAAATCGCCACCGGAGAGCCGCGATGACCGACGACTTC
>JADCHQ010000016.1 GCA_020248405.1 Rhodocyclaceae bacterium | reverse complement strand
TGTGCGGGCCACGGGACGAGCAGCGAAGCAGTGATCGCAGATCGCAGCACACCTCGGGCGCGGCGAGTCCGGCAAGCTCCGGCACCCAAAGTTCGACAGTTACGACGCACAAGCCGTTGTTTTGACTTGATCGACCTCGCGATCCGCACACTACAGGCTCCAACGCGGGCTCAGGGGTCGATGGGATTACTGCCCCGATGGATTCGCCGCCTCGGACATCGGCACCATCCCGCTCCATTGCCGCATGACATGCGCCGTCACCTCGTCGATGACGCCGGTGTGAAGGAGCGCGCCGAGAACCCCTTGCATGAACGCGTCAAAGGCAGCGAAGTCAGGCCCCCACGGCACCAGCTTCTCGGCCGTTCCGCGATAGTATGTTGCGAGGGAGTCTGCTGCCGCGGACTGCAGGGATTCATCGTCGGACAACAGCATGCCGATGGGGGCGAGGGCCGTACATCTCGGGGTAGTGCGGACTTCCGCGAGGATGCACAGTGCCGTGATCGCGGCATGGAGGCGTTGCACTCCCGTGGCACGGATGGCTTGCTGCAGCACAAGGTCGAGTTCGTCGATGGGCAGGCGTTCCTTGGCATCAGCGTCCTGCCTGACGGTCTCGCACACCATAGTCAGGCGCTCCCACAGGAACATGATCTGCGCAGCACCGTCGTCACCCGCGTGCCGAAGCGCACCGACGAGTTCAGCGAGATCTGTCGCAGGAGACGCACTGTTCAGCAGCATGTCCACTGCAGCCGCCGCGTCCCGGTACTCCTGCCGGGAGACGTCGAGCATCCAGATGCCATCGCCCAGGTCTCGGTAGAGCCCTAGCTTTTCAGCGAGGTTCTCGTCCCGCGGATCGAGCCCCAAGTCGAGTCGCTCGATCGCGGCCGAGAGTTCGCGGCTCGCCAGTTCCTGACGGGTAAGCTTGGACCGCGCCGCGAGGCTGCGGATTGCCGCCCCGAAGTCGCCCGACAACGGACCCTCGAGCGCTTCGGAGATAGCGCGCGCCGTGGGGGTACCGGGGCGCTCCTGCAACTCCAGTCGCACGGCGACGTCGCAGAAGGCGCGGCGAAGTCCAGCCAAGGCCTGGATGAATGCCCAATTCGACGGCGCCCGCATGAAAATGGAGCTCGTGCGTTCCTCGCTTCCCCAGAAGACCAGGACCACGGCTTGCACGCCGGCGTCCCCGAGTGACGCCATGGCGCTGTCGTAGTCGAACCGGTCCAGCGGAACCCGGATGGTCCTGACGCCGCTCAGGAGAAAGGAGGTACCACCGCACGCATCAGCCAGTGACGCGGCGGCGTCGGCCGGCAGAGAGCCGCGCACGACCTCGATATCGAGCCACGGCTCGTCGGAGCCGTGGCTGGTCTCGTCGTCATCAAGCCCTTTCCATCGCCTGCGTTCCGCCTCCCACAGCGCATCGCAGGCCGCTTCAAGGTCCGCTGGTGCGGACATAGGTCGGCCCGCATAGGCCTCGAGTCTCTCGATGTGGGCTCGGACGACCTCGCGGACCGGGCTGCCGGGGGGCATGAGTTCCCGCTTGACCTGCGGAGGCAACTCGACGAGCGGCAACGGCGCGTTGAGCGTTTGGACATCGACGATGCCATCGATCGTGGTCAAACAGTCGATCGCGTTTACGTACGTCGCATTCGACGACATCGGCTCCCTGAGCGAATACAGGACCGCGACCATCGGGATGCGCGAGTCGCAAAGGACACGCATGTAGGTATGTTCGACATCGTCGTGGACGGCGTTGCCAAGCACCACGAAACCGTCATCGGTGAGCTGGGCGCTCGCCTCGGCGTAGAACGCGTGATCGACGTCGTAGCGGGAGACGTCGTCTGAGCAGCGGCGAATCGGATTGGAATCAGAAGCTGTCATGAGCGTCGGTCAGGCCGATAGGAAGAAAAAGCGTGTTCACCGTTTTCGTCGCCGCTGGCCCGGCATCCGTTCGTAGGGCTAGCACCGGAGCCGACGGCGACACAAGCCCCCGCGCAGCTCGCGAGAGGCGGATAGGGATTTCAAACGACCTTTCCCGCACGCCGGCAGATCGTATTCCCCGTGCCTCGGACAGGCAACCGTGCGCCGCAAGGCGCGGAATCCCCCGTTGGAGCAGCAATTCAAGCGCGGCTTCGGCCCGGATCACCTTTCACCCGACTCGCCCTGACGCCCTCACGCGATCACGGGCCGAGCATGTCCTTCGGTTCTTCCCCAGAACCGTCGTTGTGCGCTCCGGTCAGGCCGCGTAGTCGAGCGAGCACTCCCGCACCGCTGCGAGCGGCGGCGCCCGCGCGGCCAGGCCCAGGTGCGTGAGGATGCCCACGATCACCACCGGCTCTTCGATCGCGGCGAGGATCTTCAACTGCCCGCCGCACGCGCAGCGCTCCACATCGATGTGGAACACGCGCTTCAGTAGCCGTGCCCAGCGCATCCGGGCCGCCTGGCCCTGTGTGTGCTCCTGCCCCGGTGCGCTGTCCTTTCGCGCCGGCTGCGGGATCACCCCGTACACCGCACCGTGCGCCGCACGGCGGCCCAGGCTGTCAGGCCGTCACGCGCCCGGCGATGTGGGCCAGCGCCTCCTCCACCTGGTCCACCAGGATCAGGCAGATCTCCTCCGCACCGATGCTCGACAGGGCGCGGTCGATGGCCAGGAACTCGCCACGGACCTCCTCCACCAACTCGGTGCGCGGCGCGCCGCGCAGCCCCTCACGCAGCAGCGCCAGCACCTCGCCGTCGGCCCGGCCGCGCTGGGCCGCGTCCTGGTAAAGGATGACCGTATCGAAGCAGCGCCCCGCGATGCGCGCCTGCTCGCGGATCTCGTGGTCGGACCGGTCGCCTGCCGCGCTGATCACCAGCGTGCGGCGCTTTGCCGGCATGGCCTCCACGGCCGTCACCAGGGCGGCGATGGCGTCGGAGTTGTGGCCGTAGTCGGCGAAGACGCGGGCGCCGCGATGGCTGAATTCGTTGAAGCGCCCCGGCGCAGAGGCAGCGTCGCCGGAGAACCCCTCCAGACCGCGCTCCATGGCCTCCCAGCCCACGCCCACCGCCCAGGCCGCCGCCACGGCGGCGAGCACGTTGTCCACCTGGAAGGCCACCGTGCCGCCGCGGGTGAGGGGAATACGCGCGAGCGCGATGCGCCGCTCCTCCCGCAGGCCTTCGGCGGCCACCAGCTCGCCGCCGTCCACGAACACCGCCCGGCGGCCACGGGCGCGATGACCGGCGATCACCGGCAGGCCGCCATCCCGGGCGAAGAGGGTGATAGACCCCGGGCAGTGGCCGGCCATTGCCGCCACCCGCGGGTCCGCGGCGTTGAGCACCGCCACGCCGTCGGCCGCCACGTTCTGCACGATCACCGACTTGAGCACGGAGAGCTCCTCGACGGTGTGGATGTAGTTCAGCCCCAGGTGGTCGCCATTACCGATGTTGGTGACCACCGCCACCTTGCAGCGGTCGAAGCCCAGCCCCTCGCGCAGGATGCCGCCGCGCGCGGTCTCGAACACCGCGGCATCCACGTCCGGGTGCATCAGCACGCTGCGGGCGCTGCGCGGGCCGCTGCAGTCGCCGCTGTCGATCTGCTCGCCGTTCACGAACACGCCGTCGGTGACGGTCATGCCCACGCGCAGGCCGGCGGCCGAGAGCAGCGCGGCGGTGAGGCGCACGGTGGTGGTCTTGCCGTTGGTGCCGGTGACCGCCACCACCGGGATGCGCCCGTGGTCGTGGTCGCCGAACAGGGTGCGCACGATGGCATCGCCCACGTCCCGGCCACGGCCGTAGGAGGGGGACAGGTGCATGCGCAGACCCGGCGCGGCGTTCACCTCGATCACCGCCCCGCCCTGCTTCTCGAGCGGCAGGGCAACGGTTTCGCACATCACGTCCACGCCGCACACGTCCAGCCCCACGGCGCGCGCCGCGTCCACCGCGCGCCGCGCCAGCTCGGGATGCACCTCGTCGGTAACGTCGGTGGCCGTACCGCCGGTGCTCAGATTGGCGTTGTTGCGCAGCACCACGCGGGCGCCCTTTTCGGGTACGTCATCGGGGGCGTAGCCCTGGGCGCCAAGGCGGGCCACGGCGATCTCGTCGATGTGAATGCGCGACAGCGTGGTGGCGTGTCCGTCGCGGCGCCGGGGATCGGCGTTCACCTGCTCCACGAGTTCGCGAATGGTGTGAACGCCGTCGCCGATCACGTGGGGCGGCTCGCGCCGCGCCGCCGCCACCACGGCGCTGCCCACCACCAGCAGGCGGTGGTCGTGGCCAGGCACGAAGCGCTCCACCAGCACCTCTTCGGAGTGCTCCGCGGCGGCGCGGAAGCCCACCTCCAGGTGCTCGGGCGTGAGGATGTTCACGGTCACGCCGCGGCCGTGGTTGCCATCGCGCGGCTTGATGACCACCGGGCTGCCGAGGGCCTGCATGGCGGCGAGCGCATCTTCGAGGCTTTCGACCGGTACGCCCTCGGGGACGGGCACGCCGGCGGCCGCCAGCAGTTGCTTGGTGAGTTCCTTGTCCTGGGCGATGGATTCGGCGATGGCGCTGGAGACGTCGGTCTCCGCGGCCTGGATGCGCCGCTGCCGGCTGCCCCATCCGAACTGCACCAGGCTGCCGTCGGTCAGGCGCCGGTACGGGATGCCGCGGGCCACGGCGGCGTTCACGATGGAGGCGGTGCTGGGCCCGAGGCGGATGTCCTCGTCCAGCGCGCGCAGTTGCGCCAGGACACCCTCCAGGTCGAAGGGCTCATCAGCCAGGGCGGCGCGGTGCAATTGGAGCGCGAACTCCAGCGCCATGCGCGCCACGGCCTCCTGGGTGTATTCCACCACCACGCGGTAGATGCCCTCCTCCAGCGCCGGGGCCGTGTGGCTGAAGGTGACCGCGCAACCAGCCTCCGACTGCAGGCGCAGCAGCGCGAACTCCAGGGCGCAGGCCAGCGGCAGTTCGCCGCGATAGCCCACCGGCCGGATCGGGCCCAGTGCTGGAAAGCGCGCCCGAAGCCGCGCTTCGTACCGGTGCATGGCGTCGATGGAGCGCTCGTCGGGCGGCAATTCCACCACCAGCTCCAGGGCGGTGTGGCGCGTCCACAGGTTCGGGCCGCGCAGGGCGCGCACGCGGGAGACCTTCATGGGCGCCCCTTAGCAAGCCGCGTCGGCGCCGGAGGCGGCGACGGCGGTGAAGGTTTCCAGGCCGGTGCGGATCAGTTCGAGCGGAAGCCCCAGCGCGAGCCCGGCGGCCGTGGCGGCCAGCACCGGCACCGCACCGTGGGCGCGGAACGCGGGCAGCGCATCCATGGGCGCGAGCGCCTGCTCCGTCGCGCCCGTGGCCACCGTGAGCCGGCCATGACGCACGAACACCGCCTGGCCGCCCTTGGCGCAATGCGCCCGCACCGGCTCGTTGAAGGGACTGGCAGAGAACGGGATCACCGCGCCCTTGCTGAGCGCCGCCATCTCCGCCACCACCGGGTCATCGGCATTCACCACCGCCGTGCCCGTGGGCAGCACCACGTCCACCTGGGTGCGAAGCACTTTGTAGAGATCGTCCGCGTCCTTCACCCGGTGCTCGGGCATGACGTGGCGCGGGTCAAGCCCCGTGACCACGCCCACCTCGCACCAGTCGCAGGCGAGCCCCTCGATGGCCAGGGTGCGCAGGCTGCTCTCGATCACCGCAGCCTCCAGAGTGCGGTTGGTGAGCAGCTTGCGCGCGGCGTCGAAGTTCGAGGCATCGCGCCGGTCCACGCAGCGGCCGTCCAGGCACAGCCCCGTGGCGCTGGCGAGCCCGGTGCGCAGGCCGCGCAGCGACAGCAGGTGCGCCACCAGCCGCGCGGTGGCGGTGGTGTGGGTGCTGCCGGCCACGCCCACCACTGGGACGCGGCCATCGTCGCCCGCCGGAAACAGGTGCTCCACGATGGCCTCGCCCACCGGCCGCCCGGGTCCGTTGGAAGGCCGCAGGTGGAACAGCAGCCCGGGGCCGGCATTCACTTCCACGATGGCGCCGCGCTGGGGGCCGAGGGGCCGGGAGATGTCCTCGGCCACCAGATCGATGCCGGCAATGTCCAGCCCCACGATGCGCGCGGCCAGCACGGCCTTGGCAGCCACTTCCGGGTGCACCGCGTCGGTGATGTCCACCGACATGTTGCCGTTGCGCTGGATGAGCACCGTCACGCCCTCGCCCGGCACCGACTCGGGCGTGAAGCCCTGATGCTGCAAGTCGAGGCGGACGATGGAATCGAGGCGCACGGGGTTGAGCGGGTGGTCCTGGGTCTCCCCGCGGCGCGGGTCGGAATTGAGCTGCGCCTCGATGAGCGCGGCGATGGTGGCGCGGCCGTCCCCGGTGATGTAAGCCGCCTCGCCGCGGGAGGCGGCCACCATCCTGCCGCCCACCACCAGCAAGCGGTGTTCGCGGCCGGGCACGGCGCGCTCCACCAGCACCCCGCTGCCTTCCTCGAGGGCCACCCGGTAGGCAGCCTCCACTTCCGCCTGGGTGGTGAGCCCGATGAACACGCCACGCCCGTGGTTGCCGTCCACCGGCTTGACCACCACGGGCGCGTCGATCTCCCGGGCCGCTTCCCAGGCGTCCCCGGCCGATTCCACAGTGCGGCCCTCGGGCACGGGCACCCCGCAAGCGCGCAACAGGGAGTTGGTGAGGTGCTTGTCGCGGGAGATGCCCTCGGCGATGGCGCTGGTGCGGTCGGTTTCGGCCGTCCAGATGCGCCGCGCGCGGCTGCCGTAACCGAGCTGCACCAGATTGCCCTCGTTGAGCCGGATGGCGGGAATGGTGCGGGCCTCCGCCGCGTGCACGATGGCCGCGGTGCTGGGCCCCAGCCAGTGGCGGTCGGCCAGCCTGCGCACCTCCGCCACGGCGCCCGCCACGTCGAAGGGCTTGCCGTCCATGGCGGCGAGCACCAGGTCACGGGCCGCCTCCACGGCGGCCCGGGTGACCCGCGCCTCGCGGCAACTCACCGCCACCTTGTAGACCCCGCGCGGCCCCGCCTCGCGCGCCCGGCCGAAGCCGCCAGGCACGCCGGCCAGCGTCTGGATTTCGAGGGTGACGTGTTCCAGCACGTGGGCCGGCCAGGTGCCCTCCTGCAGCCGGCGCAGGAATCCGCCCCGCTCGCCGTAGCTGCAGCGGTGCTCCACCAGCCCCGGCAGCCACGTCTCGAGGCGCTCCGGATAGCCAGGAATGCGGTCGGAGGGCCAGTCTTCCAGGTCGCCGATGTCGACGACCATTTCCATTACAGGGTCATAGGACCAGAGATTCGGTCCGCGCAGATGGGTGTGGTGCGATATGTCCATATTGTAGTGGTGGTGGACGGCTTGCCCGGGAGGGATGCCGTCGCGTCGGTTTCAGGGGCATGGCGGTAACGTGCCGGGCGGCCCATGGTTTACACATCCTGTTACAAACGGGCGATGCAGGGTGTACCCTCGCGACGCCGTGGGCCGGGCAACGTGTGCCAGGGCCTTCGCGGCCTGACCCTTCCCGTAGACCCAGCCCCCATGCTCCCCTCTTCTGGATCCCCACCCGCTGGCGGGCAGGAAGCCGTGCGCGACTGGATGGAACCCGGCGAGCGCCTGCTGGCGGTGCTGGAAACCGACCTGGATGCCCGGTTGAGGTTTCGCGCGGGCCTGGTGGCCGTGACCAACCGCCGGGTGATCGCCCGCGCGCCGGAAGACGACACCCCCCGGGCCTGGCCGCATGCGCCCGGGCTGAGGCTGGAACTGCACGATCACGCCGGCGCGGCGGAGCTGGCGCTGACGGCCCAGCGGGAACGGCTCGCGGCGTGGCGCTTCACCCTCGGCCGCGCGCCCGCCGCGCGCAAGCTGGTCCTGGCCCTGGGCGGGCCGGCCCCTGGCGATACCGAGGCCGAGGACGCCCAGGAGGACGACGGCGACCCGGCGCCAGCCTCGGCCCGCAGCCTGCTGCGCCTGTGGCGTTTTGCCAGGCCCTATGGCAACCGGTTGCTGCTCGGCCTGGTGCTCACGCTGGGTTCGACCGCCGCCGCCCTGGTGCCCCCTTACCTCACCATGCCCCTTATGGACCGGGTGCTGGTGCCCTGGGGCAACGGCACGCCCATCGACTGGCCTCTGGTGCGGCTGCTGCTGGGCGCGCTGCTCGCCTCGGCCGTATGTGCCTGGGCCCTGGGCTGGGCGCGCACCTACGTGCTGGCGCTGGTGAGCGAGCGCATCGGCGCGGACCTGCGCAACGCCACCTTCGAGCACCTGCTGGGCCTGTCGCTGGACGACTTCGGCGGACGGCGAACCGGCGATCTCATGTCACGCATCGGCGCCGAGACCGACCGCATCTGCCTGTTCCTGTCGCTGCACCTGCTGGACTTCGTCACCGACGTGCTGATGATCGCCCTAACCGTGATGATCCTGCTCAGCATCGACCCCGGGCTGGCGCTGGCCGCGCTGCTGCCGCTGCCCTTCATCGCCTGGCTGATCCACCTTGTTCGCGACCGCCTGCGGCGCGGCTTCGAGCGGGTGGACCGGGTGTGGGGCGAGGTGAACAACGTGCTCGCCGACACCATCCCCGGCATCCGCGTGGTGAAGGCCTTCGGCCAGGAGGGCCGCGAAGCGGCCCGCTTCCGCGAAGCCAACCGCCAGAACCTGGCGGTGAACGACCGGGTGAACTTCACCTGGGCGCTGTTCTCGCCCACGGTGGTGCTGCTCACCGAGGCCGGGCTGCTGGTGGTGTGGGCCGACGGCATCTGGCGCGTCTCCCGCGACAGCATCTCGGTGGGGGTGCTGGTGGCCTTCCTGGCCTACATCGGGCGCTTCTACACCCGGCTGGACTCCATGAGCCGGATCGTGTCCTTCACACAGAAGGCCGCGGCGGGCGCCAAGCGCATCTTCGAAGTGCTCGACCGCGTCTCCAGCGTGCCCGAGGCCGCCGCGCCGGTGCACCTGCCCGCCGCGCACGGCCGCATCGAGCTGCGCGGCGCGGGCTTCCGCTACGGCAACCGGCGCGTGCTGCACGGCATCGACCTGGTGGTGGAGCCCGGCGAGATGATCGGCCTGGTGGGCCCCAGCGGGGCGGGCAAGAGCACGCTGGTAAACCTCATCTGCCGCTTCCACGACGTCTCCGAAGGAGCCATCCTGTTGGACGGCCACGACGTGCGCAGCCTCGCCCTGGCGGACTGCCGCCGCCAGTTCGGCGTGGTGCTGCAGGAGCCCTTCCTGTTCTACGGCACCGTGGCCGAGAACATCGCCTACGGCAGGCCGGAGGCCACGCGCGCGCAGATCGTGGCCGCGGCGCGCGCCGCCCACGCCCACGAAGCCATCCTGCGGCTGCCCCACGGCTACGACTCCCTGGTGGGCGAGCGCGGCCAGGCCCTCTCGGGCGGCGAGCGCCAGCGCGTGTCCATCGCCCGCGCCCTGCTCACCGACCCGCGCATCCTCATCCTGGACGAGGCCACCTCGTCGGTGGACACGGAGACCGAGAAAGAAATCCAGACGGCGCTGGACAACCTGGTGCGCGGGCGCACCACCATCGCCATCGCCCACCGCCTGAGCACCCTGCGGCGCGCCGACCGGCTGGTGGTGCTGGACCGCGGCGAGATCGTGGAGACCGGCACCCACGACGCCCTCATGGCCCGCGAAGGGGTGTACTTCCGGCTCTACCAGGCCCAGGCGCGCAACGCGGGCGGCTCCCCCGTGGAGGCCGGCCCGGGCCCCGGGGAACTGGCCGTGCTGTCGCACCACGCCTACCCGAGGCCCTGATGGACGTCGGCGCCTTCACCCTGGATGTGGACACAGCGGGCCGCCTGGTGCTCGCCACCGCGGCGGGCGAACGGCACGCCGGCGTGAGCGTGCTGCGCGCGTTTCCCGTCTCCGCGCCCGAGGAGGGCTTCGCCGTGGTGGACGCCGAGGGGCGCGAACTGGCCTGGGTGGAACGGCTCGACGCCCTCGACCCGGCCACGCGGGCACGGGCCGAGGCGGCCCTGGCGGGCCGCGAGTTCCTGCCCGAGATCCTGCGGCTGCGCGCGGTGAGCAGCCCGGCGGCGCCTAGCACCTGGACGGTGGACACCGACCGGGGCGAGACGCGCTTTGTGCTGGCCGCCGAGGAGGACATCCGCCGGCTGGGGCAGGGGCGGCTGCTGGTCTCCGACGCGGCGGGTGTCCAGTACCTGGTGCGGCGGCTGGACAGCCTGGACCGTACCAGCCGCAGGCTGCTGGAGCGGTTCCTCTAGACCCGCCGCGCGCAGGGGCGAGCCCCTGCGCCGGGGGCTGTTGCCTGGATCGGAATCGACCGATACCATAAGCCAACATGCGACTCAGCCCCGACTCCGCCCCATGACCTCAGCCTGCGGCAGCAACGCCTCGCGGCCCCGCCCGCGGTTCACCTCGGCGCTGCGTGTCATTGCCGCCGCAGCCATCATCAGCATGGCCGCCGGCGCGGCTCCGGCGGCCGCCCAGAGCGCTGCGCCCCTCGAAGAGGCGCAGCGCCTCATGGCGCGCGGCGATGCCAGGGGCGCCTATGCCCTGCTCGCCCCGCTCGAGACCGCCAACGCTGGCGAGCCCGCCTTCGATTACCTGCTCGGCATCGCCGCACTCGACTCGGGCCGGCCCACCCGGGCGATCTTCGCGCTGGAGCGCGTGCTCGCGGTGCAGCCCGGGAACGCGCTCGCGCGGGCTGAGATCGGCCGTGCCTACCTGGCCGCCGGAGAGGCGGAGAACGCCCGTACCGAGCTCACGCAGGTGCGGGCGAGCCCCATCCCGGCGGACGCAGCCCCGGCGGTGGACCGGCTGCTGGGCGTGATCAACCAGCTGCAGGCGCGCAACAGGACGCAGTTCCGCGGCTACCTGGAAGCCGGTTACGGCTACGACTCCAACGTGAACAGCGCCACGGCGGCAAGCCAGCTGGCGATCCCGTCGCTGGGCGGCCTGGTGTTCAACCTCGATCCCTCAAGCCGGGCGGTCGGCGATCGCTTCACCCTGCTCGGCGGCGGCGCCAGCGTGCGCGTTCCCCTGGCGCCGGATCTCGCCTTTGCCGCCAACGTGGCCGCGAGCCAGAACTTCAACCTGCACCAGGACCGCTTCGATTCAGGCCCGCTCGACGCCAATCTGGGCGTCACGAAGACCGTCGGGCCGAACCAGTTCTCGGGCGGCGTGCAGGCCAGCATGACGTGGATCGGCGGCACGCGTTTCCGTGATGCCGTCGGCCTGCTGGGGCAATGGCAGCACAACCTCAGCCCCACCGCCCAGACCACGGTGTTCACGCAGCTCACCCGGCTCGACTACCCCGGCAACAGCATCCGCAACGCCGACCGCTGGGTCGTCGGCGGTGGCTATGCCGCCGTCGTCGGGTCGGGCCCGGTGGTCTTCATTTCGGGCTACGGCGGCCAGGAAGCCGAGCGCAGCGCGGGTGTGCCGCAACTGGGCCACGACCTCGTCGGGCTGCGGGCCGGCGTGCAGTGGCAGGCTGGCGCGTCGCTCGCGCTGTTCGCCAGCGTGCTGGGCGAGCAGCGCCGCTACGGCGGCCCCGAGCCGCTGTTCGGCGTGCATCGCCGCGACAACCAGACGGGCGCCACCGTGGGCGCGCACTACATGGTGGCGCCTGCGTGGCGGCTGACCCCCCAGGTCGCCTACACCAACAACGGATCGAACGTCGACATCTTCACCTTCCGCAGGACCGTCGTGTCGATCACCTTGCGAAGGGAGTTCTGAGATGCGCATGCTCCCGGCCGGTTTCACCGCCGCGCGCGCCATGGCGGGCCTGGCACTGCTTGCGCTGACCGGCGGCGCGCTGGCCCAGTCCACGGCCGGCACCGTCGAATTCTCCGTCGGGCAGGCCTCCATCCGGGCCAGTTCGGGCCTCGAGCGGCCTGCTGCGCGCGGCGCCGCCATCGTCCCCGGCGACACCGTGGAAACGCAGTCGGGGCGGGTGCAACTGCGCATGATCGACGGCGCCTTCATCTCGCTCCAGCCGCAGACCAGCCTTCAGGTGCAGTCTTACTCGCTGGCCACGGCCGGCGTGGAGGAGCGCGGCTTCCTCAGCCTGCTGCGCGGGGGGCTGCGCACCGTCACCGGTCTCATCGGCCGCCAGAAGCGCGACAGCTATCGCCTCGGCACCACCGCCGGCACGCTGGGCATCCGCGGCACCGAGTTCGCGGTGACCACCGGAGAGGGCACACGCGTCAATGTGACCGAGGGCATCGTGGCGCTTTGCACCGAAGCCGGTTGCGTGGATATCGGCGCGGGGCAGTCCGGCTTCGCGCCGGACAACAAGACCCGCCCGGGCCTAGCTTTCGTTCCCGCGCGGCTGCCCCCCCTGGCGGCGCCCCTCGCCGTGCCGTTCATGGTCGCCGAGGTGCGCGACAGCAGCGGCACGAGCCTGGTCGCCGCCGAGGCCATCCGGTCCGGTGCGGAAACACCCCAAACGCCGCCGCAGGTGCCAGACACGATACCCATCGGCAACGGCCCTGGCGGTTTCTCCGTAGCGTCGGTCAAGCTGCCGGGTGGGTCATTCTCCGCCGGGCTGCTCGGGTCGACCCTCACGTCGAACGGAGCCGGACTGGTGACGCAGGCAATCGACTGCTGCGTGCCCAGCAACAGCTTCGGCTCCGGCGTGTCCACCGATTTCGGGGCCGACGGTATCATCGCTTGGGGGCGCTGGAGCAGCGGCACCCGGGGAGGGGGCCCGCTGCTGACCGCCAACTACGTGGCGGCGCTGTCCATCTCCGGGGTGAGCTCGGGCACCACACCCAGCATCGTACGCGCGTACGCATCGTTCGCGTCCACCGCGCCGATCATCACCTCCGGTGACGTAATCGTTGCCACCGGGGCGCCCAACAGCGTCTCCGGCACGCTGAACGTCAACTTCCCCAACTGGAGCTCCGGCGGCGGCACGCTGAGCTACTCCCTCAGCATCCCGGTGGCGGGCCAGACCTTCAGCATCAACGGCAACGCAGTCCAGCTGGGCACCGGCACCTCTTTCCTGGGAACGTCGTCCACCATCACCAGCACCGGGCTCGGTTGCTCCTCCGGATGCTCCGGGAACATCCCGTTCGGCAACGCCCTCCAGGGGTTCATCACCGGCCCCACCGCGACGCGTGCGGGGGCGAACTACGGCTTCACCTCGAACCTGGGCCAGGTGACCGGGGCGGTGGTGTTCCAGTGACTCCCGCCGCGGGCTCCCCCTGCCGGCGCCGGGCTGGCGCTGCCTTCGCAGTGCCAGCCCGGCGGCCGTGAGCGACGCGCGCGCTCACGGCTCCACGCGCACCTCTAGCTGCACATCTCGCCCGTCCGCCACGCGGAAGGCCGCCTCCTCGAACTTCGGCGGGCGCAGCGTGTGGCGCACGTTGTTGGACACGCCCCAGGGCTCGGTGGGCGCGCCGAACACGTTGGTGTCCACCTTGCTGTTGCCGTTCAGGTCCTGGCCCACGGCCAGGGCGTAGGTGCCATCGGCCAGGTCGGTGAAGCGGCAGATCGCTGCCGCGCCGCTGGCGGGGTGCCACTGGGTCTGGGCGCCGGAGATGTCCAGGGGAAAACCCTTTGCCGCGGTGAACAGCGAGCAGCCGACCCGTCCGGCGGCGGCCTTGGGGCCGGTCACCGTCACGCGCACCACCAGTTCGGCGGCCGAAGACGCCGCCGGCTGTGCAAGGGCTGCCGAGGCGAAGATGAGGGCGAAAACAGCGGTAGCGGAAGTCTTCATGATGGTTCTCTCCAGTAAGGTCACAGGTTGAACTGCACTTCTACGAAAGCCGTGCTGAGGTTGCGCAGGCTTCCGAAAAACGAATCCGCAGGGCCGCGGTATACGTCCCCGCCCAGGGTGAAGCGGAGCCGGTCGGTGGCGGCGTAGCGCAGCCGCGGGCGCACCAGGAAATCGCCCCGGGCGAACCAGGCGACGCCGCTCAGCTCCGCTTCGAGGGTGTCGTTCCACCACTTGCGCGCCACGCGCACCGTGGCGCCGGCCTGCTCCGCGTCACGCTGGTTCGACAGCAGCGCCTGGCGCAGCGCCAGCTCGCGCAGCGGCGCGGGCACCGCCGCCGGGTCTTCCCAGGCCACCACGCGCCGGTAGAGCAGTTGCGCGTTGACGTTGAGATCGGTGAGGAAGGTCCGGTCGCCGCCCACCACGGCATAGAGGAAGGGATTGCGGGTGAAGGGATCGGTGCCGTGGCGATCCTCGGTGCGGGTGAGGGCCACCTCGGCGCGCAGGCCGTAGCGCCCCACGGTGGTGGCGGCGTCCGCACCCAGCATCTGGATGCGGGTGTGGGCGAGACCCACACGGGCGCCGGCAGCCGAGAACGCCTCCGGGCGCAGGTCGGGCTGGCGCTCGTAGCCGTCGAAGTACGACACCGCCCAGTCCACGCGCTCGCCGCTTTTCTCGGCGCGCAGCGCCCACTGGCGCGCGGCTGCGGACGGGTCGCGTGCCACGAAGCTCACGCCCGGCACGGCCGGCAGCGGCAGGGTGCTGGACCGGAACTCCGGAAGCCACAGCGCCGAGAGGCGCAGCGCGTCGCGGTTCCAGGTGGCGCGGACGCTGCCCACGCCGGTTTTCTGGTCCTCGTCCAGGGGCGTGAGCAGGGTGAAGTTGCGCGCTGGCAGCACGTCGGTGGGATTGACCGAGTCGGCCCGGCCCCACGCGATGAGCTGGCGCCCGGCGGAGAAATCCCAGTCGCCGCGCGAGCCTGCCACGTAGGCCTCGCGCACATCGGAGGCGCCGGCGCGGCTGTCGAAGCGGCTGTCGCTGCGCGCCCACGCATCGATTACTGCCTTGCCGCCCTCGCCCAGGGCGGCCTTGCCCAGAAACCACGCGCTGGCGGAGTTCACGCCCATGTCCCCATCCAGAAGGCGTGAGCGGCTCCAGGCCGAAGCGCGCAGTGACAGGTCGGCGCGGTCGATGCGCACCGCCGGCTCGGGGTCGCGGCCCTGCGCTTCGGGCGCGATCCGGGGCGCAACCGCCGCGGCGGGGGGTGTCTCCTCCGCCCGCGGGGCGCCGGCCACCAGAGCGGCCAACAGCGCCAGCGCGGCCGCGGCGGGAAGCCGGATGCGCTTTGCCCGGATCACGACTCACGCTCCAGCGCCCGGGCGGTGAAGCTGTCCTCGCTCACGCCCTGGTTCACGTCGTAGCGATCGAACTCGATCACCGTGCGGCGGTTCTCCTGAACGTTGTGGGCCTCGGCCTTCATGGCCACCCACTTGCCGTTCTTCGGGTCCACGTTGCGGTGATCGCGCAGCGTGATCACCTTGAGCAACGTGCCCGACAGGTCGTAGGACTCGGCCCGCACGGCGGCGAAGTTGTCCTTGCGGACCCAGGCCATGCGCCGGGAGTAGCCGCTGTCGTCGCGCACCTGGCCATTCTTCGGCAGCGCCTCCAGCACCCAGCAGTCGAAACCGTCGGCCTTTTCCTCGCGCACGATGCGGTGGCTCCAGTCCGCCACCCGGTACCCGATCACATCGCCGTAGGAGAAATCGGTGCCCACGAAGCTGTCCTTCTTGTTGGAGGAAACCAGGCGGCGCACCTTCTTGAGGGCCGGCAGATAGATCCAGATGTCGTCGTCGCGCCCTGGTTCGCTGTTCTCGATGGTGAGGGTCACCGTGCCGCGCACGTCCGCCGGCGAGACAAAGCGCACCAGCGAGCGGTTGTCCAGGGAGCCAGCCTTGAGCTTCGAGCGTCCCTGGGTCTTGCGCACCCGCTCCTGGCCGCTCGGCGAGATGAGGCGGAAGGTGGCCTCGGAGATCGAGTCGGCCACCTTGCCCACGGCGAAGTTGCGGGTGGCGATCTCCTCGGCGCTCAGGGTCTGGGCATGGGCTTCCGGGGCCGGCAGCGCTCCGGCGCCCACGGCCGCCGCGACCAGCAGCGCCGCGCCCTTGCGCGCCACGAGCGCCGGCTGCGCCGTCGCGCCGAACACGAAGCGCGGCTTGAAGCGGAACACCAGGGCGGGCAGCACCGTGAGCGCCGCCGCCGAGCTCACCAGCATGGCGGTGGCCACCAGGAAGCCCAGGTAGAAGTGCACCCAGAAGCCCCAGGACAGCATGAGCAGCCCGAATCCGCCCGCCACGGCCGTGGACACGAACAGCGTGGCCTTGCCCGCCGAGCGGAAGGCCCGGTGCAGCGCCTCGCCGGCATCGCCGCCGCGCGCCAGCTCCTCGCGCATGCGGTACACCATGTAGATGCCGTAGTCGGCGCCGATGCCCACGGCCATGGCCGATACCAGCGCGGTGCCGATCTGCAGCGGGATGCCCGCCAGGCCCATGATGCCGAAGTTCACCAGCACCGCCGCCACCACCGGCAGCAGGATCACGAGCCCCGCTGCCAGGGAACGGAACACCAGACTGGTGATCAGCAGCACCGCGGCCATGATCTGCAGGATGTTGAGCACCTTCTCGTGCACGATGGTTTCCGTGAGCGCCACGGTGGCCGCGGTGCCGCCGCCCACCTCCACCTCCACCTCGGGTCCGAAGCCGACGCGGGCGTACTCGCGCACGCGGCGGATCAGGTCCTGGGAGTAGGCCGTGCCGTCGGTCTTCACGAATACCGTGATGAGGCCGTTGCGGTAGTTCGTGTCCACGTAGCTGTCGAAGTCGCCCGGGTCCCCCGAGGTGGAATAGAGCAGCAGGTACTGGGCGATCAGCTCGGCGCTGTCGGGAATGGCGTCGAAGGCCGGGTCGTCGCTGTTCATGGCGCGGTGCATGCGGCGCACAAAGTCCGTCAGGGACAGGGTCTTGCCCACCAGCGGATCGGTGGCGAGCTTTTCCTGCAGCGCCTGCATGGACTTGAGCACGGCCGGCTGCTTGAGGGCATCGTCCTCGCGACCCCTCACCAGCACGTAGAGCGTGTTGGTGCCGCCCATGCGCTCGTTCAGCCGGCTGTCCTCCAGCTTGGCGGGCACGCCGCCGTAGAAGTAAGCCTTCTGGGAGTTGTCCACGCGCACCTGGCTGGCGCCCACCGCCGCCACCGCCGCCAGCCCGGCGGCCGTGGCGAACACGGCGCCTGGCCGGGTGGAGGAGAGGCGGAAGGCCCCTTCGGTTAGCCGGCTCCACAGGGTGGGCATGCTCTCGCGTGCCAGTTCGCGCTCGCCGGGGGGCGGCAGGGTTGCTCTCAGCGCCGGGATGAGGGTCAGTTCCAGGATCAGCGCGCTGGCGATGCCGGCGGCGGTGAACAGGCCGAACACCTGGATGGACTTGATTTCGAACACCACCAGCGAGGCAAAGCCCGCGATCGCCACGCCGCCCGCGGCCAGCATCACCGGCCCCACCCGCGTGAGCGACCGCACCACCGCCTCGCGGCTCCGCTCACGGGCGGCGAGAGACGGCTCGTCCCTGCCGAGCGCGGCGTACTCCTCGTAATAGCGCTTCAGGATCTGTACCGCGTGCCCCGCGGCGATGGCGAGGATCAGGATGGGCGTGGCGGCATTGAAGGTGTCGAAGGGCTGGCGCGCGAGGCCGAGCATGCCCAGCGCCCACACCACCGCCAGCAAGGCGGTGACCAGCGGCAGCACCAGCGCCTGCACGGTACGGAACGCCTCGTAGTGAATCAGACCGATCATCAGCACGGCCAGCGGGAACAGCAATCCGATGCGCGCGGAGTATTTTTCCAGCAGCGCCAGGAAGACCGGCGTACCGCCCAGGTCGATCTGCACCGAAGGGTCGGCGTGCTTGTCGACCGTTTCGCGCACTTGGCGCTCGATGGCCGTGAAGCCGCCGGGAATCTTCTTGAACTCGGCCACCACCTGGGCGGTGCGGGCATCGCGCGACACCGCCAGGTCCGTGTACACCGGGTTCAGCGCCAGCGCCGCACGCAGCGCCTCGGGCGCCTGGGGCCCGCTGCCCAGCAGCGGCTTCACCACCATGCCCTCGTCGTTGCCGGTGATGCTCTTGGACTTGCGCGCAGCGATGCTGCTCACGTTGGCGCGCACCACTCCAGGCAGGCGCAGCACGTCCTCGGTGATGGCGCGCACCCGCTCGGTCACGCCGTTCTCGTAGATCGTGCCGCTGGTGGCGTGCACCCCTATCACCACCGTGAAGCGGTTGCCGAACAGCGCCTCGATGCGGTTGGTGGTGGAGACGAGCGGGTGACTCTGCGGCAGGATGTCGTCGGGGTCCACCACGATGGACAGCTGGCGGGTCTGGGAAGCGAGCAGCAGCGTGGCCAGCGCCACCAGCAGCATCACGATGATGCGGTGGCGGACTACCACTCGCAGGTAGCGTTCAAGCATGGACATCTCCCGCCCCGCAGGGCATTAAAGTTGACAACGTCTACATCCGGGCGCCATTCTCGCGGCACGATGTTGTCGTTGTCAACATTTTTTTCTGCATTCGCCACGCTTGCCAACCGTGGTGCCAGGACCGAGACTAGAAAGCCTTCGAAGCCGCCTCATGCCAGCCCCAGAGAAACCCGCCGCGCGCCGTACCACCCGCAAGGTGAAAGGCAAACCCGCGCCCTACCATCACGGCAACCTGCGCGAGGCGCTGCTGGAGGCCGGGCTGGAGTTGCTGCGACGGGATAGCGCCGAGTCGCTGGGCCTGCGCGAACTAGCGCGCCAGGCAGGCGTGAGCCGCACCGCGCCCTACCGGCACTTTGAGAGCAAGGAGGCGCTGATCGCGGCCATCGCCGAGCAGGGCTTCCTGCGGCTGCAGGCCTACCAGGACGAAGCCAGGCGAAGGCATCCCGACGACGTGGAAGCCTGGTTCCTGGAGGGTGCCAGGCAGTACATCCGCTTCGCCGTGGACCACCCCGAGCACCTCAAGGTGATGTTCGGGCCCTATATCAGCCACACGCCGGACCAGACGGACCACCCCCTGTACGCCGTGGGAAATGCCACCTTTGGCAAGCTGGTGGAGCTGGTGGTGAGTGCGCAAAAGGCCGGGCTAGTGCGCGCCGGCGACCCGGTGGAGGTGTCGGTGTCGGTGTGGTCGCTGCTGCACGGCTTCGCCATGCTGCTGGTGCAGAAGCAGCTCGACTTCCTGCACCTCGGGCCGGGGCGCCTCGCCGCGCTGGCCGAGCAGGCAGCGCACGACACGCTGGCCGCGGTGCGCGCGTCGCCCGCTGCATCGTCAGCCCCGCGGCGGCGCCCGCCATCGCGGTGAAGCCGTCTTGGCCCTGCACCCTCCAACGGCGGCCACGATGCCCGGAGGCGCCTCGATGTCACCGCTGACCCGACCCCATGTTGAACGCCGCGATCCAACATCAGAGCTGTCCGCTCGCGCTGTCGTTGGGTATCGTTCGCACGCGGCAACCTTATGCTTCGCTCCGGGTTGCCGGAAAACGCGGGGCCGTTCCGGCGCCTGCAAAGCTGCGGCCTCGATGACGCCGCGACACGAAAATCGCTAAATCGACTCCTTATGCAGATCGGCAAACTGACGCTCAAGCACTGCAGGTACGGGTGGATGCTGTTCTCCGGTCCGTACATAGGAAAATGCTTCGACCTCTACGGCCAATACAGCGAATCCGAGGTGGCGATGATGCGCCGCTTCCTGTCAGAGGGGGGTACTGCCGTAGACGTCGGTGCGAACATCGGTGACCTTACGCTTCCTCTTGCGCGCATTGTTGGCGCCGCGGGCAAGGTATTCGCGATCGAGTCGCATCCCGAGGTCTTCAACGTGCTGTGTGCCAATCTCGCGCTCAACGGCATCGATAACGCGAAGCCCATCAACGCCTTCGTGGCGGCCAGCGAGAATGTGGACACGGGGGGCGTTTGGGGAAAATTCGCCTACTTGGGCGAGCGCTGGCGCCCGCACTTCATGGCACTCGACTCGCTCGACCTGTCCGCCTGCGACCTCCTTAAGGTGGACGTGGACGGCAAGGAGCTCGAGGTGCTCGCGAGCGGCGAGATGCTAATTGAGCGCTTCCGTCCCGTGCTCTACTTCGAGAACGATCAGCGCGAATTCTCGGCGCCGCTGCTCGATTTTGTGCTGAGTAAGCTCGGGTACAACCTGTACTGGCACCCTGCACCGATATTCGACGAGAACAACTTCTTCGGCAATCCCGTGAATCACTGGGCGCCTCGCAGCATCGCCTCGCTCATGGTCGTTGGTATACCCGCGGAGCGCCGTGTCGAGGTCCCGGACCTGCGCAGGGTCCGGAGCAAGGACGATTGGTGGGATTCGCTGGCGTGAGGCGATGATGAGGAGGATCGCAGACCCCGGTGTCGACACCCGCCAGACGCCACCATGGCTCGCTGCGCCGCTTCGCGTTCCAAGCGCCCCCCCACCGAAGCGGATCAGGTGCAGCTGCGGGCGCGGCGCCAGGCTGGCGAGGCGTGACATGACTGCCTGCGGGTACATGAGGACGTGGACCGTGCCTTCGAGACGCCTTTGCGCCGCGATGAGCGACAAGGTCTGAGTGAATTTGGTTGGCGTTACCCGCGCGGCCTCCCGTCGGCTGGCCACATCGTCGCCATCGGCCTTACCCCACTCAAGGGGCTATGGTTACGTGGCGCCTCTTGGCGAGACCTTGTGCATTTACTGCCAGCCGTTTCAGCCGCTGCCCGTGCCGCCGCCATCGGGTGGAGTGAGGTCGGTTCCGCCAAGGGCATGCATCCCCGACGTGTCCGCACCGGCGTCCATCTTCTGCGACTGGTTACCGGGCCCGCTCGCGCGCGGTCCGCGCGCGTCCGTGACCCAGTGAACGAAACCCCACAACAGGACGGCGACGCCAGCCAGGTTGAGCCAGTTGGCAAACGGCCACTGCTCGTGCCGGAACAGGGTACTCAGACCACCCAGTAAACAAGCTGAAAGAATCCAGCGCATGGAAGTACCTCGTCGTTCAAGGAAAGGGCGCTACGGCGACGCTGTCGGCACTGCGCAGAACACCCGACAGGGAGCAGGGGTTTCAAACGGCGTTGCCCGCAAGCCGGCACTGTTTTTACCGTGCCGTGCCCGGTCAACCGGGCGCCGCCGGGCACATGATGCCCCTTTGAAGTCGCAATTCAAACGCGGCTTCGGCCCGGAACATTGCTCTGCCGTACCGCAACCCGTCAATTTCTGTCTTGACAGAATTTTGTGACGCACTATCCTTGGGTGCATGCAGCTCAGTGAAACCTCGCGGAGATTCATCCTGCACTGGGGCGAGATGGGCGCCCGGTGGGGCGTCAACCGCACCGTCGCGCAGATTCATGCCCTGCTCTACCTGGCGGGCACCCCTTTGCCGGCCGACGAGATCGCGGACACCCTTGGCGTCGCACGAAGCAACGTCAGCAACTCCATACGCGAATTGCAGGCTTGGAACCTCGTCAAGCTCGTGCACGTGCAGGGCGACCGGCGCGACCACTTCGGGACCAGTACGGACATCTGGGACCTCGCGCGCACCATCGTGCGGGAGAGGAAGGAACGCGAGATCGAGCCGACCATTGCCGTGCTCAAGGACTTGCTGAGCAGCCCCGAACTGATGGTGGACGGGGTCGAACGGGCTGCCCGCATCCGCGAGATGCAGGTGATGCTGGAGTCGCTGTCCGCGTGGAGCGAAGAGATGCTGCGCCTGGACACCGACACGCTTGCCAAGGTACTCAAGCTGGGGGCCCGCGTCCAGAAGCTCATCCGGGGGCAGCCCGTGGATGGCGGGGCCACGGCCGGCGGGGAGAGGGTCGCGGACCGCAGTGCGGCGGGGCCCTGAGCCGACCCCTTTTTTTGACTTTTTATTTCTTTATTCACAGAAATTGCAGATATGTCGAAGTTATTCGAAGGACGCGCGCCGGAGCCCGTGGATGGGGCTGCGGCCGTCGTGACGGCCAGGACACCTTTGCCTTCGGGTTTCGTCTGGCCAACGCGCGTCCGTGCCCGCCCTGTCGTCAACCTGCTGCGCTGAAACCATGACCGAATTTCCCCTGACCCTCCTCTACGACGGCGCCTGCCCGATCTGCCGTTTCGAAATGGAACGCCTGCGCGAGCAGGACAGCCTGCACCGTCTGGCTTTCGTCGATATCGCTGCGACTGGTTTCGACCCACGGCACTGGGGCGACGGGAAAGCCACGCTCGACCACATGCAGCAGCTGATCCACGCCGTGCGGCCTGACGGGGAGTTCCTGCTGGGCGTCGATGCGCTGGTGGCGGCTTACCAGGCGGTTGGCTGGGGCCACTGGACCTGGCCGGTGCGCTTGCCCTTCCTCAGGCCCGTGGCCGATCGAGGCTACGCCGCCTTCGCGAGGCATCGCTACCGGGTCTCACGCTGGGTCATGCCCTGGTTGGCAGCCCTCTGGGCCCGCGGGGCTGCACGGCGGATGCGCGCCTGCGCCAATGGCACCTGCCCGCTTCCCCCATCCCATCCTCGAAGAGGTGACGCATGAACATCGTGGTCTTCGGCGCCCACGGCGTGCTGGGCAAAGCGGTCTGTCAGGCGCTTGAACGGCAGGGCCATCGCGTGCGGCGCGCCGCACGGCAAGGCGCCCACCTCGCGGTGGACTTCCGCGTCGACCTGAGCGCGGCGACACTGCGCGCGGCCGTGCAGGGCATGGACATCGTGGTGAATACGACCGGCATCCTCATCGAACGCGAAGGCGATACGTGGGACAAGGTCCACCACGCAGCCGTGGATGCGCTGGCTGCCGCGTGCGAGGCCGAACACGTGGCGCGCATCGTGCACGTGTCCGCGCTGGGCGCCGGCACGGGCCTGGGCGGGGGCTACATGCGCAGCAAGCTGGCCGGCGAACAGGCGCTGGCACGCCGTCGCGTGGACTACGCCATCGTGCGGCCTTCGTTGCTGGTGGACGAGGCATGCGCGAGCACACGCCTGTTCACGGCGCTGAGCGCGCTTCCGGTCATCGCCCTGCCCGGCCTGCGCGCTCCCGGTGGAAGCCGGATCGCGCCCGTGCAGGTGGCCGACGTGGCCGACTGCATCGCCGCCATCGTTGCCCACCCCAAGGCCTTGCGGCGCGTCATCGAACTCGAAGGGCCGGAACGTTTGACCTACCGGGCCATGCTGGAGTGGCTACGCGCCGCGCAGGGCGGGGGCCGCGCGCTGTGGGTGCCGCTGCCGTGGTGGCTGGTGCGAGCGGCCGCCTGGCTCGCCCTGGCCTGGCCGCAGCGCGTGATCAGTCCCGACACGGTGCGCATGCTCCGGGCCTCGTGCGAGGGTCGCAGCGAGACAACACGGTGGCTGCGGCGCGAGCCCTTGGCGCTGGACGCCCAGCCGCAGGCCCTGCCACCGGCGGTTGCCGGCATCGCCTGATGCGACTAATGGACATCGCCGTGGCCGGCGCAGGATTCGCGGGCCTGGCAAGCGCGGCGCTGCTGGCGCGAGACGGCCACCGCGTCACCGTCTACGAGAGGTTCGAGCAGCCACGGGCCGTGGGCGCGGGCATCCTCATCCAACCCAGCGGCCTGGCGGCGCTGCGCGTGCTGGGCATCGACGAGGTGATCCTGCGCCACGGCGCGCGCATCGATCGGCTGCTGGGGGTGACACCATCAGGGCGTCGCGTGGTCGACATCCGGTACCGGCACTGGCAGGACGGCGCCTTCGGCGTGGGACTGCACCGGGGCGTACTGTTCGACGCGCTGTGGCAGCTGGCGCGCGGCGAAGGGGCGGCCGTCGTCACCGGGCATGAGTGCACGGACCTGGAGGCGCTGCGTTCGCGCCATGGCCTCGTCGTCATCGCGGACGGTTGCCACTCGCAGCTTCGCGGGCAGTCGGGGTTGGCCTGCACGGACCGGGTCTATCCCTGGGGCGCCGTGTGGGCGGTGCTCGAAGACGCCCCGGACCGCTACGGGAACACGCTGTGGCAGTGGTACCGGGGTGCGGGGCAGATGCTCGGCATCATGCCCACCGGCATCGCACCAGGTGGACACACACCCGTGGTCAGCCTCTTCTGGAGCCTGCACGCGCAACGCAGGGCCGCCTGGCGGGATGCGGGGCTCGACGGGTTCCGGCGGCAGCTCATTGCCCTGCACCCCGGGTGTGAGCCGCTGCTGTCGCAACTCGGGTCGCTCGACGGACTGACCTGGGCCCGATACCACGACATCGTGATGCCGGCCTACCACGGCGAACGCTGCGTGGTGGTCGGCGACGCAGCGCACGCCACCAGCCCGCAACTGGGCCAGGGCACCAACCTCGCGCTGCTCGACGCCCTGGCGCTGAGCGATGCGCTGCGCAGCCACCGGGAGTTGCCAGCCGCGCTGGCGCGCTACACGGCGCTGCGCCTGGCACACAACCGCTTCTACGGGCAGGCCAGCCGTTGGTTGACGCCGCTGTTCCAGTCGGACCGCCGCCTCCTGCCGTGGCTGCGCGACCTGTTCATGGGCTGGAGCAGCCGCTGGCCCGTGGCGGGGCCGCTGGCCCGCCAGACCCTCGTGGGCGTACAGACCGGATGGACCCCGGGCGCGACCATCGCCCTGCCATGACGGCAGCCGCCCATCCCCGCCGCAACGCCCCCCCCCGGGGCGACGCTCGCGCGGGACACAACGCTTGATCGGTCCACTCAGGCATGCATCTCGGCTTCGACCTTGTCGGGTAGTAACAGGGGGGGCGCCGGTGCTCTTCGCCATGGCCTGACCCCGAGACCCGTAACGCGCCGCGCGCCCGCGATCCGGGACATGAGGCGACTACGGCAACGGCTTCAACCCCAGCTCTTTCAAGAAGCCGTTGTGCTTTTCCTTCGCCGCCGCAATCGCCTTTTCAATCTCCACCAGCTCTTGGTGCTTCTCATCCAGATCAATTTCCGCCTCGCCCACCGCCGTGCTGATGTAGCGCGAGATGTTCAGGTTGAAATCGTTCTTCTCAATCTCGGCCATCTCAACCCGGCGTGAGTAGCGCGCCTCTTCGGAACGGAACTGGTACGTCTTGATGATCCTGGCGATGTGCTCGCCCGTCAGTTGGTTCTGGCGCTTGACTTTGACGAAATGCTCCGCCGCGTTGATGAACAGCACGTCATCCGGCTTCTTGCACTTCTTCAGCACCAGGATGCACACGGGTATCCCGGTGGAGTAGAAGAGGTTGGCGGGCAGGCCGATGACGGTGTCGATGTGGCCGTCAATGAGCAGCTTCTTGCGTATGCGTTCCTCGGCTCCGCCCCGGAACAGAACGCCGTGCGGCAGGATGATGGCCATCACGCCCTCGTCTTTGAGGTAGTGAAAACCGTGCTGCAGGAAGGCGAAGTCGGCCGCCGACTTGGGCGCCAGGCCGTGGCTCTTGAAGCGCACGTCATCGGCCAGCGCGTCGGTGGGCTCCCAGCGCAAGCTGAAGGGCGGGTTGGCGACGATGGCGTCGAAGCTCGGCTTCCTGGCCGGGTTCTGCTCCCGCATCATGTCCCACTCGTTGAGCAGCGTGTCGCCGTGGAAGATTTCGAACTCCGTGTCCTTCACCCCGTGCAGCAGCATGTTCATGCGCGCAAGGTTGTAGGTGGTGATGTTCTTCTCCTGGCCGAAGATCTTGCCGATGGTGCCGCCCGCCTTGGCCACCTGCTTGCGCACGTTGAGCAGCAGCGAGCCGGAGCCGCAGGCAAAGTCCATCACGCTCTCCAGCCGCTTCCTGGTGCCAGTTCTTGGCTCCTGGCTGTCGAGCGTAACGATGGCAGAGAGGATGTCTGACACCTGCTGCGGGGTGTAGAACTCACCGGCTTTCTTGCCAGAGCCGGCGGCAAACTGGCCGATCAGGTATTCATAGGCATCACCCAGCGCGTCAACGCTGGTGGAGAACTCCGCCAGCCCTTCGGCAATCTTCTGGATGATCGTGCAGAGCTTGGCGTTACGGTCGACGTAGGTCTTGCCGAGCTTCGGCGAACTCAGGTCGATCTCTGAGAACAGGCACCTGGAAGGTGCTCTCGAAAGACTCCGTCTCGATGTACTTGAAGCCAGCCTGCAGCGTGTTCAGCAGGTCCGCGCTCTGGGTGCGCGCCAGGTTGGCGATGCTGTTCCACAGGTGCGTGGGCTGGATGACGTAATGCACCTTGCGGCGCATCTGCTTCTCGAACGCCAGGATGTCGTCCACGTTGTTCGCATACCAGAGCGCCAGCGGCACCTTGCGGGCGTCGCCGCCCACATCGGGGTAGTCCTTGCCCAGTTCCTTCTTCGCCGCCGTCTCGTAGTTGTCTGAGAGATAGCGCAGAAAGAGGAAGGACAGCATGTAGTCGCGGAAGTCATCCGCGTCCATCGCCCCGCGCAGTTGGTCGGCGATGCTCCACAGGGTGTTACCCAGTTGCTTTTGATTGGTGTCACCAATCGGCATATTGGAGCCACTCGGTTTTCGGCATATACGAGCCACTGCACTGCCGTCACGAGCCTCTCGTAGTGGGGTCAATCTTGGTTGGATTTGGCAGCCTTGGCAAGGCTGCGGGGGCTGGTTGGGGCAAGCCTGGGGGCGCGGAATGACTGGCCATCGAGGGTGAGGCAGTAGGCGTTGTGGCGCAGCCGGTCCAGGGTCGCGGCGGC
>JADCHQ010000015.1 GCA_020248405.1 Rhodocyclaceae bacterium | reverse complement strand
GCACGAAGCCGCAACTGGTGAAGGCAGCGGCGCGCCACCTGCGTAGCGTGCAAAGGCAGCCCGAACGGATCAAGCGCTACTTCGAGCATGAGCCGGTTCGGTATGCTGCTTGAGTTCAACAAGTTGATGCCGGTTCAATAATGCCGATGTGGCGAGTCCTGATCGAGGGTAGCCAAGCGACGGTCTGCCTCCGCGAGAAGACCCCGCACATGCCGCAGATCGCTGGGCGCCTGACCCGAAGCCCGTGCCTCACTCTCCGCCACCTCCCGATGACTTTCTTCGAGGCTATTGATCACCACCGCCACAAACAAATTCACCACCACAAACGTCCCAAACAACACAAAACTCACGAAATACACCCAATGCCAGGGCGACAACTCCATCGCCTTGTTCATGATGTCCGTCCAGGCCTCCAGCGTCGCAATCTGGAACAGCGTCAACAGCGCCTTCCCTAAAGTGCCCCACCGCGCCGGATCATGCTGCGCATACAGGTGATACCCAGCCACCCCATACACGTAGAAAAGAATCCCCATCAACGCCAGCACGTGCCCCATCCCCGGGATGCACCGGATCAGGGTGGCCACCATCAGCCTCAGCTTCGGCAGCGCCGTCACCAGCCGCAGCACCCGCAGCAGCCGGATCAGCCGCGCCACGGTGGCGAACGTCCCAGAAGCAGGAATCAGCGACAGCAGGATGATCCCGAAGTCGAACAGGTTCCACCCGCTCCTGAAGTAATCCTGCGGCCGCGGCCATGCCGCCACGATCTTCATGGCCGCCTCGGCGATAAAGACCCCCAGGATCACCTTGTTGATGGTGTGGAAGACCCCACTCAGGTCGTCCATGACCTCCGGGTTGGTCTCCAGTCCGATGATCAGGGCGTTGAAGACGATGATCAGAACGATGAACCGGTCGAAGGCGGCCGATCCGGTGAGGCGCTTGCAGAACTCGACCATGGAGCAGGGTCTCCGGGGAATGACGTGGGGCCAGGCTACCGAACCCGATGTTGAAACGAAAAGGGCGCCCGGAGTTCCGGACGCCCTCGATCGGCGCGGTGAGCGGCAGCGGCGGTCAGCCCCCGGTCACCTTCTGCTGCTGCTCGCCCAGGCCGTCGATGCCCAGGCGCATGACGTCTCCAGCCTTGAGGAACACGGGGTTGGGCTTTACGCCCATGCCCACGCCGGGCGGGGTGCCGGTGGTGATGATGTCGCCGGGCTTCAGGGTGAACAGGAAGCTCACGTAGGCCACCAGCTGGCGCACGTTGAAGATCATGGTGCTGGTGTTGCCGGTCTGGAAGCGCTTGCCGTTCACGTCCAGCCACATGGCCAGGTTCTGCGGGTCGGCGATCTCGTCGCGGGTCACCAGCCACGGCCCGATGGGGCCGAAGGTGTCGAATCCCTTGCCCTTGTCCCAGGTGGCGCCGCGCTCGAGCTGCCACTCGCGCTCGGAGACGTCGTTGCAGATCATGTAGCCGGCCACGTAGTCCAGGGCGTCGGCCTCGGACACGGCCTTGGCGGTGCGGCCGATCACGAAGGCCAGCTCCACCTCCCAGTCGCCCTTCACGCTGCCCTTGGGCAGCACCACGCCATCGTTGGGGCCCTGGATGCAGGTGGTGGCCTTGCTGAAGACGATGGGCTCTTTGGGAATCGGCATGTTCGATTCCTTGGCGTGGTCGGAGTAGTTCAGGCCGATGGCGATGAACTTGCCCACGCCGGCCACGGGCGCGCCGTAGCGCGGCGAGCCGGCCACCCTGGGCAGGCTGTCGGGGCTGATGACGCGCAGCCGCGCCAGCGTGGCGTCGTCCAGCGTGCTGCCGTCGATGTCGCGCACGTGGGCCGACAGGTCGCGGATGTTTCCGGATGCGTCCACCAGTCCCGGTTTTTCGGCCCCGGGTTCGCCGTAGCGGCACAGCTTCATGTTGTACTTCCCCTCGTGACGTGGTCGATGCTGGTGGCGGCTACAGGGAGTAGCCGCCGTCGATCACCACCGCCTGTCCGGTCATGAAGGCCGACTCGTCGCTGGCCAGGTACACGGCCAGGTCGGCCATCTCGGTGGCCTCGGCGAGCCGCCCCATGGGCTGGCGCGCGATGAAGGCCTTGCGCGCGGCGTCCGGGTCGGCGTTGGCGTTGATGCGGTCGTGCAGGCTCGGCGTATCCACCGTGCCCGGGCAGATGGCGTTGCAGCGGATGCCCTGGCCCACGAAATCCGCGGCGATGCTCTTGGTGAGGGCGATCACCGCGCCCTTCGAGGCTGCGTAGGCAAAGCGGTTGGGCACGCCCTTCACGGTGGAGGCCACCGAGGCGATGTTGATGATGTTGCCGCGGCCGCGCGTCAGCATGGCGGGCAGCACCGCCTGGGTGAGCACGAACATGCTGCGGGCATTGAGATTGAAGGAGAAGTCCCAGTCCTTCGTGGTGCACTGCAAGATGGTGCCGCTCGCCACGTAGCCCGCGCAGTTGAACAGGATGTCCAGCGGGCCGGCCCCGGCCACGGTGGCGGCGATTTCGGCTTCGTCCAGCACGTCGAGCTTGCGGGTGCGGATGCCCGGGGTGCCGCTCAGTTCGGCGAGCTTTGCCTCGTTCACGTCGGTGGCCAGCACCGAGGCGCCCTCGCGGGCGAAGGCCAGTGACGTGGCCCGGCCGATGCCCTGGGCGGCGGCGGTGACGAGAGCGGTCTTTCCCTGGAGCCTGCCCGGCACGATGTATCTCCCCCTGGTGAGCAGCGTTTTTTGAGGCGCAGCAGTATGCCACAGGGGGCGGGCGTGACCGTTGTTGTCCCCTTTCCGCGGTGGAGGCGCCCGGAATCCATGCACAAGGGTGTTTTTCGGGGCGCGGCGGGGCCGTACACTCGCCGCCGGGTCGCCTGGCGCTGGCCGGTGCGACGGGGATCGAAGCGACATCACAGAGGGGTGAGAAGAGATGGCGAAGTCCAGCAAGGATGGCTCGAAGAAGTCGTCGACGAACAAATCCGCCGCCAAGGCCGCCACCGGTGCCGGTGCGAAGGACACGGGCCGCAAGGGCAAGACCCTGCGATCCCAGGGCTGGTTCGGCATGGGCACCCGCGATGGAATGGTGCACCGCTCGTGGATGAAAAATCAGGGCCTGCCCCAGCACCTCTTCGATGGCCGGCCGGTCATCGGCATCTGCAACACCTGGTCCGAGGCCACGCCCTGCAACGCCCACTTCCGCGAGATCGCCGAGTACGTGAAGCGCGGGGTCTACGAGATGGGCGGCTTCCCCATCGAATTCCCGGTCATGTCCCTGGGCGAGCCGGTGATGCGGCCCACCACCATGCTGTTCCGCAACCTGGTGTCCATCGACGTGGAAGAGTCCATCCGCGCCAACCCCTTCGACGGGGTGATCCTGCTCACCGGCTGCGACAAGACCACGCCGGCGCTCATGATGGGCGCGGCCTCCTGCGACCTGCCAGCGCTGGTCATCTCAGGCGGACCCATGCTCAACGGCCGCTGGCGCGACCAGACCATCGGCTCGGGTACCCACGTGTGGAAATTCACCGAGATGCTCAAGACCGGCGAGATGACCCAGGCCGACCTGCTGGAAGCCGAGGTGGCCATGTCGCGCTCCAAGGGCCACTGCATGACCATGGGCACGGCCTCCACCATGGCCTCGCTGGTGGAGGCTCTGGGCATGGGCCTGCCCACCAACGCCGCCATCCCCGCCTCGGATTCACGCCGCTACGTGCTGGCCCACATGGCCGGGCGGCGCATCGTGGAGATGGTGAAGGAAGACCTGCGCATGTCCAAGGTGCTCACCCGCGAGGCCTTCGAAAACGCCATCCGCGTCAATGGCGCCATCGGCGGCTCCACCAACGCCGTGGTGCACCTGCTGGCCCTGGCCGGGCGCATCGGCGTGAAGCTCGACCTGTCGGACTGGGACACCCTGGGCAAGGACATCCCCTGCCTGGTGAATCTCATGCCCTCCGGCGAGTACCTGATGGAAGACTTCTTCTACGCCGGCGGCCTGCCGGTGGTGCTGCGCGAGCTGGCGAAGAACGGCAAGCTGCACAAGAACGCCCTCACGGTGAATGGCAAGACCATGTGGGACAACGTCAAGGACGCCAAGAACTGGAACGAGAAGGTCATCTTCCCCTTCGGCAAGCCCTTCAAGCCCCAGGGCGGCATCGCCGTGCTCACGGGCAACCTGGCGCCCACGGGCGCGGTGCTCAAGCCCTCGGCGGCCACGCCCAGGCTCATGAAGCACAAGGGCCGCGCCGTGGTGTTCGAGGACATCGACGACTACAAGGCGCGCATCGACGACCCCAAGCTCGATGTGGATGCCGACTGCGTGCTGGTGCTCAAGAACTGCGGCCCCAAGGGCTATCCGGGCTTCCCTGAAGTGGGCAACTTCGCACTGCCCGCCAAGCTGCTGAAGAAGGGCGTCAAGGACATGATCCGCATCTCTGACGCGCGCATGTCCGGCACGGCCTACGGCACGGTGGTGCTGCACACCTCGCCCGAGGCGGCGGCCGGAGGCCCGCTGGCGCTGGTGAAGAACGGTGACGTGATCGAACTCGACGTGGCCAAGCGGAAGCTTGTACTGCACGTGAGCGAAGAAGAACTGGCCCAGCGGCGCAAGGCCTGGAAGCCGTTGCCGCCCCACGACACCCGCGGCTGGGTGAAGCTGTACGTGGAATCGGTGATGCAGGCCGACAAGGGTGTGGACCAGGACTTCCTGGTGGGTTCCAGCGGTGCGCCGATTCCGCGCGAGTCGCACTGATGCCGCGGATCGGGCAGACCCACGAGGGGCCTCCCGATCCCGCATCAATGGGCCCTTGGCGGCATTACTTCGGCAGGATGACCGTGTCGATCACGTGAATGACGCCGTTGGTGGCTTCCACATCGGCAGCCACCACCTTGGCGTTGTTCACCGTCACGCCCATGGAATCCTTCTTCAGCGCCACGGTCTGGCCCTGCACGGTCTTCACGTCGGCGGTGGGCACGTCCTTGGCCATCACCTTGCCGGGCACCACGTGGTAGGTCAGCACCTTGGTGAGCGCGGCCTTGTCTTTCAGCAGGCCTTCCACCGTGCCGGGGGGCAGTTTCGCAAAGGCTTCGTCGGTGGGTGCGAACACGGTGAAGGGCCCCGGGCTCTTCAGGGTGTCCACCAGACCGGCGGCCTGGACGGCGGCCACGAGGGTTTTGAACGAGCCGGCGGCCACGGCGGTGTCCACGATGTCGGCCTTGGGGGCGGGTTTGTTGGCCTGGGACATGCCCGCACAGGCGGACAGCGCACCGGCGAGGGCGAGGGCGAGAACGGCACGACGGGGGGTGTTCATGGGTCTGTTTTCCTTTTGCAGTGAATGGGTTGGGCAGCTCCCACGCGGGGCCGCTACTGCGCGGAAGAACCGAATTGGCCGGGGCGCCACCGGTTTTGTTCGGGCCAGCCGGAACTAGCCTGCCCCTATCGGTTCAAAACGCAACCGATCAGACCGAAAACTGAACCGATTAGTTCAATAAAAAACGAATGGGTATAATTTCAAGGCTGACCGTCCGTCAGCAACAAAACCGGGTGCGGGAGGAAGCCATCCTCGACGCCACGCGCGCCATGCTTGCCCGCAAGGGCTACGACCTCATGACCGTGGACGAGGTGGCCGCCGAGGCCGGCATTGCCAAGGCAAGCCTCTACAAGCACTTCGGCTCCAAGGAGTCGCTGGCCGCGGCCGTGATGATCCGCCTGCTCGACCAGGCGCTTGCCTTCATCGACGGCCTGCCCCCCGAGATGCCGCCCGCCGACAAGATGCAGGGGCTGCTGCGCTGGGCGCTGGACCTGCGACTGGAAGGCGGGCTGCCGCTGCTGCCGTCCACCAGCTCCACGCTGCAGTTCAACATGCTGTCCAACCGCGAGTACGTGAAGCGCATCCTCGACATGAACGCGCGCATGACCACGCTGGTGGCGGCGGCCCAGGCGCAGGGGGTGATCGATCCCGAGCTGCCGGCCGACGTGGTGGTGTTCGCGCTCTACGCGCGCACCTGCGATCCGGCGGTGGAGTACCTGCGCATGACGGGTCATTACACCAACCAGCAGGTGATCGACTATCTGGTCAGAGTGGCGTTCGCCGGGCTGCGCGGCGGGCGCTAGCAAGGGCCTGCGGGGCGCAGCCCGCGGCCTATAATTCGCCGCCATTCCAGAGGGGCCGCCCAGTCCGGGCGCAGCCTCCGCACACAGAGGGGAACCTACATGCTGCAAGCCGCCGATCTCGTTATCCGCCTCAATACCGCCGACGACGTGGTGATCGCCCGGGTGGACCTTCCGGAGAGCACCGAGATCATCAAGGAGGGCGTGCGCACCTCGGCGCGCATCCCTGCTGGGCATAAGCTCGCCACCCGCGCGGTGGCCCAGGGCGCGCCCGTGCGGCGCTACAACCAGATCATCGGCTTTGCCACCCGGCCCATCGCGCCCGGCGAGCACGTGCACGTGCACAACCTGGGCATGGCGGACTTCGAACGCGACTACGCCTTTTGCGCCGACTACCGCCCCACCGAGTTCGTGGCCAGCCCCGCCACGTTCCAGGGCATCGTGCGGGCCGACGGCCGCGTGGCAACGCGCAACTACGTGGGCATCGTCTCCAGCGTCAACTGTTCGGCCCACGTTTCGCGAATGATCGCCAAGCACTTCACCGACGAGGTGCTGGCCGAGTTCCCCCACGTGGACGGCGTGGTGCCCATCACCCACAAGACCGGCTGCGGCCACGCCTCCAGCGGCGAGCCGGTGGAGGTGCTGCGGCGCGTGCTGGCGGGCTACGCCACCCACCCCAACATGTTCGCCACCCTCATGGTGGGTCTGGGCTGCGAGGCCAACCAGATCAACGACCTGCTGGCGGCCCAGGGCCTCAAGCGCACCGACCAGCTGCACACCATGACCATCCAGGACACGGGCGGCACGGGCAAGACCGTGCGCGAGGGCATCGCCCGTCTGAAGGAAATGCTGCCCGAGGCCAACAAGGCGTTCCGCCAGAGCGTGCCTGCCAGCCACATCACCCTGGGTCTGCAGTGCGGCGGCTCGGACGGCTACTCGGGCATTTCCGCCAACCCCGCGCTGGGCGAGGCGGTGGACATTCTGGTGCGCCACGGCGGCACCGCCATCCTGTCGGAGACGCCCGAGGTGTACGGCGCCGAACACCTGCTCACCCGCCGCGCCGTGTCCCGCGAGGTGGGCGAGAAGCTCGTGCGCCGCATCAAGTGGTGGGAAGACTACACCGCCAAGCTGGGCGGCGAGATGAACAACAACCCCTCGCCCGGCAACAAGGCCGGCGGCCTCACCACCATCCTGGAGAAGTCCCTGGGCGCCGTGGCCAAGGGCGGCACCACCGGCATGATGGGCGTGTACGAGTACGCCGAGCGCGTCACGGCGCGGGGTTTCGTGTTCATGGACACGCCCGGCTATGACCCCGTGTCCGCCACGGGCCAGGTGGCCGGCGGCGCCAACATGATCTGCTTCACCACCGGCCGCGGTTCGGCCTACGGCTGCAAGCCCGCGCCCTCCCTCAAGCTGGCCACCAACTCGGCCCTGTTCGCGCGTCAGGAAGAGGACATGGACATCAACTGCGGCCTCATCGTGGACGGCAAGGCCAGCATCGCTGAGGTGGGACAGCAATTCTTCGAGCTCATCCTGGCCACCGCCTCGGGGCAGCAGAGCAAGAGCGAGCAGTGGGGTTACGGCGAGGACGAATTCGCGCCGTGGATCCTGGGCCCCACCATGTAGATTACCTGGACGCGAGGAGCAAAAGACCATGGCCGAGCAGGCACCCGGTGTGGAGCAGCTCATGGAGATGTTCCAGAAGCTCTGGAACCCAATGGCATTCCCCTTGCCGTCCATGTTCCAGCCCACCCTCGATCCGGCCGAGGTGGAGAAGCGCATCGCCGATCTGCAGGTGGTGAAGAACTGGCTGGAGATGAATCTCAACCTCCTGCAGATGAGCATCAAGACCCTGGAGATGCAGAAGTCGGCCCTCGACACGCTGCACGAAACCGCCAGGGCTGCCTCGCGCTCCGGCCATGCGGATCAATAGCCCTCCCCCGCCCGCCTTTCCGTCCATCGAATCGGGCGATGTGCGGGGCGTTGACCGGGTGCGCCCGGTGCGCGGCGTGGAGGGCGAGATGGGGCGCGCGGTGGTGGAGCGGCGCGAGCAGCCCGCAGGGCCCGTGGAATACCGCCCGGCACCCGGTCAGCCGGGCTTCGTGGAGACCCGGATTCGGGAGCGCCGGCAGCAAAACCGCCGCTCCCGCAGCCTGCCCGTGGTGATGGACACCCGCACCGGTACCGACCGCCGGCGGCAGGCCCGTCGTGCCTCGGACGAAGCGCCGCCGCGGATCGACGTCACCGCCTGAAGCCCGGGCGGCGCCCGCGGCGAGCGCGCGTCAGGCGGCAACGATCAGCCGCAGGCCCCCACCGCGCCGCAGGCGGTGCAGAAATCGCAACCGTCGCGCCGGATCACCGTGAGGTTGCCGCACTCCGCGCACAGCGCGCCCTGCTGCAGGGCCGGTTCCAGGGCGCTGTCGCGCGGCGCCTCCAGGATGCCCATCTCGCGCATGGGAAAGCCCTGCTCGTCCAGCACGCCCAGCATGGCGTAGCGGTGGATCACCAGCCGCGCCAGGTAAGCCACGGTGGAGGGGAAGTTCTGCTGCCGCCGCTCGCCGGGCACGAAGGCGAAGAAATCGCCTAGCGGCTCGGAGTAGTTGAGCAGCTTGCGCAGCTTCATGCCGATCCAGGCGGGATCGAGCACCCGCATGTCCAGCGACAACAGCCGCGCCAGGCCGTCCAGCGCCCGCGGGTGATTGCCCGACAGCCACAGGGAGTAGGGTCGGGTGACGCCGTCGGGCAGGGTGATTTCCTTCAGCCCCATGACGAAGCTCTCGCCGGAGGCGGGGTTCTGGATGTCCACGGTCCACGACAGGGTGCCGTCGGTGCCGGTGCGCGGCTCCTCCCGGGAGAACATGGCGTCCAGCACGGGTGATTCGCCCGGATGATCGAAGGCGCCGAGTTTTTCGCAGCGGTAGCGGATCACCTGGGCGAGACCCGCCACCACGCTGGGCACGCGCCGCTGCTCGCCGTGGGGCGGGAAGGGCATCTCGAAGCTCTGCTCGCCGGGGGCACGGGCCAGTTCTTCGAGCTTCAGATGCAGCCACGCCCGGTCGTTGGCGCGCATGTCCATGGACAGGGTTTTGGCCACGGCGCCCAGGCCGCGCGGCTGCTCCGCGCCGTTCACCCAGGCCTCGAAGGGGAACATGCGGCCGTTGGCCTCGGTGTGGCCCACGAACAGCGCGAACTCGCCGTGCGGGTGCTCGATCATGTAGGTCCAGGCGGCGTTGCCGTCGGGCAGCGCGGGCCGGCCGGGCCAGCGCAGCGAGGCCAGCACGGGCGCGGGTAGCGACTTGATGGTGAGGCGGCGATTGGCCTCGGACAGGGCCACGTCCTGGGGCTGTTTCTTGACGGCGGCGGGTGCTTCCACCGACAACACCGAGCCCAGCACGCTGTTGGGCCGGTAGGTGGCGAGCCCCTTCAGCCCGGCCTTCCACGCCGACAGGTAGAGATCCTCGAACTCCGCGTAGGGGTAGTCCTCGGGAACGTTCACGGTCTTGGAGATGCTGGTGTCGATGAAGGGCGCCACCGCGGCCACCATGTCCTTGTGGGCCGTGGCGGAAATCTCGAGTGCGGTGACGAAGTAGCCGGGCAGCTTCGAGACGTCGCCGCCCAAGTGGCGGTACAGCCGCCAGGCGTAGTCCTCCACCGCGTATTCCTTCCAGGTGCCATCGGCCATGCGCTTGCGGCGCGTGTAGGTCCAGGAGAAGGGCGGTTCGATGCCGTTGGAGGCGTTGTCGGCGAAGGCCAGGCTGATGGTGCCCGTGGGGGCAATGGCCAGCAGGTGCGAGTTGCGCAGGCCGTGCTGGCGGATGAGCTGTTTGAGCTCCGCGGGCAGGCGGGAGGCGAAGTTGCCGCCCGACAGGTACAGGTCGGCGTTGAACAGCGGGAAGGGCCCGCGCTCCTTCGCCAGCTCCACCGAGGCGCGGTAGGCCGCGTCGCGCATGGACTCGGCGATGCGCGCGGCCATAGCCCGCGCCTCGGGCGTGTCGTAGCGCAGCCGCAGCATGGCGAGCGCGTCGCCCAGCCCGGTGAACCCCAGCCCCACGCGGCGCTTGGACATGGCCTCGCGGTGCTGCTGCTCGAGGGGCCATTGGGTGACGTCGAGCACGTTGTCGAGCATGCGCACGGCGGTGGCGGCAAGCCGCGCCAGCGCCGCGAAATCGAAGGCGGCGCGCTCGGTGAAGGGCTCGCTCACCAGCCCCGTGAGGTTGATGGACCCCAGGCAGCAGCAACCATAGGCCGGCAGGCATTCCTCGGCGCAGGGGTTGGTGGCCTCGATGGTTTCGCAGTAGTAGAGGTTGTTGTCGCGATTGATGCGGTCGAGGAACAGGATGCCGGGCTCAGCGTGGTCGTAGGTGCTGCGCATGATCTGGTCCCACAGGTCGCGGGCCGGCAGCTTGCGATACACCCAAAGGCCATCCTCGCGCTGGTAGGCGCCGGCGCCGCGCAGCTCCGGCGCCGGCTCGGCCTTGTGGACCAGTTCCACCGGCTGGCCGTTTTCCACCGCGCCCATGAAAGCGTCGGTGACGCCCACGGAGATGTTGAAGTTGGCCAGGTCGCCTTGGTCCTTGGCGTGGATGAAATGCTCGATGTCCGGGTGGTCGCAGCGCAGCACGCCCATCTGGGCGCCGCGGCGCGCGCCGGCCGACTCCACCGTTTCGCAGGAGCGGTCGAACACGCGCATGTAGCTCACCGGCCCGCTGGCCCGCGACTGCGTGCCGCGCACCATCGCCCCCTGGGGGCGGATGGACGAGAAGTCGTAGCCCACGCCGCCGCCGCGGCGCATGGTTTCGGCCGACTCGGCCAGCGCGGTGTAGATGCCGGGCCGGCCATCCAGGGCCTCGGAGATGGAATCGCCCACTGGCTGCACGAAGCAGTTGATGAGCGTGGCGGCCAGTCTGGTGCCGGCGGCGGAATTGATGCGGCCGGCGGGCACGAAGCCGGCCTCCTGGGCAGCGAGAAATTCCGCTTCGCGCGCCGTGCGTTTGTCCTCGGGTTCGGCCTGGGCCAACGCCCTGGCCACCCGGCGTCGCACTTCCTGGGCGGAGCGCTCGGCGCCCTTGGCGTATTTTTCCAGCAGCACTTCGCCGCAGATGGGCTGGGGTGGCAGCGAGTGGGCATCCAGGGCGGGGGAAAGGACTTGTTCGGGGTTCGTCATGGTGCAACTCCAGTGGTGGCGCGGGCTGGCGGCGGGCGCTGCCGGGCTGTTGCCATGGCCGCTGCCTGCTTTGCAGAGGGCAGAGCTGGAGCATACCGCCGCGGGTGGCTCATGGCGTGAGCCAACCCCGGCTGCGGCCGGTTGCGGCCGGCGCGGCGGCCACCCCGGCGTCGCCGGGGGCGGCAGCGCGAAAGCCTTGCAGCCTCGCGCCGGTTCGTGTTTCCTTCACCCGTTGCGCCAGAGACGTAGAGCCGACCCGCTTGCACGCCCACTCCCGTATCGCCCGCCCGCTGCCACCCTATTGCGGCGCCGTGCCCTTCAGCCCTTGCGGCGAGCAGTGTGGCGCGGGGCGCCGCCGCCCCGCCAGGCCATGAGCCGCGCGCCCCATCTCGTGGTGGACATCTCGCCCCATGGTTTTGGCCATGCGGCCATGACCATGCCGGTGCTGTCGGCCCTGGTGCAGTGCCACCCGGGCCTGCGCCTTACCGTGCGCGCGGGCGCGCCCCACGCCTGGCTGCGCCCGCAATTGCCCGTCGGCACCAGCCTGCTGCCCACCGCCCCTGACCTGGGCATGGCCATGCACCATGCCCTGGGGGTGGATGTACCCGCCAGCATGCGCTGGTACCGCGCCCTGTTCGCCGAATGGGATCGCCACCTGGGCGACGCGGCTGCGGCGCTGGTTGCGCTGGAGGCCGATGCAGTGCTCAGCAACGTGGGTTTCCTGCCCCTGGCGGCTGCGGCGCACGCCGGTATTCCCGCCGCGGCTTTCTGCTGCCTGAACTGGGCCGATGTGCTGGCGCATTACGCCAGTGCCGAGGCCGATTGCGGCGCTTTGGTGGCGTGGCTGCGCGCCCTGTACGGCGCGGCCGATGTGTTCCTGGCGCCAGCGCCGTCCATGCCCATGGACTGGCTGCCCAACCGCGTGGCGGTGCCGCCGGTGGCGCGTCTGGGTCGGGATTGCCGCCAAGCGTTGCGGCGGCGCCTGGGCGCCAGCGAGGACGACCGGGTGGTGCTGCTGTCTCTGGGCGGGGTGGCTTTTCCGGTGGACGTGTCCCTATGGCCGGCGCTGCCGGGCGTGAAGGTGGTGGCCGGGATGCCCGTGATGGGCGCCCATCCCCAGGTCTATCCCGCGGCCGACCTGCAAATGTCGTGGATCGACCTGCTGGCCAGCAGCGACGCCGTGCTCACCAAGCCTGGCTATGGAACGGTGACCGAGGCGGCCTGCAACGGCATCCCGGTGCTCTACCTTCCGCGGCAGGACTGGCCCGAGGAACCACACCTGCTGGCGTGGCTGCGCCAGCACGGCCGTTGCGGCGAGGTGCCGCGGGAGGCGTTGGCGCAAGGCCGGTTCCACACGTTTCTCCCTGGGCTGCTCTCGCAGCCGTCGCCGCTTCGCCCGCGTCCCAACGGGGTGCGCCAGACGGCGGTGCACCTGGCGGACTGGTTGCGCGGCCGGCGGCCCTTGCCCGCCGGGAACTCCGGGGTGATGCCGCAGTAGAATCAAGCGCCTTCGCCGTGCCCCCAGCGTCCTGCCTCCACCCACCGCGGCGAAGCCCCTTGCCATGATCCTTGTCACCGGCGGTGCGGGCTTCATCGGTACGAATTTCGTGCGCGATTGGCTTGCCATCGAGTCCGAGCCCGTGCTCAACCTGGACAAACTCACCTACGCGGGCAACCCGGAGAACCTGGCTGCGCTGCGCGGCCACCCGGGACACCGCTTCGTGCAGGGCGACATCGCTGACCGCGCGCTGCTGGCGCGGCTGCTGCGCGAGCACCGGCCGCGGGTCATCGTCAACTTCGCTGCCGAGAGTCACGTGGACCGCTCCATCCACGGCCCCGGCGAGTTCATCGCCACCAACGTGGTGGGCACATTTGCCCTGCTCCAGGAGGCGCTGGACTACTGGCGCACCGTGCTCCGCCAGGACCCCGGCTTCCGGTTTGTGCACGTGTCCACCGACGAGGTGTACGGCTCACTGGGTCCGCGCGACGCCGCCTTCAGCGAGACCACCCCCTACGCCCCCAACAGCCCCTACTCCGCCTCCAAGGCGGCCTCCGATCACCTGGTACGCGCCTGGCACCACACCTACGGCCTGCCCGTGCTCACCACCAATTGCTCCAACAACTACGGGCCGTTCCAGTTTCCGGAAAAGCTGATTCCGCTCATGATCCGCAATGCCCTGGCCGGCGAGGCCCTGCCCGTGTACGGTGACGGGCGCAACGTGCGCGACTGGCTCTACGTAGCCGATCACTGCACCGCCATCCGCGCCGTGCTGGCCGGCGGGGCGCCCGGCGAAACCTACAACGTGGGCGGCGGCAGCGAGATGCCCAACCTCGATGTGGTTCACACTCTTTGCCGCATCCTCGACGAGTTGCGGCCCCGCGATGACGGCAGCTCCCACGAGCAGCAGATCGCCTTCGTGAAGGACCGCCCGGGCCACGATCGACGCTACGCCATCGACTCTTCGAAGATCCAGCGTGAGCTGCAATGGCGCCCGCAACACAGCTTCGCCAGCGGCATCCGCAAGACCGTGCAGTGGTACCTCGACCACCAGGACTGGGTGCAGCATGTGGTGTCGGGTGAGTACCGCCACTGGCTTGAAACGCAATACGGCGCCACGGGGGAGGTGAAGCCATGAGCCGCAAGGGCATCGTGCTCGCCGGCGGCTCCGGCACGCGTCTCTACCCGGCCACCCAGGCGGTGTCCAAGCAGTTGCTGCCGGTGTACGACAAACCCATGATCTACTACCCCTTCACCACGCTCATGCTGGCTGGCGTGCGCGAGGTGCTGGTGATCTCCACCCCCCAGGACACGCCGCGCTTCGAGCAGCTGCTGGGCGATGGCGAGCGCTGGGGTATGAGCATCTACTACGCGGTGCAGCCCGCGCCCGAGGGGCTGGCCCAGGCCCTCATCATCGGCGAGCACTTCGTGGGCTACGACCCCTGCGCGCTGGTGCTGGGCGACAACATCTTCTACGGCCACAATCTGGGCGGCACCCTGCAGCGCGCCGGGCAGGGGGTGGGCGGCGCTACGGTGTTCGCCTACCCGGTGCTCGACCCCCAACGCTACGGCGTGGTGGAGTTCGATGCCGCCGGCCGAGCCGTGAGCATCGAGGAGAAGCCCGCGGTGCCCAAGTCGCGCTACGCGGTGACGGGGCTGTACTTCTATGACAACGACGTGCTGGCGGTGGCCCGCGGGCTCAAGCCCTCGGTGCGCGGCGAGATCGAGATCACCGACGTGAACTGCCACTACCTGGCGCGCGGCGCCCTCGAGGTGGTGGTGATGGGCCGCGGCAACGCCTGGCTCGACACGGGTACCCACGACTCGCTCATCGAGGCGGCCCAGTTCGTGCAGACCATCGAGAAGCGCCAGGGTCTGAAGATCGCCTGTCCCGAGGAAATCGCCTACCGCATGGGCTTCATCGATGCCGGGCAGCTCGAACGCCTCGCCCGGCCGCTGTTGAAGAGCGGCTACGGCGAGTACCTGATGCGCGTGCTGTCCGATCCGGTGTTCCGATGAAGGTGGTGGAGACGCCGCTGCCGGGATTGCTGATCCTCGAGCTGGCGGTGTTCAGCGATACGCGCGGCTTCTTCCTGGAAAGCTACAACGCCCGCGTGCTTGCCGAGCGCGCCGGTATCACTGCCAGCTTCGTGCAGGATAACCACTCGCGCTCGGCGCGCGGTGTGCTGCGCGGGCTGCACTATCAGATCCGCCATCCGCAGGGAAAGCTGGTGCGGGTGGTGGCTGGCGCGGTGTTCGATGTGGTCGTGGACCTGCGCCGCTCGTCTACAGCCTTCGGCCGCTGGAATGGCGTGGAACTGTCGGCGGACAACAAGCGCATGGCGTGGATTCCGCCCGGGTTCGCGCACGGTTTTCTGGTGCTCTCCGAGAGCGCAGACGTCCTCTACAAGACCACCGACTACTGGTACCCGGAGCACGAGCGCACGCTGCTGTGGAATGATCCAGCGCTCGGCATTGGCTGGCCGTTGAGCGGCGAGCCCATGCTTTCCGCGAAGGACCGCGCCGGCCAGGCGCTGAGCGCGGCGGAGACCTTCGCCTGAAGGCCCGCCGCCCGTGACGCTGCGTATTCTCATCACCGGCGCCCTTGGGCAGGTGGGCCACGAACTGCAGCGCACACTCGCGCCGCTGGGCCTGCTGACCGCCGTGGACGTGGCCGACCTCGATGTCACCAACACCGATGCCGTGTGCGGCTTGCTGCGTGCGCTGCGTCCCCACGTGCTGGTGAACCCGGCAGCCTTCACCGCCGTGGACAGGGCCGAGACCGAGGAGCCGCTCGCGATGGCCGTGAACGGCACCGCCCCCGGCGTGATGGCCGAGGAGATGGCGCGGCTGGGCGGCTTGATGGTGCACTACTCCACCGACTACGTGTTCGGCGGCGCCGGGCAGGGCGCCTGGCGCGAGGATGCCCCTGCCAACCCCTTGTCCGCCTATGGCCGCTCCAAGCTGGCCGGGGAACAGGCGGTGCGCGCTGCCGGCGGGGCCCACGTGATCCTGCGCACCTCCTGGGTTTACGGGCGCCATGGCGCCAACTTCATGCGCACCATCCTGCGGCTGGCGCAGCAACGCGACGAATTGCGGGTGGTGGCCGATCAGTTTGGCGCCCCCACCTGGAGCCGTACCGTGGCCGCGGGCACCGCGCAGGTGATCCGCCACGCGTGGCTCGATCCGGAGAAGCGTACCGGGGCCGCGCAGTGGAGCGGCGTGTACCACCTCACCAATGGCGGTGTGACCACCTGGCATGGCTTCGCCCAGGCCATCGTCGAGCTGGCGCCGGAACTGGCGACCCGGCGTCAGGTGCGGGTGCTGCCCATTAGCACTGGCGAGTATCTGCTGCCGGCGCGCCGGCCCGCCAACTCGGTGCTCGACAACACCAGGATCGAGCAGGTGTTCGGGGTGCGACAGGTGCCCTGGGAAGACGATTTGAAGCGCTGCCTGGCGGAGTAGCTGCACCCCCTGGCGGGTGATGTGGCACGCGACGCCCACGGCGCGGGCACCCGCTGCACGCGGCCCGACCGGTGATTAAACGCGGCTGTGCGCTCGCTCCTGCAAGGATCTCCCGCGCGGCATGCACGCCCCTGTGCTTTGCGACGCTGGTGGCGTTCGGTGCAACCTCGCGCATCGAATCGTGCGTCCTCATCCATTGGGCACGTGCAGTGTTTTCCGGTGACGGAAAGTGCGCTCCCGTCGTTAAACAACATCAAGGGAGTACCGAAAATGCCACGCAGACCTCGCCTGTTCGTCGAAGGCCTTCCCCTGCACATTGTCCAGCGGGGCAGCGCACGCCGCCCGATTTTCGAGGACGAAGCCGACTATCAGCAGTTCGTCGACCTTGCTGTGGATGCCGCCCAACGCTACGGGCTGTGGGTGCACGCCTGGGCCCTGCTGCCCAACCAGGTTCACCTTCTGGCCACCCCCGCGCGCGCCGACACTGCAACCCGCGCGCTACAGCTCATCGGCAACCGCTATGTGCAGGGTTTCAACCGGCGTCACCGGCGCAGCGGCACCCTGTGGAGTGGTCGCTACCGGGCGTCGCTGGTGGACAGCGATGGGTTCCTGCTGGCCTGCATGCGCTACATCGAGAGCGACCCGGTGCGGGCCGGCCTGGTGAGCATGCCCGAAGCCTGGCCCTGGTCCAGCTACCCCGCCAATGCCTATGGGCAACCCGATCTGCTGACTCGCCAGCATCCCATCTATCGCCGCCTGGGTGCGGACCAGGCCGCGCGCTGCATCGCTTACCGGGGTCTGTTCGATGAAGACGACGATGCGTCCGGCGAACACATCATCCGCCGCGCCGTGATGGGCGGGTGGCCCATGGGCGACGACCAGTTCCTGCGGCGCATGGAGGCTGCCACGGGGCTGCGCTGCACCATCTCCGAGCCCGGTAAGCCGGCGAGACCTGGGGTGCAGGGGCGGGCATCTTGAGGGTCTGGCCGGCGGAGGTCTTGCCAGCCGGGTTTGCGCCCAGGGCCTCGGGCTGCGGCGCCGGTCCCGGCCCGCCGGGTTTCCCGTTGCGCGGGCCGGGGTGGTCCCAGGGTGGTGAAGCACGCGTGGCGCCGGGGATGCGGTAGGAGGATGGCACGATTCAATGGCAAGTTCTCACGGCCTTGCGTGAGTTGCTTTCGGTAGAATCGCCGATGGTTTCGTACCAAAAAAATCAGGAGCCCTCACATGTTTGCGCGCATCCTTCCGGCTTTGTTTGTGCTCGGCGTCCTGCCCGCGCTGGCCGCTGATCCCCTGCCCGCGGGGGTGGCTGCCCGGATGGGCGACGTGGAGATACGGCTCGACGAATTGCGGGTGCTGCTCGATGGCCTGACGCCCGAGCAGCGCACGCAGCTCGCCCGCAATCCCGCTGACTTGCAGCGCGTGGTGCGCACCGAGGCGCTGCGCCGATTGATGGTGGCCGAGGCGCGCACCAAAGGATGGGACAAGCGCGCCGAGGTCGTCTCGCTCATGGAGCGGGTCCGTGAGCAAGCCCTTGCCTCCTCCTATCTCGCCAGCGTCACACGTCCCCCCGAAGGATTCCCATCCGAGGCCGAGATCAAGGCGGCCTACGACCAGAATCAGGCCGGTTTCACCGTGCCGAAGCAATATCTGCTGTCGCAAATCTACGTGCTGGCACCGCCGGAAAGCGACAAGCTTGCCTTCGACAAAGCACGCGCCAAGGCTGCCGACATGGCGGCCAAGGCAAAGGCGCGGGGCGCTGATTTCAGTGCCCTGGCGCGGGCCAACTCGGAGCACTCGGAAAGCGCGGTTCGCGGTGGAGACATGGGCTGGCTGTCGGAGGCCAACTTGCTTCCCGAACTTCGTGACGCCGTGGCTGCCCTCAAGAAAGGGGAGGCCGCGGGCCCCGTCAAGTCTTCGCAGGGATGGCACGTGTTCCGGCTGGAGGATTCGCGCGACAAGTCGGTGCGGCCATTTGCTGAGGTGCGCGATCAGATCGTCGTGGCGTTGCGCCAGCGCAAGGCTCAGGAAACCGAGCAGGCCTACTTGAATTTCGTGGCCAACAAGAATCCGATCAACCTGAATTCCGGCGAGATCACCCGCTTGCTGGAGGGTCCGGCCCGGTAGCCGGTCGGCCCCTCTGAAGTGCAAGGCGGGTTGCGCGACGCCTCGCGGTGCCGGCACCCGCGGTTCGCCGGCTCACTCCTTGCCGCGGTTCCAGTCATCGGCGAAACGCACGATGTCGTCCTCGCCGAGATAGCTCCCCGACTGCACCTCTATCAGCTGCAGCGGCACGATGCCAGGATTTTCGAGCCGATGCTTCACGCCCAGCGGGATGTAGGTGGACTGGTTCTCGGTGAGCAGAATTTCCTCTTCGCCGCGCGTCACCCTGGCCGTGCCGCTCACCACGATCCAGTGCTCGGCCCGGTGGTGGTGCAATTGCAGCGACAGCTTGCAACCCGGATTCACCGTGAGGCGCTTGACCTGGTAGCGGTGGCCGTTGTCGATGCCCTCGTAACTGCCCCAGGGCCGGAACACCCGGCGGTGAAACACGTGCTCGGAGCGTGACTCGGCCTTGAGGCGATCCACCAGCGCCTTCACGTCCTGGGCCGAGGTCTTGTGGGCCACCAGCACGGCATCGGCAGTTTCCACGATCACTAGGTCGTCCACGCCCACCGCCGCCACCATGCGGTTCTCGGCCTTGATGAAGGTGTTGTTCACGTCCTCGGCCAGCACGTCACCCTCCATCACGTTGCCCTCGGGTGTTTTGGCGTGGATTTCCCACAGGGCGTCCCAGGAGCCCACGTCGCTCCAGCCCATCTCCACGGGCACCACGGCGCCCAGGCGGGTCTTCTCCATCACCGCGTAGTCGATGGAGATGGCGGGCGATGCGGCAAAGGCCGATTCCTCGATCCGGCAGAAATCCAGGTCCAGTTGCCGCGCAGCCAGCGACTGGCGCACGGCTGCCAGCACGGCCGGGGCATGCACGCCCAACTCCTCCACGTAGGCGCCCGCGCCCAGCAGGAACATGCCGCTGTTCCAGAGGTATTCGCCCGATTCCAGGAACTGGCGCGCGCGCGCCGCGTCGGGCTTCTCCACGAAGCGCTCGATGGCGTGCACGCCCTGCAGATCCGCCAGGCCAGGGCCGCGGCGGATGTAGCCGTAGCCCGTTTCCGGACTGCCGGGAATGATGCCGAAGGTGGTCATGAGGCCTCGCGCGGCGGCCACCGAGGCGGTGGCGATGGCGCGATGGAAGGCGGCGCGGTCCTGGATGCAGTGGTCGGAGGGCAGCACCAGCATGAGCGCCGCAGGGTCCTCGGCGGCCAGGGCCAGGGCGGCAGCAGCTACGGCGGGCGCGGTGTTGCGGCCCATGGGCTCCAGCAGCAGCAGCTTCGGTGTGGCGCCGATGGCGCGCAACTGCTCGGCCACCAGGAAGCGGTGTTCGTGGTTGCAGATCACCAGCGGGTCGCCCAGCCCGGGTACGCCCTCCAGGCGCCTGAGGGTGTCCTGCAGCATGGACAGTTCGGATGTGAGCTTGAGGAACTGTTTGGGGTAGGCGCTGCGGGAAAGCGGCCACAGACGGGTGCCGGAGCCGCCGCAGAGGATGACGGGGTAAAGGGGCATGGAAGACCTCGAAGGGGTGACCGGACCGGCCGGAGCCGTAATCCTGCCTGACGGGGAGTTTCCCGCCGACGGATTCTAGCGATCGCACATGGCGCCACGCCACCGGCATGAGCTGCCGTTGCGCGCCATGGAGCACACGGTGGCAAGCGCCGGGCCCGATGGATTTCGCCCGTTCATGCAAAGCGCGGGAGTGATCCATCAAGACCATGCCGACGTGACAGGAAGGTTGCGGCGTTTAGTCTTTTAGCGCCCCCTCCGCACGAGCTTCTCCGACGATGCGTGAAACACGCCATCACTAAGCTTTCGCCAGCCTTACAGGCAACGAAGCGAGCCTGCCCCCACCAACGAGAAACCACCCGGAGACCCCCATGAAAGGTTCCTTGCACCCGACCAATGATGTCAGCCTCAACCCCTCGGGCAATACCTCCATCCACGACGTGATCGAGGCCACCGATCCGGGACGCCGCCGCTTCCTCAGGACCACCGTGAGCGCCTCCCTGGCGGCGGCCTTCGGAGGCGTGAGCATGACGGGCATCGTCAACGCCGTGCAGGCGGCTCCCATTGCCTCGACCAATGGCTTTGCGGGTATCGGCTTCGAGGGCATTGCAGCCAAGACAGCCGTCAACGCTAGCCCCGCCAGTTCCGCCAGCCCGCCTCGCTTTGCCGATACCGTGGACGTCCCCCCGGGCTACAAGGTGGAACTGTTCGCCGCCTGGGGAGACCCGGTCATGCCGGGCGCTTCTGCCTGGCTGCCCGATGCCACCCAGGGCGCTTCCGAGCAGCTTCGCCAGTTCGGTCTCCACAACGACGGCATGCATTTCTTCGGGTTCCCGGCCCGCGCGGCTTCCGGCGCCACCGGTGTTGCCAGCGACCGGGGCCTGCTTTGTGTCAACCACGAATACACCCATGAAGCCATCCTGCATGGCCCGTCCGGCAACAGCAAGGCTTCCGTGACGATCCAGAAGGTGCGCAAGTCCCAGGCGGCGCACGGCGTAAGCGTTCTGGAGGCCCGCCGTACCGGTGGCAAGTGGGGCGTGGTGGCGAATTCTCCCTTCGGCCGCCGCATCACGGCCAACACCCCGATGCGCATTGCCGGGCCGGCCGCGGGCAACGCACTGATGCTCGCCAAGAACTACACCATCACCGACACGGGCTCCGCGGAAAATGGGGTGAGCGACGGCCGCACCTGCCAGGGCACGTTCAACAACTGCGCCCACGGCTACACGCCCTGGGGCACCTACCTCACCTGCGAGGAAAACTGGAACGGCTACTTCGGCGCCAAGTCCGGTTTCACCAACTCAAATGACTTCAACCGCTATGGGGTCACGGCAACCGGCTTCTCCTCAGACGCAAACTACTGGTGGCACGAGGCCGATGCCCGCTTCGACGTGGTGGAAAACCCGCTGGAGCCTAATCGCCACGGCTACGTGGTGGAGATCGACCCCTTCAACCCGCAGAGCACACCCGTCAAGCGCACCGCGCTGGGCCGCTTCAAGCACGAGAGCGCCCAGGTGGCGGTGAGCGCCGACGCCCAGGGCGGGCAGAACCGCGTGGCCTTCTACATGGGTGACGACGAGCGTAACGAATACATCTACAAGTTTGTCTGCACCAGGTCCTTCGACCCGCGCAACCGCGCCGCCAACCTCAATCTGCTGGACGACGGCATCCTGTACGTGGCGCGCTTCACCAGCACGCAGGGCGCAGGCGCCAACACCTTCCGCGGCGTGTGGATTCCGCTGGTGCCCGACACCGAGACGGTGATCGACAATCCCGACGGCGGCAAGTACCGGCTGCGCGACCTGGCTAACTTCACCGGTGGCACTGATGCCGACGTGCAGGGGCGCATCTGCATCCGCACCCGCCAGGCGGCAGACGCCGTGGGTGCCACCATGATGGACCGCCCGGAGTGGACCGCCCTTCGCACCTACTTCGACCCGCAGCAGGGCAGCCAGGGCTACGCCACCTACAACGCCCAACGCCCCCTCGAGCTCTACTGCACGCTCACCAACAACAACCGCCGCGGCGGCGGGTCGGGCACCACGCCGGCCACGTCGTCCAACAACCCCGACGGCACGACCGCGGCTGGCGGCGCCCGGCCGCCAGTGGACGTGGCTAACCCCCGTCCCGACAACGACTACGGCCACATCATCCGCTGGCGCGAGGATGGCAATTTCGTCACGGCCACCGGTTTCGAATGGGACATCTTCATGCTGTGCGGGGACACCCGCACCACCAAGACGCTGGCGGCCAACTACTTCAGCACCAACCTCGTGCCCGGCAGCGGTTCGGGCCCCTTCTACCAGGGGGACATCGTGGACACGCCCGATGGCTCGGCAGACCTGGGTGCTCCCGACGGCCTGTGGTTCGACAACTTCGGCCGCATGTGGATCCAGACCGACCAGGTGGGAGACGGATCCGGGGACTGGGTGAACATCGGCTCCAACGTGATGGCCTGCGCCGACCCCAACACCAAACAGGTGCGGCGCTTCCTCACCAGCCCGCCCAACTGCGAGGTCACCGGGGTGGTCACCACGCCCGATGGCAAGACCATGTGGGTGGGCATCCAGCATCCCGGCGAGGACTCCCCTGCGGCGGATCCGCCGAAGTTCAGCAACTGGCCGCGCAGCCAGTTCGCCGCCAACAGCGCTGGCCAGCCGGTGGCCGGCGTACACCCGGTGGATCAGAGCCAGCTGCAACAGTCGCGCCCCCGCTCCTCGGTGCTGGTGATCACCCGCGACGATGGCGGCGTCATCGGCGGACTCTGAGCGCGTTATGCCCGCCCCGGGGTCTTGTGCCCCGGGGCTCATCGAACATGGAGAAGTGACATGAACACCGATTGGAAATGCCTCGTCCTCGGCGCGCTGCTGTTCGCAGGAGCCGCCTCCGCCCGTGCGGACCTCATCACCGATCCTCTCGGGGTTGGACCCGGGGCCAATGTCCTGAGCTTCGAGCGTGGTCTCGACGGTATGACGGTGAACGACAGCGCCGGGCTCGATACCGCCATCGTGGTGAACTTCACCGCCGCCAATGGCGAGCGCGTGATCGGCGCACCCGCGCCGCTGGGCCTGTGGTCGCTGGGCAACAATGGCTTCTGGAACACCGCGCTCACCTTCGGCGCCGTGGACGGGGGCGTCGATGTCAATGACAACGTGGCCCTGATGAGCTTCGATTTCAACGGCGCTGCGGTTCAGAAAGTCGGGGGATTCCTGAACTTCGATCCTGGCTTCACCTACGGGGGAGGGCTGCCCCTGCCGCTGTACATCGCCGCCTATGGACTGGACGGCACGCTGCTGGAGGACCAGGAACTGCCCATCTCCACGCCGCCTGACAGCAACAATGTTGAAGCGCTCAATCAGGGTGCCTTCTACGGGTTCTCGCGGCAGAACGCGGACATCGCAAAGTTCGTGGTGATTGGGCCCTATGCCGCGGTGGACGACCTCACGTTCACCACCCCCGTGCCGGAGCCGTCCACCTGGGCCCTCATGGTTGCCGGGCTGCTGATGGCCGCTTCCGCAGCACGCCGGCGCAAGGGCGTCTGCTGACCGCCCGCTGGTCCGAACGAGGGATCGGCGCTGCCGGCGGGTCCAGGCCCGCCGGTGGCGCCTTCCTGCACATGACTCCGCGCAAGGCGTGCTTCCCGGCGGCGGTCCTGGTTGTCCTGCTGGCGATGGTGAGCCCCGGGAGCGGTCACGCCGTCACGGCAACCCTTCCGGCATCCGCCGACAACACTTTGTTCGAGGACAATGCGTCGTACTCGGGTGGGGCGAGCCCGTCTCTCTACGTTGGCTCCATTGCCAGCGGCTCACCGCGGCGGGCGCTGCTGCGCTTTGACCTGTCAGGCATTCCACCCGGTTCCGTTGTCACCGCCGTTACCGTGTCGCTGACGGTGACAAAGGCCGCGCGTCGCGCCGCGGAGGACGATCCAGGCAGGCTCCATCGTCTCACCGCGGCCTGGGGCGAAGGCGCCTCGTCCACCATCGGCGGGGCCGGCGATGTTGCCACGCCGCAGGATGCCACCTGGCGACACCGTTTCTACGGCAATCCGCCAGGGGTGGCCCGCGTGGAGTGGAACACCCCGGGCGGGGATTTCGTCGCCACACCCAGCGCTGAGCGAAACCTGGGGTTGGGCGGGCCCTACGTCTTCACCAGCACCCCGCCCCTGGTGGCCGACGTGCAGGCCTGGGTGAACAACCCCGCGGGCAATCACGGCTGGATCCTTTTCGGCAGCGAAGGCACCGAGTACACGGCGCGGCAACTGGACAGCCGCGAGGGCGGGACGGGTGCGTCGCGCCCCACCCTCACCGTGGAGTACACCCTGGGCGCAAGCCCGGTGGACGAGAACGACATCCCTCTGCCGGGCTGGGCGCTGTGCCTGCTGGGGGCGGGTCTTGCAGCCTCCCTCGCGAAGCGCGGCAGGTCGACGTCCTAGGGCTACCGCCCGATTCCAGAGAATTTCATGGCACGTCCTGCCGTTCACGGCGGCTACTCCGGTCTCGTCGCCGTGGCGCTTGCCTGCTTCGTCATCGCCGCGCCAGCCCTGGCCGCCAGCTACTCCGAATCCGCGGACGGCGAGGTCTCCGGCAATCGCCTCGCGCCCACGCGCCTGCTGCTCGGCTTCGCCGCCGGCGCAAACGTGGCGGGTTCCAACGTGGTCTCGGGCAGCACGGGCAGGGCCAACGGCGTGGTGGATCGCGATTACCTGCACGTGGTGGTGCAGCCCGGCTTTCTGTGGGCGGAACTGCGCGTGGGCAACCAGACCGCCGTGGGCGGCGGCGGATCGTTCATCGGCATCGCCTCGGGCGCCTTCATGTCTGTCGCGCCCGAGGCATCCAGTGCCGCCGGCCTGCTGGGCTACCGGGTGTACGGCACCGCCGACCGCAACACCGACATCCTTGCGGCCATGGGCCTGTCCAGCAATGGCGCCAGCGGCTTCGCTGCGCCGCTGCCTGCGGGTGACTACACCGTGTGGAACCAGGAACTCGCCACCGGCACGTTCGGCTATCGATTCAACTTCGTGATCTCGCCTGTTCCCGAGCCTTCGATGGCGCTGCTATGGGCGCTGGGTCTGGCAGTTCTGGCGGGCGGGCGTCTGAAGGTGATCCGGCAGGATCGCTGCGCCAGAGGCGTGCGTCTGCAGCCGGTTCAGGAAGGCTCGACCTGGGTGCCTTCGAGCCACGGCAGGGTGGAGTGGGTGATGCGCCATCCTCCGGGCCTGCGCGTGCCGAACGAGATCTCGAAATCCAGCGCCGCGCGCAGCCCCGCTTCGCCGCCGGGGAGATCCAGCAGCCCGTCCGCGGGGGGCAGGGCCGCGGCACGGGGCCGCAGGCGGATGAAGTAGTCGCCCGTGGCCAGCAGGATGCGCGCCGGGCGCGTGGTTTCCGGATCCTGGCCCGGTGCGGTGGCCACGTCCACGAACACCTCGCCGGTGCTCCCGGGGAGACGTTCCCAGATCTCGAAGTAGTCTTGCAGCACGCCGTACTCGAGCATGCGCTCGGGGGTTTCGAACTCGATCCGCCCCATGTCGACAAAGTTGCTGGGCGGCTGGAAATCCACCCGCCGCAGCCACCGGCACAGGTCGCCTTCCACCGTGGTGACGCCGGCAAAGCCCTGCTGCCGCGCGAGCCCCGCCACTTCCCCGGCGCTGCAATCCCGCAATGAGTGCCGGCCGGCGCAGGCCGGGCGCACAGCCGGGATGCGGATGTCGCCGTGCCAGCGTGGCGTCTGCAGCCAGAACACCGTGGAGGTGGTGTCCTCGATACGCGGAGTGCGCAGCAGCGTGCGCTTCCAGACGCCCAGGAAGGCATCCGGCACCGATGGTGCTGGTTGGTTCATGTTCGCTCCTCGTGAGGCGCGCAACCGGGTCGTGGTGATACGCCCCCTACTTCACCAGCAGGCCGGCGATGAACGTCGTCTCCATGGTGTCCTCGCAGCGGGGCTTCTTCGCGATCTGCTTCTTGGAAGCAAGGATATCCGAGATGGCCTCGCAGGCCACGTAGAACGATTCCGGGCTCTTCGAGCGGGTGAAGGCGCTCATCATCTCCTTGAGGCTCAGCGCGTAGATGGCCTTCTGCTGCGCCAGCACCTCGGCCTCGGTGATGCCCAGCGCCTTGCCGATGATCTTCGCAGCCGCGGCCGGCTGGTTTCGCACCATCTCCAGTGCCTCCAGATAGCCCAGCATCACGGTGCGGATCATGTCCGGGCGCTCCTTCATGGCCTTGTGGGTGAACACCAGCACGTCCGAGAGCAGACCCGGCGACTGCTTCGAGGAGTAGATCACGTGGAAGCGCTTGCCGCCGCCCTCGGCCGTGATCTGCGAGACCATGGGCTCGTAGGTGACGCCAGCCTTCACCTGGCCGGAGATCATGGCCGCAGGCACAGCCTCGGGGCCCGTGCCCACGGGCTTCACGTCGGTGTCCTTCAGGCCGCTGCCGCGCAACGCGAAGGCGAGCAGGAAGTCTGACGGCGACAGTGGCGCGAACGCCACCTTCTGCCCCTTCAGCTGGGCAACCGACCTGATGTCCATGGTGGCCACCACGGCATCGCCGCCGTTGGAGAAGTCCAGCGGCATCACCGCCTTCATGGAATCGCCCTTGGCCACCTGGCCCACCAGCTGGTCGTAGGTGATGAAGCCGCCATCCAGGGCCCCGCTGGAAATGGCCGCCGGCAGCAGCGCCGGGTCGGTGAAGTTCTGCAGTTGCACCTTGAGGCCATGCTTCTTCCAGAGCTCGCGCGCCTCGGCGATGTAGAGCGGCCCGTAGCCGATCCAGGTGACCACGCCGAGCTTGATGTTCTTCACGGCCTCGGCATGGGCGCAGCCCATCGACAGCATGAACAGCAGGGGAAGGGCGAGCAGCGTGCGGATCATCGACGGTCTCCTTGGAAATGGGCGCGAGGCGCTCGCGCCCGGCGGTGCGGCGGGAATCCGGGTGCCTGGCTGGCCGCGGCGCGGCTCACTGGTGGCACTCCGCCGCGGCCATGGTCCCGGCCCAGAAGGCCAGGTCGTGGTTAGGCCAGAGCCGGGCGTGCTCGGAGGCGGCCAGGCGCTTGAGCTTGCGGATGCTCTCGACGGCCATGTCCTCGCGGTCGCGCCAGCACAGTCCCGGGGGCACCTCGTGCTCCAGGTTCTCGGTGAGGTCGGCTGCGTCGCCGCACAGCAGCACCGGGCGCCCGTGCGGCAGCTCCACGAGGAGCGACATGTGCCCGGCGGTGTGGCCGGGGGTGGCGATGGCGTGCACGCCCGGCGCCACGGTGTATTCGCCCTGCTGCTTGCGGAAGCGGTAGGGGCCGGAGAAGTCGTCGGGGAAGTAGCCCGCGTCCTCGCGGCCGCGGGCCGCGGCCAGCTCGTCGGCGTGCACGTGCACCTCGCAGCCGGCCACGTCGCACAGGCCGCCCGCGTGGTCGAAGTGCAGGTGGCTGAGGAACACCACGTCCAGGTCGGCCGCGGTGAAGCCCAGGCGCGCGAAGTGCGCGGGCAGGCGCTGCTCCTGCGACATGTCCGGGGCGCCGAAGGGGAACACCTCGGGGTCGTAGTGCCGGGCGCGCAGGGCGGGGTCGGCGATCTTGGCGTAGTCGCAGCCCACGTCGTAGAGGATGCGCCCGTTGGGGGTCTCGATGAGGTAGGCGAGGATCGGCGCCTGGATGATCACGCCCGCGCCGCGGTGTCGCGTGGACAGCGTCTTCTCGTAGCGGTGCGTGCCGGTGAGCAGCGCGCGGATGCGGTTGGCCATGCTCAGCACGACGCCAGGAACGCGGCCACCTCGGCCGCCGTGGCCACCTGCCCGAAGACGCCGCCCTCCACGCCGATCATCCGAAGCGCGGCGTCGTGCAGGTCGGGGTAGGCCGAGGCGCAGGCATCGCCCACGGTGATGCAGCGAAACCCCCGGTCCACGGCGCTGCGCAGCGTGGAGGACACGCACACCTCGGTGGTCACGCCGCAGATCAGCAGCGTGCGCACGCCACGGGTGTTGAGCATGGCCCCCAGGGCGGTGGCCTCGAAGGCGCTGAAGCCGGGCTTGTCGATCTCGATCTCGCCCGGGAGCGGCGCGAGCTCGTCCACGATGCCCGTGCCGTGCTCGCCGCGGATCAGCAGGCGGCCCAGGGGGCCGGGCGCGCCCACGGGCGCGCCGGTGCGCTGCGTGGCCGCCATGAACTCCGGCGGCACGTCCGAGAGATCGGCCGCATTTGCCTCGCGGGTGTGCACCACGGTGAGGCCCGTCTTGCGGGCGGCTTCCAGCAGCCGCTTCACGCCCGGGATGGCGCGGCGCAGCAGCTCGATGTCCAGGCCCGCCCTGGCTGCGTAACCGCGCGGGTCGAGGAAGTCGCGCTGCATGTCGATCGCCAGCAGGGCGGCGGATCGCGGGTCGAAGGAAACGCTCATCTGCTCTCTCCAGTGGAAGCGAAACGGCCGTGCGGCGCCAGCGTGCTCATGTTCCCCCCCACGCCTCGAACATGGCGAGGCACTCCCGGCCGAGCACGCCGCCCTCCAGGGCCAGGGGTTGCGCCGTGGCTGCGTTCATCACCGCGACTGGCACCGGCACCTCGCGCTGCGAGGGCGCCACTGCCGCCACCTCGGCCATGGTGCAGCCGTACACGATGCGCGACACCCGGGCGAGCCACGCCGAGGTGAAGCACATGGCGCAGGGCTCGGTGGTGGCGTAGAGCGTGCAGCCGGAGAGGTCCGGGCCTCGCGCGGCGCAGGCGGCGCGCACCGCCTCGATCTCGGAGTGGCGGCTCATGTCCCGCAGCGCGTTGACCTGGTCGTGGGCCCGGGCTACTTCGCGGCCGGCGGCGTCCACCACCACGGCGCCGAAGGGCGGCTCGCCCGCCGCGAGGCCGGTGCGCGCGGCCTGCATGGCGGCGCGCATCCACGCAAGGTCGGCGTCGCTTGCCACCTCAGCGCCCCACCAGCGCGGGCACCAGCAGGCCCTCGGGCTTCACGGGCCGGGCGCCTAGGCCGCGGGAGGCGATAAACCCGGCCACGCGGCGCATGGAGTCGTAGGCCGGGCCCGGCTTGTCGGGCGCGCCGAACAGCGCGCGGTTGTCGGCTAGGCCGTACACCTTGTCGCCGGCCAGCATGCCGGCCACCTCGGCGGGCGTGACCTTGAGCCACTTCGCGAGCGCGGCGTGCGATTCCTTCGGCTTTGCGGCGAGGAAGGCGTGGCCGGCGTCGATGCCGCGCAGCAGCTGCGCCAGCTGCACGCCCTTGCTGGCCAGCACGTCCTTGCGTACCACCACCGCGTCCAGGATCAGGTTGGGCGTGTCGGCGCTGCTGAACACCACCTTGCCGCCCGCGCCCTTCGCCCGGGTCACCCAGGGCTCCCAGGTGACGGCCGCGTCCACCTTGCCGGCGAGCAGGGCCGCGCCGGCGTCCTCGGCGTTGAAGTTCACCAGCTGCGCCTCCCCGGGCTTCACGCCGCCGCGTTCCAGCGCGGCGAGCAGCAGCATGTGGTTCACCTCGTCCAGCGTCACCGCGATCTTGCGGCCCCTGAGCTGCGCGGGCGTTTCGATGCCCTTCGCGGCCACCACGGCGTCGGCGCCGCTGGAGGTGTCCAGCAGGTAGATGGCCACCAGATCCTCGTTGCCCCTGGCGGCCATGAGGGCCAGGTTGAACAGCGTGGTGAAGGCCACGTCCAGGTGGCCCGAGACCAGCGGCGGGAGGGTGTCCCCCGGGCCGGCGAAGGCGATGGTCTTCACCTCCAGGCCCTCCTTGTGGAACAGCCCCTTGTCGCGGGCCACCATGGCCGCGGCGTAGCCGATCCAGGCGTCGTGGCCGATGCGCAGCCGGTCGGCGGCATGGGAGGTGGCCGCAATCGCGAACAGCACGAGCATGGCGAGCAGTCGTTTCATGATTGTTCCCGTTCCAGGTTCAGCCGAATTCCTTGCGTACCGCCGCGCTGATGCGGTCGGTGACTTCCTCCACCAGCCAGTCGCCCTTCTCCCGGGTGGCGGCGCGCGCCGAGGACAGCACGCCCGAGGGCGGCACCAGGTGGGTGTACGGCGGGAAGGTTTCGTATTCGGGGAAGTGCGCCGGTCCGTCCCCGGGGATGCGGTCCAGGCGCACCAGGTCGGGGTGGTAGTGCAGCATCATGGAGGTCTCCAGCACCGCGGCGTGCTCCAGGGCGAAGCCCGGGAATCCCTCGGGGAACACCTTGCCCAGCGTGCTGCCGGTCATGAAGTCCCAGTACTCCAGCCGCATCACCCGCAGCGAGGGCGACGGCCCGAGCTCGCGCATGGCGAGCTCGATGCCTTCGATCAGGAACCAGGTGTTCTCGTAGTGGCCGTTGCACAGCACCACGGCGCGCGCGCCGTGGCGGGCGAACTCGCGGATGGTGTCGCGCACGTTGCCGATAAGGGTGGCGGCGTCGAGGCTGGTGGTGCCGCAGAAGTGCTGGCCGCCGCCACACTTCACCTGAGACTTGTAGCCGTAGGAGAGCGCTGGCGCCACGATGCCGCCCACGCGACGCGCCACGCCGGCGGCCACTTCGTGGGCCAGGATGTGGTCGGTGCCCAGCGGCAGGTGGGGCCCGTGCTGCTCGGTGGCACCGCAGGGCAGGAACACCACGGCGCCGTCCCCGCGCACCCGCTGCTCGTAGTTGGTCCAGTCCATGCGGTTCATCAGGATCTCGCTCATGGGGGGCTTCCTTGCTCGGGTACGTGTGAGGTGTGCAGCGTTTCCAGGAGCGCCGCGGTCACGATGAGGGCGGCGCCGAACCATCCGGCGGAGTCCAGGCGTTCGCCCGCGAAGACCATTGCCGTTGCCACCGCGGCCACCAGCTCGAAGACGAGCAGCACGCCGGCGCGCCCGGCTTCCAGGTGGGTGATGCCGTAGGCCTGGGTGAACATGGCCGCCGTGATCCAGACCAGGGCGAAGGCGGCCAGCTCCAGCGCAAGCGGCGGTTCGATGGGCGGAAGGGCGTGATCCACCACGGGGATCAGTGCGCCGCCCACCAGCGCGCAGCCCGCGAACACCACCACCGCCTTCACCGGCACGGGCACTTCCGAGGCGGCGCGCGCGCACAGGTTGGAGGCGGCGAACAGCAGGCCCGCGAGCACGGCGAGCAGGTCCAGGGGCTGGGGCGGGCCAGCCAGGGCCCCGGGGCCGCCCAGCACCAGCACCGCGCCGCCCACGGCCATCACCACCGCCAGCAGGCGCAGGCGGGTGACAGGCTCGCCCAGGAACAGCCGCGCGCCCAGCATCGCCCACACCGGGATCAGGTAGAACAGCAGCATCACGCGCGTCACCTGGCCGAACATCAAGCCCGTGACCCAGCAGGCATTGGACAGGCCCGACAGAACGCCCATGAGCAGCAGCAGCCGGCGGCTGCCCCACCAGCGCGGCCGCGCCTTGAGCAGCCAGGGCAGCGCCAGCACGCCCAGCAGGCCGTAGGTGCACAGCGTGAGGGTGAGCCCGGTGAGGCCGGCCGCGGCGAAGTGCTTGAGGGGCATCCACGTGGTACCCCACAGCGCGCCGCTCACCAGCAACGCCAGCACGGCTGCCCGGTGGGTCGCGGACGACGTCACGGAACGGTGAGGAAGGACACGCCGTGGGCGCCCACGAAGCCGTCGGCGCGCCGCGGTCCCTCGCCCACCGCGCCGTAGTGGTCGTCGAACACGCGCCGCACGCGGTTGGCGTGGAAGGTGCTCAGCAGCTGGGAGAGGGGCATGAGCTCGCGCGGGCTGCCGGCGAACAGCTCGGCGTGCAGCGCGGGCAGCCGGTACCAGGGCACCGCGGCGCGCTCGTGGTGGGCATTGTGGTAACCGAAGTTGAGCGTGAGCAGGTTGAGCCACGGGTGGCGAACCGATACCACGTTGGAATAGGTGTTGGCCTGCTCGTACTCGCGGTCCCGGCCGTCCATGGACACGGGGTCGTTCTCGCCGGTGAAGATCTGCTCGAAGGTGTGGTGGAAGGCGTCGAAGAAGTTGAGCGTGGTGAGCAGCAGCCAGTAGGCCGCCGCGTAGAGCAGCAGTGCCACGGGCGAGATGGCGAAGATCAGCGCGAACAGCGCGAGCCGGGTGGCGGCCACCACCAGCACGCGGCCCCGGCGATGGCGCTCCGCCGCCCGGGTGAAGGGCCGCGCCACCAGCTGGAAATGCATGATCACCTCCACCGTCGGCACGTAGGCCCACTCCAGCGCCTGCACCAGGCGGCGCAGCCACGGATGGCGGCGCAGCGCCGCCTTGTAGTCGAACACGGTGACGTCGGCCCGGTCGCGGTGGTGGCGGATGTGCATGTGGCGGATCCGCTCGAAGCCGCAGTAGGCCGCGCCGCAGATCCACCCCATCAGCTCGCCCACCCGCCGGTTGTGTGCGTGGCTGCGGAACAGGGTGTAGTGGGCGGCCTCGTGGATCAGGTAGGCGGCGATCACCATGGTGTGGCCGGTGAGCAGCACGCCGGGCAGGCGCAGCCACCAGTTGTCGGCCAGCAGCAGGGCGAGGCCGGCGGTATGGCCGAGGGTGGCGTAGCCGATGGCGAGCGTGTTGGGCAGTGCGCCTTCGCGCTCGCGCCACAGGGAGGGAGCCGGTTTCAGGGCGGTGTCGGTCATGGATTTTCCCGTTGTGGCTACATGTGAGCGCCGCCGTTGGGGCCCAGCACCTGGCCATGAAAGAAGCTGGCCGCTTCCGAGGCAAGGAACACGGCGGTGGCGGCGATTTCCCCGGGCCGGCCCACGCGCCCGGCGGGGATGGCCTGCTCCCGCGCGAGCACCTCGGCGCTCATGTGCTCCAGGGAGAGCATGGGCGTGTCCACCGGGCCCGGCGCGATGGCGTTGACGCGGATGGCGGGTGCGAACTCCCGCGCGAGCGACTTGGTGAGGCCCATCACCCCGGCCTTGGCGGCACAGTAGGGCGCGAAATTCTCACGCCCCAGGTGGCCCAGCTCGGAGGCGATGTTGATCACCACGCCCCGGCTGCGCGAAGCCATGCCGCGCAGCGCCTCGCGGCAGCAGATGAACACGCCTTTCAGGTCGGTGTCCACCACGAAGTCCCAGTCGGCGTCGGTGGTGGAGAGCAGCGGCTTCTCCTGGATCACCCCGGCGCAGCACACCAGGATGTCCAGGGGCCCCAGCGCGGATTCCGCCGCGGCCACCATGGCGGCCACGTCGGCGCTGCGGGTGACGTCGGCCTCGAAGGCCATGGCCCGCCCGCCAGCGGCCGCGATGCGTTCCACCACCGCCGCGGCGGCTTCCCCTGCGCGCAGGTGGTTCAAGGCCACGGCAGCGCCCTCGCGGGCGAAGGCCTCGGCCACGGCGAGCCCGATTCCGCTAGCCGCGCCGGTGACGAGCGCCGTGCGTCCTGCAAGCACCCCGCTCACGGACAGGCTCCGGGGCTGCTGCAGCGCGCAGGCGTCTTCGCGGCCTGGCGCGGGCTGTGGCGGAGTTTCAGGATGGACATGGCAGACAAAACCTCACGACTCAGAGCATCACTTCGCCGTGGCACGGCGACAGCGACTGCCCGGTGAGGGTGGCCGAATCGCTGCTGGCGAGGAACAGGTACACCCCGGCGATGTCGGCCGGCTCGAGCAGCTTCGGAACGGCCTGCGCGGCGACGATGTCGGCCAGCACCGCCTCCTCGGGGCGGCCCTGCTCGCGGGCCATGGCCGCCAGCGAGCGCATGGAGGCCTCGGTGCGCACCCATCCGGGGCAAACGGCGTTGACGCGGATGCCCCGCGGGGCCAGTTCATGCGCCAGCGAGCGCGTCAACCCCAGGACCGCATGCTTGCTGGCCACGTAGGCCGAAAAGCCGCCCACGGCCGTGTGACCCCAGATGGAGGACTGGTTGATGATGCTCGCGCCCGGTTCCATGAGGGGCAGAAGCGCCCGGGTGACGCGCACCATGGAGGAGACGTTGTTGGTCATCAGCCACTGCCAGCGCTCCATGGCGTCGGGCGAAGCGTCGTCCAGCGCCGTGGGGTACTCGGTGCCGGCGTTGTTCACCAGCACGGCGAGCTTGCCGAGCCGCTCCCGTGCTGCCCGCGCCAGGGCGCTCACCGATTCCGGGTCGTCGAGTTCGGTCACGAAGCACTCGGCGCCCAGCGCGGAGGCCACCACGCCCAGGCGCGCCGCGTCGCGGTCCGTCACCGCGAGCCGGGCGCCCTGCCGCGCAAACGCCTCGGCAATTCCCACGCCGATGCCGGTGGCTGCGCCGGTGACCAGTACCGGCATCCCTTCGAGATGGTACTGGGGAGAGGGCGATGTCGTGACGGTCATGGCGCGCAGCCGCGGGTCAAACGGCGGTGAGGAAGGACACGCCGTAGGCACCCAGGAAGCGCTCGGCCTTGCCCGGGCCGCTGCCCACCTCACCGTAGTCGGCGGAGGTGATGCGCTTCACGCGGTCACGGTGATAGCCGCGCAGCAGATCGGCCATGGGGATCACCTGCTCGTACTGCTCGCCGAACAGCTCCCGGTGCAGGCGCGGCAGGTCGTGCCAGGGGACGATGGGGCGTTCGTGGTGGGCGTTGTGATAGGCGAAGTTGAGCAGCAGCGTGTTGAGCCAGGGATGGGCCACGGACACCAGGTTGCTGTAGGTGTTGGCCTGCTCGTAGGCACGGTCCCGCACCTTGTCGGCGGGAACCGGCGCGCCGTCCTCGAGCACCGCGTAGGCATCAAAGGTGTGCTGGTAGGCGTCGGTGAAGCGCAGCACGTGCACCATGAGGATCCAGGCCACCGCGTACAGCACCAGGGCTGTCGGCGACACCCAGGCCAGAAGCCCGAACAGCGCCGCGCGGGTGGCGATCACCGCCAGCAGCCGCGGCCGTTCCGCGGCGCGCTCCTTCCTGAGAAAGGGCAGCACCATCACGTAGCCGTGCATGATGAGCTCCACGGCGGGGACGTAGGCCCACTCCAGGGCGGTCACCGTGTGGCCGACCCAGCGCGGCGAGCGCTCCAGGAATGCCTTGTAGTCGAAGGTGAGCACGTCCGCGCGATCGAGATGATGGCGCATGTGCTTGCGTCGCAGCGCATCGAAGGTGGCGTAGCACGCGCCCGTGAGCCAGGTCATGACAACGCCCCAGCGCTGGTTGGCCCCGGGCGCGCGGAAGATGGAATGGTGGGCGAACTCGTGGATGTAGTAGGCGGCAAACACTAGCGCGTGCGCGGTGATCAGCACGCCGGCGAGGTTGGCCCACCAGGCATGGGCCAGCAGCAGCGCGATGCCCAGGGGGTAGCCAAGAAGGGTCCAGCCCAGGGCGATCAGGTTGGGAAGCGCCCCGCGGGGCGAGCGAAAGGGCGATGCGGTACGGGTGTTCATGGCAAGGCTTGCTTTGGGAGCATGGCCGGCGCGCGGGCGCGCCGGCCTGGGAGGAATTACTTCTTGATCAGGGCCCGGGCGATGGAATCATCGTAGGTGTCCTCCGTCCTGGGGATGGACTTGATCTCCCCCTTGGCCTTGAGGATCTTCGCGATCACGGCGCCGCTGGTGTGCAACGAGGTGGTCTCCTTGCTCTTGTCGAACACCTTGGGGAATTCGTTCAGGGAAGGGTTGTACACGGCCGGCAGTTGTTCCAGCACCTCCTTGGCGGAAATGCCCATGACCTTGCCGATCAGCTTCGCTGCCTCGGCCGGATTCTTGTTCATGTATTCCAGGCCGTCCACGTAGCCCTGGATCAGGGCCTTCACTACGTCGGGGTTCTTCTTGATGTACTCCGACTTGAACACCAGAACGTCAGTGATCAGGCCGGGAGCATCCTTGCTGGAATAGAGCACCTTGAACTTCGAGCCCCCGCCCATGGAAGTGACCTCCGAGACGCTCGGCTCGTAGGTGACGCCCACCTTGACGCTGCCGGAGGCCATGGCTGCGGGCACGCCCTCGGGGCTCATGTTCACCGGTTTCACGTCTTTCTCGCTCAGGCCGTTGCTCTGCAAGGCGTAGGAGAGCAGGAAGTCCGACGGCGACAGGGGGTTGTAGGCCACTTTCTGGCCCTTCAGGTCCTTCACGGACTTGATGTCCACGCTGGTGACGATGGCATCACCGCCGTTGGAATAGTCGATCGGTTGGACCACCCGCATGGTGGAGCCCTTGGACACCGAACTCACCACCTGGTCGTAGGTGATCATGCCGCCGTCCACCGAGCCTCCGGTTACCGCCGGCGGGATGAGCGCCGGGTCGGTGAAAACCTGCATGGTCACCTTCACGCCCGACTTCTTGAAAAGGTCCAGCTGGTCGGCCACGTAGAACGGACCGTAGCCGATCCAGATGACGGTGCCGATCTTGGCGCTGCCCGTTGCCAGGGCCGCGGCGCTGTAGAGGCAAAAGAAGAGGGCGCCCAGGGCGCCCTTGAAGGAGGAGGAGATGAAGATGCTGCGAGAAGCACGGTGGGTGGTCGCGGGGCGCATGAGAAGCTCCTGTGGAGGGCAATGTCAGGTCGAGCAGTTTCGCTCTCCCGGGCTTTTGTCCCTCCGTGGAGCCTGCCACCAAGCACGCAGGCCGGGGGGCTCTCGGACCAGCATCCGCGTTGTGCACGGACCGGAACCCTAGCTCCCCTGACGAAGCTTCGCGAAGCACTGGCCGCGAAACCGCTCACCGTCTGTCCTTCCTCTCGCAAGTGCGGTGCCAGCCCTTGTCCAATACCTGAAGATCGAGCGCTGGCGCGCCTCTGCGTGCAGTGGGAGGTATCCGGCCACGGGATCGAGGCCCGCCGCCATACCCGCAACCGCACCAAGGTGATGCGCGGCCCCATGCCTGCGCATCGCCTTGGTGCTGTGTTCCGTGGCACACTCCCAGCGTCCTGCCACGCTCCCCGAGCCCGTCCATGTCCACACACACGCCCGCCGACGAAGTTGCCCTGTTACGCGGCGAGATTGAAATCCTCATGCAGGAACGCGAGCAATTGTTGCTGAGCGTCGGCGCGGCCTCGGTGCTGGTGGCCAACCTGCAGGCCGAGGCCCTGCCAGAAGAGGCCCTGGACGCCGGCGACGTGCTCGCTGAAGCGCTCAACAGCCTTCCCGAGGAACTCCTCCACGAGGCGCTCGAACGGGTGCGGCCGCTGGTGGAGCGCGATCTCGAGAAGGTCGACGGCGAGGACCGGTCTCCGGCCTGAGCCAAGGCTTCCCCGCCGCGGCGCTCCCAAAGAGTGCGAGGCTGGCAGGGCCCGCGCGTTGCCAGTGCGTGCATCCGTGGCTGGGTGCGGAATGCATGGCGTGATCTCCCGGCGCGCGGGGCTGGTTTTTCCCGTTGAAACATCCCCATGCCTCCCCTGGCGCAAAGCGCTGCGGATGCGTCGGCATGGTTCCTGCGGAAGCGCCCTCAGCGGGCGACTGTTCACGCCGCCGGCATGACAGGCCGCCTCGCACTTCCAGATCAAAGGGGATCACCGCATGAATCGCAAACAGTTTCTCGGCACTCTTATCGGTGCCGGCTTGTCGGCAGCCGGGTTGCTGTCCATGCCGGCGGTGGCAGCGGACACCATCAAGGTCGGCATCCTGCACTCCCTGTCGGGCACCATGGCCATCAGCGAGACGGCCCTCAAGAACACCGCACTGATGACCATTGAAGAGATCAATGCCAAGGGCGGTGTGCTGGGCAGGAAGCTCGAGGCGGTGGTGGTCGACCCCGCCTCGAACTGGCCGCTGTTCGCCGAGAAGGCGCGCCAGCTGATCACCCAGGACAAGGTCTCGGTGGTGTTCGGCTGCTGGACGTCGGTGTCGCGCAAGTCGGTGCTGCCGGTGTTCGAGGAATTGAACGGCCTGCTGTTCTACCCGGTGCAATACGAGGGAGAAGAGCTGTCGCAGAACGTGTTCTATACCGGCGCTGCGCCGAACCAGCAGGCGATTCCCGCGGTGGAGTACCTGATGAGCAAGGATGGCGGCGGTGCGAAGCGCTTCGTTCTGCTGGGCACCGATTACGTGTATCCGCGCACCACCAACAAGATCCTGCGCGCCTTCCTGAAGAGCAAGGGCGTCGCCGAGGCTGACATCATGGAGGACTACACCCCCTTCGGCCACAGCGACTATCAGACCATCATCGCCAAGATCAAGAAGTTCGCCGGCGAGGGCAAGAAGACCGCCGTGATCTCCACCATCAACGGTGATTCGAACGTGCCCTTCTACAAGGAACTGGGCAACCAGGGCCTGAAGGCCACCGACGTGCCGGTGGTGGCGTTCTCCGTGGGCGAGGAAGAATTGCGCGGCGTGGACACCAAGCCGCTGGTGGGCCACCTGGCGGCGTGGAACTACTTCATGTCGGTGAAGAACGGCGAAAACACCAAGTTCATCAAGGCCTACAGCGAATGGGCCAAGAAGAACAACGTGCCCAATCTGGACACGGTGGTGACCAACGACCCCATGGAAGCCACCTATGTGGGCATCTACATGTGGAAGCAGGCGGTGGAGAAGGCCAAGTCCACGGACGTGGACAAGGTGCGCAAGGCCATGTCCGGGCAGACCTTCAAGGCGCCCTCGGGCTTCGTGCTGAAGATGGACGAGACCAACCACCACCTCCACAAGCCTGTGATGATTGGCGAGGTGCAGGCCGACGGGCAGTTCGATGTGGTGTGGAAGACCAAGGGCCCGATCCGTGCCCAGCCCTGGAGCCCCTTCATCCCGGGCAACGAGGGCAAGCAGAAGCTGTAAGCGGTTTGCTGCCGCACCGGTCTCGGGGAGCAGCTTCCCCCGGGACTGGCGCGGGTCGACGGCTGCCTCGTGGCGGTGCCACGGATACGTTTTCAACCACGGAACTCCTCCACCTTGAATCGTTGCAATCGGCTGGCGACAGTGGTCGCCGTTTGCCTGGGATTGCTGCTGACGCTGGCGGGGCCGGCCGCCGCGGCGCTGGATGCCGCCGCGCTCGCCAAGCTCGCCTCCGAGGACGCCAACGAGCGCATGGAAGCCATCGATGCCATCGCCGCGGGCGGTGACGAGGCGGCCATGCGCGTGCTCACCGCCCTGCAGGACGGGTTGCTGCGCGTCACGCCGAAGGGGCAGGTGTTCATCAAGCAGCGCGGCTCTCTTCTGGATGCGCTGACGGGCGCGGCCGTGGAGACGGAGCCCGAGGACCTTGCCAAGATCTCCATCAACAATCGCATGCGCTCCCAGGTGGAAGGCGTCATGGCCGGGCTGCGCATTTTTTCCACCGACCCGAAGCAGCGCCTGGAGGCGGCGCGTGCCATCGAACCGGAAGAGAAAATGCTTGCCACTCTGGACAAGGCGCTGGCGCGCGAGTCCGTGGCGGAGATTCGGGACGTCCTCGAGGTCGCCCGCGCCGCGTCGCAGCTTCGCAGCGGCGACACCGGCGCGCGTCTGGCGGCCATCACGCGGCTTGCCGGCAGCCGTGATCCCAAGATCAAGACCCTGCTGCTGGCGTTGCTGGAGACCGATGCGCAGTCCAGGCCCCTGGAGCCCGACGCCCGGGTGCGCGAGGCGGCTGCCGACGCGGTGCGCGCCATCGACCGGCGCCTCATGGTCTACGACTTCGCCCAGCGGCTGTTCGCCGGGGTGAGTCTGGGCAGCATCCTGATGCTGGCCGCGCTGGGCTTGGCCATCACCTACGGGTTGCTGGGTGTCATCAACATGGCGCACGGCGAGATGCTCATGATCGGTGCCTACGCCGCCTACGCAACCCAGTCGCTCTTTCGCGCCCGCTTCCCCGGCGCCCTGGACTGGTACCTGGTGTGCGCCGTGCCCGTGGCGTTTCTGTCGGCGGCGGCCGTGGGTGTGGTGCTGGAGCGCACCGTCATTCGATGGCTCTACGGCCGGCCCCTGGAGACGTTGCTGGCCACCTGGGGTATCAGCCTGGTGTTGATCCAGTCGGTGCGCCAGTTGTTTGGCGCCCAGAATGTGGAAGTGGCCAATCCCGCCTGGATGAGCGGCGGTATCGAACTCGCGGCGCTGGCGCTGCCCTGGAACCGCATCGTGATCATCGGCTTTGCGCTCGCCGTCCTGCTTCTGATGTGGCTCATGCTCACGCGCACCCGGTTCGGATTGTTCGTTCGCGGCGTCACCCAGAACCGCGCCATGGCGGCCTGCGTCGGAGTGCCCACGGCCAGGGTGGACATGCTGGCCTTCGGCCTGGGCTCGGGCATCGCCGGCCTGGCGGGTTGCGCCCTGTCACAGATCGGCAACGTGGGGCCGGACCTGGGCCAGAGCTACATCATCGATTCCTTCATGGTGGTGGTGCTCGGCGGCGTGGGGCAACTGGCCGGCACGGTGTATGCCGCCCTCGGGCTGGGCGTGGCGAGCAAGTTCCTTGAGCCCTACATCGGCGCGGTGCCCACCAAGATCCTGATCCTGGTGTTGATCATCGCCTTCATCCAGAAGCGGCCGCAGGGGTTGTTCGCCCTCAGGGGCCGGTCCGTGGAGGCATGAGGCCGGTGCCAGGCTGCGGGCGTATTGGGCAAGGCGGGGCTTTGGCCGTCGCCGTTCCATGGCGCCGGGGTGTCCCTGGCGTCCATCGCGCGGCATTGCCAGGGGGTGGTCCATGAGCGCTGCCGCCGCTTTCCCCGTCCCGGGCGACGAGTCGCTGTTCAGCGGCCGCGGCTGGACGGCGCTGGTGGCCTTCGTGATCGCGGTGACCGTGGTGGTGCCGGTGCTGTTTCTCGCTGTGCCTGAGACGAGTCCGCTGCATTTGTCGGCCTACGCCGTCACGCTCGCCGGCAAGATTCTCTGCTACTGCTGCGTGGCGGTGGCCATGAATCTCATCTGGGGATACACCGGCATCCTGAGCCTCGGCCATGGGCTGTTCTTCGCCCTCGGGGGCTACGCCTTCGGGATGTACCTGATGCGCATGATCGGGCGCGAGGGCCAGTACCAGAGCGATCTGCCCGACTTCATGGTGTTCCTCGACTGGAAAGCCTACCCCTGGTACTGGTCCTTCACCGACCACTTCTGGTACGCCGCCGCGCTGGTGGTGATCGCGCCGGCCGTGCTCGCCTTCGTGTTTGGTTTCTTCGCGTTTCGCAGCCGCATCCGAGGGGTGTATTTCTCCATCATCACCCAGGCGCTCACCTTCGCCTTCATGCTGCTGTTCTTCCGCAACGACACCGGTTTTGGCGGGAACAATGGCTTCACCGACTTCAAGCGGATCCTCGGGTACCGCATCTCCGATCCTGCCACCCGCGCAGCGCTGTTCGCCGCCACCGGGCTGTTCCTGGCGGGCTGCCTGGTGCTCACCCGCGCGCTGGTGCGCTCCCGGACCGGCCGCATCCTGACCGCCATTCGCGATTCCGAGGGGCGGCTCATGTTCTCGGGCTACAACCCGCTTTGGTACAAACTTTTCGTGTGGACCCTCTCGGCTGTGCTGTGCGGCATCGCCGGTGCCCTGTACCTGCCCCAGGTGGGGATCATCAATCCCAGCGAGATGTCGCCCGCCAATTCCATCGAGATCGCCATCTGGGTGGCGGTGGGCGGCCGTGGAACGCTGCTCGGGCCGCTGGTGGGCGCGGGCCTGGTCAATGGCGCGAAGAGTTTCTTCACCCAGACCTTTCCCGAGTACTGGTTGTTCTTCCTCGGGGCGCTGTTCATCGCGGTGACGCTGTTCTTGCCCCGTGGCGTGGTGGGATGGTTCGTGGCGCGCCGCGCGGCGCCCGGTGCGCAGGGGCCCGAGGCCGGCAAGGTGACTGCGTGAGCCCGGCGGGGGATGACTTCAAGGGCGGGGCCACCACGGGTCTGAGCCACGTGGCCCGGCCAGGGGTGGACACCAGCCACGGCCCGATCCTTTATCTCGAAGACATCACGGTGAGCTTTGACGGTTTCCGGGCCTTGAACGCGCTCACGCTGACGGTACAGACCGGTGAGCTGCGCTGCATCATCGGCCCCAACGGCGCTGGCAAGACCACCATGATGGACGTGATCACCGGCAAGACCCGTCCCGACTCGGGCACGGTGTTCTTCGGGCAGACCATCGATCTCACGCGCCTCACCGAGCCGCAGATCGCCCACGCGGGCATCGGCCGCAAGTTCCAGAAGCCCACGGTGTTCGAAAATCACACGGTGGTCGAAAACCTGGAACTCGCCATGAAAGCGGACAAGCGGGTGCGCGCCAGCCTGCGGGCGCGGCTATCGCCGGCTGAGCTGACCTGCATCGGCGAGGTTCTCGACCTCATCGGGCTGGGCGCCGAGGGCGGGCGGGTGGCCGGAACGCTCTCCCACGGGCAGAAGCAGTGGCTGGAGATCGGCATGCTGCTCATGCAGGAGCCCAGGCTGCTGCTGCTCGACGAGCCTGCCGCCGGCATGACCGATCACGAGACGGCCCGCACCGCAGAGCTCTTCAAGGCCCTGGCCGGGGAGCACACCTTGATCGTGGTGGAGCACGACATGGACTTCATCGCGTCCATCGCCGCCACGGTGACGGTGCTGCATGAGGGCGCGGTGCTGGCCGAGGGCCCCCTCGACGCCGTCAAGGCGAACGAGCGGGTCATCGAGGTCTACCTCGGCCGATAACGCGATCCGCCATGCTCGTCGTTCGCGCTCTCGACCACTACTACGGCTCCAGCCACACGCTGCGAGCCGTGGAGCTGCAAGTGCCCATGGGCGGCGTCACCGCCTTGCTGGGCCGCAACGGCGTGGGCAAGACCACGCTGCTCAAGTGCATCATGGGCCTTGAGCCGGTGCGCGCCGGGCGCATCGAGCTGGACGGGCGCGACATTACCGCGCTGCGCCCGGAGCGGCGGGCGGCGATCGGTCTAGGCTATGTGCCCCAGGGCCGCGAAATCTTCCCTCGCCTCACCGTGGAGGAAAACCTGCGCATGGGGCTTGCCTCGAAGAGCGCGGGCGAGGCGCGTCAGGTGCCGGAGGAGATCTATGCCATGTTCCCGGTCCTGCATCAGATGCGCGGCCGGCGCGGCGGCGATCTGTCCGGCGGCCAGCAGCAGCAGCTCGCCATCGGGCGCGCGCTCGCCATGAAGCCCCGGGTGCTGATACTGGACGAGCCCACCGAGGGCATCCAGCCCTCCATCATCAAGGACATTGAACGCGTCATCCGGTCGCTGGCGCAGCGCGGGGACATGGCGATTCTGCTCGTGGAACAGTACTATGATTTCGCCCAGTCCCTCGCCGACCACTACCTGGTGCTGAACCGGGGTGTGGTTGTCAAGAGCGGATCCGGCGAATCGATGCAGAGCGAAAACGTGCGCGGCCTCCTGGCCGTGTGACTGTCACCATTTCGGCGCCCCATGGAACTGACCCCACGCGAGAAGGACAAGCTGCTCATATTCACCGCGGCGCTGCTGGCCGAGCGGCGCAAGGCACGCGGCCTGAAGCTCAACTACCCCGAGGCGGTGGCCTTCATCACTGCCGCGGTCCTGGAGGGGGCGCGCGACGGGCGCTCCGTGGCCGAGCTGATGGGCTTTGGCGCCACGCTGCTCGGCCGCGACGACGTGATGGAGGGCGTGCCGGAAATGATTCCCGAGATCCAGGTGGAAGCCACCTTCCCCGACGGTACCAAGCTGGTCACCGTCCACAACCCGATCAGCTGACCATGATTCCCGGCGAAATCCGCACCGCTCCAGGCCATATCGAACTCAACGCCGGCCGCCCGGTGGTGACCCTGCATGTCACCAACACCGGGGACCGCCCCGTGCAGGTGGGCTCCCACTACCACTTCTACGAGACCAACGAGGCGCTGGCCTTCGACCGCGCGGCTGCCTACGGCCGCCGCCTGAACATCCCCGCCGGCACGGCGGTGCGCTTCGAGCCGGGTCAAGGGCGCGAGGTGGAACTGGTGCCCTACGCGGGCGAGCGGGTGGTGTTCGGGTTCCAGCAGAAGGTGCAGGGCAGGCTCGAGGGGGCGCCATGAAGATCGCGCGCGAAGCCTATGCGGGCATGTACGGGCCCACCACGGGCGACAAGGTGCGGCTGGCGGACACGGATCTGTGGATCGAGGTGGAGCACGACTTCACCGTTCCGGGCGAGGAGGTGAAGTTCGGCGGCGGCAAGGTGATTCGCGACGGCATGGGCCAGGGCCAGCGGGTGTCGGCCCAGGTGGCCGACACGGTCATCACCAACGCCCTCATCGTCGATTACACCGGCATCCTGAAGGGCGACATCGGCATCAAGGATGGCCATATCTCGGCCATCGGCAAGGCCGGTAATCCAGACGTGCAACCGGGAGTTACCATCGCCATCGGCGCGGGTACCGAGGTGATCGCTGGCGAGGGGCTCATCGTCACGGCCGGGGGCATCGACACCCACATTCACTTCATCTGCCCGCAGCAGATCGAGGAGGCGCTCATGTCGGGCGTCACCACCATGATCGGCGGCGGCACCGGACCGGCCACGGGCACCTTCGCCACCACCTGCACGCCCGGGCCCTGGCACATGCACCGCATGCTGCAGGCCGCCGAGGCCTTCCCCATGAACCTGGGTTTCCTTGGCAAGGGCAACGCCAGCCTGCCCGACCCGCTGCGCGAGCAGGTGGCCGCCGGGGCCATCGGCCTGAAGCTGCACGAGGACTGGGGCACCACGCCCGCCACCATCGACAACTGCCTGGCCGTGGCCGACGAGATGGACGTGCAGGTGGCCATTCACACCGACACGCTCAATGAGGCGGGCTTCGTGGAAACCACCATCGCCGCCTTCAAGGGCCGCACCATCCACACCTTCCACACCGAAGGTGCCGGGGGTGGCCACGCGCCGGACATCATCAAGGTGGTGGAACTGGGCAATGTGCTGCCTTCCTCCACCAACCCCACCCGGCCCTTCACCGTGAACACGCTCGAGGAGCACCTCGACATGCTCATGGTCTGCCACCATCTCGATCCGTCCATTCCCGAGGACGTGGCCTTCGCCGAGTCGCGCATCCGGCCCCAGACCATCGCCGCCGAGGACATCCTCCACGACATGGGCGCCATCAGCATGATGTCCTCGGACTCCCAGGCCATGGGGCGGGTGGGCGAGGTGATCCTGCGCACCTGGCAGACGGCCCACAAGATGAAGCTTCAGCGCGGCCGCCTCCCTGAGGAGAGCGGCGACAACGACAACCTCCGTGCGCGGCGCTACATCGCCAAATACACCATCAATCCCGCCCTGTCCCACGGTGTCGCCCATGTGGTGGGCTCGGTGGAGGCGGGCAAGCTCGCCGACCTGGTGCTCTGGAAGCCGGCCATGTTCGGCGTCAAGCCGAGCCTGGTGCTCAAGGGCGGCGCCATCGCCACCGCCGCCATGGGCGACCCGAACGCTTCCATTCCCACGCCCCAGCCGGTGCACTACCGGCCCATGTTCGCGGCCTTCGCGGGCGCCTGCGCCAGCACCTCGCTTACCTTCGTCTCGCAGGCCGCCTTCGCCGCCGGCATCGGGCGCCAATTGGGGCTGGCCAAGCGCCTGGTGGCGGTGCAGGGCACGCGCGGTGTGAAGAAGCGCGACCTGCCGCTCAACACGGCCACACCCCGGATGGAAGTCAACGCCCAGACCTACGAGGTGCGTGCCGACGGCGTGCTGCTCACCTGCGAGCCCGCGAAGGTGCTGCCCATGTCGCAGCGCTACTTTCTGTTCTGAGGCGACGCCTGGCGCGGGTTACTTGCCCGCCGCGTCCCGCGCCGTCGCGGCGGCATCCTTGACTGCGTCGCTGGCCTTGACCGCGCCGGCCTCCACCGCGCCGGTTGCCTTGTCCACGGCCTCCCGGGTTGCCTCGCCAGCCTTGTTTACCGCCTGCTGGGCCGACTGCCTGGCGGCCTCCACCGCATTTTTCGCCTCTCCGGCGGCGTCCTTGACGGCTTCCCTGGCGGCGCCCGCCGCGCTGGCAGGGTCCTCCTGCTTCGAACAGGCGGCCAGGAAGACGGCGAGGCAAAACAGCAGGGTGCGGGTGGTGTTCATGAGGGTCTCCGGAAGAAGGGACGGCCCGTCTGGCGCGCCCGGTTGTCTGGGATGCGTGGGGAGGATAGCCGTCCCCGCTGCTGCACTGCCTCGTGGCGCACGGCGCTGCCGGACCATCGGCCCGGCCCTGCTTCGCGCCCTACTTGCCCTCGAAGGACAGGATGTCGTTGGCCTTGATGATGGCGTCGGCGATCTCCTCGGTGGTGACGCGCTTGGCCATGGCCTGGGAGCGTATCAACTGGTAGGCCTGCTCCTCGCCGATGCCGCGAGAGTGCATGAGCACGGTCTTGGCCTTGGCGAGCTTGCGCAGCCCGGCCAGGCGCTGCTCCAGGCGCGTCACGTAGCGCTCGCGCTCGCGGGCGCGCAGCGACTGGGACAGCGCCACCACCGTGGCCGACAGGATGCCGAAGGACTTCACCGGCGAGGCCACGATGCCCGCCGCGTTCAGGCGCAGCACCGCCTCGATGGTGATGGGGTTCTCGTAGTTCACCACGGCGATCACCGGCGGCAGCGGGTCGCGTTTGAGCCAGGCGGGCTCCTCGGCCAGCGCCTCGGGCCGCACGGCGAAGAACACTAGCCCTGTGTCCTCGGGCAGCCGTTCCTGGGGCGGCCAGAAGGCCTTCACCTGGCAGCCGATGCGGCGCAGCTGTCCCAGCAGTTCCTGACCGTCCGCGTCGTCGGGATGGAACACCACTACCTGCAGCGAGCGCAGGTCGCGCAGCAGCGCGGGAGTGGCGCCATCGGGGCGCGGCGGAGCGGCGGTGGCCACGGCCGTTTCAGGCGCTCTCGAGCTTCACGCGCACGCTCCAGTCCTCCAGGGTGTGCGACACCAGGTAGGGGTCGGGCCGCACCCAGGAGCGGGCCTCCTCGATGATGTCGAACTGCCCGTCCTCGCGGGCCCGGCCGATGCGCGGCTTGAGCCAGGTGTGGTGGTTGTGTTCGTCCACGCGCACGCGGCCCTGTGGTGCGCCGAACTCCGAACCGGGCAGGGCGCGCAGCAGCGCTTCCACGTCGTCGGGATCGGTGCGGCGCATGGCATCGGCCAGCAGGTGCACCTGGAAATAGGCTGCCTCCCAGCACTGGTTGGTGACCTTGTCATCGCCGTAACGCGCCTTGAAGGATGCGACGCAGCGGCGATTGGCGGGTGTGTCCAGCGACTGGAAATAGGGCGCCGAGGTGAGGTGACCCACGGCGAATTGCGCTCCCATGGAATTGATCTCGGCCTCGGTGGTGGTGAGGCTGGCAATGGGCATGCGCGCCGGATCCAGCCCTGCCTCGGCGTAGGCCCGGTAGAGCATGGCGGTGCCCTCGCCCACCACGGTGGAGAAAATGAAGTCGGGCTGCTGGGTCTTGATGCGTTTGACAATGGCCCGGAAATCTTCCGGCTTCGCCTCCAGGGGCAGGTAGATCTCGGCCACCTTCTCGCCGCCGCGCTCGAAGACAAGGTCGCTCATGATGCGGTTGGATTCGTGCGGGTACACGTAGTCCGATCCCACCATGAACACGCGCGAGCCGAAGCTGCGGGTCATGTGCTCGGCCAGTTGCACGCTGTTCTGGTTGGGGGCCGCCCCCGTGTAGAACACGTGGCGCGAGTATTCAAAGCCCTCGTAGAGCGTGGGGTAGAGCAGCAGCGCATTCCAGCGTTCGAGCACCGGCAAGACGGCCTTGCGGGTGCTGGACATGTAGCACCCCAGAATCACTTTGACGCCGTCATCGGCCACCAGCGATTCGGCCAGGGTGCGGTAGGCGGCCGGGCTGGACTGGGGATCGTGGGATACGAGTTCAAGCGGGCGCCCGCCGATGCCGCCGGATGCGTTGATTTCTTCAACCGCAAGCTGCGTGGCCAGGCGTTCGGAGCGCTCGATGGCCGCCGTCACGCCGGTCTCGGAGAACAGCATGCCCACGCGTACGGGAGCACCGGTTCGCAAATTCATAAAATTGGGTCTTCTCGGTTGTGCTGCGTTCCTCCGGCCGTGGCTCGGGGCCGCTTCCTTGCGGCCGGCAGCCGGGTTGGCAATGCGCCCGTGCGGAGTGATGCAGCGCTGGAGCAATTCCTGCACCTGCCACGGAAATCGCGGTGCCGGAGGCCGGGATGCGCTGGGAATGACACGGATGCCCACATTCTAGCGTGCTCAAGCAGGCACGAATGAATGCCCCGATATCGGGCATTCTCTTCATGTCTCGCACCAATTAAGAGCGCCATGCCGGTTCTACGATCCCGCAGCGCTCCTCCCGAGTCGGCGTTGCCCGTCCATATTCGCTTGCAATCTCAATGAGTTCGATGGCACGATCCACGCAATTTGCAGGGCGGCGATCAGGTGGTCTCCGTTTTGCTCAAAAGCGTTCGGCGGCGCAACCGGCGCGCGCCACCTCATAGCGGTCAGCGCGACACAGGCGTCGCACCGACCACAGGCAAAGAAGCCCGAGAGCCGGATTTTTCCGGGGTTCGGGCTTTTTTTTCGTCCGGCGGGCGGGCGGTGCGCACGTGTGGTGCGGGCGCGACCCTCGAGGGCGGTGCTGTGACTTCTCAATCGACGTGCCAACCATTAGGGGCCCCGAGCCCCGGACAAGGAGAGACCGTGAGTAATTTCAACAGACGTCAATTCATCAAGACCTCGTCCGCGATCGCCGCGGCGGGAGCCGTGCCCTTCCCGATGCTCAACATCCGGACGGCGGGCGCGCAGGCCAACACGGTCAAGGTGGGCATCCTGCACTCGCTCACCGGCACCATTGCCATCGCCGAAAAGTCAGTGGTGGACGCCGAGCAGCTGGCCATCGAGGAGATCAACAAGGCCGGCGGCGTGATGGGCCAGAAGATCGAGGCGGTGGTGGAGGACGGTGCCAGCGACTGGCCCACCTTCGCCGAGAAGGCCCGCAAGCTCATCGAAAAGGACAAGGTGGCGTCCGTGTTCGGCTGCTACACCTCCGCCTCCCGCAAGGCCGTGCTGCCGGTGTTCGAGAAGTCCAAGGGCCTGCTGTACTACCCCACCTATTACGAGGGTCTGGAGCAGTCGCCCAACATCATGTACACGGCGCAGGAGGCGTCCCAGTCTGTGATCGCCGCCATGGAATGGCTCATGAAGAACAAGGGCAAGACGTTCTACATGATCGGTTCCGACTACATCTGGCCGCGTACCACCATCAAGATCGCCAAGGCCGTGCTGGCCAAGGGCGGCGGCAAGCTGGTGGGTGAAGACTACTACCCGCTGGGCCACATCGAGTTCTCCTCGGTCATCAACAAGATCAAGGGTGCCAAGCCCGACGTCATCCTGAACTGCGTGGTGGGCGGCAGCAACGTGGCCTTCTTCAAGCAGCTCACCGCCGCGGGCATCACCGGCAAGAACCAGACCCTGCTGTCCCTGGCCGTGTCCGAAGAGGAAGTTTCGGGCATCGGTGCCGACAACACCGCCGACACCCTCACCTGCATGGGCTACTTTCAGAGCCTCAAGAACGGCGCCAACGACAAGTTCGTCAAGGCGTTCAAGGCCAAGTACGGTGCCGGCCGCGTGGTGGGCGACACCCTGGAGTGCGGCTACATCGGCGTGTACCTGTGGAAGATGGCGGCCGAGAAAGCCAAGAGCTTCGACGTGGAGAAGGTCGTGGCGGCATCCAGCAATCTCGAAATCGATGCGCCCGAGGGCAAGGTGAAGTTCCACGCCAGCAACCACCATCTGTGGAAGCACGCGCGCATCGGCACTTTCCAGGCAGACGGCCAGGTCAACATGATCTACGAGTCGCCGCTGATCGAGCCGAATCCCTTCCCGAAGTTGTAATGGCCTGAAGGCATCGGAGTTGGGGGGGCCGGCCTGCGGGCCGGCTCCCGCTTGCCGCGCCCCGCGCGAGTCCACCGGACAACGCTTCATGAACTTTGATTTGATGGCGATGCAGGCCTTCACGGGCCTGAGCCTGTTCACCATCCTCACCCTGATGGCCCTCGGGCTTGCCATCGTCTTCGGCCTCATGGGCGTGATCAACATGGCCCACGGAGAGCTGATGGCCATGGGCGCCTACACCACCTATTTCACCGCCATGTTTTTCGCGAAGTTCCTGCCGGGGCTGTTCGGCATCTACTTCCTGGTGGGCATCGTGCTGGCCTTTTGCGTGACCTTCGCCTTCGGCTGGGCGCTGGAGCGGGGGCTCATTCGCTTCCTCTACAAGCGGCCGCTGGACACCATGCTCGCCACGTGGGGCCTGTCGCTGATCCTACAGCAGCTGTTCCGCCAGTTCATCAACGCCAAGGAGGTGGAGGTGCCCACCGTGTCCTGGCTCCAGGGCGCCTGGGCGGTCACCGAGGGCATCGCCTTGCCCCTGTCGCGCATCTTCATCATCGCCTTGGCGGTGGTCACCGCCGCTACTGTCTACCTGTTCCTGTACCGCACCCGCTGGGGGCTGCGGATCCGCGCCGTCACCCAGAACCGCCCCATGGCCGGTGCTGCCGGCATCAACACCGAGCGCGTGGATGCCTTCACCTTCGCCCTGGGCTGCGGGCTGGCGGGCATCGCCGGCAGCTCCTTCACCATGCTCGCCTCCACCGGCCCCACCACCGGCCAGGCCTACATCGTGGACACCTTCATCGTGGTGGTCTTCGGCGGCGTGGAAAGCCTGCTGGGCACCATCGCCTCGGCCTTCATGATCGGCCAGATGCAGAGCTGGTTCGAGTACACCATGAGCGGCTCCATGGCCCGGGCCAGCATCCTGCTGCTGGTGATCGTGGTGCTTTACTTCCGGCCCAACGGGCTGTTCGCCTCCAAGGTGCGGCGCGCATGAGCGAAACCGTCTCCGTCCCCGTGGCCTCCGGCGCCTCCAGCCGCCGCGGCAACTGGTGGGGCGTCGCCAGCTTCGGGCTGCTCGCGGCCCTCATGCTGGTGGTGTTTCCCCTCGCCATGGATGTTTTCCGGCTGGGCCTGGCGGCCAAGTACCTGTGCCTGGGCTTCTGTGCCGTGGGCATCGTTCTGATCTGGGGCTACGGTGGCATCCTCAGCCTGGGTCAGGGCGTGTTCTTCGGGCTCGGCAGCTACATGATGGCCATGTTCCTCAAGCTCGAGGCGGCGGCCAACGCGGACTCATCCTCGGGCACTGCCCTGTCGGCCTTCTTCGGCCAGGAGGGCCTGCCCGACTTCATGTCCTGGAACAGCGTTGAGAAGCTTCCGTGGTGGTGGGAGCCCTTTCACCACGTATGGTTCACCGTAGCAGCCATCCTGGTGATCCCGCCGCTGCTTGCCTTCGTGCTGTCCTACGCCAACTTCCGCAAGCGGGTGGGCGGCGTGTACTTTTCCATCGTCACCCTGGCCCTGTCGGCCATCATGGCTATCGTCATCATCGGCCAGCAGGGCTACACGGGCGGCGTGAACGGCATCACCGACTTCAAGACCTTCCTCGGCCACGACCTGGACAACGACCGCTCCAAGGTCACCATGTACATGATCACGGCCGGATTGCTGCTGTTGTGCGTGGCCATCGGCGCCTTCATCCTGCGCAGCCGGCTGGGACGGGTATTGGTGGCGATCCGCGACCGCGAGGACCGGGTGCGTTTTTCCGGCTACGACCCGGCGCTGTTCAAGGCTTTCATCTTCGCGGTGGCCGCGCTGTTTTCCTCCATCGGCGGCGCCATGTTCACCATTCAGGTGGGTCTCGCCTCGCCTTCGCTGGTGGGCATCGTGCCCTCGGTGGAAATGGTCATCTACGCAGCAGTGGGCGGGCGGCTGTCGCTGGTGGGCGCGGTGTACGGGGCGCTCATCGTGGGCTGGGCCAAGACCTTCTTCTCGGAGAATTTCGTGGAGTACTGGCCCTACTTCATCGGCCTGTTGTTCGTGGTGGTGGTGATGTTCCTGCCCACGGGGCTGGCCGGGCTGCTCGACCGGCTGCGCGGGCGCGCCGCTGGCGGGGGCGCCTGAGATGGCCGCGCTCATCCTTCAGGTAGACGGCCTCACCGTCTCCTTCGACGGCTTCAAGGCCGTGGACGGTCTCAACTTCTACGTGGAGCAGGACGAACTGCGCTGCGTGATCGGCCCCAACGGCGCGGGCAAGACCACCCTCCTCGACATGATCTGCGGCAAGACCAAGCCCACCGCGGGGACGGTAAAGTTCAAGAACCTCGAACTCACCGAGATGATCGAGTTCCAGATCACCCGCGCCGGCGTGGGCCGCAAGTTCCAGAATCCCTCGGTGTACGAAGACCTGACCGTGGCCGAAAACCTGGAAATCTCCTGGCCGAAGAAACGCAGCGTGTTCGGTTCGCTGTTCTTCCGGCCCGATGCCGCCGTGGTGGGGAAGGTTCAGGGCGTGGCCAGCCAGATCTTCCTGCGCGAGCAGCTCTCCACCAAGGCGGGGCTGCTGTCCCATGGCCAGAAGCAGTGGCTCGAAATCGGCATGCTGCTCATGCAGGATCCGGAACTGCTGCTGCTGGATGAGCCGGTGGCGGGCATGAGCGCCCGCGAGCGCGAGCAAACGGCGGAATTGCTCAACGGCATCACCAAGGGCCGCTCGGTGGTGGTGATCGAGCACGACATGGCCTTCGTGCGCATGATCGCTCACAAGGTCACGGTGCTGCACCAGGGCAAGCTGCTCGCCGAGGGCAGCATGGACGACGTGCAGGCCGACCCCCGGGTCATCGAGACCTACCTAGGGCATTGAAAGGACGCCTGGATGCTTTCCGTTTCAGGACTCAACGTTTTCTACGGCGACAGCCACGTGATTCGCGACGTGGGGTTCGATCTCGCCGCCGGGGAGTCCATCGCCATCATGGGCCGCAACGGCATGGGCAAGACGACGCTGCTCAAGTCGCTCATCGGCCTGTTGCCGGCCCGCAGCGGCAAGGTGGTGCTGGATGGCCGCGAGCTCGGCGCGGCGCGCAGCTACGAGCGCGTGGCGCAAGGCATGGGCTTCGTGCCCCAGGGCCGCATGATCTTCCCCTATCTCACGGTAGAGGAGAACGTGCTCACCGGCATGGAGAATGTGGCTGACAAGACCGTGCCGGGCTGGATCTACGAAACCTTCCCGGTGCTGCACGACATGCGCGCCCGCAAGGGCGGCAATCTGTCGGGAGGCCAGCAGCAGCAGCTCGCCATTGCCCGGGCACTGGTGTCCAACCCCAAAGTGCTGGTGCTAGACGAGCCCACCGAGGGCATCCAGCCCTCCATCATCAAGGACATCGCCCGCACCCTCACCCGGCTCAAGCAGGAGCGCGGCTTTGCGTTGCTGGTGTCGGAGCAGGTATTGTCCTTCGCCATGGAAGTGGCTGACCGCTTCCTGATCATCGAGAAGGGCGAGTTTGCCTACGCGGCGCCGCGCGACCAGCTGGATACAGCGAAGATCCATGCCTTCCTCACCATCTGACCAGCATCACGCGCCGGCGGCAAGCAGGCTGTCCGGAGCTGCAACAGCGCGCAGCGACAAGGGCGTCGCGAGCGTGGATTTCCCTGGCGGCACACCCGCCCGAGCGACTCAACCACAGTCTGAAGGAGAGTGAAAAATGCTACACGGTGACATTTCCAGCAGCGCCGATACTGTCGGCGTGGCAGTGGTCAACTACAAGATGCCGCGGCTGCACACCAAGGCCGAGGTGCTGGCCAACGCCCGCAAGATCGCCGAAATGATCGAGGGCATGAAGGTGGGCCTGCCCGGCATGGACCTGGTGATCTTCCCCGAGTACAGCACCCACGGGATCATGTACGACTCGAAGGAGATGTATGAGACTGCCTCCACGGTGCCCGGCGAGGAGACCGAGATCTTCGCCGCCGCCTGCCGCAAGGCCAAGGTGTGGGGCGTGTTCTCCCTCACCGGCGAGCGTCACGAGGACCATCCCAACAAGGCGCCCTACAACACCCTCATCCTCATGAACGACCAGGGCGAGATCGTGCAGAAGTACCGCAAGATCATGCCCTGGGTGCCCATTGAGGGCTGGTATCCCGGCAACTGCACCTATGTGTCCGAAGGCCCCAAGGGGCTCAAGGTGTCGCTCATCATCTGCGACGACGGCAACTACCCCGAGATCTGGCGCGACTGCGCCATGAAGGGTGCCGAGCTCATCGTGCGCTGCCAGGGCTACATGTACCCCGCCAAGGACCAGCAGGTGATCATGGCCAAGGCCATGGCCTGGGCCAACAACGTCTACGTGGCCGTGGCGAACGCCGCGGGCTTCGATGGGGTGTACTCGTACTTCGGCCACTCCGCCATCGTGGGCTTCGACGGCCGCACGCTGGGCGAGTGCGGTGAAGAAGAATACGGCATCCAGTACGCGCAGCTCTCCAAGGGGCTGATTCGCGACGCGCGCCGGACCGGCCAGTCGCAGAACCACCTCTTCAAGCTGCTGCACCGCGGCTACACGGGCAAAATCAACTCCCGCGAGGACGCCAACGGCGTGGCCGCCTGCCCCTACGACTTCTACAAGAAGTGGATCACCGACCCCGAGGGCACCCGCGAGATGGTGGAGGCCATCACGCGCGATACCGTGGGCGTGGAGGAGTGCCCGATCCCCGGCATCCCCACCACCAAGGAAGCCGTGCACAAGTAACCGTTGCAGCGCGGCGGCCGCTCGAGCGGCCGCCGCTGTTGCGAGGCCACGGGGCCCGGGATCTATCATCGGGCTCGCCTTCGCACCCTTGCACCGTCCCATGCTTCGCCTCACATCCATCGTCGGTTCCGCCTCGGATCCGGCCACTGCAGAGCGGCTCCATGCGCTGTCGCACCGCGGCGTGGTGGAATACGTCACCCTCAACCGCGCCGACACCGCGCGCCGGCGCCTGCACGTATTCACCGACCGCGGCACCGAAGCGGCCATCTTGCTCGAGCGCAGCGAACGCCTCGCCAACGGGTCGGTGCTGCGCCTGGATGACCAAGGCGCCGTGGTGGTGCGCCTCGAGGAGCCCCAGTGGCTCGCTCTGGAGCCGCGCGACACCGCTGCTGCCATCGAACTGGGCTATTTCTGCGGCAACATGCACTGGAAGGTGCGCTTCGCGGGAACCATGCTGCACGTGTCCATGGAAGGCCCTGCCGAAGACTATCTCGTCCGCATCGCCGCGCTCACGGGTGATGGGCGGGTGCGGGTGGCGGGGCATGGCTGAGCTCGATGCCACCCTCGCCGCGCTCCAGCTCGGCGACAGCTTCTTCCCCAGCGGCGCCAACGCTTTCTCCTGGGGCCTGGAGACGCTACGCAACGAGCGCCTGCTGGATCGCGCCGGGCTGGAGGCATTCGTGGCCGGGCAGCTCGAACACCGCTGGGCCCATTTCGACCGGCCCGCCTTGCTGGCCGCCTGGGAGGCGGGCGATCACCTGGAGAGTGTTTACGCCATCGACCGGCTGGTGGATGCCGCCACGCTCGCCCGCGAGGCCCGCGAGGGCGCCCGGCGCCTGGGCGCTGCCCTGCTGAAGGTTCACGAGGAACTGCGCACGCCGCAGGCAGCGCTGTATCGCGAGGCGGTGGCCGCCGGCGAGGCGCCGGGAAACCTGGCGGTGGTGCAGGGCTGGGCTGGCCGCGCCTTCGGCCTCGGGCGCGAGGCAGTCGTGGCGCTGTCGGCACACCAGCTTGTCACCGGCCTGGTGAGCGCCGCGTTGCGCCTGGGCGTGTTGGGCCATGTGGATGCCCAGCGCGTGCTGCTGGGGCGGCGTGCCCAGATCGCGGCGCTGGCGGCGCGGCCCGCGCCGCCGGTAGAGGAGATTGCCAGCAGCGCACCCATGGCCGAGATCGCCATGATGCGGCACGAGACGGGCTCGGGGCGGTTGTTCGCCAGCTGAGGCCCGCGCGCGCTCTCGGTGCCCCGGGGCGGCAGCGCGGGCGCCCGGCGGCGGGTCGATGCCCGGGGCGGCGCGGGGCCGGAACAAGGACGACACAGGGAGACAAAACGATGCTGCTGACACCCACCGAGCTCGAACGGCTCACCATCTACACCGCGGCGGAGCTGGCGCGAAAGCGCCGGGCCAAGGGCCTGAAACTCAACCACCCCGAGGCCACGGCCATCATCGCCGACGAGATCCTCGAGGGCGCGCGCGAGGGCAGGTCGGTCGCGGAACTCATCGCCTTCGGTTCGACCTTGCTCACCACCGACGATGTCATGCCGGGCGTGGCCGGGATGATGCCGATCCTGCAGGTCGAGGGCACCTTTCCAGACGGCACGAAACTCGTGACCGTGCACGATCCCATTCGCCCCGGGCGCAAGCCCCTGGAGGCAGTGCCGGTGCCCGGGGAGATCATCCCCGCCGAGGGAGACATCGAGATCAACGCCGGGCGCCGCAAGGCCACGCTGCGGGCGCGCAACACCGGCGACCGGCCCATCCAGATCGGAAGCCACTACCACTTCTTCGAAGCCAACCGGGCGCTCGAGTTCGATCGTGCCCAGGCCTTCGGCATGCACCTGGACATTCCCGCCGGCACCGCCGTGCGTTTCGAGCCCGGGGAGGAGAAAGAGGTCACGCTGGTGCTGTTCGGCGGCACCGGCGAGATTCACGGCCTCAACAGCCTGACCAACGGCTCCACCCGGAGCGACATCGTCAAGGAACAGTCGCTGCAGCTCGCGCGCAGCCGCGGCTACAAGGGGGCTTGAGATGGCCAGGATTTCCAGGAAGGAATACGCGCAGCTTTATGGGCCCACCAAGGGCGACGGCGTTCGGCTGGGCGACACCTCGCTGATCGCCGAGATCGAGCACGATTTCTCCGTGCCCGGTGACGAGTGCCTCCACGGCGGCGGCAAGACGCTGCGCGATGGCCTCGGCCTCGTGCCCGGCTACGACAGCGCCGCCGGCTCGCTCGACATGCTCATCTCCAACGTGGTGGTCATCGATCCCGTCCTCGGCATCGTCAAGGGCGACATCGGCATCAAGGACGGCAGGATCGTGGGCATCGGCAAGGCCGGCAATCCGGCCACCATGGACGGCGTCCACCCGGAAATGATCTGCGGCGCCGCCACCACGGTGCGCGACGGCGAAGGGCTCATCGCCACGACCGGCGGCATCGATCTGCACGTGCACTTCGACTCCGCCCAGCTGGTGGAGCACGCCATCTCCTCCGGGCTGACCACCATGCTGGGCGGCTCCCTCGGGCCCATCACCGTTGGCATCGACTGCGGCGGCGCCTGGAACGTGGGCAAGATGCTGCAGGCGGCCGAGCAGTGGCCCATGAACTTCGGCTTCCTCGGTCGGGGTAACACCTCCAAGCCGCGTTCCATCTACGATCAGATCGCCGGCGGTTGCGTGGGCGTGAAGATCCACGAGGACTGGGGGGCGATGCCCGCGGTGATCGACACCGCCCTGTCGGTGGCGGACGAGCTGGATTTCCAGGTGCAGCTACATACCGATACCCTCAACGAGTCGGGCTTCCTGGAAGACACCATGGCCGCCGTCAAGGGCCGGACCATCCACATGTACCATGTGGAGGGGGCCGGCGGCGGCCACGCGCCGGATATGATCAGCTGCGTGGGGCAGATGAACGTGCTGCCCTCGTCCACCAACCCCACCAATCCCTACACCGTGAACACGTTCGACGAGCACCTCGACATGATCATGGTGTGCCACCACCTCAACCCGGCGGTGCCGGAGGACGTGGCCTTTGCCGAGAGCCGCATCCGCGCCCAGACCATCGCCGCCGAGGACGTGCTGCACGACATGGGCGCCATCTCCGGACTGGGCTCGGACAGCCAGGGCATGGGCCGCATCAACGAGGTCATCTGCCGCACCTGGCAGCTGGCCTCCAAAATGAAGGACCAGTTCGGCCGCCTGTCCACCGAGACCACCCGCATCGGCGACAACGAGCGCATCAAGCGCTACATCGCCAAGTACACCATCAACGCCGCCCGCACCTTCGGCATCGACCAGCACGTGGGGTCGCTGGAGAAGGGCAAGATGGCCGACATCGTGTTGTGGCGGCCCGCGTTCTTCGGCATCAAGCCTGAGCTCGTGGTCAAGGGCGGCTTCATCGCCTGGGCCGCCATGGGCGACTCCGCGGCCTCGCTCATGACCTGCGAGCCGCTACTGATGCGCCCGCAATGGGGGGCGTTCGGCGAGGCGAAGAAGCCGCTGTCGGCTTGCTTCGTCAACCAGCTCGCCATCGAGGCGGACATCGCCGGCCGGCTGGGCCTGAAGAAACAGATTCTCCCGGTGCGCGGCACGCGCAAGCTCAACAAGTCCCACATGCTGCACAACGACGTCTGCCCCAACATCAGCGTCGATCCCCAGACCTTCCAGGTCATGATCGACGGCAAGGTGATTGGCTGCGAGCCGGCGAGCGTGGTGCCGCTGGCCCAGCGGTATATGCTGCGCTGAGCGATCCGAAGCGGAGGCTTACCCATGAACGACATCGCCGCCGGCCTAGGGCCGGCCGTGCAGGGCAACCGCCCCAGGACTGCCGCCCGCGTGGGGATAGGCGGTCCGGTGGGCTCGGGCAAGACCGCGCTGCTGGAGCAGCTGATTCCGCGTTTCCTGGCGCGGGGCACGGATATCGCGGTCATCACCAACGACATCGCCACTAAGGAGGATGCCGAGCGGGTGCGCCGCAGCGGCCTCATCGCCCCCGAGCGCGTGCTGGCGGTGGAGACCGGCGCCTGCCCCCACTCCGCCATCCGCGAGGATCCCACGCTCAACATGCAATCGGCGGACGAACTGGACCGCCGCTTCCCCGGGCTCGAGCTGATCCTCATCGAGTCCGGCGGGGACAACCTCGCCTCGTCCTTTTCTCTCGACCTGGTGGACTACTGGCTGTTCGTCATCGACGTGGCCGGCGGCGACGACATCCCGCGCAAGCGCGGCCTGGGCGTGCTGTCCTGCGACCTGCTGGTGATCAACAAGACCGACCTTGCGCCCTACACCCGCACCGACCTGCCGCGCATGCGGCGCGAGGCCGACGAGGTGCGGGGCGGCCGCCCCGTCCTGCTCACCAACTGCGCCACGGGCGAGGGCGTGGACGCGGTGGTGGAGACCATCGCGCGGGAGGTGCTCTTTGACGGCCGATAGGCTCGATGCCGAGGGTGCGCCTCTCACCCGTCTGCCTCGGCAGGTGAACCTGGCGTTCGCCCGGGGCGGGGACGGCACCACGTTCCTGCGCCGCCAGCACGCGGCCTACCCCTTCCACGTGGGAAGGGTGCTTCACGCCGCCGGCGATCCGGCCGGCTTTGCCACCGTGTACGTGCAGTCCTGCGCGGGCGGGCTGTTCCAGCACGAGCGCCTCGGCCTGGCCGCGAGCGCCGGCGCCGGCGCCCAGGCGCACCTCACCACCGGCGCCTCCACCATCGTGCACGCCATGCCCGAGGGAGAAGCACACCAGGAGATGGTGCTGCACGCCGCGCCGGGAGCGCTGCTGGAGTGGCTGCCCGACCCTCTGATCCTGTTTCCCACGGCGCGCCTGGACACGCGCCTCACCATCCGCGCTGCGGCCGATGCCACCGTGCTCGCCTCCGAGGGTTTCCTCCTGCACGACCCCGCTGGCGCCCGCGCGCCCTTCCACTGGCTGCGCGCCGAGACTCGCGTGGAGGACGAGGGTGGAGAACTGCTGGTCCTCGACCGCTTCCGCGTCACCGGCGAGTCGGTGCTGTCGGGCCAGCCTGGCGTGCACGGGCCTTTCCCCTTGCAGGGCACGCTGCTGGCCGTGCATCGCGCCGATCCTGCCCGCGCGCTGGAGGCGCTGCGCAGCAGTCTCGAGGCGAGCCCCGACGCCTGGGCGGGGGCCTCGCTGCTGCCCAACGGCGCCGGCGCCTGGCTGCGGGTGCTGGCGCGCGACGCCATCGCGCTGCGCGCGGTGCTGCACGCCGCCTTCGTCGCCGTGCGCGTTCTCGCCACCGGTGCCCCGCCTGGGCCGCGGCGCAAGTGAGCGCCGCACCGATTTCCCTGGAGCCCTGCATGAGCAACCTGAGCCTGCCCAACGAGACGCCCGGCGTCATCGACCAGTACCGCATCTCCGCCGAGCCCTACTACCGGCCCGTGGCCGACGAGATCCCCCTGTTCGAGGCCGCCTACGCCGCGCGCATGCCCATGATGCTCAAGGGCCCCACCGGCTGCGGCAAGACGCGCTTCGTGGAGTACATGGCCTGGAAGCTCGGCAAGCCGCTCGTCACCCTCGCCTGCAACGAGGACATGACCGCCTCCGACCTGGTGGGGCGCTACCTGCTCGATGCCCAGGGAACGCGCTGGCAGGACGGGCCGCTCACCCTGGCCGCGCGCCATGGCGCCATCTGCTACCTGGACGAGGTGGTGGAGGCGCGCCAGGACACGGCGGTGGTGATCCACCCGCTCACCGACGCCCGGCGCAGCCTGCCGCTAGAGAAGAAGAACGAGCTCGTCCATGCCCACCCCGACTTCCAGCTGGTGATCTCCTACAACCCCGGCTACCAGAGCATCCTCAAGGATCTCAAGCAGTCCACCAAGCAGCGCTTCGGCGCGCTCGACTTCCACTACCCGGCGCGCGACACCGAGATCGAGATTGTGGCCCACGAGGCGGGCGTATCGGGCGAGATCGCCGGGCGTCTGGTGTCGGTGGGCGAGAAGACGCGCAATCTCAAGGGCCATGGCCTGGAGGAGGGCGTGTCCACCCGCATGCTCATCCACGCCGGGTGGCTCATCGCGCGCGGCATCGACCCGGTGTCCGCCTGCCGGGTGACGCTGGTCAAGCCCATCACCGACGACCCCGACATGCGCGACGCCCTGGAGTCGGTGGTGACCACCTTCTTCTGATGCGCGCCGCGGTTGGCGCCGGGGCGCCCGGTGTGCCTGCTTCGTGCCTGCGCGGCGGCGGCAGGCGCCTCGCCAGGCCGCCGGGCACGCGCAACCCGCGGGCGCCGGTGCGCCCGCTCGCGGGGCGCCGATGAACGGCCGGGGCGCCGACCTCGACGACTACCGCGATCTGCTCGCCGGCCTGGGCCGCGAGCAGCTGGAGCTGGTGCGCGCCGCCTGGCCGGAGGCGCGCGCCTGCCTCGGCGCCCGCGGGCGCGAGTCCTACCTGCGCGCCGTGCGCAGCCTCGAATCCATCGGCGTCACCTGGGCGGCCATCGTCACCTTCCTGCGCGAGGCGCCGCGGGTGGCCCGGGAGCTGGGCGCGGAGGCCATGGACGGCCTCTTGGAAACCGCGCTGGCGGTGTACGGCTATTCCAGCCAGGCCACCATGGAGGCGCTGTTCGCCGCCGCGCCGGTGGCCGCGCGCCGCCTGCGCGAGCCGCGTCGCTTCGCCGAGTTCCTGGCGGTCGTGCAGACCGTGGCCGAGAAGTCGCCGCAGGGCGTGAAGCCCATGCTCGGCCACCTGGACCTGCTGCTGGCCAGCCTCTCGGTGAGCGACCTGCGCACCTGGGCGCTTATGGGTGTTCAGGCCCATGCCCGCGACCCGTTCGCCCAGGAGGGCTGGTTCGACCTGCGCACACCCGAGTCGCGCTTTTTCCTGCGCGCCGAGGGCGGGGTGCAGTTCTCCGACCTGCGCCGGCGCTTGGTGCTGGGCCTTCGCGCCCTGTGGAACGAAGGCACGGAGCTGCGGCCCTTCCACGTCACCCTGCAGCAGAGCCGCGCCTACCTCTCCAACGTGGGTGTCCACCTGCCCGACGCCTGGCGGGCGGCCTCGGGTGAGCGCGGTGCCGACCTGTACCGCGCCACGGTGGCGCACGCGGCAGCGCACCTGGCCTTCTCGCCGCGCACGCCCATGAAGCGCGGCGGCCTGCGGCCCATCCAGACGGTGCTGGTGGGTTTGATCGAGGATGCCCGCGTGGAACTGCTGGCCTGCCGGCAGATGCCGGGCCTGCGCCGCCTGTGGCTCCAATTCCACGAGGCGCGAGCCGAGGAGGGCACAGCCACCTTCGCCGGACTGGCCGTGCGCCTGGCGCGCGCGCTGCTCGACCCCGGCTTCCAGGACGACAGCCCCTGGGTGCAGAAGGCGCGCCGCTTGTTCTTCGATCCCGCCAGCGACCTCGCCGACACGGGCATGCCTCGCCGGCTGGGCTCGCTGCTGGGTAACGACATCGGCCAGATGCGCCTGCAGTTCAACGCCAAGACATGGGTGATTGAGCCGCTGTACCGCGACGACAACGCCTTCCTGTGGGAGCCCGACGGCGAACCCGAGGACACGGCCCTGGCCGAGGAGGTGATGCTGGCCCAGCCCGATCCCGTGGACGACCCGGACGCCCAGACCGTGGAGGAGCAGCGCGACGATGCCACCGACGCGGGCATGAAGCCGGTGGGCGAGGACGCCCCGGGCGGCGGCGAGGCGGGCGAGGCCGTGGACGCAGTGCGGGTGGTGAAGCATCCGGAATGGGATTACCTCATCGGCCTGTCGCGGCCGCAGTGGGCCACGGTGCTGGAGCGGCACGCCCCGGTGGGCGACGCGGCGGTGGTGGAGGACATCCTGCTGCGCAACGCCGACCTGCTGGAGCGCCTGGACCGCCTGATCCGCGGCAGCCTGGTGCGCAGGCCGGTGAAGCTGCGCAAGCAGATGGACGGCGACCGCTTCGACCTGGACGCCCTGGTGAGCGCCGTGAGCGACCTTCGCCAGGGGCGCACGCCCGACCCGCGCGTGCACGTGCGCGTGGAGCGCCGCGACCGCGACCTGGCGGTGCTGGTGCTGCTGGACCTGTCTGAATCCACCAACGACCTGGTGAAGGCCTGCAACGCGAGCGTGCTGTCGCTCGCGCGCGAGGCCACGGTGCTGCTGTCCACGGCCATGGAGAAGATCGGCGACAGCTTCGCCGTGCACGGCTTTTGCTCCAACGGCCGCGAGGAAGTGAACTACCTGCGCTTCAAGGACTTCGGCGCCCCCTTAGACGATCTCGCCCGGGCGCGTTTGGCGGGCATGCGCGGCAGCCTCTCCACCCGCATGGGCGCAGCCATCCGCCATGGCGCGCGCTGGCTGGGCGGGCGCGCCGCCGAGCGCCGCCTGATCCTGCTCATCACCGATGGCGAGCCCCACGACGTCGACGTGCACGACCGCCAGTACCTCATGTTCGATGCCAAGAAGGCCGTGGAGGAAGCGAGCCGTCAGGGCGTGCTTACCTACTGCATGAGCGTCGACCCCAAGGCCGATGCCTACGTGAGCCGCATCTTCGGGAGCCGCAACTTCATGGTGGTGGACCACGTGAACCGGCTGCCGGAAAAACTGCCCGGCCTGTACCTGCGCCTGACCCGCTGAGCGGCCGGCCCTGCGACCACTGCGGCGGGTGCGCGTCTCCGACTGCGCTACGATTGACGGCACCGCGGGGGCGCCTGGTCCGCCGCGCCAGGAGACGGCAAGATGATCGGAAGTCCCGTGGCCCTCACCATCCGGCGGAATATCCCGAGGCCCCCGGCGGCGTTGCTCGATGCGTTTCGCCACGCGCCCACCGGCTTCGTGACCGATGCGCGCAACGGCATGGGCAGCCTGCACCATTCCATCAAGCCCCTCGACCCCGGCATGCGCATCTGCGGGCCGGCGGTGACGGCCTACTGCGCTCCCATAGACATCCTGGCGTGCATGGCCGCGCTGGACCACGTGCAGCCGGGCGATGTGATCGTGGTGGCCACGGCGGGTAACGACACCGCCGCTACCGTGGGCGACCTGTGGGCGCTGTGGGCCAAGCGTATCGGCGTGGAGGGTGTGGTGTGCGACGGCCTGGTGCGCGACGTGCCCGGGCTGCTAGCCTCGGGTTTGCCCATGTTCGCCCGCGGCCATTGCCCCAACGCCGGCTTTCCCCACGGACCCGGAGAGGTGAATTGCGGCGTCACCTGCGGCGGCGTGCATGTCAATCCGGGCGATATCGTGGTGGGTGATCGCGACGGCGTGGTGGTGGTGCCCCTCGCCCAGGCCGAAGCGGTGGCGCGGCAACTGGAGGTGGTGCGGCAAAAGGAGGCGCAGGCCGAGGCGCGGGTGAAGGGCGGCGAGAAGCTCGCCTTCTGGAACGAGGCCGAGCTGGCGGCGCGCGGCGCGTTGCGCTACCTGGACTGACGGGCACAACCCTCGCGCGCGGCTCCCGCCTCTCTCCCGTGGCCCTGTTCTCCCTCATCATCGCCTTGCTCTTGGAGCAGGTGCTCGCCCCCAACCCCGCGGGCCCGGTGGGGCGGCTGCTCGACCGATGGGCCGATGCGGTGGCGCGCGGCTGCAACGCCGGCCAGCGCAGCCATGGCGTGTTTGGCTGGCTGGCGGCGGTGGTGCCGCTGGTGGTGGCCGGGGAAGTGGTGTTCCTGCTGTTGTCGTCGGCGCACGCGCTGCTCGGGCTGGCGTGGAGCGTGGCGGTGCTGCACTTCACCATGGGTCTGCGGCGGTTCAGCCGCGGTTATGGGGAGGTGCTCGAGTCGCTGCGCGCCGACCAGCTCGACGAGGCGCGCCGCCAGCTGGCCGCCTGGCGCGGTCAGCCTGCCGCCGAGCTCAGCTCCGCCGAGGTGGCCAAGGCGGCCATCGAGGGCGGTCTGGCGGCTTCCCATCGCTATGCCTTCGGTGTGATGGCCTGGTTCGTGTTCCTGCCGGCGCTCTTCGGCACGCTGCTGCCAGGCCCCTTGGGCACGCTGTTGTCGGGGCCCGGTGGCGCGCTGCTCTACGCCCTGTCGGCGCGCCTGGAGCGGCGCTGGGCCGGCTCGGGCGAGGCCATCATGCAGAACTTCGGCAGCTTCGCTGGCGACGCCTTCCGCGCCTTGGACTGGTTGCCCGTGCGCCTGACAGCGCTGTCCTTCGCCATCGTGGGCGACTTCGAGGATGCGGTGTATTGCTGGCGCACCCAGGCTGCCGCCTGGCCCGACCGCGGCGAGGGCATCGTGCTCGCTGCCGGTGCCGGTGCCATCGGCGTCCGGCTGGGCGAGGCGCTGCACCTGGACGGCTCGGTGGCGCTGCGCCCGGGGCTGGGCCTGGGTGAGGAGGCCGACGTGGAGCACATGCAGGGTGCACGCGGCCTGGTGTGGCGGGCCCTGGTGCTCTGGCTGTTGCTCATCGGCCTGCTCACCCTCGCCAACTGGGCGGGGTGAAGCGGCCCGCCGCGCCTGGCGCGGCCTTCACAGCGCCGGGGCGATGCGGCGGTACATCTCCAGCCGCCGCGCGCTTACCGCGCCCGACAGCACTGCCCCATCCAGGGCGCAACCCGGCTCCCCCTGGTGGCGGCAGTTGGCGAAGCGGCACTGGCCCAGGAACGGCCGGAATTCCACGAAGGCGTGGTCCACGTCCTGCACCGAGAGGTGGTGCAGGCCGAACTCCTGCATGCCGGGCGAATCGATCACGCTGCTGCGCGGGCCGAGGCGGTACAAGCGGGCATGGGTGGTGGTGTGGCGTCCGGAGTCCAGTGCCACGGAGATCTCCGCCGTGGCGGCCCCGGCGCTCGGCAGCAGGGCGTTGATGATGGTGGACTTGCCCATCCCCGACTGGCCCACCAGCGCGCTGGCATGGCCTTCCAGCCGATGGCGCAACGCCGTCACATCGCGGCGTGCTTCCAGCGGCAGCACGCCGTAGCCGAGCCCGGCGTAGAGCTGCAGCGATTGCAGCGCGCGTGCAGCGCCATCCAGGTCGGACTTGTTGAGCACGATGAGCGCGCCGATGCCGGCGTGCTCGGCGGCCACTAGGCAACGGTTGAGCAGTTCCTCGTGATAGCTGGGCGAGGCCGCCAGCACCACCACCACCTGAGTGACGTTGGCGGCGATCAGCTTCTGGCGATGACTGTCGGCACGGTAGAACAGCGACGAGCGCGGGTCGGCCGCCTCGATGACCCCCTGACCCGGGGCGGTGGGCGCCACCAGCACCCGGTCGCCGCAGGCGATCTCGCTGCGCTTGCCCCGCGGGAAGCAGGTGATGGTTTCGCCTTCGTCGAGGGCCACGAGGTAGCTGCGGCCGAAGGCCGCCGCCACCGTGCCGTGGGCGTTGCCAGCCTTGAGGCGGCCCTGGCGGCCAACGGGCTGGCTCACGGCGCTGCCCTCATGACCGGGCGCCGCAGGAGCGCTGGCAGACGGTATCGGTGCAACAGCGGCTCACCCAGGGTGCGCCATGGCGCGGCACCCTCGCGGGCGCTCAGGCCGCCTCGCCGCTCGCCTGCGCCTTGCGCCGCGCCTGCACCGCCTGCGCCAGCGCATCCAGCAGGCGGGTGGTGTCTTCCCAACCAATGCAGCCGTCAGTGATGCTCTGGCCATAGGTGAGCGCGGCGCCGGGCACCAGGTCCTGGCGGCCAGCCACCAGGTGGCTCTCCACCATCAGGCCCACGATGCGCGCCTCGCCGCTGGCCACCTGGCCAGCGATGTCGAGGGTGACGGGGATCTGGTTCTGGGGGCTTTTCTGGCTGTTGGCGTGGCTCGCGTCGATCATCACCCGTTGCCCGAGTCCGGCGCGGGCTAGTTCGTCGCAGGCGGCGCGCACGCTGGCGGCATCGAAATTCGGCGCTTTGCTGCCGCCGCGCAGGATGACGTGGCAGTCTTCATTGCCGGTGGTGGCCACGATGGCCGAATGGCCCGCCTTGGTGACGCTGAGGAAGTGATGCGGCTGCTGGGCGGCCTTGATGGCGTCCACGGCGATGCGCACGTTGCCGTCGGTGCCGTTCTTGAAGCCCACCGGGCACGACAGGCCCGAGGCGAGCTCGCGATGTACCTGGCTCTCGGTGGTGCGAGCGCCGATGGCGCCCCAGGCCACCAGATCGGCGCTGTACTGCGGCGTGATCATGTCCAGGAACTCGCAGCCCGCCGGCAGGCCCAGCTCGTTGATGTCCAGGAGCAGCTCGCGCGCCACGCGCAGGCCCTTGTTGATGTCGAAGCTGCCGTTCAAGTCAGGGTCGTTGATGAGCCCCTTCCAGCCCACAGTGGTGCGCGGTTTTTCGAAGTAGACCCGCATGATCACTTCCAGCTCGCTGGCATGCCGGTGGCGCTGCTCCAGAAGCCGGCCGGCATACTCCCGCGCCGCGGCCGGGTCGTGGATGGAGCAGGGGCCCACGATCACCAGCAGGCGATCTTCCATGCCGTGCAGGATGCGATGTCCGGCGCGGCGGCCGGCCTCGACGGAGTCTGCGGCGCGGTCGCTGCAGGGAAACTCGCGCAGCAGGTGCGAGGGCGGGGCAAGCTCCTTGATGCCACGGATGCGAAGGTCGTCGGTGCGATGCGTCATGGTGTGGTCTGCGCCATCTGGGCGCCTTGAGGCGGGAGAGCAGTGAAGGTGCATGCCGACAACGGATCGACGCCGCCAGGCAGGGAGATACCGATCAGCGCTCGCGGCCTGAGGCCAGGCGCGGGTGTGGGCGAGCCCGGTGCGAAGCAAAACCGATGCGAACCACGATGAACATGCTTTCAAGTGGACCACGGGAGATGCACGCCGCGCAAGCCCCAGCCCTGCGCCGGGGCGGCGTGCGGGATCCGATGTTCAGGCCGACCGCCCGCCGCCTTTGCGAAGCAGACCGCCCAAGGTGCTGGCGGCACGCCCTGGTGTCGGCGCGCTGTCCAGCAGCACGATGCGGCCGCTGCGCAGCTCGCAAGTCAACTGGAAGAGGGAATACTCGGCGATCCGCTGGCCCTTGCGGTCGGCGAACTGGTATGCGCCGCGCTGGTTGTCCACGTGGGACAGGCGTGCCTGCACGGGCGCGCTGTCCGACTCCTCGCGCAGTTCGATCCAGTCACCCTCGCGCAGCTTGGCGACGGCCTGGGTATGCCGGTCGGCAGGGGCCGCAGTAACGGGGGCGGCGGATTCGCCAAAGGACACCTCTTCGAACTCGATCTCGCCATCACCGAAGGGGTTGGGCACCGTGACCGCGGGAGCTGCTGGTGGAACATTCCGTGGGGTGGCGGCAGGGGGTGCTGGTTGGACGATCGCCACCGGGACGCGCGCGGGTTGCGGCTTGCCCATCGGTGGGGCCTCTGCCGTGACGGCGGGTGGCGCGGCGTGTGGCTCGGTGGAAGTCGAGGCCGCAGGCTTCTTTTCCATGGCGGAGTGCGAGCCAACAGGCTTCTCGGCCAAGGTGAGTGGCGCGGTGGCGGTCGAATCACCATGCTTCTCGGCCAAGGTGAGTGGCGTGGCGTTGCTTCCCGCGACGGGCAGCGCCGCCACCGCCGCGGGTTTGCTGGTGGATGAGCGTGCTGCAGTAGCGGCAGCTGGGGGCTTGGCGGCGATGGCGGGGGCTTCGATTGCTTCCTGCGCTCCGGCGCCGATGGTGCGTGCATGACCCCGCATGAGCGCAGCGATGAAGCGCTCCTTCACCGGCTCAGCCGTGCCAATTGCCGCCATGCCCTTGTGCAGGGACTTGAGCAGCTGGGGCAGCAGTGATCCCAGACGGTGACGTTCCGGGAGCGATTGCTTGGGGGTGAGCGTCCACAGCAGGTTTTCCAGGGTCTCGAGGGCGTTTTGCCAGCCACGGCTGTCCGGACCGCTGGTGGCGTAAGTGAAGATCATGAGCTTCAGCCATTCCGTGGCGAGGAAGTGCAGCACCGGGCGGGGAATCGCGTGGCCAGCCACGCGGGCACGCAATGCATCGCTTGCGCACTGGCGGGCTGTGTCCAGGCGCTCGCGTTCCTGAACGCGCTGGGCATGCCGTCTGGCAGCCAATGTGGCGTTGCGCCACAGACTGTGGAGTTCGGTCGTGGCACGGTGGAACACGCCCAGGTCGCCATCGAATTCCCGTGAGGTGCGTTCCACCAAGGCCTCGAGGCGTTGCGAGAGTGCGCCGGAGGCCGGAAGCCGGTCTCCCACGGTGCGGGAGATGTTTCCCAGCAGGTCCAGGGTTCGCCGCGCCGGATGGTCGGGGACTGAAAAAAAGGTTCGGTCCAGCAGCGCCGCCTTGAGGACGGGAACCTGCAGGCGATGGATGAGCATCCTCATGGGCGGGGTGATTCGCGTGTCGGCCACGATTTGCTCGAACAGCAGCGCCACCATGTCCAGGGTCAGTGCATCCATGGGGTCCAGCCGAGCGGCGAGGGGCGTCCGGCCGAGCTTGCGCAGCGCGTTGACCGGCTGGGCTTCGCCCGGGCTGCTCAGGGACGATTCGCCAGGCTCGTGGGCTGCCCCGGGGGCCCGTTGCGAATCCTCCTTCCATTGCAGTGCTTCGAGCACTTCCCGATCCGCGGCGAAACGCTCGCCGCGCTCCGCCAGGGCGAGGGCGTGCAGCAACTCGCCCCGGGGTGCGTGCGCGGGCTTCCCGGTCATCACCTCGGGTGGCGCAAGTGGTTGCGTAGGGGGCTGGATATCGGCCGCAACGCCATGGCTGGTGACTGGCGAGGGCGCAGGCCTGAGGGCCTCTCCCGGAGTCGCTGCTGGCCGGGCGTCCATGGCCATCAGTACCCGCTTGAGCAGGGCGGCGAGGTTTGCGTCCTCCGTCGCAACGGCGGCGCTCGTGACACGCGGTCCGGTACCAGGGCCGTTGCCTGGAACGGGTTTCTTCGTGTCGCCATAACGGATGTGCGGCAGCACGCCGTTCTGGCGCAACAGGCCGTTAAGGCTCTGGTAGAGGGGCAGAAGGGTTTCGCTCAGCGCGTGCTGGAAAGCCGCAATCAGCAGCAGGCGCAATGTGCGGTCGCCCCGCACCAGGGTGAGGGAAGCGCGCAGGGCATCGCAGATGGTTTCGGGCCCGAGCGGGTTGTCCTCGGGACGAGGGTGCTGCACTGGGATCAACCATGCCATGCGCTGGTCGAAGGCGGCGAGTTCCTCATCGGCGCCGTCGCGCAGGCGCACGGCCATGTCGCCCAGGCGCACGGTCTCCTCAAGGTCGCCATCGGCCATGAGCGACAGTTCGGTCCAGGCGGCGCGGGTTTCCGAGAAAGCGTGCGGACTCGGCCGCGTTCCACGAACGCACTGCTGGAAAGCCTCCTCGAGACGCTTTTGCACGCGCGCCTCGATGGTGTCGCGCAGCTCGCGCCAGGCATTGGCGAGGCCGAGATCATGGTGACGCCCATCGCCGGGTGCGCATGCCCGGTCGAGGGCGTCCAACTCTGCGGTTACCGTCTGCAAGGCGCGGGCGATGCCCTGGCCGAGCCGCTCGGCTGCTTGACGCCGAACCTCGTTGATCAGCGTTACCCGGGAGTCCGGGTGCGGCGCTTCGTGCTCGCTGGAGGCGGGTATCCCTGGGTTCATTTGCTGCCGACGGCGCGCGTATGCGGTTCGTAGCCTGGGCTGTGCCGTTGGATCGAGTACCGACGGTTATGGCTGCGGACAGAGCAAGCTGCCCGCGCCGTTTGGCTTGGTTGACGGGGATTGAATCGGGTTGTTGAGGGTACCGATGACACCGGGTTCAGCCCCTGCCCAGTGGGGTGATATCGGTCGCGCGGGCACTGTGCCGGCTCGATCGGACGAGGCCTCGATGGCGGGGACCAACTCTGATGAGCGTTTTATCTGCCGATCTGCGGGAAACTTTAGGGTTGGCGGACCCGTGAGATTGCTCTACGGTATTGCAGTGCAGCGTAATGTCGGATACAAACGCTGGCGACGCCTGAACGGGAAACGATGCAGGAGCCCTTGCCGGTTGGCTGTCCAAGGGCGGGGTCGGCCCGTGGCGCTCGTGCGCGGTCGGGCATGCTGGTCGCCGGTGCTCACCATATCCGTCGTCTTCGGGACATATCCCTTATGAAGGCATTGTTTTCCAGAAAGACCGCGCTCGCGGCCGCTTTTTTCGTTTTGTCGGTTTTGGTGTTGGCGGCGGGTGCCTCCTGGTTCGCGCCCTATTCGCCAGAGGAAACGTTTTTCGATGGCCTCACCCTCGAGGGGGCGCCGCTTCCTCCCAGCGCGAAGTACTGGTTCGGTACCGACCTGCTGGGACGGGACCTGTTTTCGCGGGTGATCTGGGGCGCCCAGACCTCGCTGGTGATCGGGGTGGTGGCCAACGGTGTGGCGCTGCTCATCGGCACCCTGGTGGGCGTCACCGCTGGCTATGTGCGCGGCTTTGCCGGCAACGCGCTGATGCGCTTCACCGACCTGATGATGTGCTTTCCGGCGCTGCTGCTGGCCATCGTGCTGGCGGCGGTGTTCACCCCCAGCCTGTGGATCGTGGCCCTGGTGATCGCCATGGTGAACTGGGTCCAGATCGCGCGGGTGATCTACACCCAGACGGTGTCGCTTACCGAACGCGAGTTCATCGAGGCCACGCGCAGCCTGGGCGCATCGCGGGTGCGCATCCTGTTTCGCCATGTGGTACCGCACCTGGTACCCACCATCGTGGTGTGGGGCACGCTGGGCATCGCCACCACCGTGCTGCTGGAGGCCACCCTGTCCTACCTGGGCATCGGCGTGCAACCGCCCACGCCCTCCTGGGGCAACATCATCTTCGAGAACCAGAGCTATTTCACCACCGCGCCCTGGCTGGTGTTCATCCCCGGCGCCACCATCGTGGCCATGGCGGTGGCCTTCAACCTGCTGGGCGACGCGCTGCGGGAGGCGCTCGATCCCACCTTGCGCGCGAGGCAGGCCTGATGGCGCGCTACCTCGCCGGGCGCGTGGGGCAGGCGCTGCTGCTGCTGTTGGGCGTGAGCCTGATCACCTTCGTGCTGTTGTACGTCATGCCGGCCGATCCCGCGCGCCAGATCGCCGGGCGCAGTGCCACGGCCGAGACGGTGCAAGTGATCCGCGAGCAGCTCGGTCTCGACCAGCCTTTGCACGTGCAGTACGGCCGGTATTTGTCCGGGCTGGCGCAGCTCGACCTGGGTCGCAGTTACGCGCAGAAAACCGAGGTCAGTGAAATCGTCGCCGCGCGCCTGCCCGCCAGTCTGCTGCTCATGATGGCGGCCATCGCCTGCGAACTGCTCATGGGTGTCGCCATCGGCGTGGTGGCAGCGGTGAAGCGTGGCTCGAGGCTGGACAACGCCAGCATGGTGGCTTCCTTCGTGGGCGTATCCACGCCGCAGTTCGTGGCCGCCATGTTGCTGCTGTACGTGTTCGCGGTGCGGCTCGACTGGTTTCCCGTGGGCGGCTACGGCGAAGCGCGCCACCTGGTGCTGCCGGCGCTCACGCTGGGGCTGCTGGGCGCGGGCTGGTATGCGCGCATGGTGCGCTCGTGCCTGATCGACGTGTTCACCCAGGACTACATCCGAACGGCGAGGGCCAAGGGGGCGCCGGAGTGGCGGGTGCTGCTGGTGCACGCGCTGCGCAATGCCCTTCTTCCCATCGTGGCCATGATCGGCATCGACGTGGGGCTTTTCATGAGTGGGGCAGTAGTGGTGGAATCGGTGTTCGGTTGGCCAGGCATCGGCCAGCTGGCATGGCAGGCCATTCAGCAGGTGGATATCCCCATCATCATGGGGGTCACTCTGGTGGCGGCCGTGGCGATCATTCTCGGTAATTTGCTGGCCGACGTGGTGGCGCCCTTCGTCGATCCGCGCATCAAGCTTCGCACGGCGCCGTGACACCACAACAATCCTGACCCCAAGGAGCTTTCCCATGAAACGTCGCATCCTCATCGCCGCGCTCGCCGCTGCCTTCGCGCTGCCGGCGGCTTTCTCCGCCAGTGCGGAAGAGGGCAAGCCCGGCGGCAGCATCATCGTCACTTACAAGGACGACATCGTCACCCTCGATCCCGCCATCGGTTACGACTGGGTGAACTGGTCCATGATCAAGAGCATCTTCTCGCGGCTGCTGGACTACAAGCCCGGCACCACCGAGCTGGTGCCCAGCCTGGCGGAAAGCTACGACATCTCCAAGGACGGCCTCACCTACACCTTCAAGCTGCGCAAGGGGGTGAAGTTCCACAACGGCCGCGAGGTGGTGGCTCAGGACGTGAAGTATTCCTTCGAGCGCACCAACAGCCCCAAGACCGAGAGCCCTGGCGCCGGCTTCTACGACCAGATCGCCGGCATGGACGCCTTCAAGAAGGGAAAGGCCAAGGAAGTGAAGGGCATCAAGGTGGTGGATCCCGCCACTATCCAGTTCACGCTGTCGCGTCCCGACGCCACCTTCCTGCACATCGTGGCGCTCAACTTCTCCTCGGTGGTGCCCAAGGAGGCGGTGGACAAGGCAGGCAAGGACTTCGGCAAGAAGCCGGTGGGTTCGGGCGCCTACACCGTGGCTGAATGGAAGCTCGGCCAGCAGCTGGTGTTCAAGAAGAACCCCGACTACTTCGTGCCCGGCGTGCCCAAGCTGGACCAGATCACCTTCCAGGTGGGCCTGGAGCCCATGACGGCCATCCTCAAGCTCGAGAAGGGCGAGGCAGACGTGGCCGGCGACGGCATCCCGCCGGCCAAGTTCCTCGAGATCCGCAACAACCCCAAGTACGCCGGCATGATCGTGGAAGGCGGCCAGCTGCACACCGGCTACGTGACGCTCAACGTGCAGATGAAGCCCTTCGATGACGCGCGTGTGCGCCAGGCGGTGAACATGGCCGTCAACAAGGAGCGCATCGTCAAGATCATCAACAACCGCGCCGTGCCGGCCACCCAGCCGCTGCCGCCGTCCATGCCCGGCTATGACAAGGACTTCAAGGGCTATGCCTACGACCCGGCCAAGGCCAAGGAGCTGCTCAAGGAGGCGGGGCTGGAGAAGGGCTTCAAGACCACGCTGTACGTGTTCAACGTGGATCCCAACCCGCGCATCGCCCAGGCCATCCAGCAGGACCTGAAGGAGATCGGCGTGGAGGTGGCGCTGAAGAACCTGGCCCAGGCCAACGTCATCGCGGCCGGCGGCAAGCCCAAGACCGCGCCCATGATCTGGTCCGGCGGCATGGCGTGGATCGCGGACTTCCCCGATCCCTCCAATTTCTACGGACCCATCCTGGGCTGCGCGGGCGCCACGGCGGGCGGCTGGAACTGGTCGTGGTACTGCAACAAGGAGCTCGACAAGCGTGCCGAGGCTGCCGACGCCATGTCCGACCCGGCCAAGGCGGCGGAACGGGCGCAGGCCTGGAAGACCGTATTCACGGACATCATGAAAGACGCGCCGTGGATTCCGGTGTTCAACGAGCAGCGCTTCACCTTCCGCGCCAAGCGGCTGGGCGGGCCGGACAACCTGTACGTGGATCCGGTGCGCATCCCCATCAACTACGACCACATCTACATCAAGGGCTGAGCCAGGCCCGGGCTGGTGCGCCGCGAGGCACGCCAGCCCGATGCGACGCGGGCGCGGCCTTCCGCGCCCGCGTCGTTTTCCGGCATCGCGCGGGAGCACGCCTTCATGGCACACACGCATCACGATCACACCATCCACCGGCACCAGCACCACATCGGCTGGAACAACGCCATCGCGCCGGTGCTCACCATCGCGCCCGGCCAGTCGGTGGAATTCGAGGTCTTCGAAGCCTCCGGCGGGCAGCTCTCGCCGTCCTCCACCGTGGCCCATGTGGGCACCATGGATTTCGGCAAGGTCAATCCCGTCACCGGCCCGGTGTTCGTGGATGGCGCCCGGGCGGGCGACGTGCTCAAGGTGACGCTGCTGGGCTTCAAGCCCTCGGGTTGGGGCTGGACCGCCAACATCCCGGGCTTCGGGCTGCTGGCCGACGATTTCACCGAACCCGCCCTGCACCTGTGGAAGTACGACCCGGCCACGCTGGCGCCGGCGTTCTTCGGGCGCTTCGGGCGGGTGCCCCTCAAGCCTTTCACCGGCACCATCGGCGTGGCCATGGCCGAGGACGGACAGCACAGCATCGTCCCGCCGCGCCGCGTGGGTGGCAACATGGACGTGCGCGACGTGGCGGAGGGCACCGAGCTCTACCTGCCCGTGGAAGTGGCCGGCGCGCTGTTCTCCGTGGGCGACACCCACGCGGCCCAGGGCGATGGCGAGGTGTGCGGCACGGCCATCGAAAGCCCCATGAGCGTGGCGCTCAAGTTCGACCTCATCAAGGGGGAGAAGCTCGCCTTCCCGCGCTTCACCACACCCGGGCCCGTCACGCGCCACCTGGACGCGAAGGGCTACGAGGTCACCACCGGCGTGTCGCCCGATCTCATCCAGGGCGCGCGCGACGCGGTGCGCGGCATGATCGACCTGCTCACGCGGCGCCACGGCATGTCGGCCGTGGAGGCCTACATGCTGTGCAGCGTGTGCGCGGATCTGCGCATCTCCGAGATCGTGGACGTGCCCAACTGGCTCGTGTCGCTGTATTTCCCGAGGATCGTGCTGGAGTGACGCTGTTCGCAGTGGACGCGCTTTCGGTGGGCTTCGGGTCTGCCCGGGCGAGCGTTCCGGTGGTGGACGCGGTGAGCTTCTCCCTGGCCAAGGGCGAGACCCTCGGGCTCGTGGGCGAGTCGGGCTGCGGCAAGACCGTCACGGTGATGTCCGCCATCCGGTTGCTGCCCTCGCCGCCCGCACAGGTCACCGGCGGCTCGGTGCGCTTCGACGGCATCGATCTGATCACGGCCCCGAAGGCGCAACTGCGCGCGCTATGGGGCAACCGCATCGGGGTGGTTTTCCAGAATCCCATGACGAGCCTCAATCCCACCTTCACCATTGGCTTCCAGCTTGTGGAGGCGCTGCGGCTGCACCGTCCCGTGAGCGAGCCGCAGGCGCGCGAGCAGGTGATGGCCATGCTGGACCGCGTGGGCATCAACTCGCCCCAGCGCCGCCTGCAGCAGTATCCCCACGAGCTCTCGGGCGGGCTGCGCCAGCGCGTGATGATCGCCATGGCGCTCATCTGCCACCCCGAGCTTCTCATCGCCGACGAGCCCACCACCGCCCTGGACGTAACGCTGCAGGCGCAGATTCTCGATCTGCTGCGCAGCCTGCGCGACGAACTGGGCATGGGCATCCTGATGATCACCCACGACCTGGGCGTGGTGGCCGAGTTCTGCGACCGCGTGGCGGTGATGTACGCGGGACGCATCGTGGAAACGGCGGCGGTGCACGAACTGTTCCGCGCGCCGCGCCACCCCTATACGCGCGGGCTGATGGAATCCATCCCGCGCATGGACACCGCGCGCGATCGGCCGCTGGCCACCATCGAGGGCATGGTGCCGGCGCCGGGGCGGCGCGGCGCGGGTTGTGCCTTCGCGGAGCGCTGCACCCGCGCGCTGGAGCGTTGCCGCGCCGAGGCGCCGTCGCTCGCGGACGATGCAGCGCACGCCGTGGCCTGCTGGAATCCCGCGTCGTGAGCACGCTGCTGGAGGTCACGGAGCTTGCCAAGGCCTTTCCGTTGAAGGGCGGCGGGGCCATTCACGCCGTCAACGGCGTGAGCTTCCAGCAGGCGGCGGGCGAGACCATCGGCATCGTGGGCGAGTCGGGTTGCGGCAAGTCCACGCTGGGGCGGCTCATCCTGCAGCTCATCCGGCCCACCGCGGGCAGCGTGCGCTTCCGGGGCAAGGACCTCACGCTGCTGCCGGAGACGGCCTTGCGCCCCATGCGCCGGCACTTGCAGATGATTTTCCAGGACCCCTACGCGGCGCTCGATCCGCGCATGCGCGTGGGGGCGCTGGTGGAGGAACCGCTGGCCATTCATGGCATCGGCACCCGCGCCGAGCGCGCCAGGGCAGTGGCGGAACTGCTCGAGACCTGCGGCCTGCCTGCGGAGGCTGCAGCGCGCCATCCGCACGAATTCTCCGGCGGGCAGCGCCAGCGGGTGTGCATCGCCCGGGCACTGGCGCTGTCGCCCGAGTTGATCGTGGCCGATGAGCCCGTGTCGGCGCTGGACGTTTCCATCCAGTCGCAGATCCTCAATCTCATGATGGCCTTGAAGCGCGACCGCGGGCTCTCCTACCTGTTCATCTCCCACAACCTGGCGGTGGTGAAATACGTGAGCGACCGGCTCGCGGTGATGTACCTCGGCCGCGTGGTGGAGATGGGCCCCGCCGAGGAGATCTACGCCGACCCCCGTCACCCCTACACGCGCGCTCTGATCGCAGCAATTCCCGAGCCCGATCCCGACCGCCCCCGCGACCATGCAGTGGTGCAGGGCGACCTGTCCAGCCCGGAAAACCCGCCACCCGGTTGCCGGTTTCATCCGCGCTGCCCCCATGCCACCGAGCGCTGTCGGGTGGAGGCGCCCAGGCCTGTGGCCGTGGGCGGGCGCGACCGGGCCCACTTCGTCGAATGCCATCTGTATTGAGAGCCACGCCCCCGTGAGTGAACTGTCCATACGTCCGGCCACGGCCGACGACACTGCGCTGGTATTGCGCTTCGTGCGCGAACTGGCCAGCTACGAGCGGCTTTCGCATCTGGTCACCGCCACCGATGACACGCTGCGCGAATCGCTGTTCGGGGCGCGGCCCGGCGCCGAGGTGGCGCTTGCCTTCGATGCCCACACCCCGGTGGGCTTTGCCGTGTACTTTCACACCTTCTCCACCTTCCTGGGCAAGCAGGGTTTGTGGCTGGAGGACATCTTCGTGCCGCCCGAGCATCGTCGCAAAGGGTACGGCCGCGCGTTGCTGCTGCACGTGGCGCGCATCGCGGTGGCGCGCGGCTGCGGCCGTTTCGAGTGGACCGCCCTGGACTGGAATACGCCCGCGTGGGAGTTCTACCAGTCCCTCGGGGCACAGCCGCTGGAGGATTGGACCATCTTTCGCGTCACTGGCGATGCCTTGAAGAAGATCGCGGCGGCCTGAGGCTCCCCTGCACCCATGCCGGTGCTGGAGGGCTCGCGGGTGCGCCACAGGCACCGAGGAGCGCTCCACGGCCGCGAAACAAAATGACGCGGGGCCAGCTTCAAGCTGGCCCCGCGTCCCTCCCAGGTGCAGAGCCGTCGCGCGGTAGAGTCAAGCCCCAACACAGCTGGCTACGAACTGCTTGCGCTCGTCGCCGCGCAGGGCCTTCGACTTGGCCTCGTCCGTGCATGCGCGCGTCTTTTCCTTTTGCGCCAGGCGCTGCGCCTTTTCCTCGGGACTGGCCGCGAGGCACTGGCTCATGAATTCGCGCCGCTCCGTGCCTTTGAGAGACTTGGCTTTTGCATCGGCGCTGCAGGACTTCATTTTTTCCTGCTGGGTGGCGGCCGAGGCCGGGCTGGCAGCGATCATGGCTGCGGTGGCGAAGGCGGCGGCGATCAGGATGGTCTTCATTTTCAATGCTCCCGTAGGTTGGTGGTTCGACCGCGACATGCGATCGGTGCCCAGGGTATGGGCGTCGAAGCGCTGCCGCATCGCCCTGCAGCCACGCAGCGCGACGCGCCACCGCCCGTGCCGGATTTCGCAACCGTACCCGAGGGTGCCGAGCCCGGTTCAACGCGGGCGCACACGGTTCAGCGGGGTGGAGCCGGGTCGCCGGGCGCCTTGACGCCGATGAACAGGTACCAGGGCATGCGCAGCAGCGGCAGCCAGGGGATCGTGCCGCTGCGTTCCAGCAGCACCCGGGTCCGGAAACGCGCTTCCAGGTAGGGCAGGTGGTCGGGGCTCGGAAAGACGCCGTCCCGATCGAACCATGTGCGCCAGAAGGCTCTGGCCAGGGCGGCCTGGCGGGCGCGACCCTGGGGCGGGTCACGCCGCGGGACGTGGAAATCCACCACGCCGATCAATCCACCCGGCTCGAGCATGTGCCACGCGTTGTCCACCGCGCGAAACCAGTCGGGGATCATGGTGAGTGAATAGCACAACAGGACCGCCTGCACCGGTGCCTTGGGCCGCGAGACGGTGGCGTCTGCCTCGATCAAGCGCACGTTGGGCCGCGCAGCGGTGCGCCGCCGCGCCTCGTTGAGCAGCGGCGCGCACAGGTCCACCAGCCAGACTGTCTCCAGCGCGGCAAGGCGTTCGCCGAGGAATTCCAGGTTACGCCCAGTGCCCCCGCCCAGCTCGGCGAGCCGCGTGCCGGGCGGTGGCGCAAGCAGTTCCATCAGCTCGCGGCGTCCGTGGAGCAGCCGCTCGCGGGAGCGGTCGTAGTGCCTGGCCTGGGGGCCGTAAAAGGCCTCCAGCCGCTGGGCATGACTGCCGCCGCGGGGCTGGCCGCGCAGCAATTGCAGCAGCACTCGCGCTTCGGAGAGCACGGCGGTCCTCCTTCAGCCCGGCAGGTCGGCGATGTGAAAGCCCGCATAGGTGTGCACCCGGTCCTGGCGGGTGAGTTCGCGGGCCCATTCGTCGTGGAAGCGCAGCACCTGCCGCAACGGCGCGGCGCCGTCCGCACAAGCCAGTCGGATGCGATCCAGGTAGCGCGGTCTGGCATGAGCGCTGCGAAACAGCACGCGGGCGCCGGGCGTGGCGCGTTCCAGGATGCGCTGCCATTCCTCCTGCAAGCGCCTGCGGATGGTAGGAGCTCATCCAGTCCATGTGGTCGAGCAGCACGAAGCGCGAGATGCGCTCGCGTGTTCCGGCGAGGAAGTCGGTGACGGTACAGGTATGGGGCCTCACCCGCGCAGCGAGCCCGCCCTTGAGCGCATCGAAGCCCGTGCGCGTCAGATATTGGGGGCAGCACTGGGGGGTGTAGTGCCGGCGCAGGTACGCCTGCCAGAAGTAGTTGGTTGCCACTGGCAGGTGGCGAAACACGTAGTCGATGGCTTCGCGCACCTAGCCCCCGACACCGTGGGTGTGCTCGGCGAGCACTTCCTTGCGCTGCGGGTGGGGAACGCCCAGCAGCGACAGGGTGAGCTGGCGGCCCAGGAGCCAGTTCAGGTGGGGTGTCCACAGCAGTGGCCGGATGCGGCTGTCGTAGATGTGCCGCTGGTGCTCCATGCTGGCGGTCTCGCACAGGTCGTGCACGGCGCGCGCCAGCACCGGCCGCAGCCTGAGGTAGCCGCGCATGCCGCGCGCCACCAGGCCCGACAGGCCGAGGTAGTAGAAGCTGCCCTTGTCTTCGCGGTGGCTGAACCAGTGGTTGCGGCTGTCCCAGAAGCCTCGGGCGAAGGGTGACAGGCCGCTGCGCAGCGCATCGCGGTAGAGCGCCTCGAAGCGCGGGTGGCGACCATGACCGAAGAGCTGGAAAAAGTCCTCGTATCCCAGGTGGCGCCGGGCGGAGAGCTTCAACTCCAGCAACGCTGTCTGGCGAGGATTGGCGTCCACGGCATGCACCCGTGCAGGCCCGCACAGCGCGTAGTCGAGCGCGTTGCAGCCGGCGCTGGTGATCACCAGCACCGTGTCATCAGGGCCAAGACGCAGCGCTCGCCGATCCACCGCCGGGTCTTCCCAGCAGGTGTTGTAGACCAGCGATCGCGAGTAGATCACGTTGAAGACTCGCTGGTCGATGCGTTCGCCGAGCGTGAGATCGTCGAGTTTCAGGGTCAGGCACTCCGCGCGCGTCAGCACGCAAATGCCTTATGCTCGCGCCTCCAGGTGACGGCGCGATGACTCTCAGATTGACGTCTCGTGACGATCCGGAGGGGCGACGGGCTCGGCCCGGAAGCTGGGGCAGTCGTACAGGGCGATGTGGAAGGCGCTTTCCGGGTAGCGCCCGCAGGCCAGGCGCTGCCAGAAAGCGGTGCCGTGGATGCGGCAGCGCGATTCGCCTTGCGCGGTCCAGTCCAGGAAAACGCAGCGCCGGTCGAGGCAGCAGCGGCCGCAGTGGGTACAGGCGCCGGTGACGCGCTCGGGGGGCCGCGGTGCGCGCCCGTTGCGCCAGTACCGCGACACGGCCGCCGAGCGTACCTGGCCGCGCAGGTGACCGGCCGCCCGCAGCAGGGTGCGTCCGTAGGCGGTGAAGTAGCGCCGGTCCCGTGCGATCAGGCTGGCCACCACCGGCGCGAGGGGTAGCAGCAGGCCCATGAGGCCCGCAACGGTGAGGTCGAGCCAGCGGTGGCGGTTGCGGGTGCGCATGGCCGCACTGTAGTCCTCCCGCGGGGCTGCGCCAACCGCGCTGGCGCCGCGGGCCGCGCGCCACACCGGCCCCACGGCCCGCGATCGCGCGCCTACACTCACGGCTGTCTCCGTGCTGCACCCCCATGACCATGTCCACAGCCCTCGATCCCATCACCCTCTCGGTCATCCAGAACGGTTTGCAGCAGGTCTGCAACGAGATGGACCTGGCCTTCGTGCGATCGGCTTTCAGCCCGGTGATCTCCGAGGCGCTGGACCGCTCCGACGGCATTTACCACCGCCACAGCGGCGAGCTCATCGCCCAGGGCGATCTGGGGTTGCCGGTGTTCGTGGGCACCATGCAGTTCTCCACCCAGGCGGTGATCGAGCGCGCCCGCGACCTGGCGCCAGGCGACGTCTACATCGTCAACGACCCCTATCTGGGCGGCACGCACCTCATGGACGTGAAATTCGTGAAGCCCTTTTTTCACCAGGGAAGGCTGTGGTGCTGGCTCGCCAATACGGGGCACTGGCCGGACACCGGCGGCATGGTGCCCGGCGGGTTCTCCGCCAACGCCACCGAGGTGGAGCAGGAGGGGTTGCGGCTGCCGCCGGTGAAGCTGTTTAAGCGCGGCGAGCTGGATCCAGAGATCCTGTCCATCATCCTGTCCAACATTCGTCTCGCCGACCAGCGCATCGGCGACATCCAGGCCCAGGCGGCCGCGCTGGCGGTGGGCGAGAAGCGGCTCGCGGCGCTGCTCGATCGCTACGGCGCCGACACGGTGGACGCGGCCGTGGCCGAGCTCAAGGCAAGGGCTGCCCGCCAGATGCGCGCGCGCATCGCCACCATCCCCGATGGCAGCTACTGCGGCGAAGCCTGGATCGATTCTGACGGCGTGGTGGACGAGCCGCTGCGCATCGCCATGACGGTAACCAAATCCGGCGAGCGTCTGCGCTTCGACATGAGTGGCTCCTCGCCGCCTTGCAAGGGGCCCATGAACAGCGTCATCGCCACCACTCGCTCCTCCATCTACCTGGCGGTGAAGCACGTCTTTCCCGAGGTGCCCATCAACGCCGGCACCTTCGAGCCCATCGAGATCGTGGACCCCGAGGGCACGTTCCTCTACGCCCGCTACCCGCGACCGGTGTCGGGTTGCGCCGCCGAGGTGAGCCAGCGCATTGCCGAAGCGGTGTTCAACGCGCTGGTGAAGGCCATTCCCGACCGGCTGTTCGCCGCGCCGGCGGGCACCTCGGGCAACTTCGCCCTGGGCGGGATGGATCCGGAGCGCGGCCAGCCCTACGTGATGTACGTCATCTCCGGCGGCGGCTACGGCGGCTCGCCCGCCGGCGATGGCATTTCCAACGGCTGCTCCACCATCGGCATTTCCAAGACCACGCCCATCGAGGTGATGGAGCAGCGCTACCCGGTGTTGTTCGAGCGCTACGCCCTGCACGAGGGTTCGGGGGGCGCGGGCGAGTTCCGTGGCGGCTTCGGCGTGAGCTACGCGGTACGGCTGCGCCGCGGCGAGGCGCGCGCGTCCTTCGTGATGGACCACGGCCGCTTCGGCCCGCGCGGCGCCCTTGGCGGCAGCGATGGCGGCCTTAACGGGGTGACGGTGCGTAGCAGCGGCGGGCCTTACCGCCCGGCGCATCTGTCCAAGGATCAGGATATTGCCCTGCAGCCCGGTGATGTGGTGGCGGTAGATACCCCGGGCGGTGGCGGTTTTGGCGATCCGCTGCAGCGCCATCCTGCCGCGGTGGCGCGGGATGTGCGCCGCGGCTACTACGGCGCGGCGGAGGCTGCAGCGCGCTATGCGGTGGTTCTGGGTCCCGATGGCGAGCCCGATGCCGATGCCACCGCCACTGCCCGGCGCCTTGGCGCCGCCGCCGGCCGGTGAAGATTTCCCTGGGCCCTTTTTTCGTGCGCCCGTTGCAGGCGGCCATGGGCGGGCGGAAAATGACCCTGGGGCTCCGTGGCGGGCCCAGGCGCCGGCAGGCCCTGCCGGAAGTCACACTGAAGGCATAACTGAGCGGGAGATTTCTATGAGTGGATTCGATCGTCGCAGCTTCCTGAAGGTCACGGGCGGTGCGGCGCTGGGCGCCGCGGCGGGTGGCGGCTGGCTCGCCCAGGCGCTGGCTGCCGGCAAGATCACCCCCGGCCCCACCGACGTGTTCATCGTGGTGGACGTGCAGAAGTGCTTCGTGCCGGGCGGTTCGCTGGCGGTGAACAAGGGCGATGAGGTGGTACCCATCATCAATGCCCTGGCGAAGAAGTTCCAGAACGTGGTGATGACCCAGGACTGGCACACCGCCGACCACGTCTCCTTCGCCTCCAAGCACGACGGCAAGAAGCCTTTCGAGAGCATCAAGCTGGGCTATGGCAACCAGGTGTTGTGGCCCGATCACTGCGTGCAGGGCACCGACGGCGCGGCATTTGCGCCCGGCCTCGACATTCCCCATGCCATGCTGGTGATTCGCAAGGGCTTCAACCGCGACATCGACAGCTATTCCACCTTCCGCGAGGCGGATGGCAAGTCCACCACGGGCCTTGCCGGCTATCTCAAGGCGCGCGGCATCAAGACCTGCTACCTGGCGGGTCTGGCCACGGACTTCTGCGTGGCCTGGAGCGCCCTGGACGCCCGCAAGGAGGGCTTCAAGGCCGCCGTCATCGAGGACGCCTCCCGCGGCATCGACATCAACGGCTCCATTGCCGCGGCCTGGAAGGACATGGCCGGCAAGGGCGTGCAGCGCATCCAGTCGGCGGATTTCGCCTGATCCCGGATCTGGCACGCAGCCTCGCCGCCGCCACGTTGCTCGTCCTGTTCGCGGGCAACGTGGCGGGTGGTGATGCCGGCGACGGCAGGCAATTGCGCCGGGCGCTCGCGCCGGCGCAGCCCGCCGTGGCGGTTACGGGCGAATCCGGCAACCAGCGCCTCGAGTTCGACTTCGGGCGCGATCGCGGCAGCGCCTGGGTGGCCCGCAAGGGCGAACTGTACGTGGAGGCCTGGGTGCAGCACCGCGGTCTGCTGTGCGCCACCTACGAGGTGGGCGTCCGGTTCGGCGAGGGTCGCCCAGGCTGCGCCGACGTTCGCTGGCTCGCGCCGCCCCGCTGGGTAACCAGCCTGCGTCAGTGCAACAACGCCGTGGTGAAGCACGCCGGCAACGACACCGACGCCGAACTGCCGGCGGTGTTCGAGCGCATCACCTGCGCCGAGCGGCTGATCGAGTGCGTCTCCGGTAGCTGCTGAGGCAGCTGCCCCGCGGCCTGCGCCGCGTCAATCCTCCCCGGCCCAGCCCCCGGCCCGCCGCAGCGCGCGACGCCACTGTGCCTCGAGCGCCGCCACCTGGTGGGCAGGCATGGCGGGTTCGAAGCGGCGCCCCGCCCGCCAGCGCTGGTCCAGCGCCTCGCCGTCGCGCCACAGGCCCACGCCCTGGCCCGCCAGCAGCGCCGCGCCCAGTGCCGTGGACTCGGCATTGGCCGCCTGCACCACCGGGACTCCCAGCACGTCGGCCTGCAGCTGCATGAGCAGCGCGTTGGCGGAGGCGCCACCGTCCACGCGCAGCTCCGGAATCGCGAGCCCGGTGTCGGCTTGCATGGCCTTCACGATGTCGGCGGTCTGCAGGGCGATGGCCTCAAGGGTGGCGCGCGCCACGTGGCCGCGGGTGGTGCCCCGGGTGATGCCGCACAACGTGCCGCGCGCGTGCGGATCCCAGTGCGGCGCGCCCAGGCCCGTGAAGGCCGGCACGAAACTCACCCCGCCGTTGTCCGCAACCGAGGCGGCCAGGCCCTCCACCTCGGCGGCGCCGGAGATCAGCCCCAGGCCGTCGCGCAGCCACTGCACCGCTGCGCCGGCCACGAACACGCTGCCCTCCAGGGCGTACTCGGCGTGCCCGCCGCGCTGCCATGCCACCGTGGACACCAGGCGGCTGGCCGAGTCCACCGGGCGCTCGCCGGTGTGCATTAGCAGGAAGCAGCCGGTGCCGTAGGTGTTCTTCACCATCCCCGGACGCACGCAGCGCTGGCCGAACAGCGCCGCCTGCTGGTCACCTGCCATGCCGGCCAGGGCAATGGGCGCGCCTAGCAGGTCCGCGTCGGTCTCGGCCACCACGCCCGAGGAGTCCACCACCTTCGGCAGCAGCGCGGCGGGCACCCCGAGCACCTCCAGGAGCTCGGGGCTCCACTGGCGGGCGTGAAGGTCGTAGAGCAGCGTGCGAGAGGCATTGGAGGCATCGGTGACGTGGGCGCGCCCGCCGGTGAGCATCCAGGCGAGCCACGCGTCCACCGTGCCGAAGGCGAGCTCGCCGCGCTCGGCGCGCACCCGCGCCCCCGGCACGTGATCCAGCAGCCACGCCACCTTGGTGCCGGAGAAGTAGGCGTCCAGCACCAGACCCGTGCGCGACTGGAACAACGGCTCGTGGCCCGCAGCGCGCAGGCGCTCGCAGTGGGCGGCAGTGCGCCGGTCCTGCCAGACGATGGCGTTGGCCAGCGGACGGCCGGAGGCGCGCTCCCACAGCACCGTGGTCTCGCGCTGGTTGGTGATGCCGATGGCGGCCACCTCGGCCGCAGTGATGCCGGCGCTCTGGAGCGCTTCGCGGGCCGTGGCGAGCTGGGTGGCCCAGAGCGTTTCCGGATCCTGCTCCACCCAGCCGGGGTGGGGGTAGAGGGCAGGCAGTTCGCGCCGGGCCACCGCGCGCACCATGCCCTGGTGGTCGAAGACCAGGGCGCGGGAGCTGGTGGTGCCCTGGTCGAGGGCGAGGATGTGGGGCATGTTCGCTGTGCTAGAGTCGGACGCAGCCGATGGGGCGCGGGCCGCACGACCGCGGTCCGCGTCCGATCCTAGTGCGCCCAGCCCCCAATTCCAAATGCATCCCAAGGCCCCACCCGACGCCGTCTTCCGTCCGGCGCTCGAGCGCATGGGACTACTCGCCCCAGGCGAGTCCCTGGCCCTGGAGCCGCTGACCGGCGGCGTTTCCTCCGACATCTTCCTGGCGCGCCTGCCGCGCGGCAACGTGTGCGTGAAGCGCGCACTGTCCCGGCTGCGGGTGCAGGCCGACTGGCGGGCGCCGGTGGAGCGCAACCGCTACGAAGTGGCCTGGATGCGCACCGCCGCCGAGGTGGCGCCGGAGGCGGTGCCAGCGATCCTCGGCGAGGACGCGCAAAGCGGCTGCTTCGCCATGCAGTGGCTCGATCCGGACAGCCACCCGGTGTGGAAGCACCAGCTGCGCGACGGCATCCTGGACGGCCACACCGCCCGCGAGGTGGGCCGCCGCCTGGCCGCCATCCACGCCCACACCGCCGGGCGTGCCGCGGTGGCGGAGGCCTTCGACACCGAGCACATCTTCGTGCCCATCCGCATCGAGCCCTACCTGCTCGCCACGGCGCGGGTCCACCCCGAGCATGCCTCGGCCCTGGAGCAGCTGGCCGAAACTACCCGCACCACGCGCCTCGCGGTGGTGCACGGCGACGTGAGCCCGAAGAACATCCTGGTGGGCCCGCGCGGACCGGTGTTCCTCGACGCGGAGTGCGCGTGGTACGGCGACCCGGCCTTCGACCTGGCCTTCTGCCTCAATCACCTGCTGCTCAAGTGCCTGTGGCGCCCGCAGTGGTGGGTGCAGTACCTGCACGCCTACACGGCGTTGTTCGAAACCTACCTGGCCGGCGCCACGTGGGAGCCGCGCGCCGCCGTGGAGGCCCGGGCCGCGCGCCTTCTGCCCGGCCTGTTCCTCGCCCGCGTGGATGGAAAGTCGCCGGTGGAATACATCCAGTCCGAGGCCGACCGCGACAAGGTGCGCCGCGTGGCCGGCGCGCTGCTCCAGGCCCCGGCCGACCGGCTCGGCGCGGTGCGCGACGCGTGGCGCGCCGAGATTGCCCGATGGCGATGAGCGAGCGCCCGTGCCGCGGCATGGCGCGGCGCCCTGTGCCGGCCGCCATGCGGGGAGCGAAGGCCCGCATCCCCGCCGGCAGCGCACCCGTGCGCCGAACCACCCCCACCTCCGAGAGCCCATGAGTCAGACATCCATCCACACCGTCATTGCCCGCCGCGTGTGGGACTCCCGCGGCCGGCCCACGGTGGAAGCCGAGGTGCGCCTCACCGGAGGCGCCACCGGCCGTGCCATCGCGCCCGCGGGCGCCTCGCGCGGCAGCCGCGAGGCCGTCGACCTGCGCGACGGCGGCGACGCGCTGGGGGGCTTCGGCGTCTCCCGGGCGGTGGCGGCCGTGAACGGCAAGATCGCCGGCCGCCTGACGGGCATGAACGCCGCCGACCAGGCCGCGGTGGATGCCGCGCTCATCGCCCTGGACGGAACACCCGACAAGGGCCGCCTGGGCGGCAACGCCACCATCGCCGTGTCCATGGCGGTGCTGCACGCCGCCGCCGCCGCCCACCAGCTGCCGCTGTACGCCTACCTGGCGGGGGACCGCGAAGTGCGCCTGCCCCTGCCCGAGATCCAGATATTCGGTGGCGGCGCCCACGCTGGTCGGCGGGTGGACATCCAGGACTTCATGGTGATGCCCCTGGGTGCCGCGAGCTTCGACGAGGCGCTGGCCATGACCGCCGAGGTCTACCTCGCCGCGGGCCGGCTCATGGCCGACGCGGGCAAGCTCGCCGGGGTGGCGGACGAAGGCGGCTTCTGGCCGGCCTTCGATTCCAACGAGGAGGCGCTCTCCATGCTCACCCGTGCCATCGAGAAGGCCGGTTACCGGCCCGGCGACCAGGTGGCCATCTCGCTGGACATCGCCGCCTCGGAATTCGGGCGCGACGGCCGCTACACCCTCGGGCTGGAGCGGCGCAGCCTGGACAGCGGCGGCATGATCCACATGCTGGCGCAGTGGTGCCGCCGCTACCCCATCGCCTCGGTGGAGGACCCGCTGGCCGAGGACGACGCCGAGGGCATGCGCGCCTTCACCGCCGAGCTGGGCGGGCGCATCCAGGTCATCGGCGACGACTACCTCGTCACCAGTGCGGCGCGGGTGCGCGAGGCCGCCGCCTCGCACGCCTGCAACGCCGTGCTCATCAAGCCGAACCAGGCCGGCACCGTCACCGAGACCCGCCAGGCCCTGGAGGCCGGCAAGGCGGCGGGCTTCGGCACCATCGTCTCGGCGCGCTCCGGCGAGACCGAGGATGTCACCATCGTCCACCTGGCCGCGGGCTGGGACGCGGGCCAGCTCAAGGTGGGCTCCTTCGCGCGCTCCGAGCGCATGGCCAAGTGGAACGAGGGGCTGCGCATCGAGCAGGCGCTGGGCGGCCTGGGCAGCTTCGCCGGACGCGCCGTGCTGCCGCCGGGAGCGGGTGCGCTGCCGCCTTGAGCTGGCCCCTCTCCCACCTCCACTTCCTGCGCGGGGTGGCGTTGATGATGACCGCGGTGCTCATGTTCTCGGCCATGGACACCCTGGCCAAGCTGACGGTGCGCGGCTATCCCCTGGGCAGCCTCATCTGGTTCCGCTACACCATCCATCTGGCCTTCATGCTGCTGCTGCTCGCGCCGCGCATGGGGCTCGACCTGGTGAAGACGCGGCGGCCCTGGCTGCAGCTGCTGCGCGGCGCGCTGCTGGTGGGCTCCACCGCCTTCTTCTACCTCTCGCTGCGCTACCTGCCGCTGGCGGAAGCCGCGGCCATCAGCTTCATCGGCCCCGTGCTCACCACCGTCCTGTCGGGGCCTCTGCTGGGCGAACGGGTGTCGCGCAGGCAATGGGCGGCGGTGAGCCTGGGCTTCGCGGGCGTGCTGGTGATCGTGCGCCCGGGCGGCGGCGTGTTCGCGGCGGAGGGCGCGTTTCCGCTGGCCACTGCACTGTGCTTCAGCCTCTACCAGATCGTCACCCGCAAGGTGGCGGGGCGCGAGAACCCCATGACCACCCTGTTCTACACCGCGCTGGTGGGGGCGGGCCTAACCAGCCTCGCGCTGCCGTTCACGTGGCAGGCGCCCGCGCCCGCGCAGTTCAGCATGATGGTGGCCATCGGGCTGCTGGGCGGCGCGGGTCACTTCCTGCTGATCCGGGCGGTGTCCCACGCCTCCCCCATGGCACTGGCGCCGTTCGCCTATTCCCAGCTGGTGTGGTCCACGCTGCTGGGCTGGATCGCCTTCGGCGACTTCCCCGGGCGCGGCTCGCTGCTCGGCATGCTCATCGTGATCGCCGCCGGGCTGCTGGCGGTGAACTGGCGCCACATGCGCCGCCGCAACGACGCCATCGACCAGGTGCAGGAGCACTGAACATGGAACGACCCACACCCGAGGCGCGCAGCGCCTACCGCCACTTCCGTGCCATCACCACGCGCTGGATGGACAACGACGTCTACGCCCACGTGAACAACGTGGTGTACTACTCCTGGTTCGACACGGTGGTGAACCAATACCTGGTGGAGACGGGCGCCCTGCACATCGAGCGCAGTCCGGTCATCGGCCTGGTGGTGGAGACGCACTGCAACTACTTCTCGCCGGTTTCATTCCCCGACCTGGTGCACGCCGGCCTGCGGGTGGCAAGGCTCGGATCGAGCAGCGTGCGCTACGAGGTGGGCCTGTTCCGCAACGACGATCCGCTCGCCGCGGCGCAGGGGCACTTCGTGCACGTGTACGTGGACCGCGGCACACGCCGGCCGGTGGCGTTGCCGGACAGGCTGCGCGAGGCGCTCGCCCCGCTGGCGGCCTGAGTGCGCGCGGGGGCGGCCCGCCCCCGACGCGCGATCCAGCGCGGTTCAGGACGCCGTGATGCGCCCGAAGAACGGATAGCGCGGGTCGTTGTACCCCGGCGTGGACGGATGCCCTGGCCGCACCAGGGAATCGATCAGCGCCTCGTCCTCGGCGTCCAGGCCACGGTCCAGCGCGCCGTAGTAGTCGTTCCACTGCTCCAGCGTCCTCGGGCCGCCGATCACGCTGGTGACGATGTGGTTCGCCAGCACCCAGGCCGTGGCGAACTGGCCGGCCGTGAATCCCCTGCGCTCGGCGTGCGCCTTGATCTTCTGGGCCATCTCCAGGGATTCGGGGCGGAACTCGGTTTCCAGCATGCGCTTGTCGGCGCGGCCGGCGCGCGTGTCCTGCGGCGGGGCGGCGCCGGGCTTGTACTTCCCGGTAAGCACCCCGCGGGCGATGGGGCTGTAGGGCACCACGCCCAGGCCATGGTGCCGGCAGGCGGGCAGGATCTCCACCTCGGGCATGCGGTTCATGGCGTTGTAGTAGGGCTGGCACACCACGGGAGGCGGCACGCCCAGTGCGCGGCAGGTGTGCACCACTTCCGAGATGCGCCAGCCGCGGTAGTTGGAGATGCCGAAGTAGCGGACCTTGCCGGCACGGATCAGGTCGCCCACGGCGCCCACCGTCTCCTCGAGCGGGATGTCGGGGAAATCGAGGTGCAGGTAGTAGATGTCCACGTAGTCGGTGCCCAGGCGCGCGAGGCTCGCGTCCATGGCCTGGTGGATCCACTTGCGCGACAACCCCTGCTCGTTGGGGCCGTCGCCCATGGCGTTGCCCACCTTGGTGGCGAGGACCCAGCGGTCGCGATTGCCCGCGATGAGCTTGCCGGTGATGCGCTCGGACTCGCCCCTGGCGTACTGGTCTGCGGTGTCGATGAAGTTCACGCCGTGGTCGTAGGCCGAGGCGACGATGCGGCCGGCCTCGGTGATGTCGGTGCGATCGCCGAACATCATGGTGCCAAGACACAGCGGCGAGACCTTGAGCCCGCTGGCGCCAAGCGCGCGGTATTCCATGGAGTCCTCCCGTTTCGATTCGAGGCTGCGCGCCGGCCCTCGCGGCGCTGGCCGACGATGATGCCATGGCGAGCGCCTACAATCGCGCGATCCAGTGCCAAGGAGATGCCATGAGCGCCGTGCCCGCCACCATGACCGTCGTCGAGATCGCCAGCCCGGGCGGCCCGGAGGTGCTGAAGCCCGCCACCCGGCCAGTACCGGCGCCCGGGCCGGGCGAGGTGCTGATCCGCGTGGAGGCAGCCGGCGTGAACAGGCCCGATGTGCTGCAGCGCATGGGGCTCTACCGCCCGCCGCCGGGAGCCTCGGACCTGCCGGGGCTCGAGGTGGCTGGCACGGTGGTGGCCATCGGCGCGGAAGTGTCCGGGCTAGCACCGGGCGACCGCGTGTGCGCCCTCACGCCGGGAGGCGGCTATGCCCAGTACTGCCTCGCGCCCGTGGGCCACTGCCTGCCCTGGCCGGCGGGATTCGACGCCGTGCGGGCCGCGGCGCTGCCGGAGACCTTCTTCACGGTGTGGATCAACGTGTTCCAGCGCGCCGCCCTGGCGCCGGGCGAGACCCTGCTGGTGCAGGGCGGCTCCAGCGGCATCGGCACCACGGCCATCCAGCTGGCCGCCGCCCGGGGCCACCGCGTGTTCGCCACGGCGGGCAGCGACCACAAGTGCCTCGCCTGCGAGCGGCTCGGGGCAGAGCGGGGAATCAACTACCGCACGGAGGATTTCGTGGCGGTGGCGAAGTCCCTCACCGGCGGGCGCGGCGTGGACGTGATCCTGGACATGGTGGGCGGCGAGTACGTGCCGCGCGAGCTCAAGGCCCTGGCCGACGACGGGCGCCTGTCGCTCATCGCCTTCCTCGGCGGCACCAAGGCCACCTTGGACATGAGCGACATCCTGTTCCGCCGGCTCACCATCACGGGCTCCACGCTGCGCCCGCGCAGCGTGGCCTTCAAGAGCGCCGTGGCCAAGGCGCTGCATGAACAGGTCTGGCCGCTGCTGGACGCCGGACGGGTCGCGCCGCTGATCCACGCCGAGTTTCCGCTGGAACACGCCCCCCAGGCGCACACGCTCATGGAGAGCAGCGCCCATGTGGGCAAGATTGTGCTGCGGGTGTCCTGAAACAGGCAATGGGCCGCGGGCTCGCGGGTGAAGCGCCTCAGCCGGTCTGCTGGCTGCGTGCCGGCAGGGAGTCGTGCGCTTTCCAGCCGGGGCCCGGGTGCGCTGCGATGAAGCGTGCCAGTTCGGTGAGCGCCAGCTGATAGACCTCGCGCTTGAAATCCACCACGGCCTCCAGGGGCACCCAGTAGTCGGTCCAGCGCCACGCGTCGAACTCGGGTTTGTCCGAGCGACGCAAGCTGACGTTGCAGTCCTGTCCCACCAAGCGCAACAAATACCAGATCTGTTTCTGGCCGCGGTAGTGGGCGCGCCCCTCGCGACGGGTCCAGTGATGCGGCACGTCGTAGCGCAACCATTCCCGCGTGCGCCCCAGGATGCGCACGTGCCCCGGATCGAGGCCCACTTCCTCGCGCAACTCGCGGTACATGGCCTGCTCGGGAGTCTCGCCCACCTGGATGCCGCCTTGGGGAAATTGCCACGCGTGCTCGCGCACCCGCTTGCCCCAGAACACTTCGTTGCGCGTGTTGACCAGAACGATACCCACGTTGGGCCGGTAGCCGTCTCGGTCGATCATGATGCCGGTCTCGATAAGGTGTTTTCGCCTGATTTTTTCACAAAAACGCCTTGCCGAGGAGGACAGCGCGCCGCCCCATGCGGGCGGCAGCGGGGCCGGGCGCCTCAGACGATCAGGCGGTGGGACGTGTGCGCGTTCATTTCCGACAGGCGGGTCACGAAGGACGGGAATTCCAGCCCATGGGCCGCCTCCAGCTGCCTTGCACGCAAGCGCAACGCCTCCCAGCGAGATGGCTCCGGGGCGCGCCGAAACGCAAACACCGCCACGTTGCCGCGGCGCTCGGCCGGCAGGCACAGCACCCGTCCGTCGAAGACCTTCTCCACGCGCTGCAGGAAGCCATCGAAGCGTTGGTCCGAGCTCCAGAGGTTGAGCACGAGCACGCCATCGCGTTCGAGCGCGGCCGCACAATCGCCGTAGAAAGCCTCCGAGGCCAGCGCCTCCACTTGCGACTGTCCATCGAAGGCATCCACCATGAGTACGTCGCAGGATGCCTCGGGCCGCCGGACCCACTCGCCGCCGTCGCCAAGCATGATCTTCAAGCGGGTGTCGTCGTCGGGAACCTCGAACAGCTGGCGCGCCACGCGGATCACCTCGGCGCTGTTTTCCAGCACCGTTACACGCGCCTGGGACAGTCGGTGATAGGCAAACTTGGCGAGTGACCCGCCGCCCAGCCCCACCATGAACAGATGCCGGGGATTGGGGTGGAACAGCAGGAAGCCCATCATGGCGCGGGTATAGGACAGCACCAGCTGCACCGGATCGGAAAGGCGCATGGTGCTCTGAACGGTATCGGACCCCAGGTGCAAGGAACGCAGCCCGTCGCGCTCGCTGACCTGAACCGGAGCCTCCGCGCGCCAGGCGCGGCGTGGGCGAAATCGCGAAAGCACGCTCATTTGCCTGAATTATGAACTGTAAAATAGCAATTTTTGTGAAAGTTCCCAGCAATGCGCGTTAGCCAGTTTTTCTTGTCGACCCTCAAAGAAGCGCCCGCCGAGGCGGAGCTTGTCAGCCACCGCCTGATGCTGCGCGCCGGGCTCATCCGCAAGCTCGGCAGCGGGCTCTACACGTGGATGCCGCTTGGTTTGCGGGTGCTGCGCAAGGTGGAAGCGGTGGTGCGCGAGGAGATGAACGCCGCCGGCGCAGTGGAGCTGTCCATGCCTGCGGTGCAGCCCGCTGAGTTGTGGGAGGAGACCGGCCGATGGGCGCAGTTCGGACCGCAGATGCTCAAGATCAAGGACCGCCACGAGCGCGACTTCTGCTTCGGCCCCACCCACGAGGAGGTGATCACCGACATTGCGCGCCGCGAGTTGCGCAGCTATCGACAGCTGCCGGTGAATTTCTTCCAGATACAGACCAAGTTCCGCGACGAGATCCGGCCGCGCTTCGGGGTGATGCGCGCCCGCGAATTCCTCATGAAGGATGCCTATTCCTTCCACGCCAGCGTCGATGACTTGCAGCGCGAGTACCGCAACATGTATGAGGCCTATTCGCGGGTGTTCACGCGGCTGGGACTGCGGTTTCGCGCGGTGGCTGCCGATACCGGCGCCATCGGCGGCACCGGATCGCACGAGTTCCACGTGCTGGCCGATTCGGGTGAGGACGCCATCGCCTTCTGCCCCGAGTCCGACTATGCCGCCAACGTGGAGCTCGCCGAGGCGCTCGCACCGTCTGAGCCGCGCCCGGCGCCGGGTGCGCCCATGGCGCGTCACGCCACGCCTGGGGTGCACTCGGTCGATGATGTGGCGGCGTTCCTTGGCTTGCCGGCCTCCCGCATCGTCAAGACCCTGGCGGTGATTGCCGGGGACGGCCGCCTGGTGCTGCTGTTGCTGCGCGGCGACCATCAATTGAACGAGGTCAAGGCTGGCCGGAAATTCTCGCCGGAGGGCGGGTTTCGCTTTGCCACCGAGGCCGAGATTCGTGCCCGGCTAGGCGCCGGCCCCGGTTCCATCGGGCCGGTGGGCGCGGCCGTTCCGGTGGTGGCAGATCGCGCGGTGGTGGCCATGGGCGACTTCTCCTGCGGGGCCAATGCCGATGGCTTCCATTTTGCAGGGTTGAACTTCGGCCGCGACCTGCCGCTGCCTGACCACGTGGCCGATTTGCGCAACGTGGTGGACGGCGACCCGAGCCCCGATGGCGCGGGCCGCCTTGCCATCGCCCGCGGTATCGAGGTGGGCCATGTGTTCCAGTTGCGCACCAAGTATTCCGAGGCCATGAGCTGCCAGTTCCTCGACGAGCAAGGCCGCTCACGCCCCATGGAAATGGGCTGCTACGGCATCGGCGTTTCGCGTATCGTCGCCGCCGCCATCGAGCAGAACCACGATGCGCGCGGCATCCTGTTTCCCGAGGCTCTGGCGCCCTTCCGGGTGGCCATCGTGGCCATCGGCTACGGCAAGAGCGAGGCGGTGCGCGGCGCTGCCCACGCGCTCCACGATGCCCTCGAGGCGGCGGGCGTGGAAGTGTTGCTCGACGACCGCGACGAGCGGCCCGGAGTGATGTTTGCCGACATGGAGCTGGTGGGCATACCACACCGCATCACCGTGGGTGAGCGCGGCCTGAAGAACGGCGAGATGGAGTACCAGCCGCGCCGTGATGGTGGTGTCACCGCCCTGCCTGCGGCGGGCGCTGCCCAGTGGCTGCTGGAGCGCCTGCGCTGATGCGGTGCTGGCTGGCCGCCCTGTGGCTCGGCCTGGCGCCCGGCCTGGCCATGGCCGGCGCGCAACGCTACGAGGCGCTGGCCGATTCGGTGCGCGCGCAGCTACAGCGCGCCGTCGCCGATCGTGCCGTCCCCAGGCTGGCCTTTGCCAACCCCATGGAAGGGCAGTTGTGGCTCAAGGCCATGTCCCAGCGCATGGCAAGGTTCGTGGCCGACCCCTTCGAGCGCGAGGAACTGCTCGCCACCGTTCACTACGAGGCGAGCCGGGCGGGGCTCGATCCTGAGCTGGTGCTGGGGCTGATCGAGGTGGAGAGCCGGTTTCGAAAATACGCCGTATCCCGCGCAGGCGCCCGCGGCTACATGCAGGTGATGCCCTTCTGGCGGGAGGTGATCGGTGAGCGCGATCACAACCTCTTCAGCCTGCGCGTGAACCTACGCTATGGCTGCATCATCCTGCGCCACTACCTTGATATGGAGAAGGGCAACCTGTTCCGCGCACTGGGGCGCTACAACGGCAGCCTTGGCCGCCCCGAGTACCCCACACTGGTGCACACCGCCTGGAAGGCCCGGTGGCAACTCGAGGCCACCCCCAGCGCGGCGCGGGTGGCGCGCAATTGAAACGGCCGGGCATCTTTCCCATCACTGCTGCACTGCCTGAGTGCCCCTGCGTCACGATCGTGGATGCAGGCGCCATGGACCTCGGGCAAACAGGAGCGCTACCCTGGCAGCCGCTGGTTGATGCCGGCCTCGCGCAGGTGATCGGTTTCGAGCCAGTGGAGGCTGAGTGCCAGCGCTTGAACCGCATGAACCTCGCTCATCACCGATTCCTTCCCTTCGCCATCGGCGATGGCGCCACGCACCGGTTGTACATGACGCAGTTTCCCGCCTGCACGTCCATCTTCGAGCCCAACTGGCCCTTTCTGGAACTCTTCCAGGAATTGGCCCCGCTCTTTGACCTGCGCGATACCTTCGACTTGACTACACAACGGCTTGACGACATCACAGAGTTGCGCGAGGCCGGTTGTGACTATCTCAAGCTCGACATCCAATGTGCCGAGACCGCCGCGCTGCAGGGAGGTCGCGCCGTGCTCGCGCGCACAATGATGATCCAAACCGAAATCACGCTCGCGCCCATGTACCAAGGCGCGCCAAGACCCGGCGAGTTGGATAACGCGCTGCGGTGCCTTGGCTTCATGCCTTGGCGTTACCTTGGGTGCGGCGGCCGTACGCTCAAGCCCTTACGGGCCGAGGGCGAGCCGCCCGAGTACCTAAGCCAGACTCTCTGGGGGGACGCGGTGTATGTGCGCGATTACACCCGCGGCGATAGTTTCGATGCGTCACAGTGGACAAAGCTCGCGATGCTGGCGCACGCGCTGTATGGAGCGACCGACCTCGCGCATCTTGCACTGCGCTGCGCCGATGCCTTGCTGGGATCGGACCACGCAGCGCGCTATGCGACGCTCGCCGCGGCGCAGTCGTGACCAGCTTTGCCATCCGGGATGCCGTGGATGATCTGCCTCGGTTGGCCGTCATCGACGTGGGAGTGCTGGGTGCGGCGCAATGGATTCACTGGCGGTTTCTTTCCGAGCGCGCTATCGGCACGCTGACGGGCTTCGATCCCGATCCCGGCGCCTGCGCGAGATGCAACATGCAGGCGCCGCCCGGCATCGCCTACCTGCCTGGGCTTGTGGCCGATGGCAACCCCGTAAGGCTGCATCGCACGCGCGACCCGCGCTATACATCCGTGTTTCGCCCCAATACCGCCTTCGCGTCTGCCTTCGAAGGCCTGGCAGAGGCGTGCCAAGTGGAGCGCGTGGAGCGGCTCGATAGCATCCGCCTTGCGGACGTGTCTTTGCCGGTCGGCGCCGGTTGTGACTATCTGCGTGTGGATGTGCGAGGCGCGGAAGCCCTGGTTCTGGAAAACGCCGGTGGCCACCTCGCCACTGCGGCCGTGGTGCACACCACGGCCGCAATGGCTCCCCTCTATGAAGAAGCGCCCGCTTTCGATCGCGTCGATGCAGTGCTCGGGTCGTGCGGATTCATCATGCACCGGTTTTTCGATGGTGTTTCCGCTTCCCTGGCGAGCCTGCCGGGTTTGGCGGTAGCGCAAGCTGAGTCATACGGGGGGCAACTGTTGTGGAGCGAGGCGATTTATGTGAAGGACTACACCGATCCGTGTTCGCAGCCGTTGTCGGTGTGGTTATCGCTTGCGCTCGCCGCCCACGAGATGATCGATGCGCCTGATCTTGCCTGCCGCGCGCTTGCCAACGCAGACATTCTCGACGGTGGTGAACGCGCTGCCCGCTATCTCGACAGCTACATCGCAGCCTCCGGTGTCGCCTTCCCGGCAGCTGCGACCACAGCAGTGGTGCCCACGCGGGCCCGCGGCTGGCTCGCACGGCTGCTGGGACGTTAGTTTTCCGCCCAAAGGGGTATCGGCTCCCCGGTGTGCTCGGGTGCCGCATCCAGGGCTGCGAACGCTTCATCCAGGGACCGGGCTCCGGCCTGGGCGATGGCAGCGCCCAGCGCCGCGGTCAGGGGTTCCAGCCCGGCGTATTGGGCTTCCCGCCGCACTTCCACAGGATGGTAGAGAAACTCGTGGGCCACGTCCGCCACGGTGATGGTGCGCAGGTCGCGCGCCAGCACCCAGCCGCCCGGGCTGCGCGCGGCCCAGGCCAGGGCGCCCATGCGCTCGAGCAGGTGTTCCACCTCGTCGCTGTCCACGCGCAGTTGCGCGCCCAGTTGGGTGCTGGTGACAACGGCGCCGCGCCCGTGGCCCTGGCCCAGGGCGCGCAGCACCTGCAGGGCTTCCACCAGCAGGCTGCCGGGCGCCCGCGCGAGTCTCCAGCCGCCGGCGCGCAGGAAAGGTAAAGAGGCGGTCACCACCGCGCCACCCAGCACCACGATCCACGAGAGGTAGAGCCACAGCAGGAACAGCGGAACCCCCGCGAAGGCACCGTACACGGTGCGGTAGCCGCCCACCGCGGTTGCAAAGGCTGCGAAGCCGCTCTTCATCACTTCGAAGGCAAGCCCGGCGAGCAACCCGCCCACCGCTGCATCACCGAGCGCCACCTTGCGGTTGGGAACGGTGCGATACACGAAGGCTGCCGCGGTGCAGGTGAGCGCCAACGCCGCGAGCTTGAGCGCTGGTCCCTCCACCCGGTCTTCGTGAATGAAGCCCAGCGCGGTGGTGAGCACCCAGGAGGTTGCATACAGGCTGGTGCCCAGCAGCAGCGGTCCCACGGTGAGCACAGCCCAGTACACCAGCAGGCGTTGCAGCAGCGGCCGCGGACGGCGTACGCGCCAGATGCGGTTGAAGGCACGATCGATGGTGAGCGTGAGCATGACCGCCGAGATCGCCAGCATGGCCATGCCCAGGGCGGTGAGACGCGAGGCGCGCTCGGCGAACTGCGGCATGGTGACGGTGATCAGCCGGGTGGCGGCCGCGGGCACGAAATTGGCCGCGATGAATTCGCGCAGCGCACCAACCAGCTTGTCGAATCCCGGAAATGCCGAGAATACGGTCAGCGCGATGGTCACCAGCGGTACCAGTGCGAGCAGGGTGGTGAAGGTGAGGCTGCCGGCCACCTGGGCGAGCGACTCCTCGCGGAAGCGGCGCACCAGGATGCGGGCGAAGTCGGGCAGGGTGGCTAGCACAGGGTTCCTTCGCGGTGCCGCCTTCGGCGACCGCCACCTATAATACCGTTCGATTTTTTTGACCGCGACGCCGCGGCCCGTCCCCATGAGCGAAGTGCTCGTTCTGTACTACAGCCACACCGGCTCGGTGCGCGAGCTGGCGCAACTGGTGGCTCGCGGCATCGGCCAGGTGCATGGCGTGCAAGCGCGGGTGCGCACGGTGCCCAAGGTGGCGCCGGTCACCCGTACCGCCGAGCCGCCGGTGCCCGAGGCGGGCGCACCCTATGCCACGGCCGAGGATCTCGAAGCCTGCATTGGCCTCGCCGTGGGCAGCCCCACGCGCTTCGGAAACATGGCCGCGCCCATGAAGCATTTCTGGGATGGCACCGGTGCGCTGTGGGCGCGCGGCGCGCTGATCGGCAAGCCGGCGGCGGTATTCACCTCCACCACGAGCCTGCACGGCGGCCAGGAGGCCACGCTGCTCAGCATGATGACGCCGCTGCTTCACCACGGCATGCTGGTGCTGGGCATTCCGTTTTCCGAACCAGAGCTCGCCACCACGGCCAGCGGTGGCACCCCCTACGGCGCAAGCCACTGGGCCGGACCGAACAACGACCGGCCCGTGTCCGAGGAAGAGCGCAGGTTGTGCATGGCCCTCGGACGGCGCCTGGCCCAAGCCGCCCTGAAGCTTGCCCCTTGAACGACGCGTCCGGCCACGCGCGGCCCGCCCGTTTGCTGCTGCGCGCTGGACGCGCCGGTGTGATTGCCACGCAGTCGGAGCGGTTCCCGGGCTTTCCGTTTGCTTCCGCCGTGCCCTACACCCTGGACGCCGAGGGCCGTCCGGTGTTCTTGGTGAGCGATCTTGCCGCCCACGCGCGCAACCTGGCGCAAGACCCCCGCATGAGCCTGTGCGTTCACGGTCTCGACGTCGTGGCCGGCGGGCGCGTCACCTTGCTGGGCCGGGCGTGCGACGCCGATGAGGACTTGTCGGCCCGCGAGCGCTATTGCGCTCTGTTTCCTGAGGCGCGGGATTTCGGCGCCCTTGGCGATTTCCATTTCCTGCGCATGCAACCCGAGGCGGGGCATTACATCGGCGGCTTCGGCGACATCCGCTGGTTCTCCAGCCTGCACTATCTGGCGCCCGCGACCGGGGTGCAGGCCCGCGAGGCGGACATCGTGGAACACATGAACGCCGATCACCGGGACGCACTGCGTCACATGGCATGGCATAGCCTCGGGCGGGAACCTGCCGAGGTGTCCATGCTCACGGTGGACTGCGATGGCCTCGATCTGCGAGCCGATGGGCGCCTGTTGCGCGTGCCCTTCGACGAGGCGGCCCTGGATGCCGATCAGGTGCGCCAGCGGCTGGTGCAACTGGCGCGTGCCGCCACCGCGCAAGCGTGAGGGCCGCCCCCCTGCGCGCCGGGTTTCACTGGGCCGCCGTGGCCGCGCTCATTGCCCTGACCGCGCTTTGCCTGGCCTGGGAGTGGCTGCTGGCACCATTGCGCCCGGGCGGTTCGGCGCTGATGCTCAAGTGTCTGCCGCTGCTGGCGCCGCTGTTCGGCCTGCTGCGCGAACGGCTGTTCACTTATCGCTGGACACCCATGCTGGCGCTGGCCTACTTCACCGAGGGGGTGGTGCGCGGATGGTCCGAGGCTGGTGCAGCCCGCCAGCTCGCGCTGGCGGAAATCGCGCTCTCCCTGGCGCTGTTTGCCGCCTGCCTGGGATACGTGTTCGTGCGCACCCGGATGCACCGCTGACGGCTGTGGCTTACCGGGGACGCTTCGCGCCCACGCCTTCGGGGCCGTTGCACTTCGGCTCGGTGGTGGCGGCCGCGGGCAGCCGCGCCGACGCACTGGCCCACGGCGGTCACTGGCATCTGCGCATAGACGACCTGGACCCTCCGAGGGTACGTCCAGGGGCGGAGGATGCCATCCTGCGCACGCTCGAACGCCTGGGCATGACCTGGGACGGTCCGCTGATCCGGCAGTCGGAGCGCGGGTCCCGTTATGCCGAAGTGCTGGCCTGCCTGGGCGGCAGGGCGCGTGTATACGGATGCTCGTGCAGCCGGCGCGAGGTGGAAGCCGCTGGTCTGCACGGCGCTGACGGTGCCCGCTATTGCGGTGCGTGCCGTCAGGCGCCGCGGGATCCCTCTCGTCCCCTGGCGGTACGCATCGACACCCGCGGTGCCACGGCGGAACTGGTCGACCTGCTCCAGGGCCCCGTGCGGCAGGACTTGAATGCCGAAGTGGGCGACTTCGTGTTGCGTCGCGCCGACGGTGTGTTTGCCTATCACCTGGCGTGCGTGGTGGATGACGCCGATTCGGCCTTCGATCACGTGGTGCGGGGGGCGGACCTGCTTGCCTCGACGCCGCGCCAGCGGTGGCTGCAGCACTTGCTGGGCTGGCCGTCACCTGCCTGGTTGCATCTGCCTGTGGCCACGGGCGCCGCAGGAGAGAAGCTGTCCAAACAGACGCTGGCCTCGCCAGTGGATGAAACCCGCCCGGTGGCGGCGCTGCGAGCGGCTTTCTGCTTTCTGGATCACGTGCCGCCTGCGGACGCTGGCAGCGTTGCGGAGCTCTGGGAATGGGTAACGGGAGCGTGGGACAGAACGCGGCTCCCCAGGACCGCGTCGCGTCCAGCCCCGGGGTCCGCTTGGGGCAGTGGCTTGCCGGATGCAACTCCTTCGTGATCGCCCTGGGACGGGAGTCCGGTGCCGGGGGCCGCGGGGGGCCTTCAGCGGGGCGCCGCCTTGCTGGCGGGCAGCGGGTGACTGGCGCCGGCTGCTTCCACCCGGTTCCCGCCCTTGCGCTTGGCGTGGTAGAGCATCTGGTCGGCGCCCTTCAGCAACTCGTCGTAGCGGCTCATCGCGCTGGTGCGTTCGGCCACGCCGATGGAAACCGTGACCGCCTGGCGCAGCGCTCCTAGCATGATAGGAGAATCGGCAATGGCCTTGCGAAGCCGGTCGCCCACGCGAGTGGTCGCGGCCAGCGCCGTGTCGGGCGAGATCACGAGGAACTCCTCGCCGCCGATCCGGCAGATGACGTCTTCGGCGCGGGCAGCCTTGCGCAGCAATCCGGCGGCTTGGCGAAGCAGCATGTCGCCCACATCGTGGCCGTGGGTGTCGTTGACCGTCTTGAAGCGATCCAGGTCGATCATCATCACCGAGAGAGGGCGCTGGTTGCGGCTTGAAGCTGCCCACTCCTGTTCGAGGCGCTCCATGCCGTACCGCCTGTTCGGCAGCCCAGTGAGCGGATCGGTGAGCGCCGCCTGCCGCAACTGGCGATTGGCCACGGCAAGTTCGTTGGCGAAACGCCGCAGGTTCTGACTGTCGCGCGCCGATTCCTCCTGCAGCCGTACCACCCGCTGACCGGCCCGCAAACGCGCCAACAGGACCCGCGGTGCGATGGGTTTGGCAACGAAGTCGTCGGCGCCCGCCTCGAACGCCTCCACCAGACGCTCGTGCCCGTCGGCCTCGGAGAGCAGCAGGAAGTAGATTTGACGCCCTTCCTCGGTCTCGCGAATGGCGCGGCAAAGGGCCAGACCGTCCAGGTCCGGGGTGGCGCTGTTGCAGAGGATCATGTGCGGGAGCGTGGCCATGGCCTGCTTGAGCGCCTGGGGCCCGTCTGCAGCCACTGTCACCTCATGCCCTTGCTCGACCAACAGTTGTCGAAGCGTGGCAAGTGCTGCCGGATCACTGTCAACCACCAGTACTCGCATCAGGTCCGAGGTGGTCTCGGTGGCTTGCAGGGATTCGTGAACGGCCGCTCTCGGCTCATCCGTTTTGGTGGCACGGATGGTGGAGAAGGCAGGCACGATCATGGCGGTCACGTCGAGGATCCCGCTCCAGTTGCGCCACTCCGAGGCTACCTCGTCCACCAGCATGGCCAGCGCATCGGCATCGATGCCGATGCGCGCCGCTCCGAACAACAGGTCCTGGACCAGCAGCGGCCGGGAGGCCTCGGATGCGCAACAGAACTCCCCGATCCCGCGGGCCAGGTGCAGCAAGCGCGTGAGCAAGGCCTCGCGTGAGCCCTCGGGGAAGGATGCAGTGGAGGGCTCTTCATGGTGAGAAATGGCGCCGATGAACACCCGTGGCAGCATCCAGTTCTCCAACAGCGCCACGCTCAGCTCGGTATGATCGGCGCGGAAGCGTGTGCGCTCCTGGGCGCGTAACCCGGGCCCGGTCCTGCCGCCATGGGCCGCCAGCAGTTCGCCGTAGGCTTCCGGATGAAGGGTGGCAAGTGCAAGTGTGCCCACCTCGGCCAGCAGACCGCAACTGAAGGCCTCGTCCGGGGCGGCCACGCGGGTGCGCATGCACAGGGCGTTCGCGGCGATACCCCTGGCGAGCGACCCGGACCAGTACTTCTGGTAGTCGAAACCCTCACAGGCGCCCGACTGGTTCTGCTCCAGGATCGACAGGCTCAGGGAAAGCTGCCGTACTGTTGCAATTCCCAGCAGGTGGATGGCATCGGCCACCGCCACTACCGGACGGCGCGGCCCCGCCATGGCTGAATTGGCGAACTTGATCAGACGTCCTGCCAGAGCCGGGTCGGTCCGCACGACTCGAGCCAGTTCCGACAGGCTCACGTCGTCGCGCCGGGTGAGTTCCATGATCTGCAAGGCCACCCCCGAGGGAGTGGGCAGCTTGCCAGTGGTCTTCAGCTCGTCGAAATCGCTCTTGTTCATGGCCGTCTAGGTACGAGTCCGGGCCCGGCAAAGCCGTGCGCGCACACCGCGATGGCGTTTTCATCGACCCCCGCGCGACTTTCTTGAGCCGGGAAGGCAGAAATCGTCCATGGGGAAGGGCTTCCCGGAGGCCAGCCGGTGACTGGATTGGTCACCCCAGCCACAGAAACCGGATCGTCCAGTGAGCCCTGGATAGGCCGGCCTCGGCGGCCAGGCACTGCCGACTACTGCGGCACGGCCGGACGTGGCTTGAGCGGAATCAGGAGGACTGAGGCCTGGTTGAGGGGGCCGGGAGCGGCTCCCTGGGCTCCCAAGGAAATCCGCTTCCGGCCACGCCGGCGCGGATTTCCACCATGGCGCGGGCCACGGCCATCGCCTCACCACGCACGCCCAGTTCGATGTGGCGTTGCCCCGGTCCCAGGTGGGGCAGGCTGAAGAGCTTGAGCTGCGGGTAGCGGGAAACGATGACGTTCATGAGGTCCACCAGCTGGCTCTCGCCCGCCTCGCGCACCAGGATGGCCTCGTCCACCTCGCGCTCGGTGCGCCGCAGGTGCCCGTAGCGGGTGTCCAGAAGCCACTCCAGCATGGACCAGGCCATCTCCGGGAAGCCAGGAAGGAAGTGGTGGTTGCCGAGGCTGAAGCCAGGCACGCGGTTGAAGGGGTTGGGGACGATGAGGCTGCCGGCGGGAAACTCGCCCATGCGGATGCGGCGGGGATAGGCCTCGGCGCCAAAACGCGCCTCGATCTCGGCCTTGGCCTCAGGGTGCAGTTCGAGCGGCACGCCGGCGGCCTGCGCGGCTGCCTGCCGGGTGTGGTCGTCGGGTGTGGCGCCGATGCCGCCGAAGCTGAACACCACGTCCGGGGTGGCAAGGGTTTCGCGCAGCGCCGCAGCGATGCGGTCCCGCTCATCGCCCAGGTAGCGCGCCCAGGCAAGCGCCAGCCCGCGACCGGCGAGCGCGCCGATCACTCGCGCCAGATGCTTGTCCTGGCGCTTACCCGACAGGATTTCGTCGCCGATGATGAACACGCCGAAGGCAGTCATTGTTGGTTTGGCCGGATTGGGAAGGAGCGGGCAGGCTGTGGACGTTCAGCGCTTTTCGATGGGCGCCGCTGGCCGGGTTTCACCCGACCAGTTGTAGGACATGAGCCGCCCGGATTGGTCGAATTTCACCTGCAACATCTTGAAACTGGTGTCCTCGCCGCCGGGCAGCTTGCCCGAGCCGTAGTACCACGTCCATTGTTCATGGCGCGTGCCGTCCACCTCCAGCACCTGGCCGCTGCCCAGCGGTGGGCCAAGCCATTCGCGTACCTGGGCCATGGTGGTTTCACCGTGCTTCATGCGGGCGGCGAAGGCGCCGAAATCGAAATCGCGGCCCACCTTGACGGTGGCGCAGCCGGACGCCAATGCGAGAATTGCAGCGGCCAGCCATGTCTTGGAGCGTACGGCGGAAAGATGGCGTTGCATGGTCAGGGTCCTCCGTGAAAAAACCGCTGCTTCGACAGGCGCCCCATGGAAAAGTTGGCGCCGCACCGGGCGGGCGCGGGGCGCTGGCGGCGTGGTTCGGGCGGATGTTTCAGCAGCCGTCGCCTGGCTGCGCCGCACGGCATTCGGCGCGGCTGCGATCGGCGTTGCTCACGCAGCGGTAGCGTTCGCCGCGGCAGGCCGCGCACCAAGTGGTGGTGATCCCCTGATCCTTGTAACGGCTCTTGAGCACGTCCACTTCGCGGCGGCTGCAATCGATGGCGTTGGCCGTAAGCGCTTCCTGGCTGGAACAAGCCCCCAGAAGCGCGGCCAGGCCCAGGGCAAGGGCGGTGGCGGCGAGCATGCGAGACACCGCGATCATCCGGAAATGTAGGACTCGAGCTGCTGGATCTGGAAGCGCTGGTCGGCAATGGTTTCCTTTACGGCATCGCCGATGGACACCACGCCCACCACCCGTCCGCCCTGCACCACGGGCAGGTGCCGTACCCGCAGGTCGGTCATGATGCCCAGGCAGTCGTCCACTGTGTTGTCCGGCGAGACCACGTGCACCCGTTCGGTCATGATGTCGCGCACCCGGGTGTCGCGGGAGGCCTTGCCCATGAGAATCACCTTGCGAGCGTAGTCGCGTTCGGAAAAGATACCCGCCAGCCGCTCACCGTCCATCACCAGCAGTGCGCCCACGTCGTGCTCGGCCATGAGCCGCAAGGCATCGAAGACCGTATCCTCGGGTCCGACGCCGAGCACGGTTAGCGCTTTCCTTTGCAGGACCTGAGCCACGGTCTTCATGCCGGTCTCCTCGCGCTGCGGCCATACAACGCCGCCTGAGCGCAAAGTGTAGGCGCCCCGCCGCGGCGGCGGCAAGTCTCGTGCGGCGCGTGCGGTGCGACGAGGGCGGGCCCAGACCGCGGTGCTGAGGATGGCTAGAGCTCGCTCCAGGCCTTCTCGATCCGCTTGAAGGACACCGGGTAGGGCGTGCGCAACTGCTGCGCCCAGAGGGACACTCGAAGCTCTTCCAGCATCCAGCGGAACTCCTCCAGCCGCGGGTTGCGGCTGCCGCGGGCCCGGTCCGCCTCGCGGCGCTGGGTCCACAGCTTGCACCAATGGGCGACGGTGTCCTGCCACTGGGCATCGCGGGCCGGATTGGAGGCGAACTTGTCCAGACGTATGGCGATGGCCTGAAGGTAGCGGGGCAACTGCTTCAGCCGCTCGTAGGGTGTGGTGGTGATGAAGTCCGCTGGCAGCAGCGCCCGCAATTGCGCCTTCACGTCCGTCATCAGCCTCTGCCACGCCTGGGCGCCGGGCTGCTGGATGCGCGGGCGCAAGGCGTACACCTCGCCCAGGGTGGACAGAACCACGGTGCACACCTCGTTGGCCACTTCCACCAGGCGGGTACGCGCCTTTACCACCCGCGCCTCGAAGGCGCTGCGGTCGCGGATGCGGTCTGCCTCGGCAAAAAAGGCGCGGTCGCAGGCGGCCGTCACCAGTGCCTCCTGCAGCCGCTCCATGGTGCCGGCCTTGTCCTGGGGACGCTCGCCCAGCAGCTCGGCCAGCGCGGTCCACTTGAGCGCCATGTCCTGTACGCCGCGTAGGTTGCGGCCCACGAACTTCACCTGTTCCACCGCGGCGAGCTGGAACAGGCGGCGCAGGCCGCGGCGCGTGGCCGCGGCGGCCTCGTCCTCGGTGTCCAGCAGCACCAGGGACACCGACTTGCCGTCGTCCACGATGGCCGGATAGCCCAGCAGTTTCTGTCCGGCCCGGGTGAATTCCACCTGCTCGGGCAGCTCGCCGAAGTCCCAGGTGGTGACGCCTTGGCGCTCGAAGCTCGAGCGCGCCGTTTCGGTGAACTGGCGGCGCGCCTTCACACCCAGTTGCAGCCGCAGCGCCGGCAGGTCGCGCCCCTGGGCGAGCTCGGCACCTTTCTCGTCGAGCACGCGGAAGTTCATGTGCAGGTGCGCCGGCAGGCCGGCCAAATCCCATGCGTCCACGGGAACCTCCACCCCGGTCTGGCGCCTCAGCGCCTCGGACAGCACCTCGGGCAGCGGCACTGCGTCGGCCTCGATTTCGCCCAGCAGCGCCGTGACCACCTGGGGCACGGGCACGAAATGCCTGCGCAGCCCCTTGGGCAGGCTCTTCAGCAGCTCGGTGAGCTTGTCGCGCAGCAACCCCGGCACGAGCCACTGGGCGCGGCGCTCGTCCACCTGGTTGAGCAGGTGCAGCGGCACCTGCAGCGTGACCCCGTCCAGCGGGTGGCCCGGGTCGAACCGGTAGGCGAGCGCGTAGCGCACGCCGTTCATCTCCAGCGCGTCGGGAAAGCGCTCGGCGCTGGGCGCCTGGGCGCCCTGGCGCATGAGCCCCTCGCGGGTCATGAACAGCAGCCTCGCATCGGCGCGCTCAGCCTCCTTGCGCCAGTGCTCGAAGGCAGCCATGCCATGCACGCCGGCGGGGATGCGCGCGTCGTAGAAGGCGAACATGTCCTCGGCATCCACCAGCACGTCGTGGCGGCGCGACTTGTGCTCCAGGTCGCGCACCTCTTCCACCAGTCGGCGGTTGTGGCGCAGGAAGGGCGCCTCCAGGCGCGCGTCGCCTTCCACGAGCGCGGCGCGGATGAAGATGCGGCGCGACTCGGCGGGGTCGATGGGCCCGTAGGCCACGCGCCGCCGCGGCACCACAATGAGGCCGTAGACCGTCACCCGCTCGAAGGCCACCACCTGCCCGGTGGCCTTCTCCCAGTGGGGGTCGAAGTGGTGCTTCTTCGCCAGGTGTGGCGCGGCTGCCTCGATCCACTCGGGCTCGATGCCCGCCACGCAGCGCGCGAACAGCCGCGTGGTCTCGGTGAGCTCCGCGGCCATCACCCAGCGGGGCTGCTTCTTGCGCAACGCCGAGCCGGGGAAGACGTGGAACTTCACGCTCCGCGCGCCCAGGTATTCGCCACCCTCCTCGCCCTTCATGCCGATGTTGCCCAGCAGCCCGGCGAGCAGCGCGCGGTGCACCTGGGCGTGCTCGGCGGGCTTGTCGTTTTCCCGCCAGCCCATCTCCGACACCAGCGCGTGCAGCTGGCCGTGCAGATCGCGCCACTCGCGCAGCCGCAGCCACGAGAGAAACTTCTCGCGGCACTCGGCCTGCAGCTTGCGGGTGGATTTCCTGTGCTTGAGCAGCTCGTCGTAGAAGTCCCAGAGCTTGAGGAAGCCAAGGAAGTCGGAGCGCTCGTCCACGAAGGCGGCGTGGGCGGCGTCGGCCGACTCGGCCTTCTCCATGGGCCGGTCGCGCGGGTCCTGCACCGACAGGGCCGCGGCGATGACGAGCACCTCGCGCAGGCAGTTCTCGCGCTTCGCGGCCACGATCATGCGGCCGATGCGCGGGTCGATGGGCAGCCGGGCGAGCTGGGCGCCCACGCTGGTGAGGTTGTGGCGCTCGTCCACCGCGCCCAGTTCCAGCAGCAGCTGGTAGCCGTCGGCGATCATGCGCGGCTGGGGCGGCTCCACGAAGGGAAAGGACTCGGGCTCGCCGAGCTTGAGCGCCTTCATGCGCAGGATCACCGCCGCGAGCGAGGAGCGCAGGATCTCGGGGTCGGTGAACTCGGGTCGTGCCTGGAATTCCTCCTCGGAGTACAGCCGTACGCACACACCGCTCGAGACGCGCCCGCAGCGCCCCGTGCGCTGGTTGGCCGAAGCCCGGGACACGGGCTCCACCTGCAGCATCTCCACCTTGTTGCGGAAGCTGTAGCGATTGATGCGCGCCAGCCCCGGGTCCACCACGTAGCGGATGCGCGGCACCGTGAGCGAGGTCTCGGCCACGTTGGTGGCCAGCACCACCCGCGGCCCGGCATCGGGCTTGAACACGCGCTCCTGCTCGGCGAGCGACAGGCGCGCGAACAGCGGCAGGATCTCCACGCCGCCCGCTCCGCCGCGCACCCGCCCCACGGGATGCTTGCGCAGGTGCTCGGCGGTTTCCCGGATCTCGCGCTCGCCCGGCAGGAACACCAGCGCGTCGCCGCTGCCGTGCTTCAGGTACAGGTGGTCGAGCGCGTCGGCGATGGTCTCGGGCAGGTCGGGCGCTTCGCCGCCCTTGTCCTCTTCGTCCACGCGGATCGGGCGATACTCCACCTCCACGGGATACAGCCGCCCGGACACCTCGATTACCGGCGCGTCCATGAAATGCCGCGAGAAGCGCTGGGCGTCGATGGTGGCCGAGGTGATGATCAGCTTCAGGTCCGGGCGCCTGGGCAGCAGCTGGCGCAGGTAGCCCAGCAGGAAGTCGATGTTGAGGCTGCGCTCGTGGGCCTCGTCCACGATGAGCGTGTCGTAGGCGCGCAGCTGGCGGTCGGCCTGCGTCTCGGCGAGCAGGATGCCGTCGGTCATGAGCTTGACGAAGGGCTCGGGCCCCACGTGGTCGTTGAAGCGCACCTTGTAGCCCACCAGCTCTCCCAGCGGCGAGCCCAGCTCCTGCGCGATGCGCCCGGCCACGGTGCGCGCCGCGATGCGTCGCGGCTGGGTGTGGCCAATGAGGCCTTGCACGCCGCGTCCTGCTTCCAGACAGATCTTGGGTAGTTGCGTGGTCTTGCCCGAGCCGGTCTCGCCGCACACGATGATCACCGGGTGGGCGTTGAGCGCAGCGGCGATTTCGCCGCGCTTGCCGCTCACGGGCAGCTCTTCTGGGTAGCGCAGCACCGGCAGGCGGGCGCGGCGCCGGGCCACTCGGGCCAGCGAGGTGTCGATGTCGCTTCCGATACGGGCCAGATCGGCCTCGTCCACGCCGGTCTTGGCTTCGCGCAGCCGCGCCAGGCGGGCGCGAAGCCGCGACTGGTCTTCGATCATGCAGGCAGGCACGCGCTGCCACTGGGCGTCCAGGGGCGAACGCCGCGAGGGCGGTGACGCGAGAAGGTCTGACGGCGAGGGGGAGGTCACGGCGGTGGGGTGCAATGTTAAGTCACGGGCGCAGGCGGCTTTGAGAGCCGCCGTGGTCCGCTGGTTCGGCAACCCGGCGCACAAAAAAACGGGGTGCCTGACGGCACCCCGAAGTTCCCTGAAACGACGTAGCGAAGCAACCATGAACCGGCCGGAACGCCACTCCGACCGATCGCACACCGAAAATTCCAGCGTGCCCGGTAACGCGGTACATCCGTGGAACTGCATGGCCGCCGGTGTCCGGGTCCGCGGCCCCTCGCCACGGCGTGCTCCCGGCCCGCGCCGGCCTTTTCCCCCGCGCGTTGGACGCGACTCTAGGGGCCGGGCCGCGGGTCAGCCTTGATTTACGTCAACCCGCCAGCGAGCGTTGCAGTTCGTCCAGGGACAGGCCCCAGCGCCCAAGGGTGTAGCGCAACAGCGCCAGTTCGGCATCGTGGAACTGCTGGTCGGCCTTCATGAGGATCAGCGCCATGCTGGCGGCGTCGGTGCGCTTGCGCTCGTCCTGCACGCCATCCACGATGGTATCGATGCGCGCCTTGTCCATGAGGTTGATCTTGCCTCCCGCGGCGCCGGCGGCCAGCAGTTCGTCGCAGTAGTCCTTCACCACCTGCGAGAACTGCTCACGGGTGAGGCCGATCAGGCGCAACAGGTCGAGGCGCTCCAGGGCTTGCAGTTCGCGGTCGTCGAGCCGCGCGTCGGCAAGCATCACCATGGCCAGTACACGGGCCATGGCTTCGGGGCTGTCGGCGGGGTAGGTCTTCATGGCATCTCCCTAAGGGCGGGGCGGGGGCGGTGGATGGGTGCCGGCCGTGTGGTCCGCGCGCCGCCCGGCCTTGGCGATGAACAGGGCGCTCACCGGCGTGGTGATCACCAGGAACAACGTGATGAGCAACTCGTGCAGGCTGACTCCGTCGCCGCGGCCGGAAAACCACACCATGGAGGCCAGCAGCAGCGCGCCGATGCCCAGGGTGGTGGCCTTGCTCGGGCCATGCAGGCGCGTGAGCAGATCGGGGAACCGCGCCAGTCCGATGGAGCCCAGCAACGCGAAGCCCGCGCCTGCCAGCACCAGAGCCGAAACCGCCAGTTCCAGAATCATGGATGTCTCACTCGATGATGTCGCCACGCAGCAGGTACTTCGACAGCGCCACCGTGCTGATGAAGCCCAGCGCCGCGATCAGCAGTGCCGCCTCGAAGTACAGGGTGCTGCCGGTGTGCAGTCCGAGCAGCACGATCAGGCCGGTGGCGTTCACGTACAGGGTGTCTAGGGCAAGGATGCGGTCGGCGGTGTCTGGGCCCCGCAGTAGCCGGTAGACGTTGAGGAGCATGGCAAGCCCCAGCATGGCAGCCGCCGCGAGCAGTGTCCAGGCCATCAGCATTCGAATACCCTCCGCAGGCGTGCCTCGTAGCGTGCCTTGATGTCCTCGCGCACCGCGGCGTCGTCGGGTGCGTCCAGGGCATGCACCAGCAACACGCCGCGCTCTAGGTCCAGGTCAACCGACACCGTGCCCGGGGTCAGGGTGACGGTGGCAGCCAGCGCGCTGGCCACCACCGGATCGCGCACCGCCAGGGGCACTTCCACCAGGCGTGGCCGCAGCCGCGCCACGGGGCTCAGCACCAGCCGCGCCACGCGCAGGTTGGCCACCACGATGTCGCCCAGCACCAGCGCCACGTAAGCGAGCGCCGCCAGCGGACGGCGGATGGGCGGCACGGTGGGGAACACCCGTCGCACTGCCAGCGGGATGGCCACCGCCAGTGCCGCGGCCAGGATTACCTGGCCCGCCGACAGGGAGTTGGCCAGCAGGAGCCACAACGCCGCCAGCACCACGGACAACCGCGGAAAGGGCAGCCAGCGCGTCATGGCGCCGCCTCGCGGCCCCCGGGCGCGGGCAGTCTCCCGCCCGTCCGGGGGGCGCTGGGACCGGCACCCAGCACTTCCCAACGGGTGCCGCCGGGGTCCAGGGCTTCCGCGGCCGCCTGGCGGGTGAAGCCCACCACCGGGTTTGCCACCGCGGTGAGTGCCGTAATGAGCCCCAGCAACACGGCGGGTGCTGCCAGCAGGCGCCGGTCGAGGGTTGTGGCTGGGGGGGGCGGTTCGAGATTCCAGAACAGCCGCGAGCCTGCCTTGGCAAGGGCCACGATGTTGAGCAGCGAGGCGCCGAGGATCACCCCCCACAACCAGGGCGCCCCGGGGGCGCCTTGGAGGATCATGAACTTCCCCAGGAAGCCGGCCAGCGGCGGCATGCCCGACAGGGCTACCGCGAGGACAAAGAACGCCGCGCCCATGAGCCTTGCCGCCGGCATGGGTGGGGCCCGCTCCAGGCGGTCGGCGGCAGCGCCGCGGTGGCGCGCGATGGTGTCGGTGAGGAGGAACAGCCCGGCGGTGGCGAGCGAACTGGCCAGAAGGTAGTACAGGCCACCGCCCACGGCGCCCGCCGCGCCCGTGGCCACGGCCGCCAGCCAGGTGGCCGTGGAGCCCAGGGCCAACCATGCCGTCAGCGTGCCGAGCGAGGGCGCGGACAGGGCGCCCAGCGCCGCCGCCGCCACTGCGCCCAAGGCGGCCGGCAGCGCGACCGTGGTGGCCAGGTCGGCAGCCGGACTGGCGCCAAACACCAGCGGATAGACGCGCAGCACCGCGTACACGCCCACCTTGGTGAGGAGGGTGAAAATCGCCGCCACCGGCGCCGCCGCGGCGCCGTAGGTGCCCGGCAGCCACAGGTAAAGGGGCGCGGCCGCCGCCTTCAGCAGGAACACCACCAGCAGCACCCCGGCGCCCGCCTGTATCCAGGGCCACTGGGCCCGGGGCGCCTGGGCGAGCATCACGCCCAGGTCGGCCATGTTGAGCGTGCCTCCCACCCGGTAGAGCAGGCTCACCGCCACGAGAAACAGGGTTGATCCGATGAGATTGAGAACCACGTAGTGCACGCTGGCCCGCAACCGGGGCGCGCCGCGGCCGTGCTGCAGCAAGCCGTAGGAGGCAATCAGCATCAGCTCGAAGCACACGAACAGGTTGAACAGGTCGCCCGTGAGGAAGGCGCCGTTCAGCCCCATGATCTGGAACTGCAGCAACGGGTGGAAATGGGCACCCCTGGTATCCCAGCCGCGCAGGGCATAGAGCAGGCTGGCGGCCGCAACCGCCGCCGTGAGCGCCACCATGAGCGCCGACAGCCGGTCGAGCACGAACACGATCCCAAGCCGCGCCGGCCAGGCGCCCATGGCGTACACGCGGGCTCCGCCGTCGCTGGTGTGCAGCAGGCAGGCCGAGGCCACCGCCAGCAGCGCCGCCACCGACACCACCGCCACGGCCCGCTGTGCGCGCAGCCGCCCCCACAGCAATACCAGCAGGCAGGCGGACAGGGCTGGCAGCAGGAAGGGCAGGGCTGGCAGGTGGTTCACGCTTCCTCCGCGGCCTGTCGGGCTTGCGGGGTGGTGCCGGCGTCCACGTGGTCGCTGCCTGTTGCGGCGCGTGCCTGCATGGCCAGCACGATCAGGTAGGCCGTCATGCCGAAGCCGATGACAATGGCGGTGAGCACCAGCGCCTGAGGCAGCGGATCGGCGTAGGTGGCCTGGGCGCCCACCACCGGTGGCGCGCCGGTGCGCAGTCCGCCCGAGGCAAAAATGAACAGGTTCACCGCATAGGACAGGAAGGTGAGGCCGAGCACCACCGGGAAGGTGCGCGCCCGCAGCACCAGGTACACGCCGGCCGCGGTCAGCAGGCCGATGGCGGAGGCGATCAGCAGTTCCATGGGTCAGGCCCGTGCCGGCCGCAGCCAGCCCAATTGTTCGAGGATCAGCATCACCACGCCCAGCACCGTGAGATAGACGCCCAGGTCGAAGAGCGCCGCGCTCGCCCAGTGGATATCACCCGCCACGGGCAGGTGCAGATGGCCGTGGGCGCTGGTCAGGAACGGCTTCGACCAGGCCCAGGCGGCCAGCCCCGTGGCGCCGGCCACTGCGAGACCGGCGGCCAGGGTGCGGGTGAAGTCCAGCCCCAGCCTTGCCGCGCTCCACGCCCCGCCATTGGCCACGTACAACATGGCCACTGCCACGCCTGTCACCAGCCCTGCCACGAAGCCTCCGCCGGGCAGGTTGTGGCCACGCAGAAAAATGTGCACCGCCAGCAGCAACGCCAGGGCCAGCACCACGCGCGCCAGCAGGCTTAGCATCACCGGGCGGAAGACGGCCGGTGCCGGTTCGTCGCCAGCCACGCGCGGCCGTGGGGCTGGGGCGCCGCCCAGCAGCGCCACGATGCCCAGGGCAGCGATGGCCAGCACGGTGATCTCGCCGTAGGTGTCGAAGCCGCGGAAATCCACCAGGATCACGTTCACCACGTTGCTGCCGCCACCCTCGGCCACGCTGCGGGCGATGTGCTCGGCGGAGACCGTGGGTCCGGTGGTGGTGGTCATCCACCAGGCGGCGGCCGCCATGGCCAGGCCGCAGGCCAGCGCCAAAGCGGCATCACGCCAGCGTCGGGCTGCGGTGGACTCGACCGGCGTGGCAGCGGGCAGGAAGGGCAGGGCCAGCAGCAGCAGCAGCACGGTGGCCACCTCCACCGACAACTGCGTGAGGGCCAGGTCGGGCGCGGACAACCCCAGGAAAGCCAGTGACACTGTCAGCCCCACGGCCCCCATGAGGATCACGGCAGTGAGGCGCTGGCGGTGCAGGGCCACCACGGCGGCGGTGGAGATGGCGAGCACCAGCCAGACCGCGGCGGCTGCCGGACCGAAGGGCGTGTGGACATCAAAAGTGTGTGCCGGCAGGGTGGTGACGAAGGGGGCTGCCCCCAGGGCCAGGGCAACCAGCAGCACCAGCGCCACCTGGCGGTGAAGGGTGCCATCGGCGCTCAGGCGTGTGAAGCGTTGCGCCCCACGGGTGAGTGCGGCGAGCCCGTCGAGAAACAGACGTTGTGCCGTCCAGCGACCATGGGACGGGTCGCGCCCATGCAGATCGAAGCGGTGCAACAGGGTGAAGTAGAGGATCGCGCCCGCCACCAGCGCCAGGGCGCTCATGGCCAGCGGCCCGTTCAGGCCATGCCACACCGCCAGGCTGTAAGACGGCAGCGCCGCGCCCACCACCGCCCCCGAGGCTGCCGCCAGCAGCCCGCCCACGGTGGCGCCCGGCAACATGCCCACCAGCAGGCACAGACCCGCCAGCACTTCCACCGGGATGCGCATCCACCGCGGCGGTTCGTGGGGCGTTCGGGGCAGGTCGCGGGCCGGCGCCCCAAAGAACACGTCGTGCACGAAGCGAGTGGAATAGGCCACGCTCAGCACCGCCGCGCCCAGGGCCACCACCGGAAACAGCCAGCCCAGGATGCCCAGCGATTTCAGACGCAGGGTCTCGGCGAACAACATTTCCTTGGACAGAAAACCGTTGAGCAGCGGAACGCCCGCCATGGCGGCCGAGGCCACGATGGCAAGCGTGCCGGTGTAGGGCATGGCCCGCCACAACCCGCCCAGGCGGCGCATGTCGCGGGTGCCGGTTTCGTGGTCCACGATGCCTGCCGCCATGAACAGCGAGGCCTTGAAGGTGGCGTGGTTGATCACGTGGAACACGCCCGCCACGGCTGCCATGGGGCTGTCGAGCCCGAGCAGCAACACGATCAACCCCAGATGGCTGATGGTGGAGTAGGCCAGCAGCCCCTTCAGATCGTGGCGGAACAGTGCCGCCCAGGCGCCGATGGCAAGGGTTGCCAGACCCGTGCCGCCCACCAGCCAGAACCACAACTCGGTACCCGACAAAGCCGGCCACAGCCGCGCCAGCAGGAAGATGCCGGCCTTCACCATGGTGGCCGAGTGCAGGTAAGCCGACACGGGTGTGGGTGCGGCCATGGCGTTGGGCAGCCAGAAGTGGAACGGGAACTGCGCCGACTTGGTGAAGGCCCCCAGTAGTACCAGCACCAGCGCCACGGCGTAGTCGGGATGGGCGCGCAGCGCATCGCCCGCCAGGTTCAGCTCCGAGATGCGATAGGTGCCGGCGGCGCTGCCCAGCAGCAAAGCGCCCCCCAGCAGCGCAAGTCCGCCCAGCCCGGTGACGGCAAGGGCCATGCGTGCGCCCACCCGGGCATCGGCGCGATGGCTCCAGTAGCCGATCAGCAGGAATGAGGAGAGGCTGGTGAGCTCCCAGAAAACCACCGTGAGCAGCAGGTTGTCCGACAGCACGATGCCCAGCATGGCGCCCATGAAGGCCAGCAGCATGGAGAAGAAGCGGCCGAAGGGGTCCTGGGGCGAGAGGTAGTAGGCGCCGTAGAGCACGATCAGAGCGCCGATGGCCAGGATCAGCCCGGAGAACAACAACGACAGTCCGTCCAGGCGCAGCGCCACCTCCAGCCCCGCCGCCTCGATCCATGGCCAGGCCACCGCCGGTGTCTCGCCGCGCAGGACGGCAGGGGCGAAGGCCAGCAGCAGGGCCAAGGCCGCCAGGGGCACGGCGGCCGTGACCCAGGCGATCACCGCGCGAGGGCGGCGGTGCAGCAGCGCCGGCAGCAGCGCCCCCGCGAAGGGCGCCGCCACCAGTGCGGCCAGCCAGGGGCCGGCGCTAGTCATGGCGCGGGCCGCCGGCGCCGGCGCGTGCGCCGCGCAGCGAACGCGCCGTCACCACCAGCAGCGTGAGCGCGGTGAGGGGCATCACGAACCACAGCATCACCTGGCTATAGCGCGGCAGGGCATCGTGGCCGGCGGCATCGAGCACCAGGAACGCCGTGTAGGCTACGTAGTAGCCCAGGAACACCGCGCCCTCCCAGCGGGCAATGGACCAGCCGGTGAAGAAGATGGGCAGGCAGGCCACTGCCACCGCCAGCATCACCGGCAGGTCGAAGGCCAGCACCGACGCAGGCACCGGCAGCCCCTGGCCCGACACCAGCGCGGACAGCCCGAGCACGCCAAGGATGTTGAACACGTTGCTGCCCACCACATTGCCCACGGCGATATCGCGCTCGCCGCGGATGCTGGCCATCACCGAGGCGGCCACCTCCGGCAGCGAGGTCCCGGCAGCCACGATGGTGAGGCCCACCACGGTTTCGCTGATTCCCAGCCAGCCCGCCAACGTGACAGCGGACTGCACCAGCAGGCGAGACCCCATCACCAGCAGTACCAGCCCCGCCGCCACCAGCAGCACCTGCCAGGGCCAGCCGCCGTTCACCCGCGCGCCTTCGCGGCCCACCGCGCCTTGATACTCTGCCACCACCCGTGCATCGCGCTCGCGCAGCGCCAGCCGCACCTGCAGCGCCGTGTAGGCCGCCAGGGACGCAAGCAGCACCGCGCCCTCCGGCAGCGACAGGCGGCCGTCCCGGGCCATGAAGGCGAGCAAGAATGCGGCCGCAATCATCACCGGCACATCCAGGCGCACCAGTTGCTGGTGCACCACCAAGGGCGTGATCAGCGCCGCAAGCCCGAGGATGAGGAGCACGTTGAAGATGTTGCTGCCCACCACGTTGCCCATGGCGATGGCCGTCTCGCCGCTGGCGGCGGCCTGCACGCTCACGGCCATTTCCGGCGCACTGGTGCCGAAGGCCACCACCGTGAGCCCGATCACCAGCGGCGGTATGCCCAGCGCGCCCGCCAGTCGCGACGCGCCGCGCACAAGCAATTCGGCACCGGCCACCAGCAGCGCGAGGCCCAGGGCGAACAGCAGCAGCGTCATGATGGCATGGGGATGGAAGGTGGAGTGTGGAGTGGGGAGTGCAGGGCGCCGGCACCGCGGGTGCCGCACGACCCGACCTCAGACCCGCTGCCTTGCGAAAGGTTTTCCGCACGGGCGCGGAGTTTGCAATGCCGTTGGCCGCAGGGCCCGCCGGGCCCGGAAACTGGAGCCTTGGCCATGGGACGTACCGCATTTGCCCTCGCGCTGGCGGCAATTGTTGCCGGTTGCGGCAGCAAGCCGCTCATCCCCGACAAAAATGTTGCATTCTCGCCCGGGTTTCAGCCGCCGGTGGAGGCGGTCGTGTTCACCGTGCTCGCGGGCGTGGCCGCCTATTACGTCATCGAACCTACCGCCCCCAACTGGGAAGTGAAGACCGAGCGCGTGGACGACACGCGCGTTGTCATCAGCTTGCGCAAAAAACGCTTCTCCACGGGGGGCGACGGCGAGGCGCGGGCGCTGTTCCAGCGCAAGGCCGGCGAGATTGCCAACGGCAGCGGCTTCGAGAGCTTCAGCATCCTGTCCTTCGAGGAAGGGGTGGATTCCGAGACTACCGCCGCCCGGCGCGTGTCGCGCGGGGTGGTGCGTCTGGAAGGGTTTCGGCAGAGGCCGCCGGGCCAGGGCTGAGCCCCGTAGACCTGGCGGTGTCAGGCGGGCTCGCGCGCCACCAGCGCCTTGAAGGGTAGTTGCGCTTCGCACCACGCTGCGGCAGCCAGCAGGTAATTGGATTCCCCGCGCCGTCCCACCACCTGGAGGCCCAGCGGAAGCCCCTTCGGGCCCAGGCCGGTGGGCAGGGTGATGGCGGGGGTGCACAGCAGTGTCCAGGGCGTGCAGAAGGCCGGGTCGCCGGTACTGTCGAGTCCGTGGGGTGCTTCGCCAGCCGCGGGCACGGTGATCACCGCGCCGTAGCCCCGGTCCAGGAATCGTTCGAAGGCCGACAGCAGCGCCTGGCGGGCTTTCATGGCGTCCCCATAGGCGCTGTCGCTGATGGCCTCGCCTTCGTCGAGGGCGCGATTGAGGGTGTCGCTCAGGGCGTCGCGATGCATCGTGCGCATCGGCCTTGCGAGTTGCGCAGCCTCACGCAACATGATCAGACGATGCACCTTCCACACATCATCGAACGCCCGCGGAAGCTCCACCTCGTCCACTGCCGCGCCTGCGGCTCGCAGAAGCTCTATGTCGGCGGCGAAGCGTTGCGCCTGGGCGGTCTGGACGCGGTCCCACAACGCCGTGCGCACGGCTGCGAGCCGCGGCGCGGTGCGCGCCGGTATGATCTGATGTCCCAGGACCCCCGTTCGCCGGGTGAGCCAGGAGGCCAGCAGACCCGCATCGGCCACCGAGCGGGCGAACACGCCGGGCTGATCGAAGGTGGGGCTGAAGGCCAGCACGCCCGCCGTGGAGATGAGGTCGCGATCGGGTTTGAAGCCCACCACGCCGCAGAAGGCGGCGGGCCGGATGACCGAGCCATTGGTTTGCGTGCCGATGGCCGCGGGCACCATGCCGCAGGCCACGGCTGCGGCCGAGCCGCTGGAGGAGCCGCCCGGCGAGTGGGCCGGGTTCCAGGGGTTCGTGGTCCGGGACGGCTGCATGAAGGCGAATTCCGTGGTGACGGTCTTGCCCATCACTAGGGCGCCCGAGGCTGCCATCCGCTGAACGAGCTCCGCGCTGCCGGCGGGTTGGTGGCTGGCGTAGCGTTCCGAGCCCATGCCGGTGGGATAGCCCGCCACATCGATGATGTCCTTCACGCCCACGGGTACGCCGTACAGGAAGCCGCGTTCAGCCCAGGGCAGCGCTGCGGCCGGATCCGCCGCGGCGGCCCCTCGGGAAGCGGCAAGGTCATGGTCGGCCGCGCGCGCAGCCTCCAGCACCCCGGCGCGATCGAAAGCCTGCCACGCCATCACCCGTGGCTCCAGCGCGTGGATGCGCTCGGCGCAGGCCGTCACCAGCGCCTCGCTGGTGACGGTGCCGGCGGCCAGTTGCGCGGCGGCCCCTCGCAAACCGAGTGCGTGCAGTGCCTTCATGCTTCCCTCTGTATTGTCGTGGCGTTCCCGCGAGCCGGGTGCTGCCGGTGGTGTTCGCGATGCACCCGAGCGTTCAGGCGCCCGTGCGTTGCGCCAGAACCTCCGGGTTCAGGAGGTGCGGGGGCGTGCTGCCGGTTAGAGCTGCGATGCAGTTGCGCGCTGCCGTATCTGCCATGGCACGGCGCGTGGGCTCCGAGGCCGAGGCGATGTGCGGCGTGAGAACGGCGTTGTCCAATGCCAGGAAATCGGGGTTGAGCGCCGGTTCGTTCTCGAAGACATCCAGCGCTGCTGCCCGGATGCGCCGCGCCTTCAGAGCCGCGATGAGAGCCGCGTCGTCCACGATGCCGCCACGCGCCACGTTCACCAGCACCGCCGTGGGCTTCATGAGCGACAGCTCGGCCGCGCCGATCATGTAATGCACCTCGGCGCTGTAGGGAACCAGCAGCATCACCACATCGGATTCGCGCAGCAGGTCGTGCAGACCCCGGTAGGCGGCGCCGTGGAGTGCCTCCTCCGCGGGTGGCAGGCGCCGGCGGTTGCTGTAGAGCAGCTTCATGCCGAAGCCGCTGGCGCGGCGAGCTACCGCCTGCCCGATGCGTCCGAAGCCCACGATACCCAGTGTGGCACCGTGCACGTCTGCGCCGAGCATGAACTTGAGGTAGACGCGCTGCCACTGTCCTGCACGCAGCAGCCGCTCGGCCTCGCCCATGCGCCGGCAGGCAGCGATCACCAGCCCCATGGTGTGGTCGGCCACGCTCTCGGTGAGCACGCCGGGGGTGTTGGTGACCATGATGCCGCGCGCACTCAAGGCTGCCACGTCGAGGTTGTTGTAGCCCACCCCCACGTTGGCCACTACCTTGAGGCGCGTGGCCCCCGCCACCACATCGCCATCGATGCGATCCGTGGTGGAGGCCAGTACCCCGTCCTTGTCCGCCAGCCGCTGGCGCAAGTCGGTGGCGGTGAAGGGCTGGTCGCCTTGGTTGGATTCGACGTGGAAATGCTCCGCCAGAATGGCCAGGGTCTCGTCGAAGACCTCCCGGCACACGAGCACGCGCGGTTTCATGTTTGCTGCCACCCCCGTGGTCTGTCCACGCGACCCAGTGGTCGCATGGTTACCACGATTCTAACCACTGTTGAACCGGCTACTGGTACAGCAGCCGGGGCAGCCAAAGACCGATCTGGGGGAACAGGAACAGCATCACCATGGCGGAGATCTGCAGGAGCATGAAGGGCACCATGCCCGAAAAGATCTGCCCGAGCGTGACGTGGGGCGGTGCCACGCCCTTCAGGTAGTAGGCCGCCATGGCCATGGGCGGGGAGAGAAACGCGGTCTGCAGATTGAGCGCCGTGAGCAGGCCGAAGAACAGCGGGTCAATGCCGAAATGCGCGAGCATCGGCAGGAAGATCGGGATGAAGATGATGATGATCACCGTCCAGTCCAGGGGCCAGCCCAGCAGGAAGATGATGACCTGGGACAGCAGCATGAAGCCCCCCGGCGAAAGGTCCATGGAGTAGACCCACTGCTCCAGGATGCGCTGACCGCCGAGCACGGCGAAGGTGGAGGAAAACACCATGGATCCCACCAGCAGCCAGCACACCATGGCGGTGGTGCGGCTGGTGAGGAACACGGAGTCCTTCAGCCGATCCCAGGAAAGGCGCCGGTAGGCCGCGGCGAGTGCCAGCGCGCCGATGGCGCCGAGCGCGGCGGCCTCGCTGGCCGTGGCCCAGCCGCCCACGATGCTGCCCAGCACCGCGCCGATCAGCAGCGCCAGGGGCAGGAAGGACGTGAGCAGCATGCGCGCGATCTGCAAGCGGGGCACGTTGCGCTCCTCGGCGGGCAGCGGCGGGGCCAGGCGCGGGTTGAGCTTGGCGCGCACCATCACGTAGCCGATGTACAGCAGCGCGAGCAGGATGCCGGGGCCGAAGGCGCCCGCGTAGAGCTGCACCACCGAGACGCCCGCGGTGGCGCCATAGAGGATCAGCATCACCGAGGGCGGGATGAGGATGCCCAGGCAGCCGCCCGCGGCGATGGCACCGGCGGCCATCTTCACGTCATAGCCCGCCTTCAGCATGGGCTGCAACACCAGCAGCCCCATGAGTGTGACCACCGCGCCGACGATGCCGGTGGCCGCCGCGAACACCGCGCAGGTGGCGATGGTGGCCACCGCCAGCGCCGCCGGCACTCTGGCCATGGACAGCTCCAGGCTCTTGAACAGCCGGTCGATGATCCCGGAGCGCTCAACGATGTAGCCCATGAAGATGAACAGCGGCACGGAGATGATCACGTCGTTGGTCATCACTCCATAGGCCCGCAGCACCATGGAGTCGAACACCGGGTTGTCGCCCAGGGCCATTCCCGGCCTCCAGAAGGCCGCCACGCCGAACAGGATGCCCATACCCATGAGGGTGAAGGCGATGGGGAAGCCCAGCAGTATGGCCGCCACGATCAGCCCCAGCATCACCATGCCCAGGTGGGCGTTGGTGATGCGCGAGGGCGGCGGCAGGAACAGGATGTAGGCCAGCAGCATCAGCCCGATCAGCCCGAAGCCGATGGTGCGGGTGTCCAGCCGGAGCGCCCTCATCGCGTCACTCCCTTTACCTCGGCGGCCCTGACGATGGTCTTGAGCTGCTCCACATCCGCTTCCTCCACGTCGTGCTGACGCGCCGGCCACCGGCCGAGGCGCAGGCAGATGAGGCAGCGCGCCATCTCGGCGAAGGCCTGCAGCAGCAGCAGCGCCCCGGCCAGGGGGATGAAGGCCTTGACCGGCCATACCGGCAGGCCCGAGCCGGTCACGCTCGACGCTTCGCGGATCGCCCACGACTTCCCGGCGAACTCCCAGCCCGCATACACCAGGGCGGCGATGCCCGGAAGGAAGAAGGCCAGATACAGCACCAGATCAAGAGCCGCCTGGGCGCGCGGCGACAGCGTGCGATACAGCAGGTCGGCGCGCACGTGCCCGTTGCGCGACAGCGTGTAGGCACCGCTCATCATGAACAGGATCCCGAACAGCGCCAGGGAGACGTCGAAGCCCCATTGCGTGGGCGTGCCGAGCTTGCGCACCACCACATCCCATCCCACCACGGCGGTGAGCAGCACGATGCACCATGCAAACGCTTTGCCGGCGAGCGCGCTCACCCGGTCGATGGCGAGAAGAAAGGCGCTCACGTCAGGCCTTCCCGAAAAAGTGCTCGTAGGCCTGGCGAGGATCGTTATTGAACTTCACCTGGTAGCCCACCACGCGCTTGAGGAAGCCGCGCTGGGACTCGAGGACCCTGGCGAAGAACGCGTTCGACTCTGCCTTGCGGCGGATCACCTTGTCCCAGGCGCCCAGCTGCGCTTCGAGGATCTCGCGCGGGGTTTCCACGAACCTGACGCCGCGGCCGTCGCGCATCTCCTCGTAGGCTTTCGAGTAACGGTCGAGCATCTTCCAGTGCATGTCAGCGCTGGCGGCCTTGACCGCATGACGGAAGGCGGCCTGCTGAAGGGGCGAAAGGCCCTCGAAGACGCGCTTGCCCACCAGCGCTTCGAAACACTCGGCAGGCTGGTGGTAGCTCTTCACCATGCACACTTTCGCCACGTCTGGAAAACCAAGCGCCTGGTCGGAAGCGGGGTTGTTGAATTCCGCGGCATCGATTACGCCGCGCTCCAGCGCGGGGATGATCTCGCCGCCGGGCATAGCCACTACGGAGGCGCCCATCTCGTTGAACACGTCGATGGACAGGCCCACGGTCCGGTACTTGAGCCCCTTGATGTCCGCCGTGGAGCGCACCTCGCTCTTGAACCATCCAAAGGGCTGAGCGCCCATGGGACCCCACAGCAGGGGAACCACGTCGAGCTTGAGGACATCGCGGTACAGCTCTTCGTAGAGCGTCTTGCCGCCGCCGTACTCCATCCAGGCGAGCAGCGTGTTGGCGTCCTGCCCCAGGGACGGGCCGGTACCGAACAGCGACAAGGCGTTGTCCTTGCCATACCAGAATGCCGGCGCCCCGATGCAGCCGTCGAGGATTCCCTTGTGCACGGCATCGGCCATGTCGAAGGGAGCCACCACGGCGCCCGCCGGCAACAGCTCGATCTTCACGGTGCCGCCGCTGATGTCGGAGACGGCGCGCAGGAAATCGCTGCTGATCTCGAAAAAAGGATCCTTGGCCGGGAAGCCCGCCTGAAACTTGAGGGTCACGCTGGCGCCCATGCCTGCCCCGGCGGCCGGACCGCCCTGCGCCTCGGGCGCCTTGTCTCCGCCGCCGAGGCCGCAGCCAGAGGTGATGGCAAGAGCGGCCACACCGCTGGTGGCCACTGCGCCTGTCAGGAACTTGCGGCGCGCGCCGCGGGTTTGTTTTGCCATTTTCCCCCTCCTCCACTGTGGTCTTCGTAAATGAAAGTTGGTTGCAGAAGTGCCGTTTGGTCCGCGCCCGGGGACAAGGGTTCCCGGCGATGGTGCGGGGTGGCGCCAAGCACGGGGCGATAATGTCCCCGCCTTTCCACTGTCATGCACAAGCGGAGTGAAATCCATGGCCACGATCCAGTACCTCACCACCGTCCAGTTCGACCATGGCGCGGTGAAGCTTGCCGGCGCGGAGTGCCAGCGCCTGGGCATCACGCGCCCTCTGGTGGTTACCGATTCCGGTGTGCGGGCAGCGGGCCTGCTGGCACGGGTTGAGGCGCACCTGGAGGGACTGCCAGTGACGGTGTACGACGGCACGCCCGCCAATCCCACGGAGGCGGCGGTTCTGGAGGCGGTGGAGCGCTATCGCGCCGCCAGCGCTGACGGCTTGCTGGCTGTGGGAGGTGGATCGTCCATTGACCTAGCCAAGGCAGTGGCTCTGTTGGCCACCCATCCTCAGCCGCTGGTGCAATACGCGGCGGTGGAAGGCGGCGTGGCGCGCATCACCGCCGCCGTGGCGCCGCTAGTGGCGATCCCCACCACGGCGGGTACGGGCAGCGAGGTGGGACGCGCCAGCGTGGTGGTGCTCAAGGACGGCCGCAAGCTCGGCTTCCTGTCACCGCACCTTCTGCCCAAGGTGGCGCTGTGCGATCCGGAGCTCACTCTGGGGCTCCCGCCGCTGCTCACCGCGGCTACGGGGATGGACGCCATGGCCCACTGCATCGAAACCTTTCTGTCCCCGCTGGTGAATCCGCCCGCCGAAGCCATTGCGCTGGACGGGCTGGTACGGGCAGGCTCCTTCCTGGAGCGCGCAACCCGCGACGGTAGCGACCGCGAGGCGCGCTGGAACATGATGATGGCTGCCATGGAAGGTGCCCTTGCGTTCCAGAAGGGCCTGGGGGCGGTACACGCCCTGTCTCATCCCCTGGGCGCGCTGCACGACCTGAGGCTTCACCACGGCACGCTCAATGCCGTGCTGCTGCCGCCGGTGCTGCGCTTCAACGCCGGCCACGTGGGCGACAAGCTCGGGCGTATCGCCCTCGCCCTGGGTCTGTCTCCGGGCGCTGATGTGCCGGGGGCCATCACCGGGCTGAATGCCCGCCTGGGCTTGCCTGCGGGGCTCAAGTCCATGGGCGTGCCGCATTCCGCGCTCGAGGGCATCGCCGCTGCCGCAACGAAGGATCACTGCCACGCAACCAATCCTCGCCTGGCCAGCGCGGCGGACTACCTCGGGTTGCTGCAGGAGGCGTTCATCTGAGGAAGGGGCCCCTCCTGGCGCAGGGACATGGTGCGCACGGCCAGGGGATCGTTGCGAAGAGTTACCTGTCCCCGGTAAGGGTGTTGCGGCGTATCGGGTGGTGATCGTCAGGGCCGTCGTTGTGCTGGACAGCATGCCCCCTGAGCTCGTCTCGCTGGTTTGTCCAGATCTTGTCCGGAAACATCATTTTCCTTCAGGAATTATTCTCATGCTCAAGCGGAAATAATGCATTAAGTGTGATAGGCCTAATGGAGCGTGTCAGCTAAGGCATTGTACTGGTCAACAAGTCGACATCTTCTGGACAAAGGTTCAATAACTCTCCCTCCGATATCTCACATCCATTTAGGGAACCAGTCCATGAAAAGCGCTCTTGCTGCCTTGATTTCCTCCGCTTCCCTGCTGGTTGCCAACTCCGCCCTGGCGGCGCGGTCCGGATGGCAACTCGTTGCTGCCCAGGGAGGCCAGGCGGTTTTCTTTCAACCCAAGTCGGTGAATTTGACCGACGAGGGCCTCGAAGTCTCCATGCTGGAGGACTTTCGCGACACCGAATTCCTGGGTGCGCCGGTCTTTCCGCACAAGTCGCGCATGAGCACCTACAGGGTGGACTGCGACACGGCTCAGGCGGGACTGACAGTCTGGACGCTGTACAGCGCCAACTTCGGCCAGGGCGAGGTGGTGTGGTCGGACAAAGCGGAAGCAGTGGCCATGTTTCGCGCTTCCTCAGAGCCCGCGGTCGAACGTCTTGTGCAGCGGGTCTGCACGCCCTTCCTCGCCCGCCGCTAGGCCCATTGGCTATGCACACGACCCCATCCGAGTGCCACACGTAAAACTGGAGAGCGCTTTCCCAAGCGCTTTTGGTGTCCCGTGGACGCTGCTTTCGACGAATGCTGCTCTCGGTGTGCAGCGGGAAACGGTGGTGCGAGATGGGGAAGAGTCGGTCTACCTGGGCATGGAAGGGTTGTCGATGGTCGATGGTTTCGTGGAAGCGCAGGGCTTTCGCTCCCATGCCCCGATCCGCGCGCTCGGTCAGGACTGATATGTCCATAGTTCCCGGCTCAATGCGTACCACTGCGAATGTGGAGCGGCGCGGATGGTTTTAGCCACTTTCAAGGTGTGCAGTGCTGAGTTGGACAGCGCAGAGGCCGGCTTCTGAGGAACTTCGACCGGGTGTATGTTTCCGGACATCGTAAGTGCGGTGGACGTGAAGTTCACCGGTAAGGCGTGTAGCCCTACCGGTATGGCCAGGGCTGAAAGGCGAGGCAGTGGCAACTCGGCAGCCTCTGACGAATTGCATTGGAGGTCTGCATCCGCCCGGGCGGATTGGTTCGGGATACAGCGAATAACGCGGTATCCGGGAACAGGCGTCCACTTTCAGAGGGTCTTCGCGATACGACGGGACGACCCTCCCAGACGCTTCCACGCCAACGCTACGCCAGATGCCGAAAAAAGAGCGCCGAGGATAGTGAGTGTGACGATGGCCACCGTCCGCCACCGTGAGTTCCGGAGCGCGGGGATATCGAACGTGTGCGCCGCGTCAAACAGCCACCGGTAGGTTCTTCTCGAAGGATCGAGCACTTCGACGACTCGGCCAGTGGCGGCGTCCACATGGAACCAGAGCGACCCGCACACTGCGCGCGCCACGCGCTGGTCGTCGGCATCGACTCTACCGCGGTACGCATCATGAGGCTCCACCCAGAAAGGGTGGTCGCAGTTTTCGCGTAAAGGTGCTGTAGCCGCGGCGATTGCCGGCAGGCTGAGGTGAGTCGAGTGCGGGCGGTCCGAGGCGTCCCCCGAGCCGGCAGCGGCGCTCACGAGGCGGACATGCGTTTTGCCGCCCAGAACGAACCACTCCACCTCCGCGACGGGTTCGGTGACGACCAACGGTGATGGCACAAGGGGTCCTTCGTAAAGCCGGGCGAGGTCGCTGGCGGTGGGCCGTCCCGTGGAAAACAGCCGTCCATGATCCATGGAAAGCCAGCCGCTCACGATCCAAGAAAGTACGAAGGTCATGCACGCAAGTCCCAGCAGGTGGTGGTAGCGCTGCAGGAGGGCGCGCCGCGATTGGAGGTGCTTCAGTCTCATGACGCCCACCGCCGTGCCGCTCATCGCCGCCACGGCGGCCACAAGCGACAGCCACCAGACCGTGCGGTCCCAGGTGTGCCAGTGCTTGCGCAGCACGGTGGGGTAGACCCAGTGGATCACGCTCCCCGCCCAGTTCCACAGCCGCTCCCGGGCCGTGGTGTCCAGGACCACTTCGCCGGTGGTGGAGGATACGTACAACGACGTATCGTAGAGGTCGTTCAGGGAAACCCGGAACAACGGCCGGTGAGGGTCGAAGCGGTTCGGCACGCTCCACTGGTCGTAGGGTTCAAGTACCGCAACCGCTGCTGCCGCTGCTTCCAGGGACCTCCTCGCGGCGTGGGCGCGGGCGATCGCCAGGGCGCGGTCGCCGGTCACGGACAGCCGCTCGCCGGAGGATCCGTCGAGCGCTTCGCGCTGCCCCCCCAGACCCTCCACCAGGTAGACGGGTTCGCCGCCGGATCGGAACAGCCTCAGCCGGATTGGGTCTCGAACGGCTGTCCGGCCCAGGATTTCCGCGGGCGCCCAATGGGGAGGTTGTCCCAGCGGCTCCAGGCCTGCCCGCCTCTCCATCTCCGTGAGATGCGGAAACGGAACGAAGTGCATGACCAGACCGGTGGTGAACCAGGCGAAGAACAGCAGGCAGCAGGCCACCCCGAGCCAGCGGTGCAGCAGCGCCAGGGTCCGCACGAAGGGGCCCTCAGAACCGGAACTGGGCCTGTACCTCGTACGTGCGCGGTACGCCGAGCAGGATCTGATCCGGGTAGAACGCGTCGCTCCACACCGCATACTCCTGGTTGGTGAGGTTGCGGACCCGGAAGGTGAAGCGCGTCTTGGCCACCTCCACCGCCGCGAAGGCGTCCACCACCGTGTACGCGAGCAGCTTCACAGTGTTGGCGTCGCTGTGGAAGCGGTCGCCAACGTGTCGGACTGAGGTGCCGATGTCGGTGGGCAGGGCGACGGGCAATCGGTAGGCCGCCCCGGCATTGGCCACCACGCGGGGCACGTTGGGCGGTGCGTTGCCGGAAAAGCTGCCCCCGGTGAAACTATAATTTTGATACTCAGCGTCGGTGTAAGCCAGGTTGGCCCACAGATTCCACACTGGCGAAGGGCGCACCCCTAGGGCCAGTTCGGCACCGCGGGACTTCTGCTGCCCGGCCACGTTGAGCGCCTGGCCGCCGGCCGCCGCGTATACGTTGTTTCGCTGGATGTCGAATACGGCGAAATTCCATTCGCCCCGCGAGTCCCAGAACAGCGACTTGATCCCTGCCTCGACGCTGCGCGAGCGCGTCAGTTCGAGAGGTTGCGTGGGCCCCAGGAGGAACAGGTTGTTGGCCGCCACGTCGGCCCCGGTGGCGAATTGCGTATACAGCATGGTGCCGGGCGTGATGTCGTAGGTGGCGCCCACGCGCCCGGTGGTGGGGTTGAACGACTTGGAGTACGGAAAGCCCGGCCGGTTGCTGCCATCGGCATTCACGTGGCCCCGGTCGAGATCGATCACCTCATGCCGCAGCCCGGCCATCACCGCAAGTTCCGGCGTGAGGCGCAGCCGGTCTTCCACGGAAAGCGCCACATTGCGGATATCGGTGCTCTGCTTGCGCTGGGTGAGCGGGCCGTAGGTTCCGCGCGGAGGGTCCACCAGCGGCACGCTGTCGCCGGGGAAATTGCCCGCGCCAGGCCGGTCGAAGTCCAACTGGCTCGCGTCCACCACGGCCGTGAGGCGGTTGTCCATGGCGCCAATCTTGTGATCCCAGAGAACCTGCGTCCTGTTGCCCACCAGGGACTGGTTGTGGGCGACGAAAAAGCGCTCCCGGTCCACCAGGCCCGTGGCTGCGTTGAAAGCGATGACCTCGTTGTTGCGCCACTCCCGGTCGGCCGTATAGAAATAGGTCTGGTTGCGCACTGTGACCCCGGGAAGCACCTGCACGTCGAACCCGCCGCGCACGAAGTACTCATCCGCCCGGTTGCGGTTGTCCAGCACGTTGTAGTTGGTCCGCAAGGTGCGGCGATCGATGGTGATTGCCCCAAGGTCGGTGCCGTTGAAGTTCGATACGTGAGTGCCGGAGACAATGCCGTTGGTGGCGTCGGCGCCCGCCACGGAGAGCGGCACCAGTGGCGTGCCCCAGTAGGGGCTTGCCTCGTCGGACTTCATTTCGGTGGCCATCCAGAGCTTGACCGTGTCGCTTAGGCGGTAATCAAGGCCGCCGGAGAAGTGCGAGGAGCGGCTGCCCGTGTCGTTGATGAATCCGTCGGAGCGCACATCGGAGAAATCGGCGCGGAAGTCGAGCCCGGGGATGCTCGTGCTGCCGCCCACGCCGAGGCCGAAGCGGCGTGTTCCGAACGATCCGTAGGCCGCCTCGCCGTTGATCTGCACCGGCCCGCTCTGGGGCCCCCGCGTCACGTAGTTGATCGCGCCGCCGGCGGCGCCCTCTCCCGACATGAGCGACGCAGGCCCCTTGAGGATCTCGATGCGCTCCAGGTTGAAGGCATTCATGACCCGCGAGGTCATGTTCTGGGGGCCGATGCGGATGCCGTTGTAGAGAACGTTGATCTGGCTGTTGGTGAAGCCGCGCATGGAAAACGCGGCCGGTTCGGCGGGGAAATCTGCGGCGGTGACACCGGTGGCGGCCTCGGCCGCCTCCGTCACTGTGCGTATGCCGCGGGCGCGAATGGTTTCCTGGTCCACCACGTCGATGGAAGCGGGCGTCTCGCGAGGGGTCAGGCGGAGCAGGCTGCCGCTGTCCACCTGCGTCTTGCCCTTCAAGGGCGTGCTGCCGCTGGCGGAAACACGAACTTCCGGAGCGGAAATGGGCGGCGTCTGGGCCAGGGCCGGGCAGGCCAGCGCCAGTCCCGAAACGGTGATCCAGGCGAAGCGCCAGCGTTCGCGACGGGGCTGCGGTACAGGCGGTGCTGCCCGCGTGCTGCAGGTTTCCCCGAGCATTGACTGCCCGGGGTGGTGATGAGCGCGCGTACCGGAGAGAAGTGCGGTCATGGTGACATGCCTCTGGGATTGTAAATGCAATAGAGTTGCATAATGAAACAAGTGCCGGGCGCCCGGCAAGGCCCCGCGGGAGGCGCGCGCTCCTCCACCCATGCCTGCCCGACGGGCCGCCGCCGCGCCCGGTTGGGCGATGGCTGGACAGTCGGACTTGCGCAAGGACGCAACCGCGCCCATCATCTGCGAGTGCGAATGCGGCCACAGCTCCTTGCGGGTCGATTCCGGTCCTGAGCACTCGGGCCCGCGCATCGTGGCCATTGCGCCTGCACTGCCTGTTTGAGAAGCAGCGACGCTGCCGCCATGTCCATGACCCGCGTACCCGCCCCCTGGAGCCTGGATGGCGAGGGTTTCATTCTTTGCTACCGGTTCCCCAGGGATCCCGCAGCCGTCGAGGGCCTGGTTCCCGAGCCATGGCGTGGTTGCTACCTCGGTGGTTTGGGTGCGGTCATGCTGGTGGACTACCGTAGCTCGGACGTGGGGCCTTACCGGGAACTGCTGGTGGTGCCCGGGCGGTTCCGGTTCAGGGGGCAAGCACGTTTCGCCATCACGCGCATCTACGTGTCCACCCAAGAAAGCGTCTTCAACGGGCGGGAGAACTGGGGCATTCCGAAAGACCGGGCGGACTTCCACGTCAGCTTGCCCGGGGACCGCTCCTGCCGGTTCGTGGTGCGCCGGGGTGAGGACGCCATCGCCGATGTGACCCTGCGCACCAGCGGCTGGGGCGCGCCCTTCACCACGGCGCTCGTGCCTGCCCCACTGCGCACGCTGGTGCAACCGGCCGGCGACCGGCTGCTGGCCACCGCGCCCGGCGGCCAGGGCTGGGTGGGCCTGTCGGGCGTGTACGAGGCTAGGGTGAACGGAAGCCTGTTCCCCGACTTCACCCGCCTGCCGCTGCTGGCCGCATTCCACGCGCGCCATTTCCGGGTTCGGTTTCCCGCCGCGCAAGCCTTCCCCGCTGCGGTCTGACGCCATGAAGCTCGAGGGCTGCCGCATCATCCTCACGGGAGCCGCCTCGGGCATCGGCCGTGCTTTGCTGCACGACTTGAGCCGCATCGAGGCGCACGTGCTCGCCACCGACATGGACCTCTCGCGCCTGCAGGAAACTGCACGGCAACTCCCTGCCGGCGGTGCTGCCCGCATCGAGCCCTTTGCCTGCAACGTAGCCGATCCGCTCCAGGTAGACCGTCTGTTCGACCACGCGGTGCGGTCCTTGGGCGGTGTGGACCTGTTCTTCGCCAACGCCGGCTTCGCCTACTACGAGCGCATGGGCGAGCCCGACTGGGAACGGTTGGAGCGCATTTACCGGGTCAACGTGCTGTCTCCCCTTTACAGTGCCCGCAAGATGGCGGTGCTCAATGCCGGGCGCCGCCACCGGGTGGTGTTCACCGCCTCTGCCATGGCCATGATGGCGCTGCCGGGGTATGCCGTGTACGGGTCCACCAAGGCCGCCTTGCACCACTTCGCCGAGGCCTACCGCTTCGAGACGGGCGACCCTGCCAGCCTGACGCTGGTGTACCCCATCGGCACCCGCACCAACTTTTTCCACACCGCCGCAGTCCGTGCCGCCCCCCGACCCTGGCCCACCCAGAGCCCCGAGTGCGTGGCGCGCGCCATCCTCTCGGGCGTGCGCAAGGACGCGGCGGTCATCCATCCTTCGGCGGTGTTCCGCACGGTGGCGGTGGCCAGCCGCTTCGCACCGCCCCTCAAGTGGCTCGTCCAGGGCCTGGAGAATCGCCGCTTCAGGCGCTGGTTGGCCGATGGGGACCGCCCCGGAGCGTCCTCGTGAGCGCGGCTGGCGGGGCGCCACGCCGGGCGGCGGCACGGATGCTCGGCTGACCCCAGTTGCGGCGAGGTGGCCTTGAGTTCTCGGTCTGGCACGCCCGAATCTCCCGGTGAATCCCAGTCGGGTCGCCGACCATCGCCGTGCAGTACGGCGGCACGGCCACCGGTCATGCCCGGTGCCACTCGTGGCCCGCTGCCCTGGGATGCGCGCTTTCCGGGGCGCCACCGCGCCCTCGCAGCGCTGTTCGGCGACCTGGAGCCATTGCCCCGCGCCTGGCCCGACCCGCGGGCGCTGAACGCTCTGCTGGCCCGCGGCGGCGGTACGGCGGTGACCGCGGGGGGTGTGCCGGTGCGTGCTGTGCCCGGCATTGCCCTCGGGGGGGGCGACTGGGAGCGGCGGCTGGCAACCACGGGCGAGATCCCAGTGCGGCAGGGGAGCTGGCACGATCTGTTCAACCTGCTCGCCTGGCGGGCTTTTCCCCGCACCAAGGCGGCCGTCAACGGTGCCCATCTGGAGGCGCTGGTGCACGAAGCCGAGGGGCGCCGAGGCCCGCGGCGCGACGCGCTGGCGGCCTTCGACGAGGACGGTCTGGTGGTTGCCTGCGAAGATGACGATCTCGAAGCCCTGGTGCGCGATTTCCGCTGGCGCGAGCTGTTCGTGGACCACCGGGATGCGGCCTGCGCGCGGCTGCACGCCCTCGTTTTCGGCCACGCGCTGTGCGAGAAACTGCTGGCGCCCTTCAAGGGCATCACGGGCAAGGCACTGTTCGTGGCCGTGCCACCGGGATTCGGGCGCTTGCCGCCGTCCGAGCAGCGGGCGCTCGCGGACCGGATCGCCGCGCCGCAGGTGGCGGGGCTGATTTCTCCGCAGGCGCTCGCACCGCTGCCGGTTCTGGGCCTGCCCGGGTGGTGGCCCGGTAACGAAGACCCTGCCTTCTACGACGACCCGGCGGTGTTCCGGCCTGGACGGCGGGTCCGCGGAGCGGATCAGGGGTGAGGCCGGCGCCGGCCCGCCGGTACACTCGCCTGTGATGAGTGCGTCCTATTTCCGCCGCGCTGTGCCAGCCATCCCGTCGATCCCGTGAGCCACGACGGCACGGCGCCGCGCCGCGCGCTGCTGCTGCTTGCCTGCGCTGGGTTTGTTTCCGGCGCGTCCATGCGGGTGGCCGAGCCGCTCCTGCCCACCCTGGCGCGGGAGTTCGGCGCGGGGGTGCGCGAGGCCTCTGTGGTGCTGGCGGCCTTCAGCGTTGCCTACGGCAGCTTCCAGATCGTGCATGGCCCGCTGGGCGATCGTGTGGGTAAGTTGCGCCTGGCCACTGCGGCCATGCTGCTGGCGGCGGTGGCCGCCATGGCCTGCGCGGCGGCGTCTTCCATCGAGGCGCTTTCCGCCCTGCGCTTCGCCACCGGCATGTTCTCCGGCGCCATCATTCCGCTGTCGCTGGCGTGGATCGGTGATCACGTGGACTACGCCCACCGTCAGGCGGTGCTGGGGCGCTTCGTAGCCGGCACGCTGCTGGGCCAGAGTTTCGGGCCGCTGTTGGGCGGCACGCTGAGCGACCTGGCGGGATGGCACGCCACCTTCGTGGCGCTGGGCGCGGCTTTCCTGCTGGTGGGGTTCGCGCTCGCGGCCGATGCGCGCCACGATCGCGGTAAAACCTCCGGCGCGCCCGTGGCGGCGTGGCGCCAGTACCTGGCCATCCTGCGATCGCCGAGGGCGCGCCCCGTGCTGTTCACCGTGGGCGTGGAGGGTTTCCTGTTCTTCGGTGCGCTTGGCTTCGTCGGTGCGTACGCGCATCAGCGCTTTGGGCTGAGCGACACGGCGACGGGGGTGCTCGTGGCCGGCTTCGGCGTGGGCGGTGTCGCCTACAGCCTGCTGGTGCGCCAGCTGGTGGGGCGCCTTGGCGAGGCCGGGCTGGTGGTGGCAGGTGGCGTCACGCTGCTGGGGTGCTTCCTGGCACTCGCTTGCATGCCCCTGCTGGCAGTGGCGGCCACCGCCGTCGGCGTGATGGGACTGGGTTTCTACATGCTCCACAACACGCTACAGACGCGCGCCACGGAGATGGCGCCCGATGCGAGGGGAGCAGGCGTGTCGTTCTTCGCGCTGTGCCTGTTCCTGGGGCAGGCGGCCGGGGTGAGCACCTTCGGGCTCATGGTGGAGCGGTTTGGCTACAGGTGGCCCTTCGTGGCGGCAGGGGCAGGGCTGGCGGCGCTGGCATGGTGGTTTAGCGCGCGGCTGATGGCGCTGCGGAGCCGGCCGCCGGCCGGGTACGGGTGAATCCTGGCCGCAGCCGCTCACGGCGGGCTGCCGCCCCGGTGTGACGAGCGTCTGCTCCGGTATGCTTTTGTCCCCGATCCCACTTGTCGAGGATTAGCCTTGACCCGTTGCTCAGCTTCGCGTGCCCTGTTCGCGCTGTTCCTCGGCGGCGCCCTGCTGGCCGGTTGGGGGCCGGCGTGCGCGCGGGATGCCACGCCCTACTTTCCTCCCCCGGGCGATGGCTGGGCGGTGCGCGCCCCCGCCGAGGCGGGGATGGATGCAGCGCGCCTCGCCGAGGCAGTGGCCTATGCCCAGGCCAACGAGGTTCTCTGGCCCAGAGACTTACGCGCCCAGATCGAGAAGGACACGGCCAAGGAGCCCTATCCGGAAATCCTCGGCCTCGTGAAGCCCCGCGGCGGGCAGAACGGGTTGGTATTGAAGGGCGGGCGCATCGTGGCGGAGTGGGGCGACACGCGGCGCGTTGACCTGAGCTTTTCGGTGGCCAAGAGCTACCTCTCCGTGGTGGCAGGGCTGGCTTACGACGAGGGCCTGCTGGGCGACCCCGATCAGCCGGTGGGAGCTCGCGTCAGGGACGGCGGCTACGACTCGCCGCACAATGCGCCCATCACCTGGACCATGCACCTGCAACACACCAGCGAGTGGCAGGGCACGCTATGGGACAAGCCCGACGTGGCGGACCGGCGTCGCGGCTATGGCCGCGCCCTGCAGAAGCCAGGTACCTTCTGGGAATACAACGACGTGCGGGTTAACCGGCTGGCGCTGTCGCTGCTGCGGTTGTACGAGCGGCCGCTGCCCGAGGTGCTGAAGGCGCGCATCATGGACCCCATCGGCGCCAGCAGCGAGTGGGTGTGGCACGGCTATCTCAACTCCTTCGTGGAGGTGGGCGGGCGGCGCATCCAGTCGGTGAGCGGCGGCAGCCACTGGGGCGGCGGTTTCTGGGCCAGCACCCGCGATCACGCCCGCTTCGGCTATCTCATGCTGCGCGAAGGCCACTGGGACGGGCGGCAGTTGCTGGCGGCGGAATGGGTCCGGCGCATGACCACGCCTTCGGGGCTCACCAGTTTCCAGGGATACCTGTGGTGGCTGGCCTCGCCCGCCAATCCGGCCCTGCCAAATCTCCCGGCGGGCAGCTTCGCGGCGCTAGGGTCGGGCGGCAACATGATCTTCGTTGACCCGTCCCGCGACTTGGTGGCCGTGGTGCGCTGGCTGGACATCCCGAAGCTCGATGGTTTCGTCCAGCGCCTCACGGCTGCGGTGCAGGACACCGCGTCGCGGTGATAGGGGCTTCACCGTCAAGCCGCGGTGGCGCCATGCTGGCCGTGGCGCTGCTGGCGGGGTGTGCCCTGCGCGGAGCATCCGACTCGGCGGTGGAGGCCGAGGTGGTGCCCGGGGTGCGGTGGACCTTGTCCTTCCCTGTGGCCGGCACCCTGGTGTCCCAGAGGGTTGCCGCGGGTGGCCGTGCCGCCGAGGGCGATCCCTTGGCGGTGCTGGATCCCGCGCCCTTCGAGGCGCGGGTGCTGGATCGCTCGGCGGCGCTGCAGGCGGCCGAGCAGCGCCGCGTGGCCGGTTACATGGACCCCGAGGCCCTGCGTACCATGCTGCCGTCGGTGGTGGCGCCGGAGCGCTTCGATGCTCTGCGTGTGGCAGTCCTGCAGGCGGAGTTGGGGGTGGCCACTGCAGGGCTGGAACTGCGCCGCGCCGTGCTGGACAACCGTGCCGCTGTGCTGCGAGCGCCTGCCGCAGTGCAGTTGCGCCGCTGGTTTGCAATCGAAGGCGCATGGCTGGCGGCAGGGGCGCCGGTGGCGGAGGTGGTGGATGCGTCCACGGTGAGAGTGGTGATGCGCGCCGCGCCCGGCTGGCGACCCGGAACCCGCGTGGTGGCGGCGCGTGCGGACGGCACGAGACTGCATGGCTGGGTGGGCCCCATCCAGCCCGGGGGCATCGAGGGCGTACCGGTGATGATTTCCGAGTCCGCGGCCCTTGCCGTGGGCGAGCGCTTGCGCGTCTTCCGGCCTTGATGGTGGGCGGGGCGGGCTGAATCGAGGCGGCGCGAACGTGCAGGCAGTATGTGGGGCACGCGCCGCCATGGGCGGTCCGCCTTCAGCCTGAACAAAAGGTTTGCTTTGACATTGGACAAAGCGCACGCCTATACTTCGTTCACGGTTTAGATTAAGTCTAATCTCTACCTGTTCCGGGGTCGGCAATGCCGGCTCTTCCGTTTTTCGACCTGCATCTCTGGAGGCGTCATCCATGGCTCATCTCAAGGGCTCCAAGACCGAAGACAACCTGAAGGCCGCCTTTGCCGGCGAATCCCAGGCGAACCGCCGTTACCTGTACTTCGCAAACAAGGCCGACGTGGAAGGCCAGAACGACGTTGCCGCCGTGTTTCGCTCCACCGCCGAAGGCGAGACCGGCCACGCGCACGGTCACCTGGAGTACCTGGAGCAGGTGGGCGACCCCGCCACCGGCCTGCCCATCGGCGGCACGCGCGACAACCTCAAGGCCTCCATCGCGGGCGAGACCCACGAGTACACCGACATGTACCCGGGCATGGCCAAGACCGCCCGTGACGAGGGTTTCGAGGAAATCGCCGATTGGTTTGAGACGCTGGCTAAGGCCGAGCGCTCCCACGCCAACCGGTTTCAGAAGGCTCTGGACGCGCTGGCCGACTAAGGAAGCCACGCGGTGCGCGGGGTGAGGGGCGGCGTTGTCCCGACCCCCGTGTTTTCTTTGCAGCAACCCCACGCAACAGGTGAACGGCCATGCGCGAAGGCAGCCTCGAAGCCCCCACCCGCCACCCCATCGACTGGCGCAATCCTGATTTCTACGACCAGGAGAAGCTGTTCGATGAGCTGGAGCGTGTCTACGACATCTGCCACGGCTGTCGCCGCTGCGTAAGCTTGTGCAATGCCTTCCCCACGTTGTTCGACCTGGTGGACAACAGCGAAACCCTGGAAGTGGACGGGGTGAAGAAGGGCGATTACTGGACGGTGGTGGACCAGTGCTACCTGTGCGACCTGTGCTACATGACCAAGTGCCCTTACGTTCCCCCCCACCAGTGGAACGTGGATTTCCCCCACCTCATGCTACGCGCCAAGGCAGTAAAGTTTCGCGAGCAGGGCGCCAGCTTCCGGGACAAGCTGCTCTCCTCCACCGACGCGCTGGGTAAGCTGGCTTCGATCCCGGTGGTGGTACAGGCTGTCAACGCGGTGAACAAGGCGCCCGCCACCCGCAAGGTGATGGACAGCGTGCTGGGTATCGCCGCAGAACGACAGCTGCCCGAATACGACAGCGCCAAGTTTCGCAGCACTGCGCGGCCCGATCACTCCTTTGCCGTGAAGGACGGCAAGTTCACCCCGGGCAAGGTAGCTATCTTCTCCACCTGCTACGTGAACTACAACGAGCCCGGCATCGGACACGATCTGATCGCCATCCTCAAGCACAACGCCGTTCCCCACAAAGTGGTGGAAAAGGAGAACTGCTGCGGCATGCCCAAGCTGGAGCTGGGCGACCTGGAAGCGGTGAACAAGCTCAAGGAAGGCAACATCCCCGTGCTTGCAAGGCTCGCCCGGGAGGGCTACGCCATCGTGACGGCAGTGCCATCCTGCACGCTCATGTTCAAGCAGGAGCTCCCGCTCATGTTCCCCGACGACGCTGATGTAAAGGCTGTGCAGGAGGCCATGTTTGACCCCTTCGAGTACCTGGTGTTGCGCAACAAGGATGGGTTGCTCAAGACCGACTTCAAGCGCTCCCTGGGCAAGGTTTCCTATCACATCCCCTGCCACCTGCGCGTTCAAAACATGGGGCAGAAAACGCGCGAGTTCATGGAATTGGTGCCCGACACCAAGGTCACTGTGGTGGAGCGCTGCTCCGGCCACGACGGCACCTGGGGCGTCAAGAGCGAGTTCTTCAAGGATTCCATGAAGATCGGCAAGCCGGTGTTCAAGGCCATGGCGGCCCCCGGGCCCGACTACGTCAGCTCCGACTGCGCCATTGCCGGCCGCCACATCCTCCAGGGCATGGGAAACCCGGATACTGCCAAGGAGCACCCCCTGTCCCTGGTGCGCATCGCCTACGGCTTGTAGCCGCAGACTAGCGCAGCAGCCTCCTTCCAAAACCACCTTCCCACATCATGCAAACCGCCACTGCACAGACCCACGCCAAGCTGGGCATCACCCGCGAAAGCCTCATGACGCTCGAGGCCTACTCGAAGAACCGCAAGGACTTCCGTGCCAGGGTGCTGGCCCACAAGCAGGCTCGCAAGGTTCACCTGGGCCCCTACATCACTCTGTTGTTCGAGGATGAATTGACACTGCGCTACCAGATTCAGGAAATGCTGCGCATCGAAAAAATCTTCGAGGAGAGCGGTATCCAGGATGAGCTCGACGCCTACAACCCGCTGGTGCCTGAAGGGTCGAACTGGAAAGCCACCATGCTGATCGAGTACGCCGACGTGGACGAACGGCGCCGCGAACTGGCGGCGCTGAAGGGCGTGGAGGACTCGGTCTGGGTGCGCGTGGAGGGCCAGGCCAAGGTGCTCGCCATCGCCGATGAAGATCTGGAGCGCGAGAACGAGCAAAAGACCTCTTCGGTGCATTTCTTGCGCTTCGAACTGACCGAGGCCATGAAACAGGCGCTCAGGGCGGGCGCCGCGCTGGCCGTGGGTGTGGATCACCCGAGGGTTGCCATGGCGCTCGACCCGGTGCCCGCGGATACCCGCGCCTCGCTGCTGGGCGACCTGCGATTCTGATGAGCATCCGCGCGCCGTTGGCTTTTCTGGTAGCCGTGGGGCTCGCGGCCTGTGGCGCGAGCCCCGAGCGCCGCGAGGCGCCCGACAAGCCGGGCAGCCTCGCCGAGCCCACGATTGCCGACAAGAACAAGGGCAAGGAGGGCGCGAAAGGTGGTTTCTTCGGTCCCGCGGCACGGCTCCCGGAGCTCGAGGTGGGTTTGCCGGACCTGCCGCGCGATGCCGATCTTGCGGAGGTGCGGCTGAGGGATTTCACGTCAGGCAAGGTGAGGATCGATACACGCACCCTGCGGGTGGATGAGGATCTCGTCGTTAGATATGTGGTAGCTGTCACCACCCCAGGCGGTGTTCGAAACATCAGCCACGAGGCGATTCGCTGCGATCCCAATGAATCCAAACGTATCGCCATCGCGCGGACCGATGGTTCCTGGGGGCGTGTCAGCCGGTCGGAGTGGGAGCCCGTGAGCAACGTCACCTACAACGCGGTGCAGTTCTCCCTGGCCAAGGATTACTTCTGCGGTCCCATGGGGGCGCCGCGCGGCAAGGCGGATATCGTCAACCGGCTGGAGCGGGGCCTCAGGGCGCCGACAGCGCCGAACTACTGACTGCCTTGGTGGCGGAAGCCATCGCCCCCGGCGGCTCAGAGCAGGACCAGGTTGTCGCGATGAATCAGTTCGGGCTCTTCCACGTAGCCTAGCCTGGTTTCGATATCACTGCTGGGGGTACGCAGGATGCGGCGGGTGTCGCCCGCTGAGTAGTTCACCAGGCCGCGGGCAATTTCCCGACCCCCCGCATCCATGCAGGCCACCACCTCGCCGCGCTCGAATTCTCCAGTAGCGGCGGTCACGCCGATGGGCAGCAGGCTGCGCCCGCCCTGAAGCAACGCCTTCGCCGCCCCCTCGTCGAGCGTCAGGCGACCGCGCACTTGCAGGTGATCGGCAAGCCACTGCTTGCGGGCGGCCAGCGCGGAGGTACCGGCTTCCAACTGGCTGCCGATGGGCTCTCCAGACGCGAGACGCAACAGCACATCGGGCTCGCGACCCGAGGCGATCACCGTGTGGGCGCCGCTGCGGGCAGCGCGCTTCGCTGCCAGTACCTTGGTGAGCATTCCCCCCGAACCGATGGTGCTGCCGGCGCCGCCGGCCATGGCTTCCAGATTTGGATCGCCGGCGCGGGCGAGGCGCACCAGCGTAGCCGCGGGATCCTTGCGCGGGTCGGCCGTATAGAGGCCGGGCTGGTCGGTGAGGATCACCAGCACCTCGGCCTCCACCAGGTTGGTCACCAGGGAGGCCAAGGTGTCGTTGTCGCCGAAGCGGATTTCCTCCGTGGCAACGGTATCGTTTTCGTTGACGATGGGGATAATGCCCAGCTCGAGCAGGGTGCGCAGCGTGGTGCTGGCGTTCAGGTAGCGCTTGCGGTCGGCCAGATCCTCGTGGGTGAGCAGCACCTGCGCCGTGCGCAGGCCGTGGCCGCGAAAGCAGGTCTCGTAAGCCTGCACCAGCCCCATCTGCCCCACGGCGGCCGCGGCCTGGAGTTCGTGCACGGCGCTCGGGCGCTTCTTCCAGCCAAGCCGTTGCATACCCTCGGCCACTGCGCCGCTGGACACCAGGATCACCTGCTTGTCCTGGCGGGCCAGCGCAGCGATCTGCTCCGCCCATTGGGCCAGTGCCGCCTGATCAAGCCCCTGTCCGTTGTTGGTCACCAGGCTCGATCCCACCTTCACCACCAGGCGGCGCGCGCGGCTGAGGACGGATCGGTTCTCGGCCTTCCGGGCGCCCGGGATGGGTGTCGCGCTACTGCTCATGTTGTTGCGCGGGGTCGGCCGTCATGCCGCTCCTGGCGGGATCGGGAGCCGCGAGGGGCTGCGAGGCGGGGGCGTTTGCCGCGGTGTCGTCTTCCTGCGGCGCGGGCCGCACGCGGTCAAGGTGGTCCATCACCGCGCGCACCACGGCATCGCACCCCTCGCCCGACAGGGCCGATATGGCAAACCATGGCGTAGCGTCCGCATCGGCGCCCAGGTGCCGTTGGAGGAAGTCGCGCACGCGTTCCGCGCGGTCCTCCTCCGGGATCAAGTCGATCTTGTTGAGCACTAGCCAGCGCGGCTTGGCGTACAAGGTTTCATCGTACTTGCGCAACTCCTCCGCGATCGCCCTGGCTTCGTGCACGGGGTCGGTGCCTTCGTTGAGCGGCGCCAGGTCCACGAGGTGCAACAGCAAGTGGGTGCGGGCAAGGTGGCGCAGGAATTGGTGGCCCAGGCCAGCGCCCTCGGCCGCGCCCTCGATCAGGCCGGGGATGTCAGCCACCACGAAGCTTCGGCTGTGATCCACCCGCACGACCCCCAGGTTCGGGTGCAGGGTGGTGAAGGGATAGTCCGCCACCTTGGGACGGGCCGCGGACACGGCGCGGATGAAAGTGGACTTGCCGGCGTTGGGCATGCCGAGCAGCCCCACGTCCGCCAGCACCTTGAGCTCGAGTTGCAGCCGGCGGCTCTCGCCTGGCTGGCCGGGTGTGCATTGGCGCGGCGCACGGTTCGTGGAGGACTTGAAGTGGATGTTGCCCAACCCGCCTGAGCCGCCCTTGGCCAGGAGAGCGCGCTGCCCGTCGCGGGAAAAGTCCGCCACCCGGACGCCGGTTTCCAGGTCGGTGATCACCGTGCCCACGGGAAACCGCAGCGTGATGTCGTCGCCAGCCGCGCCGTAGCAATCGGAGCCACGGCCTTTCTCGCCATGGCGGGCGCGATGGATACGCGCGAAGCGGTAGTCCACCAAGGTATTCACATTGCGGTCCGCCACGCCCCAGACGCTGCCGCCGCGACCGCCGTCGCCGCCATCGGGGCCGCCGCGGGGGATGAATTTCTCGCGGCGGAAACTGGCGATGCCATCCCCGCCCTTACCGGCGTGGACCTCGATTTCGACTTCGTCAACGAATTTCATGGGTGCCTGAAAAGAAAAAGCCCTATCGGGTCGATAGGGCTTTCGCGGAGCCGATTGCCAGCGCGATCAGGCGACCGCTGGAACGATACTCACGGTCTTACGCTTGTCCGGCCCCTTGACGCCGAACTGAACATGCCCGTCCACCTTGGCGAACAAGGTGTGATCCTTCCCAAGACCCACGTTCAAACCCGCATGCATCAGGGTTCCGCGCTGGCGAACCAGGATGCTGCCCGCAGAAACCAGTTGCCCTCCAAAGCGCTTGACGCCAAGGCGCTTGGCTTCAGAATCGCGGCCGTTGCGGCTGCTACCGCCTGCCTTCTTGTGTGCCATGTTTCGTTCTCCTGGAGCAGTGCGGGCAACGTATCAGCCCGCGGTGATGCCGCTGATCTGAATTTCGGTGTAATTCTGCCGGTGGCCGGCCTGTTTCTTGAAGTGCTTGCGGCGACGGTGCTTGAAGATACGAATCTTGTCGCCCCGGCCGTGGGCGATGACCGTGCCCTTTACAGAAGCGCCCGCCACTACGGGACGGCCCACGGACACCTTATCACCTTCAGCCACCATAAGAACCTGATCGAACGCCACTTCGGCACCAACGTCCGCCGGGAGCGTTTCAACCCGCAGCTTGTCGCCAGCGCTGACCCTGTATTGCTTGCCGCCCGTCTTGATGACCGCGTACATAAACATCTCCAGCGTGAAGTCGCTAAAAGGCGCGGAAGATACCGCAGTGTTGTTTTCTGGTCAATGCGCACGAGCCAGCGAGCCAATCCGGGTCCTTCGTGGAAAAGCCTTGCTTGACAGGGCTTTGGGCCGCTTCCTACCATCGCGCCCCTCGTGCGAGGCAGCCTTCCTTGACCATAGATGACATCCGCCGGCTTGCCGCGGAAGACCTGCGGGCCGTGGACGCCGTGATCCGCGCCCGGTTGCACTCCGAAGTGGCCCTGGTGAACCAGGTGAGCGAGTACATCATCGCCGCCGGAGGAAAGCGGTTGCGCCCTTTGCTGGGCATTCTGGCCTCGGGCGCCTGCGGCGCCCGGGGCGCGGCCGTGCACGAATTGGCGGCGGTTATCGAGCTCATCCACACCGCCACCTTGCTGCACGACGACGTGGTGGACGACTCCGCGATGCGCAGGGGCCGGTCCACGGCCAACTCAGCCTTCGGCAATCCGGCCGCCGTGCTGGTGGGGGATTTCCTCTACTCCCGTGCCTTCCAGATGATGGTCACGGTGCGCAACATGCGGGTGATGGAGGTTCTCTCCGAGGCCACCAACGTGATCGCCGAAGGGGAGGTACTGCAACTCATGAATGCCCGCGATCCCGACCTTACGGAAGACGCCTATTTGCACGTGATCCGCTACAAGACGGCCAAGCTCTTCGAGGCCGCCGGGCGGATTGGCGCTGTGCTGGGTGGAGCGGGAGAGGGTGCCGAGGGGGCACTGGCCGCCTACGGCATGCACCTGGGAACGGCCTTCCAGCTGATCGATGACGTGCTCGACTACTCTGGCGAGCGTGCCCAGACGGGCAAGAACCTGGGCGACGACCTGGCCGAGGGCAAGGCGACGCTGCCGCTCATCTACGCCATGCGCGAGGGCTCCCCTGCACAGCAAGCGCTGCTGCGGCAGGCCATCGAAAGCGGCGGGGAGGCGGGTTTCGAGCCGGTGGAGCAGGTGATCCGAGAAACCGGTGCCCTCGATTACGCCCGCGCCGCCGCTGAGCGTGAGGCGGGCAGGGCCCGGGAGTGCGTCGGCATCCTGCCGGATTCGCAGTACAAGCAGAGTTTGCTAGACTTGCCCGCTTTTGCGGTGGCACGCAGTTCGTGACATCAACTTCATGGGCACCCCAGCATATTAGGGTTGCCCGGGCGTGGGGCCTTGGGTCCGTCGGCGCGCGGGGTTGTTGATTAACTCGTTAAATGGTTGTCTTCGGGGTGTAGCTCAGCCTGGTAGAGTACTGCGTTCGGGACGCAGGAGTCGGAGGTTCGAATCCTCTCACCCCGACCACACATGGTCCTCCTCGGTCACGGCCGTCCGGCCAGGCCTCGGGCACAGGCGTGTGTGGTCAACTGGCGGTTGTCGTTGGTGTGTTTGTATCGATTGGCCGCTTGAAGCAAATGGCGTGGTGTGGCACGTGGTCATTCCTCAGCCCGAACTCCGGACCGAGCCCTTGGGAAAGTTCCTGTTGCTGGTGGCGCTTGGCGCCATCGTTTATTTCCTGCTGCGAAACTACAAGCGCGCCATTGCGAGGCAGCAGGACGCCGACCGCCATTCGGAGCCGGACGCGTCCGCTTCCGGAGAAGACATGGTGCGATGTGCGCAATGCGGTGTGCACTTGCCGCGCAGCGAGAGTTACCTTTCCGAGGGCAAGTTGTATTGCAGCGAGGAGCACAAGCGCCTCGGGTCGGGCGCTCGCTGAGGGCACTGTCGGTCCCTCTGCCGTGAACCGTGTAGTCGCAACGCTAGACCAGTCCTGATCCCACTCTCCATGGCCGACGTGGCGACAACGGCCCCGAGCTCCCCGCCGGCACAGCGCGACAGGGACTTGCTGTCAGGCGCTTGGCGCTCGTTGCTCTACTTCAACGCATACCGCCTCGTGGTGGCCGCATTGCTCTTGGTGGCGGCAACGGCCGCGGAGCAACTGCCTCAGCTTGACGTGGGCAACCGGGCGATGTTCCTCGGAACCGCCTCGGCTTATGTCTTCTTCGCCTTGGCGAGCTTCGCGAGCATCAGTGCCCGACAGCCTGGCGTTCAGCTGCAACTCGGCCTGCAAGTGTGCGCTGACATCGTTTTCATGGCCCTTTTGATGCATGCCGGCGGCGGGATCGGGAGCGGGCTGGGCCTGCTGTTGCTCGCCAACCTTGCCGGTGCCGCCATCATCTCGGGAGGACGCCTTGCACTTTTCTACGCCTCGCTCGCGTCACTCGCGGTCCTGCTCACCCATGCATACGAGGTGGTTACCGCGGCCGCCAGTCCGGGCTTGTTTGTCCAGGCAGGGCTGCTGTCCATCGGTTTCTTCGCCACGGCCTGGCTCGCCCACTCCTTGGCGCAGCGCGCCGTGGCGAGCGAGCGCCTGGCGGAGCAGCGTCAAGTGGACCTCGCCAGCCAGGCCTTGGTGAGCCAACTGGTGATGCAGGACATGCAGGACGGGGTCATCGTCGTGGATTCCCGCGGCGCGGTCCGCCAGATCAACAGTCGCGCGGAGCAGCTCGTGGGGCCGCTCGCCAAGGCCGCAGAGGTGCCGCTGCGGGAGTACAGCCCGCCCATCGCCGCGCGCCTGGCGCGCTGGCACGCGAACCCTGATGGCGGCAGCCTGGAGCCAATCCGCACCGTGTTGTCCAACACGCTGACGGCGGCGCGATTCGTGCCCGTGGGGCCGGGCGGCGGCCAGGGCGTGGTGGTTTTCGTGGAGGACCTCACGAGGGTGCAGGCCCAGGTCCAGCAGCTCAAGCTTGCATCCCTGGGAAGGCTCACCGCCAACATCGCCCATGAGATTCGCAATCCACTCTCGGCCATCAACCATGCGACCGAGCTTCTTCAGGAGGAGCCCGGGATGCGCGAACATCACGGGCGTCTGTTGCAGATCATCCACGACAACGTGCAGCGCCTCGACCGAATGGTTCAGGACGTGTTGCGCCTCAACCGTCGCGACCGGGCCGTGCGTGAAACTTTCCTCCTGGGGGACTTCCTGCGAACCTTTGCCGCAGAGTTCGCCCAGATCGAAAAGGTGCCCGGGGATGTGCTTCGCGTGCGGATGGAACTGGAACCCACCGTGGTTTTCGACCGCAGCCACCTCAACCAGGTGATGTGGAACCTTTGCAGGAACGCCTTGCGCTATTGCCAGCGAAAGCCGGGGAGTGTGCGCATCGAGGGGGCGCCGCACTCGTCGGGCGATTCGATCGCCGTACGTGTTCTGGATGACGGGCCCGGAGTGGACGAGGCGCTTCGCGCTCACCTGTTCGAGCCGTTCTTCACCACCAATTCTGCTGGCACCGGGTTGGGTTTGTACATCGCGCGGGAGCTCTGCGAAGCCAACGGTGCGACGCTGGGCTGCGAGGAGAGCGAGGGGCCTGGAGCACGATTCACCATCCTCATCAAGGGCGCAGTGGTACGCAAGCCGCGCCGCGGGAGGCAGTCTTGAAGCGACGTGAAGCTGGACCCACCGCCCTGCCCATGCGCCACGTGCTGATCGTGGACGACGAGGCGCACATCCTTGAGCTGATCGAGCTCACCCTCTTGCGCATGGGCCTTGAGGTGGATCGGGCCATGAACGTCGCGGAGGCCCTGGAACGGCTGCAGGGAGGCACCCACTACGACCTGTGTCTCACCGACATGCGCCTGCCTGACGGTGACGGGCTGCGCATCGTGGAGCACGTGTCCCAGAGCATTCGCGATCTTCCCGTCGCCGTGATCACCGCACACGGCAATGCGGAGAACGCCGTTGCGGCCCTAAAGGCCGGTGCATTCGACTATCTCGTCAAACCGGTGTCGCTCGACCAGTTGCGCACGCTGGTGAAGTCGGCGCTTTCGCTGCCCCAGCAGGGCGCCGGCCCCAAGGCGGCAGGCGGGGAGAACGCCCTGATTGGAGAGTCGCAGCCCATCCAGCATGTGCGCCATCTGATCGACAAGGTCGCCCGCAGCGAGGCGCCAGTGCACGTCACGGGGGAGTCGGGCAGCGGCAAGGAACTGGCCGCGCGCCTGATTCACCGCAATGGCGTGCGCCGCGACGGGGCATTCATCGCCGTCAACTGCGGGGCCATTCCGGAATCACTCATGGAGTCCGAGTTCTTCGGCTACCGCAAGGGGGCCTTCACCGGTGCCGAATCGGATCGTGATGGTTTCTTCCAGGTTGCCCATGGAGGCACTCTGTTCCTGGACGAGGTGGCGGATCTGCCGCTGGCGATGCAGGTGAAGCTGTTGCGGGTCATCCAGGAGAAGAAGGTTCGCAAGGTGGGATCCACGCAGGAGGAGCCGGTGGATGTGCGCATCATCAGCGCCACCCATCAGAACCTCGCGTCATGCGTGGAGGCTGGAAGGTTTCGCCATGACCTCTTCTACCGCTTGAACGTCATCGAACTGCGCATGCCATCCCTTCGGGATCGCCGCGAGGACGTGCCGGTGTTCGCGGCCGCCATTCTCGAGCGCATGACGCGTTCCATGGCCCATGGCAGGCCCGAGTTGGATGCCGGCGCGATGAAGCTGCTCCAGCGCTACGATTTTCCCGGCAACGTACGGGAGCTTGAAAACATCCTGGAGCGCGCCCTGGCGCTGTGCAGCAACGGCCGGATCACCGAGGAAGACCTGCAGCTCAGGCCCCTCGAAACCGCATACCGCGACTCCGAACCCGGTGCCGGTGCTGGCGCCGGCGCCGGGGGTAGCGGTGGCGGTGGCAGCGCCGGTCACAAGTGGCCGCTGCAGGAGTTTCTCGACAGGACCGAAAAGGAAGCAATCCTCGATGCGCTCGAGAAAACGCGCTTCAATCGCACTGCTGCGGCCAAGCTGCTTGGCATCACGTTTCGCTCCATTCGCTACCGCATGGAGCGGCTGGGCATCGAATGACGGGGGGCGAGCCGCCGGGATTCGACGCCCAAGGCTGGCTCGCCGGAGTTCGCCGCGTGCCCTCGCCCCACTGTGACCCGCGCCCTCCGGGCGCGGCGGTGGAGTTGGTGGTCATCCACGGCATCAGCCTGCCACCGGGCCGCTTCGGCGGCCCGCACATCGAAGACCTGTTCCTTGGCCGGCTCGATCCGGCCGCCGATCCCTATTTCCGGGAGATCGAAGGGCTGCGGGTGTCGGCGCACTTTCTGGTTCGTCGCGACGGTGAGGTGGTGCAGTTCGTGCCCTGCCGCCTGAGGGCGTGGCACGCTGGCCAGTCGACCTGGAGCGGGCGGCAGCGATGCAACGACTTCTCCGTGGGTATCGAGTTGGAGGGAACCGACCATCAGACCTACGAGCCCGCCCAGTACCAGGCGCTCGTGCCGCTGGCACGCGCGCTGCTGGCTGCGTATCCGATCCGCGCCCTGGCCGGACACTGCGACATTGCGCCCGGCCGTAAGACCGACCCCGGACCCTTTTTCGATTGGGCGCGGCTGCGAGCCGCGCTGGCTTGACGAGGCTGGTCCGCGCCCAAGTGCATATTTTCTGCACCGACCGTTTCGTGCTGCCCCTGCCCGAGGGGCACCGCTTCCCCATGCTCAAGTATCAACTGCTCAGGGAGCGGGTGATGGCCGAGGGGTTGGGCGGCACGCGTCCCCTGGCCGAACCGCCCGCCGCATCGGACGAGGAGATTTTGCGGGCCCACGACCGCGCCTATCTGGAGCGCGTGGTACGCGGCGAACTTTCCGCCTCCCAACTCAAGCGCATCGGATTTCCCTGGAGCCCGGAGATGGTGGAAAGGTCGCGGCGCTCCAGCGGCGCAACCCTGGCCGCCTGCCGCCGTGCCCTTGAAGGCGGCGGCGTGGCGGTCAATCTGGCCGGTGGCACCCACCACGCCTTTCGCGACCGGGGGGAGGGCTATTGCGTGTTCAATGATGCCGCCATTGCTGCCTTGGGGATGCAGGCGGAGGGAAGGGCTCGCCGCGTGGTGATCGTCGACTGCGATGTGCACCAGGGAAACGGCACTGCTGCGATCCTGGCGGGCGACCCGAGCGTGTTCACTTTTTCCATTCACGGCGCCAACAATTTTCCCTTCCAAAAGGAAACCAGCGACCTGGACGTGGAGCTGCCCGACGGCACGGGCGACGATGTCTACCTCGAGGCGCTGGAGGCTGGGCTTTGCCATGCGCTCTCTGCAAGTCAGGCCGACCTGGCCATCTTCCTCGCTGGCGCGGACCCCCACGAAGATGACCGGCTTGGGCGGCTCTCGCTGACTATCGAGGGTTTGGCCCGGCGCGACCGCCTGGTGCTGGGCATGCTCGGCGACGCGGGAATTCCCACCGCAGTTGCCATGGCTGGCGGCTACGGCCGGAGGCTTGAAATCACCGTGGCCATTCATCTCCAAACCGTTCGTATCGCCGCCGCCTTCAACCGCGGCTAGAGGCGCCGCCGGCTCTTGGCGTGCCGCGTCCCGCGCGATCCGGACGGCTGCCCGATCGCCTGTGGAGCGTAATCCAGAATTCGCTTGACACCTTGTCTTCCAACACTAGAATTGGTACGTAATCTCGTGCCCACCACAACATCTAGTGGTCATCGACCACACTTGGTGGGAAGAGCCGCGAGAGATCACAACATATAGTGAACGCGCCGGACAGTTGAAAGTGCAGGCCCTGAGAGGCGCCGCACTCGAACGGCGGCGACGCCAAGGAGGAGCCATGCAAGTTGTGATCGAGACAAGTGCAGCTGGCCGCAACCCGGCCGTGGGAGCCGCGCTCGACGCGCCGGCGGCAGCGCCGTCTCGTTTCGTCGATTACAAGGTGATCCGCCGCAATGGTGCTGTGGTGGGGTTCGAGCCTGCAAAGATCAGCGTAGCCATGACCAAGGCCTTCCTTGCCGTCAACGGCGGGCAGGGGGCGGCATCGGCGCGCGTTCGGGAGCTCGTGGCCGCTCTCACCGAATCGGCGGTGGGCGCGCTGGTGCGGCGACAGCCCACCGGTGGGACATTCCATATAGAGGACATCCAGGACCAGGTGGAGCTGGCGCTCATGAGGTCGGGCGAGCACGACGTCGCCAGAGCGTATGTGCTGTACCGAGAAGAGCGCGCGCGTGAGCGGGCCCGCCTCAGGCAGGCGGGAGATGCCTCCTCGTCGCATCCCCACGTGGTCAATGTCATGGAGGGAAGTGTTGTACGGCCTCTCGACCTCGCCAGGCTCGCGACGCAGGTGGAGGAGGCCTGCGCCGGGCTGGGGAGTTCGGTGGAGCCGGGCGCCATCCTGGCTAGCATCCTTAAGGACCTCTACGACGGCGTTCCCATGGAGGAGGTTCGCAAGGCCTCCGTGCTGGCCGCCCGGTCCATGATTGAAAAGGACCCAGCCTACAGCTACGTCACTGCCCGGCTGCTGCTCAACACTATCCAGCACGAGATTCTTGGTCGCGAGGTGGTTCAGGCCGACATGGCAACTGCCTATGCCGATTATTTTCCGGGGTTCATCCGCAAGGGCATCGAAGCCGAGCTTCTGGACGAACAGCTCGGGCGCTACGACCTGGTGGCCCTGGGCCGGGCCCTCGATGCCAGCCGTGACCTCAAGTTCGGTTACCTCGGCCTGCAGACGCTCTACGACCGGTACTTCCTGCACGTGCGTGGTCAGCGCATCGAGCTGCCGCAGGCGTTCTTCATGCGCGTCGCCATGGGGTTGGCCCTGAACGAAGTTAACCGCGAGGCCAGGGCAGTGGAGTTCTACCACGTGCTGTCCAGCTTCGATTTCATGAGTTCCACACCCACTCTGTTCAATTCCGGCACCCGGCGCTCCCAGCTCTCCAGCTGCTACCTCACCACGGTGGCCGATGACCTGGAAGGCATCTACGACGCCATCAAGGAGAACGCCCTGCTGTCGAAATTCGCCGGTGGTCTGGGCAACGATTGGACACCCGTGCGCGCCTTGGGCAGTCATATCAAGGGCACCAACGGCAAGTCCCAGGGTGTGGTGCCCTTCCTCAAGGTGGTCAACGACACGGCGGTGGCCGTGAACCAGGGCGGCAAGCGCAAGGGGGCGGTCTGCGCCTACCTCGAGACCTGGCACCTGGATATCGAGGAGTTTCTTGAGCTGCGCAAGAACACTGGCGATGACCGGCGCCGCACCCACGACATGAACACGGCCAACTGGATTCCAGACCTGTTCATGAAGCGCGTGATGGAAAACGGCGAATGGACGCTGTTTTCCCCCGCTGATTGCCCCGATTTGCACGAAAAAGTCGGCAAGGCCTTCGAAGAGGCCTATGTGCGCTACGAGGCCAGGGCTGCCAGCGGCGAGCTTCGGCTGCACAAGAAGATTCCGGCGGTCCAGCTGTGGCGCAAGATGCTGTCCATGCTGTTCGAGACCGGGCACCCGTGGATCACCTTCAAGGACCCGTGCAACATCCGCTCGCCCCAACAGCACACCGGCGTGGTGCACAGCTCCAACCTGTGCACCGAGATCACTCTAAACACCTCGGACAGCGAGATCGCGGTCTGCAACCTCGGTTCGATCAACCTCGTCAACCACATGAAGGGCGGCCAGCTCGATCACGACAAGCTGCGCGCAACGGTCTCCACCGCCATGCGTATGCTCGATAACGTGATCGACATCAACTACTACGCCGTCAACAAGGCCCGCAACTCCAACTTCAAGCATCGTCCCGTGGGCCTGGGCATCATGGGGTTCCAGGACTGCCTGCACGAGATGCGCGTGCCCTACGCCTCGGAGGCCGCGGTGGAGTTTGCCGACCGCTCCATGGAGGCAGTGGCGTACTTCGCCTACTGGGCCTCCACCGAGCTCGCCGAGGAGCGCGGCCGCTACTCCACCTTCGATGGCTCGTTGTGGTCGCGTGGCGTGCTGCCCCAGGATTCCCTCGACCTGCTTTCGCAGGAACGGGGTGGCTACGTGGAGGTGGACCGCAGCGAGTCGCTTGACTGGACGGGCCTGCGCGAGCGCATCCGACGGCACGGCATGCGCAACTCCAACTGCCTGGCCATTGCTCCCACGGCAACCATCGCCAACATCGTGGGCGTGTCGGCCTCCATCGAGCCCAATTATCAAAACCTGTACGTGAAGTCGAATCTCTCCGGCGAGTTCACGGTGACCAACGAGTACCTCGCCCGCGATCTCAAGGCGCTCAACCTGTGGGACGAAGTGATGATCGCCGACCTCAAGTACTTCGATGGCAGCCTCGCCAAGATCGACCGAATCCCGGCTGACTTGCGCAACCTGTACGCCACCGCCTTTGAGGTGGAGCCCGCCTGGATCGTCGAGGCGGCGGCTCGCCGCCAGAAGTGGATCGACCAAGCCCAGTCGCTCAACATCTACATGGCGGGCGCCTCGGGCAAGAGGCTCGACGACACCTACAAGCTCGCCTGGAAGCGCGGTCTCAAGACCACCTACTACCTGCGCACCCTGGCAGCCACCGGAGCCGAGAAGTCCACGGGCAAGGGTGGCGAACTCAACGCCGTGCCCGCCTTGGGCGGCATGGCCGGCCTGGCGGCCGTCAACGAGGCGCCGGCCGAACCGCGGTTCTGCGCCATCGACGATCCTACCTGCGAGGCCTGCCAGTAGGCCCGCGCGACCACAAGAGCCCAAGATGCTTCAGTTCGAAGACACCCTGATCCCGTCTGCCCGCCCGGCGCTCCAACCAGTCCTGGCCGATGCTGGCCGCCATGCGCCTTCGTCCCGGCCGCCGGCGCCTGCTGCAGCACCCGAGGTCGCCTCTCGTGTGCGCATCGAGGACAAGCGCGTCATCAACGGCGCCGCCGACGTCAACCAGTTGGTCCCTTTCAAATACAAGTGGGCCTGGGAGAAGTATCTGGCGGGCTGCGCCAACCACTGGATGCCCCAGGAAGTGTCCATGTCCAGGGATATCGCTACCTGGAAGGACCCCGGCGGCCTTACCGAGGACGAGCGGCTGGTGGTCAAGCGCAACCTGGGGTTTTTTGTTACGGCGGACAGCCTCGCCGCCAACAACATCGTGCTTGGCACCTATCGCCACATCACAGCCCCCGAGTGCCGCCAGTACCTGCTCCGTCAGGCCTTTGAGGAGGCCATCCACACCCACGCCTACCAGTACATCGTAGAGAGTCTTGGGCTGGACGAGAGCGAGATCTTCAATGCCTACCACGAGGTGACGTCGATCCGGGACAAGGACCAGTTCCTCATCCCCTTTATCGAGACCCTCACCGACCCCGAGTTCAAGACCGGCACCCTGGAAAATGACCAGAAGCTTCTCAGGAGCCTGATCGTCTTTTCCTGCGTCATGGAAGGTTTGTTCTTCTACGTGGGTTTCGTCCAGATTCTGGCCCTCGGGCGCCAGAACAAGATGACGGGCGCGGCCGAGCAGTACCAGTACATCCTGCGCGACGAGTCCATGCACTGCAATTTCGGCATCGACCTCGTCAATACCATCAAGCTGGAGAACCCCCACCTGTGGACCCCGGAGTTCCGGGACGAGATCCGCAGCCTCATCCAGAAGGGCGTCGAACTCGAGTATCGCTACGCCGAGGACACCATGCCGCGCGGGGTGCTGGGGCTCAACGCTCCCATGTTCAAGGAATACCTGCGCTTCGTGGCCAACCGCCGTTGCCAGCAGATCGGCCTCGATACGCTCTATCCGGGGGCTACGAACCCCTTCCCCTGGATGGCCGAAATGATCGATCTCAAGAAGGAGAAGAACTTCTTCGAGACTCGGGTCATCGAGTACCAGACGGGAGGTGCGCTCAGTTGGGATTGAGCGACTCGAGCAGTCCCAAACCCAGGGGTGAGCCGCCGCGGTGAACGCCGCGCGACTCACCCGCGTCGCCGAAAGGCCTTGGCCGTCGCGCTCTTGCTCGGACGGAGGGGGAAGTGTCCCCCTCGACGCCAGCGCCCGTCCCTCGCCGTGGGACAGAGCGCCACTTTTCATTGGGTGCCGGCAAGGCGCCTCGATCACCATTCTGGTGGCTGGTTGCATGGGTTCCCTGCAACCGCCGCCCCCCTCTGCGAAGGTGCGTCTTGGCAAGGCAGGCAAGCCTGCGGTTGCGGCGCGCGTTTGCGGTCGTTCCCTTCGTCGTGCTGATCTGGCGGCGGGAGGAACGGTAGTGTTGTTCAACTCAACCAGGAGGTAATCGAGATGGCTGTTGCCAACAAAAAGGCCGCCACGGCCAAGAAAGCGCCCGCGAAGAAAAAGGTCGCTGCCAAGAAGCCCGCAGCGAAGAAGGTCGCTGCCAAGAAGCCGGCGGCGAAGAAGGTAGCTGCCAAGAAGCCGGCGGCGAAGAAGGTAGCCGCCAAGAAGCCGGCGGCGAAGAAGGTAGCCGCCAAGAAGCCGGCGGCGAAGAAAGTGGCAGCCAAGAAGCCAGCAGCGAAGAAGGCCGTCGCCAAGAAACCGGCGGCGAAGAAGCCCGCGGCTAAGAAGCCTGCTGCCAAGCCTGCCGCCAAGCCCGCCGCCAAGGCCGTAGAGAAGAAGCCTGCTGCCAAGGCTGCGGTCAAGAAGCCCGCCGTCAAGAAAGCGCCCGCCAAGAAGGCTGCGGCGAAGCCCGTGGCCGCTCCCGCGGCAGCACCGGCGCCGGCGCCAAAGCCTGCGGCAGCCCCTGCTGCTTGGCCCTTCCCGGTGGCTGGCCGGCCTAACTAAGCGCGTATAGGTGCTTACCAGATGCCTGCGATCGGACCTGCATCCGAGATGGATTCCAGTCGCTGATCAGCAGGCTTTTGGCGCGGTGTGCGCCAGTCCGGCGCACGAGAGCGAGTGTCGTGGCGTGTGGCATTGGGTTCCGGTCGGGTGGCTTCCCGTCGAGTTTCGTGGTGCGGCAGCACCTCAGCCACGGCCACCTTCCCCGCCGGCCATTGTTGCGTGCTTCGACCATAGCCTGCCTTCTCTGGCAAGCCGTTTCCCTCGTCGCTGTTTCACCACGTTGAAGGCGCGTTCGATCTGGTTTTCCCCTGGCCCGACCTAAGGGCACCCCATGGACCGTAAGCGAGTGAATGCCTCGAAGATCCGTTCGGTGGGCTACGAACCATCGAGTCAGACGCTGGAGGTGGAGTTTTCCAGCGGCAACATCGTGCAATACAGCCGCGTCTCCGCTGAACTGCACCGCCGCTTCATGGCCTCGCCGTCGCCGAACAGTTTCTTCGAGGACAATATCGAGGAAGCTTTCACCGCGAAGCGGATGCGCTGAGAGCGTCATTGGAGGCTCAGCAGTCCGGATCGCCGGGCGCTGGCCGCGGATCGGGGTTGAAGTCGAACAGGCGCGGCACATGGCTGCTGTGAACAGGCTCCACCGGAATGTCTTCGTGATGCCAGTGAAGCACTGCCCCATCCACATGATGACCCGCCTGCAGCGCGCCCAGGGCGTCTTCGTCCAGCGCGTTACCCCGTTCGTCCCGGAGCAATGGCGCGAGCATTGGCAGGTCCCGGTCGCTCACCACGCCAACGCCTGCCTCGGTGCGCAGCACCAGGCTGCCGGCCTCGTCCACCAGGGCTTCGTAAAGCCGTGTGACCCGCGTGCCGACGTGCGTCTCCAGACCATGCTCGTTCCCCGCTGCGGGAAGCACGTGATACACGAAGGGTGTGTAGTGCAACCGCGCGAACACCCTCTGCGGGCCGTTCTGGAAGAACCAACGGCCTTGCGCCTCCGAGGCGTAGTTGCGGCCGATGAATGCCGTGACGCTCGGGTTGCCGATTCGCTCGCCCTTGATGAGCCATCGGCCCCGGCGATCCAGTTCCAGCCAGCCGAAGACGGCGGGCACATCGGGCCAACGGCCCATGGCCTCAATGACAGCAGCGTCCATGGATCAGGGGAGAAGAGCGCGCGGCTGCGCGGAACCAACGGGCGGCACATGGTAGCAACTCCCCTCAACACTTGTTGCGGGTGAAGCCGCCGCTTCTGGGCAGTACCGGCCCTGCAGCACCCCCTTCGCCCCGAATCCATGGGAGCGGCTGCATCGCACCGGCGTTGAGACAGGTCAAGGCGCCGGAGGCGGCAATGGGGCAGGGTACTGCCGATACGCTTCCCTGGCGGGAAAGCGCGCAACCGGAGCTTGCCATGCACCGCATCAACGCACCCCTTGCCATCCTGCTGCTCGCGGCCACGGTGGCCACATCCACGATTGCTGCTGGTACCGACGAGTCGGCCGACGGAGCCAGGATCGTCAAGCAGCGCTGCGTCGCCTGTCACGATCAGCAAAAGCTCCTCTCCTTTGCCGCGCGTCATCCTTCCGATGAGCGGGCGGCCCGATGGGAACGTTTCCTGCCGGGGCACTACCTGCCGAAAGCTGAAGAGCGGGCCGCCGTGATCAACTGGCTGAAGGACAACGCCGGTCCGTGACCTTGCCAGTGGCTGCTAGCATTCCGAAATGCTAGAGTTCATCCCAGCAGGCAGTGGCTTCCATGCATCGCTTGAACGAACTCCCACGGTTGCCCTCGGCCATGAGCGCTGACGAATCGAGGTTGCACAAGCGGCTTTGCCTTCTGGCGAAGTCGCTCCACGACCGCGGCGTGAAGCCGGGGGTTTCGGGCATCAGGGGTATTCGCCTTGAGGTTGGCTTTCCGTCCACGCCCGCCACCGAGGCGCTGGAAGAAACAGCCCGGCAGTGCCTGCTGCCGCCCGGCAAGAACATTCGACCGCTCGCCGCCCAAGGGGTGAACCACCCGCGCAGCAGGTTTTCCTGATGGCAATCCTGCGTCCGCTGATGGTGGCCTGGCTGCTCGTGGCGCCGCACGCGCTCGTTGCCCGGGCCGACACCCCTGCCGATCTGCTGGCGCGTTACGACGCCGCCGCTCGTGTCGAAGACCCGAGCTTTGGAGGTTTCAGTGCCGAGCGCGGCCGTGCGTTCTACTTTGCGAGGCATCCCTTGGCGGGGCCTGGCGATGCCAGCTGCTCCTCCTGTCATTTGGAAGACCCCCGCCAGGGATTCCGTGCTCACCGTGCACCGGTCCTGTGCCGCGCCTGCCACGTGATCAACGACGACGAACACCCCGATCCCGAGCACGCCAAGAAACGCCACATGGGCGCTTTCGCGCCGGGAGCCAACCCCGATCGGTTCAACGACTGGCAGCGCGTGGAACGCTACTTCGCGGTGAACTGCCGCTTGCTGCTGCGCCGTGCCTGCACCCCCCGGGAGAAGGGCGATCTCATCACCTGGCTGCTCAGCCTGGAATAGCGCAACGGGTGCCTCCACCGGTCGGTGCGCCCCGGGGCGCCTGACTGGGCAGACCCATGCGGCTCCCCGCTTGCCGGGTGCGGCAGGTACTTCCTGGCGCGCGTGTATTCCTTAAGGAGCGCCCTCTGCCGGTGCGTCCGACCATCGTCGGCACAAACCCTGGAGCATTCGCTGGTCCTGGTCGGGGGTTTTCCAGGAGGCCTCCTCCGCCTGCATGTCGAGGCGCAACTCGTAGTCCACGATTTCGCGCAGCAAGGCCTCTGCACGCAAGGCCATCTCCGTGCTGCGGGCGGAGCGCATGGTGCCTGCCAACAGGGCCTTGGCTTCATGGTAGTCGCGTTCGGTGTGGATGGGGCGCGACAGCTTCGCCGGTTGCGGCGGGCGTTTTTCCATCATGAGTTGAATTCGCACGATCTTTTGGTTGACTTCTCTCCCGAGAAACATAAGCAGATTGCGCGCCAGGTCATGGGTGCGGGTCATCGCCGCACACTCTGGGGCCGGTCACACTTGCAAGCGGCGCCACACGCCCGAGCGCCAGCGCAGCCACATGACCAGCCCCAACGCCACCACGTACACCAATGCCGCCATCCAGCCCCCAACACTACCCCAGCCAAGTTGCGGTAATGCGTCGACCCAGCCTTGGCCTGGCGCGAAGGACGCCATGTGCGCCAGCGGCACGAAGCCCAACCACGCCAGGGCAATGACGTACAGCGTCGGTGCGCGCACGTCGCCAGCGCCGCGCAGGCAAAAGGCACTGGCGAGGTTCAGGGCGTCGAATACCTGGTAGGCCCCGGCAATCCACACCAGGCGCAGTCCGGCCGCCAGCACTGCGGCAGCCGCCGGGTCTTCGGGGTCGGTGAACAGCGGGATCAGCCACGGCCCTCCCAGGCCGATGAGAATGCCCACGGTGCCCATGTACGCGGTGGTGAGGGCGATGATGCGGTCGCCGAGCCTGCCTGCCCAGGCGCGGTCGCCGGCGCCGATGGACTGGCCCACCAGGGTGGTGCCCGCCATGGCGATGCCGATGGCGGGCAGGTAGGCGATGGCCGTGAGCATCATGACGATCTGCGTGGCAGCGCCTTCCACCGTTCCCAGGCGCACCTGCATGAGCTGGAACAGCGAGATGGCCACCAGGTCCACCGCGGGGAACACGCCCGTGGGGATGCCCAGCGCGAACACTAGCCGCAGGCCCTTGGCCGAGGCGCGCCAGGTGCGCCGCGTGCGGTATTCGGCTTGCAGCGCAGCGGAGAGGAACAGCGCCACGATCAGCGCGCAGCCCAGCCCCAGCGATGCCGTGGTGGCCCAGGCCGAGCCGGCCATCCCCAGTCCAAGCCGAAAGATGAGGATTTCGTTGAGCAGCGCATTGACCACTGCCACCACCAGCATGACCACCAGCGTTACCCGTGTGCGGCCGATGCCGTTGAAGAAGCCCGACACGGCCCACAGCCCCACTGCGAGCGGGCCGCCCAGGAGTCGCGGGGTCCAGTACTGTGCAGCCAGGTCCTGCACCGCGGGGTCGAGCCCGAACAGCCCCAGCAGGGGCCGGGCGGGCAGCGCCACCGCCAGGAATGGGGGCAGCGTGCACAGGGCCGCCCACAAGCCCCACCAGGTGGCGCGGCTCGCGCGGCGATTGGCGCGGGCGCCATAGGCCTGCGCCACCAGAGTCTGGATACACAGGCCCACGCCGCCGAAGGCCAGGAAGAACACGATGGCGAGGAAGTGGGTGGCGCCCAGGGCCGCCATGGCCTCCACCGACAGCCGGCCGATGAACCACGCATCCGTGAGGTTGAGCACCAGTTGCACCGCGCTGTTGAGCATGAGCGGCAAGGCCAGCGCCGCCACGGCCCCCATATCCACCCGGCGATGGCCGTTGGCGTCGTGTCGCACCGCGGGCAGGCGGCCGAGCGGCGGGGAGACAGCAGTGGAATTCACGGGGCGGGAAGAGGTGCGGAAAGCGCGCCGGTGTGGTTACCATCGGCGAGGCGGAAGGTCCGCAAGGCTAGATGAGGCATGCCATGAGGGCAAATGGCGGTGACGGGAAATCCGGGGCGGCTCGGGCAACGGACGCGGTAACGGGCTGCGACCGCATGCGGCGGCGGCTGCTGGGCGCCGCCGCGGTCATGGTATCGGGCGCCGGGCTCACGGCGCGCGCCCAGCCCGCCGCGTCGCTGGTGGACCAGCCGCGTGGTGGCCTGCGGTTCCTGCCCGGCGGCCCGGTGTATGCCGGGGGCGTGGTGGCAGCGGAGGGTTTCGAGATCGTGCACACGGTGCTCGGGCCGTGGCTGCCCCTGGAGGAGGCCTACGGCCTGATCGAGCGGCACCTGGCCGCGCGCGGCCGGCCCATGCAGGCGCTGTGCGGCATGGAGCTGCGCATTCCCGCCCAGCTGTCCATGGCCGGCTTCCGCGCCTTCAACCAGCCCTACGTGGAGCGCCTGGTGCGCTGGGGGCTGATAGTGGAGGGGCGGAATCCCGTGTGCCGCACCAACGTGGCGCCGCTGCACGAGCCGCCGGAGCAGCCCTGCGTGCACGGCTTCTCGTACACCGTGCCCGGCGGGCGTGGCAGCGCGAGCTTCGTGATGTCGGGCATGACCGAGATCGGCCCCGGTGGCAGCGTGGTGGCGCCGGGCGACACGTCCCCCGAGGGCATGCGCCGCAAGCTGCGCTTCGTGTTCGACGCGGTCTCGGCGCGGCTCTCCGAATTGGGGCAGTCCTGGGAGAACGCCACCCAGGTGGAGTTCTACGCCGCCGCGGCGCCGGGCGCCCTGATCGAGGAATTCCTCGCCCCGGCGGTGGGCGGGGCTGCCCGGCGCGGCATCCGCTGGCACCTGGGCCGCCCGCCGGTGGAGGGTGCGGAGGTGGAACTGGAGGCGCGTGCGGCGCATCGCGAAGAAATGGTGGGCGGCTGATTGCCTGCCCGGCGGTTTCAGGCGAACGCCACCACCAGGGGCTGGTGATCCGACACATCGGTGCCGGCTTCCACGCCCATGCCGCGGATGCGCCCCGCCAGCGCCTCGGTCACGAAGGCGAAGTCGCAGCAGTACAGCGGCCACGACTTGTCGTGCACGCCCACCGTGGGCGGGTGGGGCTGGCCAGGGTGTGCGCTCTGCCAGGCATCCACGAAGGCCGGTGCGCCAGTGGGGAAGGGCGCCCTCATCTGGGCGTGCTCGGGGTCTTCGGGCTTGAAGTTGAGATCGCCGCAGACAATGGCCGACACGGGCCGCGGTTGCACGGCGAAGGGCTCGCCAGGGTCGCCATCGGGGCGCGGCGCGTGGGCGTGGGCGCAGGCCTCGTCGTGCAGGCACCGCAGTGCGTGCACCTGGGCCATGCGAATGCTTGCCGAGTAGTACTCCAGGTGGGTAGTGATCACGCGCAGCGGCCCCAGCGGTGTGGCGAGCACTGCCTCCAGCGCCACCCGCGCCATGCTGGGCACCGCAGCGTCGGGCGGCCAGGGCAGGGCGTGCCGGAACACCTGCAGGGCCGGCAGACGGGTGAGGATCAGGTTGCCGAACTGGCTGCGGCGCCCTTGGCCGCCGGCGAAATCCGTGGCGGGCGCGAACAGCGCTTGGTAACCGGGCAGCGCGGCGGCCAGTTCGGCGGGCTGGTCTTCGCCGCGGCTGCCCTTCAGGCCGGGGAAGTTCACCGCCACCTCCTGCAGGCAGAGCACGTCGAAGTCCGCCAGCGCGCGTGCCGTGGCGGCGATGCGCGCAGGGTCCACGCGGCCATCCACGCCGCGGCACCACTGAACGTTCCAGGTGATGAGGATCATGATGAACCGGTGAAAATGAAAAGGCCCCGCGCAAGGGCGGGGCCGGACGGGGCGACAGGGCCCCGGGGTGCGGCGCTCAAGCGTGCGCCGGTTCCTGAGCGGGCGAGGGCTGGGCCCTGGCGGCCGCGGCAGCTTGCTGCCGCTCCTCCACCTGCTCGGCCGCGGCGCGGCGCTGTTCTTCCTCCTGTGCCAACTGCGCCCAGTACAGCCAGTCAAACTCGAAGCACATGGTTCACCCCCTCATGAGCAGTGACAGATACGGCCTCAACCGCAGTGCTTGCAGCCGAGCCATGCTAATCCTCCGTCAGCAGCCAATGCAACGGCGCGGCGCAGCATGCGTTGTGCGGCGCAACGGCGCATGCCGTCCACCGCTCAGCCCGGGGGCGCGGCGAGTTGTCCGCGCAGTGCACGCTTGAGCACCTTGCCGTAGTTGTTCTTCGGCAGCGCCTCCACGAACACGTAGCGCTTGGGCCGCTTGAAGCGCGCGATGTGCGCCAGGCAGCGCGCGTCCAGCGCGGCCGCGTCCACCACCGTGCCCGCCTGCGCCACCACGAAGGCCACCACCTCCTCGCCCCAGTCGGCGTGTGGCGCGCCCACCACCGCCACCTCGCGCACCCCCGCATGACCGAGCAGCACGTCCTCGATCTCCCGCGGGTAGATGTTGATGCCGCCGGAGATGATCATGTCCTTGGAGCGGTCCTTGAGGGTGAGCATGCCGGTGGCGTCGAGCGCGCCCAGATCGCCCGTGTGCAGCCAGCCGCCGCGCAGCGCCCGGGCGTTGGCCTCGGGGTTTTCCCAGTAGCCCAGCATCACGCAGTCGCTGCGGGTGATGATCTCGCCCACCTCGCCCAGGGGCAGGTCGCGATCGTCCTCGTCCACCACGCGCACTTCCACGCCAGTGCGCGCCCAGCCCGCCGAGGCCAGCCGCTCGCGGTGTCCCGGCAACTCGCGCAGCCCGTGGGCGCGCTTGTCCAGGCCGGTGATGGTCATGGGGCTCTCGCCCTGGCCGAAGAGCTGATAGAGGCGCGGGCCGAAGGCCTCAAGGGCGCGTTCTAGGTCGCTCACGTACATGGGCGCACCGCCGTAGATGATGGTCTTCAGGTTGTCCAGCCTGGCGTGCCCCATGCCGGCGTCGTTGAGCATACGCACCACCAGCGTGGGCGCGGCGAACATCGACACGTTGGCGTGGCGCTCGATCAGTGCGAAGGTCTCGCCGGCCTCGAAGTGCCCGCTTTCGGGAATCACGTTGTGCGAGCCGTGCGCCACGTGCGGCACAGCGTACTGTCCCGAGCCGTGGGACAGCGGCGCCGGATGCAGAATGGTGTCGCGCTCGTCCAGGCGGTCGATGTCGGCCGTATAGGCGTGGGCCATGAAGCCCAGGTTGCGGTGCGACAGCGCGGCGCCCTTGGGGCGGCCGGTGGTGCCGCTGGTGTAGAACAGCCAGGCGGGGTCGGCGGGCGCGCGCTCCGCCACCGCCATGGGCGATGCCGTGGCCATGCGGTCGAACAACGCGTCGTCGGCCTCCAGCACGCGGGTGTCCGATTCCAGCGCAGCCGCGATGCCGCCGTGCAGCGCCGGGGACGCGAGGCACAGCACCGTGCCCGAGTTGGCCAGGATGTAGGCAAACTCCTTCGGGTGCAGCTTGGCGTTGATGGGCACCGCGCACAGCCCCGCGTGCCAGCAGCCCCACAGCACCTGCAGGTAGCCGGCGCAGTTTTCCATGGCGATGGCCACGCGCGCGCCCGGCACCGCCCCACGCTGGGCCCGCAGCCACGCGGCCGTGGCCGACACGCGATCGAAAAACTCCCCGTAGCGCCAGGTGCCGCGCCGGTCGGTCACGGCCGGCGCGCCGCCATGCCGGCGCGCGGCGGCTTGCAGGAAGTGGGCGATGCTCATGGGTGCTCCGCCAAGCGCCGGCGTCAGAGCGCGGGCCGCCAGCGATGCCAATCGGTTTCGCGCTGGAAGGCGCGCCCAGCGCGCACCAGAAGGTCCTCGGCGAAGTGGCGCGACACCAGCTGGAAGACCACGGGCGTGCCCTGGGGCGTGATGCCGCCGGGCAGGGTGATGGTGGGGCTGCCGCTCATGTCGAAGGGGGCCGTGAAGCGCAGCAGCAAGGCCAGCGCTTCCGGCGAGCCCACCATGGCTTCCTTGCGGGCGATGGTGAGCAAGGAGACGGGCTGGGCGGGCACCAGCAGCAAGTCCACATCCTGGAACAGGGCCTCCAGCCGGCCCGCATAGTCCCGCCGCCGCAGCAGCATCTTCTGGTAGCGCGCTGCGGTAACCTCGCGCGCCAGATCGATGAGGCCGGCCAGTCCCGGGCCGTAGGCGTCGCGGCGCAACGGATAGGTGGCCTCGTGGGCCACGGCGGTTTCCACCGCGCAGTGGGGGCTCCAGTCGGCCACCACCGGATCGCTGTCGGGCGCCTTCACGCGCCGCATGTGGGCGCCCAGCGAGGCAAGCGCTTGTTGCGCATCGCCGAGCGCCTGCAACGTGGGTGTGTCCGCCCCGAGGCCGTTCCAGTCCTCGTCCACGCCGATGCGAACCCCGCGCAGGTGGCTCGCGTCCGCCGCCAGATAGTCGGGCACTGGCAGGTGCACGGCCGTGGGATCGTCGGGATCGGGCCCTGCCATGGCGGCCAGCATGGCGCCGCAGTCGGCGGCGCTGCGGCACATGGGTCCGATGTGGTCGAGGGACGCGGCGAGTTCGAAGGCGCCGTGGCGCGATACCCGTCCCCAGGTGGGCTTCAGGCCCGTCACGCCGTTGGCCGCGCAGGGAAAGCGGATGGATCCGCCCGTGTCCGTGCCGGTGGCGCCCAGCGCCAGCCCGGCGGCCATGGCCACACCCGAGCCGCTGGAGGATGCGCCCGACCAGAGTTCGGCGCCCCACGGGTTCACCGGCGCCACCACGTCCGGGTGGTGGTCGGCGAAGGCGCCCTCGGTTAGCTGCAGCTTGCCCAGCAGCACCGTGCCCGCCTCGCGCAGCCGCCGCACCACCGTGCCGTCGAAGGCGGGGCGGAAGTCGCGGTGAATGCGCATGCCCGCGGCGGTGGGGATGCCCCGGGTGTAGTGCAGGTCCTTCAGGCCGATGGGGATGCCGTGCAGGGGCCCCTTGTGACGGCCGGCCGCGATCTCGGCCTCGGCGGCGCGCGCCTGTTCGCGGGCCACGTCGGCCGTCACCAGGGCGTAGGCATGCAGCCTGGGCTCGAGCTGCTCGATCCGCCGCAACATGTGCTCGGTGAGCTCCACGGGCGAGAGCTCCCGGCTGCGGATCAAATGCGCGGCTTCGGTGATCTCGAGTTCGTGCAGGTCGGTGGAGGGCATCTTGGCGGCTCGGGGAGGAAAGTGCTTCGAGGTTCACCGAAAGCGCGTCGCGCGTCAACGCGCCCCCGCGGCTCGAAGCCACAGCCGGCTCGCGATGGCGAGTGCCTTCTTCGCGGTCAACGCACCAGGGCCGGCCAGGAAGCCGCGGATCAGAACAGGAAGCCGCTCACCAGCCGAATGGCCAGCAGGCCTTCGCCGCCGCGGATGGCCACGCCGATGCGGTCGGTCTCGAAGCCGAAGATCTTCAGCGGCTGGTAGGTGCCCAGGGTCATGGCCAGTTCGAACTGCTGCGGCACGGTGCGCCGGCCCTGGGGGTCGAGGAAGAAGTCCAGCCTGTCGAAGTAGAGGTAGTAATTGAAATGCAGGCCGAGGTTGGTGGGCTGGCCCCACAGGTCCTTGCCGGTGGGCAGGATCCAGCCCAGGCCCAGGCCGAGGATGCCCAGTTTCTGGCGCGCGGGGCGGCTCTCGTAACCGGCAAAGAGTACGGCGCTGGAGATTTCCAGATCGGTGCGCTCCATGGGCAGGCTGTAGAGGCTGCGCACGCCCGCTTCCCAAACGGCGGCGCCCACGCCATTGGCCGCGTCCTGGCCGTAGCCCAGCGACGCCGTGGGCCGTACCTTCCAGCGCGGGTTCATGCGCTTCTCGAATTCCACCCCGGGCAGCACCGTGAGCGTGCCGTAGTTGCTGGACAGGATGTCCGAGAAGGCCGAGGACACGTCGTACACACCCACGGACACGGGCATCTTGAGCTTGATGCCCCACTGTTGTTCGTCCGGCTCGCGCAGCTTGTAGGACAGAGGCAGGCGCCCGACGAATACGGTGCGGTCGCCGATGCGGTAGGCGCCGGTGCCGAAGGTGGAGGCGTAGTACCAGTCCACGAGCCGCTCCGGCGGCACGTCCTCGAACCGCCGCTGAGGGCTTTGTGCCGGGGCGGATGCGGCGGCGATGCAAAGCGCCAGGGCGGCGGCGATGCGCAAGCGGGCGGTCACAACGATTCCAGGAATCGCAGCAGCTTGGCGCGGCGCTCGGCGGGGAGCGCCGCGTAGCCGCGGCGAGCCGCGGCTGCTTCGCCGCCGTGCCACAGGACCGCCTCCTGCGCATCGCGCGCGCGGCCATCGTGCAGCAGGCCCGCGTGCAGCCGGCGCGACAGGCCCCACAACGGCGCGGTGCGCCAATGCCGCGGACTGGCGGAATGCTCGCCATGTCCGTCGGACAGGCCCGCGCCAAGGTCGTGCAGCAGCAAGTCCGTGAAGGCCTGCGCTTCGCTCACACCCGCAACGCCCGCCACCGGCAAGGAGGGGCGATGACAGGCGGCGCAGCCCAGGGCGTGGAACAAACGTTCGCCCTCGGGCGGCGCCCCGCCCGCGCGCGGCACGGGCGGCAGGGCCGCCAGGTGGGCCGCCAGGTCATGGAGCATCGAGTCCGCCGCCTCGGCAGTGCCCGATGCCGCTTGAGTGGTGCAGGCGCGCTGTGGCAGCGGACAGTTCTGCCCGGGGTGCAGGCGCGAAGTCACGCCCAGGTCTTCGTGCAGCGCCAGAGCAGCCTGGGCGAGCAGCGTGGGCTGGCCCGCTTTGTGGCCGAAGCGGCCCACGGCCGGCGCGCCGGAGACCGGGTCGCGCACCCGCTGCACGCGCCCGTGGACACCTGGCGCCGCGGCCCGCGCGGCCAGCGCTTCGATGGCGGCATCGGGCACGGCGGCGAGCAACCCCAGGCCATCGAGGGACGGAGCAACCCGAAGCGATACGCGGGCAGCGCCCAGCGGGCCGAAGGCCAGCGCCTCGAAGGCGGCCTGCGGGGCACGCAGGGCCACCACCGCGCCGCCGGCCAGCCGCGCGGCACGCGTGTGCCAGTGGATTCGCAGCTGTCCCTCTGCCGGTACGCGGCCAAGCACACCCAGGGTCTGCAACTGAGATCCATAGGCCGGATGGGGCGCGGAGCGTCCGCGGGCGTCCGTCACCGACAGGCGCGCGAGCGGCGGCGCCGCAGGCTGGCCAGGCGCCACGTGGCAATCGCCGCAGCGTTCGGCGTTGGAGGTGGGCCCGCGGCCCCAGGTACCGAAAGCCGAAGGCGCCACGCTCCAGAGCGTGTCGAAGGCGCGCTGGCCGCTCTGGGCGCCAGCTTGCGAATCGGCCCGGGAGACGCCCGCGGCGATGGTGCAGGCGGCGATCGCCGCGGCTCTCACGGCTGCGCGGCGCCATGGGGCGGCGGTGGAGCACAAGGCAGGGGATTGCGCGGGGTTGGCGACGGGAGGTGAATGGTACGGACTTCTTCATTTCGTGCGCCAGGAAAAGCCTCGGCGCGCTGGGGGCACTTCTAGCCGGCGTGCCCCAGCCTGCCACCTACCCCCACCTGAAAGCTTGCGCGCTGCGCAGCCATGGCGGGCCCGAGGGCGCGGTGCCTGGCGCCCATGCCGAGGCGACCGGGCAGGGAGTTTGCGCCCGTGGGCGCGCTCCGGGCTCCGCTAGAATCCCGGTCCTGGTCACGAATCGCCGCGCGCCTTCGACGCGGCGTCATTTTTTTAGGGGGGAGCGCACATGAACACGCTGGACATGAAGGGCCGTTCGGCCATCGTCACCGGGGGTGCCTCGGGCATCGGGCTGGCCGTTGCGCAGCGGCTGGCCGCATCGGGCGCCTCGGTCGCCATTTGGGATCAGGCCGCCGACGGCACGGCGCGGGCTGCCTCCCTGGGGGCGCCGAAATCGCTGTTCTGCAAGGTGGACGTGACCAGGCTCGCCGAGGTGGAGGCGGCCTTCGCGCAGACCCTCGCTGCCTTTGGCAAGGTGGACGCGGTGGTCAACTCCGCGGGGGTGGCGGGGCGCAACCACACGGTGATCGACTACCCCGTGGATGAATGGCTGCGCGTGCACGACATCAACCTGAACGGCACCTTCTACGTGTGCCGCACCGTCGCCGCTCACATGGCGGCTAACGGCTACGGCCGTATCGTCAACATCGCCTCCATCGCCGGCAAGGAGGGCAACCCCAACGCCTCGGCCTACAGCTCCTCCAAGGCGGCGGTCATCGGCCTGACCAAGTCGCTGGGCAAGGAACTGGCGAAGAACAACGTCACGGTGAACTGCGTCACGCCCGCGGCAGTGCGCACCCCCATCTTCGACCAGGTGGAGCAGTACCACATCGACTACATGCTCTCGAAGATCCCCATGGGGCGCTTCGGCGAGGTGGCCGAGATCGCCGCCATGGTGGCGTGGCTGTGCACCGAGGACTGCTCCTTCACCACCGGGGGCGTGTTCGATCTCTCCGGCGGCCGGGCAACCTACTGAGGCCGCCTTGAAGATCCGCGCCGCGGTCATCCGCCAGTCCGGGCTGCCCGAGCCCTACGCGTCCAGCCGGCCCCTGTCCATCGAGGAGGTGGAGCTCGCCCCGCCCGGCGAGCGCGAGGTGCTGGTGCAGGTGAAGGCGGCCGGGCTGTGCCACTCCGACCTGTCCACCATCAATGGCAACCGGCCGCGCCAGACGCCCATGGTGCTAGGGCACGAGGCCGCCGGCGTCGTGCGCGCGCTCGGGCCGGGCGTGACCGACCTGGCCGAGGACGACCACGTGGTGATGGTGTTCGCGCCCAGCTGCGGCGAGTGCATGCCCTGCAAGGAAGGCTTTCCGGCGCGCTGCGAGCGCGGCCAGGCCGCCAACAACGCCGGCACCCTCATCGGCGGCCACGTGCGCCTGTCCCAGGGCGGCGCTGCGGTGTACCACCACGTGGGCGTCTCGGCCTTCGCCGAGTACTGCGTGGTGAACCGCGGCTCGGTGGTGAAGATCGACCCCGCGCTGCCCTTCGACGAGGCGGCAGTGTTCGGCTGCGCGGTGCTCACGGGCGTGGGCGCGGCGCTGAACACGGCCCGGGTGTTCGCGGGCGCCAGCGTGGCGGTGGTGGGGCTGGGCGGGGTGGGCCTGAACGCGCTGCTGGGCGCCGCGGTGGCAGGCGCCAGCCGTATCGTGGCCATCGATCTGCACGACGACAAGCTCGAACTTGCCAGCCAGCTTGGCGCCACCGACGTGATCAACGCCAAGGATCCCGACGCGGTTGCCAAGGCCAAGGCGCTCACCGGCGGCGGCGTGGACTTCGGCTTCGAGATGGCCGGCTCGGTGCAGGCCATGGAGATGGCTTACCGCGTCACGCGACGTGGCGGCACCACGGTCACCGCCGGCTTGCCGCACCCCGATGCGCGCTGGCCTCTGCAGCACGTCAACCTCACCGCCGAGGAGCGCACGGTCAAGGGCAGCTACATGGGCTCGTGCGTGCCGCCGCGCGACCTGCCGCGCTACGTGGATCTGTACCGTCGCGGCAAGCTGCCGGTGAACCGCCTCATGAGCGACCACCTCCCCCTCGAGCGCATCAACGAAGGCTTCGACGCCCTGGCCTCGGGCCACACCGTGCGCCAGATCGTGATGTTCGACTGAAGCACCCCGGCGGGGCCGCCTGGCCCCGCCGTCGCTACCGGAACCCCCGCTCCCATGCAAAACCGCCACGACGCAGCGGACCTGAGCGCCTTTGCCACCGCCTTGCTGGACGCCGCCGGCATGGACCCGGCCCGCTCGCCGGTCATCGCCGAGGTGCTGGTGGAGGCTGACCTCCTAGGGCACGACACCCACGGCCTGAACCTGCTCCCCGCCTATCTGGCCGACATGGAGAAGGGCGAGCTCGCCACGAGCGGCGAACCCGGCGTGATCGCGGATTTCCCCGCGGCGCTCACCTGGGACGGGCGGCGGCTGCCGGGCACGTGGCTGGTGACGCGCGCCATCGACCTGGCCTGCCAGCGCGCCGCCACCCAGGGCAGCTGCACCGTGGCCATCCGCCGCAGCCACCACATTGCCTGCCTGGCCGCCTATCTCACCCGCGCCACCGACCGGGGTTTCGTCATCCAGATCATGACCTCCGCGCCGGAGAACCGCTCGGTGGCGCCCTTCGGCGGCCGCGAAGGCGTCATCACGCCCAATCCCATCGCCGCGGGCTGGCCCACGGATGGCGATCCGGTGTTGATCGACGTGTCCACCTCCATCACCACTAACGGCATGGTGGGCCGGCTGGCGAAGTTGGGCGGGCGGTTGCCCGGTCCGTGGCTCGTGGATGGCCAGGGCCGCGCCAGCGACGATCCCGCCGTCACCACGGGCGAGCCGCGTGGCTGGCTGCTGCCGGTGGGCGGCCTGGAGTACGGCCACAAGGGTTACGCCCTGGGGTTGATGGTGGAGGCCTTCACCCAGGGCCTGGGCGGCCACGGGCGCGCTGATGCGGTGGAGGGCTGGACCGGCGAGGTGTTCGTGCAGGTGCTGGATCCGCGGTTGTTCGCGGGCCTGGAGGCCTTCACGCGCCAGACCGGATGGACCGCGGCGGCCTGCCGCAACACGCCGCCCCTGCCCGGCGTGGAACGGGTGCGCCTGCCCGGCGAGCGTGGCCTCGCCCTGAAGCGCCGCCAGCTCGCCGAGGGCGTGAGCCTGCACCCGGGCATCCTGCCCGCCCTGGAGCCTTGGGCGCGCAAGCTCTCGCTCCCCGTCCCCGAGCGCGCCGTGCGCGGCGCGCCGTGAGCGCCCCGGCCGCCCGGCATCGCCGCGGCCTGTTGCTGATGTTGGGCGCCACCCTGTGCTGGTCCACCGCGGGCGTGCTCATGCGCACCCAGAGCCTCACCGACGGCTGGGAGGCCACCTTCTGGCGCTCGGTGTTCATGCTGGCCTTCATGACCGTGGTGCTTTCCGTGCAGTACCGCGGCGCGGTGTGGCGGCGCGTGGCCGGCATCGGCTGGCCCGGCGTGGTTTCCGGTGTGTTGTGGGCGGTGATGTTCGTGGCCTTCATCACGGCGCTGGCGCGCACGGCGGTGGCCAACGTGCTGGTGCTCAGTTCCGTCTCTCCGTTTCTTGCCGCCCTGGCGGGCTGGGCCCTGCTGGGCGAGCGCGTGCGGCCCGGCACCTGGATCGCCATGCTGGCGGCCTTCTGCGGCATCGCGGTGATGTTCGCCGCCTCCTTCGGCGAGGCGGGCGCGTGGGGCAATCTCATCGCCCTGGCCATTCCCGTTGCCTTCGCGGCCAACGTGATCGTGCTGCGGCGCATGCACGCCCGCGCTGACATGATGCCCACGCTCATCGTGGCGGGCGTGGTGTCCTGCGCCGTCACGCTGCCCTTCGCGCTGCCCTTCGACATCGCCTGGGGCGACGTACCCAACTTCGTGGCCCTGGGCGTGGTGCAGCTGGGCATGGGTTGCCTGCTGATGATCGCGGCGGCGCGCCATCTGGCGGCCGCCGAGGTTGGCCTGATGGCTGAGCTCGAAACCGTCTTCGGCGTGGCCGCCGCCTGGCTGCTGGTGGGGGAGGTGCCTTCCACCGCCACCCTGATCGGCGGCAGCATCGTGGTGCTGGCGCTGGCCGCCAACGAGGCGCTGCGCCTGTGGCGCGGCGACGGCCGCGCACCCGCGCTCGAGGAGGCTGCGCAACCATGATTCCCGACCCCGCCGATCTGGCCGAACGCCTGGAGGCCTGTCATGCCGCCGCCGTGCACGATGTGCTGCGCGCCATGGGCCTCACAGGTTTCGTGCTGCCGCCGGAAATCCGCTGCCTCGATCCGGCGCGGCGGCTGGCGGGGCAGGTCTGGACCGTGAGCGGCCGCTGCGAGGAAGGTCTCGACGCCCACCAGAGCCTGCTGTCCTGGACCGGCCTGCTGTCCATGGCACCGGCTGGCCGGGTGGTGGTCTGCCAGCCCAACACCCACGACATCGCGCTCATGGGCGAACTCTCCGCCGAGACCCTGCACCACCGGGGCGTGCGCGGCTGGGTGGTGGACGGCGGCTGCCGCGACACCGGCTTCATCCTGGAGCTCGGCTTTCCCGTGTGGTGCAGCTTCACCACCCCGAAGGACATCGTCGGCCGCTGGCGGCCCGAGCGCTTCGGTGAGCCGGTCACCATCGGCGAGGTCACCGTGTGTTCGGGCGACTGGCTGCTGGCCGATCGCGACGGCGCGGTGATCATCCCCGGCGAAATGGTGGCCGAGGTCGCCGCCCGCACGGAGGCCGTGCTGCAAACCGAGAACAAGGTGCGCACGGCCATCCTGTCGGGCATGGACCCGCGCGAGGCTTACCTCAGGTTCGGCAAGTTCTGAAGCGGCGCATGCCGCTTCGGTTGCGCCATGCGTGCGGCCCAGTATGATGAATTGGCGTCGCCACCAGAGCGGCGCGAATCGTCATTTTTCCCTACACGGGGGAGGAAAAAATCATGTACCGGAACAAGCTTTATTCCCGCCTGGCGGCGCTGCTGTGCGCGGTGATGGGTGCGCTCGCCTGGGGGGCGGCGCAGGCCGCGGAAATCAGGTCGGGTTACTTCACCACCAGCGACGGTGTGAAGCTGCACTACCTCGAGGCTGGCAGCGGCAAGCCCCTGGTGATGATTCCGGGCTGGTCGCAAACGGCAGCCCAGTTCCGTCACCAGCTCGAGGGCCTGAGCGACCGCTATCGCGTCATTGCCCTGGACATGCGCGGGCACGGCGAGTCGGCCAAGCCCGCCCACGGCTATCGCATCCACCGCCTGTCCAAGGACGTGCACGAGTTCCTCACCGCCAAGAGCCTGGGCGGCGTAACCCTCGCGGGCCACTCCATGGGCTGCTCGGTGATCTGGGGCTACTGGGAGCTGTTCGGCGGCGAACGGCTGTCGGGGCTGGTGCTGATCGACCAGATGCCCATGATCACCGCCAACCCCGTCTGGTCGGACCAGGAGAAGGCCGACGCGGGCGCGCTGCTGGACAAGGACTCGCTCTACGGCGTCACCAACGCTCTGGCCGGCGCCGATGGCATCAAGACCACGGAGGGCTTTATCGGCGGCATGTTCACCAAGCAGTACCCCCGCGCCGAGGTGGACTGGGTCATCCAGCAGAACCTCAAGTTCCCCCGCGCCTATGCCGCGCGGCTGCTGTACGACCACGCCACCAATGACTGGCGCGACGTGATCCCGCGCATCGACGTGCCCACCCTCATCGTGGGCGGCAAGACCAGCCTGGTGGGATGGCGCTCGCAGGAGTGGATGGGCACCCAGATCAAGGGCTCGCGGGTGGTGATCTTTGAAGAGGCCGAGGGCGGCAATCACTTCATGTTCATGGAGAACCCGGCCAAGTTCAATCAACTGGTGCGGGACCTGATGCGCTGAGCGCCCTTGCCGGCGCGCTTCGCGGCGCGCCGGCGCAGGCACGGCAGCAGCGCCGGGCGGCGGAGCTCAGCCCGCCAGCACCCGGGCGAACACCTCGCGGTCCACGTTGCCGCCGCACAGCACCGTGGCAACCTTGCGGCCGACGATGCGCGGCCGCTCCCGCAGCATGGCCGCCACACCGGCGGCGCCTGCGCCTTCGGCCACGTTGTGGGTGGCGCTGAACAGCAGGCGCATGGCTTCGGCCACGTCTTCATCGGTTACTTCCACGATCCGCGTGGCGTGCGCGCGGATGATTTCCAGGGCCGCGGGTTCGGGAGTGCGGCAGGCCAGCCCGTCGGCGAGGGTGGCGCTCACGGGGCGTTGCACGGCCTCGCCAAGGGCGAAGGAGTCGGCGTAGGCGGGCGCCGCAGTGGAGGTGACGCCCACGATTTCCACCGCCAGCCCGAGCGCTTCGCGTGCGGCGATGGCGCCGCAGATGCCCGAGCCCAGACCGATGGGCACGTACAGCACTTCGATGCCCGGCGCGGCGCGCAGCAGTTCCAGCGCCCATCCGGCCACACCCTGCACCAGCAGCGGGTGGAAGGAGGGCACCATGTGCAGGTTGTGGTGCGCGGCCAGCGCCACGGCGTGTTCGCGCGCGGCCTGGAAGTCTTCGCCGTGCTCCACCAGCCGCGCGCCGAGGGCGCGCATGGCGGCGTTCTTCTCGCGGCTGTTGCCCAGGGGCACCACGATGGTGGCGGGGATGCCGAGGCGCCCGGCGGCGAAGGCCACCGATTGCCCGTGGTTGCCGCGGGTGGCGCTGACCACGCCAGCGGGGCGAGGGTTCGCCTCCGCCAGATGGTGGAAGTACACCAGTCCGCCGCGCACCTTGAAGGCACCCAGCGGCGTGTGGTTCTCGTGCTTGATCCATACCCGCGCGCCGAGGGCCTCGTCGAGCAGGGGCCAGCGGTACTGGGGCGTGGGCGAGAGCGTGCGGGCTACCACGCCGGCCGCGTGTTCGAGTTGCCCGAGGGTGGGCAGCGCGGCGGCGGATCGTGCGGTCATGGTTTCGGGTATGCCATCCGGCCGCGGGTCAGCGCGGTGTGGCGGTCCCGATGAAGTGCCAGCCCGCGAAGCGCGGCGTGCCGCGGGCATAGGCGCGCTCGATCCAGTGCACCGCGAAGCCCGCGCCCTCCAGCAGCGCGCCAGCGTCGCGGGTGAGGTGGCAGCCCCCCGCCAGCCGGCCCCACAGCGGTTGAAGCCGCCGCTGCCAGGCGGCCACGCCGGCGTCGGGCGCCAGGCCGTGCTCGCAGAACAGCAGCCTGCCGCTAGGCTTTAGCACACGCCGCATGCCTTCCAGCGCCTGATCCACGCCCGGGATGGTGCACAGGGTGTAGGTGACCACCACCGTGTCCACGCTGGCGGCGTCCAGCGCGATGTGCTCGCCGCCCGCGGGGATGAACTCCACCGGCAGAGTGCCGGCCGCCGCGCGCCGTCGCGCCGTGGCCAGCAGCGCCTCGCCGGGATCGAGGCCGATCACGCGGCTCACCCGCGCCGGGTCGTAGTGGGGCAGGTTCAGGCCGCTGCCCATGCCCACTTCCAGCACCACGCCCTGGGCCATGGGCACCACCTTGCGCCGCTGGGCGGCAACCAGGGACTTGCCGCAGGCCGCATCCAGCAAGCGCGGCAGCACGTGCCGGTCGTAGAAGCCCATGGATATCAGGCCGAGTGGCGTCCGCGCCGCAGGATGGCGTCGCCCACGAAGGGGTTGCTGCGCCGCTCGTCGCCGAAGGTGGAGGTGGGGCCGTGGCCTGGAACGAAGGTGACCTCGTCGCCCAGGGGCCAGAGCTTGCCGGTGATGGAGGCGATGAGCGTGTCGTAATCGCCGCGCGGGAAGTCGGTGCGGCCGATAGAGCCGTTGAACAGCACGTCGCCCACGAAGGCGAGCCGCATGGCGCGATGGAAGAAGATCACGTGGCCTGGCGTGTGGCCGGGCGTGAAGAGCACCTCCATCTGCTGTTCGCCGAAGCGCACCGTATCGCCGTCCTCCAGCCAGCGGTCGGGAGTGAAGGCGTCCAGACGCGGAAAGCCGAACATGCGCCCCTGCTCGGGAAGCTGGTCGATCCAGAAGGCGTCCTCGCGCTGCGGGCCCTCCACGGGCAACGACAGGCGCTTCGAAAGCTCGGCGGTTGCGCCGCAGTGATCGATGTGGCCGTGGGTGAGCAGGATCTTTTCCAGCGTGGCGCCCTGGCGCTCCACCTCGCCGAGAATGCGCTCCAGGTCGCCGCCGGGGTCCACCACCGCGGCCTTGCCGGTGTGCTCGCACACCAGCAGCGAGCAGTTCTGTTCGAAGGGGGTGACGGGAATCAGGGTGACTTTCATGGTGTGCGTGGCTGCGCGAAAAAAGGGGTGTGCGCTCAGACCGCGGCAGGCACGCGGGCAAGGCCGCGGGCGAGGCGTTCCAGGCCCTGTTCGAGGCGGTTGGTGTCCGAGGCAAAGCACCAGCGCACGAAGCCCTCGCCCTCGGGGCCGAAGGCAATGCCGGGGGCGAGGCCCAGGCCGTGCTCGGCCACCAGTTGCTTGCACAGGCCCAGGCTGTCGGTGAGGCCCTGCACGCGGAAGAAGGTGTACATGGCGCCGGAGGGCAGCGGCGCGCTCACCCGGGGCAGAGCGTTGAGGCGCCCGTGGAGGAAGTCGCGCGCGGCGCGGAAACGCGCCACGGTGCGCGTGATCACCGGCTCGCCTTCGGTGACTGCCTTCAGGCCCGCGCGCTGCACGAAGGCCGGCGCGCAGGAGGTGTTGTACTCCACCAGCGTGGCGAGCGCGTCCGTGAGCGGCCGGGGGGCCGTGATCCAGCCCAGCCGCCAGCCGGTCATGAGCCATGCCTTGGAGAAGGTGTTGGTCTGCACCACCCGGTCGAGCGGGTCGGCGATATCGAGGAAGGAGGGCGCCACCGCATCGTTTTCGGCGGTGCCGCCGCCGTAGTAGAGCCGCTCGTAGGCGTCGTCTGCCACGATCCAGATGCCGTGGCGGCGGCAGTGGCCCAGGAGCGCCTGTTGCTGCTCGCGGGTGATGGTCCAGCCCGTGGGGTTGTTGGGTGAATTGAGGTAGAGGGCGCGGGTGCCCGGGACCAGGGCATCCAGGAGCCGCTGCAGGTCGAGCTGCCAGCCCTGCGGCGTGAAATCGAGCGCCACCGTGACCGCCTCGGCGCCGAGGATCTTCGGGATCTCCACCAGGTTGGGCCACACCGGCGTGACGATCACCGCGCGATCGCCCGGGCCCACCAGCGCCTGGGTGGCGAGCATGAGCGCCGACATGCCGGAGTTGGTGACCACGATCTCCCCGGCGGAGGTGGGGCGGTGCAGCTGCGTCACGTAGGCCGCCAGCGCCTCGCGCAGGGGCGAAATGCCCAGGTTGTGGGTGTAGAAGGTGTCGCCCTCGCGCAGCGCCTCCATGCCGGCAGTGCGGATGAACTCGGGCGTGACCTCATCCGGCTCGCCGAACCAGAAGGCCAGCACGTCGGGGCGGCCCATGCCGGCGTTGGCCACCTCGCGGATCTTCGACTGGCGCAGCGCAAGCACGCCGGGGCGGGCAATGGGTGGGTGCATGGCGGGCTTCCTGTGCGGGAACGGCGCGGATTCTCCCACGCCGCACGCGGCGGCGCAGCGGCGTTGCGTTACCATCGACGGCATTTTCAGGGAGAGCCGCACATGAATCAGCCCCATGCCAATCTCATCGCTGGCGAGTGGGTCGCCGGCGCCAGCGTGACCCGGGACATCAATCCGTCCGATCTCTCCGACCTGGTGGGCGAATACGCCCAGGCCGACGCCGCGCAGGCCGCCCGTGCCATCGAGGCGGCGAGGGTGGCTGCACCCGCCTGGGCAACGTTTAACACCCAGGCGCGCGCCGACCTGCTGGACAAGGTGGGCAGCGAGATCCTCGCCCGCAAGGACGAACTCGGCGCGCTGCTCTCGCGCGAGGAGGGCAAGACCCTGCCCGAGGGTGTGGGCGAGGTGGCCCGGGCAGGCAACATCTTCCGTTTTTTCGCCGGCGAGGTGCTGCGGCGGGCGGGCGAGCTGCTGCCGTCCGTGCGTCCCGGCATCGACGTGGAGATCACCCGGGAGCCGGTGGGTGTGGTGGGCATCATCGCGCCGTGGAATTTTCCCTCGGCCATCCCCGCGTGGAAAATCGCCCCGGCGCTGGCCCACGGCAACTGCGTGGTGTTCAAGCCCGCCGACCTGGTGCCCGCGTCCTCCTGGGCCATCGCCGAGATCATCCACCGGGCCGGATTCCCGGCTGGCGTGTTCAACCTGTGCATGGGCCGCGGTTCCGTGGTCGGCGAAGCGATCCTCGCCGACCCCCGCGTGGATGCCGTCACTTTCACCGGCTCTGTGGAGACCGGCCGCAGGGTGGCCGCCAAGGCGGTGGCCGGCCTCAAGAAGATCCAGCTGGAGATGGGCGGCAAGAATCCGCTGGTGGTACTGGACGACGCCGACCTCAAGGTGGCCGTGGAGTGCGCCGTGAACGGCGCTTTCTTTTCCACCGGCCAGCGCTGCACGGCCTCGTCGCGGCTCATCGTCACCCAGGGCATCCACGAGGCCTTCGTGGCGGCGCTGGTGGAGCGCATGAAGGGCCTCAAAGTGGGCCACGCCCTGGAGTCCGGCGTGCACATCGGACCGGTGGTGGACCAGTCGCAGCTCGACCAGGACCTGTCCTACATCGAGATCGGCCGCGCCGAAGGAGGCACGCTGGCCTTCGGCGGCAACCGCCTGAAGCGCGAGCGCGACGGCTTCTACCTGGAGCCAGCGCTGTTCACCGGCACCAGCAACGCCATGCGCATCAATCGCGAGGAGGTCTTCGGCCCGGTGGCCAGCGTGATCGCGGTGCGCGATTACGACGAGGCGCTGGCGGTGGCCAACGACACGGAGTTCGGCCTGTGCGCGGGCATCTGCACGGGCTCGCTCAAGCACGCGGCGCACTTCCGCCGCCATGCCCAGGCGGGCATGGTGATGGTCAACCTGCCCACGGCAGGGGTTGACTATCACGTGCCCTTCGGCGGCCGCAAGGGATCGAGCTACGGGCCGCGCGAGCAAGGACGCTACGCCCAGGAGTTCTACACCACCGTCAAGACGGCCTACGTGGCAGCCCTCTCCTGAGCGTCCCCCGAAGCGGGCGCGCCTTTTCCCGAGCAAGGACACCATGGAAATTCGCATCCACGCCGAGCCGCCCCGCGGGCCGGTGCAGCTGCCCGAACCGCTGGGCTTCGGACGGGTGTTCACGCCGCACATGTTCACCGAGCATTGGGATGAGGCACGCGGCTGGCATGACGCCGCCATCGGTCCGCGGCAGCCCCTGGTGCTGGATGCCAGCGCCCAGGTGCTGCACGCTGGGCAGGCGATCTTCGAGGGCACCAAGGCCTACCGTCGGCCCGACGGCCGGGTGCAGCTTTTCCGGCCCGAGGCCAATGCCGCACGCTTCAACCGGTCCGCCTCGCGCATGGGCATGCCCGAATTGCCGGTGGAGCGCTTCGTGGAGGCCATCGAAGCGCTGGTGGGCGTGGATGCCGGCTGGGTGCCCTCGGCGGAGGGGGCGTCCTTGTATGTGCGACCCGTGATGGTAGCCACGGAGCCCACTTTCGAGGTGCGCGCCGCGCGCAGCTTCTTGCATTATGTGATCCTGAGTCCGTCGGGCCCTTACTTTTCCGGCGGCTTCCAGCCCGTGGGGGTGCGCGTGGCGGAGGAGCACATACGCGCCGCGCCGCGCGGCACGGGCGAGGCCAAGACGCCGGGCAATTACGCTGCCAGCCTGGCGGCCATCGAGGCGGCGCGGGCGGGCGGCTACCAGCAGGTGCTGTGGCTGGACGCGGTGGAGCGCCGCTACGTGGAGGAGGCGGGCGCCATGAATGTGGCGTTCGTGGTGGAGGGACGGGAGATCGTCACGCCGGCGCTGTCGGGCAGCATCCTGCATGGCATCACCCGCGATTCGGTGCTGCGTTTGGCGCCTGATCTGGGCCTAGGGGTGCGCGAGGAGCGCCTGGACATCGAAGCGGTGCTGGCAGACGTGAAGCGCGCGCGAATCACCGAGGTGTTCTGCATGGGCACCGCCGCGGTGATCGTGCCCGTGAACCGTATCGGCCATCGTGGCGAGGATGTGGCCGTGGGCGGGGCGCCTGATTTCCCCGTGGCCCAGCGGCTGTACCGGGCGCTCACCGGCATACAGACCGGCCGTGCGCCCGACCCCTACGGATGGACGCGGGTGGTGACGGTGCCGGAGCGCGCGGAGGCCTGAGCGTGTCCGGTCCGGCCATGGGGCGTGCGGCGGCGCTGGCTCTGTTGGCGGCGGTGTGGGGGTCGGCGGTGCTGAGGGCGGGCGAGCCCCGGCCGCTGCCGCCCGAGGCGTTGCTGGCCGGCGCGGCCTCCGTGGCCGACGCCTCGCCGGCCGCGTACCGGCAGCCGGTAGCCTCGCTCGATGGGCCGCAACTGCGCGAGTTCGCGCTGGGCGCGAGCCACGTGGACGCGAAGTGGGTCAACTACTGGTTCCAGGCGGGCGAATGGGGATCCGGCCCCACCTTCAACGCCGACGCCTGCGCCGCCTGTCACCTGCGCAATGGCCGCGGTGCGCCCGTGGCCGCAGGCGAGGGGCCCCACAGCCTGATCGTGCGCTTGAGCATGCCGGGCAGCGATGACCGCGGTGCGCCCCGACCCCATCCGGACTATGGCGACCAGCTTCAGACCCGTGGTGTGCCGGGCGTGGTACCCGCCGAGGGCAGCGTGGCGCTGGCCTGGGAGGAGCTGCCCGCGGTGCGCTTCGAAGACGGTGAGAGCGTGGCCCTGCGCCGCCCGGTGGTGGCGCTGCGGGGGCTGGAGTTTGGCCCGCTGGGCGGGCAGGTGCTCACCTCGCCGCGGGTGGCGCCGCCGCTGGTGGGCCTCGGGTTGCTCGATGCGGTCCCCGACAACGTGTTGCTCGCCCTGGCGCAAGACCCGCCCGACCCCGCCATGGGCGGGCACCCGAACCGCGCCTGGGACTACGCCACCGGCGCCCCGTCGCTGGGCCGCTTCGGCCACAAGGCAAACGTGGCCAACCTGCGCCAGCAGGTGGCCGCCGCTTTTCATGGCGATATCGGCGTGAGCAGCGACTACTTTCCCGAGCAGAACTGCCCGCCGGTGCAGAAGCAGTGCCGTGAATTCATGCCCGCGGGCCGTCCCGAACTGGGCAAGGTGCGCTGGGCAGCGGTGGAATTTCACCTGCGCGCCGCCGCTGTGCCGGCACGCCGCGGCGTGGACGATCCTGCGGTGGTGCGGGGTGAGGCGCTGTTCGCCCAGGCCCGCTGCAACGGCTGCCACGTGCCCGAGCTGCGTACGGGCGAAGTGGCGGGCCTGCCGGGCTTGTCGAACCAGGTGATCCGTCCCTACACCGACCTGTTGCTGCACGATCTGGGGGAGGGGCTCGCCGATGGCCGGCCCGATTTCGCCGCCAGCGGCCGGGAGTGGCGCACGGCGCCGCTGTGGGGCATCGGGTTGAGCGCCACGGTGAATGGCCAGGCCACCTATCTGCACGACGGTCGTGCGCGTACCCTTGCCGAGGCGATTCTGTGGCACGGCGGGCAGGCACAACCATCGCGCGATGCCTTCGTGGCCCTGCCGCGGCAAGACCGCGAGGCGCTGCTGCGATTTCTCGGTTCGCTGTAGGAGCAGCCGGGCCGGTGCCCGGCCTCGGTGACCCGGCGCTGGGGTGTTTGCCGGTCCGCTGATGCAGGGGGCCCCGGAGGCGGCAGGGGCGCGGCGGCGCCGCCTGCCGATGATCGGCAGCGTGGTCGTAACATCTCGAGCGACGGTGCCGCGGGCGGGCCAAAGGGATACACATGGGGAGAAACGGCATGAAGAGGACAGGTTGGCTGTTGGCAGGCGCCGGGGTTGTGGTCTTCGGCACGGGCGGCCTGGCGGGTGCGGCGTGGTGGACGGGTAGCAGGGCGGAAGAGGGTTTTCGGGCGCGGGCAGAGGCCCTGTCGGCCGACCCGGCCATGTCCGTGACCATGACCGTGGTGTCCTACGATCGCGGCTTGCGCAACTCCACCGCCGTCTCCCGGGTGTCGCCGCGTGGCATGCCGGAGATGTTCCTGGAGCTCGAGCACCAGATCGCCCACGGCCCCCATCCGGACTATGGCTGGGGGCGCATCGAGACGCGCCTGCGGGGCCCCGATCAGGTCAAGGCGGCGCTGGACGGGCTGTTCGGCGGCCAGGCGGCAATCACCATTGCCAGCACCATGCCCTTCGAGGGCGGCAGCGTCACCGAGATCGTGTCGCCGCCCTTTGAGCGCACCACCAATGGTGTGCGTAGCGCCTGGGGTGGGCTGACCGCCACCCTCAATCTGTCGGCCGCCCAGGTGGCAACCTTTACCCTGAAGTCTCCGGGGCTCACGGTGCAGGGGCTGGGCTCGCTGTTGACCATGGGCGCCATCAGCGGCGATGGCGAGTGGAATCTGTCGGGCCCCAACAGCCTTTACTGGACGGGACGCTCGGCTCTTCGCATGGAGACGGCGGAGGCGTCGGGCGCCTTCGGTCGCTACAGTGTGCGCGGTCTCGGGATCGAGGGCTGGCAGAAGGACGAAGGCGCCACCCTGGGGTCGGGGTTCAAGATGGTCCTGGCCAGCGTCACGAAGGCCGCTGAAGCGGCGTCCGAGCCGGTGCTCAACGACATGGTTGTGGAAGTGGATGCCGAACGCCTGGATCGCGCTGCGTTGAGCCAGTTCATGCATGCCAGCGAGGCGCTGCAATCCTCCGGGCCGGCCACGGCGGAGGAGAGCCGGCGCATGCTCGGCACGCTGACCAAGCTGGCGGATGACCTTGCTGCCCGCTCGCCGCGCCTGAACCTCAGGCAACTGGCGCTGAAGTCTCCCCGCGGGGCCTTGCGTGCCCAGGGGCACATGGAGCTGAAGCCTGCGGCTTCCGCCGCAGGCGGGGCCCCGGACGAGGCCGCCGTGGGCGCCGCCCTCGCCTCCCTGGGCGAGCGCCTGTCGGGCAGCGCCGTGGTGGACATTTCCCCCGAACTGCTGCGCTTCGTTCTGGAGAAACGTGCCGCGGTGCCCGCCTGGACGGCCCAGTCGCAAACCGGGCAACCCATGGACGAGGCGGCGGCCGCGCAACTCGCCGCGCGCATGGCCGAGGCGCGCCTGCGTGAACTGGTGGAGGCGGGGTTGCTGCGCGCCGCCGGGGAGTGGCTGCGCGTGGAGGCGGCTCTGGAGGGCGGCGAGCTGCGCCTGAACGGCCTGACCGCCGCCGAGTTCATGGCTGTGGTGGCCAGCCCTGGTGCGCAGCCCGCGAGCAGCCAGTGACAGGGCGGTGTGCCTGCCGCTTCCTCAGGGCGACTTGCGGATCCAGGGCAGCAGCAGCTCGTTGAGGCGCGGCAGTGTCTTGGCGCCGTTTATGCGTTCTCGCAGCATGCCCTCGCGATCGATCACGAAGGCCGTGGGCGTGGGATAGCGGCGCTCGAAACCGGAAGCGGTGAGCTCGTCGGTCATGCCGCCTTGCAGGTTGTAGATGCCGAGCATGCGCGCCACGCGCCCTTTGTCCTCGGGCCGGTCCACGCCGATCATGAGGATGTGGAAGCCCTCGGCGGCGTGCTCGTCGCGGAAGGTCTCCAGGCTGCCGATCTCGTAGGCGCAGCCGCGGCAGTAGCTGGAGTAGAAGTTCACCAGCACCACCTTGCCACGGTAGTCGGCCAGGTCGAAGGGCTCGCCCGACACCAGCACGCCGCGCAGCTCGGGCGCGGGGGCGCCGATTTCGGTGGCTGCCCGCCCGGTGCCAGACAGGGAGGCGAGCGCGGCGGTGAGCAGCAGTACGGTCGCGCGGCGCCGGGAGCGCCATGGAAGCGCGGAGGACGGCTTCATCTTGGCGGCTCCAGGGCGCCGCGGGCAAGCAGCCCGCGGAATGCATCGATGGTGGCGCGCATGCCCTGTTCCACCGTCGCTTGGCCGTAGTCGCCCACATGGGCGCGCAGCGGCTCGTCGGACAGGTCCATGGGGTAGGGCAGCGGCGCGCCCGAGCAACCCACCTGGGCGCCGGGCACCAGTTGCCGCAGCAGGGCGACACCTTCTTCCACGCTCAGGCAGGGGCCGTTGATGTCGAACACGGGTGCGTCGTCGCCGTCGCGGGACACAGCCTTGAGGAAAGCGCTGGCCACCTCCCCCGCGTGCAGCCAGGACACCGGCCCGCGGAACGGGATGTCGTAGGGCTGCCCCGCCACGGCGGCCAGCATGGCCACGGTGGTCTTGGAGGTCTGCCCCTGGTCGCGGCCCACGCCGTACACCACGCCCGGCCGGAAGCCCACACTGGGCACTTGCCAGTCGCGCCAGTACACCTTCGCCGTCTGCTCGTTGCAGTACTTGTAGGCGCCGTGAGGGTGGCGCCCCAGGGGCTGTCGGGGAAGGCGCCCAGGGCGCCGATGGAGCTGGCGTAGGCCACGCGCCGGATTCCCTGGGCGCGGGCCGCCTCGAAAATGTTCACCGTGCCCACCACGTTCACCCGGGCGCCGGCCACAGGGTCCGCCTTGCAGAAGGGGACTTGAAGACCGGCCAGGTGCACGATGGCGCAGGCGTCGCTCGTCCGCACCGCTTCAAGCACGCGTTGCGTGTCGCTCACGTCGCCGATCAGCCAGCGCACGCGCGCCAGTTCCTCGGCATCCAGCAGCAGGCCAGGCCGGCGCCGGTCTTCGGTCAGGTCGAAGGCGACCGCGGGAATGCCGTTTCGCACCAGCAGCGCCAACACCCAGCTGCCGATACAACCGCCCGCGCCGGTCACCAGCACGGCACCGGGGTAGTCCGATGCATGGACGGGGAAGTGTTCGATCATGGACTGCGTTCCTCCGCGTAAGCGGCCAATGCTACGCGAAGCGCTTCAAGGGCGTCCCGCGGCGGGGTCGCGCGCGCGCACCCGCACCCGCGCGCCATGGGTCAGTTCATTGGAGGGAAAGCGCACCACCACCGCGCCGGCATCGAGACCCGCGGCTATGCGTACCTCGCGGGCGTTGCGCTCGGCCGCCTCCACGGGCGCAAGCCGGATACGCGAGCCCTCCAGCAAGAACACCGCCCAGCCCTCGCCATGCCGGAACACTGCGCTCGCCGGAATCTTCAACGCATCAGGCGAGGACCAGGTGACGATGCGCGCTTCCACGCGATAGCCGTCGCCCAGGCCGTCGAGCGTGTCCACCGGATCAAGCAGCACGTTGACCCGCTGCTCCTCGATGCCCAGCGCGGAAACCTTGGTGAAGGCATAGGGCTCCACGAGGCGTACGCGGGCGGCGCGTGGCGGGCCGCCCCAGTCTTCAAGGCTTGCCAGGGCGCCGGGACGGATACGCACCGCATCCGAGGACAGCACATCGGCAACGATTTCCAGGCGCGCCGGATCGCCGATCACCATCAGCGCGGTGCCCTGGGCCACTGTGCGCTCGCTCTTTTCCATGACCCGCAGCACCCGGCCGGCGGTGGGTGCCGCGAGCCGCACCGTGGCCCCAGTGCCTTGGCCAGGCGAACTCAGCAGGGCGGCACGGGCAGCCGCGAGTTCGGAACGGGCGGCCGACTGGCGCGCTGCCGCCGCCGCGGCGGCGGCCTCGGCGGATGCGGCGGTGGTGCGGGCGCGCTCGGCGACCTCCGCCGCCACGAAGCGTTCGTCTGCCAGGCGCGCGGCGCGGTCGCGGTCGCGCCGCGCCTGATCGCGCGCGGAGAGGGCCTGCTGCACGTTCTGCTCCGCCTCGCGCAGCAGGGCCTGCGCGGCATCGACCCGTGCCAGGGCCTCGGCACGGGTGCGCGGATCCAGGGGCGCAGGATCAATGAGGGCGAGCACCTGGCCGGCGGCGACGGGATCGCCGTCGTGCAGGTCGACCCGCCGCAGCCGGCCGGATACGGGGGCCGCCACCACATAACGGTCGTGGACCCGGACCTCCGCCTCCTGGTCCACGGTCACCTGCATGGAGCCGCGCAGCGCCGTCGCGCCCTCCACCTCGGGAGGCGTGGGAGCGAATAGCAGCCAGCCCGCCGCGCCCAGGGCGATGATTGCACCGTGAGCGATGGCGATGCGTTTGAGCCAGGGCGCGACGTCACTCACGGGTTTTCAGCACGGCAACGAGGTCCAAATGGCGCACCCTCCAGGCCACGAGCGCACCCGAGGCCACTGCCGCGGCCGCCACGGCGCCGGCAGCAGTGAAGATGGTGCTACCGGAGAGGGTGAGCGGCAAGCGGTAGTAGTCGGTCTCCAGCAGCGCGGCGAGCCAGCCGCACAGGCCGTAGCCCACCAGCAGGCCCAGGGGAATGCCGGCCGCGGTGAGCAGCCCCTGCTCACCCAACAGGATGGTGGTGACCTCGCCACGACGGAATCCGAGCACGCGCAGGCTGGCCAGGGTGGCGGCGTGTTCGGACAGGGCGATGCGGGCGCCGTTGTACACCACGCCGGCGGCAATGGCGCAGGCGAACACCATCAGGATATCGATGGAGATGCGCAGGTTGCGGGCGATGGTGTCCAGGAAAGTGGCGATGGTGGCCTCGCGCAGCGTCACCCCGGAGATGGCGGGGATCTGGCGCAGCCGTGCATGCAGCGCGTCCAGTTGCAGCGCGTCCACGCGCAGATAGGCATCGGTGATGCGCGGACCCTCGCCGAGCCAACGCGATAGCGCCTCGCGCGAGGCGTACACGCCCAGGCCCACGGATTCGTCCACCGTGGCGACCACGGGCAGCTCGCGTACCCGCCGCTCGCCTTCGAGAAACTCCGCCACCAGCGTGTCGCCGGGGGCGATGCCCAGCACCCGGGCGAGGCTGCGGGACAGCACCACGCCCTCCGCCGGCAGCGCCACGGTGCGCCCATCGGCATCCACGATGCGGTGCAGTTCCGCCCCTGGGGCCAGGCCGAATACCGCCACGCGCTTGCTGCGGTGGCCGTGGCGCAGGCGGGCCGCGGCCACGCGTATGCCTTCCACCTGCAGCACGCCCGGCAGGCTGCCCAGAGCGCGGGCCGCCTCCGGCGACAGGGCCTCGCGAAAGGCCACGCGCACATCGTCGCGGCGGGCCTCGCGAAACTGCACACGCACGGTTTCCTCGAGGGCGTCGATGCCGAAGCGGCCCACCACCAGCAGGGCGCACGCAAGCGCCACGGCTGTAACCGAGGCCGCTGCCCGCAGCGGGCGGCGCTCGAGATTGCGCAGCACCATGCGCGCTGTTGGCGGCAGCCGGCGATGAAGGCCGAGGCGCTCAAGCAGCCGGGGCCTGAATTGCGGCGGGGGCTCCGCACGCATGGACTCGGCGGGGGCCAGGGCCAGGGCGCGGCGTACCGCTGGCCAGGCGCCGGCGCCGGCAGCGGCCACACACACGGCCAGTGCGCCGGCAGCGTTGGCGGCCGACACCCTCAGAACCAGTTCGGGGAAATGGAAAAACCGCTGATAGATGCCCGCCAAGCCCGCGCCAAGCCAGAGGCCCAGCAGCAGGCCCGCGATACCGCCCGCCAGCACCGCCGCGAGCCCCAGTTCAAGGTAGTGCAGGGCAATGCGGCCGTTGCCGTAGCCAAAGGCCTTGAGCACACCGATCTGGGCGCGCTGCAAGGCGATCAGGCGCGCCAGCACGTTGTGGATCAGGAATGCGGCCACGGCCAGAAACAGGGTCGGCACCACCACGCCGGTGACGCGATCCTGCTGGATCTCGCCATCCAGCATTTGGTGGGACACCTGTTCGTCGCGGCCGTAGGCGCCGGGCGATCCCCAGGGCACGAGCAGGGTGTCGAGCCGGGCGATGACCTCGCGGGCGTCAGCGCCGGGGGCCAGCGCCAGCGCCAGCGCGTTGAAGCCGTCGCGCATGTCGAGCGCCGCAGCCAGGGCAGCGCCATCCATCCATAGCACGCCATAGCGCAGATCGTCGGGAAACACGCCAGCGCCGCCGATCACGTGCACATACTCGGGCGATCCGCCGGTGCCGGTCACCCGCAGACGCTGCCAGCGGCCGTTGATCACCGCTTCGAGGCTGTCCCCGGGGCGCAGTCCGTGGGCCGACGCGAACCCCTCGGCAGCGAGCACTTCGTCGGCGGCGCCCCGAAGCGGGCGGCGGCCGCTGCGCACGAACACGTCGTTGAGCGCGCCGCCAGGGGGATCGGGCAGCGCCACCAGGCGCACCGTGACCGGCTCGTGAAAGCCTGGCACCACCGCCTGCGCCTCGGTGCTGGTGCGTGCCTGCACGGCCGCCACGCCGGGCAGATCAGCCGCTCGGGTGGCGAGGCTCGCGGGTGCGCGGCGCAACTCGGCGAACACATCGGCGAAACGCCAGCGCGTGTAGTAGCGCTCGCGGGCCTCGAGCATGCCTTCGTAGGCGCTGCGCATGGTGACCCAGGTGGCCACGCCGCAGGCGGTGACCAACGCCACCGCGGCGAGGTGTCCGCGCAACCGCCACAGGTCCCGCAGCAGTTTGCGCTCCAGCGCCGGCAGCCTCACCACGACAACTCCGAGGGGGCGGCGCGACGGTCATTGACTTGCACCGAGGCGATTCGGCCGCTGGAGAGATGGATGACCCGGTCGGCCATATTCGCAATGGCGGCGTTGTGGGTGATCACGGCGGTGGTGGTGCCCAGTTCGCGGTTGATGCGCTCCAGCACCTCCAGCACCAGCCGCCCGGTGGCGAAGTCCAGGGCGCCGGTGGGTTCGTCGCACAGCAGCACGTCGGGACGCTTGGCAATGGCGCGTGCGATGGCCACACGCTGCTGCTCGCCGCCGGAGAGCTGGGCGGGAAAGTGGTCGAGTCGGTCCGACAACCCCACCAGCGCCAGGGCCTCCTCGGGTGGCATGGGATGCGTGGCGATCTCGGTGACCAGCGCCACGTTCTCCAGCGCCGTGAGGCTGGGGATGAGGTTGTAGAACTGGAACACGAAGCCCACGTGCTCGCGGCGAAAGCGCGTGAGCGCCTCGTCCGAGGCGCCCGTGAGCGGATGGTCCAGCCAGCTCACCTCGCCCTCGGTGGGTGCGTCCAGGCCGCCGAGGATGTTGAGCAAGGTGGATTTGCCGCTGCCCGAGGCGCCCAGCAGCACCACGAACTCGCCGGCGTACAGGTCCAGGTCCACGCCGCGCAGCGCCTGCACCGCCACCTCGCCCACGCGGTAGGTCTTGGCGAGCCCGCGGGCGCGAAACACCACCGCCCTGGGGGCAGGCGCAGGGGCCGGGGCTGCGGGCAGGGGATCGGGCATGGCGGCGCAAGCGTGGGGTGTGCCACTGTAGGCCGAGCCCCGTAGCCGCCTTTGACGCAGGTCAGCCAGCCGGGGGCGTGTCGGGGCCTTCCATGGGCAGCGTGGGGTCCGGGGCCCATTCGGACAGGGAAGCGTCGTAGAGGCGCACGCGGTCGTGGCCCAGCATGTTGAGCACCAGGGTGGCGCTCGAGGCGGCGATGCCGCCGCCGCAGTAGGTGATGACGTCGGGGTGAGACAGCGCGCCGGCCATGAGGCGGCGCAACTCGGCCACGGGCTTGTAGACGTTGTGCTCATCCACCAGCGCCGCGGCCGGCACGTTGACGCTGCCCGCGATGCGGCCCAGGCGGCCGTACACCGTGCCCCCGGTGCCGGCGTGCTGTTCGGGCCGCAGGGCGTTGAGGATGCAACTGCCGGGACGGCCGATGGCGGCAAGCACGTCGTGCTTATGGGCCACCAAGTGCGGGCGCGGGCGGGGTGTGAAGCGGGCCTCGGCCCGGGGATGGGCAGGGCCCGTGGCTACGGGGCGCTTCTCCGCCTGCCACTTCTGGAAGCCACCGTCGAGCACGGCGGCGCGGTCGTGCCCGAACACCCTCAGCATCCACCACAGCCGCGTGGCCCACCAGTGATTGGCGGTGGAGTAGCACACCACGAAGGTGTCATCGCCCACGCCCAGGCGCCCCAGGGTGGCGGCAAACAGTTCCGGCGGCGGCACGGTGAAGTGCAGACCCGGCGCCTGGTGGGGGTCGGAGAGCTCCGCGTCCAGGTCCACGAACTGCGCGCCGGGCACGTGGCCGGCCTCGAAGTCGGCCCGGCCCGCCACCACCCGGTAGGGGGAGGGCGGCGGCGGCATGAGGTGCGTGGTGCCGTCGAGCACCACCAACGCGGGGTCCTCCAGGCGGGCGGCGAGCCAGGCGGTGTCCACGAGGAATTGCGGCTGGGCGAAGCGTTCGGCGGTCATGGGGGATGGTTCCTGTTCGAGGCGTCGGAGTGGCGGCCCGCGGGTCTGCTGGCGTGGCGATTGGCCGCGAAAAGTGCGGGCAGTGGCCGGCGAAGGCGCGCGGGCGCGCATGCATGTGCTTGATCTTTTGAGGCAATTGAACGCCGCAGTGGACAGCCGGCGCCCGGATTGGGTTCAATAGCGGTTTTTGCATCCAGACGCGGAGCCCCACGTGGGGGCGAAAACCGTGCGCGCCATAGGAATTCCGGGGGAATCAAGCAGCATGGACGAGCAGACCGCGGCCAGCGAGAGACGGTACAACAACCGAGCGGCGGTGCCGGAGTACGCCCAGCATTTTGACCGCTGGACGCGGCTATCCAAGCAGGCGCGCGACGAGCTCGACTGCGATCTGGACATTGCCTACGGCGACCATCCCATGGAGAAGATCGACATCTTCCGCGCCGAGGGCCGTTCTCGCGCGCTGTTGATGTTCATCCACGGGGGCTACTGGCGCTCGCTGGACAAGCGCGACCATTCCTTCCTGGCCACCGAATTCGTCAAGCTCGGCGTCACCGTGGCCATGCCCAACTACGCCTTGTGTCCCTCCGTGAAGGTGGAGGACATCGTGCGCCAGATGCTCAAGGCCACCGCCTGGCTGTACCGCAACGGCAGCCGTTACGGCGCCTTCGGCAACAACCTCTTCGTGGCGGGGCACTCTGCCGGCGGGCACCTCGCCACCATGATGATGGCTGCCCAGTGGCCTCGCTACGCGCCCGATCTGCCCGATCGGATGATTTCGGGAGGCTTGTCAGTGAGCGGCCTCTATGATCTCGGACCGCTGGTGCACGTGCCATCGGTAAACAGCGACATCCGTCTCGATGATGCTTCCGCGCTGCGCGTGAGCCCGGCCTGGATGCCCCCCGCCACCGACGCTCCCCTCACCGTGGCCCTGGGAGGCCGCGAGATCGAGGGATTCACCGAGCAGCACGCTCTCATCAAGACGCGCTGGCGGGAGGTGATCGCCGAGGATTTGCTCTGTCCCGACGACAACCACTTCAGCATCCTGGAGACGCTCGGGCGCGCGGATTCCCTGTTGTTCCGGGCGGCGTGCCGCCTGATGCTTCCGGCCGCCCACCCGGTCTGAAGATCCACAGGCGTCGGCAGCGACGCGGTGTCCGGCCGCCCGGAGCGGAGCCGCAGATGCTCCCTCATGGATTGGTGCGGATCGGGGGCGGCGTGGCCCTGCGAGCCAGACACGCCCTAGAATGCGGTCCATGCTCAGGCTCTGTTCTGCCGCATCCCTGCCGGAGGCCCATCTGCTGCGCGAGATTCTCGATCGCGCGGGCATTCCCGCCCACGTGCTGAACCAGAACGCCCAGGGCGGTCTGGGGGAAATTCCCTTCACGAGCACATGGCCGGAACTGTGGATCGAGCGCGAGCGCGACGTCCGGCAGGCGCTGGCGCTGGTGCGCGATTGGGAGCGCGCGCCCAGCAGGCCCGACAGGGCGTGCAGTGCCTGCGGCGAATGCAACCCCGGCGGCTTCGAGTTGTGCTGGAACTGTGGCGCGAGCCTGGACTGAGCGGGGCCGGCGCCGTTGTCTCACGGCGCTGCCCGGCATGCTGGCTCTGTGGGCTCTGCCGGCGCCAGCCCTGGGGCGACCGGTGGGTCTGATCGTCGGTGAGGCCCTCGGCCGCTACGGGTTTCCGGGCGGCCACCCCTTCGGCATGGATAGACAGGGCGCCTTTCTCGCGGGCCTGGTTGCGCGCGGCCTGGATGAGCGCGTGCGCCACATCCCGCCTGCCGCACCGGCTGGGCGCGATGCCCTTGAACGCTTTCATACGGCTGCCTACGTGGAGTTCGTGTGGGGTGCCGAGCGAAGCGGCAGGACGTATCTGGATCAGGGCGACACCCCGGTGTTTCCCGGCGTGTTCGAGGCCTCAGCGACGGTGGTGGGTTGTGCTCTGGACGGACTTGCCCGGGTGATGGCCGGAGAGGTGACGCGGACCTTCCAGCCCATCGGCGGCTTGCATCATGCGGGCCGAGACCAGGCCGCGGGTTTTTGCGTTTTCAACGACCTTGGGGTGGTGATCGAGACACTGCGACGCCAGTACGGGGTGCGCCGCGTGGCCTACGTGGACATCGACGTGCATCACGGCGATGGCGTTTTTTACGCTTTCGAGGACGATCCCGACCTCATCTTTGCGGATATCCACGAGGATGGCCGCTTCCGCTACCCGGGTACCGGCGCGGCCCATGAGATCGGACGCGGCGCGGCCGCCGGCACCAAGCTCAACGTGGCGCTGGCGCCCGATTCGGGCGATGAGCACTTCCTGGCGGCATGGGATCGGGTGGAGGCGCACCTGCGTCGCTTCGAACCGCAGTTCGTCGTCTTTCAGTGCGGCGCGGACGGACTGGCTGGCGACCCGCTGGCCTCGCTGCGCTACACCCCGGCGGTGCACGCCCATGCTGCGGCGCGGTTACGGCGGCTGGCCGACGACTTCTGCGGTGGCCGGCTCATGGCCTTCGGCGGCGGCGGCTACCATCGCGCCAACCTGGCGGCTGCGTGGAGCGCAGTGGTGGAGGCGCTGCTCCTCTAGAGGGGTTGGTTGCGCACCAAAACAGGGCGCTCGATCGTGCGGTTGCACCAGTCCGTGGCCGCCCGGGCCACTCAAACCCCTCCGCCGTGCTTCGGGTAGCTCATCTCCTCCGGCTGGCACCGGGCTTGCTGGGAGTTGGCCAACAACAGGCTGCGCCTGTGGCCCTTGGGCCCATGCAGCAGCCGATAACACGATCCGTTGAACGCCCCCCGCCCGGCACGGCGGGCTCTCGAGATGCCATGCCCTTCGTTCGTTACCTGAAAACCCTTGCGGGAAGCATGGATTCGTCGGCTGCTCTGGATGAGGCGGACGCTCACGATCTCTTCGCTGCCATGCTCGATGGCGGGGTGCCTGACCTGGAGTTGGGCGCTTTGCTCGCGGCGCTGTGGATGCGGGGTGAAACAGCGGCCCACTTGATGGGGTTTCGCCGCGCTCTCGCCAGCCGCACGTTTCCCATGGAACCGCTGGAGGAAGGGCGGCGGCCCGTGGTGCTGCCAGCCTATGGCGGAGCGCGCGAGTGGCCCAACCTGCTGCCGTTGCTCGCCATGTTGCTGCAACGTCTCAACGTGCCGGTGCTGGTGCACGGAACGCTCGAAGGCGGTGGCCGGGTGGCGGCGGCCTACGTTCTGCGCGAACTCGGCGTCATGCCTTGTGCCTCGGTACGGGCGGCTCGCGAGGCACTGCACGCTGATCACCTTGCATTCGTACCCACGGGGGTCCTGTCCCCCGGGCTGGCGCAAGTGCTCGCCCTCAAGAACCGGCTTGGGATGCGTTCCATGGGGCACCTTGCGGCTAAGCTACTGGATCCCTTCGGGGACGCGGTCCTGGTGGTGGGCGCGTCTTCCGCGGCTCGCCGGGAGCGTCTGGCCGAGACGCTGCTTGCTGGAGGCGGTAATGCTCTGCTGCTGGCTAGTTGCGAGGGTGAGCCCGTGTGCCACCCGTTGCACCGTCCGGCCATCGACTGGATCACCGATGCCACACGGGTGCGCCTGTTCGAGGCCGAGCGCGGCCCCGACAAGCCAGTCCCGGGCCTGCCGGCGGCCGTGGACGCGGCAGCCACTGCATCCTGGATACGGCGCGGACTGGCAGGCGACGCGCTCCTGCCGCATCCGTTGGTCAACCAGTTCGCCTGCTGCCTGCACGCCACTGGCTACGCCGCGGACATGAACCAGGCCAAGGCCATCGCGGTTGTGGAGGCCGGTGGCAGGGCATCCACCACGTCGCTGCGTCCGCGCCCTGGGGTGTCGGCCGACTATCGTTGAGTCCTTGCCGTCGCGGGACGCGGCGGCGCCGCCGTTTGCCGGCCGCGGGGAGTTGGCTAGAATCCGCCCTCCCCGAAACCTGTCCTGGAGCATCCCATGCAACACGCACTGCCCCCGCTGCCTTACGCGATGAGTGCCCTCGCGCCGCACATCTCCCAGGAAACCTTCGAGTTCCACTACGGCAAGCATCATCAGGCCTATGTCACGAACCTCAACAACCTGATCAAGGGTACGGAGTTCGAGGAACTGAGCCTCGAGGACATCGTCCGCAAGTCCTCTGGCGGTATCTTCAACAACGCTGCCCAGGTGTGGAACCACACCTTTTTCTGGAACAGCATGAAGCCCGGTGGGGGCGGCGAGCCTGGCGGTGCGCTGGCGGCAGCCATCGTTGCCAAGTGGGGTTCGTATGCGGCATTCAAGGAAGCCTTCGCCAAGAGCGCTGTGGGTAATTTCGGCTCAGGCTGGACCTGGCTGGTGAAAAAGGCGGACGGCAGCGTGGACATCGTGAACACCAGCAACGCGGGCACGCCCCTCGGTGGCGGCGACAAGGCGTTGCTTACCCTGGATGTCTGGGAACACGCCTACTACATCGATTTTCGCAATGCCCGGCCGAAGTTCGTGGAGACCTTCCTCAACAGTCTCGTGAATTGGGCGTTCGCGGAAGCCAATTTCGCCTGACGGGCGAGCGCCAGGCTTGGTCAAGGGGCCGCGCGCGGCGGCCCCGGCAGTACCGGTCTTCGCCGGGGCAGGATTCAGCGGGGTATGGCCTTGAGGCCTTGCACCCTTTCTCCTGCCCCGATGCCGCGCTGGGCGAACCAGCCGCGATTCGTTTCCAGTGAGTACCATGCCTCGCCTGCCGAGGCGTGCGCCGTCAAGGTAAGCGGCTCCATGTCCTCGATGTTCAGGATCCGCCCATCGCGGTCCATGAAGGCCACGGATAGCGGCACCAGGGTGTTCTTCATCCACATGGCGTGTCGCCCGGGTGCCTCGTAGACGAACAGCATCCCGGAGTTCTCCGCCAGCGATCGGCGGAACATCAATCCCGTGCGCCGCGTCTCGTCGTTGTTGGCCACTTCCACGCGCAATTCATGGCCGCGGATCTTCAAGGGATAGGTGAGCAGCGGGTCGGCCCGGGCCACCGTAACGGCATTCGCAGCGCCAGCCAGAAGCGCAACCAGAGCTGCCACCACCGCTCGGCGGGGTAAAGATCGGCGTCCAGAGGACGTAATGCTGGTTACTGACAATCGTTTCACGGAGTCCTCCGGAATCATGGGTTTCCTTCTTCCCTCGTTCGGCGGGGGGGGCGCGTCTTGCGCACTCGTCCGCACACGGAATTATCGCAGCCGGGACGTCGCACCGATGGCGGGACGGGCAATCAATGATGCCAGCACGGCGCTGCCTCGGCATGCCCGCGTTTGGCCTTTGGCGCACGCAATGGGCAGCCGCAACCGAAAGAGGCGTGGGCGGTGAGGGCGGCAACACCGCTTTCGCTCGAGGTGGACGGGCGGTCAGGGACGATTGGGGGGAGGTCTTCCGAGCATTCCGTGGTAGGCAGAGGCACGGCCTGGAAACAAGTGCTCCAAGAGCGCGTTGCGGGCGGCGAGTGTCCGCGCCCTGTCGACGGGTCCTTGTCAGGCGGGGGCGCGGTGCAATGGCTGCGCGAAATCTTGTCCCGCTGGTCACTTTGGCCTTCGGCATCCATGCGCCAGGCCTTTTGGGTGGCCCCGCCTCTCGCGGCCTTTCCCCCCCATGCAGGCCATGCGGTGACAGGCTTTGCCTGGGGCGGCATGGGAGTTATCGGTGCCGGGGCAGTGCTGGCTGTCCATAGCGAGGGGTTCTACGGGGCGGAGGGCAGCGGGCTTCCTATCCGTCGCGAGGGGTGGTTTGAGTTGCGCACCCTCGACGAGGCGCGGCACCTGGCCGCGAGCCTCGCCCGGCAGTTCCCCGATCCCGTGACGGCAGCGCTCGGACTGGCGGAACTGATGGTCAATGCGGTGGAACACGGCAACCTGCAGATATCCACCTCCGAGAAATCGGAGTTGCTGCGGCAGGGCGTGTGGGAAGAGGAGGTGCGGCGCCGCCTGTTGCTCCCGGAAAACGCTGCAAAGCGCGTGCGTGTGGAACTGCGCCGCGAGGGCTGCGAACTCGTTCTGGTGATACGGGACGACGGTCCGGGTTTCGACTGGGAGCAGTACTGCAACTTCGATCCGGTCCGGGCGGAGGAACCCAACGGTCGCGGCATCGCATTGGTGCGACAGCTGGCCTTTCCAAACCTGGAGTATCTCAGCGCGGGCAACATCGCCCGGGTGGTGGTACAGATGAAGCCGATGATCGATCCGCGAGGAGGGCCAACCCCATGAATTTCTCTTCTTCCGGCATGGCCCCTGCGCCAGTGGAGGGCCGCCATGATTCCTCTGGCCGGATGACAGTGCTGGTGGTGGACGACTCCCCTGCGGTGCTGGCGCTGTTGCGTGGCTTCCTGGCGCGCGAGGGCTACGAAGTACTGGTGGCCACCAACGGTGTGGAGGCCCTCAAGCGCATGTCGGAAGCGTCCCCGGATCTCGTGGTGATGGACGTCATGATGCCGGAGCTCGACGGCCTGGAAACGGTGCGACGCATCCGCGAGCAAAGCGTCGGGCACCCTTGGATTCCTGTGATCTTCGTCTCGGCCCTGGATACCGAGGATGACGCGGTCCGGGCCCTGGACGCCGGTGGTGACGATTTCATTGCCAAGCCCGTGAATCTCGCAATCCTCAGGGCCAAGATGCGATCCATGGCGCGTGTTGCTGCCCTGCAGAGGGAGTTGCGGCACCAGGCGGCGGCGCTGCGTTCAGCGCAGGAGGAGGAGGCGGCCGAGCAGGAGCTTGCTCAGGACCTGATTGCCAACATCGTGCTTCGCGAGGGTGTCAACGACCCGGTGCTGGAGTGGAGCGTGCTGCCGTCCCAGCGCTTCAGCGGCGATGTGGTGGCGGCAGCCCGGGCACCGGACGGAGCGCTCTATGCGCTGCTCGCCGATGCAACGGGCCACGGCCTGACGGCCTCCGTGAGCCTGATCCCGGCGCTGCAGGTGTTCTACGGCATGGCCAAGAAGGGCTTGCCCGTGCCGGAGATCGTTTCAGAGATGAACGCTCGATTGAAGGATCTCATGCCCGCAGGGCGCTGCATCGCAGCAGTGCTGCTGAGGCTCTCGCCAGATTCGCTCTCCGGCGAGGCCTGGAACGGGGGCATGCCGCCGCTGTTCCTGCTCGATGGCGAGGGGCGGGCACGCTCGGCGCTGGTTTCGAGGCATCTGCCCCTCGGCATTGCGTCCCAGCACCAGTTCGACGCCACCACCCAGCCATTCGCCGGGGAGCGCGGCGGCACGCTGGCGGTTTTCTCGGACGGCGTTCTCGAAGCGGCAGGCGAGAGCAGCGGCGCCTTCGGCACTGATCGCGCGCTGGCTGCCATCCGGGGTGTTGCTCCTGGATCCCGCATGGCGAGCTTGCGGGCAGCACTCACGGCCCATCTAGGAGTCGCTACCCGGGTCGACGATGCCTCCGCCCTTCTGGTTCGCCTGGGCTGACTGCTGAACCGCCCCACCAGCCCTCGACAAACCTGGGCTGTCCAACCCGAAAAAGGTGTGAAAAGTGGGTGCCAGGACGACGGTTTGTTTGTGCGCCGCAATAGAGGCATTCTTGACCAGCGCTGATTCGCGCAGCAGCGTTGACAAGGGTTGACCCTTCCCTTACCGTCTCGGAGCGCTGCACCGGGGTATTGGTGTGGTGTACGCGATGCGGGCGCGCTCTGAGAGGTGTTATCTCCTTGCGACGCTCTCAACACAACCCGCCCAACGAAAGAAGCGGGCGGTTACTCGGGAGGTATTTTCATGGTGAAGCAGATCAAGTACGCGGCAGCAGTCGCGGCGTTCGCAGTCGCCTCAAGCGGCGCGTACGCGACGGGTCTGGAAGAGGCGGTTGCAAAGCTCTATCCGAACTACGTCACCGACGACATGCTGCTCAACGCCGACAAGGACGCCAGCAACTGGCTCCTCTACGGTCGTGACTACCAGACTACCCGCTACAGCCCGCTGCAGCAGGTTAACCAGTCCAACGTCAAGACCCTGAAGCCGGTCTGGAACCTGTCCTTCGGCGTGCTAGACGGTCAGGACAGCCAGGCTGTCGTGGTCAACGGCACCATCTACGTCACCTCGTCCTACAACAAGGTGTTCGCGGTTGAGGCTGCCACGGGCAAGGTGATCTGGAAGTACGAGCGCGAGCTGCCCGGCGACGTGTTCCCCAAGCTGTGCTGCGACGTGGTGAACCGTGGTGTCGCGGTGTACAAGAACAAGGTCTATCTGGCCTCTCTTGACGCCCACATCGTGGCTCTCGACAACCAGACCGGCAAGGTGGTCTGGGACAAGAAGATGGGTGATTACACCTACGCCGAGACCTTCACCATCATGCCGATGGCCCTGCGTAACAAGATCATCTTCGGTACCGCTGGTGCCGAGTATGGCGTGCGCGGCTGGATCGCGGCCGTGGACGCCGACACGGGCGCTCCGGTGTGGAAGACCTACACCATCCCCGGCCCCGGCGAGCCCGGCAACGAGACCTGGGCTGGCGAGTCCTGGAAGTATGGCGGCGGTTCCGCGTGGATCACCGGCTCCTACGACAAGGAGTCCAACACGCTGTACTGGCCGGTGGGCAACCCTGGTCCCGACTTCGACCGTCACGTGCGTCTTGGTGATAACCTGTTCACCAACAGCAACCTCGTGCTGGATCCGGACACGGGCAAGATCAAGAGCTATTTCAACTACACGCCTAACGATCCGTACGATTACGACGGCGTGAACGAAATGATCCTGGTCGACCTGGGCGGCAAGAAGATGTGGCTGCACGGCTCGCGTAATGGACATATTTACGGCATTGACCGCGTCAACACGGTCAAGACGAAGTATGGCAACGAGCACAAGTGCGTCTGGGTCACCGCCCTCCAGCGTGTGAACTGGACCAAGCCCATCACCACTGCCAACAACTGCAAGCCGATCTACAACTGGCCCGAGAAAGACGTGGTGTACGACAAGGTCACCACCGACATCGCGCCCTCGCTGGACGGCGGCAAGGAATGGCACCCGATGGCGTACAGCCACCGCACGAAGATGGTCTACGTGCCGGTGTATGACTTCGCCATGGACCTCCAAGCCAAGAAGATGGAGTGGAAGCGCGGCGAATGGTACCTCGGTGCCAAGGTGCTGAACTTCAACGCCGGTGCTGGTGCAGTGAAGGCGTTTGATGCCGCCACGGGCAAGCTGGTCTGGGCGAAGTCCATGTCCTACCCCGCGACTGGCGGCATGCTCGCCACCGGCGGCGGCCTCGTGTTTTACGGCGACCCGGAAGGGTATTTCAACGCCGTGAATGACGAGACGGGCGAAGCCCTGTGGCAGTTCCAGACGGGTTCCGGCATCTACGGCAACCCCACCACCTACACGGCCGGCGGCAAGCAGTACGTCGCCATCGTGTACGGCGCGGGCGGCGGCGGTATCTGGCCCCTGCACTACGGTGACTGGTACAAGAAGCAGTCCAAGGGTGGCGGTCTGATGGTCTTCGCGGTGGACTGATGTCCGCCGGGATGATATCCCGCTAGTCTTACAGCAGATGGCAGCATCGGGGAGGGCCGGCAACTTTTGGCCCTCCCCTGTTTTTTCGAGTGCCCCGGCCGCCGCCGGTCCATGTACTCCGGCGCCGTGCGGAGCGCGTTGTGGACTCATGATTTCAGCGCCCCAAAGGGGCGGCGGAGGCGCGGGTAATCCCACGCGGCCGTATCCGGAGGAAGCACCTTGATCATCCGACTCAGATTCGTGTTCGTGTTGGTGGCTTTATTGCTCGCGCTGCCCACCGTGCGGGCTGCCGACGACGGAGCTGATTCCAGCCCCGACCCCACCGATGCCCTCGGACGCGCCAAGCAGCGTGGTCTGCTCACCGCTTGCGCCGATCCCTTTGAGTTCCCCCACGCCCAGGAAAGCGGCGACCCCCCGGGGTTCGACGTGGAATTGATGCGTGCCATCGCAAAGCGCGGCGGGATGCGCCTGTCCATGGTGTGGGTCAACACTGCCTCCCGGGGTGGCACCTCGCGGGCGTTCCGCCAGTCCATCCTGGCGCGGAAATGCGACATCTTTCTCGGCCTGTCGGATAACGGCGACGACGACATGCTGATGAACAGGCTTGTGTTCACCAAGCCCTACCTTGGCACGGGTTATGTGTTGGTTACGCAGGGTAAAGCCGCGGGTCGAACTGGCCTCGACCAGTTCAAGGAAGGCGATCTGCGCGTGGGGGTGTCCATGTCCACGCCCATGGACGACTACTTGTTCACCAATAAGATCCCGCGTGAACTCTACCTTGGCAGCAAGCGCATGATGGACGCTCTGTCCAAGGGCGACATCGACGCGGCCATGGTGTTCTCAACCCAACTCGGCATGGTAGCGGTGGACTACCCCAAAGCCTCGTTCCGCATGGTTAATGGATATCAACCCCTAGAGGGTTTGCGCTATAACGCCGGCTGGGTGGTTCGAAAAGAAGAAAAACCCCTGCTGCGGTTTCTCAATGAGGGCATCGACGAGTTGTTGTCCAACGGGACAGTGAAGGCGATCGTCGAGCGCTATGGCGTGCCCTTTTATCCGCCGTTCAATTCCTAAAATAAACCAAGGGAGGTGAAGGAATCATGAAGAGTGTCCGTACCTGGTTCGCCGTGATCGCGACGGCGTTTGCCCTTTGGGGCATGCCAGCCGTGGCTGCAGATGCTGGTGCCGACGGCGTTGATCGCCACGGCATGGAAAACGACATGCCTATCCCGGAGGGCGAGGAAGTGCTGGCCACGGGCAAGGATCGATACTCGGCCCGTTGCTCCTATTGCCACACCCCGCTGGGGCGCGGCGGCAGTAGCGGTGTATGCCTGGCCTGTCAGAAGTACAAGTGGGGCAGCCGGTCGTCCCAGATCTACGCCACCATCGCTGCCGGTCGCCCGCAAACCAAGATGGGCGCCTTCGCCACGTCCCTCTCCCAGGAGGAGATTCTCAACATCATCGCCTATATCCGCAGCCTGCAAGAGCTCAAGATTCAGGACGATCTCAAGGCGGCCAAGGCGCAGTAACGCGTCTTCATCGCTCGTTGTACCGAAGGGCTCTGCGGCTTAGCCGTGGGGCCCTGTTTTATTCGATGTATGTAAAGCCGCCAGGCTGCCTTCAGCCGCGCCCTGTACTGCCGAAGCCGCCTTCTCCCCGGCTTGAGTCTTCGAAGCTCTCCACCACCCGCAAAGTCGCCTGAAGCACCGGCACGATCACCATCTGGGCAATGCGGTCGAAGGGCGCGATCATGAATGGCTGGGTGCTGCGGTTCCAGACGGAAACCATGAGCGGGCCCTGGTAATCAGAATCGATGAGGCCCACGAGATTGCCGAGCACGATGCCGTGCTTATGACCCAGTCCACTACGTGGCAACAAGAGGGCCGCCAGCCTAGGGTCACCGATGTGTACCGAGATCCCGGTGGATACCAGGGCGTTCGCGCCCGGCGCCAAGTGCAGCGGCGCGTCCATGCACGCTCGCAGGTCGAGCCCAGCCGATCCGCCAGTGGCGTAAGCAGGCAACTGCTCGCGGATGCGCTCGTCGAGGATGCGCACACGGATCTCCACAGGCGCGCTCATTGGCTGCCCGCGGGTGTGGCGCCAGCGGCGTTATACAGACGTGCAAGGTGGTGAATGAGCGTCCGGGCGTGGTTGTCCTTGTCGGCTATTCCGAGATCGTGCCGGCCCGCATCGTCGAACAAAACCAGCCGGCTGCGTTGCGCGCCGATGGCTTCGTGGGCAAGGTTCGCCGCCAGGAGAGGTAAGTGCTTGCGCCGCCGCTTCGCTTCGGCATACTCATCCAGCTTCTCGCTCTCTGCGGCGAAGCCAACGCAGAAGGGCGGATTGGCGCGGCTCGCCACGTTGGCCAGGATGTCTGCCGTTGGCGCCAACTCGATCGCGAGAATGCGAGCATCCTTCTTGATCTTTGCGGCTTGTGGCGCGAGCGGTGTGTAGTCGGCGACCGCCGCCACCGCGATGAAGATGTCGCAGCCAGGCAACATGCCTTCCACCGCCGTGAGCATCTGCTCCGCGCTGGTGACATGATGAACCACGACCTGTCCCGGGTCCGGCAGGGCGGTGGGGCCCGCTATCAGCGTGACCTTCGCGCCGGCGTTACGGGCTGCGCGGGCCACGGCATAACCCATCCTGCCGGAGCTGAGGTTGGTGATGCCGCGTACCGCGTCGATACGCTCGAAGGTTGGCCCTGCCGTGATTACTACGTGGCGACCAACAAGCACTTTCGGTTCGAACCAGCCTGCCACTGCATCCGAGAGCGCCGCAGGCTCCATCATGCGGCCCATGCCGTTTTCACCGCAGGCCTGTGACCCGCTATCGGGTCCAAGGATGCCAACGCCGTCCTGCCGCAGAAGCGTGACGTTGCGCTGGGTTGCCGGGTTTTCCCACATCTGGCGGTTCATCGCTGGCGCCACCAGCAATGGACAGTCGCGCGCCAGGCAAAGCGTGGAGAGCAGATCGTCCGCAACGCCTTGAGCAAGCTTTGCGAGGAAGTCGGCGCTTGCTGGCGCCACAAGCAAGAGATCGGCGCCGCGCGACAACTCGATATGGGCCATGCCGTTATCAACCGCCGGGCTCCAAAGATCCGTGAAAACAGGTCTTCCGGAAAGGGCCTGAAACGTGACCGGTGTGATGAAGCGGCAAGCCGCCTCGGTCATGACCACCTGAACGCCGAGATCGCAATCCAACAGTTGCCGCGTCAGGTCGGCCGCCTTGTAGGCAGCAATGCCGCCGGTGATTCCCAAAATGATGCGGCGAGTAGCGCCAGATGACATGGCGAAGGATGACAGGCGGGATAGAAGAAGGAGAGTCTACCCTAGGTCTCCTAGCCCTCGCGGGCAAACTTCCCCGGAGCGCATCATGTCCATTAAGCACTGGCCCACGGCCGAAAGACCACGGGAGCGGTTGTTTTCGGCTGGGCCAAGCGCCCTCAGCGAAGCCGAACTGCTGGCCCTTTTTCTGCGCACGGGCGTTCGTGGACGCAGCGCTCTGGATTTGGCTCGAGACCTTCGCGCGGCTTTCGGCAGCCTTACCGAACTCCTGCACGCCAATCCTGCCCGCTTGGCAGACCTGCCAGGCTTGGGGCCTGCCAAGGCTGCCCAGCTCGCCGCGGTCACGGAGCTGGTGCGGCGAGGCCTCGGGGAGCAGATTGCGTGCGCCGATGCCCTGGGATCGCCCGCAGCCGTCAAGGCTTACCTGAGATTACGTTTGCAGCACCGCGACCGCGAGGTGTTTGTTGCCCTGTTTCTGGACGCCCAGAACCGGGTCTTGGCCTGCGAGGAACTGTTCGCTGGCACCCTGACCCAGACGAGCGTTTATCCCAGGGAGATAGTGCGGCGCGCCTTGATTCACAACGCCGCTGCCGTGATCTTTTGCCACAACCACCCCTCAGGTGTCTCCGAGCCAAGCCAATCGGACGAGCTATTGACCCACGCACTGCGCAAGGCCCTGGACTTGGTGGATGTGCGGGTACTGGATCATTTCATCGTGGGGCGCGGGGAAGTGATGTCCTTCGCCGAGCGGGGTTTGCTGTAACGTGGGTCCAGAGGGCTTGAGCCGTCACCGCACGCCGTGGTATAAAGCGCGGCTTTTTAGACAGCTCCCGGAGTAACCCGAAAATGGCTCGCGCGTGCAAGATCACCGGCAAGAAGCCGATGGTGGGAAACCATGTCTCCCACGCAAACAACAAGACGAAACGGCGCTTCCTGCCCAACCTGCAGTATCGGAGGTTCTGGGTGGAAAGCGAGAACCGCTGGATAAGCCTTCGGATTACGAACGCTGCACTGAGGACTATCGACAAGAAAGGTATCGATACCGTTCTGGCCGAGCTTCGTGCTGCCGGCGAGCGGATTTGAGGAGCTGGCGATGCGCGACAAGATAAAGCTCGAATCCACCGCCGGAACCGGCCACTTCTACACCACCACGAAGAACAAGAAAACCATGCCCGAAAAAATGGAGATCAAGAAGTTCGATCCCAAGGCTCGCAAGCACGTGCTGTACAAGGAAACCAAGTTGAAGTGAGGGCGTGCGCTTCAGCGCATCAAGGCTTTACAGACAAAAAACCCGCTGCCTCGGCAGCGGGTTTTTTTTGACGGTCGCGCCTGACAACGTTTCAGGCGTAAGCCCTGAGCTGACGGGAAAACTCCTGGAGAGGACGAATACCCGACGCGTCGGCTCGACGGCACCAATCTTCAAGTTGCTTGACCAGTTGTTCCTTGGATGCAGCGGAGCGTTGCCACAGCCCCGACAAATCCTGGCGCATGGAATAAACAGTAGCCATGACCTTGCTCTTGGAGAGCGCCTCGTTCAGGCGGGCGCGGTCCTGATCGCCAAGGGCTCGAGCCTCCAGGTTCAGCCAACGGCGTACCGTTGCCTTGTCGAGCCCCGGGCTGGTCTTGATGCGGTCCATTTCTCCTGACCAGGTGGCGCGCATGGCCCGCGTAAATCGCGTCACTACCTCGTAACGGTTGGTCACGATGGCTTGGAGCGTCCCCAGGTCCACCTTGGCCTTGGAGAGGTCGAGCTGCACCTTGGGAGCCAGCTTCTTCACCTTGGCGAGCCCAACAATCTCGAGCATCCGGATATAGGCCCAGCCAATGTCGAATTCGAACCACTTGTTCGACAGCCGAGCCGACGAGGCATAGGCGTGGTGGTTGTTGTGCAGTTCTTCGCCGCCAATCAGGATGCCCCAGGGCACGATGTTGCGGCTCGCGTCCTCGGCGGCGAAGTTGCGATAGCCCCAATAATGTCCTACGCCATTGATGACACCCGCGGCGAACAGTGGAATCCAGATCATTTGCACAGCCCAGATGGCGAGGCCAACGGGTCCGAACAGCACCAGGTTCGTGATCAACATGATCGAGACGCCCAACCGATCGCGGGAATACACGTTGCGCTCGATCCAGTCGTCGGGAGTACCATGGCCATAGCGCTCCATCGTCTCGGCATTGGAGGATTCCCGCCGATAGAGTTCGGCGCCCTCCCAGAAGACCTTCTTTATGCCCAGCACCTGAGGGCTGTGGGGATCGTCCGCGGTTTCGCACTTGGCGTGGTGCTTGCGGTGAATGGCGGCCCACTGCTTGGTGACCATGCCGGTGGTCAGCCAGAGCCAGAAGCGGAAGAAGTGGCTCGGGATAGGATGAAGCTCCAGCGCGCGGTGCGCCTGGTGGCGGTGCAGGAAAATCGTTACCGAGGCGATGGTGATGTGCGTCAAGCCCAAGGTAACGAGGACATAACCCCACCAGGGCAAATCGAAGACGCCATTCAGAAACGATAGAGACATGAGCACTCCATGGAAAATCGGTGCAGCCGTATTCTAGCTCAGCGGAAAATGGGGGCTGGGTTGGGCAATGCAATGCCTGGGGACTGCCAGGGCGAGGCGGTCCATCATGCGGGAGCGGGGTTTGCCTAGCGGGGTTTGTCCCGGCTGCCGGTGACGATGTGCAGGTCTCTTTGCGGAAAGGGGATCTCGAATCCCCGGGCGCGGAACGCCTCGTCGATGCCCAGATTGAGCTCGGATCTCAGGTTGCCACGTCCCGCCTCGGGATCCGCGATCCACACGAGCAGGTCCAGATCGACGCCGTTCTCGCCAAAGTTGCGCACCAGCGCCGCCGGTGGCGGTTCAGCTTGCACCCTGGGGTGGCCGCGCGCCACTTCCAGCAGCGTGTCCAGGGCTTGGCGCAGGTTGGTGCCGTAGGCGACCTGTACCGTAAGATCGACGCGTATGCTGCGGTCCGAGTACGAGTGGTTGAGCACCGTGGAGGTGATCACCGACTCGTTGGGGATGATCGCCTCGGTGCCGTCGAACTCCCGCACCACCACGTAGCGGGCCGTCAGGCGGGCCACTGTGCCGTAGCGGCCATCCACGGTCACCAGGTCGCCCAGCTTTATGGATCGATCCAGCAGGATCGCGAAACCGCTCACGTAGTTGGCCGCAATCTTCTGCAGCCCGAAACCCAACCCCACGCCTAGCGCTCCGCCGAAGACGGACAGCACGGTCACATCGATACCCACCAGCGGCAGGGCAATCAGCACGGCGAACACCAGCAGCACCGTCCGGACCAGTTTTGCGAACACCACCCGCAGGCTCGTGTCCAGTTGCTGCAGCCCCATGAGCCGGGATTCCGCCACCCTGCCAATCCACAGCGCGCCCAGGACCGTGATCGCCACCGAAGCGCTGCCCTCGATCAGGTTGAGCAGCGAGACCCGGTGCTTTCCCGCATTGAAGGCGAGCCCGTCGAGGAACTCCCGGATCCCCGGCAGCAGGCCCGTCAGATGCAGGGCGACGCCAATCCACATGGCCCACGTGATTGCTCGCTCGGACTGGCGAAGCCAGCCGCTCGGCGGCAGGGCATGCCGCAGCGTGTAAACGACCACGCGAATGATCACCAGCGACGAGGACAACGGTATGGCAACGTTGAACAGGTTTACGGGCTGGTGCGCCTGCAGTGCCGCCCGGGTCACCACGAGCAGCAACCACGCCACCAGCGGCACCAGGACTCGCAGCAACCCGGCAGCGCCCACATACAGCGCCTCCTGACCCCCTTCCGTTCTGGCGGCCGCCAGCGTGCGCTCGAGACGTGGCCGCAGAATCCGGCCCGCACCCCAGGCCAGAGCAAGGCACAGGGCAATCAGACCGACTTGCCATGAAATGGCTGTGGTCTCGAGGTCGCGTAGCAGCTCCGCGAGCAGATTGATGCGGTCGGCGGTCTTGTCCATGGCGTGGTCCTACGAGCGGGCGCGCTGATTCACGGGCTGCGCTCCAGCAATGCCGCGTAGAAGCCGTCGGTGCCGTGCCGGGCTGGATCGAGCCGCAGGTCCTGTTCCCCGCTGTCCGCAACGGCAAGGCCTGCGGTGCGCAGCGCCTGCGGCGCATCGAGCCGCCGCCACCCGGGCGAGGCGGCGAGGAAATCATCTACCACCGCTTCGTTTTCTTCCGGCAACAGGCTGCAGGTGGCGTAGACCAGCCGTCCGCCAGGCTTCAGCAGGCGAGCTGCAGACGCCAGGATGGCACGCTGCTTGGCGCCCAGTTCTGCAAGCGCCGCCGGCGACATGCGCCACTTGAGATCGGGGTTGCGCCGCAAAGTGCCTGTTCCGCTGCACGGAACATCCACCAGCACCCTGTCGATCTTGCCTCGCAGCCGACCGACCCGCGCGTCGGTCTCCGAATCAATGCGCTGCGGATGCACGTTCGACAGCCCCGAGCGGCGTAGCCGCGGGGTGAGGTTGGCAAGCCTGCGCTCGGAGGTGTCGAAGGCATACAGCCGCCCCTGCGAGCGCATGAGCGCTCCCAGCGCCAGGGTCTTGCCGCCGGCTCCGGCGCAAAAGTCCACCACCATCTGGCCGCGGCGTGCGTCCACCAGTTGGGCCACCAGCTGGCTCCCCTCGTCCTGCACTTCCACCAGCCCGCCGGTGAACACAGGGTGGCGCTCGATGAACGGTTTATGGCGCAGGCGGATGCCCGCCAGCGCAAGGGCGGTGGGCTCTGCCTCGATGCCTTCGGTATGCAGAGTGGCCAGAACCTCTTCGCGGCTCGCCTTGAGGACGTTGACCCGCAGGTCCATGGGCGCAGCCCGCAGCAGCGCCGTGGCAAGGGTTTCCGCCCCATCGGCGCCGTAGGCGCCCACGAAGCGCTCGTACAGCCAATCAGGAAGCGAAAGCCGCTCCGCCGGCGAGGTGGGTTCGGGGGTCCCCTTCAGGACGGCCAGCCATCCAGCCTCGCCGTTGCGCAGCGCAGGCTCCAGCGCGCGCACAGCCGCGCCGCCCACGCGCACCAGCGCAGCCAGGGTGAGGCGCCGCGGGTCTCGTCCTCCGGTGAGTGATTCCAGCCTGCGCAGGTGTCGCAAAGCCGCGAAGGCCGTGTCGGCCACGAAAGCCCGATCGCGCGGACCTGGTCGCGGATGACGCCGCAGCCACTGGCGCAAAACGGCATCGGCGGGCGCCTGAAAGGTCAGCAATTCGGCCAGTGCATCGGCGGTGGCGTCGATGCGCCCGGGGGTGGCTTCCACTGGTCAGGGATAGACGATGCGCGTCACGGTGGAGTCGAAGGCCGTGCCGTCCTTCTCCACGATGCGGATGCGAACGGGCAAGCGGTGGTGCCCGATGCCAAGCCAGAACTCAAAGCCGCGCTTGTCCCCTGGCGGTTGCACTTTTCGGTAGTGCAGCGTGTCGAGTTCCCCCAGCGCGGTATCGATGCGTTCGCGTCCCACGAAGGCCAGGTCGTACTCCTGCAGTTTGCGGCCGTCGGTGACGCGAACGCTCAGGCGCCCGGTAGCCGGCGGGTCGGAGAACACGAAGGCGTAGGGCAGCGAAGCCTGGTCGAAGGTCATGGGCACGAGAGCCACCTTTTCCACCTCGTCGCCCTCGGTCATGGTGAGCTCTCCACGCGCCCAGTCGAAATCGGCGGCGTTGGGTGGCTTGCCGGTTCGCTTCTGCCGGAAGTTGAGGGGCTGCAGCCCCTTGTCAGTCACCAGCCCCTGGCTGTCACGGCGCTCGTCGACTTTCTTGAGCAGCCGTGCAAGTCCTGTGGTGCGGGCCTCGGTGGTCACGCTGTAGCGCTTGCCGTCCGTCTCGAAGACGTCGCGGCCCTCGCCAACGGTCATGCCCTTGGCCTCCACCACCAGGTCCATCTCCACCCGCAGGGGGACCTTGGGCGCGCCAGAAGCAGCGGCGGCGATGAGCAAGCCAATCCCGGCGAGCACCGCGCGCAGCCCCCCGGGGTTCAAACGCATCATGGCGCCGGCTCGGCGAGGGTGTCGTCGGCGTGTGCCACGGTGTCGCGTACCCTCACCCGGGCGCCATTGATCGCCATGCGCCCTTCAAGGAACCACCGCACCGCTGCGGGCAGCAGGCGGTGTTCCTGGCGCAGCACCCGTGCCGCCAGTGTTTCGGGCGAATCGTCGTCGAGCACGGGCACGGCCGCCTGGGCCACGATGGGGCCCTCGTCGAGCGCCTCGGTCACGAAATGCACGCTGCAACCGTGCAGCTTCGAGCCGGCCGCAAGCGCTCTGGCGTGGGTGTCCAGGCCCGGGAAGGCGGGAAGCAGGGAGGGGTGTACGTTCATAAGGCGGCCGGCGTAGCGGCGCACGAATCCCGGCGTGAGCACCCGCATGAATCCAGCAAGCACCACCAGGTCGGGCGCGTGGGCGTCAACTGCATTGGCCAGGGCGGTGTCGAAGCTGTCGCGATCGGCATAGGCCTTGTGATCCACCACCGCCGTGGCGATTCCCCGTTCCGCCGCGAAGCCGAGGCCCGCCGCGTCCGGCCGGTTGCTCACCACTGCCACCACCGGAAGGGCCGCTTCCACCAGCGCCCGCAGGTTGCTGCCGCGACCCGATATCAACACCACCACGCGCGCCACGGGCAACTCCGTTCATACCAGGACGGCGGTGGGTTCGCCCCCATCGCCGTCCTCGATGCAGCCCGCTATCCAGGTCCGCTCGCCCTGGGCGTTCAAGGCCTCCACAGCCCGCGCTGCATCCTGCGGCGCTGTGACGATCACCATGCCCACGCCGCAGTTGAACACCCGATGCATCTCCTGATCAGTCACGCTGCCATGGCGTTGCAGCCACTGGAAGATGGGGGGGAGGATCCAGCTATCCCGTTGCAGGACCGCGCGCGTACCCGGCGGCAACATCCTGGGCACATTGCCCGTGATGCCGCCGCCGGTGATGTGGGCCATGCCCTTCACGGGCACCCTGGCGAGCAGATCGAGCACCGGTTTCACGTAAATGCGCGTAGGCTCCAGCAATGCCTGCCCCAACGGCGTGCCCAGGAAATCCGCCCGCAGATCTGCACCCGACACCTGCACGATGCGCCGCACGAGCGAATAGCCGTTGCTGTGCGGGCCGCTGGAGGCGAGTGCCACCACTGCATCGCCGGGCACGATGGAGTTCCCATTCACGATGGCGGATTTTTCCACCGCGCCCACCGCGAAGCCCGCGAGGTCGTACTCCCCGTCGGGGTACATGCCCGGCATCTCGGCAGTCTCGCCGCCCACCAACGCGCAACCAGCCCTTCTGCACCCGTCCGCAATGCCTGCCACCACCGCCGCTGCCGTGTCCACAGACAGCCGCCCGCACGCAAAGTAGTCCAGGAAGAACAGCGGCTCGGCCCCCTGAACCAGAATGTCGTTGACGCTCATGGCCACGAGATCGATTCCCACGGTGTGATGGACGTTCAGCTCGAAGGCCAGCTTGAGCTTGGTGCCCACGCCGTCGGTGCCCGACACCAGCACCGGCTCCCGATAGCGCTTGGGAACCTCGAAAAGCGCGCCAAAGCCGCCGACGCCCGCTAGCACGCCGTCTCGCAGCGTGGATCTGGCCAAGGGCTTGATGCGTTCCACGAGCGCGTCGCCAGCGTCGATGTCGACGCCTGCGTCGCGATAGGACAGACCGTTGGCGGTGGCGGGCTCTGGCATGGCGGCTGGACGCGGCGCGATGAAAGGGCAAGGATTCTACCGGAAGGGCCCCCTATAATCCGGTCCATGAAGCAACTGGCGTTGGACATCGCGCCGCCTCCGGCGCCCGCCTTCGACAATTTCTTTCCGGGGCGCAACGCCGAGGCCCTCGAGTCGCTTCGCGCGCTCGCCGCCGGTACTGGGGAGCCTGTCATCTATCTGTGGGGCGTTTCCGGCAGCGGCCGATCGCACCTGCTGCGCGCGGCTGGCGCCGCCTCCGCCAGAGCGGTGCAGCACTTCCCGGGCGAGCCCACCGTCGAGGGCAGGGTCCTGTTGCTGGCCGACGACGTGGACTTTCTGGCGCCCGCCGCGCAGCACGCCTTGTTCAATGCCTTCAACGCCCTGCGAGAGTCGGGCGGTGCGCTCGTGGCTTCTGGTCGTGCTCCGCCCGCGCGCCTCGCCCTTGCGCCCGAACTGCTCAGCCGGTTGTCCTGGGGTCTTGTGTACCAGGTGCATCCCCTGGACGATCAGGAGAAGGCCGCGGCGCTGGCGCGTCACGCCGCGGCCCGTGGCCTGCGTCTGCCGGAGGAGGTATCCGGTTACCTGCTGCGCCACGTGAAGCGGGATCTCACCACGCTCATGGGTGTGCTTGACGCCCTTGACGCCCATTCGCTCGAAACCCGACGCGCGCTTTCCGTGCCCTTGGCGCGGGAGGTGCTTCGGTCTTCGCTCGCCCTTGACGATGAGCCCGCCTGATCCAGGCGCGCGCAGCGCTCGGGGCCGGGGGTCGTCTGTCCTGGCACCATGGAGAAGGTCATGAACCTCGCGCTGTTCGATCTCGACAACACCTTGCTGGCTGGCGACAGCGATTTCGAATGGGCCCAATTCCTGATTCACAAGGGCGTGCTCGACCGCGAGGTATACGAAGCGCGCAATCTGGAGTTTTACGAGCAATATCGCGCAGGAACGCTGGACATCCACCAGTTCCTGGATTTTCAGCTCAAGCCCCTGTCGCGTCATCCCCGCGCGCAGTTGGAGGCCTGGCGTGCCGAGTACTTGAGGGTGCGCATCCTGCCCATGATGACCGTCAAGGCGCGCGACCTGGTGGACAGCCATCGCCATGACGCCCGCGTGGTGGTCACGGCCACCAACAGCTTCGTCACCAGGCCCATCGCCAGGGAGTTCGGCATCGAGCATCTGGTGGCCACGGATCCGGAGGAGCGCTCCGATGGCGAGTTCACTGGCCGTGTGAACGGACTGCCCTGTTTCCGGGAGGGCAAGGTGGCTCGCGTGGAAGCCTGGCTCGCCGAGCATGGACTGCACTGGTCGAGTTTCGGCGAGACGTGCTTCTACAGCGACTCGCTCAACGATCTTCCGCTGCTGTCGAAGGTCGCGCGGCCGGTTGCCGTGGACCCGGACGAGACCCTCAGGGAACACGCCCTTGCAAGAGGCTGGGAAATCCTGAGCCTGCGCTGAGCCCCCGGGCTGTCGCACCCGACCCGGCCTGTATACTCGTTTGGTGCGCCGGTCAGTCGCCGCTTGCGGCACGCTCCCCCTGCATTTTTCCTCTTCGGATGATCAAGAAGCTTCTCGACAAGGTGTTTTCCCGCGGCGCAAAGGCCAGCCGCGCGCCGACCGTCGTGCCGGTTTCGCGTCATGGCCTGACACGCGAGCGCATCAGCCGCTGCGCCCGCCGCACCTGCGAGGGTTTGCAGGAGGCTGGTTACGAGGCGTACGTGGTGGGCGGCGCAGTGCGCGATTTGCTGCTCGACCTTGAACCCAAGGACTTCGACGTGGCCACCGACGCGACGCCGGAGCAGGTGCACGCGGTGTTTCGCCGCTCGCGCATCATCGGCAGGCGCTTTCGCCTCGTGCACGTGCTGTGCGGCCAGGAAATGGTGGAAACCTCCACCTTCCGCGCGCCGCACTCCGACGATGCAACCCATCAGGTGAAGGACGAGCATGGCCGGCTGCTTCGCGACAACGCCTTCGGCACGCAGCAAGAGGACGCGCTGCGCCGCGACTTCACCGTCAACGCCCTCTACTACAACCCCGCCACGGAAGAGATCCTCGACTTCGTCGACGGCATGAAGGACCTGGAAGCGCGCCGGTTGCGCATCATCGGCGAGGCCCGCAGCCGCTATCGCGAGGATCCCGTTCGCATGCTGCGAGCCGTACGCCTGGCCGCCAAGCTGCGCATGGACCTCGACCCCGGCACCCGCGCGCCCATTCCGGAAATGGCGGAGCTGGTGCAGAACGTCCCGGGAGCGCGACTGTTCGAAGAGATGCTCAAGCTGCTGCTATCCGGGCACGCGGTGGCCTGCATCAGGCAACTGCGCGCCGAGGGCCTGCATCATGGTCTGCTGCCCATGCTCGATGTGATCCTGGAGCAGCCCATGGGGGAACGCTTTGTGATGCTCGCCCTGGAGCGCACGGACGAACGCGTTCGGGCCGACAAGACCGTCTCGCCCGGGTTCCTGTTCGCCGCCTTGCTCTGGCACGAGGTCCTGGCGGCCTGGAACGCCGCTCAGGCACGGGGCGTGGCGCCAGTGCCGGCCATGCACGAGGCCATGGATCAGGTGCTGTCCGTGCAGGCCGAGCGCATGTCGGTGCCGCGGCGGTTCGGAACGGACATGAAGGAGATCTGGTTGATGCAGTGGCGCTTCGCGCAGCGTTCCGGCAAGCGGCCCTTCCGCGTACTGGAAAGCCCCAAACTGCGCGCCTCCTTCGACTTCCTGCTCCTGCGCTGCGAGAGCGGGGAGCTCGACGCCGAGGTGGGCCAATGGTGGGAGCGCTTCCAGAATGCCTCTGATGAAGAGCGCAGCCGCATGTTGCTGCCCGCGCCAAAGGGCGCTGGTGCGGGCCGCAAGCGCCGCCGCAGGCGTCAGGGCGGCGCTGGAGAGTCGTCGTCGGCGGCGGAGCAGGTCGAGCAATCCTGAACTGCTGGCCTCACGCCGCAGTCGACAAAGGCGGCGATTTTGCGCTAGCGTTGCGTCGCAATCGCAGCGCGCTTCGCGCCAACGGTTGCGCGATGGCGTCCGAGAACACGCCGCGCCAGGGCGTTCCAGGGTACGCCCGCAATTCCTCCGGAGGGTTTCATTCGTGTCCACGCAACCTCAGGCGCGCGCGCGCCTCAGTGCGTCTCAACTGGCCGCCAAAGTGCGCGACGGCGAAAAGATCACCATGGTGTCCTGCTACGACGCCTCATCCGCGGCGCTCGCCGATGCCGCGGGGATCGAAATGCTGCTGGTGGGAGATTCCCTCGGCATGACTGTGCAAGGCCATGACTCCACGTTGCCGGTCACCGTGGATGACATCCTCTACCACACCAAGGCGGTGCTGCGCGGTTGCCAGCGTCCGATGGTGATCGCCGACATGCCCTTCGCCAGCTACCACGAAAGTCCCCAGTCTGCTTTCGCCCATGCGGCCAAGCTCATGGCTGGCGGGGCGCACATGGTGAAGCTGGAGGGCGGCGCCATGTTCGCCGACACGGTACGGTTCCTGGTGGATCGCGGCATTCCGGTTTGCGGGCACGTGGGCCTCACGCCGCAGTTCTTCCACACCCTGGGCGGGTACAAGGTGCAGGGCAAGGGGGAGGCGGGTGATCGCGTGCTGGAGGACGCCCTCGCCATCGAGGCGGGAGGCGCTGCCATGACCGTGGTGGAGGCTGTTCCCGCCGCGCTGGGCGATCGCATCACGCGCGCCTTGTCCATCCCCACCATTGGTATCGGCGCGGGGCCGGGCTGCAGCGGCCAGATTCTCATCTGGCACGACATGCTCGACCTTCACCCCGGGCGCAAGGCGAAGTTCGTCAAGAACTACATGGCTGGCGCCAGTTCGCCGCAGGCTGCCCTGGAGCGCTTCGTGGCCGAGGTCAAGTCAGGTGCCTTCCCCTCTCCCGAGTACTGCTACAACTGACGCGCCAGCGCTGGCGTGAGCATGGAAATCGTCCGCAGCATCGCCGAGTTGCGCGCGCGCCTCGGGCGCGAGCCTCGCGTGGCCGTGGTGCCCACCATGGGCAACATCCACGAGGGACACTTGAGCCTTGTGCGCATTGCCGCCGGCCACGCGCCCTTCGTTGTCACCACCATTTTCGTGAACCGCCTGCAGTTCATGCAGGGCGAGGACTTCGAGAAGTATCCTCGTACCTTCGAGGAAGATTGCGATCGGCTTGCCTCGGCGGGCAACCACCTGGTGTTCGCCCCCGACGAGACCGAGATGTACCCCGAGCCTCAGGTTTTCGCCGTAGAGCCGCCGCCGGTGGCCGGCAAGCTGGAGGGGCGCTTCCGTCCTGGCCACTTCCGCGGCGTGTGCACCGTGGTGCTGAAGCTGTTCAACGTGGTGCAGCCCCAGGTGGCCGTGTTCGGCAAAAAGGATTACCAGCAGTTGTCCATCGTGCGCCACCTGGTGGAGCAGTTCGCCTTGCCGCTCGCCATCGTTCCCGCAGAGACGGTAAGGGCCCCCGATGGCCTGGCCCTGTCTTCACGCAACCGCTACCTGTCCGAGGCGCAGCGCGCCGAGGCGCCGCGGCTCAATGAGGCGCTGCGCGAGGTCAAGCGGGCCGTGGAATCGGGCGACCGCAATCTCGAGGCGCTGGAGTTCGCTGCCGACGCCCTGCTCGCGCGCCACGGCTGGAATGTGGACTACGTGGTGGTGCGCAGCCGCCGCACGCTCATGCAGCCCGAGCCGGGCGAACGGCAACTGGTGGCGCTTGGCGCCGCGAAGCTCGGCGCGACCCGCCTTATCGACAACCTCGAAATCCTGGCGCCCTGACGCGCCCGCCAAGCCGCCAGCTCCGGGCCGGGCGGATGCCGTCTCAGGCCGTGGACAGCCGGTGGTCGCGGAATTGTTCCCGCAGCTTGGTCTTCAGGATCTTGCCAGTGGCGGTGTGGGGAATCTGATCGACGAACACCACGTCATCGGGAATCCACCACTTGGCCACGCGGCCCTCGAAGAATTGCAGCAGCGCCTCCCGGCTCACGGATTCACCCGGCTTGCGCATCACCACCAACAGCGGGCGCTCATCCCATTTGGGGTGCGCCACGCCGATGACCGCGGCCTCGGCCACGGCGGGGTGTGCCATGGCGGCGTTCTCCAGGTCGATGCTGCTGATCCACTCCCCGCCGGACTTGATGACGTCCTTGGAGCGGTCGGTGATCTGCATGTAGCCGTCCGGATCGAGGGTGGCCACATCGCCGGTGGGAAACCAGCCCTCGCGCAGCGGGTCTCCGCCTTCGTCCTTGAAGTACGACGAGCAGATCCAGGGGCCGCGCACCAGCAGGTTGCCGAAAGCCTTGCCGTCGCGCGGCAGTTCCTTGCCCTCGTCATCCACGATCTTCATGTCGACGCCGAAAATCGGCCGGCCCTGGCTGTTCTGGAGCGCATCGCGTTGCGCCTTTGGCAGTGCCAGGTGCTTTGCCTTGAACGTGTTCACCGTGCCCAGGGGGCTCATCTCCGACATTCCCCAGGCGTGCAGTACCCGCACGCGGTAGTCGTCCTCGAAGGTTCGGATCATGGCCGGGGGACAGGCCGAACCGCCGATGACGGTGCGCTCCAGGGTGGTGAACCGCTGCCCCTGGGACTTCACGTGATTGAGCAGTCCAAGCCAGATGGTGGGCACGCCGGCGGAGCAGGTGACCTTCTCCGCCTCGAACAGGCCGTGCAGGCTGGCGCCGTCGAGTTGCGCCCCCGGAAACACCAGCTTCGCCCCCACCAGCGGCGCGGCGTAGGGCAGGCCCCAGGCGTTGACGTGGAACATGGGCACCACGGGCAGCACCACGTCACGGGCCGAGAGGTTGAGCGCGTCGGGCAGGCTGGCGCCGTAGGCGTGCAGCACTGTGGATCGATGGCTGTAGAGCACGCCCTTGGGATTGCCGGTGGTGCCCGACGTGTAGCACAGGCCGGCGGCCGAGCGTTCATCGATTTCCGGCCAGCGGTAGTCATCGGAGTGGGAGTCAACCAGTTCCTCGTAACAGAGGAGATCAAGGCCGCCGCCGGGCATGTGGGCGCGGTCGGTCATGGCGATCCAGGCGCGCACGCCACGGCACAACGGTGCAAGCTTCTCCACCAGTGGCAAAAATGTGAGATCGAAGAACAGCACCGCATCGTCGGCGTGGTTGACGATGTAGGTGATCTGCTCGGGGAACAACCGCGGGTTGATGGTGTGCACCACTGCGCCGGACCCGGATGCTGCGTAGTAGATCTCGAAGTGGCGGTAGCCATTCCAGGCGAGAGTGCCCACGCGGTCATGGGGTTTCACGCCCAGGGCGCGCAACGCGTTGGCGAGTTGACGGGCGCGGCGATGGGCGTCGCTGTAGCCGTAGCGGTGCAGGTGGCCTTCCACCGTCCGCGACACGATCTCGGTGTCGCCGTGGTGGCGGTCGGCGTGCTGTATCAGCGCGGCTATGGACAGCGGCATGTCCATCATGAGTCCATGCATGGTGTGATGCTCCAACGAAGCAGCAGGGGGATGAATCAAGTTTAGCAGCGCCGCTGCGCGCGGCTCGGTCACGGGTTTTCGCTGCGCCGCAACACGGCCTGCGCGGGCGTGCCGGTCGCGTTTACATCACGGGGGCGATGGGGCAGAATCCGCTGCCCAAAAAAAGCGAAGCGCACGGGCGGAGTGCCTGGTGTGGCAGTCGCGGGGTCTGCTACGGGCCGTGTGTGCCCGTCCCGAACAAGACCACGAGGAGAGAACAACATGCCGAAGCCCAGCAACGCGATCTCGTCTCTGGGGCGCCTGGCGGTCATGGCTGCCTTGGCCATTGCAGTGCCCGCCTCCGCCCAGACCATCAAGGTGGCCTACCTGGAAGGTTTGTCCGGGCCCTTCGCCAACGTGGGCGAGGTGGGTCTTCGCCATCTGCAGTTCTTCGCCGACCGCATCAACGAGAAGGGCGGCGTGCTGGGCCAGAAGCTCGAGGTGGTGCCCTTCGACACCAAGACCAGCCCGCAGGAAGCGCAGCTCGTGTTCAAGCAGCTTGTGGATCAGGGCATCCGCTACATGATGCAGGGCAACGGTTCGGCCGTGGCGCTGGCGCTGTCCGAGGCCATGGGCAAGCACAACGCCCGCAACCCCGACAAGACCGTGCTCTACATGAACTACGGCGCTGTCGACCCCGCCCTCACCAACGACAAGTGCAATTTCTACCACTTCCGCTTCGATGCCGACGTGGACATGAAGATGCAGGCCATGACCAACTTCATGGCCACCCAGAAGTCCATGAAGAAGGTGTACCTCATCAACCAGGACTACTCCTTCGGCCAGTCCGTGGCCAAGGCGGCGCGAGCCATGCTCAACGCCAAACGCCCCGACATCCAGATCGTGGGCGACGACCTGCACCCCCTGGGCAAGGTGAAGGACTTCGCCCCCTACGTGGCCAAGATCCAGGCTGCGGGCGCGGATGCCGTGGTGACGGGCAACTGGGGCAACGACGTGGCGCTGCTCATCAAGGCTGCCAAGGACGCGGGGCTGAAGGTCGACTTCTACATCTACTACGCGGGCGGCCTGGGCACGCCCCCGGTCATCGGCGAGGCCGGCGTGGGGCACCTCAAGCAGGTCACGGTGTTCCACTCCAACATCGGCGGCAGCCGCACGGTGGAGATGGTGGAGGCCTACCGCAAGCGCTTCCCCGACTCCCGCGACGACTTCTACTGGACCAGCATCATGGTGGCGGTGGACATGCTCACCCGCTCCATGGAACAGGCCAAGTCCACCGACCCCACCAAGGTGGCGCTCGCCATGGAGAAGATGAAGTCCGACAGCCTTTCGGGTGAAACCTACATGCGCGATGACAACCACCAGCTGGTGCAGCCCATCTTCGTGTCCACGTTTTCCAAGGCCAACGGCAAGGACGTGAAATTCGACGTGGAGCGCACCGGTTTCGGATTCAAGACCGACGCCCGCATCGAGTCCAAGGACACGGTCTTGCCCACCACCTGTAAGTTCCAGCGGCCCAAGGGCTGACGGTTCCGGCCACCGCGCGCGGGGGGCGCTCCTGACGGACGCCCCTTGCTGTTTCAGGAGACTGCTGCTTGGAGTTCTTTCTCGTCACGCTGCTGAACAGCCTGTCCTACGGACTGCTGCTGTTCATGCTCTCCAGCGGCCTCACCCTGATCTTCAGCATGATGGGCGTGCTCAATTTCGCCCATGCGAGCTTCTACATGCTGGGGGCGTACTTCGCTTACCAGACCAGCGTGTACCTGGGCTTCTGGCCCGCGCTGGTGGTGGCGCCCGCGCTGGTGGCGGTGCTGGGCGCGCTCACCGAGCGCTACGGCCTGCGCACCGTGCACAAGTATGGCCACGTGGCGGAACTGTTGTTCACCTTCGGCCTGGCCTACATCATCGAGGAACTGGTGCACCTCATCTGGGGCCGCGCGCCGGTGCCTTACCGCATTCCCGAGATCCTCGACTTTTCGGCCTTTTCCGTCTTCAGCACCAAGTATCCCGCCTACCGTGTTTTCATGATGCTCGTGTCGGTGGGCATGCTGGGCGGGCTGTTTCTGCTGCTCACCCGCACGCGCATCGGCCTGATCATCCAGGCCTCCCTCACGCACCCCGACACGGTGGAGGCACTGGGGCACAACGTACCCAGGGTGTTCATGGGCGTGTTCGCCGGCGGCGCGGCGCTGGCCGGGTTGGCGGGGGTGATCGGCGGCAATGCCTTCGTCACCGAACCGGGCATGGCGGTGTCCGTGGGCACCATCGTCTTCGTGGTGGTGGTGTTCGGCGGCATGGGCTCGCTGGCGGGCGCGTTCGTCGCCTCGCTGATCATCGGCGCCGTGCAGACCTTCTCCGTGGCCTTCGACGTGTCGCTTCTCACCCTGTTCGCGAAACTCGGGTTCACCCCCGACCCGCAGTCGGCGTGGATGGAGCTGTGGAAGGTCACCATCGCCCAGGCGGCACCCGTGCTGCCCTACGTGCTGATGGTGGCCATGCTGATCGTGCGGCCCAAGGGCCTCATGGGCACCCGGGAGGGCTGACTTCATGGCCGATCCCGTGGTGGAGGCAGTGGCGCGCGCCGTGCGAAACGCTCCGGCGTCAGGGGCCGAACCCGGCCTGATGCACTGGCGCAGAGCGATGGTTTGGGCTGCGGTGGCGGCGGTGCTGATTGCCGCGCCGCAGGTCTTCAACCAGGGCTTCGCCGTATCCATGCTGTCGCAGATGGGCATTGCCATCATCTTCGCCCTGTCCTACAACATGCTGCTGGGCCAGACCGGCATGCTCTCCTTTGGCCACGCGGTGTACTTCGGCCTGGGGGCGTTCTTCGCCGCCCACGCGCTCAACGCCATCGGCGCCGGCAGCCTCCACTGGCCGGTGTCGCTGTTGCCGCTTGTGGGCGCCGCCGCCGGGCTCGCCTTCGGGCTGGTGTTCGGGTACGTCACCACCAAGCATTCCGGCACGCCCTTCGCCATGATTTCCCTGGGCATCGCCGAGATGGTGGCGGCCTGCTCGCTCATGTTCCCCAGCTTCTTCGGGGGCGAGGGCGGCATCTCCACCGACCGCGTGGTGGGCGACAAGGTGATGGGCGTGGATTTCGGGCCGGGCGTGCAGGTGTACTACCTGATTGCCGCGTGGTGCTTCGTGTGCATGATCCTCATGTTCGCCCTGACGCAAACGCCGCTGGGCCGCATGGCCAACGCCGTGCGCGACAATCCCGAGCGGGTGAAATTCGTGGGTTACAACCCCACCCGCATCCGCTTCCTGATGCTGGCGCTGGCGGGCATGTTCGCCGGCATCGCCGGGGCGCTGGAGGTGATCAACTTCGAGCTCATCACCGCCGAGCGGCTCGGCACCGCCGCCTCAGGCACGGTGCTGCTCATGGCCTTCATCGGCGGCGTGGGCCACTTCTACGGCCCGATCATCGGCGCCATCCTCATCACCTTCCTGCAGTCGGCCCTGTCCAACTACACCCAGGCCTGGCTGCTGTACTTCGGGCTGTTCTTCCTGGTGATGATCCTGTTCGCGCCCGGTGGCATCGCCTCGCTGGTGACACTGCACAAGCCGGCGGTGCAGACCCGCCTGCTGGGTCGCCTGGCGTTGCCCTACGCCGGAGCGGCCGTTGCGGGCGCGGTGCTGCTGGCCGGCCTGATCATGGCGGTGGAAATGTTCTACCACTACGAAACCAAGCGCGAGCAGGTGGGCGCCGTGATGAGCCTGTTCGGCCAGCAGTTCGACACCACCGCCACGGGTCCCTGGCTCATGGCAGTGGCGCTGCTGGTGGTGGGCGGGGTGCTTCTGCGCCTGGCGGCGCGGCCCATCGGCGCGGCCTGGACCGAGATCGCCGCGGCCGTCAACCGTGGCCAGGGGAACTGACATGGCCGCCTCCCTGGAGCTGCGCCAGGTGCGCAAGAGCTTCGGCAAGACCGCCATCATCAACGGCGTGGACCTCGCCATCGAGCGCGGCGAGCGCCACGCGGTGATCGGCCCCAATGGCGCGGGCAAGTCCACGCTGTTCAACCTCATCAGCGGCCGCTTTCCTCTGAGCACCGGCAACATCCTGCTCAACGGCCAGGACATCACCGGCCTCGCGCCCCAGGAGATCAACCGCCGCGGCCTGTCGCGCAGCTTCCAGATCACCAACATCTTCCCCAAGCTGTCGGTGTTCGAGAACCTGCGTTGCGCCGTGCTGTGGTCGCAGGGCTACCGGTATTCCTTCTGGCATCGCGTGGGCGGGCTGAAGGACGTGCGCGCCCGCGCTGACGAACTGGTAGAGCGCATCGGTCTGAAGCGGCGCCGCGATACCCTTGCGGGCGTGCTCTCCTACGCCGAACAGCGCGCCCTCGAAATCGGCGTCACCATCGCCGGCGGCGCCGAGGTGATCCTGCTCGACGAGCCCACCGCCGGAATGAGCAACACCGAAACCGAGGACGCCGTGGCGCTCATCCGCGCCGTGTCCGAGGGCAAGACCCTGGTGATGGTGGAGCACGACATGAGCGTGGTGTTCGGGCTGGCGGACCGCATCTCGGTGCTGGTCTACGGACAGGTCATCGCCACCGGCACACCGGCGGAGATCCGCGGCAACAAGGCGGTCCAGGAGGCCTACCTGGGCGTGGAAGCCGACACCGCCGAGGGGGCGCACTGATGCTGGAAGTGGCCGACCTGCACGCCTACTACGGCAAGAGCCACATCCTGCACGGCGTGCATCTGCGGGTGGGGCAGGGCGAGATCGTCAGCCTCCTGGGGCGCAATGGCGTGGGCCGCTCCACCACCATCAAGGCCATCATGGGCCAGGTGGCGGGCAGCGGCTCGGTGAAGTTCCAGGGCCAGGAGCTCATGGGCCTCAAGACCTACGTCATCTCCCGCCGCGGCCTGGGCTACGTGCCCGAGAACCGCGACATCTTTCCCACCCTCACCGTGCGCCAGAACCTGCTGCTGGGCCAGAAGGGCACCCGCGAGTCGGGCCGCTGGAGCATGGAGGACATGTACCAGCTCTTCCCGCGTCTGCGCGAGCGCGCCGACGCGCCCGCCGGCGTGCTCTCCGGTGGCGAGCAGCAGATGCTCACCCTGTGCCGCACGCTCATGGGCGACCCCGACCTGGTGATGATCGACGAGCCCACCGAGGGCCTCGCGCCCAAGATCGTGGAGCAGGTGGCCAGCCTGTTCGACGAGATTGCCCGGCGCGGCATCAGCATCCTGCTGGTGGAGCAGAAGCTCGCCATCGCCATGAAGATCTCCCAGCGGGTGTACGTGATGGGCCACGGCCGCATCGTCTTCGAGGGCACGCCGGCCGACCTGCGCGCCAGCGAATCCGTGCGCAAGGAGTGGCTCGAGGTCTAGAGGGCAGGCGCAGCGCCCTCCAGCCGGCGGCTGTCCGCGGGCCGTTATTCCAGTTCCGTTTCCAACCCTTCCCATCTGGAGGGCCCCATGGCCATCGTCGACTACCGCGTGCAGAACCATGTGGGGGTGATCACCCTCAACAACCCGCCCGTCAACGCCCTGTCGGTGGGCAAGGGCCTGCTGCAGGGTATCCTCGACGCCATCAAGGAAGGCGAGCACGACACCGCCGTGAAGGCCTTCCTCCTGATCGGCGGCGGGCGCAACTTCTCCGGCGGCGCGGACATCACCGAATTCGGCAAGCCGCCCGTGCCCGGAATGGCCACGCTGCGCGACGTGCTCTCCTACATGGACACGGTCACCAAGCCCATCTGCGCGGCCCTGGCCGGGCCCACCATGGGCGGCGGGCTCGAACTGGCCCTGGGCGCCCACTGGCGCTGTGCCGTCACCGGCGCCCAGATCGGCCTGCCCGAGGTGAAGCTGGGCATCCTCCCCGGCGCCGCCGGCACCCAGCGCCTGCCGCGCCTGATCGGCGCGGCAACCGCCCTGGACATGATGGTGAGCGGCGATCCGGTCAGCACCGAGCGTGCCCACGAACTGGGCATCGTGGACGAGATCGTGGAGGGCGACCTGGCGGCCGCGGCGCTGAAATTCGCGCAGCGAGTGGTCAAGGAGGGCCGGCCCATCCGTCGCATCAGTGCCATGACCGTGGCCGTGGAGGGCGACGCCGACGCCCTCTTCGCCGAAGCCCGGGCGCGCATCGCCACGCAGTGGCGCGGCTACCCGGCGCCGTTGGAGATTGCTGCCTGCGTGGAGGCCGCCGTGCAGCAGCCCTTCGCCAAGGGCGTGGCCTTCGAGCGCGAGCGCTTCGAGGTGCTGGTGGCCACCAGCGAGTCCAAATCCCTGCGCCACGCCTTCTTCGCCGAGCGCGCCGCAGCCAAGGTGAACGGCCTGCCCGAGGACACCCCGGTGCGCGAGATCCGCAGCGCCGCCGTCATCGGCGCGGGCACCATGGGCGGGGGCATCGCCATGAACTTCGCCAATGCCGGCATCCCCGTGAAGATCCTCGAGGCCTCCCCCGAGCGCCTGGACAAGGGCCTGTCGGTGATTCGCGCCAACTACGCGGCCACCGTGTCCAAGGGACGCCTGAGCCAGGAGGCCATGGACAAGCGCATGGCCCTGATGACGGGCGTGAGCAGCTACGACGACCTGCGCGACGCCGACATCATCATCGAAGCGGTGTTCGAGGAAATGCCGGTGAAGCAGGAGGTGTTCCGCACCCTCGACGCCGTGGCGAAGCCCGGCGCCATCCTGGCCACCAACACCTCCACCCTGGACATCGACGCCATCGCCGCGGTCACCGCGCGCCCGCAGGACGTGATCGGCCTGCACTTCTTCAGCCCCGCCAACGTCATGAAGCTGCTGGAGATCGTGCGCGGCGCCAAGACCGGCGGGGACGTGATCGCCACCAGCATGAAACTCGCCAAGACCATCCGCAAGGTGGGCGCGCTGGTGGGCGTGTGCGACGGCTTCGTGGGCAACCGCATGGTGCACGCCTACTTCCGCGAAGCCGGCTACCTGCTGGAGGAGGGCGCACTGCCGCAACAGGTGGACCGGGTGATGGAAGCGTTCGGCTTTGCCATGGGCCCGTTCCGCGTGAGCGACCTGGCCGGCCTGGACATCGGCTGGGCCATCCGCAAGCGCCAGGCCGCCACCCGCGACCCGGCCGAGCGCTACTCGCGCATTGCCGACCTCATCTGCGAGCAGGGCCGCTTTGGCCAGAAAACCGGCGCCGGCTACTACCGCTACGAAGGCAGCCGCAAGCCCGTGCCTGACCCCGCCATCGAGGCGCTCATCGTGCAGGCCTCGAAGGACGGCGGCTTCACCCGCCGCGAGATCTCCGACCAGGAAATCCTCGAACGCTGCCTCTACCAGCTGGTGAACGTGGGCGCGCAGATCCTCGAAGAAGGCATCGCCCAGCGCGCCAGCGACATCGACATCATCTACCTCTACGGCTACGGCTACCCGCGCTACCGCGGCGGGCCCATGATGAGCGCCGATCTAATCGGGCTGCCCAAGGTGCTGGAGGCGGTGAAGGGTTACGAGCAGCGCGTGGGCCAGTGGTGGAAGCCCGCCGCGCTGCTGGAGCGGCTGGCGGCGGAGGGCAAGGGGTTCAACGGATAGGGCTGGTGGGGTGAGTTAGCGCGACAAGCCGGAAGCCTGTTTACGTCAAGAGCCCGACGACGGGGCCTTTGAAGGAAACGCCATCAGGCGCCGGTTGCGCCCGTAGCGGCGCCCTCTGGCCCATCAGCGAAGGCGCCGCGAAAGCGGTAGCGCCGACGCGCGCATGTGTGCTCCCCGCCCGCGTGCTGGCATCGGGAACGTTGCCCTTGCGCTACGCCCCATTCCCTTCGTGATTCCGAATCGGCACACCGTGGTAATGTTGCCGCGGTCGATCCGATCGCTACGAAAGCTGGCAAGAGGCTTGTCGTACTTTCTCCCGGGAGCGATGGTCTAGTCTTTCTTTCATCTGGAAAGAGATTGCGTTGTCCAGGCTGGATTCCAAGTCCGAACGGACACGCATGCTGGCCAATGAGCCGCCTGACCGGGATCGGCTTGGTCTCGATGAAGCAAAACGGGCTGGCGCCGTTCGGGTCCTAGTCGCCTCTCCGGGTTGGGTTCAGGCGCGAGGGATCAGTCTGCGGTGATGTTCTTTTCCTTTATGAGCTTGCCCCACTGCGCGCTTTCCGCGCGTATCAGTTTCGCGAACGCGGCGCCGTCGCCGCCGCCGGGCTCCACGTCGCTCTCCGCGAATCGCTGCACCACCTGGGCGTCGCGCAGCGCGTCATTGAACGCGGCGTTGAGCCGGGCAAGTACCGGGGCGGGCGTTTTGGCCGGCGCCAGCAGGCCGAACCAGGGCGTCATCACCAACTCCGGGTAGCCCGCTTCGCGCAGGGTGGGCACGTTGGGGAACAGCTTCGAGCGCCTGGGCCCGGTCACGGCCAGGGGCCGCACCCGGCCCGCCGCCGCGTGTGGCGCGATGGAGGGCAGGTTGTCGAACATCATGTCCGTCTCGCCCGCCATCAGCGCCGTGTTGGCCAGCGCGCTGCCCTTGTAGGGCACGTGGCGCAGGTCGATGCCCGCCTGCACCTGGAACCACTCGCCGGCCACGTGAAGGGACGAGCCGAATCCCGAGGAGCCGTAGGTCATGAGATTGCTGCCGCGGCTCTTCGCCAGCGCCACCAGCTCCTTCACCGTGGCGGCTGGCACGGCAGGGTGCACCACCAGCACGTTCTGGATCGAGCCCACCAACATCACCGGGGCGAAGTCGCGCTCCACGTCGAAGCCCAGGCGGGGGTAGAGAAAGGTGTTGAGCGCGCAGGTGCCGATGGTGCCCATCACCAGCGTGTAGCCGTCAGCCGGCGCGCGGGCCACCAGCTCCATGGCCAGATTGCCGCCGGCGCCCGGCCGGTTGTCCACGATCACCTGCTGCCCGAGGACCTGCGGCGCGCGCGCCCCGAGGATGCGCGCCAGCAGATCGGGCGTGCCGCCGGGCGGGAAGGGCACCACGATGCGCACCGGCTTGCGCGGGAAGTCCTGGCCCAGGGCGGGTAGCGCCGCGGCCAGGGCGGTGGCGAGGGCGGTGGCGAGAAACTGGCGTCGCGGCATGGCGCGGGCTCCCGGGGCTATCGAAACGCCATGATGGCAGAACGGTGGGTGGTGGCAACGGACCTGGGTGCTCCGGATGTCCGAAAACCGATTCGATCCACGCTAGGCGGCGTTGCCGTCTACATGAGGCTTGAAGGAGAGCGTCGATCTGTCAGTCGCGCTATGACTACCAGTCGCGCGCCGCTCGTTGTTTCCGCGGTTCTGCAATCGGGTTCATCACTGCACAACGGCTGGTTTCCCTCTTTGTAAAGCCTCCCTGCCCGTAGCCGAGCCCCCGTCAGCCCTCTGGCATTCCGGTGCGCTCAACGAACGCCTCCATCGCCCCCGCGGGAGCGTCAATGATGTTCGCGGGGCCGGGAAAGACGCCACTGCGGTTCGCCGCTCCGCTGGAGGCGGCATGGGGAAACCAAGAAACTTCATCTTGCGCTGGCAGGCTCATCCAGTGAGCCACCCCCAGCGGTAAGCTGTGGGCCATGAACCCAGCCGCCCAGTCGCCCGTTGCCCACGGCCCCGACCACCTGCTTGTGGCGCACCTGCGCGCCGTAGCAGAAGCGGCCGGGCATTACGCGCCCCCCGGCGGCGCGGCTTGGGCCAAGCTTGCCGGACTTTGGCACGATCTGGGCAAGTTCCGCCCGGGTTTCCAGCGCTACGTGCGGCAGGACCACCATGCCCATATCGAAGGCCGTGGTGCGGGCCGCCTGGACAAGAGCCACTCCGCCGCCGGCGCCTTGCACGCGCTCAGCCAGTTGCAGGAACGGTTCGGCGAACCAGGGCGGCGTGCGGGACGCTTGTTGGCGATGCTCATCGCCTCGCACCATGCCGGACTTTATGACAGCGCTAATCTCGATGACCGTCTTGGCGGCGGTGGCCGCCCCGACAGCGAGCGGGAATACATCGAGGCTCTGCGTGCCTGCGAAGTCCATGCCCCCGAACTGCTCGCGCTTCCCGGTGCGCTTGATGCCGCGGGTCTGTTTGGCGCGATCCCCGGCCTCAAGGACGAGCCGCTCGCCCAGTCGCTATGGCTGCGCGTGATGTTTTCTGCGCTCGTGGACGCCGACTTCCTGGACACCGAGGCCTATTTCGACGGGGCAAAGGCCGAGGGGCGTGGGGGTTTCCCGAGCCTCTTTGAGTACGAGGCCCGTCTGGTCGCCCACCTCGATGCCGTGGTTGCCGAAGTGCGCCTGGCAGGCCGGGGGGAAGAGCCTGTAATGCGCGCCCGCGCCCAGGTGCTGGCCGACTGCCGTAGCGCCGCCGCCCATCCGCCGGGAGTATTCAGCTTGCAGGTGCCCACGGGTGGGGGCAAGACTCTGGCTTCTTTGGCTTTTGCGCTACGCCACGCGGTAACCCACGGATTGGAGCGTGTGGTCATCGCCATCCCCTACACCAGCATCGTCGAACAGACTGTCGACGTGTTCGCGACCATCTTCGGCCGCGACAACGTGGTAGAGCACCACAGCCAGGAGGACAGCGCAGCCGAACGAGAAACGGCGCGCTCACGCCTGGCCTGCGAGAACTGGGACGCGCCGCTTATCGTGACTACCAACGTTCAGTTGTTCGAAAGCCTGTTTGGAGCACGCACGAGCCGCTGCCGCAAGCTGCATCGCGTGCAGCGCAGCGTGATCGTACTGGATGAAGCGCAAACCCTGCCGCCGCCATTTCTACAGCCCACGCTGGACGCTCTGCGCCTCTTGGCGAGCCACTATGGAAGCACGATCGTCTCGTGCACCGCCACGCAGCCGGTGCTTGCGGACATTGAGCGTTTCGACCCGAAGCGCAGGCTTCGTGGCCTGGTGCGTGGCGGTGGGCGGCCCCGCGAAATCGTCGGTGCGGTGGCGCCGCTCTACGCGCAGCTCGAACGGGTGACATTGCATTGGCCTCACGACCTCACCACCCCCGAAGAACTAGACGTCCTGGCCATGCGGCTGGCCGCCGAGCCGGCGGTGCTTACTATCGTCAACACCCGCCGTGATGCCGCCGACCTGGTGCGGGCCATGGATGCGGCAGCCTCCGATGGCGAAGCGACCCTGCATCTTTCCGCGGCCATGTGCGGCCAGCATCGTGCCGACGTCATCGGCCAGATCAGGCGCCGGCTGGAGGCCCGGCGCAGCGGTGATTCGCGGCCCTTGCGTGTGGTGGCAACGCAGCTAGTCGAAGCGGGCGTGGATATCGACTTTCCAGTGGTGTTCCGGGCGCTCGCTGGCCTGGATGCCATCGCTCAGGCCGCAGGCCGCTGCAACCGGGAAGGGCGGTTGGGCCCCATGGGGGGGCGGGTGCATGTCTTCGTGCGGCCCATCCCCAGCCCCCTGACAGCGCTGGTCCGGGCGGCACAGGCCACCCGCAGCGTTCTTGCGTACGAACGGCCGCCCTCCCTGCATCCCGACATGTTTCGCGCCTACTTCGAACACTGGTACAGCCAGTTTCAAACCGACGAGAAGCAGGTCCTCCCCATGCTGAAAAACAGCGCCGACTTCCACCTGCAACTACGCAGCGCCGCAGATGCGTACCGGCTCATCGACGACCAAGACCAGGCATCTGTCGTCGTGTCCTACGCGCCAGACGCCGGCCCGGACGAACGCGTGAACCATGCGCTCGCGGCATTGAATGCCGGCGACGCGGAACGCTGGCACCTGCGCACGTTGCAACGGCTCGTCGTCCAGGCGCGGATACGCGATCTGCGTAGTGGACTGGACCGGGGCGATTTCACCGAATCCCTGCCGGGCTGGTACGTGCTCAAGGACACCGCGCGCTACAGCCCGCGTTTCGGCCTGCTGAGCGAAGGGGCGGTGCTCGACGCCGCCACGCTGGTTCAGTAAGGTATTGGGGCCAAGGAGGACCGAACACCATGGAGCAATACCGATTCGTGCTCGAAGTTCGCGGCGATTGGGCCTGCTTCACGCGGCCAGAGATGAAAGTTGAGCGCGTGAGTTACGACGTCATTACCCCGTCGGCTGCCCGTGCGGTCTTCGAGGCGGTTTTCTACAAACCCGCCATCCGCTGGGAGGTGAGGCGCATCGAGGTCCTTACGCCCGTGCGCTGGATGAATCTGCGCCGTAACGAAGTGGCCTCCGTAGTCTCTACACGCAACGTGCAGCAGGCGATGAAGCAGGGCACCGGCGAGCTGGCGCTGTACGTGGATGAAGACCGGCAGCAGCGTGCGGCGCTGCTGCTGCGCGACGTGGCCTACCGGCTGCACGCTGATCTCGTGGTGCGCCCGGACCGGGCTGATCTCGAACCGCCGGGTAAGTTCTTCGCCATGTTCGAGCGTCGGGCGCGCAAGGGCCAATGCGTAAACCAGCCTTACCTGGGATGCCGCGAGTTTGCGGCTCGCTGGCGTTTGGTGGATGACCTCCACACCGAGCCCCCGTCCATCGATGAAACGCGCGACCTTGGCTGGATGCTGCACGACATGGACTTCAGCGACCCAGCCGACCCGCAGCCGCGCTTCTTCAGGGCGCGGATGACAGGCGGCATCGTCGAATGCGACAAGCGCGAGGTGGAGATGTCGCGATGATCCTCCGCGCCCTGGTTGATTACTACGAGCGCCGGCAGCGCAGCACCGATCCGGCGCGCCGACTGCCCGCAGCGGGCTTCGAGGACAAGGCGATCCCATTCCTCATCGAGATCGACCGGGACGGGCGCGTGCTCCAACTTCTCGACACCCGCCAACTTGAGGGCAAGCAACTTCGCGCGCAGGTCTTCCTAGTGCCCCAGGGCGAAAAGAAGACTTCCGGCGTGAAGGCTAATCTCTTGTGGGATAGCGCCGAGTACGTCATCGCCCTGCCTCGCGAGCGTAAGAGCACGGGTGACGTCAGCCCAGCGCAGGCCTTTCGCCAGCGGCTCGAACGGTTGCCCGAGCCTGCACGATCCGACCTTGGCATCCAGGCATGCCTGGCGGCGCTGGACCGTAGCGACTGGTCCGTGCTTCATGCTCACCCCGCCTGGTCGGAAATCGAGCAGGCTAACCCTGTCATGACGTTTGCCCTTGCCGGGGACGGATCGGAGTTGGTGTGCCAGCGCCCCGCCGTAGTACGGGCGGCACTGACGCCGGAGGTGAACAGGACTACTAGCGGTTGGTGCCTGGTTGACGGACAGCAAGGGCCGATTGCACGCCTCCACCCCTCGATCAAGGGGGTCAAGGATGCGCAGACCTCGGGAGCGAACATCGTTTCGTTCAACGCGCGTGCCTTCGAGTCGTACGGCAAGACAGAGCGCCAAGGCGAAAATGCCCCAGTGGGCGAGCATGCCGTGTTTGCTTATACGACGGCCCTCAACGCTTTGCTGTTGCGCAATTCGCCCAACAAACTCCAAATCGCCGACGCCACCACGGTCATCTGGGCCGACCGCGACGACAGCATTGAGCCCGAACTCGTGGCCCTGTTCGGCGATGACCCTGACGCGCACGTTGACGCTGTAAAGCAGCGGCTGGCGGGCGCTAGCGCCGGCGCTCAGGGCGCGCTGGACAGGCCGCTGCGCTTCTTCGTGCTCGGCCTGGCTCCCAACGCATCGCGTATCGCGGTGCGTTTCTGGTTCAACGACACCTTCGACAGACTGGCTCCGCGCATCCTGCAGCACTTCGATGACCTGCGCATCGTGCGTCAAGGCGAGCGCGACGCCGTCACGCCGCCAATGTACTGGTTGCTGCGGTCCGTCGCGGCCCAGGGCAAGCCCGAGAACGTGCCGCCTAGGCTGGCTGGGGACTGGCTGCGCGCCATTTTGGAAGGCGGGCCTTACCCCCCCGCCCTGCTCAACGCTGCCGTCAACCGCTGCCGTGCGGAGCAAACGACTGACGCTTTCGGCGGGAACGTGCCGTACCTGCGCGCTGCAATCCTGAAGGCGTGTGTTAACAGGGAGTACCGCCGCCGTTACGGCAAACCTATCGATTTCCAGTTCATCCACGAGGAACTCGACGTGAACCAGACCGACCCCGCCTACCGTTTGGGCCGTTTGTTCGCGGTGCTGGAGCGCATCCAGTCCGCTGCGCAGCCGAACATCAACGCCACCATCCGAGACCGTTACTACGGCGCGGCATCCAGCACCCCTGGCGCCGTGTTTCCAACCTTGCTGCGGCTGAAAAACGCCCATCTTAAAAAGCTATCGCCGGGCATGGAGAATTTCTTCGAAAAGCTCATCGGCGACGTGTGTGGCAGCGTCGAGAATCCAGCGCTTGCCGATTTCCCTCGTCAGCTCGACCTTCAGGCCCAGGGTCTGTTTGCACTGGGCTATTACCAGCAGCGTCAGAGCCTCAACACGCGCAAAGACGGCCCCGCCGATTCCGTCCACACTGTCCAGGAGAATTAAACATGCCCATCGCCCGCCGCTACGACTTCGTTCTTCTGTTTGACGTGAAGGACGGTAACCCCAACGGCGATCCCGATGCCGGGAACCTGCCGCGGATCGACGCCGAGACCGGCCATGGGCTGGTGACCGATGTTTCCCTCAAGCGCAAGGTACGCAACTTCGTGGCGATCACCAAAGAGCAGGATCAGCGCGACCCGGTTGAAGGCGAACAGCGCTTCGAGATCTATGTGCGCGAGAAGGCAATCCTGAACCTCCAGCACCAGCGTGCGTATTCGGCCCTGAAGCTCGATCCGCCTGAAGTCGAAGAGGCCGAGCCGGCGACGCTGGAGCAGCCCAGGAAGAAGAGCGCGAAGGCCGCGCGAAAGGGCAGTGGCGAAGAGGTCGAGAAAGCCCGCGCCTGGATGTGTCAGAACTTCTTTGACGTTCGCACCTTCGGCGCAGTCATGGGTCTGGGCGTCAACGCCGGCCAGGTTCGCGGCCCGGTCCAGCTCACCTTCGGCAGGTCCGTCGATCCTGTCGTCGCCTTGGAGCACAGTATTACCCGCATGGCAGTAGCCACGGAGGCAGAGGCCGAAAAGCAGCAGGGCGACAACCGTACTATGGGCCGCAAGCACACCGTCCCCTACGGCCTGTACCGTGCCCACGGTTTCGTGTCGGCCTTTCTGGCCCGGCAGACAGGCTTCGACGAGACCGACCTCGCGCTCCTGTGGCAGGCCCTCGAAAACATGTTCGAGCACGATCGCAGCGCTGCGCGCGGCCAGATGTGCACCCGTGGGCTGTACGTGTTTGAGCACGAAAGCGAGCTGGGGAACGCCCATGCCCACGCGCTGTTCGACCGGCTGGTCGTCGGCCGAGCCACCGATGGCGCCACGCCGGTACGCGACTTCAGCGCGTACAAAGTAACCTTCGATGGGCGCCCGCTCGCCATGGGAGAAAGCACGGCCGCCGCGCCGGGTGTCACCCTCACTCGGAGGTGCTGAGCATGGATTGGCGCGACCGCATTGTTTGCGATCCGGACATCCTCGCCGCGTTGTCGTTCGCGGCGGACAAGATTCGCAAGGAATCCCATGCCCTTTTGGAGGGCCTGGCCGCGTGAGCGACCAGCGTTCATGCGCGACACTCACAGCGCCGTGTCGCAGTGGTAGGCTCGGCAGGTGAAGGCTCGGGTACTGTCCAACGAGAACTGGCCGCGACCGGCGCTGCTGGCCCTGCGCGCGGCGGGTTTGGACGCGTAAGCCGTGGTGGACCCAATGCCGGGTGCCAGCGATGCCGCGGTTTCGCGGCACGCCGCATCCGAAGACCGCTGGGTTCTCACCTTCGACCGCAACTATGGCGAGTTGGTGTTCCCACGCTCTGTACCGCCCCCGCCCGCCATCGTCTATCCGCGTCAGGGCGCCTTTTCGGCGGCGTGGCCCGCCCATGGGGTGCTCGACCCGCTGAGTCATGAAGACTGGGTTGCCGGGCACCTGGTCGTGGTTGCCGGGCGGGGGTTGCAGCGCTTACGGTTGCTAGCTTGATAGAGGAAGATCCGCTGGCCATTTCGGCGATTCAGCACTGGGCCTACTGCCCGCGCCAGTGCGGATTGATCCACCTTGAACAAGCCTTCGACCACAACCTGCATACGGCGCGCGGCCAGGCCGTGCATGCCCAGGTGGACCGGCCAGGATTCGAGATGCGGCGCGGTGTGCGGGTGGAGCGCGCCCTGCCGCTGTTCAGCGACCGCCTGGCTTTGATTGGCAAGGCCGACACCGTGGAGTTCGAGCCGAACGGTACGCCCTATCCGGTGGAGTACAAGCACGGCAGCCGTAACAAGGCTGCCGACATTGCTGTTTGCGACGATCTCCAGTTGGCCGCCCAGGCGCTATGCCTGCAAGAAATGACTGGCCGCGCCGTACCCGAGGGTGCCGTTTTCTACGCCAGCAGCAAGCGCCGGCGGGTAGTGGCCGTCACCCCCAGTTTGCTTCAACGCGTAGCCGACATCGCCCGGGAGGTGCGCGCCATGCTGGCCGTTGGCGAATTGCCACTGCCCACCAGCGACAGCCGCCGGTGCCGCGGCTGCTCGCTGCGAGAGCGCTGCCAGCCGGAAGCCATCCGGCGCTTGGCACCGGGCGCGCTACCCGCCGATGATCTGTTCGATTCCGCCGACGTTGATTGAACGTGCAGCTCCTCAACACGCTCTACGTCACGCTGCCTGACAGCCACCTACGTCTGGAAAACGACACCGTGCGCCTGCTCGTGGGCGACGAAACCCGGTTGCGCGTACCGCTGCACCATCTGGGCGCCGTGGTGTGCTTCGGGCATGTCAGCGTCAGCGTGCCACTGATGCACCGACTGGCGGAGGAGGGTATCGCGTTTGTTCTACTGGACAGTAACGGACGCTTCAAGGCTCGGCTGGAGGGCTCTACGACCGGGAATGTGCTGCTGCGTCGCGCACAGCATCAACGCAGTCTGGATGGTGGCTTCTCCGTGGCGTTGGCACGGCGCTTGGTGGCGGGCAAGTTGCGGAACCAGCGGCACGTGCTGCTGCGGGGAGCGCGAGATGCCCGCGACGAAGGGGATCGCGCGGCACTGGTACGCGCGGCGCAGAACATGGCGGCGAGCCTTCGCGCCTTGGCCATTGCAACAACAGCTGATGCCGTTCGCGGAGTTGAGGGTGAAGCGGCCCGGGGCTATTTCGCCGCTCTGAAGCACCTGATCAGACCGGAGTTGCGTGCGCAGTTTGCGATGGATGGCAGGAGCAGACGCCCGCCGCGCGACCGTATGAATGCGTTGCTTTCGTTTGTTTACTCCCTTTGGACAAACGACTGCCAAAGCGCCTGTGAAGCGGCCGGATTGGATCCGCAGGTGGGGTTTCTGCACACGGTACGGCCAGGGCGCGCGGCTCTGGCGCTGGACCTCGTCGAGGAGTTCCGGCCCTTCGCGGACCGCTTGGCACTCACGCTCGTGAACCGGCTGCAGATTGACGGCGGTGCCTTCGTTGAGCACGAAGGTGGTGCGGTTTTACTCGAAGGTGACGCGCGAAAGTCTGTGGTCATCGCCTTTCAGGAGCGCAAGCAGGAAGAAGTTCGGCACGCTTTGCTAGCGGAGACCGTGGCCCTCGGCGTGGTGCCGTTGGTGCAGGCCCGGCTGCTGGCCCGACACCTGCGGGGCGAAGCGGAAATCTACGCCCCGTTTGCGATGCCGTAGAGGACAAGATGCTGGTAATCGTGTGCTACGACGTCAACACCGAAACGCGAGAAGGCCGCCGGCGGCTTCGGCGTGTAGCCAAGCTCTGCGAAGGCATTGGGCAACGCGTGCAGAAGTCTGTGTTTGAGTGCCAGATCGGTCTTGCCAAAATGGAAGAACTGGAGCGGCAACTTCTGGCAGTAATGGATCTACAGGCTGACTGCCTGCGCCTGTATCGGCTTGCTGATGGGAACGGTTGCGAGGTGCGTGAGCATGGGCGTTTTAAGGCTGTGGATTTCGATGGCCCTCTTGTGGTGTGACCGCGAACCCCAAGTGCCGGCCGCCGTGGGGGAGGTTCGCGCTGCGGTTAAAGGACTGTTCGTGCAACAGCATCAGCCCGGCGGGACAGTAGCGCTGGCGAGAGTGCATTGTGAGGTCGGCAGTTTCGCGAGTTGTGCTACAAAACAGTTTGCAGGTCAACGTTTTAGCTGAGTAGCGTCGCGCGCCCTTCACGGGGCGCGCGCGGATTGAAACGGCGATGAGCGCCGTCAGGGTGTCGGCCCAGCCCGTCGCGCGCCCTTCACGGGGCGCGCGCGGATTGAAACCGAGGCAGGCGCCATGCACGTAACCGCGCCGGCCAGTCGCGCGCCCTTCACGGGGCGCGCGCGGATTGAAACTTTTTTCACTGCAAAAACAAGCCTTTGCATAATCATAGTCGCGCGCCCTTCACGGGGCGCGCGCGGATTGAAACCTCGGGCGCGCGATCCTCCCACAGCCGGTACCGCGTCGCGCGCCCTTCACGGGGCGCGCGCGGATTGAAACATCGAGCTGCTGCGCAACCGCTCTGTGCTGTTCAGTCGCGCGCCCTTCACGGGGCGCG
>JADCHQ010000014.1 GCA_020248405.1 Rhodocyclaceae bacterium | reverse complement strand
TCGGGGCGTGGTCGATGAGATCGAGCGCGGCCGCAACCGGGTGAAGTCGAAGGTGCGCTCCCGGGTGGAGCACTCCATTGGCGTGATCAAGCGCGTGTTCGGATATGCGAAGGTGCGCTACCGGGGGCTGCGCAAGAACGCAAACCAGGTGTTCGTGCTGGCGGCGCTGGCGAACCAGTTCATGATTCGTAGGCGGTTGATGCGCACATGACAGGAGAAATCCGCCTGCGGAGCCCGGAACGGGCGGCCGAAGGGGGCAAACAGTCCCGACTCGCACCCATTGAGGAAGCGAGGCTCGCCGATTCCACTGTCGTGTGCTCATCCCAGGCTGTCGTCAGTGGTTATTCAGACTTTCCATAGTGTTACGCTTAGCCGACGTTTCATCTTGCCTCCCGAACCAGTTCGTACCCTCATGTTATGGGCAGGTCGTTTCAGGAACGAGGTGGGCGCGTAGGCAGTTTTGAGTGGCTGGTGCATCCAGCGGCGGACAGAATAACCCGTCATTGCGACAGCCGGAAGTCATAATCGACGCGAAGACGGCGCGTCTTTTGGTAATGAGTCCGGGAACGCATCAGTCATGAACCGTCAGGAGAGAAAAAATGAAGCTCGCGTTTGCCATGTTGCTTTTTCTAGGGGTCTGCGGGTCTGCCCACGCCCAAATGGTTCGCAGCGAGACGCTCTATGGATGGCTGGAAGAATCCATGCGGGCGGAAGGCAATTTCAAGGACCGCACCATGGCCCTGGCCTACGTGGCCGGCGTCCGTGACATGCTGGATGAGGAAGCCGCCTGCATACCCGAGAGCCAGCGCGGGCGCCGCACGCTGCAAGCGGTGCGCGACTGGATGAAGACCAACATGGGCAGGTGGGAACAACCAGCTGCCCGGACCGTGGCACGTGCCCTGAGGGAATCGTTTCCCTGCGGGGGGGGCAACCGTTAGGCGCTGTCGGCCCGATGCGGCGCGGGGCTCAGTCCCATAGCCAGGCGGCGCCGCGCACCCCGCCAGCGTCACCATGAACGGCGGCCAACAGCGGGGTGTTCACACCATCCGAAAACACATGGCGCGTCCAGCGCGCCACCACGGAATCCCTCAACGACGTCACCCGCGACACACCACCGCCCAGCACGATTACATCCGGATCGAGAACATTGATTACATGGGCCAGGGCCCGCGCCATGCGATCGGTGTAGCGATCGAGCGTGGCGGCACAGGCTGGTTCGCCCGAGGCAGCACGCCGTCCGATTACGCGCGCATCCAGCATCTCTCCGGTGGCGGCAAGATGATCCGCTGACATACCTGGCCCGGACAAGAAAGTCTCGATGCAACCGCGGCGCCCGCAGTAGCAGGCCGGCCCCGGCCACTCTTCCGGCAACGGCCACGGCAGAGGATTGTGGCCCCACTCCCCGGCGATTCCATTGGCGCCCTCTAGAACGCGTCCGTTCACCACGATCCCCGCCCCGGTCCCCGTGCCAACGATGACGCCGAACACCACATTGGCGCCTTTTCCAGCGCCATCGACGGCCTCGGAAAGTGCAAAGCAATTGGCGTCGTTGGCAATACGCACTGGACGATCCAGGCGGCGTTCCAGATCCTGTCGCAGCGGTCTCCCGTTGAGCCATGTGGAATTCGCGTTCCTGAGCTCACCCGTGAAGGGGCTGACCGAACCAGGCGTACCCACACCCACGGTTCCCAGCGTACCTGCCTCGTTCTCCGCCCAACGGACCGCCTCCGTGATGCTTCTCAAGGTGTTTTCGTATGAGCCTCGCGGCGAATCGGTACGTTGGCGTGCCAGTACGGCGCCGGATGCGCCCAGGGCAATGACCTCGATCTTGGTGCCGCCAAGGTCCACGCCAATCCGACACTTAGACGCCATGGTACGCACCGGTATGGGAGTTGGATGATCCAGAGCGCTCATGGCTCATTGCGTTTGCTGTCATAAAGGGGCAACTCGGCACGTTCACAATCTTCAGAATTTTGTCATGCGTTTTACCCCATGAGTCCCAAACTCGCCAACGCGCCGGTCGCACGAACGCCCTTGCGCCAGCCGGGGCAGGGTTCCACCGTTCGGCGCGGGGCCTGGGGCACGGTGGCCGAGCGCGACGCCTTGTACCTTCACAACGAAGAAATGCGGCTGCACCCTCAGCCTTGTCACAGCATCGACGCAGATACTCCCGTCTCGGTACTTGGCCTGGAGCAGACTACCATCAGCCGCTTGTACCGGGTCGGTATCCTGCGCCTTGAGGTACTGCAGCGCTGCTCCGTGGAGGAACTCTGGCGCAGCATCGGGCGCCATGGCATCAGTAATATTCTCGACCGCCTCGAGGCCAACGGCCTTTCCCTGGTGCCCCTCACGGAATACGAAAAATGGCGTCTGGGCCGGGTAGCCCGCGAAGACATCACGCTCAGGGTCGGGCTGGAGACACCGGTAGCCGAACTGTGGCCCCGGCTGGGCACCGCGCTGACGCGACTGCTGAAAAAACGTGGCATGTTATTTGTGGCGGACCTAGCTCCAACGGACGAAGACCGGATGCTGCAACTCTACCGGCTCGGCAAGGCAAACCTACGGCGCATCCAAGCCATTCTCTCGGACGTGGGGCGCGACCTGGACGGCGAGGCTGCCCTACGGTTGCGGCGCGCGCTTGAACTGATGGCCTGTCACCTGGACGGCCGCAGGGCCGTCCCGCTCCCTCGACGCTGACCCACACAAAATGTCGGACAAGTCCCGCGAGATTACCGTACGGCACGAGACGAAAGGTGCCGCCGAGGCAGACGGCGAGCAAACGCTCAACTGGGCTGATTTCATCGACTCGCTGCACGAATTCCGCGCCCCTACGCCGAGGCTGGCGCGGGTAGCGTACCGGGCGGGGCAATGGGCAGACCCGGCCGGCGCGGCCGACGGTCCTGCGTCTGGCGATCCTCTCCCCGGTTGATCGCGGAAGCCAAGTCCTCCTCGCTCAGAAGTTGTACCGCGCGGCGAGGAAGACACTGACCCCCGTGAAATCAAACAATACTGCATTAGACGTGCGTTTGTCGTAGGAGACGGTTGCATCGACCTGGGTGCGACGGCTTGGCGTCCACAGCACGGACCCAGAAGCCGTCCAGAGGTCGTCCACACGTATGGTGCCCGTGTTCGCGGTCAGCGGATCACCGAGGAATCTCCGGTTGCTGAAACCGGCAGTGCCCTGGAAGCTGAGTTTTTCGCTGTAGCGCCACACCGGCCCTGCCCGTACACCCTGAGTGAGGGCGTAATTCGCCCCCACCGTCTCGGGCGTCGATATTTCACGGAACACGGTCGTGTTCATGGAGGTGGCGCCCGTGAGGCCGTAATTCCACACCAACCGGCCGGTGAGACCCGAGAAATTACGAATCGAGATCTGGTCGTGAAGCCGGTTGGTCCAGCCGATGGCGCCTTCCAGAGACGTGAGCTGGCTGTACCGCCAATTCACGACCCCTTCGGCGGTGAACTGGCGGAACGTGTCGTTCGCCGCGGACACGAGTAGCTGCTGACGGTTGGGAAAGACGCCGTCGATGGCGCGGAAATTGAGCCCCACGAAGTTATCCTCGTCCTTGCTGTAGTAACGAGAGCCCAACTCGTAGGAGATCTCCCGGCGGTTGGCACTCAGGAACAAGGGGTCGCTGTTCTGCAACTCGTAGTAGCCCAGGGCCGCGCGCAGCTTCCAGTCGTAGAGCACGCGATACATGGCGCTCGCCGAGTAGGTGTTCACCTTTCGAATGTTCTTTTGGCTGCCGCGGGTGTCGATGAAACTGCCGAGGGACTCGCTGAATGTCGCGGCCGCGTCGCCATCCCACCGGGTGCCAGCCACCCAATTCCAGGTGCCGCGCACATCGTACGCGGTGTTGTCCAGGGTGCTGTAGGTGGAAAAATTGTTCTGGCTAACGCTGGATCGCAACACGAAGGTCTGGCGGCTGGCCGTGAGATCGGCGTCGAGACCCACCCGCAGACCTCTGCTCCAGTCGCTCTTCTGGCCGTTCTTCAGGAAAGGTATGGCAGCCGAAGGAATACGATCGTCCAGGTAGAACAGGTTGGAGTTGTAGTTCGTCACCACGCCTACCGACGGACGTATGCGATCCCCCTCGAGCGCATGCCCGGGACAAGCGGTGGCGAGCAGAACCGCCGCGGCGGCATGCCGCATCACCCTTGCGAAGTGCCTCACCAGAAGTGCCATGACCGCGTCAATGTAACCCATGCGCCCAGCAGGCCGTTGGTCACCGCGTGGGCCAGCACGGGCATCCAAAGGTTGCCGGTCGCTCGATAAACCCACGCGTAGCCCACACCGGCGAGGAAGCCGGCGAACCACTGGTGGTGCTCTACGGCGAATACCGCCGAGTTCACGAGTACCGCACGAGCCGACACAGCGCGCGGGTCTACCGCCAGGAAAGCCTGCCGGTCGATCCAGCGCATCACCAGGGAGCGCCAGAACAGTTCCTCCATGACCGGCACCACGAGGGCTGCGCCCGACAGCCGGGACGCCAACAGGAAAACGTTGATCTGCCCATCGTCACGCGGATCGAATCCTGGCCCGGGGTCACCCACCACGGCCCAGCCCCGGTAAAGGTTGATCCAGGCGACGAATACAGCCGTCCCGACCCCCACAGCCAGAAGCCACGAACCTAGCCGGGCTGGCGGGGCGCAACGAAGCTCGTCATAGCGAGGCCAGAGCACAACCAGCGCCAGTGCCACGACGCTAACCTGCACCGGGTATAGCCACCGAGTGTCGAACCCGGAAACTTCCCCTCTGAGCACGAGAAATCCGATGAACAGCGCAAACGGCACCGCGCGGGGGAAGGCGGCATGGACGTGGATCGATCTCAGCACGCGCGCCTCAGGGTACGGGGCACCGCCACGGAGGCGGCCGCCGCGGAATTTGCCTGCTGGCGGGCGTGGCCACGGCGACGCCTCAACGTCTTGTCTGGGGGATCACGCGCGCCTCATCGGCGCGGTCACGGTACTGCTCCAACAGGTTTTCCACCTCCACCTGTTTGAGCCCCGTGAACGGTTCCTTGCGCCGCACGGCATCCCAAAAACCTTGCGAGCGGTAGCGCTCGATTAGCTCCCGGGAGAGCACGTAGAGCTTCACGTTCTTCTGCTCTGCATCGGTACGGGCTGCGTTTTCGCGGCCTGAGAACGCCTTCGCCTCGGCGAGTTCCCCGTCGCGCTCGGCAAGCGCCCGCCGGATGCGGGACAACTCCGCCGAGGCATCACGGAGCTGCTCCTCGATGCTGGCGAGGCGGGCGGACAGGCCGTCGCGCTCCTTCCTGAGCAAGTCGCGCGCGCCGGCCGCCTCGTCCAGACCACGCTGCAGATCATCAGCGCGCTTTCTCTCCCGGGATAGGGCACCAGCCGTCTTCGACGCCGTCGACTCCGCGTTCTGCAACTGCTCGGCAAGCCTGCCCTTCTCGGCCTCCACAAAAGTACGGGCCTCTTCGGCCTGCTTCTGGGCGGCCTGAGCGCGGCGCAGCAGCTCCCGGTCGCGCGCAGCCTGCCGGTCGGCAGGCTGCTGCTGGGCAAGGAGCGGTGCGCAGGTAAGCGCGAACAACAGGGTGGCGGCGGCTCGGCGGGAGCGCATGACTCAGAACCGTACGTTGAAGTCAGCCTGCAGCACGTCAATGGCAAGCGGCAGCTTCGCGCTTGTGCCTTTACCCAGCGCCGGGCCGTGGATTTCGTTACCGCTCAAGTAGCGCAGGCGCAGGAAAGCATTGCGATCCAGGCCATAGAAGCCACCGACGAAATACCCCTTGGTGTCGGTACCGCCCAGGTAGAAATCGGAGTCCGTGAAAGCATCCAGCACCGCGTCCCGCTCCACGTAGCGGTAGCCGACAAAGAACTGCCAGTCGTGCAATTTCCGGATGGCGTCCGCACCCACTGTCAGGCGCGCCTGATAGGCCGTCGTGCGTGGTTCCACGTCCAGGCCGGTGCGCGCGCGGATTTCGTTGCGGTCGAAGCCGATGTTCTTGGCCCAGTCCGCGGCGATCTTGACGAACAGCGGGTCGAAGCGGCCGACATCCAGTTCTCCACCCAGGTTGAGCACCCGGTACCGCGGAGCGAGAGCGAACAACGCCGCGCTGCCGGTACCGTCGTTGATATCGAACAGGGTATTGCCCTTCTGCCGGAAGCCCGGCGCGGTCCAGTCGTTGGCGTTGGGCTGAAGCACGGTGTTGCGCAGGCCCGAGACGTTCTGGAATTCGAACAGCGCCGCGGCGCCGCGGGCGCGCAGGGTGCTGTCGGGTTTCCACTCCGTGCCGCCCTGCACGCCGAACAGCCACTTGTCGCTCGGAGTGGGCGCGCTGGGCGTGGCGGAGGACTGGAACAGCGGAAAGGCCCCGGCGGTGAGGAACCCGGTGGTGGAGGCCGACAGTCGCGGCTTGAAGGATCCCGCCAGACCGTCGAAGTTGAGATCCTCGTCCCACACCAGGTCGGTGGGCCAGAACCACGGATTGGGCATCCGGCCGGCGGACAGGCTCCAGCGCTCACTGGGATCCCACTTGAGGTAGGCACGGTCCAGGATCAGTTGCTGGGCCGAAAAATTGTTGCCGAGGTTGGCGTTGGTTGACACGGGATTGTTCAAGTTTCCCGTGGCCAGCCGGAATCCTGCCCCAAGCGTTTCGGTGATCTTGGCGAGCATGCCAAGTCGCACACGGATGCGCCACAGGTCCACGTCCTGCTGCGTGTTGGTCAGGTTGCTGCCGGTGAAAGCGTTGTAGACCAGTGCCGGCACATTATCCTTCTGGTAGTACTCACCCTGGTATCGCAGCCGCATGTCGCCTTCCCAAACGATGCGATCCAGCCATTCAGGCAGCGTGCTGGGCTCAGCCCAGCGCTCGGCCTTTGCTTGGGCGAGGACTTCCTGCTTGAGGCTCTCCTTGATCTCTGCCTTCACGGTCTCCGGCACGTAAGGTACGCGCACAGTCTGGCCTCGGCGCCTCCGTGGCGTCGCGTCGGCGAGTGCCTCATCAGTCTTGGATTCCACCGCTGGTTCCGACGCCGCGGGCGCGCGTGGCCTGACCTCCACATCAGCAAGTTGATCTCGATCTGAGAGCGGGAGCATGGCAGCGGCACGTTCCTTGGACAGCACGCCGTCCTGCACAAGCGCGCGGATCAGCCCCAGGGTGGTGGCACGCATCTGCTCCAGTTCGGCACGATCGCGGGCGATCTGCTCCTGCTGGCGGGCAAGCGTGCCCGCGGGGGCGGGCGAAGGGGCGGGAACCACTGCACGCGGCCGCACCGGCACCGGGCCCGCATCGCGGGCTGAAGAGGGACCTGCGCCGCCAGCCACCGGCTTGCCGGCAGGCGTGGGCGCCGCCTTCTTTTTCGCTGGCACATCGCCGGGCGCGGGCGCGGCCTGCGCAACTACAGCGCAGTCAAGCAGCATGGTTGCCGCCAGAAAAGGGATGCCAAGTCTCATCATGTCGTCTTGCGAGGGTCGGCCCGAGCATCGGGGAAAAACAAAGCTTCAGCCTTCATCCCGCGCCGCGCGAGGTGAGCCGCAGCTTCACCGGCTGCGGCATGTCTTGAGGGGGGGGCTGGCGCAGTGGGGCCGCCTCCGCCAGCGTGGCGCGGATCTGCTGGTCGACATCACCATTGCCGGAACTGCCCGCCAGTTCGGTGCGCTCCACGCGCCCGTCTCTGCCAAACCAAACCCGCAGCACCACCTTGTAGTCGGCCGTGCGGAGCTTCCCGTTCTTGGACAACTCGTCCTGGAGGTGTGCGGTAACCATGTTGGTGAAGAAGGCGAACTGAGTGCGGTCAATGCCGCCGCCACCCTGACCGATGGTCGTGATGTCCTGCCCCCCTTTCTTGCCCACCAGCCCGAAACCATCACCCGCGCCGCTTCCATCGGCATCCACACCCAGGTCCGGCCCGGGAGGGGGCTGGTCGTTTTGTGCTTCTTGGGGTTTGGGATCGGGGTCGGGAAGCTTCACCTCCTCCTTCTTCATCTCCGGCTCGGGAGGCTTTTCCTCGGGCTTGGGTGGCGGCGGGGGCGGCGGCGGTCGCAGCACCGCGATGGTCTGTACGCTGGGCTTCTTGGTTTTGCCGCCCGAGAGCATGCCCTTGAGGGCAAACCCTACCAAGACCACCACCAGCAGAAGAGCAAGGGCAGCCAGAGCAAAACGAAGCCAGCGCAGACTCCCGGCTGCCACTACTTCACCAGGCGGGCCGTGACGAGGCCCAGTTGCGTAATGTCCAGCCGCCCGCACAGGTCGAGCACCTCGATGACCTTTTCGTACTGCACCCGGGCATCACCCTTGATCACCACCGGGAAATCCGGCGTCACCGCCTTGAACTGCGCCAGCCGCTGCTCGAGTTCAGGCAGGGTAACGGGGTAGGTGTCGAGGAAGATCTGGCCATCCTCGCGGATGGTGACGGCCTTGGTGGTGGGTTTGGCCAGCGAGGGCGTGTTGCTGGCCTTGGGCAGGTTTACCTTGATGCCCTGCACCGAAGCCGTGGTCATGATGATGAAGATCACCAGCAGCACGTACGCCAGGTCGAGCATCGGGGTGACATTGATCTCGTCGTACGGCTCGTTGCCGTCCTGGACCTTGGCGGACACGGTGTCGGGTCCTCAGGCGTACGACTCGGCGATCTTGGCGATGAGTTCGTCGGCGAACACCTGCTGGTCTGCCGAGATGTTCTTCACCCGGCTGGCGAGGTAGTTGTAGCCGAACAGCGCCGGTATTGCCACGCCAAGGCCCGCCACCGTGGCCACCAGCGCGGCAGCAATACCCGGCGCGATGGAGTTCACATTCACATCCCCCACCGCGGCGATGGCGGCGAAGGTGATCATCACGCCCACCACCGTGCCGAGCAGACCCAGGAACGGGCCGCCGGAAATAGCGATGGTGAGCAACACCATCTGGCTGTTGAGGCGCGCGTTTTCTCGCACGATGCCGGCGTCGAGGCTAGCGCGTATGGCATCGATGGCCTGCGGGTTGAGGGTGGCTTGGCCCTGGTCCACACGCTGCCGCAGTTGGGCGGCGCCAATGCAAAACAAGCGGTAGAGAGATGAGGCGCCCAGCCCGCCCTTGACCCTCTGGGCAGGATCGTTGCGTGTTACCTCCAACCCGCTCATGCGCTCGAACTCCTCCTGGAACTTCTTGTTGGCGCCGTCGGTGCGGGCGAGGAAAGCGCCCTTGGACAACATCACCCAGAAGCTCACCACCATCATCACCATGAGGATGCCGATCACCACCCAGCCGTCCAGCGTCACGGCGCTGAGAAGGATGGCGAAATAGGAAGCACCCTCTGCACCGTCACTCTCGGCCTCGCCCACGCGTACCAGAGCACCGCTGTCGGACTGGGAAGCCACCTGGGCAAGCAGCCATGACCCGGACCGGCTGGTGCTGGAGAGCTGCAGTTCGTCCATCTCGCCTTTGAACCCGGCCCCCACCGTCACCCCGCCGCCGACCTCTGCCGCCTTCACTGCCGCGCTGGCGGCCTCCCTGCCGTCCACGTAGAGAACGAGCCGGTCGGACAGCGTGACGGCAACGTGCTTCCAGACGCCAGGCGCCACATCCGCCTTGGCGGTTTCGACGCCGAAAGCGCGGGCCATGAGCTTGCCCTGCTCGTAGACCACCTGCACCGACGCGTTTCCCTCGGACTGCGAAAACAGAACCGCCGCCTGGGCTGCGTCCGCGGGCTTGATCCAGGCGCTCCAGGTAAAGCCGGAAGCACCAATCTTGAGAGCGGGAGTGCCGGACCACGCCAAGCGAGCACCCTCGCCAAAGACCCCGGCGCCGTCCGCCACACCGGCGCTCCCGGTCGACACACCGCTGGCTACGGGTGTGTGGCCATATTGAGTGACGTCTGCAAACGCGGCATTCGCCTCATTGAAATGGAGCACGAGCGTCTGGGCTGCATCGTAGCTGCCCTTCGGATCCGCGGCAGGCGGCGCCTTTTCGTTACCGTAGTACAGCCAGATGGCATTGTCTTTGGAGGCGGCATCGAGCTTGGGCACCTGAACCCAGATCAACGCAAGCTCGTTCGCGCTGTCGAACCGCTCCACATGGAACCGCAGCGGCGTCTTGTCGTCTCCAGCCACGAACCGCAGGTCCTTGCCGTCCATGTCGGCTTCGGCAAAGGGGAAATTGCCGGTGTGAAGGCGTACCAGCACAGGCACGTTGCTGACTTCCTGCTGGATACCGGCGGCCGCCGTATCGAGGGTGATTTTCTTGCGGCCCGCCCAGTCGGGATTCCACCACGCGTAGGTCGTAAGTGGGAACAACAACGCGAGGGTTGCCGCTGCGCGCAGTATCAACGTCATGGTCCTGTGGTGAAAACGTACGAGTCAGTACGTATTGTCGGGAGCGCGCGTTTCAGAATCGTTAATTCGCCATGACAAGGAAGGGATTCTTTCGGATCAAACCCGTACCGCCAGGGCATGCGCGTTTCGCCTACCTGCGCCGCTCGTTGTCATCGCCCAACCCAAGCACTTCCAGGCTGAGGAATGAGGGCTGCCGCGCGCGTTCCACGGGCGCCGAGCGCTCGGAGATTCTCTCGGTGGCCTGCTGCACCGAGCGCGCCGCGTCCGTCACGCCAGCGCTCGTGCCAGACAGCCCGCCCAGGCTTGAGGTCGTGGTGGTGGCGATTCCCAGGGTCCCCCCGGCAGCCTGGGCGTTTGCGGAATTATTGAAGGCCAACGCCGCCACGTTCAGGATGCCAGCGGACCGGATCCCGGCATCGCCCGCATCCACGATCCCCGCCGGAGCTAGAAGATCCACGTCACCGGGCTCGATCCCGTCGCGCGACAGCAGTACGCCGATGCCGGAGCCTTCCACCGATCGGGATGTATCGAGCACGAACCGGTCCCCCCTGAACACCACCTGGGGCGGCGGCGTCGCCGTCGCCGTCTTGGCGCCCCGGCCAGCGTCGATGTTGCCCAGCGAGGCCCAGAGCAGGATATCGCCTCCCTGCAACGTAAAGACGCGCGACTGGTTCACCTGGAAGTCCGTCAATACCGAACCGCGAACGGTGCCGCCACGGACCGTCACGATGCCAAGATCAGACGCCGACTTGCCTATCGCGCCGGGGTTGGCGAGCCCCGCGTTCACAAGACCGCCCGGAACGCGCAGCTCGATATCACCACCCTGCTCGGTCTTGACTTGGCTGAAAAACAGATTCACATCGCCCGAGTAGCGCGCGAACCACAGGTCCCGTAACGCCTCCAGGGTGGTACGCCCCCCGGAGAACAGCGTTTCCGCCGCCCTCGCCACGTCCACCACAGCCGGGAGCGGACCCAGGGCCGACCTTGACGCGCGCAGCGAGGCGAGCGCCGGCCCCACGAGATCGATGATGCGCTGTGCCGGTAGCGCGACGCCATTCTCGTCGACCACCGGGTAGAGAGCCAGCAACGCGCCATAACCCCGCGCATAGGACTCGTCCAGGCCAGCCGAAAAATCCCGACCTGCCCGCTTGATCTGGTCGAACAGCACCCGGTTGACGAACTCGACGCGCTGAGAGGAATCCAGCGCCTTGAAGGCCGCCACGGCGCCCGCCTCGTCCGCCACGCCGCTCGCGCCGCGGCCGCGCATGTAGGAGAGCAGCTCGGCGCGGTAGGCAACGGCATCGGCATCCTGCCCCTCCAGGTATCTGGCGATGAATGCGCCATCCCCGGCGCGCCCGGCGCCGGTGGCGACACGGATGGCGGCTCCGGACTCGGGCAGGAAAGGGTTGTTGAGGTTACCGCGCGTGACCAGACCAGCCGAATTGCCGAGATCCACGTTGCGACCAGCCTCCAGCACCAGGTCACCGGGCCCGCCAAGCACGATCCCGCCGCCATTGCTGCGCTGCTCGCCAAGCGCGGTACGCAGGGTCGTGAAGGCGATGTCGCGCCCTGCCCGGAACAGCGTCACGTCCGTGGCGCGGACGTTCTGGCCGATGACCCAGGTATCGCGAATGTCACGGCCCGCCGTGAACCGCGCCGCCTTCGGCAGGATCGAAAAGGGCGATACGCCGGTCGCGTCGGCGGGGCCGCGGATGTCTCCATCGCGGGCCGCGATAAGGACTGGCTGCGAGTCGGCTGCATGCAGGGTGGACTCGTCGTGAAACAGGGGCCCCTGTTCCGCCGCGTTGACCAGCAGCGGCTGGATGCGCTCAGAGAACAGCAAGTCGGGTTTCCAGGGCACCGCCAGGGAGCCAGGCGCCACATCCGACATGCTGATGGAGCCGCGGACATCCACCGAGCCGGCGGCCAGTAATTCGAGCTGCCCCGTGGCTGACGGGAAGAGCGTGAAGCGGCGCTCCACCACCACATCGCCGCGGTGCGACAGCACAAAGGCCGAGCCGGGGTAGATCACGCTGGTGGCAGCCTCCTCCGGTCGGGCCGCCAGTGGCGAGTTGGGCAGTTCACGCAGCAGATCGCTGTTATTGGCCAGACGTGCATTTCCAGCAACGGACTCGACGCGCACCGCCGATTCGGGGGCGTAGGTGAAGAAATGGGACGTCCTCGCCGTTATTCCCACGTTGCCAGTCACCTGCCGGGTGGCTGTGGGATTGAATGCCGATTCGAGCGTGACGTCGCCGCCGGCACGCAACGTCACCTGCGCGTTACCCATGGCCACGAGGGTATTGAGATCGGTACCGAGAAGCTGACGGCCGGCGCCAATATCTCCGCCCGCCTCCACGAGCCCGGAACCCGACTGCACGTGGTACACGCCACCACGCACATGCCGCCCGGCGCGCACCACCAGATCACCGCCCCCCTGCTCGCGCACCGCCGAGGGTCCCTGTACCTCGTCGAGATTGCCGCCGATGCGGCCGTTGGTGGGCACCACCGCCCCCAGGTTGACCACATCCCGCCGCGCATCGATCACCACATTGCCGCCGCCAAGGGCGCCGACACCCTGCTGGAAGGTATCGAACCGTACCCACCAGCTCGCCTGGCGATTCTCGAAGGCGGGCGTGCTGCCGGGGGTCCTGCGCACCTCCCGGTAAAGCCACTCCGTGACGAGCTGGTCGCTGGCGGTACCGATGGCATCGCGTCCCGCCCGAAGGCGCACGTCGCCGCCGCCCTGGTTGTAGGCGGGCGCGGGAACGCCGCTGAGTGAAGGGGCGACGAATCCGGGCACGGCCGGGCCCGGCTGGCCGGCGGTGTAGAAGGCCGAACGAGCGCTCTCCAGCCGGAGATCGCGCCCTGCGGCCACGTCAATGGACCCGGTGCCAGTGCGGATCACGCGGCCAGCCCCCAGCACCACGTCGCCGCTGGACAGCAAAGCCGCGTCCCGGGTCACAAGGGGGTTGGCGGCGTCCGCGTCGGCGCCGGCCACGAGCCGGTAGGACCAGGATGGCCCGGCAAGGGGAATGGCGCTGTTGACAGGAATGGCGCCCGTCGCAGGCTGCACCTGAGCAAAGCCGTCGTTGAGAGAACCGTTGAGCAGCAGATCGCCGCCGGCCCGCAAGGTCAGCACACCCGGCTCGCCACCCGGCCTGCGCATGGCGAGATTCCAGTCGGCGGACAGGGTCAGATTTCCCGTAGAGTGGATCTCCACGCCCGGGCGGACCGCGGTCAGGCCGGGTAGCCGGGCGGTAATGGCGGAGGCGCCCGCCATGAAGGACGTGTTGTCCGCGTCGATGGTGGTGAACTGGGTGGTGCCGATGCTGCTGAAGGTGTAGGTGCGTACGCCCTCCGCCACTACCGATGCCGCCCCCTGCACCGTGGCGCTGAACTGTGCGATGGCCACGTCGGCGCCTGCCCGCGGCGCGCGCAATAACACTTCCCGCCCGCCCTGGTCTGCCGCGCCGTTCACGTCAATCAGGGCCCCCGGCGCGAAGCTCAGGCTGCCGGCGGCGGTGCCGGCCACGACCCGGCCGCCGCGCCCGGCGGCGGTGGTGGCGGCGGCGCTGATCGCCGATTGCCCGCCCATCGAAAGGTTGAGCCGGGACCACAGCTCGACCCGGCCGCCGTTCGCACCGGACGCATCGATGTCCCCGAGCAACGACAGCGCACCGTTATCCACCGCGATGCTGACTTCCGAGGCCTTGATGTTGACGCCCGTGCCCACCTCCAGGTCGCCAGTGCGCACGCGGAAGGACTGCGCGCCCGTGAACCCGCCCGCCCCGGCGGCGGCAGCCAGGGCGGCGAAGTCCGGCAGGCTGCCAGCGTCCACCTGTAACCGCCCGCCCCGGTCACCAGGAGCGAAACTGCGCGCCAGCAGCGTGCCTCCAGTACCAACCGCCCCGGCGGCCCGCAGGTCAAGCAACCCTGCATCAGTGCCCGCCCGGCCGGCCGAAACGTCGACGGAAGCACCTGCAGCGATCTGGATATCACCCGCGGAGCGCACCCGCACGGTACCTCCCGCGGTGCCGCGCTCCACGCCATCGGCGAAACGGGTCACGCGCCCGCTCGCGTCGATGCGCGAACCCGCAGCCAGGCGTACGCCGTTGCCACCGGAGGCAGTGGCCTCGAGCGCCACCTCGCCCGACGGCACCGCAATCCGTCCCTGGTGGAAGACTTCGGAAGCCGTCAGCCGCAGCAGCGCCGCCGACGGCGCCACGGTCTGGGACGGCTCAGCCGCGCTGGCAAGCGTCTGCATGCGCCCCGTGGTAACGATGCCGTGGTCGGCGCGCGGGGCTGCGGTGATCCTCCCCGCATCCAGGGTCACGTCGGCCCCGGTGCGGATGAGCCCTGCGCCCGAAAACACGATCTCCTGCGCGCCACCCACCAGCACGGATTCGAAACCGTGCAGGGCGAGGTCTCCCGCCTCGAACGCCACCCGGCCAGGCCGGGCGGCCGTGCCGGCCAGGAGCGACAACGTCGCGGTGCCGCGCAGCGCGTCCGCCTGGGAGGCGCCGAGCCCGCGCAGCACGAGGGTGCCCGCGCTGGCCTGTTTTACCTCCGTGCCGTGACCCACGATGCGCGCCGCCTCCATCACGAGGCTGTCGAGGAGAGGCACGCCTGCATCCGTCATGCCTCCCAGCCGGGCGGCACCGAACAGGCCGAAGTCGCCGTAGCTGCGCAAGGACAGGGACCGGGCCGCGGCGATGCCGGCGAGCAGTTGCTCGGTCAGCACCAGGCCGGTGGTGCCGGGGGGAGCCTCTCCAACGCTCACCTGCCCCGCCGACAGCGCCACCTCCGGCGCGGCCAGCGTAGTGCCGCTCAGCACCCGGGTGTCCAGGGTGGCGTCGAGCAAAAGCGATCCCTGCCCGGTCACGCTGGCGCCCGCTTCCACCGTGATGGTGCCCGCCACGCGCTGCACGGCGTCGCGCACCACCGCACGCCCCGGCCCTGTTGCCGCGCGCAACAGGGCGCCGTCGCCCTGCAACAGCAGCGGCGAGTCGCTCACGCCCGGCCCTGACCGGGTGCCAAGCCGCGACTGGGCGCCCACCACGACCTCGCCGGTGGCCGCGAGCATCAGCTCGGGCGCCTCCAGGGCCGTACCCGCGCCCAGGTCCACCCGAACCACCGAGCCTGGCGACCCGCCCCCGGCGAGCAGCGCCGTGCCCGCGCTGGTGCTCGAGCGTGTTCCTCCCAGCAGCAGGCTGGCTGCACCGAGCCGGTTGAGTTGGCCCGCGTCAACACCAACGAAACCCGCTGGCGCCGTCGCGCCGCCCGCAACCACGGCGAGGCGCGGCGCCACCAGGTCCACCTCCGCACCGCGTCGGCCCGGCACGAAATCGGACAGAAACACACCGGCGAGGCGCAGGTTCTCGGTCACCGAAATGGAAAGCCTGCCAGCATCCCCCGGCAACTGCGCGCCCGCGGCGCCCGAAAAGAACCGGCTGGCAAGTGTGGTCGAGTACTCGGCGCGGTTGCGCACCACGGCGCTCGACGCCACTTCGAAGGCCTCGCTGCGCGCCGCGCGCAGCGAGGAACCGTCCGCAGCGATGCTGGCGTGGAACCCCTCGACCACCTGCGCGCCATCCGCGAGGCGCACAGCGTCCGCGGACAGGAAGTCTGTTGTCCCCGCGCGTGGCTTCACCAGGTAGGCGCCTGGCAACAACGCGTAGCGCGCCGGCAGCAGCGTGTACACGCCGTCCTGCAGGCCATCCACACCCGACAAGGCGACCTGACGGCCGGGTTCCAGGTCGGTAAAGCCCTGCGAATAGTGGTGATCGAAAGGACCGAACCCCGAGCGCACCCCGGGCAGGATCGCGAAAGCCGGCGCCGCCGAATCGCCTTGCAGCACATCTCGGGAACCGCCGGGACCAGGGACAAATTCGTAGGCAAACAGGTCGCCGCCGCCGGACAGATCGACCGTTCCAGCCGCGTCCACGTCCTTCGCAGCCAGAACGATGCGCTTCTCGGGCGGCGCCTTGAGCACAAGGTTGCCGTACCCGCTGCCCAGGGGATACACGAAATCGCGTCCTGACAACTCGGTGGTGCCGAGGGGAATCTCGCGCGAGGCACCCGAAACGCTCGTGATGCTGCCGGGCAGCACTTCGATGCGATTGCCGGCATCGAGCACGATCTCCCCGAAGGGCGCGGCCAAGACACCGCCCTGGACGATCTTGGCGGCGCTCACCGTAAGCCTGCCGCCCGCCGAAAGCAGCGGACCCGCCACGCCACCCTGCGCGCCGCGTGATATGGAAACGGTGGCCTCGGCGCCGGTGGCGGAGAGCCGGAAACGGCTGAGGGTCGTGGGGTAGACCTGCGCCGCCTCCATGAATAGGTCACCCGCGGTTTCGAGGGCACCGGCAAGCACGTAACTCTGACTGTTCGGCTGGGGATCGGTATCGAACACAACGCCGCGCAGGCGAAGGTCGCCCGCGCTGCGCAGACGCACCCTGCTGAATCCGGACACGGACGATTGCCCGACCACGTCCACCAGCCGCCCCGACACCTCCAGCGTACCGCCCCCCGGGACGGGCGCGGGCGCCGTCTGGCGGGTGGCAGCGGCGTTACCCAACGAAACGGCTGCCGCGCTCAGGGACACCATACCGCCGTAACCCACGAGGCTCGGGGCGTCCATCGAAAGATTACGGCGCAACGCCATCGCCACGTCGCCGTGGAACTCGATCGCACCGGAGGCCCGCAGCGATACGCTATCGAAACCGGCCGCGGCCACCCGGTCTACCGCCAGGAAGGCGCGACCATTGAGGGGCGCATTGGGCGCAAACGGGTTGGTTTCCACAGCCTCGCCGGGATCCAGCCCAGCGGGGACGAAGAACCCACCGGCGGAAACCACCACCCGGCGCGCCCCCTGCGGGAAGAAGGCCTGAGGCAACGCATCGATGGCCACCGACAGGCGTCCGCCCTCGGCGGACGGCGCACCGCCGCGCGCCGCGAAGGCACCGTCATAGAGGATTGCCTCGCGGGCCGACAGCGAAATGGCGCCGGCGGCCGAGGCGACCTCGCGGCGCAGGAACCCGGCTGTGGTGCCGATCATGCTGCGCACATCCACGCCCGCCAGCGCGCCGGAGACATCCACGAGCGACCCTTGTTCCGCCACCAGATAGCCACGGCCCGCCGAAATGGTCACACTGCCGCCCGGCAGCACATTGCCAAGTACCAGCCCGCGCGCGTCCGGCACCTGCATGAATACACCCCGGGCGAGCAGCCGGCTTGATTCGCCCAGCCAGATGGACACATCACCCTCGAAGACACTCTGGCTACCGGGTGGGGGATTCGACAGGCTGATGCTGCCGCCAGGCGCGGAGAGCGTCCCGTCCACAGTGATCCTGCGGCCGGAGCTCAGGCTGAGCGTTCCGCCCGCGCCCACGTCCACCGCCGCGCCGTTGTCCACCCGCACGTTGCCGAAGCTCGTCCCCGAAGACGCCATCGTGAGCGCGAAGCCCATGCGCTGATGTGCGGGCAGTTCCACCACGCGAACCAGTTCGCCCAACGACGTACCGGTGGGGCTCACACGCGCGCCCGGCAAAATCTCCACATTGCCCAAGACCGGCGCGAGAGAGGCGTTCGGCGCCACCACCAGGCCGTCCACCCCGTCCAGGGACACCTGGGCGAAGCCGCCCCGTCCGATGAAATCCGTGCCCAACAGCAGTTCCCGCGGCCCCGAGGCGGACACACCGCCGATGCGGATCGCCGATGTGGAGATGGAAAGTGACCCGCCGCCACGCACGGCATAGCCGCGCAACTGCGCCCCGAGTTCGAGTACCGATTGCTGGGCATCGCTGTCTCCCAGTCCGATCCGTCCGGTGGACAGGGAAATGGAGCCAGCGCTTCCAGGCGTGGTTGTGCCGCTTCGGGCCAGCACCGCACCAGCGGAAACGTCAAGCACGGCCCCTGTGCCGAGCCTTAGATCCGCGGCCGATGACAGGGAGATTCGGCCCCCGTTGGGCACGAGGGGATCCGTTCCCAGCCGCGGCGTGACCACGGGCGAATCATTGGTCCAGAGGCCGGCGGCGTCGAGCCTTACCCCTGGGGCAATGCTGACCGTGTGTTCAGCGGGATCGACGCTGCCGCCCGCCACCTCCCGGGTGGTCAGCGAAATGAGGCCTCCGGCGACCCGGACATCGCCCGCCACCGAAATCCGCCGTGCGGTCACGGCGAGGGAGCCCCCTGGCTGCAGGATCACTGCACCGTCTTCAGCCACCGCCACGCGATCATTGGAGTACACGGACAGACGGGAGAAACCACCGCGGCCGAGTGCGCGAGAATCGATCTGGACCAAGCCTGCACGGCCTGGATCGAGCGCATCAGAGGCTGCAAAACCGGACGCCAGGCGGTCCACCGTGCCGCGGAGTTCGACGGCACCGAGCCGGAAGTCCAGCGGGCCGCCCCCGCTCGCCGCCTCACCGAGCACCAAGGTGCCGCCAGTTGGCCGGCTGGCGAGCGAGCGCTGTTCCCCGCCAGGCAGCGCGACGCCGCGCAGCTCGCCGTCGAGAACCAAAGAGCGCGCATTCAGGGTGATGGATCCGGCCGACCGCCCTTCCACATAGCCCGGTTGGAGGTTCCTGTCGCGACCCGTCTGAAACAAAACCTGGGTTCCCCATTTCTGCGAGCCCACCACGTAACGATCCGCGAAACCCGTGTAGACGCGGTCGGGCCGCGCTTCGCTCAGGCCGTAGACGCGCCCATCCGCACCCATGAGGCGGGTCTCGGCGGCAAGTCCATCCGTATAGCGGATGGAGCCACCGGAGACATCCACAAGGCTACCCTCGCGGAGGATCACATCGCCCTCCGATCGAAGGGTCACCGAGCCGCCCGTGGCCGTGCGCTCGCCCACCGTGCGCCCGATCTGCGCCGTGTAGCCGGACACGTCGGCGAGCGGCGTGCCCCGGCGCACGTCCACCACCACGGTCTCGCCGCGCAGGAAGGAAGCGCGCTGCACCGGCGCATCCCGCAGTTCGTTACCTCGCAGTTCGACCCTGATGAAGTTGCGCTCCACCGGGACTGTCTCGCCAGCGGTGCCTGCCACATCGATGCGCGCGCCCCGGTCAAGGTAGATGCGGGTACCCGCCCCCGCCGGGCCCAGCCCGAACTGCTGCCCTTGCTGCGCGGACGCCACCACGATGCCGCCAGGCGCGCTCACCAGGCTGTCGGGTTGCAGGACGATGGTCTTGCCCGTCAGGTCGATACGCGATGGAGTGAAGCCCTGGGCGTCCTGGGTGGTCTGGCGGTCCGCCGGCTCCGGCAACACGGCCGTGGTGCTGCCCGGACCCAGAACGAGCGCCCCGCCGCGGGTGCCGCGGGGGATGTTGACCGTGCCCACCGGCACCGTGGCCACCTCACCGGCGGCATTGCCCGCGCTGTCGCGAGCCTGCAGGTACACCGAGCCGTTCAGGCGCACCGACGTGGTCGCGCGTACCTGGCCCTGCTGGTTCACCGCAAAGGCAGCCAGGGTGGCGTTACCGCGCTCGGCCAAGACCCGCCCAAGCGGAGCGTTGGTGACCTGCCCGCCCACTGGCGCACCGCCGCCGGCAGGGTAGAGCGGATCCACCTCCACGAGAAAACCCCTCAGCGTGGAATCCAGCGGCGCCGTCAGGTATACCCTCGATCCAGCTGCCAGGATGGTCTGGCCTTCCGGGGTCGTGATGGAGCCCTGGTTCACCACCCGCGGGGCGAGCAACATGACACGCCCGCCGGTACTCGAGGCAATGCGCGCGCCAGGATCGACCTCCACCACGCTCGCCTGGTACTGCTGCTCGGTCCCGCCCCAGGTGAAGGCCGCCGTGCCGATGGACAAGGACAGCAGGCCCTTGGTGAACGCCTCGTCGCGGATCTCCAGGGCCGAGGCGATGAACGACCCCGTGTTCACCTGGGCAGTGCCCTTGAAAACGATGCCGTTCTGGTTGATGAGGTAGACGTCGCCGTCGGCCCGGATGCGCCCGGCGATCTGGCTCGGCACGAGGTCGAAGATCCTGTTGAGCGCAACCCAGTTGGCGTTGCCCTTCTGATCGAACACCACTTCATCGCCAGCCCGCAAATCGAACTGCCGCCAGTTGAGCAGCGCGCGCGCCTGGGTCTGCTGGATGGTGAGCGTGCTGCTATCCGAGCGGCCGGCGTCGATGGAGGCGCCCAGCCAGGCGAGGGCCTCGTGGGGCACGAGGCCCTCCGGGGTGGCCGCCGTGCCCACGCCTCCGCAGCCAAACAACACCGCCGCCGCCGCCGCCCGGGCAGCGCGGCGAAGCCCGCCGTGACTGCGGCCCAGGCACTCGGCCACTGGCACGAGCAACCCCGAAACGCGGTGCCTGATGAGGCGATAACGGTAAGCGTTCATGCCCTTGGTCAGAATTCGTAGGCCACTCGCGCATGCAGCCGCGGGTCACCGCGGCGGGTCACCTGGGCGTCGTGCATGGGGACGCCGAAGTCCACCGCGGCGGCGAGCCGCTGCTCGGAGCGCACGCGCAGCCCGAACCCCACGCTCCACAGCTCGAAGCGGGTCTGCTGCTCCGGCAAGGGCTGCTTGATACGAAGCACGGCAGCATCGGCGAAGGCGTGGGCCGTCAGCGTGATTCCTGTGCGCTTGAGCAAGCCCGCGGCGGACGGCGAGCGCCACTCCGCGGTCACCAGGCCGGCATCGTCGCCCGCGGCCACCGCCTCGAAATAGCCGCGTACCGTATCCACGCCGCCAGCGTAGAACTGCTCGGTGTTGATCACCGGCCCGCTGGCCGTCTGCACCACCACGCGCCCGTAGAGGCCATGCCCCGCGGGCAGCGTCTGCAGTCGCGACAGCTCGGCCCGGAGCACGGCGAAGTTGGCGCGGGCGCCCGAGCGGCGATTCTCGAACTCGGCATCCTCGTTACCAAACAACGACCCGCGCGGCGCCATGGTGGCGCCCAGAGACCCTCGTGTGACCCCCTTCAACCCCTGGCGGGCGGCGGAATAGGACAGAGCGACGGGCATATACGTAATGGGCGTCTGCGATGAGGTGCCCGCCGCGAAGCGCAGATCTTCGAGGAAATCCTTGTAATCGATCCCCGCGGAAAACGAGTGAGTGAAGGCGTCGCTCGCCGATCGCAACGGCGTGATGGCGCGCACGCCGGCGATGTTCGCGTCGCCCACCACAGTGATGCCTCCCACCGAGGCCACATTGCTGCGCGACAGGATGCCGTAGAGCGCCAGCACCACGGGCGAGCCGGGCAGCCTCGCCACGTAATTGCCCGACATGACGCGCACCTGGTCCGGGTTCTCCGGCGCGGACAGGTACAGGAACGAGATGCTGTGGTCGCGCCCCCAGAGGTTGTCGTGGCGCAGCGATGCAGACAACCGCAGGGGCTCGGTGTTGAGCGTCTGGCGGTTATTGATCTCCACGGAACCGTGCAGCGGTGAGGCGTCGCTGACCTTGGCTTCGATCTCCACCGTGCCCGGCGTTGCGCCCGCCTTGAGCACAGGGGTAAGCGACCGGCCCGCCTGCTGGTTGAAGTTCGCCACGTCGCGCTGCACGTCGGGAAAGTTCGGCACCTCGCCCTCGCGCACTGCGCCAAGGCTCTTGCGGATGTGGCCAGCCGACCAGTATCGCGCACCCGACACCCGCAACCGGTCCACGGTGGCCTCCACCACATCCAGAACAACCACGCCGCCAGCCACCTTCTGCTCGGGAATGTTCACGAGCACGGTGAGAAAACCGGCGCGGTGGTAGGCGTCTTCAAGCGCCGCCCGGGCGCCCTCCACGTCGTCCAGGGTGCGGCCCGGGCCCAGGTGTGGATACACCGCACGCTCCACCTCCACGATCGGCAGCACCGAGTTTCCCTCGACGCGGTACTCCAGAACATCGAAGCGGACCACATCGCCCGCCACGGCAGCGCCGCTGGTCTGACCAGCGGCGGGTGCACCTGCAGCCAGCAGCACGGACAACGCCAGGACTGCCGCACGGCCGCCGAGGCATGCCCACCCGGTTGGGCGTGACATCAAGGTTCTCCAAGGAAAACCCCGGCCCCTCTCACGAGGAACCGGGTTGGCTGTTGCACCGGCACTCACCGCCACCCTCCGCGGCCACGTGCCGGTCAGGTCAGGCTCACTGCGGGAAAAGCCGCTGCCAAGGCGAGCAGGTGTTGCCGTTGCGGGTGCCAAAGCCCACGTTCGCCGTCGGGGGGCTGTAGGTGGGCGGGAGCGCCGCCACGGCGGTGCTGGTGTTGAAGGCAGGGTCGCCCACGCGCCGGATGAACTCGTTAATGAAATCCAGCTTCAATCCCGTGGGCGCCGCGACCGCGTCCCCATGCTCGTTGGTCACTGCCACCTTGCGGCGCTGGAGGGTAAGCTCCACCGCGAAGTCGTAGCGGCCGTCGACCAGGTTCGACTTGCTCGGCGCAAGGCCGGTACCTGGCCCCTGGGTCACGACCTGACCACCTAACGACGAGGCCCGCGCGTCGAAGATGCCAGCGCCATCGAGCATGCGGAAACTCCAGCCCGTGGTGGGCGCCGCGCCGATGGTTCCGGATGTGGCACTCGAAGCGCTGTCGAGCGACAGCACGCCGATGGCGCGGAAGGGCGAGGTGCTGTTGGAGAACTTGATCTGGTAGGTCTTGCCGTCATCACCCACGAAGGTATGGTCGGTGTTGCTCTGGGCACGGGTCAGACAGTCGCGCACGTTGCCGGAAGTGGAGTTCTCCACCACGGTGTAGCCGGCCGTGGGATCGATGACCACGGGGTCGGCCGGGGTTCCACTGCCGCCGATGACGCCGAAGCTGTTGTCCACCATGCGTGCCGGCGCCGAGCTGCCGCCAGCGGCCGTCTGGCAGGGGAAGTTGGTGAAGAACCAGTTGTAGGCGGTCTGCGTTCCCGAACCGTTCACGCGGCGGCACACCACCACCTGCGTGTTGCCCGTGGTGATAGCGGGGTCCACCTGCTTCCAGTCGAACACCAGGCCATTGAGCATGGAGCCGTAGTCGCCGCGGCTGAGGTGCGTGGTGAAGGGCACGGAGTTGGTGGCCACGATGCCCATCATCAGCACGTTGGCGGACTTGACGTCGAGACGGCCCACCTCGGCGTTGGTGAGTTGGTCCTGGCCGAATTCCACGTTATGTGGCGCCTTGAAGAGGGCCGGTTCCACATCGGAGACGCCGAAATCGGACACCTCGCCGGCGTTGCTGGGGGCTGTGTAGCCCGTGAGGCCCGGGTCAATGCCCTTCTCGGCGCAACGGTAGATGCTGGAGTTGAGCACGCAGGTGGCTGCGGTCATATTGAGCGTGGCCACGCGCTGGGCACGGGCCACCGGATTCACGCCCCAGACGGAGCCGCCCTTGGAACGCTTCACGAACAGCACCTTCTTGGCGCGCAGGCTCGCCGGAAGGGTGCTGTCATTCTTGGTGGTGCCATAAAAGGCGCGGTACAAGCGGCCGTCATCCGTGAAATTGGCCGGCGTACCGTTGTCGTCCTGGAAGGTGTAAAAACCGTTGCTGTCGAACAATTGCCCCGCGATGGACGACAGAAAGTTGTCCGGCGCGGTGGCGCCCGTGAGGAAGACCTTCAGGTCGGGGGTGTCGTAGGGGCCAAAGGTGGGCGTCTGGGCCTGAGCCTGGGACGCGAAGGCACCGCAAACCACGGCCGCAGCCGTGGCAATCTGCTTCATCTTCATGGCATATCTCCAGAAAGTTGTGGGGTGGAGGGTGTGACCGCACCCAGGGGACGCCGGTGAGGCACCCCGCGCTTCCACCATCGGGTAAGCAGCTGCCCTTACGCGCGCTTCGCGCCGCGACGCACCGCAAACCCCAGGCCCATCAAACCGAGACCCAGCATGGCGTAGGTGCTCGGCTCAGGAACCGCCTGCACCGTGAGGGTGTTGGTACCCGAGTCAAAGGAAGCCTGGAAGGCGTTGCCAGCGACCGTGGGGATGGACCAGGTACCGGCCGTGGCCTGGTTGGGCTGCGAAATCAGGTAGAAGCTGGCCGTTTGCGCGATGGCCACGGAATTGTCCGTGCCGGCAGGCGCTTTCCCGTTGAAGGTCGTGCCCCACAAGGCACCACCGGCATAGGCGGCGGTGTCGGTGGGTGTGGTGATGGCCGACAGGTTGTCCGTGGCGCCACCGTGCGCCGGCAGGGCGTTCTGGCCACCGACGAAATTGGTAAACGCAGCTCCGAGGTTGGTCATCACGGCAGTGGTGTAGCCGGTATCGGGAATCGTTCCACCGGTAGTCAGGAAACGACGCCCGCCGGAAACATCACCCGCGGTGATGTTGTAGGTGAGCAGAGGCCGGTTGGAGACGGAGGTTTCGGAAAGAAACGTGGCGAAGGTGGCGTCCGGCGCGAACACCCAGGGATTACTCGTACCCGCCAGGAAGGAATCCATGGTGATGCCGAGGTCTCGGGTGTAGGCGCGTTCACCGTTGAAGTCGAACACTGTCCAGAACAGTTCGCCGTTGCCGCCGAGGGTGATGTCGGCGAACGCGGGGCCCGCCAGGGCAGAGGCCACCGCCGCCGCCATGATCTGTTGCTTGCGCTTCATTCAGGTCTCCTAAATGTTTTGAAACAGGTCTTGCTGTCCCGCAGGGCTGCCAGCTTCGCCGGACCATGATCGGGCGCTGCGTGCAGGCCACTCGCCACCGCTTCCGGTAGCAACCGGCCTGACCTCGACGAAGATAAAGATCGACCTTTACAGGCCGTCGGTGCCGCCACGCGCGCTTCGTGGTCTCATCCGCCTATTGCGCCAACCCGAGCGGAGCTGGATCCACTTCTTCTAAGGCGCAGGTTAAGGGACGAACATTGACGTTTCTTTTCTTCGGGTGCTCGCCGGCATGGTCTTCAAGGACTATTTCCGTCCGTTTTCGGATGGCGCTCCTGGGCGTGGACCCGCTGCCTCGCGAGAAAGTAGTCCGTTCGGATCAAGCAGGCGCGTGATGGCGACATGGCAAGGTGCCTCGACGCGATCACCCCGAGCCGCGGCGCGGCGGTCAACTGCCGATGTTCCTGATGATCTTCAGCGACAGGCCCTTGGCCACCGCCTGAGCCCGGTTCTGGACGTTGAGCTTCTTGAACATCTTCTGGACGTGGTTCTTCACCGTCAGCGGACTGATGCTCAGGATGTGGCCGATTTCCTGGTTGCTCTTGCCATCCCTCACCCACCGCAGGATCTCCGCCTCGCGCGCGGTGATGAGGCGATCCGCCGGTTCCACCTTGGCGGCGGGGTCGCGCTCGTTGGCGAGCATGCGCACGAAGGCCGTGTAGATGTAGGGCGTGAGAATCTCCAACATGAAGCCCAGCCGCGGCGAGACGGGCTGAGGCATATTGGCGAAGCCGAAGAACGAACTTGACGCGCCTTCGAGCATGGGAATGCCGTGAAGGGCGAAGTTCGGGAAGGCATGCCGCAGCAACGCCCCCTCGAAGCGCCGGTACAGCATGGCGTCGCGATCCGAATTGCAGATGGTGAGGGGACGCTCGCCGCGCTCGGCCCAGCTGCGGATCGCCTGGGCTATCAGGCCGGAGTCGGTGTTGCGCAGTCCCTCGGAGTCCTGGCTCGGCAGCGGGTAGCTGGCGAAGTGCTCCACCACGAGAGACCGCCGCGCGACGTCGCCGTGCACGCACACCATCACCTCGTGCGGAACGAGGCTCTGCAACTGGCCCTGGGACCACAGGAAGAACTGGCTGCGCCGGCGCACCTCCAGCGACGACTGGGCCACATGCATCAGCCGCTCCGCTTCGCGCTCATCGATCATGGTGGTTTGGTCCATGGCGACCTAGGCGAGGTGGGCGGTGATGCCCGGTGGCGTGGCGCCTGTGGGCACGGTGATCATGGATCGGGAGGCAGTTGCAGCGGCGGCAAGGTCGCCGCGCGGCTGCATGCCGCGAACCGAGGCCCGCTGGACGCGAAGCAGCGGGTCAGTGCCGCGGTGGTGGCCATGTCGCGCAGCGCCGAGCAGCGCTGCAGGTCGGACAGGCGCTGAGTCTCGCAGCGGGTATCGGCGTCCTTCGCGCGCGGCGGCACGGCGCTGCCCGGATCCTCTGACAACACCGGCGCGGCGGCCTGGGCCGCCTGCGCGAACGCCCCTCCGGCATCCGGCACCACAGCCCGCCCCGCGCCCTGGCCGCCAGGAGCGCCGCCCGCCACCACGAATCGCCAGTCGCGGTACGTGGCCGCAGCGGCGAAGTCGGCCAACTCGGTGTCGAATCCCGCACGGCGGAACGGCACGCCTTGCGCACGGCTGTGTACGCCGATGATGCGGCCCGCGGCGAGAACAAGCTCCCAGTCGGCCCTGCCAGTCATGGGATCGGCGTAGATGCGCCTCAGGTGGCGGCGAACCACGGGCAGACGCCGGTCTTCCAGCAGCGCCTCGAGGGTCGGCGGGTACTCGGGCGCTCCGGGAGAGTTCGCCAGGTAGGAGGCAATGGCGGCGCGGATCTGCGTACCGGCGAACAGCAGTTCGGTCTCGCGCTCCCGCTGCGCCTGGTGCCGCCACGCCTGCCCGGCCCCCGCCAGGACGAAGCCGAGCAGCGCCACCAGCACCAGGACGCCCACGTACGTGAACCCCGCGCACCGGCCGCGCCTCATGGCTGCGCCACCGCGGCAGCGACGGCGTGGCGGGCGAGCGCGTCGCGCACCTGGACCAGCACCGTGCCCCAATCCCCCGGAACCGGCTGGCGAAAGATGCGCATTCTCGGGTACCAGGGTGTCCGCTCGTCCGTCCATCCCCACCGCCAGTCGGTGTCGAAGCGATCCAACAACCACACGGGCCAGCCTAGGCAGCCGGGCAGGTGGGCCATCGACGCGTCTGCGGCGACCTCCAGATTCAGGACGAGCACGTGCGCGGCCGGGTCGGGGAGGTCCGCCGGGCTGCTGGTGAGGTCACGCATGGCCAGCCGTGCCGGCGCCACGGGAACTGGAGGTCCCGCCAGACTCTTGCCGCCACGGCTGGGTGGCGGCGTCGTGCAGCCGCTGCTCCAGCAGCCACAGGAGGCGCACCAGCTGGCCGCTGGCCAACAGCGGCATTTGGCGGCGGACCGCCGTGAGGGCATCGGCATTGGACGACACAAACCCCAGGGCCTAGCGCGCGAAACGCTCGGCGAGCCAATGGGCGCGGGCGCCACGGCCGCCAGCCGGGCCGCCGTGACAGCGCTTGAACTTCCGCCCGCTTCCGCAGGGGCAGGGATCGTTGCGCCCGGGATCGCGCGGGGCTGTGGCCATGGTCACAGGTCGGAGAACGCCGTGCCGTCGGCGGCGCTCCCGGGGGCGCCGCTGCGCACATCGAACAGGCCGCCCGCGCCACCCGGCGCGGGCACCACCACCCAGGTAGCTGCGCTCTCGGTCACCGGGTCCAGGGGCGCGCGGCGCAAGTAGCGGCGGCGGACGAGTTCGTCCAGGCTGGCCGGGTAAGCCCCGGTGTCGGCGTGGAACTTGTCGATGGCTTCCCGGACCGTGGCAAGGGTCTCCTTGAGCACCGCTTCGCGCGCCCGGTCCACGCTGGCGAAGTAGCGCGGCGTCACCATGGACAGCAGCAGCGCGACCACGGCCATCACCACTAGCAACTCCACCAGGGTGAAGCCGCCACGGCCCGGCGCGCCCACGGCCTTCACCATTGCCGGTACGGCACGCCGTCGAGCCCGGCGCCCTCCGCGCGCGAGTAGATGTCGAACACGTCCGCGCCCTCGCGCGGCGCGTCCCACGGGCTGTCGTAGCTGCGCTTGCCCCACGTCCGGGCCGGATCGGCCGCCCGGTCGGGGTGGAACGGATCGCGCGGCACGCGGCGCAGGAACACGATGCGCCGCGGCCCTTCCGGCTTGGCGTTGGGCACACCCTCGGCCAGCGCTTCGAGAGAGGGCGGATAGCCGGAGACGTCGGCGCGGCGGGTGATGCGTCCGTCGTCGTGGGCCCTCTTGTACGCGTCGATGGCCTCTCGAATCTGCCGCAGGGCGGTGCGCAGTTCGGACTCCTTCACCCGCTGGCTGGCCAGCTGGGCGAAGGGCACTGCCCCCATGGCCAGGATTGCCACGATTGCCACCGTGACGAGCATCTCGACGAGCGTGAACCCGCCCATGGCGCGCGCCGGACTCATGGCTGCAGCACGATCTCTGCCGGCGGCGGGGTGCTCACGCCCACCGCGAAGCCGCTGCTGTCGGTCCCCTCCACGGCACGTACCTCAATGCGCCCGGTCTTTCCGGGTGCGCCGATTGCCCGGAAACGCAGCGTCTTCACGGGGGAGCCCGCGCCAAGGGAGAGCTTCGCGAGGCCGGAGGCCGCGGACGCGCCGCCGACCAGCTCCAGCAGCTTGTCGTCGAACCCAAGCTCCATCTGGCCGTTGACGATGTCCGCCGCGGCCGGCAGCCGCACCGACACCACGAACTCCGCGCCCGCCTTGACGGACTGCGGCGCCGCCAGCGCGATCTCGAAGGGCACGGCCGCCGGCGCCACCGCCCGCAACGCTTCGGCCGCAGGCGCTCCGGCCGGTGCGCCCTGAGCGGCCGCCATGGCCAACGCGCCAGCGCGGGTGGCCGACAGGCGCAGCGGCGCTGCCCCGGGAAAGTTGTCGGGACCCGCGGGCAGCTCGGCCAGCAGCCCTTCGGGCCGGTAGACGTTGCGCACCACCCTGGGCGTGATGAGCAGCACGATCTCGCTCTTCACCCGGTTGTCCGTCTGGGAGCCGAAGATGCGGCTGAGCAGCGGCAGGTCGCCCAGCCCCGGGATGCGCGCCGAGGAGCGCCGGTCCTCGTCGCTGATGAGCCCGGCGAGAATCTGCGTCTCGCCATCGCGCAGCTGCAGCACCGTGTTGGCGTTGCGGGTGCCCAGGCGGTAGGCGACCGTGGAACCGGTGCCCGTGGCCACGGTGATGGTCTCGACGATGTTGCTCACCTCGAGGCCCACCTTGATGGCCACCTCGTCATTGAGGAACACCTGCGACTCCACGTCGAGCTTGAGTCCCACGTCCAGGTAGCTCACGTTGGTGGAAACACCCACGTTGGCCGTGGCGGTGGAGGTGAACACCGGAACCTTGTCGCCAATGTGGATGCGCGCCTTCTCGCGGTTCCTGACGCGAATGCGCGGGTTGGCAAGCAGGTTTGTCTGGTTGACCGTGGCCCGGAGGTTGAACACCAGCGCCGGATTGGCCGTGGTGAAGATCATCGGCCCATCGATGGGCTGGGTGGCGGCTGCCGCCGCGCCGGCGCCGGTCACCGGCGGAGCGCCCAGGCTGACGCTGCCCGGGTAGCGCACGCCGATCTCCTGCAGGCGCGTCCTGGCCACCTCGAGCACTTCCACCTCAAGCATCACCTCGGGCTCCGCCACATCGAGAGCCCGCACCAGCTGGTCGGCGAGCCGGATCACCTCGGGGGAATCCTTCACCACCAGCAGGTTGAGTTTCTCGTCGATGAACACGTCCTGCGCCTTGACCATCGCCTTCATCAGCGCCGAGGCCTGCTTGGCGTCGGCGTTTGCGAGGTAGTAGCTGCGTACCACCAGGTCGCGGTAGTCCTTCTGCTTGGCCGGCGTGTTGGGATAGACCAGCACGGAGTTCTCGTTGAGCACCTTGCGATCCAGGCCATTGGTGGCCAGCAACAGCTTGAGCAGGTCCTCCACCGATGTGGCGCGCACGAAGATGCTGAGCTTCTGGTCGGACTTCACGTCCCGGTCGAGGACGAAGTTGATGCCCGAAGATTTCGAAAGCATCTCGAACACGGTGCGCAGCTGGGTTTCCCGGAACTCCAGGGTGACAGGCTTGCGGAATTGCACCTTGAGCTGCGGCGCGGCCTGGGCAGCGGCAGCGCTCTCCATCAGCCGGCGCAGCGCCTGGCGGGCCCCGGGGTGGGCAGGGTTCTCGGCAAGCACCGAGCGCAGCCGCTGCTCGGCGGCGTCGGCGTCACCCGCGGCCTCCAGGCGCGCCGCTTCAGACACCAGCCGCTCGTGGGCGCGGGCGCGCTGCACCTCCGCGGCCAGGCCCGCCACCCGGGCGCTGTCGGGGTCCACCTGCGCGGCACGCGCGAAGGCCTGATCGGCCGCGTCGAACTGCCCGGCGCGCAACGCCGCCTCCCCGGCGGCGATGAAGCCGCCCGCCTGGCGCTCGCGCTCGCGCAGCAGCGCCGCGCGCACCGGCGCCGAGCGAGGGTTTTCGCGGTAGGCGAGCTCGAGGCGCGCGAGCCCCTCCTCCGGCTTGCCGTCCTCCAGAAGGCGGTTGGCCTGCTCGAAATGCCGTTTCGAGGCGCAAGCACCAAGCAGCACCGTGAGGGCGAGGGTGGCCAGCGCGGGTCCGATCTGGAGCTTCATTGGAGCGACTCCACCGAAAGGGTCCCCACCTGAGCGCCGCGCTTCACCAGCAGCGCCACCATGGCCGCGTCGCGGCGGTACACGGCCCAGTAGAGGGGGGCGAAGGAATCCTTGCCCGTGACGTTCACATCCGCACCCCTGTCGAGGAGCGCCGCCGCCGCGTCCACATGACCGCCGCGGGCCGCCATCACCAGCGGCGGCCAGCCCTCGCGGCCGCGCTGATCGAGGCGTGCGCCGGCATCGGCAAGATCGGCCACGATGCGGGTAAAGCCCAGGGCGGCCGCCGTGTTGACGGCTGGCGTGCCCGCATCGTCCTTGGCGTCCACGCGGGCGCCGGCGCGCACCAGCAGCCTGCAGATGTCCCAGCGGTTGGCGCGCACCGCCGCCATCAGGGGCAGGGTGCCGTCGGACTTGACGTTGGGGTCGGCGCCCGCCTCCAGGAGCACACGGACCAGGGGTGCTGCGCCGGCGCGCGTGGCGAGCAGGAGCACCATCCGCCCGGAAGCATCCCTGCCGTTGGGAGAGGCTCCGGCGGACACGGCCGCCCGCACGGCGTCGGCGTGTCCCCGCTGCACCGCCGCGAGCAGCGCCTCCTCCGCCGGGGGGGTGCGCACCGGTTCGCCGGCGGCGAACAGGTCGCGTCGAAAAGCTTCGCTACGCGCCGCGGTGGCGGGCGCGCGCACGCCGAGCTGGAGGATGCCGCGGGAAGCCCATGTGCCCGTCTCGCGCCCGCCGCCGCTGTCCTGCGCCGCCGCCGGCGCTGCGCACAGCACGGCCGTCAGGACGCACACGGCGTGCCCGTGCCAGGCGCCGGGGGCACGAATGACCACCGCCGGGTTCCCGTGATTGCTGCCATTGCTCATGATCCCGCTCCGTTTCCCGCCACCAGCACCTGCCGCTGCGCCAGCGGCAGGTATGTGAAAACCACCCGGCCCTCACCGGTCTCCTCCACGCGATACTCGCCGTCGATGAGGTCCCCCGGCTTCACCGCATAGCCCTTGTCCTGCCGCTCCAGGAACACTGTGACCTGCTCGTCCTCCTCGCCCAGCATCCCCACGTAGCGAAACGGCAGCGGCGGTGCCTGGGGGGGCGGGGGGGCGGCGGCCGCCGCGCTGGTCGCCTGCTGCGCCGCCGTGAGCCTCGGCGCCGGTGGCTCCCAGTCACGCGGGGCGAAGGCGTCGCGGGCGGCGCGCTCCACACGCCGCCGCAACCCGCGCGGGTCACGCAACGCAGGCGCGGCCGTGGCGCCATCCTCCCGAGGGATGTCCTGCGCGGTGTGCCGCGACCGCCCCGTCGTGTCCGGCCTCGCAGCCTCCGCGGGAGCAGCGGCCGCGGGGGTGACTTCGGGCTCACCGTCCATCCCGCGCAGCACGGCCACGGTCAGGCCCAGGCAGCCGAACACCAGGCCTTTGCGAAACCGCGGGCTCATGCTCATGGCCGTGCCCGCGCGGCGCCAGTCGCGCCCGTGTCAGAGCCCTGCCCGGGGCGGGAAACCGAGGTGTCGTCCGTGGCGGCGCGGCCGCGGCCGCGCCGCCACGCGTCGTGACCCCCGCCCAGCCACAGCACGAAGTCGAACTTCGCCTCCACCTGCTCCGCGCCTGCCGTCTCGCGTCTGAGTACCACGTTCTCCAGCCCCGCGGCAGGCATCTGTTCCAACAGATCGGAGACGAAGCCGCGCAATTGCGGCCAGGTCCCCTTCACGGGCAGGCTCATCTCGTAGCGCCACAGCCGCTGTTCGCCGCGAGGCGGCACCAGGGCGTAACTGCCGCTTTCGAGAACGAGCCGGTTCCTCGCCGCGGCGGAGTGCAGCACCGCCAGCCAGTCTGGCAGCGTGGCCACTTGCGGAAAGAACTCGTGGAAGGTGGCCAGTTGCACCGAGCGGGAGGCCGGGGGCGCGGCGGAGCCCGGAGAGGCACTCTCGCCGGAGGCGCGCAAGCGCGCCCGCAATTCAGCCACATCGGCGCGCAGGCGCTGCGCCCGCTCCTCGTCGGGACGCCACGCGCCCAGCCACAGCACCAGCGCCGCCGCCAGCAGCGCCAGACCGGCGAGGCCTTGCCAGCCGAACCGGGAGAACTCCCGCCACAGGCGCCACCGCAACCGCGCCCCCGGTGCGCTCATTGCGCGCGGCCGTGCTGCGCCCGGGCCGGAACTGGCCTCCGCAAACCGGTCCGCGACCACGCGCATCAGGGCAGCCACGACGCGTGCACCTCGAAGGCGATGGGCCGGCGCGGCAGGTTCACGCGAACCTCGTGGCGGGTGAGGTGGGCATCCTCGAACCCCGGCGAGGACTCCAGCCGCGCAATAAAGGTGAGCAGGCCGGCGAGATCTCGCGCCTCGCCACTGAGGATCACGCGCCGGTTCTTCGGATCAGGCTGGGCGGTGAGCAGCGCCACGTCCGGCGAAACCGCCGCCTCCACGTCGCGAAACAGCGTATCCCAGGGCGCCGCGAGCTGCTCGATCACGGCATTGGCGGCGCGCAGCTCCCGGGCCACGTCCTCGGTGGGCGCCTCTTCCGGCACGAGACTCGGCAACGCGCGGCGCGCGAGGCGTTTCGTGTCCTCCAGCTTTTGCTCCCAGCGCGCCGCCTCCTCGCGAGCCCTCTCGGCACCGATGAATGCCGCAGCCGCGGCCAGCACGCCCAACCCCAGAAGCGCCAGCGCCACCGGGCTGCGCGAGCCGGCCTGCCGCACAAAGTCGATCCGCAGCGCCGGCATGCTCATGACGGCACCGGTCCGGGAATCGCGCCACCGGCGCCGTCGGCGGGCAGGGCAGTGAACGGCACGGCGGGCTCGGTGAGCGCTTCGACTTTCCAGCCAGCCACTTCGGCGGGCAGGGCCCGCCGTCCGCTCGCGAAGGCCACATGAAGCGTGCCGGGCGACGCCACGGCGCCGCGGGCAAGCACAGCCAACAGCTCGGCTGCAAGGGCCGCTACCGGATCGCCGGGCAAGCGCGGCGCCGCGATGGCCTGCCACGCGCCCTCCTGGAACACGCCCAGCGTGCAGCGGCCAGGCTCCAACAGGGCCAGCGCGGCCGGGCCAGGCCCGATACGCTTGCGGTGCCGGTGGAAGGCCAGGGCGAAGCCGGGGCTCAGCGATACGAGCTGCGCACCCGCGCCATGCAGCACCTCGCGCAGCGCCTCGGGCAGCGACGCATCCAGCGCGCAGGCGGGCGTGGCACCCCCTGGCCGCGGCGCCGACAGGCACACCGTCCAGCCGCGCGCGCGCTCACCGTGAACGGCCTCGAACTCCATGCGGGCGTAGCTCTGCAGCTCCGCATCCAGCGTCAGCGATGCGCTGAAGGGCACCAGCAGCCATCGCACCCAGTGATCGGACACGGCCACCAGCGCTGGCGCGCCTCCCAGGAGCGGCTCGATCCGCAACGCCTCGGCGACGGCTTCCAGGGCCCCGCGCCAGGGCTGTCCCGCGGCAGCGCTGCCGCCCCCTGCAACCGCCCGTCGAACGGCGTGCACGATCCCCGGCCGCAATCCCGGCGACAGGCGCACCAGCTCCACCGCGTCCGGCGCAAGCCGCACTCGCAGCTGGCCGCGCGCGACGGCGGCAAGGCCTCCCTCAGGAAACCAGCGTGACACGGTTCACCTCCGTGAGGGTGGTCTCGCCCCGCCTGACCAGTTCCAGTGCCGATTCCCGCAGGAAGCGCGTGCCGCCGCGCTGCGCCGCCTCCTTGATGCGCCGGATCGGCTCGCGCGCGGTGATCATCTCGCGCAGCTCGTCGGTGAGCACGAGCATCTCGGCGATGGCCTTGCGCCCCCGGTAGCCCGAGCCACGGCAGTGGCCGCAGCCCTTGCCCGCCCGGAAACGCCAGCCCAGCACCTGGGCGCGATCGAGCGCCGAGTCGGCCAGCAGGGCATCGTCGGGCGCGTGGTCGCCGGCGCAGTGGCTGCAGTTGACGCGCACCAGCCGCTGGGCGATGACGCCATTCAATGCCGAGACGAAGCTGTAGGGGTCCACACCCATGTGGGTGAAGCGCCCGATCACGTCGAAGACGTTGTTGGCGTGCACGGTGGTGAACACCAGGTGCCCGGTGAGCGCGGCCTGGATGGCGATCTGCGCGGTCTCGGCGTCGCGGATCTCGCCCACCATGATCTTGTCGGGGTCGTGGCGCAGGATGGAGCGCAGGCCGCGGGCGAAGGTGAGCCCCTTCTTCTCGTTCACGGGGATCTGCAACACGCCGGGTAACTGGTATTCCACCGGGTCTTCGATGGTGATGAGCTTGTCGTGGCCGTGGTTGATCTCGCTGATGGAGGCGTACAGCGTGGTGGTCTTGCCGCTGCCCGTGGGGCCTGTGACCAGCAACATGCCGTAGGGCTCGCCCGCCAGGCGCCGCACCCAGGCCTTGGCGGCCTCATCGAAGCCCAGGCTGTCCAGCGACAGACCCTTCACCTGGTCGGCAAGGCTTTGCTTGTCGAGGATGCGCAGCACCGCGTCCTCGCCGAAGATGGAGGGCATGATGGAGACGCGGAAATCGATCTCGCGCCCGCCCGAGGACACCTTGAAGCGGCCGTCCTGGGGCACCCGCCGCTCGGCGATGTCGAGCTCAGCCATGACCTTGATGCGCGAGATCACCTGCTCGGCAGTCTGCGCGCCGGGTGCCTGGCTCACGTTCACCAGCACGCCGTCGATGCGGTACTTGATGTGCAGCCCCGCCCCGATGCTCTCCAGGTGGATGTCGCTGGCGCCGCTCTTGAGCGCGTCGTAGAGGGTGGAGTTCACCAGCCGCACGATGGGGCTGGCATCCTCGCTGATGCTCTTGAGCGACAGGCTCTGCACCGAGCGCTTGTCGGCGCCCTCGGCCTTCGCCTCCAGCACCACGCTCTCCATGGCGCGCAGATTCTCGCCCTGGCGGGCAAGCCAGGCAGCGATGTCGGAGCTGTGCGCGGCCCGCAGCTGAACCGGCTCGGCAATCCGCTCCGCCGCCCAGGCGCGCAACCGCCCGTCGAAGGGGTCGGCATGGGCCAGCAGCAGCGCGCCGTCGGGCTCGCGCAGCAGCGCCACCTCCCGCGACAGCGCCTCGGCGTAGGGCAGCAGGTCGAAGGCGGGCTCCAGCGCGTGCATCTGGGCCATGGTGAGGGGCAGCCCCCCCAGCGTGGCCGCCAGCGCGGCGGTGAAGGCCTCGGGTTCCAGCGCGGTCAATTCCTCCAGGCAGGCCACCAGCCGCCGCCCGGAGGCGGCCGCTGCCACGCGCGCCGCCTCGAGCCGCTGCGGCGTGAAGGGCTGCGCCTCGAACTCGCGCGGCTTCACTGCAGGCTCCCCGCCAGCTCGAAGATGGGGAGGTACATGAGTACCACCACGCCCCCGATCACCACCCCGATCACGGCCATGAGCAGGGGCTCGAAGGTGCGGGTGAAGGTCTCCACCCAGCGCGCCATCTCCTCGTCGTGGAACTCGGCGATGCGCTCCATCATCTCGCCCATCTGCCCGGTGCGCTCACCCACCCGCAGCAATCGCAGCGCCACGGGCGTGACCAATCCGGCAGACTCCATGGCCGCCGAGATGGGCTTGCCCTCGCGAATGGCGCGCTGCGCGCCCGCCAGCCGCCCGCGCAGGCTGGCATCCAGCAGCCCCGCCACCATGCCGGTGGCCGGCACCACGGCGATGCCGCCGGAGAGCAGCATTCCCAGCGTGCGGTAGAAGCGCGTGAGCTGGTAGACGCGAATTCGATTGCCCATGGCGGGGATGCGCCGCAACCAGTCCAGCACCGTGGCGCGGGTTGACGGCCTGAAGGCCCACCAGCCCAGCATCACGAGCGCCGCCAGGAAAGCCGTGCCGATGGCCACTCCGTGCGCCTCCACCAGCCGGCCCCAGTCCAGCAGCACCCGCGACAAAAACGGCAAGTCCTGACCCACGTCGTCGTACACCTGCGAGAAGCGCGGCACCACATAGCCCAGCAGGAACAACGTCACCAGCCCGCCCACGGCGATCAGGATGGCAGGGTAGATGGAGGCGCTCACCAGCTTCTTGCGCACCAGGTCCACCTGGGACTGGTAGGCGATATAGCGCCTGAGCGATTCGGGCAGATCGCCGGTGCGCTCACTGGCGCGCACCGTGGCCACGTACAGGTCGGGAAACGCCTCGGGCACGCCCGACAGCGCCGCGGAGAAGGCGTTGCCCTCGTAGAGCGCGTCCAGCAGGCGCCCGAGCGCCGCCCTGGTCTCGGGCTTCGATTCCTTTTCGGCCAGCGTCTCCAGCGCCTCCACCAGGCTGATGCCTGCACGCAACAGTGCCAGCAGTTCCTGGCTGAAGAGCAACAGGGGAAACTTCGCGCGGCGGCCCGGCAACGGCAACCCGCCGGCACCGCGCACCGACAGCACCGCATAGCCCTGCCCCGTGGCCCGCGCGCGCGCCTCGGCCGGACTCGCCGCCTCCAGCGCCAGAGATACCACCCCCTCGCCCGCCTTCATGGCCTTCACGCGGTAGCGCATGGGCCATCAGTTCCAGTTGCCCACGTCCGCGGCCTCGCCCTCGCCCCCCGGCTGACCGTCCTTGCCGAAGGAGAACAGGTCGAACTCGCCCTTCTCGCCAGGAGACCGGTATTGGTAGGCCTTGCCCCACGGATCCATGGGCACCGCCTTCTTCAGGTAAGGCCCCTGCCACTTGGCCTCGCCCTGCGGACGCGTCTCCAGCGCGCCCAGACCCTGCTCGGTGCTCGGGTAGCGGCCCACGTCCAGACGGTAGGCGTCGAGCGCCTTCTCGAAGGCGTCGATCTGCGCGCGCGCAACCTTGATCTCGCTCTTGCCGATCTGGGAAAAGTAGCGCGGGCCCACGTAGGCCGCGAGCAGGCCGATGATCACCATCACCACCAGCAACTCCAGCAGCGTGAAGCCGCGCGCGCGAGCTGCGTTGATGCGGCCAGCGCATGCGCGGCCGGCAGTCGTGACGTACGCCAAGTCCTGCTCCCCCCGGGTGGTTCGAGGGACGCGAGTCTATGGGGCGCTCATGAAGGTTTGTTGACGAAGACGGGTTTCATGAAGCCTGAGTAACCGCCCCGATGAAAATGGCTGCGCCGAAAAGACGGAACTGCTCAACACCGCCGCAACAAAAATGATTCTTTCGGCTCATGATCAGCCTAACGACTGTCACGTTTCCGCAATCGACACTGGTCACTCGTGACCGCCGCGAGCCGATGCAACCGGTCAACGGCGCTCGCCGGACAAATTCGCCTCGCGGGTCTCAGTGCGCAATCACCACCAGGTCCTGGCCTGCGCTCACCGTGGCGCCCTCGCGGCAGAACAGGCGGTGCACCCGGCCCGCGGCGGGCGCGGTGACGGGGATCTCCATCTTCATGGACTCCACGATCACCAGCACGTCGCCGGCCGCCACCTGCTGGCCTTCCTTCACGGCCACCTTCCACACGTTGCCGGCCACCTGGGTTGCCACGGCATGGCCGCCGGGCGGCAGGTCGAGCTCGGTGTCGGGCGCGGCGGCCGCCACGGTGGCGTCGCTGGCGTACTCGGCCTGGCCGGCGGCGCGCCAGCGCTCGCGCTCGGCTTCGAAGGCAGCCTGCTGGCGAGCCTTGAAGGCCGCGATGGAACCGGCCTCGCGGGCGAGAAAGGCGTTGTAGTGGCGCAGGCTAAAGGTGGTCTCCTCCACTTCGAGCCGGTGGCGGCCCAGGGGGAAGTCCTCGCGCAGGCGGGCCAGTTCGCGCTCGCTCACCGGGTGGAAACGGATCTGGTCGAAGAAGCGCAGCAGCCAGGGCTTGCCGGCGGCGAAATCGGAGGTGGCGCGGTGACGGTTCCACATCTGCACCGTGCGGCCCACGAACTGGTAGCCGCCGGGGCCCTCCATGCCATAGACGCACAGGTAGGCCCCGCCGATGCCCACGGCATTCTCGGGCGTCCAGGTGCGCGCCGGGTTGTACTTGGTGGTGACCAGGCGGTGGCGCGGGTCCACCGGCGTGGCCACGGGCGCCCCAAGGTACACGTCGCCAAGACCCAGCACCAGGTAGCTGGCGCCGAACACGATCTCGCGCACCGCGTCGATGGAATCCAGGCCATTGATGCGCCGTATAAACTCGATGTTGCTGGGGCACCATGGCGCATCCGGCCGCACCGACTGCATGTACTTGTGGATGGCCAATTGCGTGGCCGGATCGTCCCAGGACAGGGGCAGGTGCACGATGCGCGTAGGCACCACCATGTCCTCCACGGCGGGCAGCCGCGCCTCGGAGTTGGCCAGCGCGTCCATGAGCCGCGCAAGGGGCAGCACCGCCGGGTCGAAGTGCACCTGCAGCGAGCGGATGCCCGGCGTGAGGTCCGTGATGCCCTCGATGCGCTGCGCCTGCAGCCACTGCATCAGGGCGTGGATGCGAAACCGCAGGTTGAGGTCCAGCACGGGCGGGCCCATCTCCACCAGCAGGTAGCGGTCGCCAGCCTGGCGGATCACTACCTCCGGACGCCCCTCGCGGGCGGGAACGGCGTGCAGCACGGGCGAGCCGACACCAGCGCCCGATCCCTTGGCGGACCGCCACAGCGCCGCTGGCCGCCTGGCGGGGCGCGCCAGCGCGGCGATGGCCTGGTCGCGCACCGCCGCCGCGGCCGACGCCCAGTCACGATCCACGCGCACGAAGCGCACCGAGTCGCCCGGACGCAGCTGCCCCGTCTTCCACAGTTCCGCATCGACGATCACCGCCGGGCACACGAAGCCGCCCAGGCTCGGGCCGTCGGGGCCGAGGATCACCGGCATGTCGCCGGTGAAATCGATGGCGCCGATGGCGTAGGCGTTGTCGTGGATGTTGGAGGGGTGCAGCCCCGCCTCGCCGCCGTCGCGCCGGGCCCACTGGGGCTTCGGCCCCACCAGCCGCACGCCGGTACGCGAGGAGTTGTAGTGCACCTCCCAGCGGGTGGAGAAGAACCTGTCCATGTCCGCGGGCGTGAAGAAATCCGGCGCGCCGTGCGGGCCGTAGAGCACCGCGATCTCCCAGTGGTGGGAAAGCGCGGGCACGAGCGCGCGCGGCAGCACGGCCGGCGCCGGCAGGGCCGCGGCGGCCGGCAGCGGCAGCACGTCGCCGGCGCGCAGGGTACGCCCGCCGTGGCCGCCGAAGCGCCCCAGGGTGAAGGTGGCCCTGGAGCCCAGGTAGGCAGGCACGGCAAAGCCGCCGGCCACCGCCACGTAGGCGCGCAGCCCCGGCCCGCGCACCGCGCCCATGGCCAGCACGCTGCCGGCGGATGCCGCGTGGCTGGCGTTGACCGCCACGGGCACGCCGTCCAGGGTGGCCTGCATCTGCGCCCCGGTCAGGGCGAAAACCGTGTCCGTGTTGAAGCGCAGTGTCGGGCCGCTGGCGGTGCACTCCAGCGCAGCAGCGCCTTCGGCGTTGCCGAGCAGCCGGTTGGCCAGGCGCAGCGCCAGCGCGTCCATGGGCCCCGAGGGCGGCACGCCCACGTCCCAGAACCCCACCCGTCCGGGCCAGTCCTGCACCGTGGTCTGCACGCCGGGCACCATCACCTCCACGGTGCTGGGGCGATAGTGGAACTGGCCCAGGGTGCGGGTCACCACCCGGCCTTCGCGGAACGAGGAATCGGCCACTACCTGGCGCAGGTAGTGGAGGTTGGTCTCGATACCTGCCAGGCGGGTGGCCGCAAGCGCCTGTTCAAGAGCCTCCACCGCGGCGGGACGGTCGGCCGCGGTAACGATCAGCTTGGCGATCATGGGGTCGTAGAACGGCGGCACCTCCACGCCCGTCTCCACCCATGTCTCCACCCGCGCCCCCGGAGGGAACACGGCCTCGGTGAGCAGGCCGCTGGCGGGCTGGAAACCCCGCGCCGGGTCCTCGGCGTAGAGACGCACCTGGATGGACGCGCCCTCCGGCTCGGCCACGAAGCCCGTCAGGTCGAGCTCACCCGCCGCTTCCTTCACCATCCATTCCACCAGGTCGATCCCGGTGACCTGCTCGGTGACCCCGTGCTCCACCTGCAGGCGGGTGTTCACCTCCAGGAACCAGAACTCGCCCGTGGCCGCGTCGAGCACGAACTCCACCGTGCCGGCGTTGCGGTACCCCGCCGCCGCCGCAAGCCGCACCGCCGTATCCAGCAGCCGCGCGCGGGTGGCGGGCGCCAGGTGCGGCGCGGGTGTCTCCTCGATCACTTTCTGGTTGCGCCGTTGGGCCGAGCAGTCACGCTCCCCCAGGGCCACCACTTTTCCGCGGGAGTCGCCGAACACCTGCACCTCGATGTGGCGCGCCTGCTCCACGTACTTTTCCAGGTACAGGCCGGAATCCTTGAAGTTGGCCCGCGCCAGACGCTCCACCGCCGCGAAGGCTTCGGCGAGCTGGTCCTCCGCCCATACCAGGCGCATGCCGATGCCGCCGCCGCCGCCGGTGCTTTTGAGCATCACCGGGTAGCCGATGCGCGCGGCCTCGGCGCGCGCCTGGCCGGCATCGGCCAGAAGGCCCGTGCCGGGCAGCAACGGCACGCCGCTGGCCGCTGCAAGCTCGCGCGCCGTGTGCTTCAGGCCGAAGGCGCGCATCTGCGCGGGCAGCGGACCGATGAACACCACGCCTGCGCGGGCGCAATCCTCGGCGAAGGCCGCGTTCTCGGACAGGAAGCCGTAGCCGGGGTGGATGGCCTGGGCACCGGTGGCCACGGCGGCCTCGAGGATGCGCGCGCCCAGCAGGTAGCTGCCGGCGGCCGGCCCGGGGCCGATGCACACGGCCTCGTCGGCCTCGAGCACGTGTAGCGACTGGGCGTCGGCCTCGGAGTACACGGCCACCGAGCGCACACCCATGCGGCGCAGGGTGCGGATCACGCGGCAGGCGATGGCGCCGCGGTTTGCGATGAGAACTTTGTGGAACACGGATGGATTTTCGTCGCGTCGGGCACCGGATGCGCCCGGGATGATGGGAGGAGGCGTCGGGCTGCGCGCGGACCAGGCGGGCTCAGTCGTCCCAGACCAGCATCCTCACCGGCGTGGGGTTCCAGCCGTTGCAGGGGTTGTTGAGCTGCGGGCAGTTGGACACCAGGCACACCACGTCCATCTCGGCCCGCAGCTCCACGTACTTGCCCGCGTCCGAAATGCCGTCGGCGAAGGTGAGGCCCCCCTGGGGCGTGACGGGCACGTTCATGAAGAAGTTGATGTTGTGGGTGATGTCCCGCTTGGCGAGGCCGTGCTCCGGGTGGTGGCAGATGGCGGACATGAAGTTGTCGCGGCAGGCATGCATGAAGCGCTTGTCCAGCGCGTAGCGCACGGTGTTGCTCTCCTGCGAGCAGGCGCCGCCCAGGGTGTCGTGCCGGCCGCAGGTGTCGGCCACGATGGTGAGCATGGGCCGCCCCAGCGTGGAATGGAGCACGGTGCCCGCGGTGAGGTAGAGATTGCGGGCTCGCTGGATGGTGTCCACCGCGCTGTAGCGCTCCTCCGGGTCGTGCAGGTTGTAGAACAGGGTGTCCACCGCCTGGTTGCCTTCCAGGTCGAGGATGCGCAACACCTGGCCGCGGTGCACCACGTGCATCCAGGGCTCGCCGGCCGGGCATACCTGGTCGAACACGGCGGCGGCGGGGTCGCGGGGGCTTTCGACGATCATGGCAGAACTCCGTGAAGTGGCTGCGGTGCGCCCGGGGGGCGTCCCGGGGGCGGCGGGGGTTGGGCGCGCACGGCGCCGGCACCAGCCCTCAGGCCGCGAAGTAGCGCTCGGTGTTGATGAAGGCCCGCTGGTTCTCGGGACGGAAGTTGCGGCAGAAGTCGCCGGAGGCCGCGAGCCCACAGCGCCAGGCCGTGAGCTTCACGGCGCCGGGCGAGTACGCCGGGCGCGGGTCGAGCGGGTGCATGGCCGCGGACAGCACCACCAGCGCGTGCATGTCCAGGCGCAGGTCTACGCTGGCGCCCGGCTTCCAGGCGGCGGTGTCCAACGAAAGATTGCCCTCGGGGTCAGCCGCCACCTTGCTGAACCAGTTCACGTTGGCGTGTAGGTCGCGCGGCCCGAGGCCCCAGCGCGCCAGCTCCTTGAGCAGCCCCTCGCGGCCGCTGCGGTGCATGGCGTTGCGGTGCTCCTGATAGCGGCGGGTACGGAAGCGCGCCTGGAGCTGGTCGTCGTGCATCACGCCACAGAAGCTGTCGTGCCAGCCGTGGGTGTCGGCCACGATGGAGGCCATGGCGCGGCCCATGTCGGTCATGAGCACGTGCCCGCGTTTGAGCAGGGCGGTGTGCTGGGCCTTGAGGGTGTCGGGCATGTTGTAGCGCTCGGACTTGTCCTCGAAGTTGAACAGCAGCATGGCGCAGTTGGCGCCGCCCTCCACGTCGGTGATGCGCAGCGCCACGCCGCGGCGCAGCACGCCCGACCAGTGGCATCCGCCCGGTACGGTTTCCTCCCAGAGCACTTCTCCGGGCGGCGAGTGGGTTGTCATGTGTGATCTCCGTTTGCTGCGAGCGGCTCGCGCCGCCGTGCCCTGATCGCGCCACTCAGAACAGCCTGAGATAGCGCCTGTGTTCCCACTCCGAAACCTCGGTGTGGTATTCGATCCACTCCCGCCGCTTGAAGTCGGCGAAGGCGCGGAACATGCCGTCACCCATCACCTGGCGCGAAAGCGGGTCGGCCTCGAAGGCATCCACCGCCTCGTCGAGCGTGCGCGGCAGCCAGGAGATGCCGCGGCGGCGAAGCTCCTCGTCGGGCACCAGGTACATGTTCTCGGTGTGGGGCGCGCCCGGATCGAGGCCCTCGCGGATGCCTTCCAGGCCGGCGGCCAGCATCATGGCCGCGCCCAGGTAGAAGTTGGAGGAGATGTCCGCCGCGCGGCACTCCACGCGCCCGCCCGCCAGCGGAATGCGCAGCATGTTGGTGCGATTGTTATTGCCGTAGCACACGAACACCGGCGCCCAGGTGAAGCCCGACATGGAGCCCTGCTTCACCAGCCGCTTGTAGCTGTTCACGGTGGGCGCGATCACGGCGCAGATGGCGGCCGCGTGGCGCAGGATGCCGGCGATGAACTGGTAGCCCAGCCGGGTGAGACCGCAGCCGTGGGGGTCGTCCCCGGGCACGAACAGGTTCTCGCCGCTCTCCAGGCTGGCCAGCGACATGTTGTAGTGGGCGCCGGAGCCGGTGCGGTTGCGAAACGGCTTGGGCATGAAGCTAGCGAACCAGCCGCGGCGCCTGGCGAGCTCGCCCACCATCATGCGGAAGAAGGTACAGCGGTCCGCCATGGTGAGAGCGTCGGCGTACATGAAGTCGGTCTCGAACTGGCCGTTGGCATCCTCGTGGTCGAAGGAATAGACATCCCAGCCCATGCGGTTCATGGCCTCCACCAGTTCGTCGAGGAAGCCGTAGCTGTCCAGGAAGCCCCGCAGGTCGTAGCAGGGCTTCTCCAGGGTGTCGCGCTCGCTCACCGGCACGATCCGGCCGTCGGCGGCCTCCTTGAGCACGAAGAACTCGGTCTCCACGCCCAGGTTCATCCTCAGGCCCATGGCGGCCGCGGCCTCGGTCTGGCGCTTGAGGATCTGGCGCGAGCAGGCCTCGAAGGGCTCGCCGCGGCACCACAGGTCGCTGGCGAACCAGGCGATCTCCGGATTCCACGGCAGCACGGTGCAGGAGGCTGCATCCGGCAGGGCCGCCACCTCCTCGTCGCTCACCTGCTGGGGCACGCCGTCCAGGGCAGCGCCGGTGAAGAGCTCAGAGCCCTGCAACATCTGTGGCAGGTGCGCCAGCGGCACCACCTTGGTCTTGGAGACGCCGTGGATGTCCACGAAGCTGGCCAGGGCGTACTTCACGCCCTGCTCGGCGAGGGATTTGCGCAGTGTCTCTACGGTGGAGGGATCGGCGGTTTTCATGGGTGTGGGGGGTGGGGAGAAGGGCGGCTGCCACCGGGCAAACTCAGTCCTGGGTGGTGCGCGAGAGCTGCTGGAGCATCTCGGTGTCGGTCTCCATGCCGGAGGTCTGGCGGATGCGGCCGAGGATCTCGTTCTTCATCCGGAGAAACTCCGGGGTGTGCTTCAGGTCCTGGTTGCGCTCGGCGCCGAAGGGCACCTGATAGATGGTGTCGATACGCCCCGGGCGGGGTGCCATCAGCACCACGCGCTGGCCCAGGTAGATGGCTTCCTCCACGTCGTGGGTGACGAACACGATGGTGCTCCTCTCCAGTCGGAAGACATGCAGGATGAGGTCGTGCATCACCTCGCGCGTCTGGGCATCCAGGGCGCCGAAGGGCTCGTCCATGAGAAGGATGGCAGGCCGGTTCATGAGCGCCCGGGCGATGGCCACCCGCTGCTGCATGCCGCCGGAAAGCTGGTTGGGGTAGGCGTTGTGGCAGGCCGACAGACCCATCAGGCGCAGCAGCGCGTCGGCGCGGCCCTCGGCCACCTCCACATCGGCGCTGGTGATGTGGCGGCGGTTCACGCCCAGGCGGCGGGAGAACTTGATGTTGCCCAGCACGCGCAACCACGGATACAGGCTGTAGTGCTGGAACACCATGGCGCGATCGGCACCCGGCCCGGACACCGGCTTGCCGTCGGCGAGCAACTCGCCGCTGGTGTGATACTCCAGGCCGCCGATGATGCGCAGCAGGGTGGACTTGCCGCAGCCCGACGCGCCCACCAGGGTGACGAACTCGTTCTGGAGCACGTCCAGGGAGACGTTGTCCAGCGCCCGCACCTCGGCGGGCGGCTCGCCGAAGACCTTGCCCAGGCCGCGGACGCGGATCTTGGGCGCGGCGCTCACGACTTCTTGTGCATCCATGGGAAGGCCTTGCGGTGCAGGAATCGGAACATCTGGTCGGTGAGCAGCCCGATGAGGCCGATGAGGATGATGCCGGCGAAGATCTTGTCGGTCTGCAGGAAACGCTGGGCCTTGAGGATGGCGTAGCCCAGGCCCGAATTGGCTGCCACCAGCTCGGCCACCACCAGGTAGGTCCACGCCCAGCCCATGGTGATGCGCATGGTGTCCACCAGCGCGGGCTTGGCCGAGGGCAGCAACACCAGCTGGAGAATCTCGGCGCGGGTGGCGCCCATGGTCTGGGCCGCCTCGATCTGCTGCATGGGCACGCGGCGCACGTCCTCCGCCACCATCAGCACCATCTGGAAAAAGGTGCCGATGAAGATGATGGCGATCTTGGAGCCTTCATCGATGCCGATCCACAGCATCACCAGAGGAATGAAGGCCACCGCCGGCATGTAGCGGATGAAATCGGTTAGCGGCTCGAGCACCGCCTGCACCGGGCGGAAGGTGCCGATCAACATGCCCAGGGGCATGGCGATCACCGCCGAGAGCAGCCAGCCCATGGTGACGCGGTACACGCTGATGCCCGTGTCCTGCAGCAGGTTGTCTTCGGTGGCCCACAGCAGGGTCCGGTCCCACACCGCGCCCGGCGAGGGCATGAAGACCTTCTCCACCCAGCCGGTGCTGGCCACCAGCCACCAGGCGAGGATCGGGGTGATCAGGCCGATGGCGGCGAGGATCCAGTAGCGGCGCTGGCTGATGGGGCCGCGGATCGACCAGATCCCCGGGCGGTGGGCGGCTGAGTTCATGGCGGGCGGGTCCGGGTGGCCTTGGAAATCACTTGCGCGAGGCGGCCGCTTCCTTCACGAGGGAGGCATCCAGCGCCTTCGCGAAGTCGGGCTTGCCCTCGATCAGCTTGTTGTCCTCGAGGAACTTCAGCACGGCAGGCGCCACGTTGAGCAGCGACCGGGGCTGGGAGGCCGCGCCGAAGGCCTCCAGGTTCTCCTTCTCGCCGAAGAAGCGCGTGCCGGGCAGGAACACTTTGTATTCCTCCGGCTTCATCTCGACGATCTTCGCCATGATCTTCACCGCCTCCTCGGGCTTGTTGCGGATGAAGGCCTCCACGTCGTACCAGGCCTTGACCATGCCCACGAAGTCCTTGCGGTTGGCGGCCAGGGACTTCTCCTGCACCACCAGCAGGTCGGGCACCAGACCCGGCGCGTCGGCGGAGGAGAACAGCTTCCTGCCCTTGCCCGAGAGCTCGATCTTGTTCACCCACGGGTTCCACACCGTGGCAGCGTCCACGCGGCCGCTGAGGAAGGCCGCTGCCGCGTCGCCCGCCGACAGGTTGACGATCTTCACGTCCCTGGGCGTCATGCCCTCCCTGGCCAGGCCGATGCCCAGCAGGAAATGCGACACGCTGAATTCCTCCAGTGCGACGGTCTTGCCCTTGAGGTCCTTGAGCGACTTGAACTTCGGGTTCGCCATGACGGCATCGTTGCCGAAGGAGTTGTCGTTCACCAGCACCACCTTGATCGGCACGCCCTTGGCGAGCGGCGCCATGGTGTCGGACCAGGTCTGGCAGTTGCCGTCCACCTGGCCCGCGGACAGTGCGGCAATGGAATCGGTGTACGTGGGGAACCACACCAGCTTGACGCTGGCGCCGTGCTTCTTGAAGAAGCCCTGCTGCTCGGCAATGGCCCAGGCGAGCCATCCGGGCCAGTCGCTGTAGCCGATCTTCACCTCGGCACGCGCGGTGGCGCCCAAGCCCAGCAACGTGGCGGCCAGCAGGCCGGCGAACAGCCGCGGCAGGCGGCCGCGCGAGCAAGCGTGAACGGACATGAGGCACTCCCCGGAAGTTGACGGGCACGAGAGGACCTGAACTCGTCTTCGGCCTCCCGGGCTTTTATCCCTCCGTGGAGCCCCGCAACCACAACCGCGGGACCGTCGGCTCTCGGACCAGCCGGCACGCCACGCGCGCCCGGAACCCTAGCCGACAACGACAGGAAGCGATACGAGCGTCGCTCCTCTCGATCATTCGTTTCGCAAAACCGATGCCACCGCAGGAAATCCTTATCCATCAACGTGGATTGCCTCTCCAATCCAATCCACCAAACCCAGAGCGCACCAACGCGGCTCGCGATTTCAATGCTTTGCACCGTTACAGTGCGTTGCGTGGTCGAGGGCAGTCTCTCTCCTTGCACGCCCGCTCGATGTCAGGCGCATTCACGGTCGACCGGAGAGTCAGAGGGGAGCGGGCTGTCCGTAGGCGCGTGCGTGGTAGAGCAGCGGCTCGGCGCCGCCATGGGCGGCACCGACCACGAGGCCCACGAGGATGGTATGGGTGCCAGCCTCGTGGGCGGCATGCAACTGGCACTCGAAGATGGCAGCGGCGCCTGGCACCACCGGCAGGCCGGTGGTGCCAGGCACGAAGACCACAGCCGGACCCTCGGGCCCACGACCAGCGCAGGACTCGGCGATGGCAGTTTGGTCGGCAGCAAGCAGGCTTACGCTGAACCGCCCTGCCGCCAGTGCTGCCGCGCGCAGCAGGTTGGCGCGCCGCACGCAGGCGAGCAGCAGGGGCGGATCGGCCGACACCGAGGCCACCGCGCTCACCGTTAGCGCCACGGGGCCCACGGGCCCCTCGGCACACACCACCGATACGCCGGTGACGGCCCGGGACATGGCCTGGGTGAAGGCGTCGCGGGCCACGGGGGCCTGAGCGGAGCGGGCTTGCACGGATCGAGGGGCTCCCATGGGAGGAGGTGCCGGGAACAAAGGAAGCGGAAGTGTGCTTTGCGCCCCCCGGCTGCGCAATCACCGCGTCCATCACCGTGTCCGGTTGGTGCGCCTCGAGGGAAATGATCCTCGCGTACCTGGCACCCCTTGTCGGCCGCCGAGGCGGCGGCGCGCGCGGGACGCGCCGGCCCGGGGCCTGTCAATGCAGCGGGATGACGTTGTCGCCGCTGAGGAGCTGCCGCGCCAGCTGCACCTCCTCCACACGGCGGCCCAGCAGCCAGACGCTGCCTTGCAGGCGGTCATCACCGGTTTCGCTGTACTCGAACCGGTATACACGGCGCAGGCGAACCCGGCCCTCGCCGTCGCGCTCGGGACGCAACCGCATCTGCGCCACTGTCCAGTCGAGGAACTGCAGACCCTGGGCGGCACACGCGCGCTCGCCAGCCGCCAGCGCAATCTCGCGGCACCTGAGCGAATCGAGCCAGAACCACGCGCCCGCCATGGCCAGCACGAGGATGATCCACTCCATCATGGCATCGGCCCCACCGCGCCCCACCGTCCGCCATGACCGCGCCGGGTGGTCATGGCGTTGCCTCCGCCACGCCCACCTCCACCAGCACGGGCGAGAGCACCCGGGCGGCCTCGGCCGGCGCCAAGCCCACGAGATAGCCTCGCCTGCCGCCGTTCAGGTAGATGCGCTCCAGGTCCATGATGGTGCGCTCCATGTACACCGGCATGGCGCGCCGCGTGCCAAAGGGCGAGGTGCCGCCCACTAGGTAGCCGGTGTGCCGGTTGGCCACTGCCGGATCGCAGGGGCGCACGTCCTTGACCCCGAGCATGCGGGCGAGCCGCTGGGTGGAAACCTTGTGGTCGCCGTGCATGAGCACCAGCAGGGGATTGCGCCGTTCATCCTCCATCACCAGGGTCTTCACCACCGCATGCTCGTGCACACCGAGCTCGCGGGCGGAGACCGCGGTGCCACCGCGCTCCTCGTACGCGTAGAGGTGATCGCTGAAGGCAACGCCCTGTTCGCGCAACACACGCACGGCGGGCGTGACGGGCGGGCGGGAATGGCTCATGGTGCTTCAAGCATTACCGAGCGCCCGGTAGAGATGGTGCAGCATACCGGCCGTTGCGCCCCAGATGTGCCGGCCCTGCCACGGCATGGCGTAGTAATGACGCGTGGTTCCGCCCACCACACGACAGTGCCGCTGGTGGTTGGCGGGATCAAGCAGGAAGGCAAGCGGCACCTCGAACACTTCGGCCACTTCAAAGGCATCGGTGCGCACGCCGAAGGGCTGCGGTATCCAGCCCACCACGGGGGTGACGCGGAACCCGGTCATGATGTCGTAGTCGGGCAGCATCCCCAGGATTTCGACGCAGTCCCGCGGCAGGCCGATTTCCTCTTCGGCCTCGCGCAAGGCGGTATGCACGCGGTCCACGTCGCCTTCGTCTACCCGCCCGCCGGGGAAGCTGATCTGACCGGCGTGGTCATTGAGGTGGGCGGTACGCTGGGTGAGCAGCACTCGCACCTCCGCTTCGCGCCACACCAGCGGCACCAGCACCGCGGCGGCCACGGGGGCGACGTGGTCGGGATGGCGGAACAGCGGCAGATCGCCAGGCCGCGGCGCGGGCGCACGGGCCAAGCGTTCGCGCACCCAGTGGGTGTCCAGGGTCGGTGCAGGGATGCCGGTCGAGATCATGGAAGGGCGCATCCGGAAGGGGGCTAGATGCAGGAGCGATTCTAGGGCCTGAAGTTCCTTCCGGCAGGCGTGCACGCCTATACTTGTCTCGCGCAGGCTTGGCGCAGCAATGCAGCGCCGCGTTCGCGCGCAGCGCCGCGTTCGCGCACCCCCTCCTCCCTTTCCTTGGAGTCCCTGTCATGAAGATTCGTCCGGTTGTCCTCGCTGCCACCCTCGCCCTTGCCAGCGGTGCCGCGCTCGGCGCGCACTGCCCCAAGGACATGAAGGCCATCGATGAGGCGATTGCCGCCAAGCCCAGCCTGAGCGCCTCTCAGATGGACGAGGTCATGAAACTGCGCGCTGAAGGCGAGGCGCTGCACAAGGCCGGCAAGCACAAGGAGTCGGTGGAGACGCTCGACAAGGCCATGAAGATCCTCGGCCTCGAGCATAAGTCCTGATGGGTCAGCCGGCGGGCGCCGCGCGGCTCGCAGGTCTGGTGGGGCTCGCCCTGGCTGAAACAGCCGGGGCGGACTGCCGACTGGAGCTGGAATTGCTGGGGCGCGACCTGAAGGGCGTGGCGCTCACCGAAGTGCAGCGGCTCACCTTGGCGCCGCTGGTGGACGATGCCATCAAGCGCTGCCGCCTGGGACGAGAGCGCGAGGCCGAGGCCTATTTCCAGAAAGCACGTGCCGTGGCGGGCATCCAACGCCCCGCCGATGACCTGGACGAGCCGTCAGGGCAGGGCAACCCCCGCTGAAGCGGGCCACTGCCGTCGCGCGATGGCCAGGCAGTCAGCGCGCGCGCCCGATCGGGCCCCCGGTCCACTATCATTTTTGTTTTTCAACCGTCACGGGAGTACCGGAACATGTGTGCCGTCCGACTGTTCGTGCTGATCGCCCTGGCCGCCGCACTGGTCGGCTGCTCCAACGTCGCCCGTCAGCAAGCACGCAATTTCCAGTGCCCCGGCGGCACGGTGATCGATGTGCGTTTCGCGGAAGGCGGCGGCGAGGCCACCGTGTTCGCCCCCGACTTCACGGCCAAGCTGCCGCGACTGCCCGAAGGCACGCTCACGCGTTATGGCAACGCCGATACGGAGTTGTTGGTGTCGGGGGCCAGCATCACCCTCACCCGCGCCGGCGCAGTGATCGGAAAGGACTGCCCCCTGGCAGACGAGCGCCCCTGGGCGCAGCGGTTCTACTGACCCGCCGCACCGCGTCACCTCACCACGGGATGGGGGTGCGGTCGCGGAAGAAGCCGCCAGTGGGGCCCTCGGCGGGCAGGGTGGCAAGCCAGACGGCGGTGTCGGCGCCCTGCTCCACGGGGCGCGTGGCGTTGGCGCCGCCCATGCGCGTGCGCACCCAGCCGGGGCACAAGGCGTTCACCAGCACGCCGCGGCCACGAGAGGCGGCGGACACCATTCGTGTCAGCGCGTTCAGGGCTGTTTTGGAAGCGCGGTATGCAGGTGTGCCATCACCCATGCCCTGTAACTGGCCAAGGCCGCTCGAGACGTTGACCACGCGGCCGTAATGGCGCGACATCATGCTTGGCACCAGGGCCTGGCACAGCAGGAGCGGACCGATGAAGTTGGTCTCGCAGGTGTCGCGAAACTCCTGGGCCTGCACCTGCAGCACGCCGCGGCCGCGGCCCTCCGGCAGGATGCCGGCGTTGTTCACCAACACATCCGCGCCGCCGAACGCGCCTTCGAGCCACTGCGCCAGGGCCTCCACCTGGGCGGGGTCCGTCACATCGAGGCGGTGAAAGTGCACGTCTGCGCCCTCTCTCGACAGGCCGAGCGCCGCTGCCTCGCCCTCTCGCACGTCGCGGGCCGTGAGCACCACGCGCAGATCGGCGCGCGCCAGTTGCCGGCAGATCTCCAGGCCGACGCCGCGGTTGCCGCCGGTGACCACCGCCACGCGCTTGCGTTCCTCGCCCGTGGTTCAGCTCCTCGCCCAGGCGGCGTCCACGCTCGCCAGGGCGGCCATGTTGACCAGCCGCCGCACGGTGGCCGTGGGCGTGACGATGTGCACGGTCTTGCGCGCCCCCAGCAGCATGGGCCCCACGGTGATGCCCTCGCCCGCCACCACCTTGAGGAGGTTGAAGGCGATGTTGGCTGCATCCAGGGCGGGCATGATGAGCAGGTTGGCCTCGCCCTTGAGGCGCGAGTTGGGGAACAGCCGCAGGCGGATTTCCTCGGAGAGCGCGGCATCGCCGTGCATCTCGCCCTCCACCTCGAGGTTCGGGTCGAGCGCTTCGAGGAATTCGCGCGCCCGGCTCATCTTCACCGCCGAGGCGTCAGTGCGCGAGCCGAAGTTGGAGTGCGACAGCAGCGCCACCTTCGGCACCAGCCCAAAGCGGCGCAATTCCTCCGCGGCCAGCAGTGTCATCTCCGCCACCTCCTCGGCCGTGGGGTCCATGTTCACATAGGTGTCGCAGATGAACAGCGTGCGCCCGGGCAGCAGCAGCATGTTCATGGCCGCGAAGCGCTTTACGCCCGGGCGCAGGCCGATGACGTCGGACACGGTCTCCAGGTGCCGGTGGTGCTCGGCGTAGGTGCCGCAGATCATGGCGTCGGCGTCACCCAGGCGCACCATGAGGGCAGCGATCAGGGTGGTGCGGCGCATGACATCGCGCTTGGCCAGTTCCTGGGATACCCCCTTGCGCTGCATGAGCTGGTAGTAGGTCTGCCAGTAGGTCTTGTAGCGCGGGTCGGAGTTGGGATTGACCAGCTCGAAATCCCGGCCCGGCTGGATGCGAAGGCCGTAGCGCTCCAGCCGCGGCCCCACCACCTCGGGGCGCGCGATCAGGATCGGCCGCGCCAGTCCCTCGTCCGCCACCACCTGCACGGCGCGCAGCACGCGCTCGTCCTCGCCCTCGGCGAACACCACGCGGCGCGGCGCGCGGCGCGCGGCGGCAAACACCGGCTTCATGATGAGGCCGGACTGGTACACGAAGTTGGTGAGCTGCTCGCGGTATGCCGCTAGGTCGGCGATGGGGCGCGTGGCCACGCCGCTGTCCATGGCCGCCCGGGCCACCGCCGGGGCGATCTGCACAATGAGCCGCGGATCGAAGGGCTTGGGAATGAGGTATTCGGGGCCGAAGCGCAACTCCTCGTTGCCATAGGCCGAGGCCACGATGTCGGACTGTTCCGCTAGGGCGAGCTCGGCGATGGCCTGCACGGCGGCGAGCTTCATCTGCTCGGTGATGGACGTGGCGCCCGAATCGAGCGCGCCGCGGAAGATGTAGGGGAAGCACAGCACGTTGTTGACCTGGTTCGGGAAGTCCGAACGCCCGGTGGCGATCACCGCATCGGGCCTGACGCGCTTGGCCTCGTCGGGCATGATCTCGGGCACGGGGTTGGCGAGCGCCAGGATCAGCGGCCGTTGCGCCATGCGCGCCACCATCTCGGGCAGCAGCACCCCCGCGGCCGAAAGGCCGAGGAACACGTCGGCGCCGTGAATGATCTCGCCCAGGGTGCGCGCCGCGGTGGCACGGGCATAGCGCGCCTTGTTGTCGTCCATCTCCTCCAGGCGACCGGCGTACACCACGCCCTTGATGTCGGCCACGGTGATGTTTTCCATGCGCACGCCCAACTGCACCAGCAGGTCGAGGCAGGCCAGCGCCGCTGCCCCGGCGCCCGAGCACACCAGCTTCACCGTCTCGATGGGCTTGCCCACCACTTTCAGGCCGTTGAGCAGCGCCGCGCCCACGATTATGGCGGTGCCATGCTGGTCATCGTGGAACACGGGGATCTTCATTCGGCCGCGCAGCTTGCGCTCCACCAGGAAGCACTCGGGCGCCTTGATGTCCTCGAGGTTGATGCCGCCGAAGGTGGGCTCGAGCGCGGCGATGATCTCCACCAGTTTGTCGGGGTCGCGCTCGTCGATCTCGATATCGAAGCAGTCGATGCCCGCAAACTTCTTGAACAGTACCGCCTTGCCTTCCATCACCGGCTTGGCCGCCAGGGGGCCTATGGCGCCCAGCCCCAGGACCGCCGTGCCGTTGGTGACCACGCCGATCAGATTGCCGCGCGAGGTGACCGCCCGCGCTGCCGCCTGGTCGGCCACGATTGCCTCGCACGCGGCCGCCACCCCGGGCGAGTACGCCAGCGCCAGGTCGCGCTGGGACATGAGCGTCTTGGTGGGAAGGATCGCGATCTTCCCCGGCGTGGGTAGCCGGTGGTAGTCGAGCGCGGCATTCTTTAGGGATTCGTCCATGGGCCGCGGCAATCCGTGGTGAGGAAAATCGGCCAGAATTATACGGAACGTCTCGCTGCAGCCTTGCTGCGGTATAGCCGGTGCCCCGGATTCCACCTGTCCCGCCCCATGCCCACGCTCCAGCCATGATCCGCCGCCAACTCGTCTCCCTGCTCGCCCTGCTGTGCGCCACCACCGCCAGCCAGGCCCCGGCCACCGCCCAGAGCGGCACCGGCCAGGCGCTGCTGTGGGAGGCGCGCTCCGCCACCGCCACGGTCTATCTGCTGGGCACCATTCATCTGGGCACACGCGATCTGTACCCCCTGCCCGCCAGCGTGGAAGCGGCCTACCGGCGCGCCGCCGTCGTGGCGTTGGAAGCCGATCCCGCCGACCCTTCAGCCTTGCTGCTGGCTGGGCAGGCGATGATGTACGTGCCGCCCGACGGACTGGAACGCAACGTCCCCGCCGCGCTGGTGCGCGACACCACCGAGGTGCTCGCCAGGTACGGCCTGCCCGCGGAGATGACCCGCATGATGAAACCCTTCGTGCTGGCCATGACCATCAGCGTTCTGGAGGCAGGCAAGGCAGGCCTGGACGCTTCCCTGGGCATCGACGCCCACCTGGCAAGCCGCGCGCGTCAGGATGGCAAGCGGCTGGTGGAACTGGAATCCATGGCCATGCAACTCGGCCTCATGGATGGCCTGCCGCGCGACGCCCAGGCGGCCATGCTGGAGAGTGCGGTGCGCGGCGCAAAGGCCGGCACCCTGGCCCGTGACCTGCGCGCCCTGTTGGAGGCCTGGAAGTCCGGCAACCTGGAACGCCTGGAGCAGGCGGCCATGGGCGACCTGCGTAGCCTTCCCGCCCCCGCGCGCAAAGCCTTGCAGGAGCGGCTGTTCGACCAGCGTAATCGCGCCATGGCCGACAAGGTGGCCGCCATGCTCGGCAGCGGCGATGTGGTGCTTGTGGGTGTGGGTGCGGCGCACCTGATGGGCGCCACCGGGCTGGTGGAACTGCTGCGCGCGCGGGGCTACAGCGTGCGACGACTGTAGCATTCCGCCTCATGGACGCTCCAGCGATCAACGAACTGTATCCCGAGGTCGAGCCTCACCAGCAGGGCTGGCTAGCGGTGGATGAAACCCACCGCCTGTACTGGGAGGTGAGCGGCAATCCCCACGGCCTGCCGGTGGTGTTCTTGCATGGCGGACCGGGCGCCGGGGCGAGCCCCGCCCATCGCCGCTTCTTCGACCCGGCGGCTTACCGCATCGTGATCTTCGACCAGCGCGGCGCGGGCCGCTCGCAACCCTTGGGAGAGCTGCGCGACAACACCACGCCGCACCTGATCGCCGACATGGAGCGATTGCGCGCGCACCTGGGCATCCGGCGCTGGCTGGTCTTCGGCGGCTCGTGGGGCTCGACCCTGGCGCTGGCCTACGGGGAGGCCCATCCCGAGGCCTGCCTGGGCTTCGTGCTGCGCGGCATCTTCCTGTGCCGCGGGGAGGAAATCCGCTGGTTCCTGTACGGCATGCGGCAGGTGTTCCCGGAAGTGTGGACGCGCTTCGCCGGCCATCTGCCCGAATCGGAAAGAGGCGATCTGCTAGCCGCCTACAGGCGCCGGCTGGAACACCCGGACCCGGCCGTGCATCTGCCCGCCGCGCGGACCTGGAGTTTGTACGAGGGCGCCTGCTCGACTCTGCTGCCCAGCGAACAGGCCCTGGAGCATTTCGGCAACGACACGGTGGCGCTTGGCCTGGCGCGCATCGAAGCCCATTACTTTGCCCATGAAATCTTCCTGCCCGTGAACAGCCTGCTCGCGCGGGTGGATCGTATCCGCCACCTGCCTTGCGTGATCGTGCAGGGGCGCTACGACATGGTGTGCCCGGCCGTTTCGGCCTTCGATCTGGCAGCTGCATGGCCGGAAGCGGACCTGCAGGTGGTGGCCGACGCGGGCCACTCGGCGTGGGAGCCGGGCATCCGCACCCGATTGGTGGCGGCCACCGACGGTTTTCGCTCGCTCACTCCCTGACGCAGCCCCCACCGCCGCCAGCCGGCGCATTCATCCCACCCCATGAGCACACCCATCCCCGCCGTTTTTCTCGAGTACGTTGCCGGCCTGAAGGCCCACGACGTGCAACGCATCGCCGCCACCTTCGCCGAGGACCTGGAGGTGATCTCCAATGGACGGCGGCTGACCAAGGTGCAGTTCCTGCCCTTTCTGGGAGCGCTGTACGCCGGATTTCCCGACTGGCACTACGACCACGACCCGCCCGAGTGGCACGGCGACCTGATTGCCGTGAAGTGGCGGCAAAGCGGCACCCACACGGGCACCTTTGCATGGCCCGGCTACGACCCGGTGGCGCCCACCGGGCGCAGGGTGCGAATTCCCGAGCAATTCTTTCGCTACCGGGTGCGCGGCGAGCGGCTAATGGCCATTCTTCCCGACCCCATGCCCGGCGGCGCACCGCGGGGCATCCTGGAGCAGATCGGCGTGGTCATGCCGCCGCTGTAGGTTTGGCCGGTCTAGGAGGGGTTCCCATGTGCCTGGCTGCGCCGCAAGAGCACGGCGATCGACACAAGGGCGCAGCGCGTCATCGGGGCAACGCTACTGCCCCCGGGCGCAACGCCGGCGGCAGGCCCCGCGGGCGTCACGAGCGGGCAACGATCTCGCGAGCCAGTTCCAGGATCGTGAGCGGCGCGCAACCTTCGGCCTTGTTGTTGGCCACCACATGCACTGCCTGTCCAGCTCCCAGAGCCGCGGCACAAACCTCGGCCAAGGCAGCGCGGGTGCCGGGGTCCTCCTCGCACAGCCGGTTGAAGGGCGCGTAGCGCTGCTTGGCATCTTCGTAGCGAAGCGCCGGATTGAGATTCCAGCGGGCCACCACCGGCCCTGGGCCCGTGGCGTCCATCACCTCGAGCTGTCGCGCGAGCGGGCCGGCCTTGGGATGCACGCCCAGGCAGTGGCGCACGCCGTGCTCCCGCAATACGTCCGCGTAGGCATCCGTGAGCAAGGGCGCGTCGCGCAGTTCCACGGCATAAAGCGGCCCGCGCGGCAACGCTTCCAGGAAAGCCGCGAGGCGGCTGGCGAAGCGTGGCCCATCGCCTGCGCGCCAGCGCCCCTGGGGAGGAAACTGGAACAGCAGCACGCCGCACGCGGGGCCCAGCCCCTCCAGCGCTGGCAACACGAACCGCTCCAGCGCAAAACCGGGGTCGAGAAAACGCTCGTTGGCGGCGGTCTCGAGCCCCTCAGCGTGGCGCACATAAGGGGTGGTGCATTCGGCCGGGGCCTTCACCATGAAGCGGAAGCCGGGCGGGACCTCGCTCGCCAGCCGCTGAAAGCCGCTGCGATCCATGGGGGCGTAGTAGGTGCGGTCGATGCTGACGGCGCGCAGCAGCGGATGCGAAGCGTAGGCGGACAGGCCGTGCTGCGACAGCATCGAGGCATCGTGGCTGCCCGCGTAGACCAGCCCCCGCCAACCCGGAAACGACCACGAGGAGGTACCGAGATAAAAGCCTGGCGGCAGCCGGCGCGCGAGATCGGCGTGGCATTGGGCCTCGGGAGCCAGGGACGGAAATTCGTGCCGGGCACCCTGCCCCGGGATGGGGCTGCCGAAAAGATCCAGTTGGCGAGTCACGCTAGGTAGGGCCGGTTGCGGGCTGGCCCCAAGGTGCGGCCCGGTGCCGGAACGCCGAGAGTTTGTGGTGGGCCCGCTGGGACTCGAACCCAGGACCAAAGGATTATGAGTCCTCTGCTCTAACCGGCTGAGCTACAGGCCCTGCGAAGCTCGCGGCCGCGCATTTCTGGACGGGCGGCGCAGGAACGCGCGCCGCCCATCAGCCGTCGAGGAAACTGCGCAGCCGCTCGGAACGGCTCGGATGGCGCAGCTTGCGCAGCGCCTTGGCTTCTATCTGGCGGATGCGCTCGCGGGTGACGTCGAACTGCTTGCCCACTTCCTCGAGGGTGTGATCGGTGTTCATCTCGATGCCGAAACGCATGCGCAGCACCTTGGCCTCGCGCGGGGTGAGGGTGTCCAGCACCTCCTTGGTGGCATCGCGCAGGCTGGTGTAGATGGCAGCGTCGGAGGGTGCCTGGGTTGCCTGATCTTCGATGAAGTCGCCCAGGTGCGAATCGTCATCGTCGCCGATGGGCGTCTCCATGGAGATGGGCTCCTTGGAGATCTTGAGGATCTTGCGGATCTTGTCCTCGGGCATGTCCATCTTCTGCGCCAGCGTGGCGGGATCGGGCTCGATGCCGGTCTCCTGCAGAATCTGCCGGGAGATGCGGTTCATCTTGTTGATGGTCTCGATCATGTGCACCGGGATGCGGATGGTGCGCGCCTGGTCGGCGATGGAGCGGGTGATGGCCTGGCGGATCCACCACGTGGCGTAGGTGGAAAACTTGTAGCCGCGGCGGTATTCAAACTTGTCCACGGCCTTCATGAGGCCGATGTTGCCCTCCTGGATGAGATCCAGGAATTGCAGGCCTCGGTTGGTGTATTTCTTGGCGATGGAGATCACGAGCCGCAGGTTGGCCTCGGTCATCTCGCGCTTGGCGCGCCGTGCCTTGGCCTCGCCGGTGGACATCTGCTTGGCGATATCCTTGAGGTCCTTGATGGAGATGCCCACGCGCTTTTGCAGGTCGATGAGCTTGCGCTGCTGCTCGAGGATGGCAGGGGCGTGGCGCGACAGGGCTTCGCTATACGTCTTGCGCGCCACCGATTCGCGGCCTACCCACTCCAGGTCTTCCTCGTTACCCGGGAAATTCTTGATGAAGTGTTGGCGCGGCATGCCGGCCTTGTCGACGCACAACTCCATGACCGCGCGCTCGTAGGAGCGCACGTCATCCACCATCCGGCGCACCGAGTCGCAGAGCGCCTCGATCTGCTTGGCGGAGAAGCGGATGTTCATCAGCTCGCCCGAGATGTCGGCCTGGGACTTGAGGTAGGGCTTGCTCTTCGATCCCTGGCGCTGCAGGGCGCGCATCATCTTGGCGTAGTGGCCGCGAATGGATTCGAAGCGCGCCATGGCGTCGGCGCGCAATTGCAGCAGGCTGGCGCTCTGGGCGGCGCTGCCGTCCTCGCCCTCCTCCTCGTCGCCGACGAGGTCCGCCTCCATGTTCTCCTCGGCTATGGCCTCTTCGGTGATTTCCTGGGCGTTGGGGTCGTGCAGGCCGTCTACCACCTCGTCGATGCGCAATTCGTCGCGCTGCACGCGATCGGCGAGCGTGAGAATGTCGGCGATGGTGGTGGGGCAGGCGGAAATGGCTAGCACCATGTGCTTGAGGCCGTCTTCGATGCGCTTGGCGATCTCGATTTCGCCCTCGCGGGTGAGCAGTTCCACGGAGCCCATCTCGCGCATGTACATGCGCACCGGATCGGTGGTGCGGCCGAACTCGGCATCGAGCGTGGAGACCGCCGCCTCGGCTTCCTCTGCCGCATCCTCGTCTGGCGCGGCCGGGGTGCTGTCGGACATGAGCAGCGTCTCGGCATCGGGCGCCTCGTCGTAGACCTGGATGCCCATGTCGTTGATCATGCTGATCACACCCTCGATCTGCTCGGCGTCCAGCATGTCGTCGGGGAGGTGGTCGTTGACCTCCGCGTAGGTAAGGAATCCGCGTTCCTTGCCCAGCACGATGAGATTTTTCAGACGCGTGCGCCGCGCTTCGGCATCGGTGCCGTTGAGGGCAAGTTGCGCTTCGGCAAGCTCGGCGGCAGCCCGCGCAGCGGCCTTGCGCGAGGCCTTGGTCTCCTTACCGGAAGAAGCCCCCTTCACGGCTGCGGCGATTACCTCGCGGCGGGCGTCCTTACCCTTTCGGGCCTCGTCCTTGCGCTCTTTGATTGCCATGGGTTGCTGTCCTCGGAAAAGTGTCCGCGCTGCAAAAAAGCCGGAGATGGTACCTTAAATCGGGCTTCAACTGCCAAATTACGAGGGGGTTATGCGGCCTGCGCGAATCACGGCACGCGCTGCATCGGTGAGTTCGCTTGGGCTCGACACCCCAGCCAGCGCAGACCGGCTGCGGGCTTGCTCGTCTTCGCGGCGCAAACGGGCGAGGAGGTTGTCGAGATCGGCGGCGAAGTCGTAGTCGTCGCCGCGTTCCAGCAATTCGGCCTGCAAGCTGCCGGCAAGCTCGCCTTTTCCACTGTCCTCCAGATGCTGCAGCAGTGCGGCCGTGGCGCGTGAAAGGCTGCCATCCACCAGTGCGCGCACCAATTCCGACACCGTGCCCCACGAGTCGGGGTGTCCCGCCAGTGCCAAGGCTTCGGCACAACGGTCAGCCAGGTCCGGGCGCGCCACCAACGCGCGTAGCGCGATCCGCTCACGCTGTTGCTGGGCAGGTGTACGCCCGGAGGAGGCAGGGGGCGGCGAACGCCAAGCCCGGCCCGAGGGGGTGGCCGGCACGGGCGTCGGAACCTCCGCGAGGGACAGCCCGGCCGCCCGGGCCACCGCGTCACGCAGTGCCAGGGCGAGGTTGGGCGCCGCGATCTGGGAAACCCGTTCGCCAGCCTGCTTGAGGAAGCTGGCGCGGCCCTCGGCCGTATTCATGTCCAGGCCTGCCCGCAATTCCCGCAGCAGAAACACCGACAGCGGCTCGGCTTCATCCACAAGGGCCTCGAAGGCGTCCGCACCGTGGGCGCGCACATGGCTGTCGGGGTCATGTTCCTCGGGAAGGAACAGGAAGGCCACTTGCTTGCCATCTTCCAGCAACGGCAGGCAGGCCTCCAACGCTCGCCGGGCGGCCTTGCGTCCAGCGTTGTCGCCATCGAAGGCAAACACCACCCGATCGGCGAGTCGCAACAATCGCTGCGCGTGCACGGACGTGGTGGAAGTCCCCAGGGTCGCCACGGCGTAGCCCACGCCATGCTGGGCAAGCGCCACCACATCCATGTACCCCTCCACCACCAACACGCGGCCGGCGGCGCGAATCGCCTGTCGGGCCTGGAACAATCCGTACAGTTCGCGGCCTTTTTCGAATACCGGCGTTTCCGGGGAATTCAGGTACTTTGGCTCCCCTTGACCAAGCACCCGGCCGCCAAAGCCTACGATATGGCCGCGCGCGTTGACGATGGGAAACATGATCCGGTCCCGGAAGCGATCGTAGCGACGGCCCTCTTCGCTGCGAATCACCAGTCCGCATTCCACCAAGGCCTCGTCGCCGTAACTCGGAAAGGCGCTGGCAAGCCCCTGCCAGCCCTCCGGGGCATAACCCAGGCCAAACCGAGCGGCAATGTCGCCGCTCAGACCGCGTCCCTTCAGATAGCCAATAGCCCGTTCGGAACCACGCAATTGATCCTTGTACCAGCGGGCCGCCTGGGCAAGGCGGTCCACCAGACCGGCGTGCCCCGTGCCGGGCGAATCGCGGCGGGATGCGCGTTCGGTTTCAGGCACCACCATCCCTGCCCGCTGGGCGAGTTCCTTGATGGCCTCCACAAATCCCAGGCCGTGATACTCCATCACGAAGCCGATGGCGGTGCCGTGGGCTCCGCAACCAAAGCAATGATAGAACTGCTTCGAGGGGCTGACCGTGAAGGAAGGCGTCTTCTCGGAATGGAACGGACAGCACGCGGAGTAGTTGGCACCCGCTTTTCGCAGCTTCACGGCCGCGTCTACCACATCGACGATGTCGACCTTCGACAACAGGTCCTGAATGAAGGATTGCGGGATCATGGAGCGCCGGACAAGACGCAAAGCCTAATGGCTACGGCGCGTCCAGAAAAGCCCGCCGCCTCCCGCGGCGCGTGGATCACGCGGAGGACAAGACCTTCTTCACCAGACCGGACACCAAGGCCATGTCGGCGCGCCCGGCCAACCTTGGTTTGAGCAAGGCCATCACCCGACCCATGTCCTGCGGTCCGGAGGCACCGCACTCACGCACCGCAGCGACCACTGTTTCGCGGACCTCGTCCCCTGAAAGGGACTCGGGCATATAGGCCTGCAACACCGATATCTCGAACTGCTCGGCCTCAACCAAGTCCTGCCGACCCGCGGCCTGATACTGGAAAATGGAGTCACGCCGCTGCTTGAGCATTTTGTCTATGACGGACACCACCTCGTCGTCGCTCAGTTCCTTGCGCTCGTCCACTTCGCGCTGCTTGACGGCCGCCATCAATAGCCGAATAGCCCCGAGGCGCGGGCTTTCCCTGGCGCGCAGGGCGGCCTTCATATCCTCGTTGATGCGATGCTTAAGGACGGACATGACCGGTCTCAGGAAACGAAAACCCCGCGGTTCGGCAAAGAACTCGCCGGGCGTTTCGCCGGGCGCCGAGGGGTCAATAGAGCTTCGGCGGCAACACTTGGCTGCGCAGGCGCTTGTGATGACGCTTTATGGCAGCAGCAAGTTTCCGTTTGCGCTCGGCGGTGGGCTTTTCGTAGAACTCGCGCGCCCGCAGTTCGGTAAGCAGGCCAGTCTTTTCCACGGTGCGCTTGAAGCGGCGAAGAGCCACTTCGAAGGGCTCGTTTTCCTTGACACGTACGGTCGGCATGAGTGCTTCAGGTCCTCGATTTGCGGTTGTGGGGCAAGGCTGCGCCAGAATAAAGGCCCATCGGCGCGGGTTGACGGGCGCAACGCGGGCGCGGAATATACCAAAAGAATCCCGGGGACGGAACCGCCACCCGGCCAGCCCCTCTCCGACAGCGCCGCTCGCGCGCCGTGAAATCCCACCCGCACCCAGAATGACCGGCCCAGACTCGAAGACCGGCGTTGCCGCACCGGCTGCGCCGCCCGTCCACCCCGCTACGCTTGGCAGTGGCGCCGTGCTGGGTATCGAATCCAGCTGTGACGAAACCGGCGTGGCTCTGTTCCACCCGCAGCGCGGCCTCCTGGCACACGCGCTGCATTCCCAGGCGCAGATGCATGCTGAGTACGGTGGCGTGGTTCCTGAACTGGCCTCCCGCGATCACATCCGGCGCCTGCTGCCCCTGGTGCGTCAGGTTCTTGCCGACGCGGGCGCTTCTCTAGCCCACATCGCTGCGGTCGCCTACACCGAGGGCCCCGGACTCGCGGGGGCACTGCTGGTGGGCGCCGGCCTCGCTCACGGGTTCGCCTTTGCTCTCGGGGTACCGGTGATCGGCGTGCATCACCTGGAAGGGCACCTGCTATCGCCGCTGCTGTCTGCCCGGCCGCCGGAGTTCCCCTTCGTGGCTCTGCTGGTATCGGGCGGCCACACCCAACTCATGCGCGTGGATGGGGTTGGCCGTTACGCCCTGTTGGGCGAAACCGTGGATGACGCAGCCGGCGAGGCCTTTGACAAGACCGCTCAGGTACTGGGCCTTGGCTACCCCGGCGGGCCAGCCCTGGCGGCATTTGCACAATCCGGCATCGCAGGCCGTTTTTCCCTGCCGCGGCCCAAGATGGCAAGCGACGACCTGGAGTTCAGCTTCAGCGGACTCAAGACTGCCGTGGCCACCACCTTGCGCAAGAATGCAGTGGATGCCCAGGGCCGGGCCGACCTGGCGGCCGAATTCCAGCAATCGGTGGTGGATGTGCTGGTGAGCAAGTCGCTGCGCGCCGTGGAGGCCTCGGGTTGGAAGCGCCTGGTGGTGGCGGGGGGTGTGGGCGCGAATCAGCGATTGCGAGAGTGCCTTGGCAGCGCTGCCGCGGTTCGGGGAGTGGATCTGTTTTTCCCCGAGCAGCGTTTCTGCACCGACAATGGCGCGATGATCGCACTCGCCGGCGCCTTGCGACTGAAGGCCGCGGGCCACGCTGGCGCCTTCGGGGTACGCCCCCGCTGGGATCTGGGGACGCTGGAAGCCTCGTGACCGGCGGCAGATGGGCGCGACGAGCGCCCTAAGTTTTGGGGGCCACCGGCTTCTCGGCACCGGTGCGCAGGCGACGGATGTTGTCGCGATGGCGCCACGCGATGAGCACACCCATGAGCGTAACGGCCAGGGTGGCGGCACCGGGGCCCAATAGCCATGCGCTGGCCACCGGCGCCGCAATCGCTGCGGCGAGCGAAGCCACCGAGGAGATGCGCGTCGTGAAGAACGTCAGAGCCCAGGCGGCGGTTGCGACCACCCCGAGCCAACCGGACAGCGCAAACAAGATGCCCGCCGCCGTGGCCACTCCCTTGCCTCCGCGAAACTTGAACCACACCGGGTAGAGATGCCCCGCGAAGGCGGCCAGCGCCACCACCGCAAGGCCGGCTTCGCCCACGGGTTGGGGGTGCCACCACAATTCCACGGCCAGCACCACCAGCCAACCCTTGAGGGCATCACCCAGCAGCGTCAGGGCGGCGGCAAGCTTGCGGCCGGTGCGCAACACGTTCGTCGCTCCCGGGTTGCCCGATCCGTAGGTGTGGGGATCGGGCAGGCCGAAGGCGCGGCTCACGATCACCGCGAAGGATAGGGAGCCCACCAGGTAGGCCACGACGATGGCAGCAGCAGTCATGGGCGCCAATGGTAGCGCGCACCGCGAAGCCGGGCGGGCTCGCCGTAGTGCCGCGTGCCTGGTGCCCGTCAGCCGCGCGGGTGGTGCTTGGCGTGCAACTGCTTGAGCCGCTCGCGCGCCACGTGCGTGTAGATCTGGGTGGTGGAGACGTCGGCATGGCCGAGCAGCAACTGCACCACGCGCAGATCGGCGCCGTGGTTCACCAGGTGCGTGGCGAAGGCATGCCGCAGCACGTGGGGCGAGATGGGCTTGGCGATGCCGGCCGCGGCCGCATGGCGCTTGACCAGGGTCCAGAACATTTGGCGCGTCATGGCCGCGGCGCGCTGGGTGACGAACAAGGCCCCGCTGTTCCGGCCGGCAAGCAGCGCGGGCCGCGCCTCGCGGCGATAGCGTGCCAGCCAGTCCAGGGCCACCTCGCCCACGGGCACGAGCCGCTCCCGCGAGCCCTTGCCCATGACGCGCACCACGCCGGCGTCCTCGCTCACTTGAACGCCACCGAGGGTCACCAATTCGCTCACCCGCAGACCCGTGGCATAGAGCAATTCAAGCATGGCGCGATCGCGCAGCCCCAGCGGTGTGGCGATATCAGGCGCCCCCAGCAGGGCATCCACATCGGATTCCGTGAGGCTCCTGGGCAGACCGCGCGGCAGTTTCGGGCCCTCCACGTTCATGGTGGGATCGGCGGCCAGCCGGCCATCGCGAACCTGCTGGCGATAGAAGCGCCGCAGGGTGGAGAGCAAGCGCGCGGCCGACGAGGCCTTGGTGCGTATGGCGTAGCGGTGAGCCAGGTAGCCCAGCACCTCGCCGTGCCCGGCCTGCAACAGTCCCATGGCGTGCTCGCCGCGCAGCCATCGGGCAAACAGCGCCAGGTCGCGCCGGTAGGCCGCCAGGGTATTGCGCGACAGGCCGTCTTCGAGCCAGAGCGTGTCGCAGAAGGCGTCGAGCATGGCCGTCTCCTCCGGGGAGAGAGCGCCAGCCGGGAACGCACCCTTCACGGGTGCGGCGCGCGCCTGGTGCGTGCCAGATGCGCCAGCACCGCGACCGCGCCCAGCGCCACGCCGGCCAGGTCGCTCCAGGCCGCCGACCACGCCAACAGCAACCCCGCGGCGAACAACACCAGCCGCTCGAATCCGGCTAGCCGCCCGCGCAGCCAGCCCTGGGCAGCGCAGGCCAGCGCCACCACGCCTGCCGCGGCGGTCACCGACACTTGCAGCACCGCTGCGGGGCTGCCCTGCAGCAGCAGGCCGGTGCCCTCGGGCGCGAGCACGAACATGAACGGGGTCACGAAGGCAGGCAGCGTGTACTTCCACGACTGCAGCGTGGTGCGATAGGGATCACCCCCGGTGATGGCGGCGGCCGCGAAGGGCGACAGCGCCGTGGGCGGCGAAACCTCCGACAGCACCGCGTAGTAGAAGATGAACATGTGCGCTGCCGGCTCAGACACGCCGGCCTGCACCAGCGCCGGCGCCGCCACCACGGCGCAGATGATGTAGGAGGCGGTCACGGGTACCGCCAGGCCCACGATCCAGACGATGAGCGCGGTGTAGAGCGCGGTGAGCGCGCGGCTGCCACCCGCGTAATCGATAACGATGCCGCTGAACTTCAGGCCCAGGCCGGTGAGCGTCACCACGCCCACGATGATGCCGGCAGCGGCGCAGGTGGCGGCGATGGCCAGTACGCCGCGGCTGCCCTCCGCCAGCGCTCCAGCCAGCCGCGGCGGGGTGAGCCAATCGGCCCGGCGGCCGAGAAAGCTTGCGGCCACCGCCAGCACCATGGCCCAGAACACGCTCATGGCCGGCGAAAACCCCCACAGCAGGAGCGCCACCACGGCGATCAGCGACAGAAAGTGGAAACCCTCGCGCTTCACCAGGGGCCAGGCGCGGACCGACGGGTGCGCCACGGCGGCGGCGCCGATACGGCGCGCATCCAGTTCCACCATCACGAACAAGGACAGGTAATAGAGCACCGTCGGGATCACCGCCATGCGGATCACCTCGAGGTAGGAAATCTTCAGGAACTCGGCGATCAGAAAGGCGGCTGCGCCCAGCACCGGTGGCGAAAGAATCGCTCCAAGGCCGCCGGCGGCGAGCAAGCCGCCAGCGGCCTCCTTGGCGTAGCCAGAGCGGGAAAGTAGTGGCCACGCCACCGAGCCCAGCGTCACGGTGGTGGCCACGCCACTGCCGGAAGGGCCGCCCAGCAGGAAAGAGCCCAGCACCACGGCCCGTCCCGGCGCGCCCCTCCGCCGGCCCATGACGGCGAGTGCAAAGTCGATGAAAAACCGCCCTGCGCCCGAGCGTGCCAGCAGCGCACCATACAGGGTGAACAGAATGATGAGCGTGGCGCTCACATCCACGGGGGTGCCGAAGATGCCCTCCAGCGTCATGGTCATGTGGCCAGTGAAGCGGTCGAGGTCATAGCCGCGATGTGTCCACGGGGGCGGCAGCCAGGGCCCGCCAAAGGCGTAGCCGATAAACGCCGCCACCACGGCCGGCATGATCCAGCCCGAGGCGCGACGCACCGCCTCCAGCACCAGCAGCACCAACACCACGCCCACTGCCTTGTCCATGGCGGTGGGTTCCGTGGCGCGATCGGCGATGCCGTCCCAGTCGTGCAGCAGCCACGCCGAGACGGCCAGCGCCGCTCCCGCAGCCAACCAGTCCCAGGGCATCACACGATCGCGCAGACGCAGGGTGGAGGGGAAGGTGAGCAGCAGCAGCGCGAGGGTTGCGCCCACGTGAGCCACGCGCAGCACCGGCGCGCTCACCACCTCCACTGCCGCATACAGGTGCAACAGCGCCACCGCCACCAGCGCCGCGAAGATGAACCACGCCAGCGGACCCCTCAGGCGGTGGGTCGCGCCCTCCTCCTGCTCTATGAAGCTTTGTGGATCCCCCGGCGCGCTCACGAGGGCAAACCGGCGGCTTGCAGGCTCATGAACGCAGGCGTCGCACGGGCGGCGATCACGTGCGGGGCCCTTGGACGGTGAGCGTCACAGCCCCTTGACGCCCTTCTCGGAAAAGTAGCGCGCGGCGCCGGGATGGAAAGGAATCGGCGAGCCGCCGCGGCTCTGGTAGTCAAGGGACAGGTGGGCGAATTCCTTGTGCACGGCCACCAGTTCCGGCTTGCGCTCGAACACGGTCTTGACGATGGCATAGGCATCAGCCTCGCTCATGGCTTCGTTCACCACCAGCAGATTCCAGACGTTGGCGATGTCCACGTCGCGTTCCAGCCCCGGGTACTGGCCCTTGGCGATGAGCGTGCGGCTATAGAGCGGCCCGTACTTGCGGTTCATGGATTCCACCGCCTCGCCGTGGTCGAGAAGCCGCAGCCGGGTGCCAGGCGTGGCGGCCAGGTCGGTGACGGCCGCCGTGGGCACGCCGCCGACCCAGAAGAAGGCCTCGATCTTCCGGTCCTTGATGGCATTGACCGACTCGTTGACTGACAGACGCTCGCGGCGCACGCGCTCGGCCAGCCCGTAGGCTTCGAGCACCCGCAGCGCCATGATTTCCGTGGCGCCCCCCGGCGAGCCCAAGGACACCCGCCGACCGTCCAGATCCTTCATGGTCTGGATACCGCTCGCCTCGGTGGTAGCCACGTGCATTCGGTTCGGGTAGAGCACCATGAGGGTGCGAAGCGGCAGCTTCCTGCCAGCGAACCGGTCCTGCCCGTTGAAAGCGTCCCAGCTCACGTCCGCCATGGCAAAACCCAGGTCGGCCTTGCCGGTGCCCACCAGCTTGAGGTTGTCCACCGAGCCGCCGGTCACCTCGGCAGTGGCCTGCCAGCCGGGAATGGAACGAGTGAGCAACTGGGCCAGGCCTCCACCCAGCGGGTAGTACACCCCTCCGGTGTTGCCGGAGCCGATGGTGATGGTGCGTGACTGGGCGACCGAGGCTGCCGGCAGCACGATGAGCGTGGCGAGCAGCAGCGCTCGTAAATGGCGAGAGATTTTCATGGCGGGCATTGTAGAACCCGCGCAACAAAAAACGGCCCCGCCAGGGGCCGTTTTTTGCAGCATGCCGCCGGGATCAGGCCTGGGCGGCGGGCGCCTCGGCTGGCGCGGCCTTGGCAGGGGTGCGAACCGCGAGTTTCTCGCGGATGCGCGCCGACTTGCCGGACCGCTCGCGCAAGTAATAAAGCTTGGCACGGCGCACGTCGCCGCGCCGCTTCACGTCGATGGAGGCGATCAGCGGCGAATAGGTCTGGAAGGTGCGCTCCACGCCCTCGCCCGAGGAAATCTTGCGCACGATGAAGGACGAGTTGAGTCCGCGGTTACGCTTGGCGATGACCACGCCTTCATAGGCCTGGACGCGCTTTCGCTCGCCTTCCACCACGTTGACGTTGACGACCACCGTATCGCCAGGGGCGAAGGCAGGAATGTTTTTGCCGAGGCGCTGGATTTCCTCGGCTTCAAGGGTGGCGATCAGGTTCATGAGGTACGACTCCTTGCATCGTTCACGGCGGCATGTTCCGCCTGGAATTCTTCAAGCAGCTTGCGCTGCGCCTGCGTCAAGTCCAACTTCGTCAACAGATCGGGACGCCGCAGCCATGTGCGCCCCAGAGACTGCTTCAACCGCCAGCGCGCGATGAGCGCGTGGTTGCCAGACATGAGAACCGGCGGCACCACGACGCCCTCGAACACCTCGGGCCGCGTGTAATGCGGAAAGTCCAGCAAGCCCTGGACGAACGAGTCTTCCCGGGCTGACCCCTCATCGCCCAACACACCGGGCAACTGCCGGATCACGGCATCCAGCACCACCATGGCCGCCAACTCGCCTCCGGAGAGCACGAAGTCGCCGATGGAAATCTCCTCGTCCACTTCCCGCTCCACCAGGCGCTCATCCACACCTTCATAACGCCCGCACAACAAAACCAGTCCTTCGCAAGCTGCCAGGCGAATAACGCCCGCGTGGTCGAGCACACGGCCCTGAGGCGACAAGTGCACCACGCGAGAATCGCGCACGCCCTGGCTGTTCTGCCGCTGCCGTGCTGCCCGCACCGCCTTCGCCAGCGGGTCGGCCATCATTACCATGCCGGGCCCGCCGCCGTAGGGGCGATCATCCACTGTCCTGTAGGCGTTGGCCGCGAAATCGCGCGGATTCCACGCCACCAGTTGATACGCCCTCACCTCACGCGCCCGGCCCGAAATACCCCATTCAGTAAGGGCATCGAACATGGCCGGAAACAATGTGACGATGTCGAACTGCTTCACTGCCACTCGGGACGCCAATCTACCCGAATCCGCCGGGTGGCTTCATCCACATCGTCCACGAAGGCCGCCACGAAGGGAATCAACCACTCACCTTCATGATCGCCACAACGAACCACCAAAACGCTCTGGGCTCCGTTGCTGAACAACGAGTCCACCGACCCCAGGTGCACTCCTTCTCGATTCACGACCTGCATGCCCTGCAGGTCGGTCCAGTAGTACTCGCCTTCCTCCGCAACAGGAAACCGATCCCGAGGGATCCCCACTTCCGAGCCCTTGAGAGCCATGGCCGCCTCGCGTGATTCCAAGCCTTCGAGCTTGGCGAGGACGGTGTTCCCATGAGCCCTGCTTGCAACGACCGTGAAAACCCTCCAATCGTGCCGGCTACCGATCCACCACGCGCTTTGCTGCAGCAGGGTATCCGGCGTATGGCCAAACCCCTGGACTTTTACCCAGCCCTTCACGCCATGGGGCGACGCAATACGCCCCAGAACCACCGGAAGGTCAGGCTGCGACGGCAGACTTTCCAAACTGCTTGGCCAGACGCTCGACGGTTTCGGAGGGCTTGGCACCCTTGCTTTTCCAGTGTGCCAAGCGCTGAAGGTCGATACGCAATTTCACGTCACCTTCGGGCGCAACGGGATTGTAGAACCCCACGCGCTCGATGAAGCGACCGTCGCGCGGCTCGCGGGAATCCGCCACGACAACGTTGAAAAACGGACGTTTCTTCGCGCCGCCGCGGGCGAGTCGGATTACAACCATTGGTTTTTCCTAGGGTAATCGGCAAAAAGGCGCGAATGGTAGCGGCAAGGACCGGCGCTTGGCAAGCGCTGCGCCCGGCCCGCTCCCGGGCTCTCAACGCTCGGAGGGCTTGGGCTGATTGCGGAACACCTCGTCCAGCCAGGCGACCACTACCTTGACGAGTTCGTCTTCCTTCTGTTCGAAAAAGTGCAGCGCATCCGCGACCACCACCTGCTGGGAGCCGGTAATTTTCTGAATCTGGCGCCGGCGCTCGTAGGCGCCCACCTGGGTGACCTCCCAGTCTTTGCTGCCATACACGTCCAACACGGGAATCTTGATGCGGAACATCTCTTCCAGCCCGTTGATGATGCCGATGAACACCCAGGCCTTCACATGGGTATCGCTGGTGTTGATCAGATACTGGTTGGCCATGGTGGCGCCAAGGCTGTGGGAGACGATGGAAACGTTGTTGTACCCCCGGGCCTTGAGCCAGTTGGCCGCCAGATGGAACCGCTCCGCCGCCTCGGGATAGGTGGGGATGTAATCACCGATCTTGGCGCCGCCGCCCAGGATGGGGAGTTGGATGGAAAGAGTGGAGTAACCCTGCTCGGCGAGCTTCACCCGAAGCACGCCGTAGAGCTCGAAATCGGGATTCCAGCCCCGTCCGTGCGCCAGGATGATGGCGCCACGGGGCTTTTCGGCCTCGGTCCAGAGGCTGAGGAACTTGTGATCGTTCTTCTGGGCAATCCACACCGCCTCACCCACCACGAGGCCGGGCACCACCTGGTCAGCCCAGCGCTTCTCGCGCGGATAGTCCTGGGCATGCACCTGCACGCACAGCAGCAAAAGCACCAGGCTAAGGACAAAGCGCATGGGGATTCAATCTCCGGTGGTGGGGCGCCGGCGCAGCGCCGAAAAATCGGAGCGCCTGGCGCAGGGACAGCGGCACCCGGATGAGTGTAACCGACGCAGTGACTGCGCCATGAGCTCTCTGTGACAGCCAGGGGGCCCTAGACGTTCGCCAGCGCCAGCGGTGCGCGGCGTTCCTATAATGATCGCCAGAGAACGCCTCGACTCCTCGAAAGGAAGTCCTTCCATGAACAGACTCACACCCGCCGTCATCGCCTCCGCCTGCGCCCTGTTGCTGCCACCCGTCTCGGCCCACAACGGCGACGAACAGCACCTCGCCGACGCCCGCGAGAATTTCGGAAAGCTTCCAGCGCGTTTCGAGAACCCCGAAAACCCCATCACCCCCGAGAAGGTCGAGTTGGGCCGCATGCTGTTCTTCGAGCCGCGTGTTTCCCTGGATGGCACGGTGAGTTGTGCCCGCTGCCATCAACCATCGCTCTACGGTATCGATGCGCTGCCCAAGTCCTTCGGCGCGCAGAGCCGGCCCGTGCCGCGCAACGCCTCCACAGTGCTCAACACGGCGGGGCAATTCGTTCAGCACTTCGGAGGCAACCGCAAGGACGTGGAGGAGCAGGCTTGGCGCGCGCTCACAGGAAAGGTCTCCTACGCCAACCCCGACCTGCCCTCTGCCATGGCGAAAATCAGGGCCATCCCTGGCTACCGGCCGTTGTTCGAAAAGGCCTTCCCTGGGGAGGCGGACCCGATCACGCCCGAGAATTGGGGCAAGGCCATCGGCGCCTACGAACGCACGTTGTCCACCCCCGCACCCTTTGACCGCTATCTCTCAGGGGACATGGGCGCGCTCACCCCACAGCAGCGTCTGGGCATGGTGAAGTTCATGAACGCGGGTTGTGGCTCCTGCCACCGCGGCCCGCTTCTGGGCGGCACCATGTACCAGAAGTTCGGCCTGGTGGTGGATTACTGGACCGTGACCAAGAGCACCGAGGTGGACAAGGGCCGATTCCTGGAAACCGGAAACGAGGCTGATACCTACGTGTTCAAGGTGCCCATGCTGCGCAACATTGCGCGCACCGCCCCCTACTTCCACGATGGCTCCGTGACATCGCTGTCCGAGGCCATCCGCGTCATGGGGTTGACGCAACTGGGCAAGCTGCTGTCGGACGAAGACGTGGAAGACATGGAGGTGTTCCTGGAGAGCCTCACCGGAGAGATGCCGGCCCACTTTCGCGAGCCACCGGTGCTGCCGCCAGGGCCCTTCACCGCCAACGCCAAGTAACCCCTCGGCATCGCGGCGGGTCAAGCGGCCCGCCCGCATTGCGGCTTTCAGCGCATGCCAGGCAACATGCCGCGCATGCCGCGCATCAGCTTTTGCATGCCGCCGCCCTTCATCATCTTGGCGATCTTTTGCACCTGCTCGAATTCCTTGAGCAGTCGATTGACTTCCTGAACCTGCACCCCGGCGCCACCCGCGATACGGCGCTTGCGGGAGGCCTTGAGGAGCTCGGGCTTGCGGCGCTCCAGCGGGGTCATGGAATCAATGATGCCCACGGTGCGGGCAATCTTGTGGTCGCCCAGGCGGGCCTGGCCCGCCTGGGCAGCCTGGGCCATTTGGGCGGGCAACTTGTCCATGAGCGCTTCCACACCGCCCAGTTTCTTCATCTGCAGAAGTTGTGCGCGAAAATCGTCCAGGTCGAAGCCACCACCCGCCTGGACCTTGCGAGCGAATTTCTCGGCTTCCTGCACGTCCACCTCGCGGCGCACATCCTCGATGAGCGACAAAACGTCGCCCATGCCGAGGATACGCGACGCCATGCGCTCGGGATGAAAGGCTTCCAGGCCGGAAAGCTTCTCGCTGGTCCCCGCGAACTTGATCGGTGCGCCGGTCACCTGTCGCACCGAGAGTGCTGCGCCACCGCGGGAATCGCCGTCAAGCTTGGTAAGCACTATGCCGGTGAGGGGCAACGCCTCGGAAAATGCCTTCGCGGTGTTGACTGCATCCTGACCCTGCATGGAGTCCACCACGAACAGCGTTTCCACCGGGGAGAGGGCCGCGTGAAGGTCGCGAATCTCACGCATCAGCGCCTCGTCAATCGCCAGACGCCCCGCGGTGTCGACGATCATCACCTCGTGGTAATGACGCTTCGCCCACTGTTGAGCGGAAAGGGCTATCTCGACCGGCCGCTGATCTGGTGTGGCAGGAAAGAAATCTGCCTCGGCCTGGCCGGCCAGGGTGCGCAATTGCTCCATGGCGGCTGGCCGGTAGACGTCGCAGGACACCAGCAGCACTTTCTTCTTCTGGCTGCGAAGCAACCGGGCAAGCTTACCTGAGGTGGTGGTCTTGCCAGAGCCCTGCAAACCCGCCATTAGAACCACCGCGGGGGGTACGGTGGCGAGGTCCAGCGCCGCGGAATCGCCCCCCATGAGAGCCTTCAGCTCGTCGAACACCACGCCCACCAACGCCTGGCCCGGCGTCAGGCTGCCCACCACCTCCTGACCGAGAGCCTTGTCCTTGACCCGCGCGATGAACTCGCGCACCACCGGTAGCGCCACGTCTGCTTCCAGCAGCGCCATGCGCACCTCGCGCAGGGCATCCTGGACGTTGGCGTCCGTAAGTCGGGACTGGCCGCGCAGCGTCTTGATGACGCCGGACAGGCGATGGGTCAGGGCATCGAGCATGGCGCGAGGACGCTTGAGGGTTAGTTATGGGAGGGGGGCTGGGTATAATCGTAACGCGGTGATCGTAACGCTGTGCTTGCTGCGCGCCGGTACGCGCAACACGTGCCTATACTGTTATCGTTGCTCTTGTCGCGCGAAATCTACAGTGCCACTGATCTTACTTCACCTGTTCGCAGCATCGCTGTACGCCGCATTGGGATTCGTGCTGTTGCGCGCTGTTGCTTCGCCCTCGACCGTCGGTTCCGCGCCGGGCTGGGTGCGGTGGGCGGTGCTCATTCCCTTCGCGGCGCACACCTGGCTGCTGCGGGATCTGGTGTTCGGCGCTGGCGGCATGGCCCTTGGGATGGGAGTGGTGGTGTCCATCATCGCGTGGCTGTCCGTTCTCATTTATTGGAGCGGTAGCTTCTTCCATCGCCTCGACGGACTTCAAACGCTGGTGATTCCCGTGGCGTCCTTCGCGGCGCTCGTGCCTGTGATGGTCCCGCCCCCACGCCTCGTGGAAAACGCCGCGATGCCGGGTTTTCGCTTTCACCTCGCCGCTTCCATGCTGGCCTACAGCCTGTTCACCATTGCATCGCTGCATGCGATGCTGATGGCGGTTCAGGAGAGACGCCTGCGCGAAGGCAATCCGTCGCCGCTGTTGCGAAGCCTTCCGCCCCTGCTCACCATGGAGAAGTTGCTGTTTCGCATCATCTCTGCCGGGTTCGCGCTTCTCACCTTGTCTCTGGCCAGCGGCATGTTGTTCTCCGAGCAGGTGTTTGGAAAGCCGCTGCAGTTCAACCACAAAACCGTCTTTGGCATCCTTTCTTGGCTGATCTTCGGCGGACTGCTTCTGGGGCGCGCCTTGCGCGGCTGGCGAGGGCGCATGGCGTTGCGCTGGACCCTGGCGGGTTTCTTCGCATTGGTTCTCGCCTACATCGGCAGTCGCTTCGTGCTCGAAGTGATCCTGCGGCGGTGAATCATCGTCGGCGTTGGGGGCCTTGAACGAAATCTCCACTGGCGAGTTGATTGCCGTATTGATTGTACTGCTAGTCGTTTCGGCGTTTTTCTCCACTGCCGAGACCAGCATGATGGCGATCAACCGCTACCGGCTCAAGCATCTTGTACGCGTGGGACATCGCGGCGCCCGGCTCGCGGCGGCGCTGTTGGCTCGCCCAGATCGTCTTCTGGGGGTGGTTCTTCTCGGCAACAACCTGGTCAACGCCGCTGCCGCAGCGCTGGTCACTTACATTACCTTCCGGCTGTTCGGGGAGTCCGAGTTCACGCTATCCATGGCCACGCTGGCGGTAACCTTCTTCATCCTGGTGTTCTCGGAAATCACGCCCAAGGTGATCGGCGCAAGCCATCCTGAGCGCATTGCCTACCCCGCAGCCTACATCCTCACACCATTGCTCAGGCTTGCCTACCCGGTCGTATGGTTCGTGAACCTCTTTTCCGTGGCTCTGCTTCGGCTTCTGCGCGTCAACGCAACCCAAGCGGGCTCTAGCCAGAAACTCACCTTGGAGGAGTTGCGTACCCTGGTTCTGGAGGGAGGGAACTTCCTGCCGCAGAAGCACCAGAACATGCTGCTCAACCTGGTTGACCTCGAATCTGTCACGGTCGATGACATCATGGTGCCCCGCAATCAGATCGACGCCCTCGATTTGCGCAATCCGGCGGCGGAACTTCGCCGCCAGCTCGCCACATCGAACCACACCCGGATTCCTGCTTACGATGGTTCTATCGAGAATATCGCTGGTGTGCTCCATGTGCGCAAGATTCTTAACTTGGGCGAGGAAGAGGCGCTGGACGCCGAACGACTACGCTCGGTGATGCGTGATGCCTACTTCATTCCGCAAGGCACGCCTTTGCTGACCCAGCTGCAGAACTTTCAGGAGCGTCACGAACGCCTCGGCCTGGTGGTGGACGAGTACGGCGAACTGCTGGGGCTTGTGACGCTCGAAGACATCATCGAGGAGATCATCGGCGAATTCACGACTCACTCGCCACTGGCCATTTCAGGCAGTCTGCGCCGGCAGGGAGACGGGTCGGTGATTGCCGAAGGAGGCAGCCTGTTGCGCGACCTGAACCGCAAACTCGGCACGCGTTTCCCCCTGGATGGTCCAAAGACCCTAAATGGCCTCATCCTCGAGCATTTCGAGGATATTCCGGAACCTGGCATGAGCATGAAGGTCGCGGGGCAAGCCCTGGAAATTCTTCAGGTGCAGGATCGTGTGGTGAAATCGGTTCGGCTCCTATCCATGAACGGAACATGACGCGCGAGCCAAGGGGTCCATTCAGGGTTTTCCAAGCGCCCGGGGGCGCCTCGGGATGCCGATGGATCGCGTTCCTGCTGCCATGCTGAGCGTCAAGACAACCCTGTCCGGCCTCGCTCGGGCTCTGGTGCAAAGAGGCAAGCTGTTGGAACGCGAAGCGGAGGCGCTGCAGTCGAAAGCCGATGCAGCGGGGAAGAGCTTTACCGAACAACTGCTCGCGAGCCGGAAGATCAACGAACTCGAGCTCGCGGAGATTACCTCCCAGACCTTCGGTTTGCCTCTTCTGGACCTCAACTGCCTCGACACGGAGCAGCTCCCAGCCAAGCTGGTGGACGAGAGGCTCATGGTCTCGCGCCGGATACTGCCGCTGTGGCAAAGGGGCAACCGTCTGTCCGTTGCCTTTTCGGACCCCACCAACCGCACAACGTACGACGAGATCAAGTTTCAAACCGGTCTGCAAGTGGATCCCGTGGTGGTGGAAGACGGCAAGCTCGGCTCCTTCATCCAGGCTGTTCTAAAGGCCACCGACACATCGCTGATCAGTCTAATGGGCGAGGGTCTGGACGACGACGCGCTCGTGGAACCGATGGCAGACGCCGAAGCCGAGGCGCCGCCGGCCCAGGAGATCGACGACGCGCCCGTGGTCAAGTACATCCAGAAGATACTCCTCGATGCCATCAATGGCGGCGCCTCGGATATCCACTTCGAGCCCTACGAGAAGTTCTACCGCGTGCGCTTTCGCACGGACGGCGTGCTTCACGAGATCGCCCAGCCGCCGATCGCCATCAAGGAAAAGATCGCGTCGCGGATAAAGGTTATCTCCCGGCTTGATATTTCGGAGAAGCGGGTGCCGCAGGATGGCCGCATGAAGCTGACCCTCTCCAAGAATCGCGCTATCGATTTTCGTGTGTCGACCCTGCCAACGCTGCACGGCGAGAAAATCGTCATGCGTATCCTCGACCCCTCCAGCGCGACACTGGGTGTCGACGCACTGGGATACGAGCCCGAGCAAAAACAGGCGCTGCTTCACGCCATTGGCCGCCCATACGGAATGGTTCTGGTGACAGGCCCCACCGGATCCGGCAAGACGGTGTCTCTCTACACCTGCCTTAATCTTCTGAACAAGCCTGGCATCAACATCTCCACGGCTGAGGACCCGGCAGAAATCAACCTGCCCGGAATCAACCAGGTCAACGTCAACGACAAGGCTGGACTGACCTTCGCCGCCACGTTGCGCTCTTTCCTGCGCCAGGATCCGGACATCATCATGGTGGGTGAGATACGCGATCTGGAAACAGCCGAGATCGCAGTGAAGGCTGCGCAGACCGGCCATCTCGTGCTCTCCACCCTGCACACCAACGATGCGCCCACCACCCTAACCCGGCTGCTCAACATGGGCGTGGCGCCCTTCAACATCGCCTCGAGCGTGCACCTGATCACGGCGCAACGACTGGCGCGTAAGCTGTGTGCCTGCAAGCGGCCGGCGGATCTGCCTCCCGAAGTGCTGCTGAGGGCGGGGTTCCAGCCCGAAGAGCTCGAGAGCGAGTGGTCACCCTTCTCCCCCGGAGGTTGCGAGCTGTGCAACAATTCTGGCTACAAGGGCCGGGTCGGTATTTATCAAGTCATGCCGATCTCCGAAGCCATCAACCGGATCATCATCAAAGGCGGCGATGCTCTGGACATTGCCGAACAGGCGCGCCGGGAAGGCGTTCGTGACCTGCGCCAATCAGGTCTGCTCAAGGTACGCCAGGGAGTCACCTCCCTTGAAGAGGTTGAATCCGTGACCAACGCATGAGCGGACGCTGAGTATCGGGACCCGCCGCTTTAGGAGATAGCATGGCCACCGCAATCGCCACATCCGGAGCCGACAAGGCCAAGGAGTACATCTGGGCATGGGAAGGGCGCGACCGTCAGGGCAAGACGGTCCGGGGCGATACACGCGGCGTCAGCGAGGCAGTGATACGGTCCACGCTGCGACGGCAGGGCATTCAGGTCGTCAAGATCAAGAAGGCGAAGTCCGGCGGGATGGGGAAGATCCGGGATAAGGACATCACCTTGTTCACTCGCCAACTCGCAACCATGATGAAGTCGGGGGTGCCATTGCTCCAGGCCTTCGATATCGTGGGCAAAGGCCACTCCAACCCGGCGGTCGCCAAGCTATTGATGGACATCAAGACCGACGTGGAGACGGGTAACTCTCTTACGGCGGCGTTTCGAAAGTATCCCCTTTACTTCGATAATCTTTTTTGCAATTTGGTGCAGGCTGGCGAGCAAGCGGGCATTCTCGACAGCCTCCTGGATCGCCTCGCCAGCTATAAGGAGAAGATCCTTGCCATCAAGGGTAAGATCAAGTCGGCGTTGTTCTACCCAATATCGATCGTGGTGGTGGCGTTCATCATCACGGCGGTGATCATGATTTTCGTGATTCCTGCCTTCAAGGAATTGTTCTCTAGTTTTGGAGCCAACCTGCCGGCGCCAACGATCTTCGTGATGAATGTGTCGGACATTTTCGTGACTTACTGGTGGGCGATCTTCGGCACGCTTGGCTTTGGCGGGTGGTTTTTCTTTTACACCTGGAAACGATCGAAGGCGATGCAGGCCTTCATGGACAGGGCGTTCTTGCGCGTTCCCGTGTTCGGAGAACTGATCCGCAAGGCTACCGTGGCCCGCTGGACACGGACCCTGTCCACCATGTTCGCCGCCGGCGTACCGCTGGTGGAAGCGCTCGAGTCGGTGGGCGGCGCCGCTGGAAACTACGTGTACTTCGAAGCCACGAAGAAGATTCAAGGCGAGGTGTCCACGGGAAGCAGTCTCACCGCGGCAATGCAAAACTCGGGGGTTTTCCCCAACATGGTGATCCAGATGGTTGCTATCGGCGAAGAATCGGGCGCACTCGACTCGATGCTTTCCAAGGTCGCGGATTTCTTCGAGCGCGAAGTGGACGATGCGGTGGATGCGCTGTCTAGCCTCATGGAACCCATGATCATGGTGGTGCTTGGCACCCTCATTGGCGGCATGATCATTGCTATGTATCTTCCTATCTTCAAGATGGGTCAGGCTGTTTGATCCGCGAGGTTGGTGCCGTGGCGGGTACCCCGAGCGGGCTGCGCCGCGATGAGAGTCATGGCTGAAATGCCCGGGGCGTTCCCGGAGGCTCTCGCCGCCGTATGTGCACTGCTAGGGCTGATGGTCGGCAGTTTCTTGAACGTGGTGATCCACCGCCTGCCTCGGATGATGTCCGCGCGGGAAGCCGACCGCCGGGTGCGGCTGCGCGGCGAAATACCGGCGCCGCGCCCCGCCTACAACCTTGCCGTGCCTCGCTCGGCCTGCCCGCAATGTGGGCGCTCCATCACCGCGCTTGAGAACGTACCAGTCTTGAGCTGGCTGATGCTCCGTGGACGTTGCCGAGGCTGCAGGGCCCCCATCTCCGCGCGGTATCCCGCCGTGGAGGCCCTCACCGGCATGCTGAGCGGGGTAATGGCGTGGCAGTTTGGATGGGGCCTCGCGCTGGCCGCGGCGCTGATTTTCACTTGGGCGGTCGTTTCGCTTGCCTTCATTCAGTTCGACACCGGCCAGTTGCCCGATGCCATTACATTGCCGCTGGTGTTGGCCGGGTTGGCCTTCAACCTTGGGGGGTGCTTCGTGCACCCGGGCCAAGCGATACTCGGGGCCATGGCTGGCTGGGTGATTCTGGCAACCATTCGATGGCTCGCGGCGCGCAGTGCCGGGTACGACTTGCTGGGGAGAGGCAGCCCGTTGCTCGGTTCAGCCGCAGGGGCGTTCTTCGGATTGGCGCCCCTGCCGTGGCTCCTTGCTTTTTGGGCGATACTGGTGCTCACGGGCCGTCTGCTTCTGCGCCGCGGGCCTCTGCCTGTGGGACTTTGCTTCGCCATCGCCAGCCTGTCGCTGCTAGCGTGGCACTGGCCTGCGGCGTTACCGGCCGCCGGCTGAGGATTTACCGCCATGACCATTGCCATCGCCTGCGCCATTGCCGCCTTCCCACTGGGCCTTCTGCTTGCACTCACCGCTCACTGGAAACTGCGCGCCACTGCCACCGAATGGCTGGCCTCCATGCGTGACTACTTCGTCCCCCCTCTCCCGGCGGCGGGCGAGACCTCGGTCCCGATCGAGCGAACTAGCGCCGAGGACACGGCGGAACTGGTGCGCTGGACTCGCGAACTCGGCCGGCAAGACCCGGACTGGCTTCCCGCCCTAGTAGAGCTTTCGCGTCAGAAACCCCTGCCCACCAGAGCCGAGCCGGCGCCGTCTCGGATCAACACTGTCCCAGTGCTGCGCGCGGCCGGTGAGATTGTGTCCCTGGTACCCCAGGTGACCCGCACACGCCTGCTGTGGGTTGGTGTGCTTGCGGCCCTGTGCGGCTGGTTACTGGGCCTGGCTGACTATTCGCCTTCCCAGGCTGTGGTGGTGGCAGCGGTGGTTTACTTCATGGGCGTCGCCGCCCTCGTGGACCTGGACAGCAAATACCTGCCAGACGATCTCACCCTCCCGCTTCTTTGGGCGGGTCTGGTGGTGAACTGCGGTCTGGTGTCCGCGCTGGTGTCCCCGCTTGCGCTCGTGGCGCCGCCAGGGCTCATGGTAGGCCTTCCACCAAGACCCCTGACGTCCGCAGACACTCTGCTGGGTGCGGCATTCGGTTATCTCTGCCTGTGGCTGCTCAACTGGGCCTACAAGATTCTTACCCTGCGCGACGGTATGGGCTATGGAGATTTCAAGCTGCTGGCTGCCATCGGCGCGTGGGTGGGAATAGGTAATCTCCTGCAGGTGGTGGTGGTGGCGGCGTTCGCCGGTTCAGCCGTGGGCATCATCCTCATGGTGCGCCATGGGCGGGACTCGAAGTACGCCATTGCTTTTGGCCCGTTCCTGGCGGGCTCAGCCATCCTGTTCATGTGCTCGGGAACATACCTGCCGCTGTTTGCAGGGCTGCTGGACGCAAGCCATTGGCCGCTGATCGCCACACCTTTACGGTAGCACTCACGGGCGGAATCGGCTCCGGCAAGAGCGCTGTGGCAGAGCGTTTCGCGGCGCTGGGTGCGGAGGTGGTGGACACCGATGCCATTGCCCATGGTCTCACCGGCCCCGGCGGTGCCGCCATGAACTCCATAACGACCGCATTCGGGGCAGGGTTCCGGACCGCTGACGGCAGTCTCGACCGCGCCCGAATGCGCAATCATGTGTTTGCCCATCCAAACGAGCGCCGTCGCCTGGAAAGCATTCTTCACCCGATGATACGGACAGAAGCGGACGCACGGCGGGCAGCCAGCCGGGCCCCCTACGTGGTGATGGTGATCCCACTGCTCGTGGAGAGCGGCGACCTTCGAGGGCGGTTCGACCGGATCCTGGTGGTTGACTGCGAACCAGCGACCCAGGTGACTCGCGTGATGGCGCGCAGCGGCCTTAGCCCCGAAGCAATTCACCGGATTCTCGCCGTTCAGGCCAGCCGTGCAGAGCGACTGGCGGTGGCAGACGATGTGATCTTGAACGACGGCCCCCTTTCACGGCTCGACTCCGCCGTTGCGGCACTGCATGCCCGCTACTTGGCTGCAGCCCATGCGATGCCGGTGTAGGCTTTCGTGCCTTGTCCTGGGGCGTTTGCCCTCCAGCAGGGTTTAGCCGATACTTCGTACGATTATCGCCAGTTTCCGGGCCGCGCACCGTGATCAGCTACGAGTTCCCCCTTAACGAGCGCGTTCGCACGTTGCTGCGCCTGGAGGACCTGCACGACAAGGCGGAATATTTCATGGCGAGCGAGGACCCTCGGCCTCACCACGCCGCCATCATGGCCCTTTTCGAAATTCTTGATGTGGCAAGCCGCGCTGACCTGAAGTCCGAACTCATGCAAGAGCTTGAGCGCCAGCGCCAGCATCTCGAATCGCTACGCAAGAGCCCCGCCGTTTCCACGGAGGCGCTCGATCGGGTCCTCGGCGAAATCGATCAAGCTAATGGGAGTCTTTACCAGGCTTCGGGCAAGACCGGGCAGGAACTGCGCGAAAACGATTGGCTCATGGCCATCCGCCAGCGCACGGCAATCCCTGGCGGCGTCTGCGAGTTCGACCTGCCCTCGTATCACTACTGGCTGCACCTCGACCCAGCCACCCGGCGGGAAGAACTTCAGAAGTGGCTTGGCCACTTTTCTCCCCTCCGCGAAGGCTTGCGGATCGTGCTGCGTTTTTTGCGCGACAGCGGCAAAAGAACCTCCTGCCATGCTTCGTGCGGGGTGTTCCAGCAGATGATGGGCGGCAAGCTCGCGCCCATGCTTCGCGTGCTGGTGCCAGAGGATTTGCCCTGCGTGCCGGAAGTCAGCGCCAACAAGTACGCCCTGAATGTTCGCTTCACTCACGCGCAGGGCAGCGAGCGGGGCAAGACCTTCGACCAGGACGTGAATTTCGAACTTGTGTTTTGCAACGTCGCCTGATGGGTACGGAAAGCTCAGGCCGCCTCGTTCCGTGTCCCTGCTGCGGGAAGACCGCACTGTGGTCTCCTGCAAACCCGTGGCGCCCCTTTTGTTCAGAGCGCTGCAAGACTGTCGACCTTGGTGCCTGGGCCTCGGAAACATACCGGATTCCTGTGCAGGAGCGCGACGAGGGGATAACGGGCGAGCGCAACTGAGAGGGGGCAAGAAATCAGCGCCCGGACCAGAACCCTCTGATGCCAGCCACGCCGTGGGCACCGGCAGCGCGAGCCTCATCCAGGTCCATCGGACTGAGGCCACCGATGGCAAACACGGGCATGGGCATTCCCGCCACGAGTGCAGCAAAACGCGACCAGCCCATTGCCGGGGCGCCCGGGTGGGACGGTGTCGCCAGCACGGGGCCAAGCAGCACATAATCGAGTGCAAGGCGCCGGGCGTGACTGAGCCCCGCCGCATCGTGGCAAGACCCACCCACCAACTCGGCACCGGGCCGACCTGCTATTGAGGCAAGCAGCCAGTCCGGCAGGTGGATTGCCTGTGCCCCTTGGGCAATGGCAGTGCCGTCGGCGTTCACGACGACCCGTCCTCCGACCGCATCGACTCTCGCCTGCACCTTCCCGAGAAGCGAACGCGCTGCCATCGCCGGCATGGTCTTTTCGCGGAACTGCACCATGCGTAGGCCTTGCGCCAACGCGCGGTCGAGGGCTGCGAGGAAAGCAGTCTCCCCCATCCCGCTGGCGTCGCTGACTCCCATGGTGACTGGGACTGAAAGCGCGGAGAGTACTGGTCCATTTGCTGGCAACAAGGGGGCCACTGTTGGCCGATCAGCGCGTGCCTGCCACGAAAAGCGCTGACCCTCGCGACCACGCGGCTCGCCTCGCCATCGATCCACCCGGTGAAAATGGAGCCTCACGTGCCCATGCTCGTACCGATGCTCGCGCGTAATCCAGGGCCAGGAACGCTCCACCACAAGGCCCAATTCCTCGTGCAACTCGCGCGCCAAAGCCTGCTGCACCGATTCGCCGGCTTCCACTTTGCCGCCGGGAAACTCCCACCAACCGGCGTACACCTTGCCAGCAGGCCGCTGGGCAAGCAGGAAACAGCCGTCCGGGCGTTCGACAACTGCGGCCGCCACTTCAATGACGCGGCCGCCCGTGCCACTCACCGCCGGCGCGAGGCGCGTGCCGGGGCGCGCTGCGCTAGCAGGGCACGGCCAGCGAAATCGCGGGCGAAGTGCCAGGCCACGCGACCGCTGCGCGAACCGCGCGCCAGCGCCCATTGCAGCGCCTCTCGCTCCAGAGCGGCACGGTCGCTCACCCGTACGCCGAGCCGCTCCACCCAGTGGCCGACAATCTCCAGATAGCGGTCCTGATCAAAGGGGTGAAATGATATCCAAAGGCCGAAGCGCTCGGACAAGGAGATCTTTTCCTCCAGCGTCTCGCCCGGATGGATCTCCTCGCCTAGGTAGCGGGTCTCCAGGTTTTCGCTCATGTACTCGGGCATGAGGTGGCGCCGGTTGGAGGTGGCGTAGATGAGCACGTTGTCGGTGGGCGCCGCGATAGAGCCGTCCAGCATCGCCTTGAGCGCCTTGTAGGAAGGCTCATCCGCCTCGAAGGACAAGTCATCGCAGAACACGATGAAGCGCTGCGACGCGCCGCCCACCATGTCCACCAGATCGGGCAAATCCAGCAGATCCTGCTTGTCGACCTCCACCAGGCGCAAGCCGCGGGGGGCATGGCGCGCCAGCACCGCCTTCACCAGCGAGGACTTGCCGGTGCCACGCGCCCCGGTGAGCAACACGTTGTTGGCAGGCAAGCCCTGTACGAAATGGCGGGTGTTGGCATCAATGAGCTTAGCCTGCGCCTCGATGCCCCGCAGATCGGCCAGGGTGATGCGATGCGGATGCAGTACCGGTTCGAGTACCCGTTGGGAGCCGCGCCGCCGCCAGCGGAACGCCACGTGAGCCGAGAAGTCGGGCGGCGGCGCGCTGGTCTCGAATAGACCCTCGACCCGCTCCAGTACCCGTTCGGCGCGCTCCAGCAGCGCTCCCAGGAGGGTGGCCGCCTCAGGTGCGGTACTCGGCATTGATCTTCACGTAATCGTAGGAAAAATCACAGGTCCACACGGCAGTGCTGGCGCCACCCCGGCCAAGACGCACGCGCAGCGCAATCTCGGCGGGCTGCATGACGCGTGCGCCGTCTTCCTCGCGATAAGCGGCTGCGCGGCCACCGCGCTCGATCACCTGCACCCCACCCAGCCAAAGGCTCACGCCGCTGGTATCGAGGCCGTCCACGCCGGCATTACCGATTGCCATCAGCAGCCGCCCCAGGTTGGGGTCGGAGGCGAAGAAAGCCGTTTTCACGAGTGGCGAGTTGGCGATGCGGCGGGCCACGGCCAGCGCCTCGGCCTCGCTGGCGGCCTGCTCCACCTCCACGGTGATGAACTTGGTGGCACCTTCGCCATCGCGAGCGATGGCTTGCGCCAGGGCCACGGCCACCTTCAGAAGCGCCTCGCGAAGCGCCGTGTAGGCTGGCGTTCCTGCTTCCACCGCGGCGCCACCAGCAGCGCCAGTGGCCATCAGCACGAAGGAGTCATTGGTGGAGGTGTCACCGTCCACGGTGACGCGGTTGAAGGACCGGTCGGCCACCTCGCGCACCAGCGCCCGCAGCGCCGCTGTTCCAACGCATGCGTCTGTGGCGATAAAGGCAAGCATGGTGGCCATATCCGGCTGCAGCATGCCCACACCCTTGGCCATGCCGGTGACGGTGATGGTGCGGCCCGCGACACAGGCGCGACAGGAGGCCGCCTTGGGAACCGTGTCGGTTGTCATGATGGCACCGGCAGCTTCGCCCCAGTGGGCTGCGCCCAGGGACTCGGCGCATCGCGGGAGCGCCGCCACGATGCGCTCCACTGGCAGGTGCTCGAGAATCACCCCAGTAGAGAAGGGCAGCACTTGGCGCGGCTCGCATTCAAGCAGCGCCGCCGCCGCCTCGCAGGTGGCCATGGCGGCCTGAAGGCCGCGCTCGCCGGTGCCACAATTGGCATTGCCGGCGTTCACCAGCAGGGCACGGATATCGTCGCCAGCGAGCAGATGGCGGCGGCACAACTGCACCGGCGCAGCGGCAAAGGCGTTGCGCGTGAACACGCCAGCGACGCGGGTGCCTGGCGCCAAGCGCATGAGCATGAGATCACGCCGGTTGGCCTTGCGGATGCCAGCTTCGGCAAAACCCAGTTCCACTCCCGCCACGGAGTTAAGGTCCGAAGGCTTGGGCGGCAGCAGGTTCACTGCCATGGCATCAGGCGAGCTTGCCGTGGCATTGCTTGTACTTCTTGCCCGATCCGCATGGGCAGGGATCGTTGCGGCCCACTTTCCCCCCTACGCGCACCGGGGCAGGCTTCTCCTCGGCATTGGCCTCTGCAAGTGCTTCGTCCTGGTCCATGTGCTGAAAACGCACGTTGGTGAGGTTGACGGGTTCCTCGGCCTTTTCGAGTTCGGCCTCGGTACGCACTTGCACCGTCATGAGCACCCGCGTCACTTCATCGCGCACCGTGGACAAAAGCAGGGAGAACAGTTCGAAGGCCTCGCGCTTGTATTCCTGCTTGGGGTTCTTCTGCGCGTAACCGCGCAGGTGAATGCCCTGGCGAAGATGGTCCAGCGCCGCCAGGTGCTCGCGCCAGTGCTGGTCCACGCTCTGAAGCATGATGGCGCGCTCATAGTGCTGCCAGGCCTCGGAATCCACCTGCGAAATCTTGGCGGAGTAGGCTGCATCGGCAGCCTCCACTACGCGCGCCTTCAGGGCTCCTGCGTCCAGGTTTTCATCCTCGCCCAGCCACTGCTCGAGCGGCGCGTCGAAACTGAATTCGAGCAACAGCGACTTGCGCAACCCAGGGACATCCCACTGCTCCTCCACGCTCTCGGGCGGCACATGGGCCTCCACCATAGCCTCGATCGCGCCGTGGCGCAGGCCTTTGACGGACTCGCCCACGTCGTCGGATTCGAGCAGTTCGTTGCGCTGCTGGTAGATCACCTTGCGCTGGTCGTTGGACACATCGTCGTACTCGAGCAGCTGCTTGCGGATGTCGAAGTTGCGAGCCTCCACCTTGCGCTGGGCGTTCTCGATGGCCCGGGTGACCCAGGGATGCTCGATGGCCTCGCCTTCGGGCATCTTGAGGCGATCCATGATGGCAGCCACGCGGTCGGAAGCGAAAATGCGCAGCAGCGGGTCCTCCAGCGACAGGTAGAAGCGGCTCGAACCCGGATCACCCTGACGGCCTGAGCGTCCGCGCAGCTGGTTGTCCACGCGCCGCGACTCGTGGCGCTCGGTGCCCACGATATGCAGACCGCCCACCGACACCACCTGATCGTGCAGCTTCTGCCATTCGGCGCGCACAGCCTGCTCGCGCTGTACCTTTTGCTCCGTGGGCAAGGACTCGTCTGCCTGGATCTGGGCGATCTCCGGTTCCGGGTTGCCGCCCAGCACGATGTCGGTGCCCCGACCGGCCATGTTGGTGGCAATGGTGATCATCCCGGGACGGCCCGCCTGGGCCACGATTTCCGCCTCGCGGGCGTGTTGTTTGGCGTTCAACACCTGATGGGGCAGCCGCTCCTTATCAAGCATGCCCGAGAGCAGCTCCGAATTCTCGATTGAGGTGGTGCCCACCAGCACGGGTTGTCCGCGTTCTCGGCAATCCTTGATGTCATTGAGGATCGCCTGGTGTTTCTCGCGCGCGGTGCGAAACACCTGGTCCATGCGATCCTGGCGGATCATGGGCCGGTGCGTGGGAATGATCACCGTCTCGAGGTTGTAGATATGCTGAAACTCATAGGCCTCGGTGTCGGCTGTGCCGGTCATGCCCGCGAGCTTGCGGTACATGCGGAAGTAGTTCTGGAAGGTGATGGAGGCGAGCGTCTGATTTTCCTTTTGAATCGCTACGCCCTCCTTGGCCTCCACGGCTTGATGCAGACCGTCTGACCAGCGCCGGCCCGCCATGAGACGCCCGGTAAACTCGTCCACGATGACGATCTCGCCATTCTGAACCACATAGTGCTGGTCGCGGTGGAACAGCGCGTGGGCGCGCAGCGCTGCATAGACATGGTGCATGAGCAGAATGTTGCTGGCGTCGTAGAGGCTGCCGCCGTCGGGCAACAAACCGCCGCGGTTGAGCAATTCCTCGGCCTTTTCGTGGCCCGCCTCGGTGAGCAACACCTGATGGGCCTTTTCGTCGACGCTGAAGTCGCCAGGACCATTTTCCTCTTTCTGTCGCTCGAGCAACGGCACGAGGGCGTTGACCTTCACGTACAGGTCGGTGTGCTCCTCGGCCTGGCCGGAAATGATGAGCGGGGTGCGCGCCTCGTCGATCAGGATGGAGTCCACCTCGTCCACGATGGCGTAGGCCAACCGGCGCTGCACGCGCTCGCCGGTCTGGTAGACCATGTTGTCGCGGAGGTAATCGAAGCCGAATTCGTTGTTGGTGCCGTAGGTGATGTCCGCTGCGTAGGCCTGCTGCTTGAGGCCGTGTTCCATCTGGGTGAGGTTCACGCCCACCGACAAGCCAAGCGCCCGGTACACCTTGCCCATCCAGGCGGCGTCGCGGGCGGCGAGATAGTCGTTCACGGTCACCACGTGCACGCCTGCGCCCGTGAGAGCGTTCAGGTAAGCCGGGAGAGTGGCCATGAGCGTCTTGCCTTCGCCGGTACGCATCTCGGCGATCTTGCCGTGGTGCAGAGCTATCCCGCCCAGTAACTGCGCGTCGAAATGCCGCATCCCGAGCACCCGGTGGCTCGCCTCGCGTACCGTAGCGAACGCCTCGGGAAGAATGTTTTCAAGACTCTCCCCCGCAGCGACTCTCGCCTTGAAGGCGTCAGTGCGGGCCCGAAGCGCCTCGTCGTTGAGCTTTTGCAGCGCCGGTTCGATTGCGTTGATGGCACGAACCGCATGACCATAGCGCTTGAGCAACCGGTCGTTACGGCTACCGAAGAGCTTCTTTAGGACAGTGGATATCATGAGAACCCGGAGCGATTAGATGGCACGTTGCGCGATACTGCCAGGCAAGCCGCGTTCAAAACGAAGAGGGGTGGCGTGCGAGCGATCGCACCCACCCCTCCAACATCGGTGCCGGATAAAGCTCCTTCAGCTAGGTGGCTGGAAAAACCTTGCCGGATTTTGGGCTGCCCCGTTGATGCGCACCTCAAAATGCAAGTGAGGACCGGTGGAGCGGCCGGTGGAACCGACCTCCGCGATCTTGGCGCCGCGCACCACCACATCGCCTAACCTGACCAGACGTCGAGATGCGTGGCCATATCGCGTGATCAGGCCGTTGCCGTGATCGACCTCCACCATACTACCATACTGAGGATGTTCCTCGGAGGCGACGATCACGCCGCCAGCGGCCGCCAGGATGGGCGTGCCGGGCTCCGCCATGAAGTCCACGCCTTCGTGGAACGCCTGCCCCCCCGTAAATGGGTCGATACGCCAGCCGTAATTGGAACTCATAGCGCCACCGGCAAGGGGCAAAGCCGTGGGTAGCAATTGCTTGCGGGCATGAGCCTCCGTCAGGACGTCTTCAAGCATCCCGAACATGTCGGCACCCGCGTTTACCTCGCGGGCAAGCTGCTCGATGCGTCCCCTCAATTCGTCCAGGGAAAGCTCTTGAGGTGCGCTCGTGACCAGAGCGCCGCCGCGCCCGCCGGGGCGATCGAGTTCCATGTCCTGTGGCTTGACCCCCGCCAGCTTGGATACCCGCTCGCCGAGGGAATTGAGTTGCATGAGCCGCGCTTGCATTTCTCCCAACCTAGCGGACATGGCGTTCAGGCTATCCCGAAGGTAAGAGTGGGCCTTCAGGTTTTGCTGGGCTTGGGCAGCCTCGAGATAGGCGCGTAGCATCGGGTTGTCGGTCCGGACGGCATGATGCAGCAGCAGCGTGTTGAACAACATGGCAATGGCGAGCAAAACAACCCCGCCCAGAAGTGCCACCCCCGCCAACTGCCCACGCGAGATGGTGAAAGTCCTGGCCTTAGAAAGCCGACTTGATACGATGATGATATCCATGGCACGTCCTGATACGGAGGCTTGCAATGAGCGGAAAACCCGTCGCCGAGTGGCTGCTCCAGGGCCCTGAAACCAGCCTTTTGGTGCGGCTGGCAGCTCGCCATCTGGCCTTGCAGCGGACGTACGAACAGATTGTTTCGCCCTCGGTTGCAACTTCGAGCTGCGTGGCTGCGTCGCGAGGAGACACGGTGCAGATTGTCGCAACTAACGGCGCCATTGCTGCAAAACTGAAGCAGCTTGCATCACGCCTCACGGTTCAATTCCGCGAACGGGGGCAGGAGGTTAATCGAATAGAGGTGATGGTGCAAGTAAGGTTTTTTGCCGAGCCCGGCCCGCCCCCCCCCAAGCGCGCGCGCCTTCCGCTGCAAGCCGTGGCTGCGATCGAGGACTTGGCCGCCAACATGGCCGACGCCTCCTTGCGATCGGCCCTGGACCGTTTTGCAAAGCGGCACCGCGGATAACGCCAACACCGGACCTAAACCACTATCACCAGGCGCTCGAACAGATAGAAGGCCAGAAACACCAACACGAAGATAACGCCCCAGCAAGTGATCTGGCCTGCGAAAAACAACCAGCGTCGATTCCGGGTGACAAACGCCGTGGCAAAGGCAGCTCCGATCAGGAGCAGCAGCAGGAATACGACAACGCGCAGGACAAGCATGCTGCCTGGGACACGTCGGGCCGACCGCCCTCAGGCGCCCTGAAGCTGTAAACGTGCGAAGGCCGGCGGGGCCTGATCCTGGGCGAACGTGACAGTTTCCCAAGCGCTCTCGGTCTCCAGCAGTCGTCGCAGGAGCGCATTGTTCAGCGCGTGTCCCGACTTGAAGGCGCGGTAGGCACCCACTAGCGGATGGCCGAGCAGGTACAGGTCTCCCACGGCGTCCAGGACTTTGTGCTTAACGAACTCGTCTTCGTATCGCAGGCCGTCGCTGTTCAATACTCGGTACTCGTCCATGACGATCGCGTTGTCGAGGCTACCGCCCAGCGCCAAGCCCTGGGCCCGCATCATCTCCACTTCGTGCATGAAGCCAAAGGTGCGGGCGCGCGCCACCTCGCGCGCATAGGATGCCGTGGCAAAGTCGACCACCACCCGGTTACCGGAATCGGCGAACGCGGGATGCCGGAAATCGATGCCGAATTCGAGCCGAAAGCCTTCGTGGGGTTCGAGGCGTGCCCACTTGTCACCGTGGTGCACTTCCACGGATTCTCGTACCCGGATGAACTTCTTGGCCGCAGGCTGTTCCTCGATGCCGGCAGACTGGAGCAAGAACACGAACGGGCCAGCCGAGCCGTCCATGATCGGGATTTCGCCCGCGGTCACTTCGGCGTACACGTTGTCGATGCCCAGGCCGGCCAGCGCCGACATGAGATGTTCCACGGTGGAAATCCGCGCCCCATCGTTCTCGATGCAGGATGACAGCCTCGTATCCTTGACCACATAGGGCGACGCGGGGATGTCCACCGGCACCGGAAGGTCGGTGCGACGGAACACGATCCCGGTATCGGGAGCGGCTGGCTTAAGGGTAAGTTCGACCTTCTCGCCCGTGTGAAGCCCCACGCCCGTGGCGCGAACTAGGTTTCTGAGGGTTCGTTGCTGGATCATGTCATCCGGCGCGTTCGGAAAAAGACTGATATTGAAAAGGTATCACGTCCTCCATGTTCGGGCCGAGGCTGGACCGGGAAAGCCTTGGCAGCCTCGATCTCCAACCGCCGACACGTTCAATCGGCCTGCTTGCGCAGGAATGCCGGAATATCGAGCATTTCGATCCCCGACTGCTTCATTGCTTCCACGGTATCCCGATTTCGCCGGCGGATGACGGCAGGCGTATCGAGCGACACATAGTCAGGTTCCTGGAGTGGCGCAGCCTGTGCAGGAGCCAGCACCGGAAGCGGCATTGGATCGGTGCCGGTCTTGACCACCTGAAGCGGCCGCGGTTGCTGTCGCGACAACGGATTGCCTAGGCCCGTGGCCACCATGGTGACGCGCAGTTCGTCTCCCATCGCCTCGTCGATAACCGTGCCAACGATCACCGTGGCGTCCTCGGCGGTGAAGGCGCGGATGGTGTTCATCACCTCGTGCACCTCCTTCATGCGCAGGTTCGGCGAGGCTGTGATGTTCACCAGCACGCCCCTGGCCCCTGCCAGGTTCACGTCCTCCAGCAGCGGGCTTGCCACGGCCTGCTCAGCGGCTTCGGTGGCGCGGTGCGGCCCCGAGGCAAGCGACGAGCCCATCATGGCCATGCCCATCTCCGACATCACCGTGCGCACGTCGGCGAAATCCACGTTGACCAGGCCCGGGCACTTGATGACTTCCGCGATACCCGCCACCGCGCCGTGCAGCACGCTGTTGGCCGCCTTGAAGGCGTCGAGCATGGCCACGTCCTCGCCCAGGACGGCCATGAGTTTGTCGTTGGGAATGACAATCAGCGAATCCACGTGACGCGCCAGATCCTCCAGGCCCGAGGCTGCCACCTTCAGGCGCTTGCCTTCAAAGGCGAAGGGTTTCGTGACTACGGCCACCGTGAGGATGCCCAGCTCGCGCGCCACCTCCGCCACCACGGGCGCGGCGCCGGTGCCGGTGCCACCGCCCATTCCAGCGGTGAGGAACAGCATGTCCGCGCCCTCGATGAGCTCCACGATGCGCTCACGGTCCTCCTGCGCGGCGCGGCGGCCCACCTCGGGATTGGCGCCTGCGCCCAGACCCTTGGTCACCCCGGTCCCGAGCTGGAGCAAGCGTCCAGCGCGGTTACGCTTGAGTGCCTGGGCATCGGTGTTCAGGCAGATGAACTCCACGCCGTCCACCCCTGCCTCGATCATGTGATCCACGGCGTTACCGCCGCAGCCGCCCACGCCCACCACCTTGATGACGGCTTCCTGCCCCTGCGTGTCGAGGATCTCGAACATCGTTTTCCCTCCTCCGATAGTGATGACGACAAAAAAACCTGCCGCGCGGCTTCTCGCCCGCGGCGCCTAGAAATTGGCCTGAAACCACTCCTTCATGCGCATGGCGATGTGCTGCATGCGCCCCGTGGAGAGTTTGGAGAGCTCGCGGCGGCGGTGCTGCTCGTGGGCCGCCATGAGAAGCCCTACTGCCGTGGAATGACGCGCGCTGCGCACGTGCTCAGCCAGCGGACCTACGTACACCGGCAACCCCAGCCGGACCGGCATGTGAAACACCTCTTCGCCCAGTTCCACCATGCCCTGCATGGCAGCGCTGCCGCCGGTGATCACCACGCCCGAGGACAGCAGGTCCTCGAAGCCGCTGCGACGCAGCTCGGCCTGCACCAGCGAGTAGAGTTCCTCGACGCGCGGCTCGATCACCTCGGCCAGCGTCTGGCGCGACATCTGGCGCGAGGCGCGCTCGCCCACGCCCGGCACTTCGATGCTGTGCTGGGGGTCGGCCAGCTGACGCAATGCGCAGCCATGCTGGCGCTTGAGTTCCTCGGCCTCCTTGGTGGGAGTGCGCAACGCCATGGCGATGTCGTTGGTGATCTGGTCCCCCGCGATGGGAATCACGGCCGTATGGCGGATCGCCCCTCCCGTGAACACCGCGATATCGGTGGTTCCGCTGCCGATGTCCACCAACGCCACGCCCAGGTCCTTCTCGTCATCCGACAGGGTCGCCATGGCCGAGGCGAGCGGCTGCAGGATGAGGTCGCGTACCTCCAGGCCGCAGCGCCGCACGCACTTGAGGATGTTCTGCGCCGCGGACACGGCGCCGGTGACGATGTGCACCTTCACCTCCAGCCGCACGCCGCTCATGCCCACCGGCTCTCGCACATCCTCCTGCCCATCGATGACGAATTCCTGGTTCAGCACGTGCAGAACCTGCTGATCGGTGGGAATGTTCACGGCTCGGGCAGTGTCGAGAACGCGCTCCACGTCCTGTTCACCCACCTCCCGGTCCTTGATGGCCACCATTCCGTGGGAATTGAAGCTCCTGATGTGGCTTCCCGCGATACCCGTGTAGACCTCGCGGATCTTGCAGTCGGCCATCAGTTCGGCTTCCTCGAGGGCGCGCTGGATGGCGTGCACCGTCGACTCGATGTTCACCACCACCCCTTTCTTCAGGCCGCGGGAGGCATGGCTGCCCATGCCGATCACCTCGAACACGCCCTCCGGCCGAGCCTCCGCCACGATCGCGGATATCTTCGAGGTGCCAATGTCCAGCCCCACGATGAGGTTCCTGCCCTCCTTGCCGCGGGGTGCGAGTGTCATGCGTTTGTGTTCGCCGAGGTCCATGGCGCTTGCTCTCCCTTTTTCAGGCCTTCTTGCCGTCTTGCCATCGAAGCCCGCGGATACGCACCGCGAAGCCGTTCGGATACCTGAGATCCACCACTGCCGGGGCACTGCGCATCCGGCCGACGCTCGCCGCGTACGCAGCAGCGAACCGTGACAGACGCGGCTGGGCGTTCTCGCGACCCAGTTCCAAAGTCATGCCGTCGTCCAGGCGCAGTGTCCACGCCCGCCGCGGGGACAGCGTCAGCTGCACCACCCGCCGCCCTAGCGGATCCAGGGCACGCGCAAAATCGCCGTAGCCGCGCGCCATCTCGGCCGCCGCCTCCGCCGGTCCGCTGAAAACCGGCAGCACACGGTCGCTGGCGGCTTCGAACCGCTCGCCGTGGGTGTTGACCAGCCCATCCTCCCCCCAGCGGGCCAGGACCTGGTGTTCCTCCATGGACACTTCGAGCCGGTCAGGCCAGTGGCGTCGCACGTTCACGCGACGTACCCAGGGCAAGCGCTCGAATGAAACGCGCGCGGCCTCCAGGTCGAGGGTGAAGAAATTGCCTCGCAGCTCGCCGCGCACCACCGCTTCGAGCTGCGCGCGGGTGACCTGCTCCACCGAACCCACCACGCGAACTTCGCGCACGGGAAACACGGGCAGGTGCACCGTCACCAGGATCGCCATCAGCATGGCCGCCACGGCAGCGATGCCGTAAAGGAAATTGGCGGTGGCCGTGAGCAGCTCGGGCCTATCCCACATGGGCGAGCTCCAGGATGCGCAGCACGAGTGGTGCGAAGTCCAGGCCGGCCGCCTTGGCGGCCATGGGTACCAGGCTGTGGCCAGTCATGCCTGGCGAGGTGTTTATCTCCAGCAGGGCGACCGAACCGTCGCTGCGGCGGATCAGGTCGGTGCGCCCCCATCCCTGGCAGCCAAGCACGGCAGCGGCGCGCATCACCAACGCCTGGATGCGTTGCTCCTCATGGGCAGGCAGGCCGCAAGGACAGTGATAGCGGGTCTCGTCGCTGAAGTACTTGTTGTGGTAGTCGTAGTTGCCCTGGGGCGCCTCGATGCGGATGAGCGGCAGCGCCTGCTCGCCCACGAACCCGGCGGTGAGTTCCTCGCCGGCCACGAACTCCTCCGCCAGCACCAGCGCATCGTGGCGCGCGGCGAGCGCGAACGCGTCAGGCAAGTCGGCGGCGTGAAGCACGCGCGTGAGTCCCAGCGTGGAACCCTCGCGCGCCGGCTTCACGATCAGCGGCAAACCCAGCCGCAACGCCACCGCCTGCCAGTCGCAACCAGGCTTGAGCACCTCCCAGCGCGGCGTGGGAATGCCGCAACCCACCCACAGCATCTTGGTTCGCAGCTTGTCCATGGCCAGCGCCGAGGCCATCACGCCGCTGCCGGTGTAGGCGATACCCATGACTTCGAGCGCGCCCTGCACCGTGCCATCCTCGCCACCGCGGCCGTGCAACGCGATGAAGGCGCGCGCGAAGCCCTCGCGCTTGAGCTCGAACAACTCGCGCTGCGAGGGATCGAAGCCGTGGGCGTCCACCCCCGCGGCCTGCAACGCCGCAAGCACCGCACCGCCCGACAGCAGTGAAATCTCGCGCTCGCCGCTCGCGCCGCCCATCAGCACCGCCACCTTGCCAAAGCTGCGCGGGCCGCTCACGCCGACTCTCCCAGGATTCGCACTTCCGCTTCGAGGGCCACGCCGTGGGTGGCCAGCACGGCCTTGCGTACCGCGTCCATCAGGTGCTCGATGTCGCTGGCGCTGGCCGCACCCGTGTTGACGATGAAGTTGGCGTGCTTTTGCGACACCTCCGCCCCGCCGATGCGCAGGCCCTTCAGGCCACAGCGCTCGATCAGCCGCGCCGCATGGTCGCCGGGCGGATTGCGGAACACCGAGCCGGCGTTGGGCTGGCCAAGGGGCTGGCTGGCGATGCGTCGCGCCAGCAACTGCTTCACCCGGTCCCGTGCCGCCTCGCCGTCGCCCGGGGTAAACCGGAACCATGCCGCCGCGAACCACTCCCGGCCCGTGGCCACGGCGGGCAGCAGGCTGCAGTGGCGATAGCCCAGGCGATAGTGGCCGGGCACGCGCTCCACCAGCGCGCCGGCGCGGTCCACCACCAGCACGCGCTCCACCCGGTCCCAGGTTTCAGCGCCGTAGCAGCCGGCGTTCATGGCCAGCGCCCCACCCACGGTGCCGGGAATTCCCGCCAGGAACTCGGCGCCCTCCATCCCATGGGTGGCCGAGAAGCGCGACACTTTCGGGCTTGCCACGCCGGCCTCGGCATATACCACGCCCTCTCCCACGACAGCGATGCGGGCCAGCGCGCCGTGGGTGAATATCACCGTGCCGCGAAGGCCGCCATCGCGTACCAGCAGGTTGCTGCCCAGGCCGATCAGTTCCACCGGCTCGCCGGGCTCCAGGGTGGCAAGGAATGCGCACAGGTCGTCCAGGTCGGCGGGGAAATAGGCGCGGTCGGCGCAGCCGCCGGCGCGCCAGCTGCTGTGCCGGCTCATGGGCTCGTCCGGCCGCAATTCGCCGCGCAGGCCGTGAGTTCCCACGCGCCGCACCTCAGCCATGTCCATGAACCTGCTCCGCGGGATGGACGGCGGCGGCCTGCCGCACCAGCGCCGGCACCTGTCCAATGGAACCCGCGCCCATGGTGACCACCACGTCGCCGGGGCGCGCCGCCGCCAGGATTGCCGCCGGCAGCTCGCGCCAGTCCTCCACGAACACCGGCTCCACCTGCGCCTTGACGCGAATGGCGCGGGCCAGCGAGCGCCCGTCGGCGGCCACGATGGGCGCCTCTCCTGCCGCGTACACCTCGGTGAGCAGCAGCGCATCCACGGTGGACAGCACTTTGACGAAGTCCTCGAAGACATCGCGGGTACGCGAGTAGCGATGCGGCTGGAAGGCCAGCACCAGGCGCTGTCCGGGGAAGGCGCCGCGTACGGCGGCCAGCGTGGCGGCCATCTCGGCCGGGTGGTGGCCGTAGTCGTCCACCAGAGTGAAGCTGCCGCCCGGCACGGCGATCTCGCCGTAGCGCTGGAAGCGCCGCCCCACACCGCGAAAGCCGGCCAGCGCGGCCAGAATCGCCTCGTCCGAAGCGCCCACCTCCATGCCCACGGCGATGGCGGCGAGGGCGTTCTGCACGTTGTGCACGCCGGGCAGGTTGAGGCTCACATCTAGGCGGCGTGCCGGCGTGCCATTGGCGGCGCGCCGCACGGTGAAGCGCATGCGGCCGCCGTCGTGAACGATGTGGGTGGCGCGGACCTGCGCGTCCTCGGACAACCCGTAGGTTGTCACGGGCTTGGTGAGCATGGGGATGATGCTGCGCACGTTGGCGTCGTCCACGCACAGCACGGCCATGCCGTAGAAAGGCAGGCGCTGCACGAACTCCACGAAGGCCTGGCGCAACCGGGCGAAATCGTGCCCGTAGGTTTCCATGTGGTCGGCATCGATATTGGTCACTACCGCGAGCACCGGTTGCAGGTAGAGAAACGAGGCGTCCGACTCATCGGCCTCCACCACGATGAACTCGCCCTGCCCAAGCTTTGCGTTGGTGCCCGCGGCCTCGAGCCGGCCGCCGATGACGAAGGTGGGGTCCATGCCGGCCTCGGCCAGCACGCTCGCCACCAGGCTCGTGGTGGTGGTCTTGCCATGGGTTCCTGCCACGGCGATGCCCTGGCGCAGGCGCATCAACTCGGCCAGCATGAGCGCGCGCGGCACCACCGGCGCACGCCTCGCCCGCGCCGCCGTCACCTCGGGGTTGTCGGGCTTCACCGCGGTGGAAGTCACCACCGCATCGGCGCCCTCAACATGGGCCGCCTCATGGCCCATGGATACCTGCGCGCCCAGCCTGGCCAGGCGGCGCGTGGCGGCGCTCTCGGCCACGTCCGAGCCACTCACCTGGTAGCCGAGATTGAGCAGCACTTCGGCGATGCCGCTCATGCCGGCGCCACCAATGCCCACGAAATGCACCCGCCGCACCTTGTGCCTCATGGGCGAGATCCCGCGACAGCGACGCACTGCTCGGCCACCAGCCGGGTGGCCTCGGGGCGCGCCAGCGCCCGGGCCTTGCGGGCCATCGCGTCGAGTGCCGCGCGGGTAAAGCCGTGCAGCAGTTGCGCAAGGCGCTGGGGCGTGAGCTCCGGCTGGGGCAGCAGCACCGCCGCGCCGGCGTCGGACAGGAAGCGCGCATTGGCACTCTGATGGTCATCCACGGCGTGGGGCAGCGGCACCAGCACCGCGGCCACGCCCGCCGCCGCGATCTCCGCCACGGTGAGCGCGCCCGCGCGGCACAGCACCACGTCGGCCTCGGCCAGTGCCGCGGCCATGTCCTCTATGAAGGCCACGCACTCGCCCTGCACGCCAGCGTGGGCATAGGCGGCGCGCAGCGCCTCGATGTGGCGAGTGCCCGACTGATGGCGCGTGAGCGGGCGAAGCGTCTCGGGCAGCAGCGCCAGCGCCGCGGGGACCGCCTCGTTGAGCGGCTGCGCGCCCAGGCTGCCGCCCACCACCAGCAGGCGCAGGCGGCCCTCACGGGCGCTGTAGCGCAGCGACGGGTCGGGCAGCGCGGCGATGGATTCGCGCACCGGATTGCCGGTCCACTGGCCGCCAGGCAGCACCCCGGGAAATCCGCTCAAGTTCCGCCGGGCCCAGCGTGCCAGCACGCGGTTGGCCATGCCGGCGATGGCGTTTTGCTCGTGCAGCACTAGGGGGAGGCCCGCCAGGGCGGCGGTCAGGCCGCCAGGAAAGGAGATATAGCCGCCCATTCCCAGCACCACGTCGGGCCGCTCGGCGCGGATCACCCGGGCGCATTGCAGGAGCGCCACCAGCAGGTTGAAGGGCAGCAGCAGCGCGCGCAACAGACCCTTGCCCCGCAGCCCCGCGAAACGAATGAAGCGGATCGGGTAGCCGCGCGCGGGCACCAGATCGGCCTCCATGCCGGCCTGCGAGCCCAGCCACACCACGCGCCAACCGCGTGCGCGCAGCCAGTCGGCCACGGCGAGCGCCGGCATCACGTGGCCGCCGGTGCCCCCGGCCATCACCAGCAAGGTGCGGGCGGCCGCCTTCACCGGGCACGCCCCTGCATCAGTTCGCGGTTTTCGAAGTCCACCCGCAGCAGGATCGCCAGGGCAGCCACGTTGGCCACCAGACCGCTGCCGCCGAAGGACATGAGCGGCAGGGTGATGCCCTTGGTGGGCAGCACGCCGAGATTGACGCCGATGTTGATGAGCGCCTGGGTGCCGATCCATAAACCCACGCCCTGGGCCACCAGCGCCGGGTAGTAGCGCTCCAGTCGCGCAGCCTGGGCGCCGATGGCAAAGGCGCGCGCCACCACCCAGCCCAGCAACGCCAGCACCACCGCGACGCCGGCGAAACCCAGCTCCTCACCGATCACGGCGAGCAGGAAATCGGTATGCGCCTCGGGCAGGTAGAGCAGCTTTTCCACGCTCGCCCCCAGGCCCACGCCGAACCACTCACCGCGCCCGAAGGCAATCAGGGCGTGGGAGAGTTGATAACCCGCGCCGAAGGGGTCGGACCACGGGTCCAGCAGTACCGCGATGCGCTGCATCCGGTAGGGCGAGACCCAGATGAGCAGCACGAAACCCACCACCAGCAGCACCACCAGCGCGGCGAACAACCGCCAGTTCATCCCGCCCAGGAACAGCACGCCCATGGCGATGGTGGTGATCACCACGAAAGCGCCAAAGTCAGGCTCCATGAGCAACAGGGTACCGATCAGCATCATGACCGCGAACAGCGGCAGAAACCCCTTGCGGAAGCTGCCCATGAAGGCAGCCTTGCGCACCGTGTAGTCGGCGGCATAGAGCACCGCGAACAGCTTCACCAGCTCTGAGGGCTGCACGCCTGCACCCAGCAGGCGCAACCAGCGCTGACTGCCGTTCACTTCGCGCCCCACGCCAGGGACCAGGACCGCCACCAGCAGCACCGCGCCCAGCAGGAACAGCCACGGCGCGGCCCGCTGCCAGAGCGCCACGGGAACCTGGAAAACGACCAATCCCGAGATCACAGCCACACCCAGGAAGACTGCGTGCCGCACTAGGTAATAGTGCGGCTGGTGGCCGGCGAGACGGCTCGCCTCCGCGATGGCGATGGAGGCGGAGTACACCATCACCAGGCCGCCGGCCAGCAGCAGCACCGCGGCTCGCAGCAGCGACCCGTCGAAGGGGGCCATGCGCACCCTTGGCCGGCTCAGGCTCGCATAGGACATGCCGCCTCCAGCTGATGTACCGCGGCACGGAACACCTCCGCGCGGTGCTCGTAGTCGCGGAACATGTCGAAGCTCGCGCAGGCCGGCGAGAGCAGCACCGCATCGCCTGTTCTCGAAGCGGCAAACGCGGCCCGCACCGCTTCCTCCATGGAAGCCGCGCGGATCATCTCCACACCGCTGCCGGCCGCCGCCCGCGCGATCAACTCGGCGTCGCGGCCGATCAACACCAACGCCCGCACACGCCCCGCCAGGGCACGGGCCAACGGCGCGAAATCCTGTCCCTTCCCCTCGCCGCCCGCAATCAGCACAACCGTCTCGCGCATGCCATGGAGCGCGGCCACGGTGGCGCCCACGTTGGTGCCCTTGGAATCGTCGAAGAACCGCCGGCCCTGAAGTTCGGCCACCAGTTGAACGCGGTGGGGCAGGCCCTCGAAGTCCATCAGGGCCCCAACCAGCGCCTCGTACTCCAGACCAATGGCGCGGCACAGCGCCAGAGCGGCAAGCGCATTGGCGGCGTTGTGCAACCCCGCCACGCGCAACCGCGACACCGGCAGTATGCGGCGCGTGCCTTCGGCGAGCCACGGCTCGCCATCGGCCAACAGCCCCCACTGCGGACCCGGTCCGGGCACTCCAAGGCCAAAGCTCCACACTGGCGCGCGGGGCAGCGCCAGGCGCTGCGTCCAGGGGTCGTCGCGATTCACCACCTGCACCCGCGCGCCCCGCAGGATGCCCGCCTTGGCGTCGCCGTAGGCCTGCATGGTGCCGTAGCGATCGAGGTGGTCCTCCGACAGGTTGAGAATGGCGGCCGCGTCGGGCGCCAGCGAGCGGGTGCTCTCCAGCTGGAAGCTCGACAGCTCCAGCACCACCGCCTGGGGCCACGGGCGCGCGCCGCTTTCCATGTCTGCCAGGGCATCCAGCACTGGCAGGCCGATGTTTCCGGCCACCAGCGTTTCGAGCCCCGCGCCGGCGCACAGTGCGCCGGCCATGGCCGTGACAGTGCTCTTGCCGTTGGAACCGGTGATGGCCAGCACCCGCGGATGCGCCAGAGCATGGGCCTCGGCGTGCTGCGCCAGGGCTCGGGAAAACAGTTCCACGTCGCCGATCACCTCGAGGCCTGCGGCCAGCGCGCGCTGCACCTCGGGATCGGAGCGCGGCACGCCGGGGCTCAGGATGGCCATCTGGGCGCCGCTGAAGTGCTCGGCGCGCCACGGCCCGAGGGCCACCTCCGCCTGCGCAAGGGCGGCGCGCAGTGCCGGCAGGGCCGGTGGCGCGGCGCGGGTGTCCAGCACGCGCACCCGCGCGCCGCGGCGCGCGCACCAGCGCGCCGCCGACAGGCCGGTGGCCCCCAGGCCGAGCACCAGAACGCGCTGGCCCTGGCTGGGCACTGCTGGCAGGGGCTGGGTCCCGTGGCTCATCGCAGCTTCAGCGTGGACAGGCCGAACAGCACCAGCATCATGGTGATGATCCAGAAGCGCACCACCACCTGGTTCTCCTTCCAGCCCTTGAGTTCGTAGTGGTGGTGCAGCGGCGCCATGCGGAAGATGCGCTTGCCGGTGAACTTGAAGGAAGCCACCTGCAGCATCACCGACAGCGTCTCCACTACGAACACCCCGCCCATGATGAACAGCACGATCTCCTGGCGCACGATGACGGCGATGGTGCCCAGGGCAGCCCCGAGGGCCAGCGCACCCACGTCGCCCATGAACACCTCGGCGGGGTAGGCGTTGAACCACAAAAAGGCGAGCCCCGCCCCGGCCATGGCGGCGCACAGCACCGTGAGTTCGCCAGCGCCGGGGATGTAGGGGAAGCCCAGGTACTTGGCAAACACCGTGTTGCCCGCCACATACGCGAACACCCCGAGCGCGCTTCCCACCATCACCGTGGGCATGATGGCGAGCCCGTCCAGCCCATCGGTGAGATTGACGGCGTTGGAGGTTCCAACGATCACGAAGTAGGTGAGCGTGATGAAGCCGATCACCCCGAGGGGATAGGCCACATGCTTGAAGAACGGCACGATGAGCTGAGTTTCTGTGGGCAGCGTGGCCGAGAACGCCAGAAAGAGGGCCGCGCCCAGCCCGATCACCGACTGCCACAGGTACTTCCAGCGCGCCGGCAGGCCCTTGGGATTGCGATGCACCACCTTGCGGTAGTCGTCCACCCAGCCGATGAGGCCATGGCCGAAGGTCACCACCAAGACCACCCACACGAAGCGATTGGAAAGATCGGCCCACAGCAGCGTCGCCACCCCCATGGACACCAGGATGAGCGCCCCGCCCATGGTGGGCGTGCCGGCCTTGCTGAGGTGGCTCTTGGGACCGTCGTCGCGCACCGCCTGGCCGATCTTGTAGGCGGTGAGCTTGCGGATCATGGCGGGCCCAACCACGAAGGAGATCACCAGCGAAGTCATGGTGGCGAGCACCGCGCGCAACGTGATGTAGGAAAACACGTTGAAGGCGCGTATGTCCCTGCCGAACCATTCGGCGAGCGCGAGCAGCATCAGCGGCCTCCCGCCGTTTCGGCCACGGGCGGCGCCAGGCGCTCCACCACCCGCTCCATGCGCATGAAGCGCGAGCCCTTCACCAGAACCGTGACGCCGTGTGCGCACTCGTCGCGCGCCGCTTGCGCGAGCGCCTCCACCGAACCGAAATGCCGTGCGCCGGCGCCAAAGGCGCTTACCGCCGCCGCCGCCGCCTCACCCAGGGCAAGCAGCGCGTGGATGCCGCGCACACGCGCGTGCTCGCCCACCTCGGCGTGCAGTGCGGGCGCATCCGCGCCCAGCTCGCCCATGTCACCCATCACGAACACCCGCCGGCCCGGCTGGCCGCCGAGCCAGTCCAGGGCCGCCTTCATGGAGTCGGGGTTGGCGTTGTAAGTGTCGTCCACCAGTACGGCGCCGGCGGGTCCGGGCTTGCGCTGCAAGCGACCCTGGGTACCGCGGTAGCCCGACAGGCCGGCGGCGATGTCCGAGGGCGCCACGCCCAGGGCCACGGCGCAGGCGGCCGCACACAGGGCGTTGCGAACGTTGTGCATGCCGGGCACCTGCAGGCGCAAGGCGGTATCGCCCGCCGGTGTGCGCAACACCAGCGCCGCGGGGTCCTGGGGCGACAGCCGGCCAGTGACGGCGGCTGGCCCATCGAGCGCGAAGTCGAGCACCGGGCGCCCCCCAGCCAGGCGCCGCCAGAAGGCGGCGTAGGCATCGTCGGCATTGATGATGCAGGTGCCGCCCGCGGCAAGCCCCTCGAAGATCTCGCCCTTGGCCCGGGCGATGTTGTCGCGCGAGCCCAGCTCGCCGATGTGGGCCGTGCCGGCATTGCCGATGGCGGCCACCTGGGGGCGCACCAGCCCCGTGAGGGCGGCGATTTCGCCCAGGTGGTTCATGCCCAGCTCCAGTACCGCGAAGCGGTGCCGTGCCCGCAGCCGCAACAACACTAGCGGCAGCCCGATGTGGTTGTTGAGATTACCTTCCGTGGCAAGCACCGCCTCGGCGCCGGCATGCACGCGCAGGATGGCGGCCAGCATTTCCTTGATGGTGGTCTTGCCGTTGCTGCCGGTAACGGCGGTGATGGCGGCTTCCATCCGCGAGCGCCACCAGGCCCCGAGCGCGCCCAGCGCGGCGCCCGTGTCGGGAACCACCAGCAGCGCGGCGCCCGCGGTGCGCACCCGCGCGGCGTCGGACACCAGCGCCGCCGCAGCACCTGCTGCCAGCGCGCCATCCACGTAGTCGTGGCCGTCGAAACGCTCGCCGCGCAGCGCCACGAAAAGCTCGCCGGCGCGCACCCGGCGGCTGTCGCTGCCCACGGCCTCCACGCGCACATCCGGCCCGCGCACCGCGGCGCCCAGGGCAGCAGCGGCCTCCGAGAGCCTAAACATGGGCCGTTTCCAGCACCGTGCGCGCCACGTGCACATCGTCGAAGGGCAGCCGCCGGCCGGCCACTTCCTGGGTACGCTCGTGCCCCTTGCCCGCCACCAGCACCACGTCGCGCGGGCCCGCCTCGCGCACCGCTCTGGCAATGGCAGCGGCACGATCGGGCTCCGCCACGTGATTCGCGTGGGCGCCCGCCGCCACCTGCTCGATGATGGCATGGGGGTCCTCCGAGCGGGGGTTGTCGCTGGTGACGATGGCCAGGTCGGACAGCCGTGTGGCGATCTCGCCCATGAGAGGCCGCTTGCCGGGATCGCGCTCGCCGCCACAACCAAACACGCACAGCAGCCGCGCACCCGCCTCGCGGCCCACCAGCTCGCGCAGGGTCTCCAGCACCTTCTGCAGGGCATCGGGGGTATGGGCGTAGTCCACCACCACCAGCGGCCGGCCGGGCACGCGCACAAGCTGCATGCGCCCCGCCACGGGCTCCACTTCACACAGTGCGCCGGCGGCGGCTTCCAGGGTCACGTCCGACGCAAGCAGCACGCCGAGGCTGCCCAGCAGGTTGCTGACGTTGAACCCGCCCAGCAGGCGACTGCGCAGCTGCGCCGCGCCCCAGGGCGTGCGGATTTCCAGGGACAAGCCGCGGGTGGAGAGATCGATACCGTGGGCGGCGATGTCGCCGTGGCCCACGCCGTAGCCCAACACCCGCGTGCGGGTGCGGTCGATACCCTCCAGCAGGGCTCGCCCGAAGGCGTCGTCGAGATTGATGACGGCATTGGCGAGACCGGGCCAGGCGAACAGCTTGGCCTTGGCCGCGCCATAGGCGGCCATGTCGCCGTGGTAATCCAGATGATCACGGGTGAGGTTGGTGAACAAGGCGGTGTGGAAATGCACGCCCGCCACGCGCCCCTGGTCCAGCCCGTGGGAGGACACCTCCATGGCCACCGCGCGCGCACCGCCATCGGCCAGCCTGCGCAGGCTGCCTTGCAGACTCACGGCGTCGGCGGTGGTGAGGGAGGCCGGTTCCAGCGCCCCAGGGAACCCGTTGCCCAGTGTTCCCATCAAGGCGCAGGGCGTTCCCAGGCGCCCCAGGGACTGGGCGATCCAGTGGCTGCAGGAGGTCTTGCCATTGGTTCCCGTGACACCGGCGATGCGCAGGATCCGTGACGGGTGTCCGAAAGTCTCGGCGGCCAAGGCCGCAACGCGCCCGCGCAGGCCCGGCACCGCCGCGTGTGGTGCCGGCCAGTCCGGGTTCCAGTGAAAGCCGCGTGGTTCGAAGAGCACGGCCGCGGCGCCTGCAGCCAGTGCCTGGGGAATGAAGGCCCGACCGTCACTGCGCTCGCCGGGAAAGGCGACGAATACGTCGCCGGGCGAGATGCGCCGGCTGTCTGCACTCATGCCGCGCAGCGGCACCCCAAGGCTTTCGAGCAACGCCCGTTCCGAAGCCGCCGCGCCGTGCATCAAACGCCCCTCCGCTGCGCCAGCCCTGCACCGCTCATACTTCCTCCGCAACGTCTGCGAGGTCGTCGACGGGACCAGTGCGAAGAACTGGCTGGTCGGGGGGGACGGAAAGCATGCGCAGGGCACCGGCCATCACGGCGGCGAACACCGGCGCGGCCACCTGTCCGCCGTAGTACTGGCTGCCACTGGGTTCGTCGATCAGCACCGCCACGAGAAGGCGCGGCCGGGAAGCCGGTGCGAATCCGATGAAGGAGGAAGCGTAACGGTCCGGTGCGTACCTGCCGTTCACTAGCTTGTGGGCCGTGCCGGTCTTGCCGGCCACCCGATAGCCCGGCACCTGGGCCCGTGGGGCGGTGCCCCCGGGCTGGGTGACCAGTTCGAGCATGGCGCGCACGGTGGCGGCCGTGACGGGAGAGATCACCGGCTGTCCAGGCGCGGGCTGGTCTCGGCGCACGAGCGAGACGGGCACGAGCTCGCCGTCGCCGCAGAACACGGTGTAGGCGCGCGCCAGTTGCAGTAGGCTCACGGAGATGCCGTGCCCGTAGCTCATGGTGGCCTGTTCGATGGGCCGCCAGCGGCTCGGGTCGCGCAACCGCCCGCCCGCCTCGCCGGGAAACCCCGTGCGCGGCACGGCGCCAAAACCCGAGGCGTTGAGGGTCTGCCAAAGGCGTTCCGGGGGCATGGCCAATGCCATGCGCGCGGTCCCCACATTGGAGGATTTTTGAATCACCTGCGACACGGTGAGGTTGCCGGCCGGGTGCGCATCGCGGATGGTGGCTGAGCCGATGGTGAGCGATCCGCCCGCGGTCTCGATGATCGAGTCGGGCCGCACCGTGCCCTGCTCCAGGGCCGCGGCCACGGTGAAAGGCTTGAGAGTGGAGCCCGGCTCGAAGAGGTCCACCACGGCGCGGTTGCGCATCTTTGCGGGGGTCAGGCGGGCGCGGTTGTTGGGGTTGAAGCTCGGCAGGTTGGCCAGCGCCAGGACCTCGCCCGAACGCACGTCGAGCACCACGATGCTGCCCGCCTTGGCCTGATGCTGCGCCACGGCGGCCTTGAGCTCTCGCCATGCCAGGTATTGCAGCTTGAGGTCGATGGACAACGCGAGCTCGCGGCCCTGCTGGGGGGTACGAATGCCGGCGACATCCTGTACCACCCGGCCGATGCGATCCTTGATGACGCGACGGCTGCCCGGCCGGCCCACCAGCCAGTCTTCCCAGGCGAGTTCGACCCCCTCCTGCCCCTTGTCGTCGAGATCGGTGAAACCCAGCACGTGGGCAAGGGTGTCGCCAGCGGGGTAGTAGCGCCGGTACTCGCGCTGCAAGAACACGCCGGGCAGGTCCAGCTGCACCACCTTGGCGGCCTCCGCCGGGGGCAGATGGCGCTTCAGGTAGACGAAATCCCTGTCGCGGTTTGCCAGGCGCTGGTCGAGTTCCTGCTCCTCCAGTTCAAGCAGGCGCGCAAGGCTGGCGCGTTGGGCGCGGGTCAGGTTCACATCCCCAGGGCTCGCCCACACCGACTCCATGGGCGTGGAGATGGCCAGGGGGTCGCCGTGGCGGTCGGTGATCATTCCCCGGTGGGCGCTGATCTCGATGAGGCGCGCGTAGCGAGCCTCGCCCTTTGCCTGCAGAAACTCCCGATTCATGCCTTGCAGCCAGAAGGCGCGGGCCGACAGGGCCGTGAAGCCGGCCGCCAGGAGGACGAACACCAAGCGCGTGCGCCACTGCGGCAGCCGCAGGGATAGCTGGGGGTGGGTCGCCGGGTTCATGGCGCCTCGGGCTCCACCACACGGACCCGGGAGACCGGCGGCACGCGCATGCCGAGGTACTGTGCCGCGATCTTTTCCACGCGCGAATGCATGGCCCAGGTGCTCTGCTCGAGCTGCAATTGGCCCCATTCCACTTCGATCTGGCGGGCCACGCGTTGCTCCTGCTCCAGGTCGTTGAAGAGCTTGCGTGCCCTGTGCTGGGATGTGACTGTCCCCAGGGCGCAGGCCACTGCCACCGCCACCAGGACCAAGTCGAGACGAATCATGTCTTTTCCGCCACCCGCAGGACGGCACTGCGAGCCCGCGGATTGGCGGCTATCTCGGCGGCACTGGGGCGCACCGCCTTGCCCACCAGGCGCATGGCGGGCGCGGGGATGTCCGCGGCGCGCACCGGCAGGCGTGCCGGGAGCGGAGGCGGTGAGGCCGCTGCCCGCAGTGCCTGCTTCACGAGCCGGTCTTCGAGGGAATGGAAGCTGATCACGGCGATGCGACCGCCCGGCGCCAGGCGCTCCATGAGCGCGGGCAGCGCTAGCGCCAGTTCCGCGGTCTCCTGATTGAGGTGAATCCGTACAGCCTGGAACGTGCGGGTCGCAGGGTCCTGACCTGGCTCACGCGTACGAACGGCCGTTGCCACGATCGCGGCAAGCTGGCGTGTGGTTCGCACAGGTTGGCGGCACCGAGCCGCAGCAATCGCTCTTGCAATCTGCTTAGCAAACCGTTCTTCGCCATGTTTTGCGATCACCTCCCTGATCTCGTCTTCCTGCGCCCGCGCCAACCACTCGGCGGCCGACTCGCCGGCGTCGGGATCCATGCGCATGTCGAGCGGGCCGTCACGACGGAACGAAAACCCCCGTGACGGATCGTCGAGTTGCGGCGACGACACTCCGAGGTCGAGTAGCGCGCCGTCGATTCGCGCCACCCCAGCCTCGTCCAGCACCTGCGCCACGGCGCCAAAGCGCGCGCGCACACAGCAAAAGCGCGGGTCGGCGATTGCCTGCGCTGCCGCGACCGCCTGCGGGTCGCGATCCAGCGCGATCAACCGACCACCCCGACCCAGCCATCCCAGGATCAGGCGGCTGTGCCCCCCACGGCCGAAGGTGGCATCCACGAAAACGCCCTCCGGCTTCACCTCCAGCGCCTCGAGGACCTCGCGCGCCAGCACGGGCACATGGGCGCCCGGGCCGGTCGCGTCGGTCATAGGGCGAAGTTCTCCATGCCCGGGGGCGGCGACTCCACCTGCGCCGGCATGCGCGACAGCTGCGCTTCCCATGCTTCGGCGCTCCATAGCTCGAAGTGGCTGCCTTGCCCGAACAACATCACTTGCTTCTCGATACCGGAGAAGCGACGCAACTCGGGCGACACCAGAACCCGGCCGCTTGCATCGAGCCCTACCTCCTCCGCATGCCCCACCAGCAACCGCTTCCACAGACTGGTCTGGGGATCGAAGGAGGACAGGGTCATGATCCGCGCCCGAATCGGCTCCCAGGCCGCAGCGGGGTAAAGCAAGAGACAACGATGCGGATGGGCAGTTAGTACAAGCTTACCTTCCGAGTCAGTCTGCAAGCGATCTCGATGCCGGGTTGGGATTGCCAACCGGCCTTTTGCATCGAGACTGATCTGGGCTGCACCTTGAAACAAGGAAGAGAATCCCCGAAGCGGCAGGCTTTTCCAGAAAAACCCACTTTATTCAGCTTTTTCCCACTTTATTGCATGTTTGATTCATGGTCAAGGAAAAATCCGGGTTTTTTTCAAGTGGGACAAAGACTTACAAGATAGCCTTCGGAACAGGCCTCATAACCTCAACATTATTTATAAATATGTATTTAAATAATTTTCCTCGAAACAACATGAGGAATTGCCGCTGGCCGTGCCTCGCCGGGTCGCGGCAACACGAAATTCACGAGGGGAGAGCGAAGTCGGCCTGTAAGCCGGGTTCTGTCCGGGGCTTTCGCCCCGCGGCAGCCATTCCTCTGGGACCGCGGTTACCCGCGGCCTCAAGCAACCTACCCGGAAGCGGCGCGGACCACGCCATGGCTTCCCTATTTGGTCTTGCACCGGATGGGGTTTGCCAGCCCCGAACGTTGCCGCCGGGGCAGTGGGCTCTTACCCGGGGAGAACCTGCGCCCGCCCCCGCGGCCCTGTCGGGCCGCGCACTATTTCACCCTTGCCTGATCCCTCACGGGCCATCGGCGGTGTGTTTTCTGTTGCACTGATCCGTCGCCTCGCGGCGCCCGGCCGTTAGCCGGCATCCTGTCCTGCGGTGCCCGGACTTTCCTCTACGCGCCCGAAGCGCGCAGCGGCTGCCCGGCCGACTTCGCCCCCCCATTATCCCCCCGGCGGCGCCGCCATGGAGGCTTATACTGCGCGCCCTTGTCACCAACGGCCCCGGCCTCCCCTCACATGTCCGCCGTTTTCCCTGCCTCCGGATCGAGCCTGCGCCGCGACGCGCGTGTCATTGGTCTGGTGGGTGTCGCGCACGGCACCTCGCACTTTTTCCACCTCATCGTGGCGCCGCTGTTTCCATGGCTGAAGGTTCACTTCGGCCTGAGCTACGCGGAACTGGGACTGTTGATGACGGTGCTGTTCACGGTATCCGGCATCGGGCAGGCGCTGGCAGGATTCGTGGTGGATCGCATTGGTGCCTTTCCGGTGCTGGTTACCGGTGTGGCGTTGCTGGCCCTGTCCGCGCTGGTTCTGGCGGCGGCGCCCTCCTACCCGGTGTTGCTGCTGGGGGCGGCCATTTCCGGACTCGGCAACGCCGTGTTCCATCCCGCCGATTTCACGCTACTGAATCAGCGCGTCAGCGCCGCGCGGCTTCCCCACGCCTTCAGCGCCCACGGGCTGGCGGGCACCCTGGGCTGGGCCGTGGCGCCGGTGGTGCTGGCGGCGCTGGCCGGGCTGGCTGGCTGGCGAACCGCGCTGGTGGGTGCCAGCGCCCTTGCCTTGAGCGTGCTGGTGGCGCTGCTTCTGATGCGCGACGCACTCCACGACACCGTGGCAACGCGGCGCGAGCGCGCCAGCCGCGAGGCGCGCGAAGCCATCCCTGGCGCCACGCTCGCCTTCCTGCGAGAACCCGCCGTATGGGTGTGCTTCGGGTTCTTCTTCACCATGGCCATGGCGCTGGGCGGCATCCAGAGCTTTGCGCCGGCGGCGCTCCAGGAACTCTACGACGCGCCACTGGCACTAGCCGCCAGTGCCGTTACGTTGTTCATGCTGGCAAGCGCGGGCGGCAACATCGTGGGCGGGTTCCTGGCGGCGCGCAACCGTCGCCACGACCACGTCATCGCCGGCTCTTTCGTGCTGGCTGCCGCCATGTCGGCGCTACTGGCCACCGGCGCCGTGCCGTTGTGGCTGCTCGCCGCGCCCATCGCTGTGATGGGGTTCGCCTCCGGTATTGCCGGGCCGTCACGCGACCTGCTGGTGCGGGCAGCCGCGCCGCGCCATGCCACGGGCCGCGTCTACGGCGTTGTGTACTCGGGGCTGGACAGCGGCGTGGCCGTGGCTCCGCCGCTGTTCGGCGCCATGATGGACAACCACCACGCCGGCTGGCTGTTCGCGATGATCGGCGTATTTCAATTGCTGGCGCTGGTCACCGCGCTCGGGGTGGGCCGGCGCGCCGGCCGTCACAGCGCTGCGCCCCACAACGCGTAAGAGGCAACCGGCATGGCAACCAATGACACCCGCAGCATGGCGCTGTTCTGCGACTTCGAGAACGTGGCGCTGGGCGTTCGCGACGCCAAATATGAAAAGTTCGACATCAAGAAAATCCTCGAACGTCTGCTGCTCAAGGGCAGCATCGTGGTGAAAAAAGCCTACTGCGACTGGGAGCGCTACAAGACCTTCAAGGCGCCCATGCACGAGGCCTCCTTCGAGTTGATCGAGATTCCGCATGTGCGCCAGTCAGGCAAGAACTCCGCCGACATCCGCATGGTGGTGGATGCGCTGGATCTCTGCTACACCAAGTCCCACGTGGACACCTTCGTGCTCATTACGGGCGATTCCGACTTCTCGCCGCTGGTGTCCAAGCTGCGTGAAAACAATAAGACCGTCATCGGCGTGGGCGTGAAGAAGTCCACCTCCGACCTGCTGATCGCCAACTGCGACGAGTTCATCTACTACGACGACCTGGTGCGCGAAAAACCCAACGGTCGCCAGGCGGCCCGCAAGCGTGGCGCCAAGACCACGAAGAAATCAGCGGCAACCCCCGCGGCGGAGGCTGCCACCGACGTGGCGGAGGGCGCTGAAGGCGAGACCGCGCCGCGCAACGAAGACGCGCTGCGCCAAGAGGCCATCGACCTGGTGATGGAAACCGTCGAGGCACTCATGGAAGAGCGCGGCGCGGGTGACAAGGTCTGGGGGTCCATGGTGAAACAGGCGCTCAAGCGCCGCCGGCCAGGCTTCAGCGAAAGCTATTACGGTTTTCAGTCGTTCTCGAGGTTGCTCGAAGAGGCGGCGGCGCGCGGACTGCTGGAACTGGAACCGGACGAAAAGTCCGGCGGGGTGATCGTAAAGAGCTTCAACCCCGACTGGTAATCACCGGTCGAGCGGTTCGTCGGCCAGGGACACGGGGTCTTCCAGCGGTTCCAGGTGGCTGATCACCCAAGCCCTGGGCACGGTGGCGCGGATGTCGGCCTCGAAGCGCTCCAGCAGGTCGTGGCCGCGCTGCACCGACCAGTCGCCCGGCACCAGCACATGCACCGAGATGAAGGCCCGGCCGGCAGACTCGCGGGACCGCAGGGCGTGGAAGGCGACGCCGTGCTCGGCCTGGTAGCGCTCCAGCAGCCCGCGCAGGCTGGCGCGCTGGGGTGCCGGCACGGCGCGGTCGAGCAATCCTCCGAAGGACCGGCGCATCAGGCGAAACCCCGTCCACAGGATGTTCACGGCCACCGCCATGGCGATAAGCGGATCGAGCCGCTGCCAGCCGGTGAGCGCCACCGCGCCCACACCCACGACGACGCCAGAGGAGGTCCAAACGTCCGTGAGCAGGTGATGGGCGTCCGCCTCCAGGGTGATGGAACCACGCCGGCGGCCCACCCGCAGCAGCACCACCGCCACCGCCAGGTTCACCAACGAGGCCAGCACGGAGACCGCCAGCCCGATGCCCACATGCTCGATGGGCAGCGGCGTGATCAGCCGCTGCGCCGCCGTCCAGACGATGGCCGCCGCCGCCAGCACGATGAGCCCGCCCTCGAAGCCGCTGGAAAAGTATTCCGCCTTGCCGTAACCGAAGGTGTATTCCTCGTCCGGCGGCCGCTCGGCCAGGTGCAGCATCCACAGTGCCACCAGCGCTGCGGCGAGATTGACGAACGACTCCACTGCGTCGGAGAGCAGACCCACCGAGCCCGTGACCCACCAGGCGGCGCCCTTGAGCCCGATGGTGACCACGGCCGCCCCGATGGACAGCCAGGCATAGCGCGTCAGGCTCGGTTCGGCAGCCGTCACGTTGACCGCCTCATGACAGCGTCCACGCCACCGTGCCGCCAGCCCGCATGGGCACCAGGGCGTGCGCGCCGAAGGCCAGTTCCGCCGGCACCACCCACGGCCGTTTTTCAAGCGCCACGCGCTCCGTGTTCACGGGCAGCCCGTAGAACGCCGGTCCGTGGCGGCTGGCAAAACCCTCGAGAAGACCGAGCGCGCCCTCGGCCTCGAACACCTCCGCATACAGCTCGATGCCAGCATGGGCCGTGTACAGGCCCGCGCAGCCGCAATCGCTTTCCTTGGTGTGACGCGCGTGGGGTGCGCTGTCGGTTCCGAGGAAGAACTTCGGGCTGCCCGAGGTGGCCGCAGCCACCAGCGCGCGGCGATGTTCCTCGCGCTTGAGCACCGGCAGGCAGTAGTGGTGCGGGCGGATACCGCCCTGGAACAGGGCGTTGCGGTTCAGCAGCAGGTGGTGGGCGGTAATGGTGGCGGCCACGTTGGGCCCGGCGTCGCGCACGAAGGCGGCCGCCTGGGCCGTGGTGATGTGCTCGAACACCACCCGCAGGCCAGGCAGGCGCCGCAGCAGCGGATCGAGCACGCGGTCGATGAAGGCCGCCTCGCGGTCGAATACGTCCACATGGGCGTCGGTAACTTCACCGTGCACCAGCAGCGGCAGGCCGCATTCGGCCATGGCTTCAAGGGCAGCCGCGCAGCGCGCCAAGTCGGTGACTCCGGCATCGGAGTGGGTGGTGGCACCGGCGGGGTAGAGCTTGATGCCGTGCACGAAACCGCTGGCGCGGGCGGCGCGCACCTCCTCGGGCGGGGTGTTGTCGGTGAGATACAGGGTCATGAGCGGCTCGAAGGCCATGCCCGCCGGCAGGGCGGCGAGAATGCGCTCGCGGTAGGCGCGTGCCGCCGCCACGGTGGTGACCGGCGGCTTGAGATTGGGCATGACGATGGCTCGGGCGAATCGGCGCGCCGTATCCGGCAATACCGCCGCCATCTCGGCGCCATCGCGCAAGTGCAGATGCCAGTCGTCGGGCTTGATCAGGTCGATGCGATCCACGCGCTGTCTCCAGTGGGTTTGTCAGGTGCGCTCGCTCAGCTCGAGCGCCTGCCGGTAGAGCACCTCGCGCGGCGCGCCGCTGATGCGCGCCGCCAGCCGCGCGGCGCGCGCTGCCGGCAGTTCCTCGAGCAACAGGGCCAGCAACTGCGCCGTATGGGCGCCGGCGATGGCGGCCTCCTCGGCCGGTGGTGCGGCGTGCAGCACGACCACGAATTCGCCGCGCTCGCGGTGGGCATCCGCGTCGAGCCAGGCCGGCGCCTCACCCAGCGTGCATTCGTGGATTTCCTCGAAGCGCTTGGTGAGCTCGCGCAGAAGCAGCACCCGCCGGGCGCCGCCCAGTTCCAACGCCATGGCGGCGAGCGTGTCGCGGATGCGGTGGGGCGCCTCGAACAGCACTACCGGCACCGCCGAGTCCGCCAGGACCCGCAGGGACTGACGCCGGGCCTGGCCCTTGGGGGGCAAGAAGCCCGCGAAGCAAAAGCCGGTCTCCTCGATGCCCGCCACCGACAGCGCGCACGTGACCGCGCTGGCTCCAGGCACGGGCACCACCCGCAAGCCCGCGGCCCGGGCCTCGCGCACCACTGCGGCGCCAGGATCGCTGATGCCCGGGGTGCCCGCATCGGTAACCAGCGCCACGCTGCGCCCCTGGCGCAACAGCTCCACCACGCGGCCGGCCGCGGCGCGTTGATTGTGCTGGTGAACAGGGATCATGCGCGTGGCAATGCCGAAGGCGTCCAGCAGCACGCGGGAGTGGCGCGTGTCCTCCGCGGCCATCACATCCACCGTTCGCAACAGGTCGAGGGCACGCAGCGTGAGATCGCGCAAATTACCGATGGGCGTGGCCACCACATATAATGTGGACGCCTCCGCGGATGAAGCTTCGCCATGCAACCCCAGCCCCCTGCCGTCCGCCCCTTGATCCCCGTTCATGCAGTGCTGCGCTCCGCGGCGCCGATTTTGTCGGCCGTCTGTCTACTATACGGGGCCGCCCTGGGGAGAGTCACGGAAGTGGCGCTGGCGCAGCAGGAACAACAGGAACAGCCGGCCACCACCGCCGCCGAGAACACCCCGCAGGAAAGCGGCAAGCCCGACGAGCCCGCCGCCGGCGGCGCCGCGCAGCCCGGCGCTCAATCCGCGCAGCGCGCCCCGGCTGCGAAAGCGCACGTGGCGCTGATTCTCCCGATCAAATCCCCAGGCCTCGGGCGGCTCGCCGAGGCTGTTCGCCTCGGGGCGACTGCGGCGGCCGCCGCTGACGGCGACGAGACCTCCCTGGCGCTGGTGACCTATCCCACGGGCGACGACGTCCGCGAGATCGTGTCCGCCTATGAGGCCGCCCTGCGCCAGGGCGCCAGGCTCGTGATCGGTCCGCTGGCCAAGCCCGCGGTGCACGCCTTGGCCAAGAGCGGCGCCGTATCCGTTCCCACGCTGGCGCTCAGCGTGCCCGACGCCGACCTTCCGCCGCCTGCCAACCTCTACTTCTTCGGCTTGCCGCTCGAGGCGGAAGCACGCCAGGTGGCGCAGCTGGCCCAGTCCCAGGGCCGCCGCCGCGCCGCCATCCTGGTCATGGATAACGCCCTGTCGCGGCGCCTGGCCCAAAGCTTCACCGACGAGTGGACACGCGCTGGACGGCAGATCGTGGGCCAGCACATGTTCACGAGCGAGGCGGCGCAATTACGCAAGATCCGTGATGCCATGGCGGCCGCAAACGCCGACATGATCTTCTTCGCGCTCGACGCCCAGCGCGCCCGCCAGGTGCGGCCCTATCTGGGCAAGACGCTCGCAACCTACGCCACCTCGCAGGTCCACGCACCGGCCAACGACGTGGTGGGCCAGCATGATCTCAATGGCCTCGTGTTCGTTGACATGCCCTGGCTGCTCGTGCCGGATCACCCTGCAGTCCTCGGTTATCGGCGCCCGTCGACGGCATTCCCGGCCACCGACCAGGATCGCTTCTACGCCCTGGGGATCGACGCGTGGCGGCTGGGTCAGGCACTCCTTGGCGACGGCCTCGACGCCGCCGGATCCATCGACGGAGTGACCGGGGACATCTCCCTCGGCCCTGGGCACCAGTTTCGCCGCGAGCCCGTGGCGGCGCAGTTCGTGCAGGGCGTGCCACGCCTGATCGGCCCCGCAGCGGGGCGATGAAAGCGCGAGGCGCCGCTGCCGAAGCCCGTGCTGCCGCCTTCCTGGCTTCGCACGGACTGCGCATCCTCGAACGCAACTTCCGCACTCGGGTGGGCGAAATCGACCTGGTGGCCGAACACGATGGCACCCTGGTGTTCGTGGAAGTGCGCATGCGTGCCAGCGAGCGCTTCGGAGGCGCCGCGGCAAGCATCACCGCGCCCAAGCGCCGGCGCATCGTTGCCGCAGCCCAGCTCTACATGACGCGCGTTCCTGCCGATCCGCCTTGCCGGTTCGACGCCGTCCTGGTGGATGGCGAAGGCACCATTCGCTGGATCCCCGACGCCTTCCAGGCCTGACCCGGCCGAGCACCGCACGTTTCCAGGACGAGTCCACTCGCGGAGCGCGTGCCATAATCGAGCTTCCGATTCCCGTCACGATCATCAATCCTGCCATGGACCTGCTTGGCCGTATCCGGCAGCACTTCTCCGACAGCGCCCAGCTGAAACTGTCCTGCGCACAATCGCTCGGCGAGCCCCTCCAGCGGGCCGCGGGGCTCATGGTTCGCTGCCTCATGAACGACGGCAAGATCCTCGCTTGCGGCAACGGCGGCTCGGCGGCCGATGCGCAGCACTTCAGCGCCGAGCTGCTCAACCGCTTCGAGATGGAACGTCCCGGCCTCGCGGCCGTGGCGCTCACCACCGACACCTCCACCCTCACCTCCATCGCCAACGACTACGACTACGTGCAGGTGTTCTCCAAGCAGGTGCGCGCCCTCGGTCGTCCGGGCGACGTTCTTCTCGCCATCTCCACCAGCGGCAACTCGCCCAATGTGGTGGATGCAGTGGAAGCCGCCCACGAAAAGCAGATGACCGTGGTGGCGCTCACCGGCAAGGATGGCGGGCGCATGGCGGCCCTTCTGCAACCGCAGGACGTGCACCTCAACGTTCCATCACCCGTCACCGCCCGCATCCAGGAGGTTCACATCCTGTGCCTGCACTGCCTGTGCGACGCCATAGATGTGCAACTGCTGGGGGTCGAATGAGGTCCGTCGCCACAGCTTTGCTTCTCCTGACGGCGCTCGTTCCCATGCTGCAAGGCTGCGTGCCCGTGGTGGCTGGCGCCGCCGTGGGGGCCGGTGTGCTGCTCGCCGAAGACCGCCGCTCCAGCGGCACCTACGTGGACGACCAAAGCATCGAGTTGAAGACGACCGCTCGCATCAGCGAAAAGCTGCCCGCCGCCCACGTGAACGTGACCAGCTTCAACCGCGTGACGCTGCTCACCGGCGAGGCGCCCACCGAAGCAGCCAAGGCCGAGATCGGCGCCATGGCGCAAGCGGTGGCGGGGGTGCGCGCGGTGCAGAACGAACTTGCGGTGAAGCCCAACAGTTCGGCAGGCGCCCGTGCCAACGACGCGGCCATCACCGCAAATGTAAAGACGCGGTTCGTGCAGGCGGGCAAGTTCCAGGCAAACCACGTCAAGGTGGTCACCGAGGCAAACGTCGTCTACCTGATGGGGCTGGTGAAGCGCAGCGAAGCGGCCGACGCCGCCAGTGTGGCGTCCCGCTCCAAAGGCGTTTCCAAGGTAATTCAGGTGTTCGAGTTCATCGACTGACGCTGTCCCCGGCTGCACCGGGCAGGGCGCCCTCCAGCGCAAGCAAGGCCGCCTTGCGGTGCAGCCCGGCGGCGTAACCCGTGAGTGCGCCATCGGCGCCAATGGCGCGGTGGCAGGGAACCACAATGGCAACGGGATTGCGGCCGTTGGCCGCGCCCACGGCGCGCGCCGCTCCCGGCGCGCCCAGCCGTGCGGCCACGGCGCCATAACTGGTGGTGGCACCGTAGGGAATCTCCCGCAAAAGCGCCCAGACGCGCTGCTGATACGGCGTTCCACGAGGGCGCAGCGGCAACTCAAAGCTGCGCCGTACCCCGGCAAAGTATTCGCCCAGCTGAAGGCGCGCGGCGCGCAGCACCGCCAGGTCGGGATCGAGCACCCAATCGGGTGCAAGGCGCGGGGCACGCCGCTCCCCCACGAAGTGCAGGCTGGTGAGGTGGCTGCCGTCAGCCGTGGCCACCAGAGTACCGAGGGGCGAGGCGATCAGGTCGTAGTGCATGGCGTGGTCTCTTGCGAATCGAGCGAATGCCAGAGGTGCATCACGGCGTAGGCGCGCCAGGGGCGCCAGTGGTGCGCGCGCGCCGCCGCGTCCCGGGGGCGGCTCACGCCCAGCGCCTTCATCACGCCATGATCGGCGGCGGGAAAGGCATCAGGCCAGGCGAGCGCGCGCATGGCCACGTACTGCGCCGTCCAGTCGCCCACGCCAGGCAGCGCCCGCAGACGCACCAGGGTGGCTTCCACGGGGGCGTCGGGCCGCAGGTCGAGCTCACCAGCCGCCACGGCCGCCGCCGCCGCCCGCAGTGTGTCGGCGCGGCGGCCGATGATGCCCAGGGCTGCGATGGCGTCGCGCGATTGCGCAGCGATGCGCTGCGGCGCTGGAAACAGCCGGTTGATGTCCGCGAAGGGGGTCTGCAAGGGCTCCCCAAAGGCCTCCACGAAACGGCGGGCCAGGGTGCGCGCGGCGCGAACCGTCACCTGCTGGCCCAGCACTGCGCGCACCAGCACCTCGAACCCATCCACTGCGCCGGGCAATCGCAGGCCGGGGCGCGGCGTGGCCAGAGGGCCAAGGGCCGCGGCCACCGCAAGCGGGTCGCCGTCGGTGTCGAAGAGGTGCTTCACGCGCGCCAGCACCGCAGTCAACACCGGCACGAGGGTGGCCGACACCCTCACCGCCAGCAGGGCGCGTTCCGGCACGGGCCGCACTTCGAACCAACCCGTGTGGCGCTGCACGCCCGCTTCAATCAGCAGGCTGCGGCGGTAGGCGCCGTCCTGCACCGACTCCACCTCGGTCAGACTGCGATCGCGCAGGAAAGCAAGCTGCCGCGCCCAGTCGTAGGGCGGGCGATACGCCAACTCGAAGTCCATGGCATCGGCGGGCGCCGTCGAGAGCAGACCCTGGCGCAACGCCGTGGGCGAGAGGCGGTAGCGGGTTCGAAACAGCGCATGGAAACGCCGCAGGCTGCCAAAGCCGCTGGCCAACGCCACTTCGGTCACGGGCAGGGTGGTGTCGGTGAGCAGCCGCTTGGCGAGCAGCAGCCGCTGGGTCTGGGCGAAAGCCACGGGTGCGACGCCAAACGCCGCGCCGAACGCGCGCCGCAGGTGACGCGGGCTCACACCCAGGCGCTGCGCCACGGTCTGGATGCCGCCGCCGGCGCGCGGCAATGCCTCCAGCAGGCGCGCCGCGTGCCGCGCCAGACGGGCCTGCGCATCCACGGCGGACAGGCCTGGCGCCAGTTCCGGTCGGCAGCGCAGGCAGGGGCGAAAGCCGGCCGCCTCGGCAGCGGCCGCCGAGCGGTGAAAGGTGCAGTGTTCGCGCCTGGGCACGCGAGCACTGCACACCGGCCGGCAGTAGATACCGGTGCTGGTGACACCGACGAAAAACCGCCCGTCGAAACGCGCATCGCGGGCGCGCAGCGCCGCGAAGCATTGGCCTGGGTCCAGTTCCATGGACCACGATGATAGGCGCCCTGCGCCGCCGGCACTGGCCGTTTGCGGACCTGGAATCGCGGCGCCGCCGCGCTTGATCCAGGTCAAGCAGACTGCCACCGCAGCGCTGCACCCTGCGCCTTTGCTTCGCACCTGCCAGCGCACGCGCGTGGCCGGAGTTGCTCGCCGGCCCTCGAACCCCCGCCTCCACGACCCCCTCAGGCCGCCACCATGCCCCGTGACTTCAGCCTCGAATCCGCCCTCGCCCTGTGCGCCGGCGCCGCCTGCGTCCTGACCCTCGCCACGGTTTCGGCGGACGCCGCCGAAACCTCCGCCGCCCGCGTGCTGCGCGACTGCCCCGCCTGCCCCGAGATGGTGGTGATCCCCGCGGGCGAGTTCATGATGGGATCGGAGTTCGCCGAATCCGGCCATCCGGATGAAAAACCCCGCCACAAGGTGACGATCGCCAAGCCCTTCGCCCTGTCGCGCACCGAGGTGACCTTCGACCAGTGGGCCGCCTGCGTGGCCGAGGGCAAGTGCCGCGAGCCCTCCGACGACGATCTCGGCCGGGGCGACCGGCCGGTGATCAACGTCACCTGGCAAGAGGCGCGCGACTTCGCCGCCTGGCTGTCGGCCAAGACCGGGCAGCGCTACCGCCTGCCCACCGAGGCCGAATGGGAGTACGCCGCCCGCGGCGGCACCGCCACCCCCTGGTTCTGGGGCACGGCCGAGAGCAGCTTCGGCTCGCACCTGGCCTGCGAATACGCCAACACCCACGACGAGACGGGCAAGGAAGCCCATCCCATGTACGTCTGGTCGAACCACCCCTGCGCCGACGGCTTCCCCGAAACGGCGCCCACGGGGCGCTTCAAGCCCAACGCCTTCGGCCTGCACGACATGCTGGGCAACGTGCGCGAGTGGGTGCTCGACTGCCACAAGCCCGGCTACGAGGGCGCGCCTGCCGATGGCTCGGCCGTGGATGCCGAGGCCTGCGAAAAGCGCATCGTGCGCGGCGGCGCCTGGATCGACGGCGCCTCCACCACCCGCGCGGCCTACCGTCATCCCGAAAAGCCCGACTCGGCCACTTACCAAATCGGCGTGCGGCTGGTGCGCGAGCTGTAGCGCGCCGGCCCCGCCCCAACCGGACATCTCTCCCATGGACCTCTGGCGCCTGGACGCCACCGACCTGGCGCGCCTGATTCGCCTTGGCCAGGTCTCAAGCCGCGACGCGGTGACCGCATGCCTGGCACGCATGGACGCCGTCAATCCGAGGCTCAATGCCGTGGTGCGGCGCATGGACGAGGAGGCCATGGCCGCCGCGGACGCCGCCGACACCGCCCGCGCCCGCGGCGAGGCCCTGGGCGAGCTGCACGGCGTCCCCGTCACCGTGAAGATCAACACCGACCAGCGCGGCCATCCCACCGACAACGGTGTGGCGGCCTTGCGCGATCTGGTGGCGCCCGAGGACGCGCCCGCGGTGGCCAACTTGCGCCGCGCCGGCGCGGTGTTCATCGGGCGCACCAACGCGCCCGCGTTCTCCATGCGCATCTTCTCCGACAACGCGCCCCACGGCCGCACGCTCAATCCGCGCGACCAGGACATCACTCCCGGCGGTTCCTCGGGAGGCGCCGGCGTCGCCGCCGCCGTGGGCATGGGGCCCATCGCCCATGGCACGGACATCGGCGGCTCGGTGCGCATTCCCGCCTACTGTAATGGCGTGGTGGGGCTGCGCACGGGCCTGGGGCGGGTGCCAGCCTTCAGCACCACCACGCGGGTTCCGCGGCCCCTCGGGGCGCAGCTCATGGCCACCCAGGGGCCGCACACCCGCAGCGTGCGCGACGCAAGGCTCGCCCTGTCGGTGATGATGCGCGGCGACGCCCGGGACACGCGCTGGGTGGACGTGCCCTTGCACGGCCCGCCGCCGGCGCGGCCCATCCGCGTGGCGCTGGTGCCGGAAGTGCCCGGCGGCTTCACCCACCCGGCCCAGGCCGCCGCCGTGCGCCTCGCCGGCGCCCACCTGGCGGGCGCGGGCTACGCCGTAGAGGAAGCGCTGCCTCCGGAGATGGAGGAGGTGGCGCGCCTCTGGCACGTGATCGGCGCGGGCGACGTGTTCCGCGTTCTCGGGCCCATGATCGAAAAAATGGGCGACGCCGACGCGGTCACCTCGCTGCACCACTGGCTCGCCCTGTCGCCCCGCCCCGATCCGGCCGCGGTGCTGGAGGCCTACGCCCAGCGCGACCGGCTGCTGCTGCTGTGGCAGGAGTTCTTCGTCCACCATCCCCTGGTGATCATGCCCACCCTGTGCGACCTGCCGCCCCGCCAGGAGCAGGACCTCACGCTCGAAGGCCAGCGCGGCATCCTCGAATCGCTGCGCGTGAGCCTTATCGCACCGCTGCTGGGGCTGGCCGGCCTCGCCGTTCCGGTGGGCAGCCACGGCCGCCTTCGCACTGGTGTACAGATCGTGCCCGCACGCTTCCGCGAGGACCTGGCCCTGGATGCCGGTGAGGTCATCGAGGCAGCCGAGGGCGTGGTGGAAGCCATCGACCCCTTCTGGTGAGGTTGCCCACCCTCGGCGTCCAGCGCCACCCGCGCGGCAGTAGTATGGCTTAAATGAATCTCCCGCCATCATCACCGGCACGCTGCGCCCTGGGGGCTTGCGCCACAGCGACGCCCACGTATTGCCCCGGACCGGCGTCTACGGCGCGGCGCATGGATCGACAGCGCCCCATGGACAGTTGAAGGCCGACCACAGACATGAGCGAAGCAGGCGGGCGGCTGCGCATCGACAAGTGGCTTTGGGCGGCGCGGTTCTTCAAGACACGGTCCCTGGCCGCCGATGCGGTGGAGGGAGGCAAGGCACTGGTGGCCGGGGAGAGGGTAAAGCCCTCCCGGACGATCAAGCCCGGCGATGCGCTGGAGGTGCGCATCGGCGCCTACCGCTGGCAGGTGACGGTGCTGGCCTTGTCCGACCGGCGCGGGCCCGCCGAGCAGGCGCGCCATCTCTACGCCGAGACCGAGGACAGCCGTGCCGAACGCGAACGCATGGCGCAAAGGCTGCGTGCTACGCGCATCGCGCACCCGCTGCTGCGCGGCCGTCCCACCAAGAAGCTGCGCCGCCAACTGGAGGCCCTGGGCGCTGCCCCGGAAGCCGAAGACGTGGACGGCTGGCTGCCCGGCCCCCCCGTCGATCCTTGAACGCCATGGACCCGTCCCCCGGACCCCAGGGCATGCTGTGGCGCAACATAACCGGCACGGCAGGCCCGCCGGGGGCGTAAACTCCGCCCGCCTTGGCCGGTGACTCGTGCCGACCTCCGAGGCCGTTTACCGCGCCCCCGTGGCGCCATGACAGGAGATGCTTCTCATGGAACAGGTGGTCATCGTCGGGGCCGTGCGCACGGCCGTGGGCAAATTCGGCGGCGCGCTAGCCAAGGTTGCCGCACCGCAACTGGGCGCCACAGTCATCAAGGCACTGCTGGCACGCACGGGGGTCAAGCCCGATCAAGTGAGCGAAGTGCTGCTCGGCCAGGTGCTCACGGCAGGATCAGGACAGAACCCGGCCCGCCAGGCGGCGCTGTTCGCCGGGCTGCCCGACATGGTGCCGGCCATGACCATCAACAAGGTGTGCGGGTCGGGCCTCAAGGCCACCCACCTGGCCGCCCAGGCCATCCTGGCGGGCGACGCTGAGATCGTGATTGCCGGCGGCCAGGAGAACATGAGCGCTGCCCCGCACGTGCTGCACAACTCCCGCGACGGCTTTCGCATGGGCGACACCAAGCTGGTGGACTCCATGATCGTGGATGGCCTGTGGGACGTGTACAACCAGTACCACATGGGCATCACGGCGGAGAACGTGGCCCGCAAGCATGGCGTGAGCCGCGCCGACCAGGATGCCTTCGCCGCCCATTCGCAACACAAGGCCGAGGCGGCCCAGGCGGCTGGCCGGTTCAAGGACGAGATCGCGCCGGTGGAGATCGCCTCCCGCAAGGGCACGGTGGTGTTCGAGACCGACGAATACATCAAGCCCGGCACCACCGCCGAGTCGCTGGCGGGGTTGCGACCGGCCTTCGACAAGGAAGGCACGGTGACGGCGGGCAACGCCTCGGGCATCAACGACGGTGCGGCGGCGGTGATGATGATGTCGGCGCGCAAAGCCGCCGAACTGGGCCTGGCGCCGCTGGCGCGCATCCGCGCCTATTCCTCGGCGGGCATCGACCCGAAGATCATGGGCATGGGCCCCGTGCCCGCCAGCCGCCTATGCCTGTCCAAGGCCGGCTGGAGCGTGGACGACATGGACCTCATGGAGATCAACGAAGCCTTCGCCGCCCAGGCCATCGCGGTGAACCGCGAGATGGGCTGGGACACCGCGAAGGTCAACGTGAACGGCGGCGCCATCGCCATCGGCCACCCCATCGGCGCAAGCGGTTGCCGCATCCTGGTGACGCTGCTGCACGAGATGATCCGCCGCAATGCCCGCAAGGGCCTGGCGTCGCTGTGCATCGGCGGCGGCATGGGCGTGGCGCTGGCAGTGGAACGCTGAGACAACGGGACCAACGGCCATGGCACAACGGGACGTGGTGGTGGTGAGCGGCGTGCGAACCGCCATCGGTGATTTTGGCGGCGCGCTTAAGGATTTTTCCCCGACGGAGTTGGGCGCCCTGGTGACCCGCGAGGCCATTGGCCGCGCCGGCATCGAGGCTGCCGAGGTGGGCCATGTGGTGTTCGGCAACGTCATCCAGACCGAACCCAGGGACATGTACCTGGCGCGCGTGTGCGCCATGAACGGCGGCATTCCCAAGGAAGCACCGGCCATGACGCTCAACCGGCTGTGCGGCAGCGGCCTGCAGGCCATCGTCAGCGCCGCCCAGGCCATTGCCCTGGGAGATGCCGACATCGCACTGGCGGGCGGGGCCGAGAGCATGAGCCGCTCGGGCTACCTGATGCCGGCCGCGCGCTGGGGGCAACGCATGGGGGACGCGGCACTGGTGGACTGGATGACGGGCGCCCTGTCCGACCCCTTCGACCGCCAGCACATGGGCGTCACCGCGGAACGCGTGGCCGAGCAGTGGAAGATCGGCCGTCAGGTGCAGGACGAATACGCCGTGGAGAGCCATCGGCGGGCTGCCCAGGCCCAGGCCGAGGGTCGCTTCCGCGACCAGATCCTGCCCGTGGAAGTGAAGTCGAAGAAGGGCAGCGTGCAATTCGCCGTCGACGAGCACGTGCGCGGCGAGGCCACGCTGGAGGACATGGCCAAGCTGCGGGCGGTGTTCCAGAAGGACGGCACCGTCACGGCCGGTAACGCCTCGGGCATCAACGACGCGGCTGCCGCCGTGGTGCTGATGGATGCCGAAACAGCCCGCGGCAAGGGCCTGGCGCCGCTGGCGCGGCTGGTGTCGTACGGCCACGCCGGGGTGGATCCGAAAATCATGGGTATCGGTCCGGTGCCAGCGGTGCAGAAGGCCATGGCACGCGCCGGACTCACGGTGGCGGACATGGACGTAATCGAATCAAACGAGGCCTTCGCCGCCCAGGCCTGTGCGGTGGCCATGGACCTGGGCTTCGACCCGGCCAAGACCAATCCCAACGGCGGCGCGGTGGCCCTGGGCCACCCCATCGGCGCCACCGGCTGCATTCTCACCATCAAGGCGCTGCACGAATTGCAACGCACCAACGCTCGCCATGCCCTGGTGACCATGTGCATTGGCGGCGGGCAGGGCATCGCCGCAGTGTTCGAACGCATGGCCTAGGGCATGGCGCCCCGGGGTCTGCAAGAACCTGGTTCCTTGCGCCGCCGCAGATCGTGGAACGCCGCCAGCGGTTGTTTCACGGCTCGGGGTTGTAAATAAACCGCTTTTAATTAAAGGTTTGTGGTTATTTCAGGCATTTTTTTGTTGCGCCGCACAAATTTGCTTGACAGGAGTCGTTCGCTTACAGGAAACTTCTATTGCGATGCAACATCCGGGACACTCGGAATGGTGCCTGCGCCAGTTCCTTGACCGAAGTCTTCCGGTCGCAACCTTCTCCTGCTGGAGTGTTACTTATGACCAATATCGCCGAGCAGTTCGCCGCTTTCAACAAAGCCAACGTGGATGCCATGCTGGGTTTTGCCGCCCTGAATGCCGCCAGTGCCGAGCGGTTCATCGACCTGCACACCAAGGCCGCCAAGGAAACCTTCGCCGAGTTTGCCGAACAGGTGCGTACCGTGGCTTCCGCCAAGGATGCCACCGAGCTGCTGCAGTTGGGCACCAAGCTCTCGCAGCCGCTGACCGAGAAGGCCGCCGCCTACGCCCAGAGCGTAGCCACGGTCACCTCCGAAAGCCAGGCCGAGCTGGCCAAGTTCGTGGACACCCAGGTGTCCGAAATTGCCAAGCAGTTCAGCAGCGCCATCGAGCAGGCAGCCAAATCGGCTCCGGCGGGGTCCGATTGGGCCATCTCGGCCGCCCGTCAGGCGGTCACCACCCTCAACCACTCCTATGACGCCGTGTCCCGCGCCGGCAAGCAGTTTGCCGAAATGACCGAGACCACCGTCAAGGCCGTGGCGAAGCCTGGTCTTGCGGCCGCCAACGCGTCCACTGCTGCCCGCAAGAAGGCTTGATCGAAAGCTGCTCGCGGCCGACACAAGGGCCCCCGCCTCGCGGGGGCCCTTTTTGTTTCCAGCGCGCGCGCCCGTTGCACTAAGCTCCCTCTCCATCATCGGGCTTCTGGGCCGCCACTGCCATGTCCGCGCTTACCGCATCGGCCGCCTGGACGGCCCTCGCCAGCCACCGCGCCATCCACGCCTCGCGCCACCTGCGCGAGCTGTTCCAAGGAGACCCGGCGCGTTTCCCGCGCCTGTGTGCCTCGGCCTGCGGCCTGTTGCTGGACTATTCCAGGAACGCCATCACCGACGAAACCCTGGCGCTGCTGATGGCGCTGGCCCGCCAGCAGGGCGTGGAGGCCCAGCGCGAGGCCATGTTCGCAGGAGCGCCCATCAATCACACCGAGGGCCGCGCGGTGCTGCACTGCGCGCTGCGCGCCCCCGCCTCGGCCAGCCTGGTTCTCGACGGGCACGACGTGATGCCGGGGGTGCGCGCCGTGCTGGCGCGCATGGAGGCGTTCTCCGCGGCAGTGCGCACCGGCCGGCTGCGCGGCCATCGCGGCGCCGCCTTCACCGACGTGGTGAACATCGGCATCGGCGGCTCGGACCTGGGCCCGCTCATGGTGGTGGAGGCGCTGCGCCACTACGCCGACGGCCCGCGGGTGCACTTCGTCTCCAATGTGGACGACGCGCACCTGGCGCAAACCCTGAGGGGTCTCGACCCGGCCACCACGCTGTTCATCGTGGCCTCCAAGACCTTCACAACCCTGGAGACCATGACCAACGCCGCTTCGGCGCGGCGCTGGCTGCTGCAAGCCCTGGGAGACGAAGCCGCGGTGGCGTCGCACTTCGTAGCCCTCAGCACCAATCTCGCCGCCACCGCCGCCTTCGGCATTGCCGCCGAGCGCGTGTTCGCCTTCTGGGACTGGGTGGGCGGCCGCTACTCCCTGTGGTCGGCCATCGGCCTGTCCATCTCCCTGGCGGTTGGCTTCGAGCGCTTCGAGCAACTGCTGGCGGGCGCCCATGCCATGGATCGCCACTTCCGCGAGGCACCCCTGGAGCGCAACCTGCCGGTGCTGATGGGGCTGATCGGCCTGTGGCACGTGAGTTTCTGCGGGTATCACAGCCACGCCGTGCTGCCCTACGACCAGTACCTGCACCGCTTTCCCGCCTTTCTCCAGCAACTGGACATGGAGAGCAACGGCAAGCGCACCGACCGCCACGGCAACCCCGTGGACTACGCCACCGGTCCGGTGCTGTGGGGGGAACCGGGCACCAACGGTCAGCACGCCTTTTTCCAGTTGCTGCACCAGGGCACTACGGTGGTGCCGGCGGACTTCATCGCCTGCGCCCAGGGCCTGCACGGGCTGCCCGACCACCATCGCCTGCTGCTGGCCAACTGCCTGGCCCAGAGCCGCGCCCTGGCCTTCGGCAAGACCCTGGAAGAAGCGCGCGCCGAGGCTGCGCGGGGCGCGCCCGGCGTCGACCTGGCCCCCTATCGCAGCTTCCCCGGCAACCGCCCCAGCAACACGCTGATCCTCGACCGTCTCACACCCGAGCGCCTCGGCGCGCTGGTGGCGCTGTACGAGCACAAGGTGTTCGTGCAGGCCGCCGTTTGGAATATCAACGCCTTCGACCAGTGGGGCGTGGAACTGGGCAAGGCGCTGGCAACACCTATCGCGGCGGCCCTGGAGGGCACCCCATTGCCCCCCGGCACCGATGCTGCCACGGCCGGGCTGGTGGCCCACCTGCGCGCCCTGCAGGCGGGGCCCGGCTGAGACGGAGCCGGTTCAGGCCAGCCTGAGAAAGTGCTCGCGGTAGTAGCGCAGCTCGGCGATGGATTCGAGGATGTCGGCCAGTGCTTCGTGCTTGCCATGCTTGGCGAAACCGCCCATCAGCTCGGGGCGCCAGCGGCGCGCCAGTTCCTTGAGGGTGCTCACATCCAGGTTGCGGTAGTGGAAGAAGGCCTCCAGCCGCGGCATGTGGCGAGCCAGAAAGCGGCGATCCTGGCAAATGGAATTGCCGCACATGGGCGAGGCGCCGGCGGGCACGTGCTGTGACAGCCACGCCACAAGCTCCGCCTCCACCGCCAGCTCGGAAAACACCGAGGCCTTGACCCGGTCGATCAGGCCGGAGCGCCCGTGGGTGCCCTTGTTCCAGGCATCCATGGCGTCGAGCACGGCATCGCTCTGGTGCACCACCCGCACCGGGCCTTCGGCCACGATGTCCAGGTTGCCGTTGGTCACCACCAGCGCCACCTCCAGCACGCGGTCGTTGTCGGGGCTGAGGCCGCTCATCTCCATGTCGATCCAGATCAGGTTGCTGCTGTCCTGTGCCATAATCCTTGCCTGATTTATCAAATGTTTTCAAACGCTTGATTGTGTCATAGGCGTTTGCCCCGCGTCATCCGCAAATTTGTTCCTCATTCCCGCCATGAACAGCTTCACCACCGTCTTCATCCTCGCCCTTGCCCTGGCCACCGGGCTGCGCCTGTGGCTTTCCCGGCGCCACGTCACCCACGTGCGCGCCCACCGAGACCGCGTGCCCGAGCCCTTCTCGGCCCGGATCGAACTGCCCGCCCACCAGAAAGCCGCCGACTACACCGTGGCCAAGGCCGGCCTCAACGCCACCGCTCTGGTGCTGGATGCGCTGCTGCTGCTTGTCCTGACCCTGGGCGGCGGTCTGGCCCTGTTGCAAGCCTGGTCCGATGGCCTGCTCGGCGCTGGCCTGGCCGGCGGCGTTGCGCTCATCGCCGCCGTCATGGTGGTCAATGCCCTGGTGGAGCTGCCGCTCAACGCCTATCGCGTGTTCGGCATCGAGACGCGCTTTGGCTTCAACAAGATGACCCCGGCCATGTTCGTGGCCGACCTGGTCAAGCAGACCCTGGTGGGCGCCCTGCTGGGCCTGCCGCTGGTGCTGGCGGTACTGTGGCTCATGGGCGCCACGGGGGCACTGTGGTGGCTTTGGACCTGGGTGGTGTGGATGGGCTTCAACGTGCTGGTGCTGGCCGTCTTTCCCACCTTCATCGCGCCGTTGTTCAACAAATTCACGCCCATGCAGGAGGGCGACCTGAAGGCGCGCATCGAAGCGCTTCTGAGCAAGTGCGGCTTCAAGGCCCAGGGCCTGTTCGTGATGGACGGCTCACGCCGCTCGGCCCACGGCAACGCCTATTTCACCGGCTTCGGCAAGGCCAAGCGCATCGTGTTCTTCGACACGCTGCTCTCCCGCCTGCAGCCCGCCGAGATCGAAGCGGTGCTGGCCCACGAGCTGGGCCACTACAAGCTCAACCACGTGTTCCGCCGGCTGGCGTGGACCTTCACCGTGAGCCTGGGCTTTCTATGGGCGCTGGGACAGCTGCGCCATGCCGCCTGGTTCTACCAGGGGCTGGGCGTGCAGGCCCCGGCTGGCGATGCCATGGCGCTGGTGCTGTTCTTCCTGGTGGTGCCGGTGTTCACCTTCATGCTGCGCCCGATCATGGCCATGTACTCGCGCAAGCACGAGTTCGAGGCCGACGCCTACGCCGCGCGCAATGCCTCGGGTCCGGAGCTGGCCGAGGCGCTGGTGAAGCTCTACAAGGACAACGCCTCCACGCTCACGCCCGACCCCTTGCACTCGGCCTTCTACGACTCACACCCGCCGGCGGCGGCGCGCATCGCCCGCCTGAAGGGGCTGGCCCCGGCCTGAACGTGCCCGCCAGCGGCGTCAAGTCGCGCCCACCCATCGCCCTGCGCCCCATTGCTTTGGCCGCGGTCCGCCCCACGCCTGCGCATCGAGGATACCCGCCATGGATGCAGCCAACCTTTCCGCCCTGGTGGCGGATTTGTTCCTCACCATCAAGCTGTTGTCAGGGTACCCTGTGCCCGAGGTCCAGCCCACGGTCACCCGCGTCTCGAAGCAGACCATGCAGACCATGATCTGCGCCGGCCCCTGCGCGGTGCGCGCCTTCTACACCCCCGACAAGGGCGTGTACATCGACGAACAGCTCGACCTGGCGGAGGACTACTTCGCCCGCTCCGTGCTCATGCACGAACTGGTGCACCACCTGCAACACGTGGCCGGCAAATTCGAAGACCTGGACACGCCCTGCCGCCGCTGGAAAGCCAAGGAGGTGGAGGCCCACGAGATCCAGCACAAGTACCTCAAGAAGCTGCGCCTCACCCAGCGCTTCATCGCCCTGGATACCGTGCCCATCACCTGCCCCGGGGATCAGGATAACGACTGATCACATCCCTGCCGGGAGAGGCGACGATTTTTCGACACCCATCCTCCATCTTCTTGAAAAGAACCCAGGTGGAAGGGGCGCACCCATTGATATTCCCTCGCGATTTCATCGCGGTTAATCAATAAATTCAATATACTAGTTTTCGCATTTCCAGCGTCGTCTCTGGCAGCACGCTCGGCACGCCATTTGCATTCTTCGCGAACGGCCAGCCGCCTCAAGCCTGATCCATCCGGTTGACGCCTCCCGAATGCTCCATCGCCCCAGACAGCACCGCGGCAGCAGCAACGTCGCCCAGGCGGGCGCCCCGCACGCCGCGCTGCTGCGGCCGGCGCACCACTGCTTCGCACTCGAGCCGCGGCAGATGTTCGACGGTGCGGCAGCGGCCGAGGCGGCGGCGGCGGCGCTGGCGATGCCGGGAACCGATGCCGATGACCGCGCCCCCGTTACCGCCACGGCGCGCCCGGAACCCGCGGCCGCCGAGCACACGTCCGCTGAAACGGGTGGCCCCACGCCCGCAAGTGCGCTCCAGCAGCCAGCCCCCACCGACGCGAGCGCTCTGACGCAGCCGCCAGTGCGATTGGCCTTTGTGGATGGAAGTCTTCCGTCCGCGGCAACGCTCGCCACTGGCTTCAACGCCGGCACCACTGTGGTGATGCTGGAGAGCGGCCGTGATCCCTGGCAGCAGATGAGCGACGCGCTGGCCCTCGCTGGCGCAGGCACCGTGGCCGCGATCGACCTCGTCAGTCACGGTGACCATGACACCCTGATCATTGACGGCCGTGCCTATGGGGCCACCGAGCTCGCCGCGCGCACGTCGCTGCTTCAAGGCTGGCGCGGCCACCTGACGGCCGGCGCAGACCTGCTGCTGTATGGCTGCAAGGTGGGCGCGGACGGGACGGCAAGCCCTCTGCTCGCGCTGCTTGCGGCCACCACCGGCGCCGACGTGGCCGCCTCGACCGACGCCACCGCCACACACGCCCGGGGCGGCAACACCGTTCTGGAAGTCGCCACCGGGCCCATACAGGCGCCACCAGCGGCTCTGGAGGGCCTCGACGGCCCCCTTGCCGCCACCGCCATCACCGACGCCAACGCCGCCACCATCCGAACCACATTCGAAGACACGGAAATCGCGGTCAGCGGTCTCGGCATCACGGACAGCGACGCCCCCGCCAGCCTCTCGCTCCAGGTGGTGACGACCGGCGGCACTGCCCGGGTGACCACGCTCACCGGACTCACTTTCACCTCTGGTGCCAACGCCAGCGCCTCCTTCACGATCCGGGGCACACTGGCCAACGTCAATGCCGCGCTCGCCACCCTGCGATACACCCCGGCCCTCGACCAGAACAGTTCGACAACCGGCTTCGCGCCCCAGATCGCGCTCACCGCCAGCGACCTCAGCAACGGCGGCAGCGGCAGCCTGACAGTCAGCAATTTTGCCGTCGTCCCCCTCAACGATCCGCCCAACCTTTCCACGCGCGTGGCGCTTGCAGTCAACGAAGGGGGTAGCGCCACCTTCGGGCTCGCCCAGCTCGCCGCCTCCGCCAACCAGCTCGACCCCGACATCGGTACCGGCCAGCAGGTGCTCGCCCAGCAGATGATGGTGATCACCAGCCTGCCCGCGCAGGGTACGCTCACCTACAACAACGGCGCCGTGGCCATCGGGTCGGTGATCCCGGTGACCAGCCTTTCGGGCCTGCGCTACACGCACGACGGAACCGACATCGTCGCGATCCAGACCGTCGACTTCGGCGTCGTTGTCAACGACGGCGGTGGCGGTTCGACCTCGGCCACGCTCTCCATCAACATCGCACCCGTGAACGTCGCGCCGTCCATCAGCGGCACGCCCACGCTGCTCGAATCGCAGGTCAAGCTGGTAGCACCCGCCATCGCGCTCGGCGACGCCGCCGACACGCCCGCCAACGCCACCATCGTCATCGACAACATCTTCACCGGCGGGCAGGGCAGCCTCTTTCTCGACGCCAACGGCAATAACGTCATCGACGCGGGCGAGGCGCTCACCGGCGGCGTGTCGCTCACCGCCACCCAACGCGCCAACCTCTCCACGTGGCTCAAGTTCGCCCACAACGGGGCCGAGCCCAATGCGCCCGGGGCGATCGCGCCGTCCTTCCGCATCACCGTCACCGACGCTGGCGGCGGCACAGGCGTGCCCTCGGCGCCGGTCGCCGCCACCATCACCCTTGCCGTCACCCCCAACAACGACGACCCGACCCTCGCCAACGCCCACTCCACTCCGGCGACCCCGTTGACGGTGGGGGAAGGCACCAAGCTGAACCCCATCACGACGGCCATGCTCCAGGTCTCCGACGCCGATCGCGACCTGGCCGACCTCACCCAGACCACGCCCGCGAACCGCCTCGTCTACACCATCGGCACGCGGCCCACGCAGGGCGAGCTCCAGATCTTCGTGGGCGGCGGGTTGGGGCCGGAGGCCGATGGCTGGGTCGTGCTCGGTGACGGCGGCCGCTTCACCCAGGCACAGATCGATGCCGGTGAGGTCCGCTACTACCAGACCACCAACGTGCCCGACGGCGCAGCGACCGTCGACTCCTTCACCTTCAGCGTGCGCGACACGGCGCTCGGCTTCGACGTCTGGACAGACCCCGCAAACCCGGTGCCCGGCCGCGAGGGCGGACTGCGCGACACCGACACCGGCCCGATCGCAACCCGGGCGTTCCATTTCAGCATCGCGCCTCTCCCCGCCGTCGATACTCCCCGGCCGGGCACCAGCCACACGGGCGCTCCGCGACCGCCCACGCAAGGCTTCGGCGGGTCGACCATCACCTACAGCTTCGTGCCCACTGCCGGCATGCTCAGCGGCAACAGCCCCGCATTATGGAACGAGGGCAACATCGGCACAGCCGACGGCGGCTACCGCCTGACGAGCGCCATGCTCTCGTACCAGATAACGTGGACCGATGACGGCGGTACGTCGAATCCGGCTGACGACGTGTCGGTGGTGGTGCCGCCCGCCGAGACCATCTACACGCTCACCTCGGTGCCGCCCAACGGCATCCTGCAGCGACTGGTGGGTGCCAACTGGGAGGCGGTGGCGGACTACAGCCAGTTCACGCAGGCCGACATCGACGCCGGGCGCATCCGCTTCGTGCACAACGGCGGCGAGGACCATGTGGCGAGCTTCAGCTACCGCGTGAGCGACGGCACCCCCAACAGCTACAGCGCAAACTTCAACATCGACATGACCCCCTTCAACGACCGTCCAGTCGCCGCCGGCGGCGGTGCGGTGGTCACCGAAGGCAGCGGTAACACGGTTCGCCTTGGCACGGCAGCTGTCGGCATGAGCGACGCCGACGGCAGTCTCGACGGCAAGCCCGGGGAAGGCAGCCCCGACGTTCTCTGGTTCCGGCTCGACAGCCTGCCCGCCCACGGCACGGTCCAGCGCTGGAACGGCGCGGCGTGGGTGGCGGCCACCACCACCGAGTGGTTGCCCGGCGCGCTATTGAGCGCCACCGTCGACGGCGCGGTCTCGGGCCTGCGCTATTTGCACGACGGCAGCGAACCGCTGGCCTATGCCGGCGGCCCGCAAGTGACCTTCTCGTTCGTGGTGCGCGACGATCTCGCGCCCCCCGGCACACTCTTTGTCACCGACGCCACCACGCCAGCCGACACCAGTGGTTCGGCGCAAAGCAACCAGAGCGCCCCGGGAACGGTGACGGTGGTGGTTGTTCCGGTGAACAACCCGCCGCAGATCGCCGACACCCCCGGGGCAGCCGACCCGACCCTCGGCGGTCCGGTGATCACCGGCGGCGGCGCGCTCATTGCCGTCAACGAAACCATCGCCAACGTAACCGAGGGCACCACGGTGACCATCGGCGCGGCCTACCTCACGGCCATCGACCCCGACCACACCACCGTTCAGCGCCAGTACCGCATCATGGGCGCGCCTGCACTTGGCACGCTGCAACTCGGCGGCAAACCGCTGGGCGTGGGGTCCACCTTCACCCAGGCCGACATCGACGCCAACCTGCTCTCCTACCGGCACGCGGGCGCCGAAGTGGCCTCGGCGCTCACTACCGACACGCTCGGCAGCTATCACGACAAGTTCCACTTCGTGGTGAGCGACGGCGTCAGCGAGGACAGCGGCGCTGGCGCGCCGAACTACGTCACCGCGCTCATCACGCTCACGGCCGCCAACGACAAGCCGACGGTGGCCGCGCCGGGCACGCTCGACGTGCTGGCGATCGGCAGCGCGGCGGTGCCCGTGGGCGGTGTGTCGGTGGCCGACGTAGACCTCAACGTCATCATCGCCGGCGAGGAAGATTTCATCCGTGTCGAGGTCGCGGTGCTGACCGATCTCAACACACCCGTGGCTGGCGCCGAGCTCAACTTCACGGCCGCCGACCCGACGGCCAGCGCGCGCAGCCTCGTGACGGGCAAGAACACCAACGCGCTGGTGCTGCAGGGCACGCGCGCCCAGGTCAACGCCGCGCTCGCCACGCTCACGGTCGCCTTCACGACGGACGAGGACAGCGCAAGCCACAGGATCCGCGTCACGGCCGACGATCGCCTCTACGACAATACCGGGACACTCACGGGCGGCGCCAACGGCGGCGCCACCAACAGCGACGGCTCGGCGATCAACGCTACCAACAACCGGGTGAGCCGCGACATCGTGCTGCGCGCGTCCAATACCAACGATGCGCCCACCATCGTCAACACGTCGTCCTACAGCGTTAACGAGGACGTGCTGCTCACGCTGAGCGGCTTCACACTCTCCGACACCGACAGCTTCGACGGCACAGTGGTGGTGAAGGTCGAACTCTTCAGCGACTCCGGACGTACCATTCTTGCGACGGCCGACACCCAGGGCGCGCTGACCTACACCGGGCTCACGAACGTCACCGCCACAGGCACTGGCAGCAACACGGTCACCCTGAGCGGCACGCTCGCCAACGTGCAGGCCGCGCTCAACACGATTCGCTTCGACAACGCGCCCGACTACAACGGCACGGGCGTCGGCGACGGCAAGCTCTACCTGCGCACCACCTTCACCGACTTCGGCCACGCCGACGTGCCCGCCGGCAACACGATAACGGTGGACAACGAGATCACCATCGTCCCCGTCAACGACGCGCCGGTGCTGGGCGTGCCCGGCAACACCGCGCTTTCGAGCGGCAGTTTCCTCGACTTCAACAGCGGCTTCAGCGTGCAGGACACCAAGGACGTGGCCCAGGGCGCAAACGACCAGATCGCCGTAACGGTTGCTGCAACCGTGGGCGGTTTGGCCTCTGGCGCAATCTCGATCCGGACGCCGGGCACAGCAACCATCGGCGGCGACGGCACGGCCACGGTCACCGTGAGCGGAACGGCAGCGGCGGTACAGGCCGCGCTCAACTCGCTGCGGTACACCCCGGTGGTCGCCAACCTCAATGCCACCGTGCTCATGACCGTAACCGCCGACGACCGCACGGCAGGCGCGGGAAATGGTGCCGAGGGCGTCGGTGTCGACGGCTTCAACACCGCCAGCGGCAGCTTCACGATCAATGTGTCGGCATTCAACGACCCGCCGACGAGCACTGCACCAGCGGACCTCGTGGTTGCCGAAGACTCCACCAACAACGCGGTCCTCGGTGTCTCGTTCAGCGATTCTGACGACTTCGGCGGCAATTTGCGCGTGACCCTCACCGTCACCCATGGCACGGTCAACCTCACCACCCGCACCGGACTTACCGTGGTGGCCGGCAACTATGCCACGTCGACCGTCACCGTGAGCGGCACCGAGGCGAACCTCAATGCCGGGCTCGCCAGCCTGCGCTACACGCCTACCGCCAACTACCATGGCAACGACACCCTCACCTTCACCGTCAACGACCAGGGGCTGACGGGCGAAGGCGGCCCCGGAGTCTCCACCTCCACGGTGGCAGTCACAGTGACGCCGGTGAACGACCGCCCCACCGCCAGCGGCACGACCCTGGCGGCCACCGCCGAGGACACCGCCGATCCCGCCGGCGCAGCCCTGTCCTCGCTCAATTTCAACTACTCCGACGCCACCGACAATCAATCTCCCAACGGCGGCAACACCGCCACCACCCTGGGCGGCTACGCCATCGTGGGCAACGCCGCCACCGCGGCCCAGGGCCAGTGGCAGTACAACACCGGTGGCGGATGGATCAATGTACCCACCACGGCAAGCGACTCCCAGGCCGTGGT
>JADCHQ010000013.1 GCA_020248405.1 Rhodocyclaceae bacterium | reverse complement strand
GTCGCGCGCCCTTCACGGGGCGCGCGCGGATTGAAACATCGAGCTGCTGCGCAACCGCTCTGTGCTGTTCAGTCGCGCGCCCTTCACGGGGCGCGCGCGGATTGAAACAGATTGGCGCATCTGTTGTTGCATGTTTTTTTCTTGTCGCGCGCCCTTCACGGGGCGCGCGCGGATTGAAACAGTGACGGTGTGCTCGATGCGGCTGATTGCACTTGTCGCGCGCCCTTCACGGGGCGCGCGCGGATTGAAACGTCATTGCCCGCCGCGATGGTCTGCCAATCGTCTGGGTCGCGCGCCCTTCACGGGGCGCGCGCGGATTGAAACGCGACCTGCACAGCGGCATGCTCGATCTTGGCGAGTCGCGCGCCCTTCATGGGGCGCGCGCGGATTGAAACACGCTGAACACCGACTCGCAGAAATGCCGGGTGTGGTCGCGCGCCCTTCACGGGGCGCGCGCGGATTGAAACCTGACGCACGAAGGGGAATTGTCCGAGCGGGCAACGTCGCGCGCCCTTCACGGGGCGCGCGCGGATTGAAACTCCTGGTGCTTTTATTGATAACCCTTTCCCTCTGCGTCGCGCGCCCTTCACGGGGCGCGCGCGGATTGAAACCCGGGCGCTACGCGATTGCCTCAATCCCCAACGTGTCGCGCGCCCTTCACGGGGCGCGCGCGGATTGAAACCGCGATATGCGCGTGGGCGACAGCATTTTTGTGCCCGGTCGCGCGCCCTTCACGGGGCGCGCGCGGATTGAAACTTGGAGTGCTGACGCCAAAAGAAAAAGCGCGCCTAGGTCGCGCGCCCTTCACGGGGCGCGCGCGGATTGAAACGCTTTGTCGGCAGGGGATAGCCATACCGTGATTTTGTCGCGCGCCCTTCACGGGGCGCGCGCGGATTGAAACGTCGAGATCGGCCGAAACGTCGTGCAGGGGCTGCGTCGCGCGCCCTTCACGGGGCGCGCGCGGATTGAAACGATTGCGGCGGGGACAAACGCTATCGGCGACTTCGTCGCGCGCCCTTCACGGGGCGCGCGCGGATTGAAACCAGTCGCGCGGCCCGATCACGTCGCGGATCTGCGGTCGCGCGCCCTTCAAGGGGCGATAACGGACTGAAACAACAGCGAAGCAAGTTTGGCGTGTGTCTCGGTCGGTCGAGCGCGGATTGAAACTGCGGCACATCCGGAAGGTTCATTGCCATGATCGGTTGTGCCCTTGCCGAACCTGCCCGGAGTTTGTTTCCAGGCACCCCTCCGAGCGGGGCGGTGCCCAGCCCGCACCCCAAGAGCCGGCGCGAGCCTTGGCGCGACCTGCGCCATCAGCCGCCTGACTTCCCAACCCGCTCCAAAAACGCTTCCATCAACCCCTCGGGCGCGTCGATGACATGCCCGGGGCCGGGGAAGCCGCCGCTGCGCACGTCGGCGATGAAGTCGCGGAAGCCGCCCACGCGCTCGGCCTGCATGGCCAGGCGCATCTTGTGCAGGTCTCGGTATTGCTTGGAGTGGCGCGGGTAGGGCGGGCCGTTGTTGCCGAGGATGTCCTCGGCGAACAGAAACTGGATGTCGCCGCCGCTGCCAGCGCCGATGGAGGAGGTGAGCAGCGTGGTGCGGCGCGTGATCTCCGCCAGCAGCGGCGCGGGAATCACTTCCACCTCCACGGCCCAGGCGCCGGCCTCTTCGATGCGCTTGACCTCTTCCAGCACCCAGAGCGCCTCTTCGAGGGTCTTGCCCACGGCGCGCAGGCCGCCGGTCCAGGTGCTCTTGCGCGGCACCAGCCCGGCATGGCCCTGCACGGGGACGCCGGCTTCGGCGGCCGCGCGGATGAAGCGCGGCGACCACTGGCACATGATGGCGTCGGCCCCCAGCTCCATGGCGGTGTAGGCCAGGCGCACCGCCTCGGTTTCGCTGGCCGCGGCCACCAGCGGCACGGAGAAGGACATGAAGGTGTTGGGCGCGGCCTTGCGCAGGGCGGCGGCCAGTTCCGGGCGCTTGGGGTCGAAGCGCACCTTCATGGTGTCGATACCGGCCTCCTCGGCGGCGGCGGCCTCCTCGGGGGTGAAGGGCAGGGTCTCGCACAGCACCCGCTTGCCCTTGGCGTCGCGCAGGTCCCTCACGGTGTAGTTGCGCGTGCCGTAGGCGCCGCCCAGGCCCATGACGCGCTTCAGGCCGCGCTGCGCGGCATCCCGCGGCGGGATTCCGCCGTCTCCGGTGGCGTGGCTCGCCATGGTGCTGTCTCCTTGCTGGTGATGGGAACTGTCGGGGCAGTGTAGCGCGGGGCGGCACATGGCCGCATGGCGCACGGGGGCGGCGAACACCGGCACGTGCCGCGCTCCGCCCGATGCGCGCGCGGTGCCCGCAGCCGGGGGTTTTCGAACCCCGGCCAGTGCGTTTCACGGCTCACCGCAACGATCTGGTCTTGCCACGGCTGGAAATCGCGCTGCGGGCCTGCGAAACTTTCGCCATGGGCTCGCGAAACGTCCCTCACGAAACCTGCTCGACGGCCGCCACGCGGCGATGGGCTGGCAGGCCATGACCAGCCCCTGGCTCCATGTGCCCCTGGAGGACTACGAGGGCCACATGGCGTTTCAGGGCGTCGAGCAGGCGCAGATGCTGTCGGGCATCCTCGCGCAGGCGCTGGAGCGCGTGCGGCCAGGTTCGGTCGCGGTGCTCGGGTGCGCGGGCGGCAACGGGTTCGAGCGCATTCCGGCCGGCGTGCGGGTGGTGGGGGTGGATTTGAACCCGCGCTTCTGCGCGGCGGTGAGTGCCCGGTTCGGCCATCGCTTCGAAAGCCTGGAGGTGATCGCGGGCGACATCCAGACCAGCGAGGTGCGCTTCGCGCCCGTGGACCTGCTGTTCCTGGGGCTCGTGCTGGAGTACGTGGACGTGGAAGCGGCCATGGCGAACACCGTTGCACTGTTACGGCCCGGCGGCACGCTGCTGACGGTGCTGCAACTGCCCAGCCATGCCCACGGGCGGTTGTCGCCCTCGCCCTATGCCAGCCTCCAGCCGGTGGCGGGCGTGATGCGCCTGGTGCCGCCGGATGATTTGCTGCGGGTTGCGCGGGCGCGGGGTTACCGTCAGGTCGAGTCACGCACCGTGGCATCGGTGAGCGCCAAGCCTTTCCAGGTGCAGATGTTCACCCTGTCTCCGCGCCCGTGCCAGAGGCGGGGCGGTTCCTGAGGAGCCTTGTCATGGCACCAGACGCGCGCGAGCCAGCGGCTCCAGAGCCCAGGCGTGGCGTGATGAGCCTGCCCGTGCGGCTGCGCCCCGGTGAGGATCTCAGGCGGGGCCTGGAGGAGGCCGTGCGCGCCGCGCGGTGGCCCGGCGCCTTCGCGATCTGCGGCATCGGCAGCCTGAGCGACCCGCGGCTGCGGTTCGCCGGCGCGCGGGAAGACACCGCCCTGGGCGGGCCCTTCGAGATCGTGAGCCTGTCGGGCACCATCACCGCGCAGGGCAGCCATCTGCACATGGTGGTTGCTGGTGTGGACGGCCGCGTGTGGGGCGGCCATGCGAGCCCCGGCAACATCATTCGGACCACCGCCGAAGTGCTGCTGGCGGCGCTGCCGGACTGGGCGCTGTCGCGGCAGTTCGATGCGGACACGGGCTTCAGCGAGCTGGTGGTGCGCCGCCTGAGCAGCGGCGAAGACCCGCCCGAGGCGCCCGCGGGCCCCGGGCCGTGAACCGCGTGGGCGCGGATCGCCGCGCCTAGAGGTCCCGCGCCACGCGCAGCCCCACGTTGTTGCTGCCCTTCACCGGCTCGATGCCGTAGCGGTAGGCGAACCGCAGCCACTGAGGAAAGATGTTCCAGCTCCCGCCGCGGGCCATGCGCTTGAAGCACGGCCCGGCGGTGTTGGGCGTGCCGTCGGCCGGCGTTGCCGCGTAGGAGGGCAGGTAGCAGTCGGCCGTCCACTCGAACACGTTGCCGATCATGTCGTGCAGGCCGAAGGCGTTGGCGGCGTAGCCGCCCACCGGGCCGGTCTCCACCTGGCCATCGGCGCAGGGCAGGGGCTTCCACTGGAACATGTACTTCGCTTCGGAGTCGCGGTCGTAGATGTTGCCGTGGCGGCAGGCGTCGGCCGCGCTGGCGCCCCAGGGCGTGGCGGCGCTGCTGCCGGCGCGCGCCGCGTACTCCCACTCGGATTCGCTGGGCAGGCGGTAGGGCTTGCCGGTGGCCTTGGCGAGCCACTTCACGTAGGCCTCGGCCTGGTGGTGGCTCATGTTGATGGCCGGGCGGCGGCCGCGTCCCCAGCCCTCGTCGGGCGCGTCCTCGCAGGCGTGGTCCTTCACGCAGGCGGCCCACTCGTCCCAGGTCACCTCGAAGCGCCCCAGGGCGAAGGGCTTGGCGATGGTGACCTCGTGCACCGGCCCCTCGTCATCGTCGCGCCCCTTTTCATCCTCGGGCGAGCCCATGGCAAAGCGCCCGGCGGGGATCACCACCATCTCGGGGCAGGCCGGGCAGTCGCGGAACACCGAACCGGGTGTCCCCTCGGCCGCCGCGACGGGCGCAAAGGCGGGGGCGAGGCCCGCGAGCAGAATGGGCACGGCAAAGCGGCGAAGGGGCATGGGATCTCCTCTGTGGGGTGTGGGGTTTGCGGCCGTCTGAAGCGGCATGCCGGGAAGATGCCCGAAACAGCGCGCCCTGTCGCGTTGCGCTGCGCCATTGCCCCTCGCCGCCCTGGCCTGCTTGGCCCGCGGCCGTTGCCGGCTGGCCCTAGGGCGATGCCAGGGCCTCCGTCAGTGCCCTGCGCAGCCGCCGGCAGGCGGTGCTTTCGGTGGCGGCGATGATGGGGATTGGAAGCCCGAAGGCGGGTACCAGCACGGCACCCGTGGTTTCGGAAACCACATCCACGTCCTTGCCGTCGAAGACGTCCCGCAGCAGATTGACGCGGAACGCGGTGTTTCGCTCACCCCAGGCGAAGCCTACGCAACCGCCGCCGCCATACCCGGCGCCGCACAGAATGCCGCCGCGGGAGATGTCGGTGTCGGTGGCGCCCGTGAAGACCAGCATGTGGCGGATGCCAAGGGCGCGGGCGTGAGTCTGTATCGCCGGAGACTTGAACCAGCGGTGCAGCGAGTCCGCGGTTCGGGGCCCCGTGGATGGTTCGAGCCACGGGTAGAAGTCCAGTCGCACCACCGAGGCTGGAAGCAGTTCCAGATGCTGGCCCAGTTGCCCCAGGGTGCGTCCAAGGCATTGCAGCGGCCGGCTGGCATCGGTGTGCAGCCAGCGGTCCAGGTCGGGCAGCACCAGGATGCGCTGCGGCGCCGTGGATGCGGGGGCAGTAGCGCGCAGGGCGGGTTCCAGGCGCCCCGTGGCGCCTTGGGCGTCCAGCCAGGCGCGCACGGTGGGCCGGGCATCGAACCGCACCATCATCTCGGCTATCAGGTTGCGCATCATGTAGGCGAAACCGGTGCCCTGCGATTGGATCAGGGAAACCGTACTGCTGTCCTGCGCGTCCCATAGCATTTCAGCACTGCGCAGGGACCACTCGTCCATCGTTTCTCCCTGGGCGTTGGCGAGCCGGAGGTGGTAGCGCAAGCCCGCGTTGTCCAAGGCTCCGGGATCCGCGGAGTTGTACAGGAAGGGGTCGTACTGGACGGCTTCAAGCGATAGAGCGCCGGAGAGGCCCGGGCGCATGGTCCCGGGACGGGGCGGTTCTTCGAGACTGACGACGCGGTCGAACATTTGACGAACCGCCCATTCGAAATCGTGGGCCATGACGGGCCCGGCGGGCAGGCGCCACAGGCCCGCTTTGGCCTCGAAGCCACGCGCCTGCGGTGCCACGTAGACTCCCACCGTGAGCGGCCAGGAGGACACCATCGCCTGGCTCCGCGAAGAGGGAAGCAGGTCGTGCTTGATGTGCAGGGTGTTGGTGCAGCCCGCGAGCACCAGCAGGGTCATGCCCAGCCAGGCCAGGGCCGCGCCGGCCCGCCGGCGCGCCGCCTCCGTCGGGCAGTTTTCGGGTTGGCGACGAAGGCGCATGGGGGCACTTGTTCGTTGTGGTGGCCAGTACGGGGAAATCTGCTAGAAACCCCGGGTGTTGTCCCGACGCATTGGCCCGTGGCCGGCGCGCGACGCACGCCAGCGCGTCTCCCCGCATTTCGCACCGGCCTCTTCCCGTGAGAGCATGCGCCCATGAACCGGTCCATGAAGCTCCCCGCGCAATCCCGCCCGCTGCCCCCCGCCGTGCCCGGCGAACGCATCGTCCTGAGCGGCGCCGCCGGACCCGTCACGCTCTACGCGGCCGGGCCAGCCCAGCCGGGCGTGCCGCCCCTGCTGCTGATCCACAGCGTCAACGCCGCCGGCTCGGCCTACGAGCTCCGCCCGGTGTTCGAGCATTTCGCCGCGCGCCGGGCGGTGTACGCGCCCGACCTTCCCGGCTTCGGCCTGTCCGACCGCTCCGACCGCCCCTACACGCCGCGGCTCATGACCGACGCCATTCACGACGCCCTGGATGCCATCGCGGCGCGCCACGGAACCGTGCCGGTGGATGTGCTCGGCGTGTCGCTGGGCTGCGAGTTCGTGGCGCGCGCGGCGGTGGAGCGCCCGGAGCGCTTCCGCACCGTGGCGCTGGCCTCGCCCACCTCCTTCGGCCGCAGCGCGCCGCGCCGCGGGCCGCCTGGTTCTCACCTGGGCATGCCCTGGCTGCACAAGGTGTTCACCCTGCCGCTGTGGTCTGGTCCGCTGTTTCGCGCGCTCACCCACCCGAAGTCGATCCGCTTCTTCCTGCGCAAGACCTTCGGCGCGAGCACCATCGACGAGGACCTGTGGGCCTACGACTGTCTCGCCACGCGCCAGCCAGGGGCGGAGCACGCGCCGTTCTTCTTCGTGTCGGGCTTTCTGTTCTCGCGCGATGCCAACGCGCTGTACGAATCGCTGCGGCTGCCAGTGTGGATGAGCCACGGCACCGTGGGCGATTTCACCGACTACGGCTGGAAGGGGCAGCTAGCCGGCCGCCCCAACTGGCGCTTCGCGGTCTACGAGGGCTGCGGCGCGCTGCCTTTCTTCCAGCGCCCGGCTGACTTCGCGCGCGACTACGAGGCCTTTCTCTGCGCCGCATCCTGAGGCGGCTCACCCCGTGCGCCGCCCGCGCAACCACTCCAGCGCCAGCATCAGTCCGGTGGTGAACACGATCAGCAGCGTGGCCACGGCGGCGATGGCCGGGGTAATGTTTTCGCGGATGCCGGTGAACATCTGGCGCGGCAGCGTGGCCTGGGAGGGCCCCGCCAGGAACAGTGTCACCACCACCTCGTCAAAGGAAGTGGCGAAGGCCAGCAGCGCGCCAGCCGCCACGCCCGGCGCGATCAGCGGCAGCGTGACGCGCGCGAAGGTGGCGAGCGGCGGGGCGCCCAGCCCCAGGCTGGCGCGCACCAGGTTGGTGTCGAAGCCCTGCAGCGTGGCCGACACCGTGGTGAGCACGAAGGGCGTGCCCAGCGCCGCGTGCACCAGGATGAGCGCGGCGTAGCTGTCCGCCAGCCCGGCGCGGGCGAAGAACAGGTAGGTGCCCGTGGCTACCACCACGATGGGCACCACCATGGGCGCAATCAGCAGGCTCATGAGCATCCCCTTGCCGGGGAAGCGCGCCCGCGCCAGGCCCGTGGCGGCCAGCGTGCCCAGCACCGTGGCGAGCAGGGTTGCGGCGGGCGCCACGATGAAGCTGTTGCGAAACGCCCGCGCCCACTCGGCCGACTCGAACACCTCGCCGTACCAGCGCAGCGACCAACCCGGCACCGGATAGGCGAGAAAGCTGCTGGAGGAGAACGACAGCGGCACGATCACCACCACGGGTGCCAGCAGGAAGGCGATCACCGCCAGGCACAGCGCCTTCCACGCCAGCAGCCCGGCGCGCTCGGCCGTGCCCAGGTGCGGCGCGCGGCTCACGGCGCCAGCTCCGCGCGCCCGAGGCGACGGTACAGGCCGTAGAGCACCAGCGTCACCGCCAGCAGCACCGTGCCCAGGGCGCAGGCCATGCCCCAGTTGAGATTCACGTTGGCGTACTGCGCTACGCTGTAGCTCAGCATCTGATCGCTCGGCCCGCCCACCAGCGCGGGTGTCACGTAGTAGCCCAGCGCCAGGATGAACACCAGCAGGCAGCCCGTGCCGATGCCGGGCCAGGTCAGCGGCACAACTGTGCGCCGGAAGGCCTGCAACGGATGGCTGCCCAGGGACACGGCTGCTCGCAGGTAGTCGGGCGGCACCGCCCGCATGACGCTGTACAGAGGCAGGATCATGAAGGGCAGCAGGATGTGCACCATGGCCACGATCACGCCGGTGCGGTTGAACAGCAGCGCCAGCGGCGCCTCCACCAGCCCCGCGGCCAGCAGGCCCTGGTTCACCAGGCCGCCCGACTGCAGCAGCACGATCCATCCCGCCACCCGCACCAGGATGGACGTCCAGAAGGGCACCAGCACGAGGATCAGCACGCGGCTGGCGGTGCGCGCCGGCAGCGTGGCAAGCCACCAGGCCAGCGGGTAGCCCAGCAGCAGACAGCCGAGCGTCACGGCGGCCGCGATCCCCAGGGTGCGCCACAGGATGGCGCGGAACACGGTCTGCTCCGGCGGCATGGCGGCGATGGCGCCGCCCGCGTCGCGCCGCAGGTCCACCGCGGCTAGCAGGTAGTCGGGCGTCCAGCGCGCGCCGTTTCGGGCGATCACCTCCCAGAAGCGCGGCTCGCCCCAGCGCGGGTCGATGGCGAGCAGCGGGGCCCGGGCACCCGCCGCGGGGGGCGCAGCCTGCACGGCGGCATTGCCCTCGCTGGCGGGTGCCCTGAGCGCGCGCCAGGTGGCCATCACCAGCGAGCGGGCGCCGCTCGCGTCGCTGTTGAGCCGCCGGGCCAGGGCGCCGGCCTCGGCCTGGTCATCGATGGCGCTTAGATCGCCCGCCAGCGCCGCGAAGGCCGGCTCGGGCGGCGCGGCCTCGCCGCGCCAGCCGCGCAGCGCTTCCACGGTGCGGGGCAGGGCGCGGGCCACTTCCGGATTGTCCACGGCGCGCACCAGCAGCGCCCCGATGGGCACCAGGAAGGTGAGCAGCAGGAACAGTGCCAGCGGCGCGGCCAGCGCCAGCGCGCGCAGCGTGCGGGCGCGGGACTCGCGCCGCAGGGCCTCGCGCAGGGCGCCCGCTTCCAAGGCGGCCGGCCCGCGCGCCTACTGGGCCGCCCAGGCCGCGAAGCGCTTTTCCAGCGCCTCGCCCTGGTCGGACCAGAACCGGAAATCGAACTTGAGCGCGTCCTTCACGTTGGCCGGCGCGGTGGGCAGCTGGGCCAGCACTTTCGGGTCGAGCCCGTTGAAGGCCTTCAGGTGCGTGGGGCCGTAGCTGATCAGTCGCGCGAACTCCGCCTGCCGCTGCGGCGTGATCGCCTGCGCGATGAAGCGCAGCGCCAGGTCGCGGTTGGGCGAGCCCTTCGGGATCGACCAGAAGTCCAGGTCGTAGATGCTGCCCGTCCACACCAGCCGCAGGTCGCGGCCCTCGCGACGCGCGGTCTCGATGCGGCCGTTGTAGGCGCTCGCCATGACCACGTCGCCGGCCACCAGGAACTGGGGCGCCTGGGCGCCGGTTTCCCACCACTGCAGGTGCGGCTTCAGTTCGCCGAGCTTGCGGAACGCGCGCTCTGTGCCCTCCGGCGTGGCCAGCACGCGGTACACCTCGGCGGGCTTCACGCCATCGGCCATGAGCGCGAACTCAAGGTTGAAGCGCGCCGCCTTGCGCAGCGCGCGCTTGCCCGGAAAGCGCTTGACGTCCCAGAAATCGGCCCAGCCCCGCGGCGGCTCCTTGAGCCTGCCCGCATCGTAGGCGAGCGCCGAGGACCACACGAAGACGCCCACGCCGCACTCGTGCACGGCGGCGGGCAGGAAGTCCGCCTTGCCCCCCAGCCGGGACCAGTCGAGCCGCTCGTACAGGCCCTCGTCGCAGCCGCGGTCCAGATCGGCGGACTCGGCCTCCACCACGTCCCAGGTGACCTTGCGCGCCTCCACCATGGCCTTGATCTTCGCCTGCTCGCCGTTGTATTCCACCGGCACCACCTTCGCGCCGGCGGACTTCTCGAAGGGCTCGTAGAAGGCCTTCTTCTGCGCCGCGCCGTTGGCGCCGCCGAAGTTCACCACGGTGAGCTGCTGGGCTACCGCGGGCACAGCGCCCAGGACCAGCAACAGGGCAGGGATCAGGCGCGGGGCTCGCTTCATGGGCTTCTCCTGTGGAATGCGGGTCGGGTGTCAGGCGTACAGGCGCAGGTGTCGGGCGGGCAGCTCCAGCCGCACGGGGGTGCCGTGCGGCGGCGCCGGCAGCGCCGCCAGCGGCAGGGGCACGCCGATGGGTTCCTGGCCGGGCAGCGCGCAGCGTAGACGCACGTGATCGCCGAGGTAGGTTGCGTCCAGCGCCGTGGCCGCCACGGTGTTGGCCGCCGCCGCGCCCGGTGCCAGCAGGCCGATGCGCTCGGGCCGGATGCAGGCCAGCACCGGCGTTCCGGCCGCGGCCGCCTGCACATTCACGCCCTCGAGAACACCGCCGCCGGGCAGCGCCACGCGGGCCGGCTCGCCGCTATCGGCCAGGGTTCCGGCAAGTGTCACCGCATCGCCCACGAAGCCCGCCACGAAGCGGTTGGCGGGCTGCTCGTAGAGCGCCTCGGGCGTGTCCACCTGCTGCAGTTCGCCGCCGGCAAACACGGCCACCCGGTCGGACAGGGTGAGCGCCTCGCCCTGGTCGTGGGTGACGTAGAGGAAGGTGGTGCCCAGGCGGCGGTGAAGCTCCCTCAGCTCCACCTGCATGTGCTCGCGCAGTTGCTTGTCCAGGGCGCCCAGCGGCTCGTCCATGAGTACCAGCGGCGGCTCGAACACCAGCGCCCGGGCGAGCGCCACGCGCTGGCGCTGGCCGCCCGAGAGCTGGTCGGGGCGCCGCGACGAGAGGCCCTCCAGCCTGACCATGGCGAGCGCCTGCGCGGCGCGCCGCTCGCGCTCGGCCCGGGGCACGCCGCGCACCTCCAGCGGGTAGCACACGTTCCCGCCCACCGTGAGGTGGGGGAACAGGGCGTAGTTCTGGAACACCATGCCGAAGTTGCGCCGGTGCGGCGGCGTGCCCGTGATGGGACGCCCCTCGAACAGGATCTCGCCGCTGCCAGGCGTCTCGAACCCTGCCAGCATCATGAGCGTGGTGGTCTTTCCGGAACCCGACGGGCCCAGCAGGGTGAGGAATTCCCCGCGGCGCACATGGAGATCGAGGCCGCGCACGGCGAAGGACGTGCCGTCGTAGCTTTTGTGGACCCTGGAGAAGACCACCAGGGCATCGGTGCTGCGGGCAGGGCTGGTCATGGCGCTCGCGGGGTGGGACTTCCAACGCTTCCTTGGCGGTTGGCCGAATCTATCACCCCGGTGCGGAAAGGCCATGGTGCGGTGCATCGTGGCCGCGCTTCCCTTGGCGGCCGGTTTCCAGTGGCCGCCGCTTGCTGCGCCGCACCGGCAGCGGGAGAGAATCGTCACGCGATGTTGTCGGACAATTTCGTCAAACGACGATTGACTGCGCCGCGTTCCGCGGGCCATATTCGGCCCTCGCTGCACCCGCTCCCGCAGCGCCTGAGGCGAGCGCGTCGCGGCAAGACCGAACCCCTGATCCCCTGGAGGAGACGCCGTGAGCTCGTTTTTCTGGGACCACAACAAGTACGGCGAGGCCGAGGCCACCAATATCACCAGGCTCTACCACACCGCCATCCGCAAGCTGGTACGCGAGAAGCTCATCGCCGCGGGCGGCAACTGGAACAGCTTCGTGTTCGACAAGTCGTACGACCTCATCACCGAGGAGGCCATGCGCAGGGTGGAGGCCGAAGTGCTGGCCACCGGCTACCGATTCGACGTCTCGGCCGTGATCTCCGCCAAGGAGGAGCCGGAGAAGTACAAGCCGCTCGCTGGCCAGGATCAGAAGGAAGCCACCGCGGAGATCAAGGACGGGCGGCAGCTCGTCGGCCACGGCGACAACGTGGTCACCTACCCATCCAACGTCTCGGGCACGGCGCTCTACATCCACACCACCGAGGAGGTCATGGAGCTGCTCATGAACGGCGTGCCCCCCGAAACGGTGGCCGTCATCGACGACTCCGGCGGCACGCTCACCGCGCCCATCCTGGAGCACTTCAAGGCCATTGTGTGCATGGGGGGGTCCGTGCGCTCGCACCTGGGAATCCTGTCCCGCGAACACGGCATCCCCTGCCTCATGAACGCCAAGGTCGCGGGCATCAGAAACGGCGACCGGATCGAACTCAACGTCACCGCCCCCGCCAAGACCGCCCAGGACTACCAGAAGGGCGTCGAGAAGACCGCCGAGGTCTGGAAGCTCGTCGGCTGACCCCACCGCCCCGGAGAACCGAAATGACCGGCAACCCCGTCAACTACGCCCAGCTGCTCGAGACCAACAACCTCGTCCAGATGTTCTCCGACGAGACCTACTGGCTGTGCGTCACCCGCACCACGCAGGAGTCCAAGCTCTTCCCGGTGCCGTCGTACATGATGCTTTCTTACCTGAACGCGTATTACCGCTACCCGTCACTGCTGCGCAAGATCGAGTCGCGCATGAGCATGGAGGAGCTGGGCGACCGCGCGCGGACCATCGGCGGCAAGACCAACACCCTCACCATGGGCTGGACCCTGCCCGGGTTCTACCTGTGCGGCCGGGAGTGGCTGATCAACATGGGGCTGCTGCGCCCGGAGGACGGCGTCGAGGACCTCATCTACGTGATGGACTGCTGGAAGCGGATCCAGCTCTCCTACCACCGCAACGACGGCCACATCACCAACAAGGAATACGGGCACCGCAGCCAGCTCCTGCCCGAGCGCGAACTGCAGGTCTACGAGGCCGACCTGTACGACTGCAAGGCCGGGGACGCGCTGCACACCGCGGCCAACCGCTTCCTCGCCACGGTGTCCGCCTTCCAGTTCCTGTCGCACTGCGAGTGCCGCATCGGCATCTGCAACCAGGGCCCCTACAAGTTCGGCGACAACCTGGAACTCATCGTGCGCGACTTCATGGACCTGGGCGAGGGGGACTACCCCTGGCTCGACGGCGTGTGCGCCGGCATGGAGTACAACAACCTGACAGTTCCCATGGTCGTCAAGGACACCCACTTCTCCCTTATGGACGACTGGGGGAGCTTCGAGTCCGAGCCGGAGTTCCGGGCCGAGAACATCGTGCGCATCGGCCTCTACGCTTCCGACCCGCTCACCGAGGGCCGGGTGCCGGTGGCCATGGAGAGCGCGCAGGCCCTGGTGGCCAAGTTCAACCAGCTCACGGAGCAGGTCAACGAGGCCAACGGCAAGCTCTGGAAGATCATTGCGGCGTGGAGCCGCGCCCACATGCTGGAGGCGGGCGCGCTGGTGTACTTCAACATCCCCAAGGACCTCGCGCACCTCGCCGGCGTCTACGAGCAGTCCGACTGGATGGAGATCGACGAGCGCGCGAAGCGCTTCATCCCCCTGCTCAACGACGAGTTCGGCCGCGACGCGCTCACCGAGCTCGTGGGCCTGGTGAGCCTGCCCTCGCAGGCATGCAACGACTACACCATGGGCCAGCACCACAACGCGCCCAAGCGCATGTACTCGCCCATCCCCTACGGCATCCTCACCAACGGCGACTACACCCGGTCCTCCGGGCCGCTGTACCCGGGATCCTCGCTGTTCACCAAGACCGGCAAGTGGCGCACCAGCAGGGGGATGCTGTCGCAGGACGAGTACAACGCGGCGGTGCGCGCCTTCACTCCCGTGGCCTGCAGCAGCGAGTACCGCTTCGTCGACGACTACTGGGTGAAATACCACAGCCACGACAAGGCGGCCCGCGAATTGTACCTGCGCACCCAGGAAAACTCGCGCCACCTCAAGGGCAAGGGCAGCGGCCTCAAGCGCGCGGACATCGCCAGGGCGCGCGGCGCCTGATCCGCCCGAACCCGACGTGCAGATAGGCGAAATGATCCGTACTGCCGCGAGGCGGTACGGAGACGCCCCCGCGCTGTGCTGCGAGGGCGAGGTCATGAGCTTCCGCGGATTCGACGAGGCCACCGACCGCCTCGGCAACGCGCTCCTCGCGCTCGGCCTGCGGGCGGGCGACAGGGTGGCCGTGCTGCTGCCGAATTCCATCGAGTGCCTGGTGGCGTACTACTGCCTTGCCAAAGCGGGGCTCGTGCGCGTGCCGCTCAACCTGCGCGAAACCCGCCGCGAGCACGACTACAAGCTCGCCTACTCGGGCGCGCGAGCCGTGATCTGCACCGCGGAGTGGACGGGGCTCGGCTGCGAGATTGTCATCGGCCCTGAACGCCTGCGTCAGCTCATGCACGATGCGCCGCCTACACCCTGCGCGGTGGATCGCCTCCTGGAGGCGCCGCTGCGGCTTGGCTTCACCGGAGGCACCACGGGCGAGCCCAAGGCCGTCACGCTCACCACCCGCGGGGAGGTGGCCGAGGTCGCAAACTTCTTCATCGACCTGCTGCCCGGCATCCGGCCCGGCGACACCATGCTCCACGCCGCGCCCATCGCCCATGCGAGCGGCGCCTTCTTCCTGCCGCACCTGCTGCGCGGTGCGCGCTCCGTGATCCTCCCCAGGTTCGACGCCGGGCGCTTCCTGGAGCTCACCGAGAGCACGGGCGCCACGGCGACCTTCATCGTGCCCACCATGCTGTCGATGATCCTGGAGCACGCCGGGTCGGCGCGGGTGCAGCACCGCTACGAGCGGCTGTGCTACGGGGCGGCGCCCATCGCGCCCGCCCTCCTGCGCCGCGGCATCGAGGTCTTCGGCAGCGTCTTCGCCCAGACCTACGGCCAGGCGGAATCTCCCATGGTAATCACGGTGCTCAAGCCCGAGGAGCACCATCGGCTGGGCTCCTGCGGACGTCCCTACACGCTGGTGGAGGCGAAGGTGGTGGACGAGGAGGACCGCGAGGTTGCGGCCGGGACGCCCGGCGAAATCGTGTGCCGCGGGCTGCAGCTCATGTCGCACTACTGGGAGCGCCCCGAGGAGACCGCGAGGGCCATGCGCAACGGATGGCTGCACACGGGTGATGTGGGCGTGGTGGACGAGGAGGGCTACTTCTCCATCGTGGATCGCAAGAACGACATGCTGATCAGCGGCGGCTACAACGTGTACCCCCGCGAGGTGGAGGACGTGCTGCTGTCTGTGGAGGGGGTCATCGAAGCGGCGGTGGTCGGGCTGCCGGACGAGAAGTGGGGAGACCGGGTGCACGCCGTGGTGAGCGCGAGGCCCGGGCTCGACGCCCAGGCGGCGCTGGACGCGTGCGCGCGCCAGCTCGCCGGGTACAAGGTGCCCAGGGGCATCGAGGTGTGGGAGGCGCTTCCCAAGAGCGCCGCGGGCAAGATACTGCGCCGCCAGGTGCGCGACGCCATTGTGGCGCGCGCCGCTGGCGAGCCGTGAGCCGCGGGCGCGCTGCAGCGGCGGTGCCGGGCGGCGCGACGGTTATGCAGATGCACACGGAGTGAACATGACAAGGTTCGAAGCGATGCACGGCCTCGCCATCAAGAAATTCGGCACGCCCGCCGCGGTGGCCGACCTGCTTGGCGCGCCGCCGGAGGAAGTTCAGGCCGGTCTCGAAGCGGCGCTGGCCGAAGGGCTTGCCATGGGGGCCAAGGGCGCGTTCATGCTCACGCCCAAGGGGCAGCAGGCGCTTGCCGCAGAGTACCCGGCGCAGTTCGCGGCGCACCGCGCCGATCCCGCGCTTTCGGCGGGCTATGAGCGCTTCGAGGCCGTCAACACCGACCTCAAGCAGCTCATCACCGAGTGGCAGACCATGACCGTGGCCGGCGAGACGGTGCCCAACGACCACTCGGACGCCGACTACGACAACCGAATCATCGACCGCCTCGGCGAGCTTCACGAGCGCGCGGAGCCCCTGCTGCGCGGGCTGGCCGCCCGGCTGCCGCGGCTGGGGCGCTACTGCGAACGCCTGTCCGCGGCGCTGGACAAGGCCGAGGCGGGCGAGATCGCCTTCGTGAGCGGCGCGAAGATCGACTCCTATCACACCGTGTGGTTCGAACTGCACGAGGACCTGCTCCGCGTGCTCGACCGCAGCCGCGACGACTGACGGGCGGGGGGCGCAATGCAGGCGCGTCACACGCTGCTCCTGGACGGCGCGAGCCTGCCTGCTCGCGAGCTGGTGGGCGGCAAGGCGTGGAGCCTCGCGCGCATGCGCGCCCTAGGGCTTAACGTTCCCCCAGCCTTTGTGGTCACCACCGAGACCTGCAGGCAGTTCCACGAATCCGGCGGCGTCATGCCGGCCGGACTGATGGACGAGGTGATGGCCGGCGTCGCGTGGCTGGAGAAGACCACCGGCCGACGCCTTGGTGCGGCGCAGCGCCCCCTGCTGGTGTCGGTGCGCTCGGGGGCGCCGGTGAGCATGCCCGGGATGATGGACACGGTGCTCAACCTGGGGATGAGCGACGACAGCGAGCTCGCCCTGGCGCGGGAGACCGGCGCGCCGGGATTTGCCCGCGACACCCACCGCCGGTTCTGCGAGATGTTCGCGCGCATCGTGTTGCGGGCGGAGATCGGTGCGCTCGATCCCTCGGACGGCCCTGCCGGCTGGCGCGCCGCGATCGCGGCGCGCGGCTGCGGCGAGGTGCCCGCGGATCCCGCCGCGCAGCTCGAGTCCGCCATCCGGGCGGTGTTCCATTCGTGGAACGGGCGGCGCGCCCGCAAGTACCGCCAGCACCACGGCGTCCCCGAAGCCATGGGCACGGCCGTGACGGTGCAGGCGATGGTGTTCGGCAACTCCGATGAACGCTCCGGCACCGGCGTGCTGTTCTCTCGCAATCCCCTCACCGGCGATCCCGTCCCCTACGGCGAGTACCTGGCGCGTGCCCAGGGCGAGGACGTGGTGTCCGGAAGCCACACGCCCGAGGGCCTGGACGCGCTGGCCCGCCGCATGCCGGAGGTGCACCGCGAGCTGCTCTCCGCCTGCGCCGTTCTCGAGCGGGACAACGGCGACGTGCAGGACATCGAGTTCACGGTGGAGCGCGGCCGGCTCTACCTGTTGCAGGCGCGCCCGGCGAAGCGCTCGCCAGCCGCGGCGGTGCGCTGCGCCGTGGACATGGTGCGCGAGGGGCGGATCGGGCCGCCCGAGGCGCTGTCGCGAGTGTCGGCGGAGCAGGTTCGCCTGCTGCTCCGCCCGCGCCTGCCGGCCGGCTTCGATCCCTCCGCGGCCAGTGTTCTCGCGCGGGGCGAGGCAGCAAGCCCCGGCGTGGGCGCCGGCGTGGTGGCGGCCGACGCCGACGAGGCCGAGCGGCTGCATGCGCTCGGGCACGCGGTCGTCCTCGCGCGCCCCACCACCAGCCCCGAGGATGTGCACGGCATGCTGGTGGCCGCGGCCATTGCCACCGAGAAGGGCGGTTCCACCAGCCACGCGGCGGTGGTGAGCCGCCAGCTTGGCGTTCCGTGCGTTGTCGGGTGCGGCGAGGGAGCGCTCGCGGGCCTCGCCGGTCGCATGGTCACGGTGGACGGGACCAGCGGGCGCGTGTTCGAGGGCGCGCTGCCGGTGGAGCAGCCCGCCGCGGGCTCCGACCCGGCGCTGGCAGCCCTGCTCGAGTGGGCCAGCGCCGAGGCGCCGCTTCGCGTCCTGCCCGCTGCCTGCGGGGTGCCCCGGGCCACCCTCGACCTCGACGCGATCGAAGGCGGCGAGGATCCCGCTCGCACGGCCGGCTTGCTGGCCGGCACGCGCGGCGCCTCGGGCAGCGTGCTCAACACCGACGCGGGCGTGCAGGCGGCTGTGGAGGCAGGACTTGAATTCATCGTGGTGCGCGAAGTGCTGCCGGCGCTGCTGGCAGCCTGCGCGGCGCGGCGGCATGCAGCCGCGGCGGCGTGACCGAGGGGAGATGACGACGTGGCCGTGAACAAGGAAGACATCCGCAATCTGGTCCGGCTGTTCGAGCAGTCCGACTGGCAGGAGATGCGTCTCGAGGTGGAGGGGCTGAAGCTCGCCATCTCGAAGCGGGGGCCCATGGAGGCCCGGGGCCCGGTGCCCTCCGCCGGTGCACCCCCCTCCGCGGCTCCGGTCGCGGCGGCGGGCCCGGTCCCGGCGGCGGCACCGGCGCCCGCCCCCGTCGCCGAGGCGCCAGGGGCGGGGCCAGCGGCGCTCGCCGCCGGCCAGGTGCACATCAAGGCGCCCAACCTGGGCGTGTTCTGGAAACAGCCCAAGCCGGGCGCGCCGCCCTACGTGCGGGATGGCGAGGCCATCGAGCCCGACACCACGGTCTGCCTGATCGAGGTGATGAAGCTGTTCACCCCGGTGAAGGCCGGGATCTCCGGGAAGATCGTGCGCTGCCTCGTGGAAGACGGCGAGATGGTGGAGCACGACACGCCGCTCTACGTGGTGCAGCAGTGACCGCCCGGCCCGCGGGGGAGTCGCGCTGATGGCGCACGTGCGCATCATCGACCAGACCATGCGCGACGGGCAGCAGAGCCTGTGGGGCATGCAGATGCGTGCCGGCATGGCGCTCCCGGTGACGCCGCTGATCGACCGCACCGGCTACGACGTGGTGGATCTGGTGGGCAGTTCCATGTTCGAGATCATGGTGCGCAACTTCGCCGAGGATCCCTGGCAGGGGCTGGACCTGATCGTGCAGTCCATGCCGCGCTCCCGCATCCGGGCCGGCCTGCGCAACACCGGGCTCATCTCCATGTCGGTTGCGCCGCGCTGCTTGGTGGACCTGTGGGTGGAGACGCTCTGCGCCCACGGCGTGCGCAGCTTCTGGATCTACGACGTGCTGCACTGGAACGTGGACAAGACCCACCGCATCGCCAGGGTCGCGAAGCGCTGGGAGGCGGAAGTGGTGGCGGCGCTCATGTACACGCTCTCTCCCGTCCACACCGACGAGTTCTACGCGGCCAAGGCCGCGCTGCTCGCCGCCAGCCCGGACGTGGACCGCCTGATCATCTACGACACGGCGGGCGTGCTCACGCCCGCGCGCGCGCGCACGCTCATCCCCGCCGTACAGGCGAACTGTAACGGCAAGACCCTGGAGATCCACTCCCACAACGTGATCGGCATCGCCCCGCTCACCTACCTGGAGGCGATCTCGCTGGGTGTGGACGTGATCCACACCTGCTCGCGCCCGCTCGCCAACGGGCCTTCGCTCCCCTCCGTGGAGACGACGCTTCGCAACCTGAAGCTCGCGGGACACACCCACGACCTGGACACCTCCCTCCTCGGTCCGGTGGCCGACCACTTCGAGCAGGTGGGCCGAAGCGCAGGCTTCGCCATCGGCAGCATGAACGAGTATGACCAGTGGGTCTTCGAGCATCAGGTGCCCGGGGGCATGACGGGCACGCTCAAGAACCAGCTCGCCCAGCACGGCATGGCCCACCGGCTGGACGAGGTTCTGCGCGAGGTGGCCGCGGTGCGCTGCGACCTGGGGTATCCCGGCATGGCGACGCCCTTCTCGCAGCTCGTGGGCGTGCTGGCGGTGATGAACGTGGTCAACGGCGAGCGCTACCGCACCATCCCCGACGAGGTGATCCAGTACGCGTGCGGGTGGTATGGACAGCCGGTGGCGCCGATCCAGGCCGACGTTCTCGACCGCATCATGGCGGCGCCGCGGGCGGCGGAGATCGCGGCCAGCCCGCCGCCGGAGCCGTCCCTGGAGGAGCTGCGGCAACGGTTCGGCGGCGCCAGCGACGAGGAGCTGCTGCTGCGCTACATGATCGCGGAGCCCTTCATCCAGAAGATGAAGGCCGCCGGCCCCGTCCCGCGCGATCACCCGCTCATGAGTTCGCCCGCGCTGGAGCAGGCCCGCGCCCTCATGGACGCGGGCACCGCCCGGCACCTGGAGGTCCGGGCCGCCGGCCTCTCCATCACCCTGTCCCGCTAGAGCCCGCCATGGCCCGCATCGAGATCATCGACCAGACCCTGCGAGACGGAAACCAGAGCCTGTGGGGCATGCGCATGCAGGCGGGCATGGCCCTGCCGGTGTGCGACCTCATCGACCGCACCGGATACTCGGTGGTGGACTTCGTGGGAAGCTCCATGTTCGAGGTGATGGTGCGCCACGCCCGGGAAAATCCCTGGGAAGGGCTGGATCTGGTGGTTCAGTCGCTGCCGCGTGTGCGGGTGCGCGCCGGCATGCGTTGCCACGGCATCATCACCATGTCGGTGACGCCGGATGACCTCATGGACCTGTGGGTGCAGCGGCTCTGCGAGCACGGCGTGCGCAGCTTCTGGATCCACGACCCGCTGCACGTGAATGTCGACAAGCTGCACCGCCTTGCCAGGGTCGCGAACGGCCACGGCGCCGAGGTGGTCCTCGCGCTGATGTACAGCGTGAGCCCGGTGCATACCGAGGCGTTCTACGCGGATGCCGCGAGGCGGCTCTCGGCCAGCCCGCACGTGGACCGGCTGATCCTCTACGACATGGGCGGCATCATGACGCCCGAGCGGGCGAGGGCCATCATCCCGGGCGTCGTCGCCGCCAGCAACGGCAAGCCTGTGGAGGTGCACTCCCACAATGTCACGGGGCTCGCGCCGCTGGTCTATCTCGAGGCCGTCAACGCCGGGCTCAGCATCCTGCACACCTGCTCCAGGCCGCTGGCCAACGGCTCGTCGCTGCCGTCCATCGACATGACGCTGCGAAACCTGCGGCTGCACGGCCACACCACCGGCATCGACGAGTCGCTGCTCGCGCCCGTTGCCGAGCACTTCGAGCGCGTTGCCAGGGCGGCGGGCTTTCCCACGGGCGTGCCTGTCGAGTACGACGCCTGGATGGTGGAGCACCAGGTGCCCGGGGGCATGACGGGTACTCTGAAGAACCAGCTCGCCCAGCACGGCATGGGTGAGCGGCTGGACGAGGTGCTCATGGAGACCGCCCGGGTCCGCCGGGAGCTGGGCTACCCCGCCATGGCCACCCCGTTCTCGCAGCTTGTCGGCGTGCTGGCGGTGATGAACGTGGTCACCGGCAGGCGCTACGGCTCGATTCCCGACGAGGTCATCCAGTACGCCTACGGATGGTACGGCCCTCCCGTGGCGCCCCTCGATCCGGAGGTGATGGATCGCATCGACAGCCACCCCCGGGCAAGGGACTTCCGCGGCACGCGTCCGCCCAACCCCACGCTCGCGGAGATCCGGCGGCAGTACGGCAACGTGGACGACGACGAGCTCATCCTTCGCTTCCTGGTGGCCGAGGACCACATCGAGGCTATGAAGCGCGCCGGCCCCGTGCGCCGCGACTATCCCGCGCTCGGCTCCTCCGAGCTGCAGCGGGTTCACGACATGATGAGCGCGAGCACGGCGCGCTATCTCGAGGTCGCGGCCGACGGGCTTCGTCTCGAGCTGCGGCGCTAGCACCCCGGGGGGAGGCATCACTTGGCTCACATCGAATTCATCGACCAGACCCTGCGCGACGGCCAGCAGAGCCTCTGGGGCATGCGCATGCGGGCCGGGATGGCGCTGCCCGCCTGCCCGCTCATCGACCGCACCGGGTACCGCGTGGTGGACTGCACCGGCAGCTCGATCTTCGAGGTGCTCATCAAGTACTGCCGCGAGAACCCGTGGGAGGGTCTCGACCGCATGATCGCCGCGATGCCGCGCTCGCGGGTACGCGCCGGGATGCGCAGCAATGCGTGCGTCACGTTCGCCATCACGCCCGACGCCGTCATGGACCTGTGGGTGCGGCGCCTGTGCGCGCACGGCATCCGCAGCTTCTGGATCTACGACGTGCTGTTCAACATCGACAAGATGCACCGCCTCGCCCGGGTGGCGAAGGAGGCCGGCGCCGAGGTGGCCGGGGCCATCAACTTCAGCAGCAGCCCGGTGCACACCGATGAGTACTACGGCGCGCGCGCCGCCGAGCTCTCTGCGAGCCCGGATGTGGATACGCTGCTGATCTACGACACCGCCGGCTGCCTCAGGCCCGAGCGCGTGGGCAGCCTCGTGGCGCAGGTCCGGGCCAACGGCCGCGGCAAGCCCATCGAGCTGCACTCCCACAACGTCACCGGACTGTCCACATGGACCTACCTCGAAGCCATCCGGCACGGCGTGACCATCCTGCACACCGCGGCGCGTCCGCTCGCTAACGGCCCGTCCATGCCGTCCACCGAGATCATGCTGCGCAACATTGCTCTGGACGGGCATACGCACGGCATCGACGAGGCGCTGCTCGGCCAGGTGTCGGCGCACTTCGAGGCCATCGCGCGCACCTACGGCCTTCGCGTGGGCGTGCCAAACGAGTTCGACCTCTCGGCCTATGCGCACCAGATCCCGGGCGGCATGACCGGCACGCTCAGGAACCAGCTCGCCCAGCACGGGATGGCCGACCGGCTGGACGACGTCCTCGACGAGACTGCCGTGGTGCGCAAGGAGCTTGGCTACCCGGGCATGATGACCCCGTTCTCGCAGCTCGTGGGGGTGTCGGCGGTGATGAACATCGTCACGGGAAAGCGCTGGAGCGTGATCCCCGACGAGGTCATCCAGTACGCGCTGGGCTACTACGGCACGACAGTGGCGCCGGTGGAGCCGCACGTGATGGAGCGCATCGAGGCGGCACCCCGGTATCGCGAGATCAAGGCCAGCCCGCCCGAGAATCCCTCCCTCGAGGAGGTCCGCCGGCGCAACGGGAACGTCGCCGACGATGACGAACTGCTGCTCCGGGCCGTGGTGCCGATCCACGACATCGAGGCGATGCGGGCGGCGGGTCCGCTCCGGCTGGACTTCCCCACGCTCTCTTCGCCGGAGGCGGATTTCGCCCGCGAGCTGATGCGCATCGCGAACTCGCGCTACGTCCAGGTGGCCAGCGCGGAGCTCTCCGTGGAACTGTCCAGGTAGCCATGCCAGCCGGTCGCGCGCTCCTCGTGGACATTGTGCGCAGCCCCTTCGGCCGCGGCCGCGCCTCGGGCGCGCTGGCGGGCCTGCACCCCGTGGACCTGTTCGCGCAGGTGCTGCGCGGCCTGGTGGCGCGCACCGGGATCGACCCGGGCGAGGTCGAAGACGTGATTGCCGGCTGCGTGCTGCAGGTGGGGGAGCAGTCGGCCAACATCGCGCGCCACGCGTGGCTCGCGGCGGGGTTCCCGGAGTCGACTCCGGGCGTGTCGCTGGACCGCAAGTGCGGATCCGCCCAGCAGGCCCTGGATTTTGCCGCCCAGGGCGTTATTGCCGGCGCCTACGACGTGGTCATTGCGGGCGGCGTTGAGATGATGAGCAGGGTGCCCATGAAGTCCAATCGCATGGGAATGGACAACCTGGGCCCGGCCCTCCGGGCGCGCTACCCCGAGGGCCTGGTTCACCAGGGGATCTCGGCCGAGCTGATTGCCGCGCGCTGGGCGCTGGGGCGCGAGGCGCTGGATGCCTATGCGGCGGAGTCCCACCGCCGCGCGGCGCTGGCCCAGGACGAGGGCCGCGTAGGTGCCCAGATTGTCGCCGTTGCGGTGCCGGACCCTTCCGCGGGCAGCACGCGCGTCGTGCACGACGAGGGCGTGAGGCGCGACACCAGCGTCGCGAAGCTGGCGGCGCTGGAGCCCGCGTTCATGGACGCGGCCGCTGGGGCGCGATTCCCCCAGATCGGGTGGCGGGTGACCGCCGGCAACTCGTCCCAGCTCACCGACGGCGCCTTCGCTGCGCTGGTGGTGTCCGAGGCGGCCGCGGCCCGGCTGGGTCTGCGGCCGCGGGCCGCGTTTCGCGGCTTCGCCGTTGCTGGTGACGACCCGGTCATGATGCTCACGGGGATCATTCCTGCCACGCGAAAGCTGCTCGCGCGCGCCGGGCTGCGCATGCAGGACATCGACGCCTTCGAGGTGAACGAGGCGTTCGCGTCCGTGGTGCTGGCGTGGCAGGCCGAGCTGGGCGCGGAGCCCGCGCGGGTGAATGCCGACGGCGGGGCCATCTCCTTCGGCCACCCGGTGGGCGCCTCGGGTGGGCGCCTCATGGCCTCGCTGGTGGGCGGCCTCGAGGCCCGGGGCGGGCGCCTCGGGCTGCAGGTGATGTGCGAGAGCGGCGGGATGGCCAATGCCACCCTGATGGAGGCGCTGTGATGCGGCTCGCCGGCTCAGGCCGACAGGTTCGCGCCGCCGTTCACGAACACAACCTGGCCCTGGATCATCTCCGCGCCCGGGCTTGCGAGGAATTCGATCAGGTTACAGTAGTCCGCGTCCTGGATGCCGCGCCCGCTCGGATTGGACTCGGCGGCGTGCTGCAGCAGCTTGCCGGTCTCGTCGCCGAACAGGGTGCGAACCGCCGCGGTGTCGACGATGCCCGGCGCCACCGTGTTGATGCGGATGCCCCTCGGCGCCAGCTCCACGGCCAGGTAGCGCATCAGGCACTCCGCAAGCGCCTTGCCGGCGCCGATGGCGGCGTAGTTCCGTACCACGATGCGCCCCCCGCGGCTGGAGAGGAAGATCACCGAACTGCCGCGCCTGAGCAGCGGCAGCCCCGCCTGTGCGAGGAACAGCAGCGCGGAGCCGTTCACGTTGAGCGCCTCCATGAACGCGCGGGGATCCATCTCCAGCGTCGGCGCAGCCACCACCTTGACGGCGCAGTGCACCAGAAGGTCCAGGTGCGCAGCGTGCCGCCCCACCTCCTCGAGCAGCGCCCTGCAGCCCTCGGGCGAGCCCACGTCCTGGCGGATGACGCGGCACTGCGCGCCCCGGGCGGTCACGGCGGCCATGGCCGAGGCGGCTGCCGCCGAGTCGGATGCGTAGGCGAGGAAGATCTTCGCGCCCGGCTTCGCGAAGTGCAGCGCGATGGCCAGCCCGATGCCGCGGGTTCCGCCGGTGATCAGTATGTTCATGTGCGCGCTCCCCGCGGCCGGTTGGGTTCGAAGGCGCGGATGTTAGGTCAGGCGGGCCCCCGATGGAACTGAGGTCGAGACCGCTTTTCGTTATCGAGGCCGACCTCGATCCGCCGCAAGTGAACGAGCCCACGCCCGCGGGCGTTCGCAAGATCGTCGCGGTCAACGGTGGCCGGTTCGCCGGCGAGCGCCTGCGCGGCCGCGTCCTGCCCGCTGGCGGGGCCGACTGGGCGCTGGTGCGCAACGACGGCTCGCTGGTACTGGATGTCCGCCTCACCCTCGAGACCGACGACGGCGCCCGCATCTTCATGAGCTACCGCGGTGTGCGGCACGGCCCGCCTGCGGTCCTCGCCCGGCTGGCGCGCGGCGAGCCCGTCGAGCCCTCCGAGTACTACTTCCGCATCGTGCCGGCCTTCGAGACTGGAGCCGCGGCGTACGCGTGGCTGAACAACATCATCGCCGTGGGGATTGGCGAGCGGCTGGCCGTCGGCCCGCGCTACTCGGTGTTCGAGATCCTCTAGCCCCCGCGGCGCGCCCCAACTTCACGGAACAGGACCAAAACCATGGATTTCGACTACACCCCGAAGGTCAAGGAACTCCAGAAGCGCGTGCGCGACTTCCTGGAGGAGCACATCGTTCCGGCCGAGCAGCAGATGCTCGCCCAGATCGCCGAGGGCGATCGCTGGAGCCCGCCGCCGCTCATGGACGAGCTCAAGCAGAAGGCCAGGGCGGCGGGCCTCTGGAACCTCTGGCAGCCCAGGGCGCACGGCGGCACCCTCACCAACCTCGAGTACGCCCCGCTGGCCGAGATCATGGGGCGCTCGCCTTTCGGATCCGAGCCCTTCAACTGCTCAGCGCCCGACACGGGCAACATGGAGGTGCTGCTGCGCTACGGCACCGAGGAGCAGAAGAAGCAATGGCTCGAGCCGCTGCTCGATGGGCGTATCCGCTCAGCCTTTGCTATGACCGAGCCCGCCGTGGCGTCTTCCGACGCCACCAACATCGAGGCGCGCATCGAGCGCCGGGCAGACCACTACCTCATCAACGGGCGCAAGTGGTGGACCTCCGGCGCGCCGGATCCGCGCTGCAGGATCCTGGTCTTCATGGGCAAGACCGATCCGGACAATCCCGACCGCCACAGGCAGCAGTCCATGGTGCTGGTGCCGCTCGACACGCCTGGCATCACCATCGAGAAGATCCTGCCGGTGTTCGGCTTCGATGAGGCGCCCCACGGGCACGCCCAGGTGCTCTTCAGGGACGTGAAGGTGCCGCTGTCGAACATGCTGCTCGGCGAGGGGCGCGGTTTCGAGATCGCCCAGGGGCGGCTGGGGCCCGGCCGGATCCACCACTGCATGCGTCTGATCGGCCTCGCCGAGCGCTCCCTTGAGAAGATGTGCCGCCGCACCCTGTCGCGCGTGGCCTTCGGAAAGCCGGTGGCGGAGCAGACCGTCACCCAGGAGCGCATCGCGGAGTCGCGCATCATGATCGAGCAGGCGCGGCTTCTGACCCTCAAGGCGGCGTGGATGATGGACAACGTGGGCAACAAGGAGGCCAAGGCCGAGATCGCCATGATCAAGGTGGCTGCGCCCAACATGGCCTGCCAGGTGATCGACTGGGCTATCCAGGCCCACGGGGGCGGCGGTGTGACCGACGATTTCGGCCTGTCCATGGCCTACGCGACAGCCCGCCTGCTGCGCCTCGCTGATGGTCCCGACGAGGTGCACCGCAACCAGGTGGCGCGCATCGAGCTCAAGAAGCACCTGCACCGGTGAGCGGGCTGCCCGGCACGCGCGGCCGCCGCCGCGTCTACCTGATGCGCCACGGCGAGGTGAGCTACGTGCGCCCCGACGGGTCCACCGTGTTCTCGGACGTTTCCCTGACGCCAGAGGGGGAGCAGCAGGCCCTGCACATGGCCGGCATGCTCGCCTCCGTGCCCTTCGACCTGGCCGTGCACACCGGAAAGACCCGCACCCGGCAGACGGCGGAGACCGTGCTGCAGGGACGCGGGGTTGCCCTGATGCAGATCACCGAACTCGAGGAACTGCGGGGCGGCAGCCTGGAGGGCATATCGCCCGAACGTATCGAGGCCGAGTTCGTCTACGGCATGGAGCGTGCAGTCCTGCCCGGGGCCGGATTCCCGGGCGGTGAGACCTTCGCTGACTTCGAGCGCCGCGTAGTGCCCGCCTTCGAGGCGCTGCTGCGGCGCCCCGGGTGGGCCACCGCGTTGGTGGTGGCCCACGGCGGGACCAATGCCATGCTCCTGTCTTGGGTGACCCGCGGCGGGTTGGCGGGGATGGGCGCGTTCGAGCAGGACGCCGGCTGCGTGAACATCATCGACGCGGACGTGATTGACGGGGAGATCGTGAGGCGGCTGGTGAGGGCGATCAACGTGACGCCCTACAACCACGCCAAGCTGGAGAACTACCTCACGGTCACCGAGCGCATCGCGCGCGAGCGCCTGGCGAGGCTCGATCGGTGAGCGCCGTCTCAGTCGTCGCGCGCGAACGCGCTGTCGGGAAGGCGCTGTATGCGCTCGCCGGTGCGGCGGATGTGGCGGCACATGCGCTGCTCCGCCAAGCGCGCGTCGCCCGCGAGGATCGCCTCGCAGATCTCCTGATACTCGCGGATGGTCTCGCGCAGGTCGCGGTGGCTCAGCATGCCGTGGAACTGGGTGCGGAAGAGGTGGATGTGGGGCAGGGGCATGACGCGCTCCAGCTCGCGGTTGCCGGCGATCTCGAGCATGGTCTGGTAGAAGCGCGCCCTCTCGGTGAGGAAGGCGGCCCCTTCCGGATTGCTCTCGAAGGACAGGATCGCCTCGGCGGTGCGGGCAAAGCGCCTGCGGTGCCCCGCGTCGTCCATGGCGCCAGCGGCGAGCCGCGCCGCCAGGCCGCAAAGCGCCTCGAGCACGAGCAGCAGCTGCGCGGCGTCGCCGCGGGTGAGGGAGCGGATGAAGGCGCCGCGGTGCGGCTCGAGGCGGACCACCCCGGCCGCGGAAAGCTTCTTGAGGGCCTCGCGCACCGTTCCCCGGCTCACGCCCAGTTCCTGGACCAGGTCCGCCTCCACGAGCCGCTGGCCGGCGCTGAACCGGCGGCGAAGGATGCCCTCGTTCACCGCGTCCACCACCTTGTCGGGGACGCTGGCGGGGAAGTCCCTGCGATCGGCTGTGGACCCGGAGCGCGGCATCGCTGGCAGTATCCTCGCCGGGTGTGCGGATTGTCAAACGTTATTGTCCGACAGGACGCGCCGTTTCGCATTGACGCGCGTGCAGCCGGCTCCCTAGAATCGTTTGCGGGCTCGTATCCGCGGACGCTCCAGCGACAGGCACCGTGCGCCGCGGCTGTCGTCTGCTTCAAGGCACCAAGGCGCAACCGTCGCATCGTTTGTCCCGCGCTCTCCCGGGAGCCCTCTTTCGCGGGAAGCAGCGCACGAAAACCATACCTCTGGAGGAGCACATGTACATCCATTCCCTGTCTCTGAAGCCGCTCGCAGCGGGCGTCGCGGTCGCGGCGGCCCTCTGCGTGTCCAGCGGAGCCGCCCTGGCAGCCAAGAAGTCCACCGACAAGCTCAACGTCGCCGTGGTGGCCGTCAACTACAACTCGCCCACCATCCAGGAGATGTCCGACACCGTCATGGCGGACTGCAAGAAGCGCGGATGGACCTGCGAGCTGCACGACGGCAAGGGTGACCAGGTCGCCACCAACAACGCCGCCATCAACTTCATCAACCGCAAGTTCGATGCGATCATCAACATCGCGTCGGACAACAACCAGATGGGTGCGGTGATCAAGGCGGCCAACGCGGCCAGCATCCCCTTCGTGTCCGCGTTCTCCGGCGACGTCCCCGGCGTGACCGCCGACATCGGCGCCTCGGGCGCCGTGGACGGCGTCATCGTGGGCAACGAGATGAAGTCCTCCCTCGACTACAAGGGCCACGTGGTGCTGTTCAACTGGAACGTACTGCCGACGCTTCGCGACCGCACCCAGGGCGTCAAGGCCGCGCTGTTCGACGCCAAGGGCATCAAGGTGACCGAGGTCGAGGTCAAGGTGCCCGGCCAGGTGGAGGACGTGCTCAACCGCATGCGCGCCCTGCTGCAGGCCAACAAGGACATCAACGGCGTGATCGTGGGCTGGGACGAGCTCGGGCCGCCCGCGGTGCGCGCCATCGAGGAGGCCGGCCTGGCGGGCAAGGTGCGCGTCATGGGCATGGACGGCATCCAGCCGGTCTACGACCTGATGAGAAAGGGCAATTCCTCCTATGTGATGTCGGTCGCCTACTCCAAGCGCTCCATCGCGCTGAAGACTTCCGAAGTGGTGGCGAGCGTCATCGACGGCAAGAAGGTGCCGTTCCGCGCGCTCATGACCCGCACCTGCGTGGTGACCAAGGACACCCTGCCGGCTGCCGGGCAGGATCCCGACTTCAGCAAGTGCACGCCGTTCACGGGTGAAGTGGTGGCGAAGTAACCCTCGCCGCAGGGCGTCCGCCCGGGAGGGCGGGCGCCCCCGAATTCATGACAGCCGATTCCTGCGAAGCCGCGGCGCCCATCCTCGAAGTGCGCGGCGTCGTCAAGGACTTCCCGGGCCAGCGGGCGCTCGACGACGTGAGCCTGACGGTTCGCGCCGGGGACATTCACGCGCTGCTGGGCGAGAACGGCGCCGGCAAGTCCACCCTCATCAAGATCGTCACCGGCGTCTATCGCGCGGACGGGGGCGAAATCCTGGTGGGCGGCCGCCCCGTGCAGTTCACCAGGCCCCACGATGCTCAGACCGCGGGTATCGCCGTGGTGCATCAGCACGGCAACCTGGTGCCCAATCTTTCGGTGCAGGAGAACCTGGCGCTGGGCGAAGCGCTGCCCAGGCGCCTGGGCGCGTTCGTGGACTGGCCGGAAGTGCGCCGGCGTGCTGCCGACCTGCTGTCGCGCATGGGCCTGTCGATCCCGGGCGGCGCCCTGGTCTCGAGCCTGCGGCCCGACGAGGCGGCCATGGTGTCCATCGCCAAGGCCATCGCCACCGACGCGCGCCTGATCATCCTGGACGAACCCACCACCGCGCTCCTGCCCCGCGAGGTGGAGCTGCTGTTCGGACACATGCGGCGCCTTGCCGGGGAGGGTCACGGCTTTCTCTACGTGAGCCACCGGCTTTCCGAGATCTTCGACGTGGCCACGAGCGCCACCGTGCTGCGCGACGGCCGCAAGGTCTGGTCGGTGGGGCGCCGCGAGGACCTGCGGCGCGAAGCCGTAGTCGCGGCCATCGTCGGGCGCGAGAAGTCGCTCGCCGCCGAGGCGCCGGTGTCGCGCATGCCGCGATCCGAGGGGCCGCCGGTTCTGGAGGTGCGGGGCCTGAGCTCCGCCCGCGTTCACGGCGCGAGCTTCACGCTTCGGACGGGCGAGATTCTCGGCCTCGCGGGGCTGCCGGGAAGCGGAGCGGAGGAGACGCTCGACCTGCTCTTCGGCCGCCAGGCCCCGGAGGCCGGCGAGATCCTGGTGGGCGGGCGCTCCCGCCGCTTCGCCTCGCCCCGCGAGGCGGTGGCTGCCGGGCTCGCCCTGGTGCCCAAGGACCGCCTGGCGGAGGCGGCACTGGGCGGCTTCTCGGTGCGGGAGAACGTTTCCCTGCCCTCGCTGGGCCGGCTGCTCACGGATCCCCTCACGCGCTTCGTGCGCCGCGGTGCCGAGCGCGAACTGGTGAGCGGCGTGGTGCGGCGCCTCAACGTCAGGGCCACCGGCATCGAAGCGCGCATGGACTCGCTGTCGGGCGGCAACCAGCAGAAGGCCGTGCTCGCCCGCTGGCTCGGGACGGGCGCGCGCGTGTACCTGCTCAATTCGCCCACCGCCGCTGTGGACGTGGGTGCGAAGGCGGAGATCTACCGCCTGCTTGCCCAGCTGGCCGAGGAGGGCGCCGCCGTGCTCTTCACCTCCACCGAAGTGGAGGAGTTCCCGCGGCTCTGCGACCGTGTGCTCGTGTTCCGCAGCGGCGCGATCGCCGGTGAACTGGGGTGCCCGGACATCACCGAGGCGCGGATCCTCGGCCTGGCGGTGGGCCTGGCCGACAGCGGCCGCGCCGCCTGACACAATCGAGCGAGGACCCCGCATGGCCAACGACCGATTCGACCTGGTGAACTGGTTCGCGCGCTACGGAACCATCCTGTTCCTGCTGCTGCTGGTGGCGGGCTTCAGCTGGGCCCGCCCCGACGTCTTCCCCACGAAGCTGAACCTCCTCAACGTCCTCAACCAGGCCTCCATCCTGCTCATCATCGCCTCGGGCCTGACGGTGTGCCTGGTGATGGGCCTGTTCGACCTGTCCATCGCTGCGATGGCCACGCTCGGCGGCTACGTGGTGTGCAAGCTGCTGGTGGACCAGGGCGACGATCCGCACGTCTGGCTCACGGTCGCGGGGGTGCTGCTGCTCTCCGGGGTGGTGGGGGTGCTCAACGGCGCGCTGGTGAGCTACCTCGGCGTCTCTGCGTTCATCGAGACCCTCGCCATGGGGTCCATCATCACCGGCGCGATCCTCGGTTACTCCGAGTCGCGCACCGTCCTGGGCGGCATACCGGAGGCCTTCCTCTCGCTTGGACAGGAGGCCACCCTGGGCATCCCCAATCCGGTCATCGTGATGGGCGGCGTCGCGCTGCTGCTGTGGCTGCTGCTCGAGCACACGCAGGCGGGGCGCAACCTCTACGCCATCGGCGGCAACAGCGAGGCTGCCCGGCTCTCGGGCATCGCCATCAAGCGCTACGCGCTGGTGGCTCTGGGGATCTCCGCCGCCTGCGCGGCGCTCGGCGGCATGGTGGCGGCCGCCAACCTCGGGGCGGGGCGGCCGCAGGGCGTGGGAGACACCTACCTGCTCAACGCGTTCGCCGCGGTGTTCATTGGCGCCTCCACTCTGCGGCCTGGGCAGTTCCACATCCTGGGCACGCTGGTGGGCGTGCTTCTGATCGGCGTGATCAGCAACGGTCTGTCGATCCTCGGCGTGCAGACCTTCTGGCAGTACATCGTCCAAGGCGTGCTGCTCATCGCGGCCATGTTCGGCGCCGGGATGGTCACGCTGCGACGCCGCTAGCCGTGGGCCTCCGGAGCGGGTGCGCCCAGCGGGGCGAGGGCGGCCGCGAGCGGCGCCAGGCCGTCGCGGTGGGTGATGTCGGCGTGCAGCGGCGTCACCGAGATGAAGCCGTGGCGCACGGCGCCCACGTCGGTGTCCTCCGGCGGCTCGCCCATCTCGTGGAAGAAGGCGAGCCACGCGTAGTCGAAGCCGCGCGCGTCGGTGCGGCCGTGGACGTCCACCCCGATGCGCGCCCAGTTGCCCTGGCGGGCGGCGCGCACGCCCCTGACCTCGGCCGGGGGCACGTCGGGGAAGTTGACGTTGTGAAACACGCCGCGCCGGAAGGGCAGGGCGAGCAGCGCCTCGATCACCCGGGGCGCCTGGGCCTGCGCCGTTTCCCACTTCACCGCGTCGCCCTTGTGAAACAGCTGACTCATGGAGATCGACCGGATCCCCATGGTGGCGGCCTCCATGGCCACCGCCACCGTTCCCGAGTAAGTGAGCTCCTCGGCGAGGTTGGCGCCGCGGTTGACTCCGGACAGCACCAGGGTCGGCGGCTCGTCCTTCATGATCTCCCGAAGGGCTACGATCACGCAGTCGGTGGGCGTTCCGCGCAACAGGGAGAAGCGCTTCTCCCCGAGGCGGTTCACCCGGATGGGATCGGCGAGCGACAGCGAGCGCGACGCGCCCGAGCGCTCGAAGTCCGGCGCCACCACCCACACGTCGTCGCTGAGGGTCGCGGCGATGCGTTCCATGACGGCCAGCCCGGGGGCGTGGATGCCGTCGTCGTTGGCGATCAGGATTCGGTTCTTCAAGTTTGCGGCTCCGTGGGCGGCTCTCGTGGCGGGGCAACGTGCCTGACATTATTGTCGGACAATCGGGACGTATCATAAACGCCAGTCTAGGAGGTTGGCCATGAGCAGGGTCTACGTTGCTGGCGTTTCCATGACGCCGTTCGGACGCTTCCTGGAGCGGTCCGTGAAGGACCTCGCCGAGCAGGCGGTGCGCGAGGCGCTGGCGGATGCGGGCATCGGAGCGGAGGCGGTGGAGGCGATCTTCTTTGCCAACGCCGCCCAGGGTGCGGTGGACGGCCAGCACTCGGTGCGCGGCGAGATCGCCCTGCGCGAGATGCCCTTCGGCAACGTGCCGGTCACCAACGTGGACAACGCCTGCGCCAGCGCGTCGACGGCGCTCTACCTCGCGGCCATGCAGGTGCGCGCCGGCATGGCCGACGTAGTCCTCGCGGTGGGAGCCGAGAAGATGGTGATCGACGACAAGGCGCGCTCCTTCGCGATCTTCAACGGATCCTGGGACGTGCACGGCGTGGACGCCACCATGGCCGGCCTGATGCGCATGGGCGAGGGCGTGCCCACGCCGCCCGAGCACGAGAGCACCGGTCCCCGCAGCGTGTTCATGGACGTCTACCAGGCCTTCGCGAAGTTCCACATGCGCACTTTCGGCACCACGCCGCGCCAGATCGCGGCGGTGTCCGCCAAGAACCACAACCACTCCGTTCACAATCCGCGGGCTCAGTACCGCCGGCCCTACTCGGTGGAGGAGGTGATGGGCGCACGCATGGTGGCGTGGCCCATCACCCTTCCCATGTGCTCCCCCATCTCCGACGGCGCAGCCGCCGCGGTGGTGTGTTCGGAGAAAGCGCTCGCCCGGCTGGGCCGCGGCCGGGCGGTGGAACTGCGCGCCTCCGTGCTCGCTGGCGGCGGGCGGCGCGCCGCGAACGACTATCGTGCCGAGGTTTCGCACGTGGCAGCCAGGCGAGCCTACGAGATGGCCGGGGTTTCCCCTGCCGATGTTTCGGTGGCCGAGGTGCACGACGCCACAGCGCTGGGCGAGATCCAGCAGGTGGAGAACCTCATGCTGTGCGAGTTCGGCGAGGGCGGCCCCATGGCGGAGCGGGGCGAGACCGCCCTGGGAGGACGGGTGCCTGTCAATCCCTCGGGCGGCCTCGAGTGCAAGGGCCACCCCATCGGCGCCACGGGGCTGGGACAGGTCTACGAGCTCGTGACGCAGCTGCGCGGCGAGGCCGGTTCGCGGCAGGTGCCCGGCGCGAAGGTCGCCGTGGCGGAGAACGGCGGGGGGCTGATCGGCGCGGAGTCGGCCGCGTGCTGCGTGACCATCCTGGCGCGATGATCGCCGCGGCGCTCCCGGCTGCGCCGCCCCGCGACCCGGTGGCGGGGGTTGCGCAGGCATGAACCTCGCCGCGCTGCTGCACAACGCGGCCGCCGCCTTCGGCCACCGTCCCGCGCTCTCCCTCGGGGAGCGCGTGCTGCTCGACTACCGCGGCCTTCAGGCGCGCGTGGCGCGGCTCGCGGCCGGCCTGCGCGGCGCGGGCCTCAAGCCCGGCGACCGCGTGGCGCTGGTGATGTCCAACCGCCCCTGCTACCTGGAGCTGCTGTTCGCCATCTGGCACGCGGGCCTCGTGGCTGTGCCCGTCAACGCGAGGCTCCATCCGCGCGAGGTGGCCTTCATTCTCCAGGACTGCGGTGTGTCCCTGCTGTTCGTCACCGGCGAACTGGCCGAGGCCATGGCGCAGGCTGCCGTGCAGGCCGGGTGCGTGAGGCGGGTCGTGGATGTGGACCACGCCGACTACGAGCACCTGCTGCTCGAGCCCGCGCCGACCGCCACGGCGCGGGGTGACGACCTCGCCTGGATTTTCTACACCAGCGGCACCACGGGGCGCCCCAAGGGCGCGATGCTCACCCACCGTAACCTCCAGCTGATGGCGTGGAGCTACCTGTGCGACGTGGACTTCCTCACCGAGCAAGACAGCCTGCTTCACCTGGGGCCCCAGTCCCACGCCGCGGGGCTGTTCGGCCTCAGCTTCGTTGCCAAGGGCGCGCACCACGTGATGCCCGAGAGCGGAGGCTTCGAGCCCGGAGAGCTGGTGAGCCTGATCGGCCGCTATCCCTCCGCCACCTTCTTCCTGGCGCCCACCATGCTGCGGCGGCTGGTGGCCGACCGCGCCATCGCGCAGTGCAGGGTGGAGAACGTGCGTACCCTTCTGTGCGGCGCAGCACCCATCTACGCTAGCGACGTGCGCGGGGCGCTGGCCGTGTTCGGTCCCCGCTTCTGGAACGGCTACGGCCAGGGCGAGTGCCCCTGCACCATCACCGCCATGCCCAAGCACCTGTATGCCGAAGGGCTGTCCGAGGAGCGCCTCACTTCCGTGGGGATCGTGCGCACCGGCGTGGAGGTGTGCATCACCGACGATCGGGGCAAGCCCCTGCCGCCGGGTGAAGTGGGCGAGATCACCGTCCGCGGCGACGTGGTGATGCGCGGCTACTGGAACAATCCCGAAGCGACGGCCCGCGCGCTGCGGGACGGCTGGTTGTTCACTGGCGACCTCGGCGTCATGGACGCCGAGGGATACCTCTGGCTGAAGGACCGCAGCAAGGACCTCATCATCTCCGGCGGTGCGAACATCTACCCGCGCGAGGTGGAGGAGGTGCTGCTGTCCGACCCCGCCGTGGCGGAGGCTGCCGTGGTGGGGCGCCCCGATCCGCAGTGGGGCGAGAGCGTGGTGGCCTTCGTGGTGCCGCGCGCCGGCGCCATTGCCGACCCGGCCCGGCTCGACCGGCTGTGTCTTGATAACATCGCGCGCTTCAAACGCCCCAGGCAGTACGTCGTCGTGCCTGAACTGCCCAGGAACAACACTGGCAAGGTGCTCAAGACCGAGCTGCGCGCCCGCCTCGCCCGGCAGGATTTCCCGATTTCCCCTGGAGAACACCCATGAACGAAGCCGTGATCGTTTCCACCGCCCGCACGCCGCTGTGCAAGTCCTGGCGCGGGGCCTTCAACATGACTCACGGCGCCACCCTGGGCGGCCACGCCGTGCAGCACGCGGTGGCGCGCGCCTGCATCGAGCCCGGCGAGGTTGAAGACGTGATCATGGGCTGCGCCAACCCCGAGGGCGCCACGGGCTGGAACATCGCCCGCCAGATCGCTCTGCGCGCCGGCCTGCCCATTACCACGTCGGGTATCACCGTCAACCGCTTCTGCTCCTCGGGCCTGCAGACCATCGCCCTGGCGGCCCAGCGCATCATGACCGGTGAGAACGACGTTCTCGTGGCGGGCGGCGTGGAGTCCATTTCCTGCGTGCAGAACCAGATGAACCAGTTCATGGCCCACGACGACTGGCTCAAGGAACACAAGCCCGAGATCTACTGGCCCATGCTGCAGACCGCCGAGACGGTGTCGAAGCGCTACAGCATCTCCCGCGAGCAGCAGGACCGCTACGGCGTGGCCTCGCAGCTCAAGGCCGCAAAGGCGGCGGCCGAGGGGTTCACGAAGCAGGAGATCGTGCCCATGGCCGTGAAGATGAAAGTGGTGGACAAGAACACCGGCCAGGAAAGCATCCGCGAGGTCACCGCAGACCGCGACGAGGGCATCCGCGCCGACACCACCTACGAGGGCGTGTCCGGCATCAAGCCCGCCATTGAGGGCGGTGTGATCGCCGCGGGCAACGCCAGCCAGTTCTCCGACGGCGCCTCGGCCTGCGTGGTGATGAGCGGCGCGCTGGCCGCGGCCCGGGGTCTCAAGCCCATGGGCATCTTCCGCGGCTTCGCCGTGGCGGGTTGCGAACCGGATGAAATGGGCATCGGCCCGGTGTTCGCCGTACCCAGGCTGCTCAAGAAGGCCGGCCTGAAGGTGGAGGACATCGGCCTGTGGGAGCTGAACGAGGCCTTCGCCGTGCAGGTGATCTACTGCCGCGACCGGCTCGGCATTCCCGACGAGCGCCTCAACGTCAATGGCGGCTCCATCGCGGTGGGCCATCCCTACGGCGTCACCGGCTCGCGCCTCACCGGGCATGCGCTCATCGAGGGCAAGCGCCGCGGCGTGAAGTACGCCGTGGTCACCATGTGCGTGGGCGGCGGCATGGGCGCGGCCGGTCTGTTCGAGATCGTCTAGTGCGCGCCGCCTTGTATGCGGGCACCAGAGCGGTTGCCAGGGAACGGGCATGGCGTTGAAGATACGGCGCGTGCTGGTAGCCAACCGGGGCGAGATCGCCGTGCGCGTGATCCGCGCGGCGAAGGAACTGGGGCTGGAGGCGGTCGCCGTGCACAGCGAAGCCGACCGCGACAGCCTGGCGGTTCGGCTCGCCGACGCGGCGGTAGCCATCGGCCCGTCTCCGGCAGCGAAGAGCTACCTCAACGCCGAGGCCATCCTGAAGGCGGCGGCGGACTCGGGCGCCGACGCTGTCCATCCCGGCTACGGTTTCCTCTCCGAGAACGCCTCGTTCGCGGAGGCGGTGGAGCGTGCGGGGCTGGTCTTCGTGGGGCCGTCGCCCGAGTCGATTCGCATCATGGGCGACAAGGCCGCCGCGCGCGAGGCGGCCGCGCGCGCGGGCGTGCCCTGCGTACCGGGCAGCGAGGGGGTGGTCGATTCGGTGGAGCAGGCGGTGGCGGTGGCCGCCGCCATCGGGTTCCCGGTGATGATCAAGGCGGCGGCCGGTGGCGGCGGCCGTGGCATCCGGGTGGCGCAGGACGAAGCCGAGCTCGCCGAGCAGATGGGGGTTGCGCAGGCCGAGGCGCAGGCCGCATTCGGGGACCGGTCGGTGTACCTGGAGCGGTTCATCCGTCGCGCCCGGCACGTGGAGGTCCAGGTGCTCGGCGACGGGCGTGACGTGATCCACTGCTGGGAGCGCGAGTGCTCGCTGCAGCGGCGACGCCAGAAGATCTTCGAGGAGGCGCCCTCTCCGGCGCTGTCCCAGGGCACCCGCGAGCGCCTGTGCGGCTCGGCGGTGGCGCTGGCGCGCGCGGTGGGCTATCGGGGGGCAGGGACGCTGGAGTACCTGTTCGACGACGAGTCCGGCGAGTTCTTCTTCATCGAGATGAACACCCGAATCCAGGTGGAACACCCCATCACCGAGATGATCACGGGCATTGACATGGTTCGCGAGATGCTCCGCATCGCCGGCGGCCAGCCCCTGTCGATCCGGCAGGATGAAGTCGAGGTGCGCGGTGTGGCCATGGAGGCGCGCATCAACGCCGAGGATCCCGAGCGCGACTTCATGCCGAGCCCCGGCCGCATCGCGGATCTTGTCCTCCCCGGGGGGCCGGGTGTGCGCGTCGACACCATGCTCTACCCGGGTTGCGTCGTATCGCCGTTCTACGACTCGCTGCTGGCCAAGGTGGTGGTGCACGCGGAGAACCGCGAGGCGGCCATCGCGCGCATGAGGCGCGCGCTGCGCGAGCTGCGCGTGGAGGGCGTCAGGAGCACCCGCGACCTGCACCTGCGTCTTTTGGACGAGCCCCGCTTTCGCGAGGCCGCCTTCGACACCGGTTTCCTCGAGGGCTGGCTCGCCTCGACCGCGACTTCCCCTGGGAGCCACGCGTGACCGCCCGCATCGTCAACCGCCGCGACCTCGACTTCGTCCTCTACGAGCTGCTCGACACCGAGGCGCTCACCCAGCGGGCTCGTCACGCGGAGCACTCGCGCGACGCCTACGAGGCCGTCATCGAGGCCGCCCACCGCCTGGCGGAGGAGGAGTTCGCCCCCCACAACCGCAAGGCCGACGAGCACGAGCCGCGGTTCGTGAACGGGCGGGTGGAAATGATCCCCGAGGTGAAGCAGGCGCTGGATGCCTTCATCGAGGCGGGCTTCATCGGCGCGAGCTTCGACGCGGGGTTGGGCGGCATGCAGTTGCCGGTCACCGTGGCGCAGGCGGCCTTTGCGCTGTTCAACGGCGCCAACGTGTCCACGGCCGCCTATCCTTTTCTCACCATCGCCAACGCCAACCTGCTGGCGGCCTTCGGCACCAAAGACCAGAAGCGGCGCTACCTGCCGCACTTGGTGGCCGGGCGGTTCTTCGGCACCATGTGCCTGTCCGAGCCGCACGCCGGCTCGTCGCTGGCGGACATCCGCACCCGCGCCGAGCCCCAGGCCGACGGCACCTGGCGCCTGTTCGGCCAGAAGATGTGGATCTCGGGCGGCGAGCATGAGCTGGCCGAGAACATCGTCCACCTGGTGCTGGCCAGAACGCCCGGCGGGCCGCCGGGGGTGAAGGGTATTTCGCTGTTCGCGGTACCGAAGTTCCTGGTGAACGACGACGGCTCCCTGGGCGAGCGCAACGACGTGGCGCTGGCCGGGTTGAACCACAAGATGGGCTACCGCGGCACCACCAACTGCGTCATGTCCTTCGGCGAGAAGGGTGGCGCCGTGGGCACGCTGGTGGGCCCCGAGCACCAGGGCCTAGCGTGCATGTTCCACATGATGAACGAGGCCCGGGTGGGCGTGGGCCTGGGCGCCGTGATGCTGGGCTATTCGGGCTACCTGCACGCGCTGGCCTACGCGCGCGAGCGTACCCAGGGCCGGCCGGTGCTGGACAAGGACCCGGCCCGCCCGCCCGTGAAGCTGGTGGAGCACCCGGACGTGCGGAGGATGCTGCTCGCGCAGAAGTCCTACGTGGAGGGCGGCCTGGCCCTGTGCCTCACGGCTGCGCGCCTGGTGGACGATGAGCGCACCGGCGATGCCCGCCAGCAGCGCGAGGCGAAGCTGCTGCTGGAGGTGCTCACGCCCATCGTGAAGGCTTGGCCCTCCCAGTGGTGCCTGGCGGCCAACGACCTGGCCATCCAGGTCCATGGCGGCTACGGCTACACGCGCGACTATCCCGTGGAGCAGCTCTGGCGCGACAACCGCCTCAATCCCATCCACGAGGGCACCAACGGCATCCAGGCCCTCGACCTGCTCGGCCGTAAGGTGCGCATCCAGGACGGCGCCGCCATCCAGCTGCTGGCACGCGAGATCGACACCACCGCGCGCGCGGCGAAACGCGCCGACTCCCCCGAGCTCAACCGCTGCGGCGAAGCGCTCGCGGATGCGCTGGCCAACGTGATGGAGGTGGTGCGCAACAACCTTTGCGCCACCGACAAGGGCCACGCCGAACTGGCGCTCGCCAACGCCCACGCGTTCCTGGAGATGACCGGGCACGTGGTGGTTGCATGGCTGTGGCTCAGGCAGGCGCTGGTGGCGGTGCAGAAGCTGCCCGAGGCCGCGCCCGCGGACAAGGATTTCTACCAAGGCAAGCTGCAGGCCTGCCAGTACTTCTTCCGCTGGGAGCTGCCCAAGACGGTGCACTGGTTCAAGCTGGTGGCGGAGATGGACCCCACCTGCCTGGAAATGCAGGACGGGTGGTTCTAGCGCGGTTGTTGTCCGGGCGCCCGGCCAGTCCGGTCCGGCCCCTTGTCATGGGGCGCCTGGCGCAGCTTCCAGGATGACCCGCGCCGCCGCCACTGCCTGGCTTCTCCTGGCCGTGCCCTTCACGGCCTTGTCGGCCATCCTGCCCAAGCTCGCCGCCCAACCGGGCCCCACCACGGGCTTCTGGCGCTTTGCCATCGCCTGCATCGTGGCCGTGCCGCTGCTGGGCTGGACCCGGCGCGCCACGGCGCCTGCCCCCGGCGCCCCGTTCGATTGGCGCCCGGGTGTGGCAGCCGGTATCGCCTTCGGCGTGGACATCGCGGTGTGGAACCAGGCCCTGCTGATGGTGCCGGCAGCCGAGGCCATGCTGCTCGGGCATACCGCGCCGCTGTGGGTGGGGCTGTTCGGCTGGATGGTGTGGGGGCGGCGCCCCAACGCTGCGTTCTGGATCGGCTGCGTGCTGGCGGCGGCGGGCATGGCGCTGTTCGTCGCCCACCGGCTCGGCGCCGCCGATGCCTCGTTCTTCGGGCTGGCGCTGTGCGTGCTTGCTGGCGCGCTCTACGCCGCCTACATCCTGCTCGCCCATCGCGCCCGCAGCCGCATGGCGGTGCTGCCCTTCCTGCTGGTGAGCCAGGGCACGGCAGCCGTGGTGTGCGCGGTGTGCGCGCTGGGCATGGGGGCGCCGCTGTGGTCCTTCACGCCGCTTACCTGGCTCTGGCTGGTGGCCTCAGGGGTGGCGGGCCTGGCTGGCGGCTGGGCGGTGGTGATGGCTCTGTCGCGCATTTCGGCCACCTCGGTATCCATGACGATGCTGTTGCAGGTGCCGGTGGCGGCGCTGCTGGCGTGGTGGATTTTCGGCGAGGCCCTGGCGGGCGCCCAGGCGCTGGGGGCGCTGGTGATGCTGGCCGCCGTGGTGCTGGTGAACGCCAGGCCTGCCGGCGCCGCGATGGCGCGCGCAGACTCGGCGTAGCATCTGCGCGTTTTTGTCCGGCGGCAAAGAGCCGCCACGCGTGAGGAGAGGCAGCATGTCCGTATTCGATCTGTTCCGCATCGATGGTCAGGTGGCCCTGATCACCGGCGGTTCCCGCGGGCTGGGCTTGCAGATGGCCGAGGCCCTTGGCGAGGCGGGCGCGAAGGTGGCCATCACCGCGCGCAAGGTCGGCGAACTGGCCGAGGCCAAGGCCCATCTGGAGAAGATGGGCATCGAGGTGCTGGCCCACCCCTGCGACCTGCAGGACCCGGCCGCGGCGAAGCCGCTGGTGGAAGCGGTGCTGGCGCGCTGGGGCGCCATCGACATCCTGGTGAACAACGCCGGCGCCAGCTGGGGCGCGCCCATGGAGAGCCACCCGCTCGAGGCGTGGAACAAGGTGATCAACCTCAATCTCACCGCCATCTTCGTGCTCTCCCAGGCCGTGGGCGTGGCCAGCATGATCCCGCGCAAGCGCGGCAAGATCATCAACATCGCCTCCATCGCCGGCCTGTCGGGCACCGACCCGCACTTCATGCCCACCATCGGCTACAACACCAGCAAGGCGGGCGTGATCAACTTCACCAAGTCGCTGGCGGCCGAGTGGGCGCCCTACAACATCCACGTCAACGCCATCGCCCCCGGGGTGTTCCCCAGCAAGATGTCCGCCGGCATGATCGACCGCGCCGAGCAGTACATCCTCGACCACACGCCCCTCAAGCGCATGGGCTCCGACCATGACCTGAAAGGCGCCGCGCTGCTGCTGGCCTCGAAGGCCTCCGACTTCATGACCGGCGCCTGCATTCCGGTGGACGGCGGCTTCGCCGCCATCTGAGCACCACCATGGGCACCGGCGGCTTCAACATCACCATTCCCTACGCAGACCACCTGGGCATCCGCCGCATCGCCGAGGCGCCGGGCCGCGTCACCGCGGGGCTCACCATCGGCCCGGAGCTGACCAACAGCTGGAAGGTGGCCCACGGCGGCGCGATCATGTCCCTGCTCGACGTGACCTGCGGCCTGAGCGCCAAGTCCCTGGACCCCCAGGCCACCGGCGCCACCACCGTGGAACTCAAGGTGAACTTCCTCGCCGCCGCCACCGGCGAACTGGTGGCCGAAGGCCACGCCCTGCGCGCCGGACGTTCGCTGGTGTTCGTGGAGGGCGAGGTGCGCGACGCGGCCGGCCAACTGCTGGCCAAGGCCACGGGCACCTTCAAGCTGCGCCTGCCGGCAGCGGGGTCCTGACATGGCACTCGATCCCCAGGCTCAAGCCATTCTCGACGCGGTGCGCAAGGCCGCGCTGCCCGAGCTCTGGCAGCTCACACCCGACCAGGCGCGCGAGCAGTACGCGCTGCGGGTCAGGCGCCTGGACGTGCGCGACGAGCCTGTCCACTCGGCCGAGACCCTGCGCATCGACGTGGCCGACCGGGCGCTGCGCATCCGCGTGTACCGGCCCCGCGAGCTCATGATCGGCGAGCACCTGCCGGTGCTGGTGTGGTACCACGGCGGCGGTTTCGTGATCGGCGATCTCGACACCCACGACTCGGCCTGCCGCCGGCTGTCGCGGCTGGCGCAGTGCCTGGTGGTGGCGGTGGAATACCGGCTCGCGCCCGAGCACCGGTTCCCCTCGGCGGTGGACGATGCCATGGCGGCGTTGCGCTGGGTGGCCCTGCACGGCAGCCGCATCGGTGCGGACACGGCGCGCATCGCCGTGGGTGGCGACAGCGCCGGGGGCAACCTGGCGGCGGTATGCGCCCTCCTCGCCCGCGACGAGGGCTTCCCGTCCCTGGGGCTGCAACTGCTCATCTACCCCGCCACCGCGCCCGAGCCCGAGACCGCCTCGCACCACGCCTTCGCCGACGGCTACCTGCTCACCCGCAACACCATCACCTGGTTCTACAAGCAGTACCTGCGCTCCTCCAGGGACACCCAGGACTTCCGCTTCGCGCCGCTGGTGGCGGAAGACCTGTCGCGGCTGGCCCCGGCCTTCGTGCTGGTGGCGGGCTACGATCCCCTGCGTGACGAGGGCGTGCAGTACGCCGCGCGGCTGATCGAGGCTGGCAACCGCGTCACTCTGGTGAATTACGAGGGCATGATCCACGGCTTTTTCATCATGCTCGGTGCGCTCGATGCGGCGCGCCAGGCGGTGGAACAGTCCGCTGCGGCCCTGCGCCAGGCCTTCGGCACGGCCGCGCCGCGGGAATCCTGATTCCGGGCCGGACGGCCCGCCAACAAGCAAGGAGAAAGGGCACATGGGCCTCGAGGGAAAGATCGCCTGGATCACAGGCGCGGGAACCGGCATTGGACTGGCGGGCGCCCAGGCGCTGGCGCAGGCGGGCTGCGTGGTGGTCATGTCGGGCCGGCGCCCCGAGGTGCTGGAGCCCGAGGCCGCGGCCATCCGCGCCGCCGGCGGCAAGGTGGAAACGGCACCGCTGGACGTGATGGACGCCCAGGCCGTGCAGGCCGTGGCCGAGGGCATCCAGGCGCGCCACGGGCGCGTGGACATCCTCGTCAACTCCGCCGGCCTGAACGTGCCCACCCGCTTCTGGAAAAACCAGACCACGCCTGGCTGGGACCAGGTGATCCGCGTCAACCTCGACGGCACCTACTACTGCATCGCCGCGGTGCTGCCCGGCATGCGCGCGCGGCGCGACGGGCTGGTTATCAACGTCTCGTCGTGGTCGGGCAAGTTCGACACCTACCTCACCGGTCCGGCCTACAACGCCGCAAAACACGGCGTGGTGGCCATGACGGCGCACCTCAACCAGGAGGAGTGTGTCAACGGCATCCGCGCCTGCGCCCTCTGCCCCGCCGAGGTGAACACGCCTATCATGGAGAAGCGCCCCGTCAAGCCCTCCGCCGAGGACCGGGCGCGCATGCTGCAGCCCGAGGACCTGGGCCGCACCATCCGCTTCATCGCCGAGATGCCTGCCCACGTGTGCATCAACGAGATCCTCATCAGCCCCACCTGGAACCGCATCTTCCTGGGGGCGGATGACCTGAAGCGCTGAGCGGGGCGCGGCTGCGCCGCCGGGCGGAGCCGCGGTTGCTCAGCCGATGCCCATCATCTCCCGCAGTTCCGCCGCGCTCATCACGTGGCAGTAGATGTTGTTGATGATCTCCAGCTCCTTGCGGTGCAGCTCGTCGGTGGCCGCGGCGCAGCAGTCCTCCAGCACCACCACGTCGAAGCTCTCGTCGGCCAGCGAGCGCACCGTGGAGGACACGCACTGGTCGGTGAAGATGCCCGCCACCACCACGTGGCGGATGCCCACGTTGTGCAGCATCAGCCGCAGGCTGGTGCCGGTGAGGGCGCTGTCGGTGGTCTTGGTCACCACGATTTCGTCACCGCGCGGCGCGAGCGCCGGCACGATCTGCGAAGCACGCTCGTCCCTGGGCAGCAGCAGGTTGTTGAAGCCGGGCTTCTTCTGAGAGAGCGAGCGGTCGCGGCCATCCATGGTCTGGCAGGCGATGCGGGCGAACATCACTTCCACGCCCGCGCCGCGGAAGGCGGCCATCGTGGCGGCGGTGTTGGGGATCACCACGCGGTGCATGCGCTCGTGAAACGGCGTCCACAGATCGTAGGCGGCGCGGCCGGCGGCGTCGAGCGAGTCGCGCTCGGGACGCTCCAGGTAGGTGTTCTGCACGTCGATCACCAGCAGCGCGGTTTGGGCCCGCGGCAGCACCAGGTCGTCGGGCTCGGGCATGTCCGCGTAGTACAGCGAACGGTAGGCGGTCTTCCAGGACATGGTTTCGAGTCCGGTTCGGGTCAGGCAGCCATGGGGCTGACGCCGGCCCTCAGGCCAGACCGAAGGCCGCCAGCATCTCGTGGCGCAGCTTTTCGTGGGCCTCGTTGAGCGCCTGCACGGGGCCGCCGGTGAGGGCGTCCACCAGCACCCGCGCCGGGCGCTGGCCCGCCGGTGTGGCGAAGATCCCCACGATGGCGTCGGCCACGTCCTGGGGCTTGGGCGCCATGGGGCTGCCGAACAGCTGGGCGAGCCCTTCGCCCATCTTCTGGGGAATCTCCGCCACCGGGCCGTAGGCCTCGGCGCGCGCGGCGTCCGCGGCGTACAGGCCATTGTTGCCCACCTCGGTAGGGAAGGCGCCCGGCTGCACCAGGGTGACGTCGATGCCCAGCACCTTGAGTTCGTCGCGCTGGGCCTCGGCCAGCGCCTCGAGGGCGAACTTGGTGGCCGCGTAGGTGCCCAGGGTGGGCAGCGAGAAGCGGCCCACGATGCTGGAGACGTTGACGATGGCGCCGCCGCGCTGCTGGCGCAGGAGGGGCAGGGCGGCGCGGTTCACACGCAGCGGCCCGAACACGTTGGTCTCGAACAGCGACTTCACCTCGTCGATGGTGAAGGCCTCCTGCACGCCCATGGAGAAGCGCCCGGCGTTGTTCACCACGCCGTGCAGCGGGCCGTGGGCGGCGATCTTCGCCAGGGCGGCGCCCACCGAGGCGTCGCTGGTGACGTCCATCTCCACCACGTGCACATTGGGGATGGCGCCCAGGGCCTGGGCAGCCTTGGCGTTGCGACCGGCCGTGTCGCGCATGGCGGCGAACACGGTGTGGTTTGCCTTGGCGAGGCTCTCGGCGGTGAGGCGGCCGAAGCCGCTGCTGGTGCCGGTGACGAGGATGTTCATGGACATTTCCTTTCTGGGGGTTGGTGGATTGCGTGAAGTCCGGTCCGCGGCGTCCGGGCGCCATGCCGCCCGCGGGGATGGGTATCCGGCGCGGCGGACGCGGACGCCCGCCGCGCGGAACTGCTACAGGAGCCTGACCAGCTGCTTGCCGAAGTTCTCGCCGCGCAGCATGCCGATGAAGGCGCGCGGCGCGCTGCGCAGCCCCTCGGCCACGGTCTCTCGGTAGCGCAGCCGGCCCGAGGCCACCAGGCCCGCCAGCTGGCCGATGGCGCGGCCGTAGAGATCCATGCGGTCGGACACGATGAAGCCCTGCAGCTTCACCCGGTTCACCAGCAGCGAGCGCATCATGGTCACGCCGTAGGGCTCGGTGTTGTACTCGGAGATCAGGCCGCACAGCGCCACGCGCGAGAAGGGGTTGAGCAGGCGGAACACGGTGTCCATCACCTCGCCACCCACGTTCTCGAAGTAGCAGTCGATGCCCGAAGGGCAGGCGGCCCGGAGGTCTTCGAACAGCCGCCCGGCCTTGTAGTCCACGCAGGCATCGAAGCCCAGTTCCTTCACCACGTAGTCGCACTTGGCTGCCCCGCCGGCGATGCCCACCGCGCGGCAGCCCTGCAGCTTGGCGAGCTGCCCCACGATGGCGCCCACGGCGCCCGAGGCCGCCGACACCACCACGGTCTCGCCGGTCCTGGGGGTGCAGTGCTCCAGCAGCCCGATCCAGGCGGTGGCGCCGGGCATGCCCACCGCGCCCAGGTAGGCCTGCAGCGGCACCTTGTCCGGGTCCACCACGGTCACGGCGGCGGCATCGGCCACGGCATGGGTCTGCCAGCCCAGGGAGCCCACCACGAACTGCCCGGCCTTCAGGCGCGGGTGCTGGGACTCCACGATCTGCCCCGCCACGCCGGCGGTCATGACGTCGCCGATCTCCACGGAGGCGGCGTAGGACTTGCCCGCGTTCATGCGGCCGCGCATGTACGGGTCCAGCGACATCCAGTGGCCGCGCACCAGCACCTGGCCGGGGGCGGGGCGGGGGATGTCGGTCTCCACGATGCTGAAGTCGGATTCCTGCACCCAGCCCTCGGGGCGACGGGCGAGCAGGACCTGCAGGTTCTTTTCCATGGGTCTGCCTTGTAGGGAAATCGGCCCGCATTCTAGACGCGGGGCGCCGCCGCGGGCGCGTTGCTGCAATGGACCGGGCAGGGCCGGTACCATCGCGCCATGACGCCTCTCGTCCTGATTCCCGGCCTGCTGTGCGATGGTGCTGTTTGGCAGGCCCAGCTCCACGGCCTCGCCGAGGCGGCCCGTATGCACGTGGCCGATGTCACCCGCGACGATTCCATGGCCGCCATGGCGGCCCGGGTTCTGGCCGAGGCGCCCTTCGAGCGCTTCGCCCTGGCGGGCTTTTCCATGGGGGGCTATGTGGCCTTCGAGGTGCTGCGGCAGGCGCCGGCGCGCGTGAGCCGGCTCGCGCTGCTGGACACCAGCGCGCGGCCCGACACGCCGGAGCGCAGCCGCCAGCGGCGCGAGTTCGTGGCGCTGGCCCTGCGCGAGCGCGGTTTCACGCCCGTGAACCGGGTCATGCTGCCGTTCATGGTGCACGCCTCGCGGCTCCATGACGCGCCGCTGGTGGCGGAGATCCGCGCCATGGCCGACCGCGTGGGCGTGGCGGCCTACGTGCGCCAGCAGGAGGCCATCATCGGCCGCGCCGACAGCCGCCCCGGCCTCGCCCGCATCGCGGTGCCCGCGCTGGTGCTGTGCGGCCGCGAGGATGCGCTCACCCCCCTGGATGCCCACGAAGAGATGGCCGCCGGCATTCCCGGCGCGCGGCTCGAAGTGGTGGAAAGCTGCGGCCACATGGCGCCGATGGAGCGGCCGGAGGCCGTAAACTCCGCGCTTTTGCAATGGCTCTCGGAGGAAGGCGCATGAGACCGGACGGGTCTGGCAGCCGGCTCACTGCCCCGCGCGCGCTGTGCGCGGCGGCGCTGGGCGCCGCCCTGGCCGCGCCGGCAGCGGCCGCGGACAGCCCCTCCATCGAGCAGCTCGAGCAGGAGGTGCGCCAGTGCGCGGCCTGCCACGGCGAGGACGGCCGCTCGGCGCAGATGCCCTGGAACGGCCGCATCGCCGGCCAGTACTACGAATACCTCGTCTACATCCTGCGCCAGTACCGCGCCGGCCGCGTACGCGGCCTCAATGGCAGTGTCATGGCCGGCGCCGTGGCCCACCTGGACGATGCGCGCCTCAAGGCCCTGGCGCGCTACTACAGCACTCTCGACTGACGGAGCGCCCCATGAAGGACGTCACGTTCAAGCTCAACGGCACAGCCACCTCCGTGAACATCGACCCGGACACGCCGCTGCTGTGGGTGCTGCGCGACACCCTCGGTCTCACGGGCACCAAGTTCGGCTGCGGGCGCGGCCTGTGCGGTTGCTGCACGGTGCTGATCGCGGGCGAGGCCACCCGTTCCTGCGTGCTGCCCGTGGGTGCGATCGAGGGTCTGTCCGTCACCACCATCGAGGGCATCGCCCGCCAGCCCGGCCACCCGGTGATCCGCGCCTGGGAGCAAGTGGACGTGCCGCAGTGCGGCTACTGCCAGCCCGGCCAGATCATGGCGGCCACCTCCCTGCTGAAAAAGCGCGCCGCGCCCTCGGAGGAGGACATCGACACGGCCATGTCTGGGGTGCTGTGCCGCTGCGGCACTTATGCACGCATCCGCGAAGCCATCCGCCAGGCCGCCGAGCTGCAGGCGAAGGGAGCCCGGGCGTGATCCGGGCCGGGGTGCTCGCGGCCGCGGCGCTGGCGGCCCTGCTGGCGGCAGGCCCCGCGGTGGCCGCCGAAAATCGCGGCGATCCGAAGCGGGGCTTCGCCATCTCGGAGTCCTGCGCCGCCTGCCACGAAGGCGATGGCCGCTCGACGGGCTACCGCCTCTATCCCCGCATCGCGGGGCAGCACTACGAGTATCTCGTGACGGCCATCGCGGAGTTCCGCAACAAGGAGCGCCGCCAGACCATGGCGCTGCACATGATGTGGGACGCCACGGCCAAGCTTACCGACCAGGACATCCGCGACCTGGCGGCCTTCTACAGCGGCCTGCCCTGGTAGCGGGCCGCCAGTCCTGAAACACGCACAGCCACCCCAGAGGATCAACATGGCAGAAGTGAGCAAGCGCGCCCTAGGCCTGGGCACGGAAAACGCATTCGTGGTGCTGGCCGAGGTGAATGCGCTGATGCGGTCGGGCAAGGACATCGTGTCCTTCTGCATCGGCCAGCCCGACTTTCCCACGCCGGTCCACATCCAGGACGCGGCCGTGGCGGCCATCCGCGGCGGCAGGCACGGCTACACGCCCTCGGCGGGCATCGACGAGCTGCGCGCGGCGGCGGCGGGCTACCTGTCGCGCACCCGTGGCATCGAGGTGCTGCCCGCCGACGTGGTGGTGGCGGCCGGGGCGAAGCCCTTCATCGCCTATGCCATTCTCTCCACCACCGACTACGGCGCCGGCGACGAGGTGATCTATCCGAACCCCGGCTTTCCCATCTACGACTCCCAGATCCGCGTCAACGGCGCGGTGCCCGTGCCCATCAACCTGCGCGAGTCGCGCGGCTTCAACTTCGACCCGGCGGAGCTCGAGGCGCGCATCACGCCGCGCACCCGGCTGCTGATCCTCAACTCGCCCCACAACCCCACCGGCGGCATCATCCCGCGCGCCCAGATGGAGGCCATCGCCGCCATCCTGCGCCGTCATCCCCAGGTGTGGGTGTTCGCGGACGAGATCTACGGGCGGCTGGTGTACGACGGCGAATTCGTCTCCATCGCGTCGCTGCCCGGCATGCAGGAGCGCACCATCATCGCCGACGGATGTTCCAAAACCTGGGCCATGACCGGCTGGCGGCTGGGCTTCATGGCCAACCGGGCGCTCGCACCCTACTTCACCACCTGGATCACCAACACCGAGTCGTGTGCCTCGCAGATCAGCCAGTGGGCGGCTGTGGAGGCGCTCAACGGTCCGCAGGACGCGGCCGACCACATGCGCAGCGTGTTCCTGGAGCGCCGGGACCTGATCGTGGGGTTGCTCAACGAGGTGCCCGGCGTCACCTGCCAGTCGCCCGGGGGCGCGTTCTACGCCTGGCCCAACGTCACCGAGGCTTGCCGCATGGTGGGTGCGGTTGATTCGGAGCAATTCCGCAAGCGCCTGCTGCACGAGGCTGGCGTGGCCGTGCTGGCCGACATCCATTTCGGGCCGCGCGCCGAGGGGGAGGGCCAGCACATCCGCTTCAGCTACGCCGCCTCCACCGAGGCGATCCGGGCGGGCATCGGGCGCATGGCTGACTTCGTGCGGAACAACGCGCCGGCACGCTGAGCGCGCCTGCCGCCGCCGGGGCCGCGCGCCGGGCGGCGGCGAAGCGCCGTCAGGCCCCGGCGGGGGTTGGCGAAGCCTCTTTGGGGGCGGCGGCCTTGGGCGGTTTCGGCGCCGCGGCCTTTGCGGTGCCTGCACGCTTCGGTGTTGCCGTGGCCGGCTTCTTTGTGACGCGGGGGCCTTGCGGCTTGTCCGCAGCCGGCTTGGCGGCAGCGGCAGGGCGCCTGGGTTTCGCCGCGGCCGCGGCCTTGCGGGGGCTGGCGGCCTTCGCCTTCCCGCCTTCCGCAGCCTTGGCTGTGCGCTTCCGGCCTGGTTTGGCGGCGGCGGGCTTGGGCGTGCGCTTGGGTTTGTCCGCATCCAGGGCATCCAGCCGGTTGCGGGCCTCGCGCTTGCCGATGCCGCGAATCTCGGCGATGCGCTGCAGTTGCGAGCCCCGGGGCTCGCTGGCGCCGTGCTCCCAGTTGTACACCGTCTGGCCGGTTACGCCAAGGAGGCGCCCATAGTCGGCCGCCGAAAGGCCGAGTTTTTCCCGCGCCGGGCGTATCCACTTGGGGGAAAAGCGCACCTTGGGACCCGCGCTTTCCGGGGCAGCAGCCCTGGCAGCGCCCGTGGCCTGATGGCGCGACAGCCGCGCCAGTTCTCGTTCCAGGGTGATCACCTGTTTTCGCAGCGCCGTGATGCCCTGACGGTATTGCGCCGAGGCGCGCTTGAGGGTCTCCAGCTGGGTGCGGGTCTCCCGGCGGGAGAGGCGGGCGATTTCCTGCTTGAGCAGTGCGCCGATGTTCGGCATTGGCGTTTTCCTAGGGTCGTGGGTCAGGACCGCGGCGGGGGCCGCGAGGTGTCGGTGGGCGCGCGCTCCAGCAAAATGTCCTGCAGGCGCGTTTCGATGGCCCCCTTGATCTTCGGGTGGGTGAGCACATAAAAGCGGCGTTCCCGCACCGCGTCGAACACCGCGTCGGCCACCTGGGCCGCGCTGATTTTCCCCGACGACACCGCCTTGCGCAGCAGCTCCTCCCGCGCCTCGTCCTCGGGGCTGCGGGCGCGGGTGGTGTTGGCCAGGGTTGCGGGGCGGTTGCGTTCGGAATCGGCGATGGCCGTGGGGACGTAGGCCGGGCAGAGTACCGACGCGCCCACCAGGGCGGTCTTCGCGGCCAGGTCGTGGTGAAGGCACTCCGTCAGCGTAACCACGGCGTGCTTCGAGACGCAGTAGATCGCCATGCCCGGCGGCGAGATCAGCCCCGCCACCGAGGCGGTGTTCACGATGTGGCCTTCCTCGCCGTGGGCGAGCATGTGGGGCACGAAGCTGCGCAGGCCGTGGATCACGCCGTAGACGTTCACGCCCAGGCACCAGTGCCAGTCCTCGAGCGTGCTCTCCCACGCGAGCCCGCCGGGCGCCACGCCCGCGTTGTTGCACAGCACGTGCACCTTGCCAAAGCGCCCCAGCGCCGCATCGCGCAGGGCATCCACGCTCTCCTGGCTCGACACGTCGCAGACCACGCCCAGCACCGTGTGGCCGGCGGCCTCGAATTCGGCTGCCGTGCGGTCCAGGGTATCTTGCTGGACGTCGGCCAGAACCACCGCCATACCCTCCGAGGCGAAGCGCCATGCCATCGCCTTGCCCAGGCCGCTGGCTCCGCCGGTCACCACCGCCACCTTGTCTTTGAATTTCCGCACCGCTTGTCCCGCTCCCCTGAAGGCGCCCCAGTCTAGCACTGTGGCGGCGGGCCCCCGCGGCAGTGCCCGGGGGCCGCAGCGGGGTGGTATCCTGCGCGCCCGCCCGCACACCCCGCCGTCATGCACGAAGAATTCGTAGGCACCATGCCCGTCCAGGACCGGCACCGCTTCGACGAAGCGGCGCTGGAGCGCTATCTCGCCGGACGCATACCGGGGTTCACCCTGCCGCTCACGGTGGAGCAATTCAAGGGTGGCCAGTCGAACCCCACCTTCCTGCTGGAATCGGGCGGACGGCGCTTCGTCCTGCGCCGCAAGCCACCCGGCGAACTGCTGCCCTCGGCCCATGCGGTGGATCGCGAGTTCCGCGTCATCTCGGCGTTGCATGGCACCGATGTGCCCGTGGCCAGGCCCTACGTGCTGTGCGAAGACACCTCGGTGATCGGCACGGCGTTCTATGTGATGGAATTCATCCAGGGCCGTGTGCTGTGGGATCCGTCCCTGCCGGGCGCCACGCCGGCCCAGCGCGCCGCCATCTTCGACGACCTGAACCGCGTGATCGCCGCGCTGCACAGCGTGGATTACGTCAAGGTTGGCCTGTCCGACTACGGCAAGCCCGGCAATTACCTCGAGCGCCAGATCGCACGCTGGACCAAGCAGTATCGAGCCTCCGAAACCGAGCGCATCGAAGCGTTTGAAAACCTCATTGCCTGGCTGCCCGCCAACATTCCCGCTGGCGACGAAACCAGCATCGTGCACGGCGACTACCGCCTGGACAACGTGATCTTCCATCCCACCGAGCCAAGGCTGCTGGCGGTGCTCGACTGGGAGCTGTCCACGCTTGGTCATCCGGTGGTGGATTTCGCCTACCACTGCATGACCTGGCGGCTCACGCCTCAGGAGTTTCGCGGCATGGCCGGCTTCGATTTCGCCGCGCTGGGCATCCCCTCCGAGGCGCAGTATGTGGAGATGTACTGCCGCCGCACCGGCCGGGCCTCCATTCCCCACTGGGACTACTACATGGCCTTCAACATGTTCCGCCTGGCGGCGATCCTGCAGGGCATCATGGGGCGGGTCGTGGCGGGCACCGCCGCCAGCCAGCACGCCATCGATTCCGGCCGCCGGGCCAAGCCGCTCGCCGAGGCCGCATGGCGGCAGGTGGAGGGCATTCTCAAGGGAGTGAGCCCATGAAGGCGGTACTTTGCAAGAAGCTTGGCCCGCCCGAGGACCTGGTGGTGGAGCAGGTGCCCTCGCTGGTGCCCGGTCCTGGTCAGGTGGTGGTGTCGGTGAAGGCCGCCGGCGTGAACTTCCCCGACACGCTCATCATCCAGGGCCGCTACCAGTTCAAGCCCGAGCCGCCGTTTTCGCCCGGGGGCGAGGCCGCCGGGGTGGTGAAGGCGGTGGGCGAGGGCGTGTCGGGCTGGCAGCCCGGGGATCGCGTCATCGCCGCCAGCACCTGGGGCGCCTTCGCCGAGGAAATGCTCTGCGACGCCGAGCGGCTCATCCGGCTGCCCGAGGGGGTCGGGTTCGTGGATGCCGCCGCCTACATCCTCACCTACGGCACCTCCTACCACGCGCTCAAGGACCGCGCGCAGATCAAGCCGGGCGAGACGCTGCTGGTGCTGGGCGCTTCCGGAGGCGTGGGCCTCGCGGCGGTGCAGATCGGCAAGCTCATGGGCGCTCGCGTGATCGCCGCCGCGTCTTCGGATGCCAAGCTCGCCGTGTGCCGGGCCAACGGCGCCGACGAGACCATCAATTACGGCGCCGAGGACCTGCGCGCGCGCGTGAAAGCGATCACCGCCGGCAAAGGCGTGGACGTGGTCTACGACCCGGTGGGCGGGCCCTACTCCGAGCCGGCGCTGCGCGACATGGCCTGGAAGGGCCGCTTCCTGGTGGTGGGCTTCGCCGCGGGTGACATTCCCAAGGTGCCTCTGAACCTGGCGCTGCTCAAGGGCTGCGCCATCGTTGGGGTTTTTTGGGGCGCCTTCACCAAGGCCGAGCCCGAGGCCAACCGGCGCAACAACCACGAGCTGATCGAACTGCTCACCCAGGGCCGTCTCAAACCCCACATTCACGCCACCTACCCCCTTGAACGGGCCGCCGAGGCGCTGGGCGAAGTGGCCAACAAGCGGGTGAGCGGCAAGGTGGTGCTCACCACGTAAGTCCCGGCAGCGGGCAACACGACGGCGCGCCGCGGCGCGCGGCGCCCAGGAGGAACCACATGCAGGCCACCATGCAGCGGGTCCCGCTGAACATGTGCAGCTTCTTCGACCGGGCCGGAAAGATGTTCGGCTCGGTGGAGATCGTCTCGCGCATGCCGGACAAGTCGCTCCACCGCACCACCTACGGCGCGTTCCACCGCCGCGCGCGGCTGCTGGCCGAGGCGCTGCAGAAGGCCGGCGTGCAGAAGGGCGACCGGGTGGCCACGCTCATGTGGAACCACTACGCCCACTTCGAAGCCTACTTTGGCATCATCGCCGCCGGCGCCGTGCTGCACACCCTGAATCTGCGCCTCGCGCCCGAGGAGATCGGCTGGATCGCCAGCCACGCCGAAGACACGGTGATCGTGGTGGACGATGTGCTGCTGCCGCTGTTCGAGCAGTTCCGCGCCGCCACGAAAATCCGCAAAGTGATCGTGGTCTCGCTCACCGGCAAGCCCGTGCCCGCGGGCTACGACGAGTACGAGGCCTTCCTCGCCACCGCCACGGGCCGCTGGGACTACCCGCCCATGGACGAGGACGATCCCATCGCCATGTGCTACACCTCGGGCACTACCGGGCGCCCCAAGGGCGTGGTCTACTCGCACCGCTCCCAGGTGCTGCACACCCTGGCGCAGTGCCTTCCCGATTCCATCGGATTGTCCGGGCGCGACGTGCTGCTGCCGGTGGTGCCCATGTTCCACGCCAACGCCTGGGGCGTGCCCTACGCGGCAGTGATGCTGGGCATGAAGCTGGTGTTTCCCGGCCCACACCTGCACCCCGACGACCTGCTGCCGCTGCTGCGCGACGAGCGGGTCACGGTGTCCTGCGGCGTGCCCACCATCTGGCTGGGCATGGTGCAGGTGCTGGACCAGGCAGGCGTGGGCGCCTGGAAGCTGCACCCGGAACTCAAGCTCACGGTGGGCGGCTCGGCGGTGCCCGAGTCGTTGATTCGGGGCTTCGCGCGCCATGGCATCGATGTGCTGCAGGGCTGGGGCATGACCGAGACCTCGCCCCTGTGCACCATCTCGAAGTTGCTGCACACCCAGGGCGAGGTGAGCGAGGACGAGATGTTCGCCACCAAGGCGAGCCAGGGCTACACCGTGCCGCTGGTGGACATCCGCATCATGGGCGACGAGGGCGAGCAGCCCTGGGACGGCAAGTCCGTGGGCGAGATCCAGGTGCACGGCCCGTGGATCACCGGTGCGTACCACGATCTCCCCGCCTCGGCCGACAGCTTTACCGCCGACGGCTGGCTGCGCACCGGCGACGTGGCGGCCATCACGCCCGAAGGCTTCGTGAAGATCACCGACCGCACCAAGGACCTCATCAAGTCCGGCGGCGAGTGGATCAGTTCGGTGGATCTCGAAAACGCCATCATGGGCCACCCGGCCGTGGCGGAGGCGGCGGTGATCGCCGTGCCGCACCCCAAGTGGGCCGAGCGGCCGCTTGCCGTGGTGGTGTTCAAGCAGGGCCAGCGGGCCACCCAGGCGGAGCTGCAGCAGTTCCTGGCGGCGCGCATGGTGAAGTGGATGGTGCCCGACGCCTTCGCCTTCGTGGAGTCCATTCCCCGCACCTCCACGGGCAAGTTCCAGAAGACCAAGCTGCGCGAGATGTACCCCACGTGGGACTGGCAGGAGGCTTCCTGAGCCCCGCCCCTGAGGACTAAAACATGGATTTCCAGATTTCCGCCGAGCACACCATGATCCGCGACCTCGCGCGCCAGTTCGCGCGCCGCGAGATCGCCCCCATTGCCGCGGCCTGCGACCGCGAGGCGCGCTTCCCCATGGAGGCCTACACGAAGCTGCGCGAAGTGGGCCTGGCCAATGTCACCATTCCCGCCGCCTATGGCGGCATGGGGCTGGGCTGCGTGGAACTGGCCCTGGTCACCGAGCAGCTCGGCTGGGGCTGCGCCGGTATCACCGGCGCCATCGGCATCAATTCCATCGTGGCCGACGTGTTTCACTGCGCCGGCACCGAGGCGCAGCGCCAGCTGGTGTTTGGCCGCATGCTCGAAGGCAAGTGGGGTGCCTACGCGGTCACCGAGCCCTCGGCGGGCTCGGACGTGGCGGCCATCCGTACCCGCGCCGAACGGCGCGGCGAGCGCTATCTCATCAACGGCTCCAAGGTGTGGATTTCAAACGCCCCGCTGGCCGATTTTTTCATCGTGTTCGCAAAGACCGACCCGGCGGCCGGCCACCGCGGCATCAGCGCCTTCATCGTGGACCGTGACATGGCCGGCCTGCGGCTGGGTAAGTCGCTGGGCAAGATGGGCCAGCGCGCCGCACCCGCGGCCGAGGTGTTCTTCGACGGCGTGGAGGTGCCCGCCGACCGGCTGGTGGGCAACGAGGGCGACGGCTTCATGATCGCCATGAAGGTGTTCGACCGCTCGCGCCCAATGGTGGGCGCGCTGGCCCTGTCCGTGGCCCAGCGCTGCCTCGACGAGGCGGTGGGTTACGCCAAGCAGCGCCACACCATGGGCAAGCCCATCATCGAGCACCAGGCCATCGGCCACAAGATCGCCGACATGGCGGTGCGCGTGGAAGCCGCGCGCCTGCTGGTGTACCAGGCCGCCGCGCTCATGGACGCGGGCAAGTCCAACACGCTGCAGGCGGCCTACGCCAAGCTGTTCGCCGCCGACAGCGCCATGCACTGCGCCACCGAGGCCGTGCAGGTGTTCGGCGGCATGGGCTACAGCACCGACTATCCCGTGGAGAAACTGTTCCGCGATGCCAAGGTTCTGCAGATCTACGAGGGCACCAGCGAAATCCAGAAAACCATCATCGCGCGCGAACTGGCGCGCGCCTGACCGCGAAAGGAATCCCCGCCATGGCCGAAGCCGTCATCCTCGAAGCCGTCCGCACGCCCTTCGGCCGCCGCGGCGGCGCGCTGCGCGAGACCCGTCCCGACAGCCTGCTGGCGCTGGCGCTGCGCGGCGTGGTGGATCGCGCCGGCCTCGACCCTGCCCGGGTGGAGGACGTGGTCAACGGCACCGTCACCCAGGCGGGCGAGCAGGGCGCCAACCCGGGGCGCCTGGGCGTGCTGCTGGCCGGATTTCCGGTCACCACCGCGGGCGTGTCGCTCAACCGCATGTGCGGCTCCAGCCAGCAGGCTTTTCACTTCGCCGCCCAGGCCGTGGCCGCGGGCGACATGGACTACGCCATCGGCTCGGGCGTGGAGAGCATGACGCGCACCCCCATGTTCCTGGATGTGTCCCTGGGCCGTGAGGGCCTGAACGCCTTCAACGCCCTCAACCCCGAACTGTTCCGCCGCCACGAACTCATCCACCAGGGTGAGAGCGCCGAGCGCATCGCCGATCGCTGGGGTTTCTCGCGCCAGGACGTGGACGAGTTCTCCAAGGAGAGCCACCGCCGCGCCGCCGCCGCCCAGGCGGGCGGCTGGAATGCCGAGATCCTGCCCGTGCCCGGCGTGGCGCCAGACGCCAGTGCCATGACGCTCAGCAAGGACGAAGGCGTGCGCGCCGTGCTGGACGAAGCCAAGATGGCGTCGCTGAAGCCCGCCTTCCGCCCCGAAGGCAAGGGCGTGGTGACGGCCGGCAATTCCTCCCAGATCTCCGATGGTGCCTCGGCGGTGCTGGTGGCCAATGCCGACGTGGCCAAGGCTGACGGCCTGCGCGCCAGGGCGCGCTTCCGGGCCCGTGTGGTAGTGGGCTCCGATCCCATGCTGCAACTCACCGGCGTGATCGAAGCCTCGCGCATCGCCCTCAAGAAAGCCGGTCTCACGCTGCGCGACATGGACTGGGTGGAGGTGAACGAGGCCTTCGCCGTGGTGCCCATGGTGTGGGCGCGGGAACTGGGCGCCTCCCTGGACCGGCTCAACCCCTGGGGCGGGGCCATCGCCCATGGCCACCCGCTGGGCGCCACGGGCGCGGGCCTCATGGCCAAGATGCTCGCCGGGCTTGAGAAAACCGGCGGCACCTTCGGCCTTCAGACCATGTGCATCGGCCACGGCCAGGCCACCGCCACCATCGTCGAACGGCTGGGCTGAGCCCGCGCCTGCGGGGCGCCATGTTCAAGACCCTGCGCATCGCCCTGCTGCTGTTCGTGCTCTTCAATGTGGCCGCCGCCGCGTGGCTCACGCGGGCGCGCGCCGCGGCGTGGAACGTGCCGCTGCGCGTGGCCGTGTTCCCCGTGGCGGCTGATACGAGCGCGGTGACGGCGAGCTATATCCGCCGCCTCGACCGCGAGCGGCTCGCGCCCATCGAGGACTTCTTTCGCGAGGAAGCCTCCCGCCACGGGCTTTCGCTGAGCACGCCCGTGGAGGTGCATGTGGGGCGCGAGCCCGAGGTTGCGCCGCCCGCGCCGCCCCATGGCGCGCGGGGGCTGCCCGTGATCCTGTGGAGCCTGAAGATGCGCTGGTATGCCTGGCGCCACGGCGTGGAGGACGGGCCCGCCTCCCACGTGCGGCTGTTCGTGCTGTTCCACGACCCGCAGTTGCGCGCCAGCGCCGGCCACTCCCTGGGCTTGCGGAAGGGCATGATCGGCGTGGTGAACGCCTTCGCCGGCAATGCCCACACCGCGCAGAATGCTGTGATCATCGCCCACGAACTGCTGCACACCGTGGGTGCCACCGACAAGTACGACCCCGCCACCAATCTTCCGGTCTGGCCCGACGGCTATGCCGAACCGCAACGCGAGCCGCTGCTGCCCCAGAGCTTCGCCGAGATCATGGCTGGGCGGGTGCCCGTAAGCCGCGAGCAGGCCGAGATCCCGGCCAGCTTGGCCGAGGCGCTGGTGGGGCCGGCCACCGCCGCGGAAATCGGCTGGGTGCCGGCGCGATGACGGCGCGCCCCGCCCCGGGGCCTTGACCGCCCGCAGCCGTTACGCCGGACCGGCTGGTTGTGCGAGCGGGCGCGTGTGGCCTCTGAGGTTTGGCCGCCCCTTCCCGCGACGGATGCCGGACACGCGACTGCGGGTTATGCTCCCCGGCTGTTCCACACAAAAGGTCAGGCGGCACCTTTTGGCGGCACGTCGCCCTGGAAGCTCCGCGGGGTTGAGTCGATTTGGGCCCAGGCGGGTGCATCGGCCACGTAGATTCGAAGCTTCGGGTGAAACTGGTTCGGATCATCCAAAGCGCCGGCGCGGATCGACAGCAAGCCAGGCAGCTTTTCCAGGCGCCCGAAGAGGTTCGATCCGCAGGTGGGGCAGAACCCTCGCCCTATGCGTTTCCCGCTGCTGCCGAGTGACTCGTAGTACTTGACCTCACCGGACACCTTCAGTGCCTTCTCCGTAAAGAACGCCACTGGCGCATAAGCGGACCCAGTGGCTCTTTGGCAGTCGCGGCAATGGCAAAGCAGCTCGAAGACCGGCGCTTCGTCTGACCAGAAGTGAACCGCGCCACATAGACATTTACCCTGCATCGGATATGCCTCTCCGGAAGTTTCGAGAATTTTCGATTGTGTCGCCCCTCATCGCGCCTGCCTCGCCTTCTTCAGCGTCTTGATGTTGTTCCCCAGGCAGCACGACCGCCACTGCGATGGCGCCATCTTCCGGCTTCGTCACCTCAACGGAGAATAATAGGGGACAGACCACGATTTCCTGCTTTTCTGTGATGCGAATTCAAACTCATTAGCCTGCACATGCCCCGCTGCGCCCGTTTAAGCCTCCCCGGCATCCCCTGGCACATCATCCAGCGGGGCAACAATCGCGCCGTGTGCTTTTATGCGGAGGAGGACTACCGGCAATATCTAGATGAGCTTGCGGAACTGTCTACCCGCTTCGGTTGCGCCGTCCACGCCTACGCCCTCATGACCAACCACGTGCATCTGCTGCTCACTGCCGCCAAGCCCGACAGCGCGAGGCTGCTCATGAAGCACCTGGGCCAACGCTACGTGCAGTACGTCAAGCGCGGCTATCGCAGAAGCGGTACGTTGCGGGAAGGGCGCTTCCGCTCCTGCCTGACCCAGACGGAGCACTACGTACTGGCCTGCTACCGCTACATCGAGCGCAACCCCGTACTGGCAGGCATGGTCAAGCATCCGCGGGACTACCGGTGGACGAGCTACCACGCCAACGGCGGTGGGCGGCGCGACGGGCTGATCACTCCGCACGATCAATACCTGCGGCTTGGCCGAGGAGAGGACGCGCGGCGCCAAGCCTACCGGGCGCCGTTCAAGGCGCACATGGACGAGGAGACGGTGGACCGTATCCGGGCGGCGACCAACGGCAACTACGTGCTGGGCGGCAGCCGGTTTGAAGCGGAGATCGCGACCACGCTCAAGCGGCGGGTGGCGCGGGGCAAAGCGGGGCGACCGAGTAAGGCCGGTGTCGAGCTTGGGCAACTACGACTCATGGATGGATAGAAATCGTGGTCTGTCCCCTATTATTCCGTCCTTCTTTCGGTTCGGGTTGCCTCCCGAAGCTACTCGCCAATCTGTAGTCGCCCCTGCAAAATTCATCCAATTCCACCCCCTCACCCGCCAGCGCCAAGATCCCATCGCGCAGCAGCAAACCGAGGCGCGATCATCGGCCACTGTGGCGCATCCCCGCGCATGGTTTCCGCGGTGGCCGCCAGCAG
>JADCHQ010000012.1 GCA_020248405.1 Rhodocyclaceae bacterium | reverse complement strand
TTACTTCCATCAGTGCGAGCACCCAGAACAGATCAAGCACGCCTCAATACCACCTAGACTCATCGCCTAAATAGCACCTCATCATGCCCTCTACCCACCAGGCGCCCACACCTATCGGCTGTTCTTTCTGTTAAAGAGCGTCGCCACAAGACCGGCGAAAGGCGCGCATTATAGGGACCGAAAAACCCCCGTCAAGCGCTTTTTTTTAACACCGACAATTTCTCTCAACTCACCACGAGGCGTGCGAACTTGCGCCTGCCTACTTGCAGCACGTAACTGCGGCCAACGGCAAGTTTCAAGGTGCGATCGGAAAGCTTTTTGCCGTCGAGCCGAACACCCCCTTGGTCGATCATGCGCAACGCCTCGGACGTGCTGGCCACCAGTCCGGCATGCCTGAGGGCCGCGCCGACCGCAAGCCCTTCGGAAGGGGCTGCGATAGCCACTTCAGGCATGTCTTCGGGTATCTCAGCCTGGCGGAAGCGTGCCTCGAAGTCGGCCTGCGCACGCGTCGCTGCTGCCTCGCCGTGGAAGCGAGCCGCCATCTCCCATGCGAGCAGAACCTTGATGTCGCGAGGGTTTCGCCCCGCCGCCACCTCGGCCCGCCACTCGCGCAACTCGTCGAGGGTGCGCGAAGAAAGCAGATCGAGGTACCTCCACATGAGTGTGTCCGAGATGGACATGAGCTTGCCGAAAATCTCTCCTGGCGGCTCGGTGATGCCCACATAGTTACCGAGGGACTTGGACATCTTGTTGACGCCGTCAAGGCCTTCGAGTAACGGCATGGTGAGCACGCACTGCGGCGGCTGTCCATGATGTTTTTGCAACTCTCGTCCCATCAGAAGGTTGAACTTCTGGTCCGTGCCGCCCAGCTCCAGGTCTGCCTTTAGCGCCACGGAGTCGTAGCCTTGCACGAGCGGATAGAGAAATTCATGGATGGCGATGGGGCGATTGTCCCGGTATCGCTTGCCAAAGTCGTCTCTCTCGAGCATGCGCGCCACCGTATGGGTGGCAGCCAAGCGGATCATATCCACCGCCGACATGGAGTCCATCCACGTGGAATTGAAGCAGACCTCCGTGCGATTTCGATCCAGAATGCGAAACACTTGTTCGGTGTAAGACTGGGCGTTTTGGCTCACCTGCTCTCGAGTAAGGGGCGGGCGAGTGGAATTTTTTCCCGTCGGGTCGCCGATCATGCCGGTGAAGTCGCCGATCAGGAACAGCACGTGATGGCCCAGGTCCTGAAGCTGGCGGAGCTTGTTGATCAACACCGTGTGGCCGAGATGCAAATCGGGCGCAGTAGGATCGAAGCCAGCCTTTACCCGCAGGGGACGACCAGACTTGAGCCGCTCCGCCAATTCATGCTCGAGGAGCAATTCTTCGCAGCCGCGCTTGATGACTTCGAGCTGCCGTTCCACCGCAATCATGGTACTCGCCTGTAGTGCAAGAGCCGCCAACCTGTGCAGGATGGCGAGGGGTTGATGGCGCGAATTGCACGGGGGTCAGCGACCGAGCCGTCCGTCTCTGCTACACTTCGCGGTTGTCGTTTGTCTTTGAACGCACCCAACACCTTAACCGGTGGCGCCCCATGCTGACGCCCGAAAAAGAGCGCGCGATTCTAGCGCAAAGCCCCTCCGCAAGGCCGCGACTCCGGTTGCTGGCATTCGCGTCTGCCATTCCATTTTTGGGTGTCGTGGCGGCGTTCGGTATCGCGCCGCAGACGATCACCGAAACCGTTCCGCTTGAGCGAGTCGTTCAAGAGGTGTTGCTGGCGCCCGTGGCCGTTGATCCACCTGCCCTCGCAGATCGTTTTTGGCGCGAGCAACGCATCCAGCGCGGGGACACTCTCGGGCAACTATTCGCGCGGCTGGACATAGACGATCCCGACGCTCTTTCTTGGCTCGCAGCGAACCGTGAAGCGCGCGCTTTTTACCAGCTCGTTCCGGGACGTACGGTTCGCGCCATCACTGGCATCAACAATCGCTTGTTGAGTTTTGAATATCGCACCGAAAAGGCAGCCCTCGCGGTTCGCCGTAGCGGGGACGGCTTCGTGCTCGACGACGTGGCGCCGGTCATCGAGCGGCGCACCGCGCTCAAGTCCGGCACGGTTCAAACATCATTGTTCGCGGCGGCCGATGCGGCGGGACTGCCCGATGCCATTGCCGCCCAATTGGCGGATGTTTTCTCAAGCGATGTGGATTTTTTGCGTGATCTGCGCCGCGGCGACCGGTTTTCGGTGTTCTACGAGGTGGAAACCATTAATGGCGAGCCGGGGCGTAGTGGTCGGCTCTTGGCGGCGGAGTTCGTCAATCAGGGTAATGTGCTCCAGGCGTTCTGGTTCGAAGGCGGCGACGGGCGTGGCGGTTACTACACCGCCGACGGGCGCAACGTGCGCAAGGCTTTCCTGCGCTCACCGCTGGAATTCTCGCGCGTCACCTCTGGCTTCTCTTCCGCCCGCCTGCACCCTGTGTTGCAGGTGTGGCGGGCCCACAAGGGCATCGATTACGGCGCTCCCACCGGCACTCCAGTCCGGGCCACTGCCGACGGCACGGTTGCGATGGTTGGAACCAAGAGCGGCTACGGGAAGGTAGTGATCCTGCGCCATGCGGGCGGCTTTCAAACGCTGTATGGTCATTTGTCGGGTTTTGGGAATGGCCTTGCGGCCGGCGCCCGCGTTCGGCAGGGGGACACCATCGGTTTCGTAGGCGCCACAGGGATGGCTACCGGACCACATTTACATTATGAGTTCCATGTCAACGGCACACACGTGGATCCGCTTCGTCACGCAACGCCGCCGGGCGCGCCCATCACAGCCGACTTGAAACCCTCTTTCGAGCGTAGTGCCTCAGAACGCCAGGGTTTGCTTGAATTGTTGCGCTCGGCCAACCTGGCGGCGCTGGAATAGCACTGCTTCCCCGCCGTGCCCCGGCCGGAGTCCTATGTGGGGCTGATGTCCGGCACCAGCCTGGACGGGGTGGATGCTGCCCTGGTGCACTGGGACGGCGCTGCTGCGAGTACTCTCGCGACCCATTTTCTTGAGTATCCGCCGACGCTACGCGCCGAGTGCTTGGCGCTGAGCACCCCGGGCCACAACGAACTCGAACGCGCTGCAGCCACTGGAATCACGCTATCCAGCCTCTACGCAAGAGCGGTGCGAGCAGTGCTCGACAAGGCCGGTATGGGAAGCGCCTCGGTTCGCGCTATCGGTTGCCACGGCCAGACTATTCGTCACAGGCCTGCGTTGGGCTTCTCCATCCAACTGGTGGATGGCTCGCGCCTCGCAGAAGCCACCGGCATCGATGTGATCTGTGACTTCCGCAGTCGAGACCTTTCTGCCGGTGGGCAGGGAGCGCCGCTAACACCGGCTTTTCACGCCGATTCGTTCGGCAGCGCCACGGAACATCGCGCCGTAGTGAATGTGGGCGGAATCGCGAACATCACCAATCTTCCCCCAGGCGGAACGGTCACTGGGTTTGATTGTGGCCCGGGCAATGTGCTCATGGACGCCTGGGCCCAGCACCACCTTGGCACACCTTTCGACGAAGACGGGCGTTGGGCACGCAAGGGGCGAGTGGATACGACACTACTCGGCCGGTTGCTCTGTGAACCGTTCCTGGCTGCGACGCCTCCGAAGAGTACCGGACGGGAGTTGTTCTGCCTCGACTGGCTGGTGCGTCAGATCGATAGCGCGGCGAAACCCGGCGACGTACAAGCCACCCTGTTGGCCTTCACCACTGAGGCAATCGCAGTTGCCCTCGAAACATGGTGCAGCGGCGTGCAGGCGGTGTTTCTGTGTGGCGGAGGCGCCCGCAACGGCGCACTTGTGGATGCCTTACAGCTACGCATGGGCTCTATTCCGGTGAATACCACCGCGGCCCTCGGCGTAGATCCCGACTGGGTCGAAGCCATTGCGTTCGCTTGGCTAGCCCGACGATGGATCAACCGTCGACCTGGCAACTTGCCCGCGGTTACCGGTGCCGCAGGTCCGCGCATATTGGGCGGTTGCTTCCCCGCCTGACTGCAGCAACGGCGACCGGAGGCAATGCCCTCTCAGCGTTCTGAGTACGACAACTAGGCTGAGAACGATGAACCGCAACCACAGGTGGACGTGGCATTGGGGTTCTTGATGACAAATTGCGCGCCCTCCACGGACTCCTGGTAGTCGATCTCTGCGCCCACCAGGTACTGATAACTCATAGGGTCGATCAGCAACGTGACGCCGTCCTTCTCCATTGCCGTGTCATCTTCCTGGGCTTGTTCTTCAAAGGTGAATCCGTACTGAAACCCCGAGCACCCTCCCCCACTCACGAACACCCGCAGTTTGAGCGCATCGTTACCTTCTTCCTCGATTAACTGGCGCACCTTTTCCGCGGCATTGTCTGTAAAAACTAGCGGTGCTGGTATTTCAGCAACTGCGTTCATGGCTCGCTCCTGCTAAGTCCGGTTCATCAAACTGTTGGCAACGCTGCCCGTCAGACTCAATCCGACTGGCCTGCCGGAGCCTTGAGGGGCATGACCTTGGCGGTTTCTACTGGCTCGTGAACCAGGCGGCCCTGTACCAAAGCCCCAAGCTGAATCTCAAGCGTGCGATAGCTGATATCGCCTGTGACCTTGGCTTTCGCCTGCAGTTCGACGTACTCAGACCCGTGGACTGGACCTTCCACGGTGCCGTTGATCACCGCATGGCTCACGCGGATCAAACCCTCGATGTAGCCTTGCTCAGAAAGCACCAGCGTGGAGGGTTGACCCCCGGTGGCGACCACATTACCACGCACCTTGCCATCAACACGAAGCCCTCCTGTGAAGGTTATGTTTCCCTCCACCACCGTACCGGCACCCACGAGACCGTCGATGCGGCTGTGAGGTTTGGATTGTTTACCACCGAACATTTGCGTCTCCAGGCGCTACAGATTGAATGTAATCGTGGACTTCGGCACCGAGGCCCCTTGCTCGATGACCCGCGCATGTACCCGCTTTACCACCGCTCCCGAAGGCACTGTGAACATACCCTCTACCCGCTGATAAAAGCGGAAGCTCAACTTGAACGACGGGCTATCCAACGGCCCCTCCGGCGGAAGCGTCAGAATCAGCGCCTCGCTACCTCGCTGTGCGTCGACCACGAGCTGAAGGCGCCCCTGGAAATCCTTTTTCCCGTTTCGCCGCGATTGGGCCACAAACAGATGATAACGGTACTCTCCGGGCAGCGCGTCAGGCTCTACGCGGAACCGGCTGATCGTAATGGCGCCCTGATCCTCCTGAACCATTAGCGACTGAAAGAAAGCCAGGTCTTCCTTGAGGCTCGCATTCTCCTCATTCAGGCTGTTCACTTGCTGCACCAGAGTCTGCCGCGTGGCGGAGTCCATCTCCAGTTGCCGTTCCGTGGCGGCCTGGCCGCGGCGCAATTCCTCGACCTCTGCCTGGAGCTGACTCACCTGTAGGCTCAACTGTTCCTGCCGCTTCGCGTTCAGGCCAATGTCAAAGCCCGCCAACTGCCGCCCCACATCGAAAGTACTCCAGGCGATAAAGCACACCACCACCAGCACCATCCCAAGGACCAGCAACCGCCAGTGCCAACCCACATGCGGGCGCACGGATACTTTCGAAGCGCGGATTCCGAAGCGCCGACGCAGGGAACGCAGGGGATTCACGGCAGAAGAGCTGGTGCTTCGAGGCCCAGGGTCTCGGGAAAACCCAGCATCAGGTTCATGTTCTGCACCGCCTGGCCCGCTGCGCCCTTCACCAAGTTGTCGATGACCGAGAGCACCACCACCGTGTCGCCCCCACCAGGTCTGTGAACGGCGATGCGGCAGATGTTGGCCCCGCGCACGGAGCGTGTGTCGGGATGGCTGCCCTTTGGCAGCACATCAACAAAGGCCTCGCCGCCCCAAGCCTGCTCGTACAAGGTCTGTACGTCCGTGGTGGCTGGCACCTGGGCGTAGAGAGTGGCGTGGATACCGCGGACCATTGGCACGAGGTGAGGCACGAAGGTCAAGCCCACCGGGCGGCCTGCGACCGCCTCGAGGCCTTGGCGGATCTCCGGCAAATGTCTGTGCCCAGGCACCCCGTAGGCCTTGAAGCTGTCGGCAGCCTCGGCAAACAGGATATGGGTCTCGGCTTTGCGCCCCGCGCCGCTCACTCCTGACTTGGCGTCAGCGATGAGACTTGCCAGATCGGCTTGCCCGGATCGCACCAATGGGATGAGGCCCAACTGTACCGCTGTGGGATAACAACCAGGATTCGCCACGATACGAGCCTCTCGTACCGCCTCGCGGTTGACCTCCACAAGCCCATATACAGCCTTAGCCAACAACTCCGGACACGCGTGGGGCATGCCGTACCACTCTTGCCACTGGGCGGCATCCTTCAGTCGGAAGTCAGCCGCCAAGTCCACGATTCGCACCCCGGCATCGTGCAGAGCGCGCGCCTGTTGCATGGCCACTCCGTTGGGGGTGGCGAAGAAAACCAAGTCGCACTTTTCCAGCCCAGCCTGGCCCGGATCGCTGAAAGCCAGGTCCACGAAGCCGCGCAGGTTTGGAAACAAAGCGGCCACCGGCGTCCCCGCCTCCGCCCGGGAGGTGATGGATACGAGTTCGACACCCGGATGGCGCACCAGCAACCGGAGCAATTCCACCCCTGTGTACCCAGTCCCGCCCACAATGCCGATCTTCGCTGGTCTACCCATGCTCATTGTTCTCCCCGGTGCTTCCCCGTTACCTCAAACAAAAGACACCCCAATGACGCTGAAGCCCCACCAGCAAAAAGGCCGCCCTGGGGCGGCCTTTTTGGCAGGGTGCCGGACAACCGCCGGGCATCAACGCTTGGAGAACTGCTTGCGCCGACGCGCCTTGTGCAAACCGACTTTCTTGCGCTCCACTTCACGGGCATCACGCGTTATGAGCCCCGCCTTGCGCAACGACCCTTTGAGGGCTGCATCGTAATCCACCAACGCACGGGCTATACCGTGACGTACCGCGCCGGCCTGACCTGACTCACCGCCGCCCTGCACATTGACCAGAATGTCGAACGTGCTCGAATTGCTGGTAAGTTCAAGCGCTTGACGCACTACCATCCGGTTGGTCTCGCGGGAAAAGAAAACATCGACAGGCTTGCCGTTGACCTGGATGCTGCCCTTGCCGGGCTTGATAAACACACGGGCAACAGCGCTTTTGCGCCGGCCGGTGCCGTAGTTGTACTGGACTGGCATGAGGATTCCTGGGAGACGGCTACTGCAGAGTCAGCCCACGGGGCTGCTGCGCAGAGTGAGGATGGGAAGGACCCGCGTACACCTTCAGTTTCCGAAGCATGGAGTATCCAAGGGGGCCCTTCGGCAACATGCCCTTGACCGCGATTTCCAACACGCGCCCGGGAAACCGTGCGTGCAGCTTGCCGAAGTTGGTAGTCGTGATGCCACCGGGATAACCGCTGTGCCGGTGATACTGCTTTTGCTCGGCTTTGCGGCCCGTGACCTTAAGTTTGTCGGCATTCACCACAACGATGAAATCGCCGGTGTCCACATGGGGTGTGAATATCGCCTTGTGCTTACCGCGCAGGCGGTGCGCAATCTGGGAGGCCAAACGTCCGAGCACGAGTCCGGAGGCATCCACCACAAACCAGTCACGCTGCACTTCCAAAGGCTTGGCAGAAAAAGTTTTCATTTGAGCGAACAGTCCGACGTAAGCGACAACGCCCGGCCGCCGGACGGCGACCGAAAGCCGCGCATCGTATTCGATGCATAAACCGCTGTCAAACCTGCATTGTTCGAGCTTCCCGCAGAAGCGGCCAGGGGCGATAATTGGGCCTTAGCGCTCGACGGCCACCACGCCGCTATCCATGTAACCCTCAAGCCTCCCCTCGCCATGCGCAGAATCTGGCTCGTTTTCGCCCAAGCCGTAACGGTCTCCCTGGCGGTGATGTTTGTGGTCTCCACCTTGCGGCCCGACTTGTTGAGCCTTGCCCGCGGCGGCAACGCGGTGACCGTGCGCGAACCACCCAGCATGGCGGCCACAGCGTCAACAGCGGGCACGGGCGCCAACTCCTACAGCCCGGCGGCTCGCAAGGCCATGCCCGCTGTGGTGAATATATTCACCAGCAAGGAAGTTAAGCAGTCGCGGCACCCCTTCATGGACGACCCCTTGTTCCGCCGTTTCTTTGGGGATCGGCTTGAACCCGAAACACAGCGCGCATCCAGCCTGGGTTCCGGCGTGATCGCCAGCGCCGAGGGATTCATCATCACCAATCACCACGTCATCGAAACCGCCGACGAGATAGAGGTGGCGTTGGCCGATGGCCGCAAGCTGGCTGCGAGGATCGTGGGCGCCGACCCCGACAGCGATCTTGCAGTACTCAAGGTCGAAGCGAAAGACATCACCGCCATTACCTTCGGCGGCCAGGACTCGCTCGCCGTGGGTGACGTTGTGCTCGCCATCGGCAACCCCTTCGGCGTGGGCCAAACCGTCACGATGGGGATCGTAAGCGCCCTGGGCCGCAGCCATCTGGGCATCAATACCTTCGAGAACTTCATCCAGACGGATGCAGCCATCAACCCTGGCAACTCCGGAGGCGCACTGGTGGACGCAGCGGGAAACTTGGTGGGTATCAACAGCGCCATCTACTCTCGTACCGGGGTCAACCTTGGGATCGGCTTCGCCATCCCCGTCAGCATCGCGCGCCAGGTCATGGACCAGATCATCACCACCGGTTCTGTCACCCGCGGCTGGATCGGCGTGGAGGTGCAGGATGTCACTGCTGAACTGGCCGAGTCGTTTCGGCTGCCTTCTACCCGGGGCACATTGATCTCGGGCGTGTTGCGCTCCAGTCCGGCAGATCGTGCGGGTATCAAGACCGGCGATGTACTGATGGAAGTGGAGGGCAAGCCGGTGGGCGATTCCTCCGACATGCTCAATCTCGTGGCGGCACTTCAGCCCGGCAAGCTCGCCACGCTCAAACTGATGCGCGCCGGCAAGGTCGTGGAGGTTAGGGTGTCGGTTGGAAGACGACCGCGCACGTCCCGCCCAGCACAACCCCAAGAGTGACCAGGCGCCGGACCCGTCACCGCTGCTGTTCTGCGGAAAGATCAACCCGTCCCAACTCTGCTGGCACCTCTTTACGGAAGCGGGCGCTCCGCAGCGCTATGCGGCAGGATCTTCCAAGAAAAACGCCACGTCGTTTCTACCCTCCTGGAATACCACCTGCCGGCCGGTCTTGAACAGCGCTGCAAGAGATGCTCAGGTGGCGTCGGGAGATTGTTGGGCGGGTTTGCCGCGCATCATGAGCGCCGCTGCCACGATGCCGGCCTCGTAGAGCACCCATAGCGGTATTGCCAGCATGATCTGCGACAACACGTCTGGCGGCGTCACCACGGCGGCGACCACGAAAGCGCCCACGATCACATAAGGCCGTATCTCGCGCAGTTTAGCCACTGAAACGAAACCCATCTTGACCAGCAGGATAACGGCGATAGGCACTTCGAATGTCACGCCGAAAGCAACGAACATTCCCAGCACGAAGCTGAAATAGTTGTCGATATCCGGAGCCACATTGATGCTTTTGGGCGCAATGGAGTACACGAACTTGAACACCACGCCGAACACGAAGAAATAGCAAAAGGCGACGCCAGCAAAGAACAGCACCACGCTTGCCACAAGCATAGGCATGGCGAAGCGCTTCTCATGCCGGTACAGACCCGGCGCCACGAAAGCCCAAGCCTGGTAGAGCACATAGGGCAGTGCGACGCCAAGCGCCAAAACCAACGCCACCTTCACGGGAATGATGAAGGGTGCCACCACCCCCGTGGCGATCATCTTCGAGCCCTCGGGCAGCACGCTCATGAGCGGCTTTGCGAGCAGGTCGAACAGGTCAGAGGCAAAGGGGAAAAGGCACAAGAACACCACCAACACTGCGATCAACGCGCGCGTAAGCCGGTCGCGCAGCTCGATCAGGTGGGTCAGGAAGGATTCGTTGTCGCTCATGGACTGCGTCCGCGGCCGGACGGGCGATACCGGGTGGCTATCGCCCTAGGCCTGTCGCAGCGAGTTTGGGGGTGGGGGGGTTTCCGCAGCCGCGGCGGCATCCGCCGTGCCAAGTCCGAGCTCAAGCTGCGCAGACGCCTCGGGCTCAGTGCCCGCAGGCCCCACGGCTGGTTCGTCCGCACCCCCGGCGGCCGCGCCAGCCCCCGTGGCGCCAGAGCCAGCCAACCCAAAGTGCAACAGCGGGTTGGAAAGGCGGTTGAATTCTTCTTCGGTCTTGCGAATCTCCTGCTGGATCTCGGTTGCCTGGGAACTGACCGTCTGCTGGATAGACTGCGCGGCGTCATTCATGGTGGACTGCAATTCCTTCAGCTCGGAGGCTTCGATCTCGCGATTGATGTCGGCCTTCACGTCCGAGACGTAGCGCTGCAAGCGCCCGAAAAGCGCCCCGCCGGTGCGCGCCACCTTGGGAAGCTTCTCCGGCCCGATGACCACCAGCGCCACCACGCCGATGACCATCAACTCGCCGAAACTGAAATCGAACACACCCTCTCCCGCGCGGCCTGCCTTAGGACCTGGACTTGTCCTTGACCTCGGCGTCGATGGTCTGGCCCGCGCCGGCGCTTTCGAGCTTGCCGGCTGCCTTGGCGTCCTCGTCGCCCTTCATGCCTTCCTTGAAGCCCTTCACGGCACCGCCCAGATCCTGGCCGAGGTTGCGCAGCTTCTTGGTGCCGAAGATGAGCACCACCACCACCAGAACGATCAGCCAATGCCAGATGCTGAAGCTACCCATTGCAATTCTCCTTTTGCGAAGCGCGCGCCAATCAGGCTCGCGCGATCATGCCCGGCAGCGGCCCGGGCCCTCCGAGCACATGCACGTGCAGGTGAAAAACATCCTGGCGGCCCACCCGCCCGGTATTGCAAACGATGCGAAAACCGTCAGTGGAACCCTGCTGCGCCGCAAGGCCATGCACCATTACCATCATGCGCCCCATCACCCCCGCGTGGCGCGTGTCGAGGTGCGCCATGGAGTCGATATGCTCCTTGGTCACCACCAGAAAATGCACGGGCGCCACCGGGTGGATATCGTGGAATGCCAACAGTTCATCGTCTTCGTAGACCTTGCGGCATGGAATCTCGCCGAGGACGATCTTGCAGAAAATGCAGTTGTCGGTGCTCATCTTCGTGGCTGGCCGCGCCCGGGAACCGGGCGCTTCAGGGGCTCGTCCGCGACGCCTTCTCGTCGATGCCAGACGTGCCCTCGCGGCGCTGCAGTTCCACGAGCACGTCTTCCGGGCCGAGCCCGGCGTGGGCTAGCATGACCAGGCAATGGAACCAAAGGTCGGCTGTCTCGCGAACAAGCTGGAGTTTATCACCACCCTTGGCGGCCAGAACGGTCTCGGTGGCCTCCTCGCCGATCTTCTTGAGGATGGCGTCGGTGCCGCGCGCATACAGCCCGGCCACGTAGGAGCTGCCCGGGTCGGCGCCTTTTCGCGCCTCGAGAGTCTGCGACAGGCGCTGCAGCACGCTGGAGAGCTCGTTCACGCCACACCCGAGTTGGTCGCCGGCTTGCCGTAGATGCGCGCCGGGTCCTGCAACACCGGCTCGGTGCTTTCCCAGACCTCGCCGCGCAAGCGGCGGAAGAAGCAGTGCTCCCTGCCGGTGTGGCAGGCAATGCCGCCAGCCTGCTCCACCGCCAGCAGGATAACGTCGCCGTCGCAGTCCAGTCGCAACTCTCGAACGCGCTGCACATGGCCCGATTCCTCGCCCTTGTGCCAAGGACGGCCGCGCGAGCGCGACCAGTAGTGCGCTTCACCGGTGCTGGCGGTGCGCGCAAGAGCCTCGCGGTTCATCCACGCCACCATCAGCACCCGTCCGCTGTGGACATCCTGAGCGATGGCAGGTACGAGCCCGGCGGCATCCCATTTCACTTCATCGAGCCAGTCGCTCATGGCACCTGCCTCACCTCGATGCCGCGGGCGGCCAGAAAGCGCTTGGCCGCACCGATGGTGTGCTCGCCATAATGGAAAATGCTGGCCGCCAATACCGCGTCGGCACGGCCCTGGCACACTCCGTCGGCCAGATGCTCCAGCGTGCCAACACCACCGCTGGCGATGATGGGCACATCGAGGGCGTCGGAAAACGCCCGTGTCAACTCCAGGTCGAAGCCCTGGCGAGTGCCGTCCCGATCCATGCTGGTGAGCAGAATCTCGCCCGCGCCCGCGGCCTGCATGCGCCGGCCCCAGAGCACGGCATCCAGACCCGTGCCACGGCGGCCGCCGTGGGTGAACACTTCCCAGCGCGGCGCACCTTCGCCGGGCACGCGCTTCGCATCCACCGCCACAACGATGCACTGTGCGCCGAAAAAACCCGACGCCTCGGCCACGAACCCTGGGTCCTGCACTGCGGCGGTGTTGATGCTCACCTTGTCGGCGCCGGCGTTGAGAAGGCGACGGATATCGGCCACGCTGCGAACCCCGCCGCCCACGGTGAGCGGGATGAACACCTGCTCTGCCACCTGCTCCACCACGTGCACGATGGTGTTGCGCCCATCGGAGCTGGCGGTGATGTCGAGGAAGGCGATCTCGTCGGCGCCCTGTTCGTCGTAGCGGCGCGCCACCTCCACCGGATCGCCCGCGTCGCGCAGGCCCGTGAAATTGACGCCTTTCACCACGCGGCCGCGGTCCACGTCCAGGCAAGGAATGATGCGGGTGGCAAGGCCCATGGTGGGATGGCGGCGCAGAGCGCGTGGCGCTGGTGCGGACGCGTCAGCCGCCCAGCTCGTCGGCAAGCTTCTGGGCCGCCGCCAGATCGAGCCGGCCCTCGTAGAGCGCTCTACCGGCGATGGCGCCGTTGATACCCTCGAACTGCACCGCGCACAGTCGGCGCACGTCCTCCAGGTCGGTGACACCGCCACTGGCAATGACAGGCACCGACAACTGCCGTGCGAGCGCCACGGTAGCCTCCACGTTGACCCCGTTCATCATGCCGTCACGCCCGATATCGGTATGGATGATGGCCTCCACGCCGTAGTCCTGGAACTTGAGCGCCAGGTCGAGCGCATCATGGCCGGTGAGCTTGGACCACCCCTCCACCGCCACTTTGCCGTCGCGGCAGTCGAGGCCGACCATGATGTGGCCCGGAAACGCGTAACAGGCGTCGTGCAGGAAACCCGGGGTCTTGACGGCGGCCGTGCCGATGATCACGTACGAGATGCCGTCGTCGAGATAGCGCTCGATGGTGTCGAGGTCGCGTATGCCGCCGCCCAACTGCACGGGAATGCTGTCGCCCACCGAGCGCAGGATGGCTTTCACAGCCGGCTCATTGAGCGGCCGCCCGGCCACGGCGCCATTGAGGTCAACCAGATGCAGGCGGCGCGCCCCCTGATCGACCCAATGGCGCGCCATGGCGCCCGGATCTTCGGAAAACACCGTGGCGCGGTCCATCTCGCCTTGGCGCAAACGGACGCAGTGACCGTCCTTGAGGTCGATGGCCGGGATGATGAGCATGGGGTGCCTGGGCGTTTTGCTGCCGCGCGGTGCGGCATGAAGGCGGTGGGGGGACGGGGCAGGCGATCCGTTTGCGGTCACCGGGACGATTCAGGATCCCAGGACATGAAATTGGACAGCAGCTTCAGTCCGCCAGCATGACTTTTTTCGGGATGGAACTGAACGGCGAACAGTCTAGCCTTCGCCACAGCGCAGGTAAACGGCCCGGGGTAGTCAGTGGTGCCGGCCACCAGCTCCGGATCGGCCGGCTCGACCACATAACTGTGCACGAAATAGAAGCGCTCACCCTCCGGGATTCCAGCCCAAAGCGGATGCGCCCGGGCCTGGTGCACACGGTTCCAGCCCATGTGGGGCACCTTCAGGCGCCGACCATCGGCGGCCACCAGGCCCTCGGCCGCAAAGCGCCGCACCCGGCCAGGAAGAATTCCCAACCCCGCCACGTGGCCTTCTTCACTGCGTTCAAACAGCATCTGCAGCCCGATGCAGATGCCCAGGAAGGGCTTGTGGGCGGCGGCGTGCAGCACCGCCGCGCGCAATCCCCGGGCATCCAGCTCACGCATGCAATCGGGCATGGCGCCTTGCCCGGGAAAAACCACCCGCTCCGCGGCATCGATCTCCTCTGGCCGGTCCGTAACCCGCACCACGCAGCCCGGGGCCACGTGCTCAAGGGCCTTCGCCACTGAGCGCAGGTTACCCATTCCATAGTCCACCACCGCCACGTCCATGGCGCTACAAACTGCCCTTGGTGGAGGGCAGCACACCGGCGGCGCGCGGATCCAGTTCCACGGCCATGCGCAGCGCCCGGCCGAAGGCCTTGAACACGGTTTCGCACTGGTGATGGGCATTCACGCCATGGAGCATGTCCACATGCAGCGTGACCGCGGCGTGATTCACGAAACCCTGGAAAAATTCATACACAAGCTGGGTTTCGAGGGTGCCGATCATGGCGCGGGTGAACTCACCGCGAAATTGCAGGCCCGGCCGGCCGGAGAGGTCCACCACCACCCGCGAGAGCGCCTCGTCCAACGGCACATAAGCGTGGCCATAGCGGCGCACACCCTCCTTGTCGCCCACGGCCTTCGCGAAGGCCTGGCCCAGGGTGATGCCCACGTCCTCCACAGTGTGGTGACCATCCACGTGCAGATCGCCGCTGGCCTCGATCTCCAGGTCGAACAGTCCATGGCGGGCGATCTGCTCGAGCATGTGGTCGAAGAAACCGATGCCGGTGGACAATTGCGCGCGGCCGCTGCCTTCCAGCGCAATGCCGGCGCGGATGCGCGTCTCCAGCGTGGCGCGTTCCACTTCAGCGCGGCGGATGGGGGAAGTGTGGGACATGGCGGTACTCATGACAGCAGGGATTCATCCAGCGCTTGCAGGAACAAGCGGTTCTCCTCCGGGGTGCTTACCGTCACCCGCAGGCACCCTTCCATCAGCGGGTGGCTGCCGTCGGCCAGCTTCACCAGCACGCCGCGCGCCTTCAGCGCATCGAACACCCGCGGCGCGGACTTCACCCGCAGCAACAAAAAATTGGCGGCACTGGGGAACACCGTAACCCCCGGCAGGCGCTCAAGGGCAGCGGCCAGTTCGCCGCGCGCCGCGCGCAGCGCCGCGGCCTGGCCTTCGAGCACCTCGGGGTGTTCCAGAATCGCCGTGGCCGCCGCCTGGGTGAGCGCATTGATGTTGTACGGGAGGCGCAGTTTTTCCAGTTCGCCGATCCAGGCCGGACTGCCCATGAGATAGCCCAGCCGCAGTCCAGCCAGTCCAAGCTTGGAGAGCGTCCGCATCACCAGCAGATTCGGAAAGCGCGCCAGCGCATCGGCGAAGCTGTCGCCAGCGAAGGCTTGATAGGCCTCGTCCACCACCGCCAGCCCCGGTAGCCGGGCGATGACACGCTCCAGCACGGCACGGTCGAACAGGTTGCCCGTGGGGTTGTTGGGATAGGCAAGCAGCGCCAGCGCAGGCCGGTGGCGCTCGATGGCCTCCTGCAGGGCGGTTTCATCCAGGCTGAAATCGGCGCGCAGCGGCACACCCACCCAACGCGCCCCGGCCAGGCCCGCCAGCAGCCGGAACATGACGAAGGAAGGTTCCACGCCCAGGATCACCGCGCCAGGCCGCGCCACGGCCAAGGCCAGCATCTGGATGATTTCGTCCGACCCGTTGCCCAGCAGCAACCCGGCATCCGCCGGAACCCCGGCGGCGGCGCGCAGCCGCTGCTTGAGTTCATGGCAAGCGGCGTCGGGATAGCGGTTCACCGCCACCTCCGCCAGCCGCCTTGCCACCGCCTCGCGCACCACTTCGGGCAGCGGGTAGGGGTTTTCCATGGCATCGAGCTTCACCATGCCCCGGGCATCGGCCACATGGTAGGCGCTCTGGGCCAGCACCTCGGGGCGCAGCACCGAGGCGGGGGAAGCAGCAGCGGAAAGCGGGCCGTCGAGGCCACCGCTGGCAACGGGATCGGTCACGATGCAGCGGCGCGCAGCCGGGCCGAGGCCGCGTGGGCCGGCAGACCCTCGCCATCGGCCAGCTCGCCGGCAATAAGCCCCAGCCGCGCCGCACCCCGGGCGGAGGCGTGAATCAGGCTGGTGCGCTTCTGGAAGTCGTACACACCCAGGGGCGAGGAGAAACGCGCGGTGCGCGCCGTGGGCAGCACATGATTGGGTCCGGCGCAGTAGTCCCCCAGGGCCTCGCAGGAGTGACGGCCCATGAAAATGGCGCCGGCGTGGCGCAGTTGACCGACCCACGCGCCAGGCTCTTGCACCGCCAGTTCCAGGTGCTCGGGCGCCATGCGGTTGGCCAGCCGGCACGCCTCGGCCAGGTCGCGCACCTTCACCAGGGCCCCGCGCCGCTCCAGCGAGGCTCGGATCACGTCGCGGCGCGGCATGGCATCGATCTGCGCCTGCATGGCGGCAGCCACTGCCTCGAGGTGCGCAGCATCGGGCGTGAGAAGCACCGCCTGGGCCAGTTCGTCATGCTCGGCCTGGGAAAACAGATCCATGGCAAGCCAATCGGCTGGCACGCTGCCGTCGCTGATGACGAGGATTTCGGACGGCCCCGCCACCATGTCGATGCCCACCACCCCGAACACCTGACGTTTGGCCGCCGCTACCCAGGCGTTGCCCGGTCCCACGATCTTGTCAACAGCGGGCACGGTGTCAGTGCCCCAGGCAAGCGCGGCCACGGCCTGGGCACCGCCCAGGGCGAACACGCGGTCCACACCAGCGAGGGCCGCCGCCGCCAGCACCAAAGGGTTTCGCTCACCGCCGGGTGTTGGCACCACCATGACCACTTCGCCCACGCCCGCCACGCGCGCGGGCAAGGCATTCATGAGCACGCTGGAGGGATAGGCCGCCTTGCCGCCCGGAACGTAAATGCCCACCCGGTCCAGGGGCGTCACCTGCTGGCCCAGCACCGTGCCGTCTTCGTCGGTGAACGACCATGAGGGGGCTGCCTGACGCTCGTGATAGCGGCGAATGCGCGCCGCTGCCTGTTCCAGCGCCTCGCGGCGCGCCGCCGGCAGGGTGGTGAGTGCGTCGCGCAGCGCTGCCGATGGAATCTCCAGCGCCGCCACCGACTCGGCCTGCACGCGGTCGAAACGGCGCGTGTATTCCAGCAGCGCCGCGTCGCCCCGGGCCCGCACATCGGCCAGGATGGCGCGCACCGTGTCCTCCACGCCGGGGTCCTGGCTGGCTTCGAATGCCAGCAGGCGGCCAAGCCCGGCCTCGAAGCCAGGCGCCGAGGAATCGAGGCGCGTGACGTTCATGCCGCCTCCGCGGCCGTGCGCACGGCGGTGGCGAAGGCTTCGATCACCGGCTGCAGCAACGGGCGCCGCAGCTTGAGCGCGGCCTGGTTCACCACCAGCCGCGCCGACACCGGCGCTATTTCCTCCACTGCCACCAAATGATTGGCGCGCAGCGTGTTGCCGCTGGAGACCAGATCGACGATGGCGTCCGCCAGGCCCACCAGCGGCGCCAATTCCATGGAGCCGTACAGCTTGATGAGCTCCACGTGCACCCCTTTGGCAGCGAAGTGCTCGCTGGCAGTGCGCAGGTACTTGGTGGCCACCCGCAGCCGGGCCCCCTGTTTCACCGCCAGGGCGTAATCGAAGCCTTCTGGCACGGCCACCATCATCCGGCAGCGGGCGATGCCCAGGTCGAGCGGCTGATACAGGCCGGCGCCGCCATGTTCCATGAGCACGTCACGGCCGGCGATCCCCAGGTCGGCGGCACCGTGCTGGACATAGGTGGGCACATCCGAGGCACGCACGATGAGAATACGCACATCGGACCGGTTGGTGGGGAGAATCAGCTTGCGCGAGCGCTCCGGGTCCTCGGCCGCGCGAATGCCCGCGGCCGCCAGCAAGGGCGCGGTTTCCTCGAAGATGCGGCCCTTGGACAGGGCAATGGTGATGCCTTTCACGGCGAGCGCGGCGGGTGTGGCAAAGGGGAGCGGATTCTACCGGAGCCGGGCGCGAAGGCGCCCTCAGGAGATGCGCTGCACCCGAGCGCCGAGCCGACGCAGCTTCTCCTCGATGCGCTCGTAGCCGCGATCCAGGTGGTAGATGCGGTCCACGGTTGTGGTGCCCTGAGCCACGAGCCCGGCGATCACCAGGCTCGCCGAGGCGCGCAGGTCGGTGGCCATGACGGCGGCGCCCTCCAGCCGGTCCACGCCACGGATGATGGCCGTGTTGCCCTGCACGTCGATGGCCGCGCCCAGGCGCCGCAATTCCTGCACGTGCATCAGACGATTCTCGAAGATGGTCTCGGTGATGGTGGCGGTGCCATCGGCCACACAATTCAAGGTCATGAACTGGGCCTGCATGTCGGTGGGGAAAGCCGGGTAGGGAGCCGTGCGCAGATTCACGGCGCTGGGCCGGCGCTCCATCTCGATGCGCATCCAGTCAGGGCCGGTTTCGATGCGAGCGCCCGCCTCCGCCAGCTTGGCGGTGACGGCATCCAGGCTGCGGGGCAGGCAATCGCGCACCGTGACCCGGCCGCCGGCAGTGGCCACGGCCGCGAGGAATGTACCGGTCTCTATGCGGTCGGGCATGACGCGATGGGTGGCACCGTGCAGCGCGGACACGCCATGCACAGTGATCACGTCGCCGCCTGCACCCTCCACCCGCGCGCCCATGGCATTGAGGCAGTCGGCCAGATCGGCCACCTCCGGCTCGCGGGCGGCATTCTCGATGACCGTGGTGCCCTCCGCGAGGCAGGCCGCCATCATGAGGTTTTCGGTGCCGGTGACCGTCACCAGATCCATCACCAGCCGCGTGCCCTTCAGCCGCCCGGCGCGGGCATGGATGTAGCCATGCTCGATGTCGATTTCGGCGCCCAGCGCGCGCAGCCCCTTGATGTGTTGATCCACCGGCCGCACGCCGATGGCGCAGCCGCCCGGCAGCGACACCTTGGCTTCGCCGAAGCGCGCCACCAGCGGCCCGAGCACCAGGATGGAGGCTCGCATGGTCTTCACCAGCTCGTAGGGCGCCACCACGCTGTGCAGCCCGTCGCCGCGCAGGCTCAGGCCGAGCTTGTCGTCCAGCGACAGCTCCATGCCCATCTGCCCGAGCAGATTGAGGGTGGTGGTGACGTCGCGCAGTCTGGGTACGTTCTCCACCCGCAGGGTGCCGGCGGTGAGGATGGAGGCGCACAGGATGGGCAGGGCGGCATTCTTGGCACCCGAGATGCTCACCTCACCTTCGAGCGGCGCACCGCCCTCGATGCTGAGTTTTTCCACGCCCGGCTCTCAGCCCCGCGCGCGCCACTCGTCCGGCGTGAGGGTCTGCATGGACAGGGCGTGAATCTCCTCGCGCATGCGTTCGCCCAAAGCCTTGTAGACCTCCTGATGGCGTTGCACGCGGTTCTTGCCTGTGAACTGGGTGCTCACGATCACGGCCTCGAAGTGCGCGCCATCGCCGCTCACTTCAAGGTGTTCGCAGGGCAGGTTGTCGGCGATGTACTGGCGGACGGTGTCGGGACTGAGCATGGGGCGAACCGAAAGAGGGGAGAGGGCGCGCTCGCGGGGGCCTTCAGGAGCGCAGTTTCCAGCCGCTGCGCAGCAACCGCAGCGAGACGAATGATAAGCCGCCGAAAGTAGCCCCCACAATGCAAAGGCCGGTAAGCGGCGCGATGTCGGACACGCCGAAGAAGCCGTAGCGAAAGCCGTCGATCATGTAGAAGAACGGGTTGAGGTGGGAGGCGGCCTGCCAGAAGGGCGGCAGGGAGTGCACCGAGTAGAACACCCCCGAGAGGAACGTGAGCGGCACGATGACGAAGTTTTGGAAAGCCGCCAGCTGGTCGAACTTGTCCGCCCAGATGCCGGCGATGAGCCCAAGAGCGCCCAGGATGCCCCCGCCAAGCACAGCGAAGGCCGCCGCCCACAGCGGATGAGGCAAGGGCACCGGCCCGGTGATGAGGGTAACGGCGAACACGCCGGCCCCCACCATCACCCCGCGCACCACGGCGGCGCAGATGTAGGCCCAGTACAGCTCGGCATGGGACAGGGGCGTGAGCAGCACGAACACGATGTTGCCGGTGATCTTGGACTGGATCAGCGACGAAGAGGTATTGGCAAACGCGTTTTGCAGCAACGACATCATCGCCAGCCCAGGCACCAGGAAGGCAGTGTAGGAAACACCCGGATAGACCTGCACGTGAGCCTCCAACACGTGGGAGAACACCAGCAGATAGAGCGCCGCGGTGAGGATGGGCGCGGCGACGGTCTGGAAGGCCACCTTCCAGAAGCGCAGCAGCTCCTTGCGCAACAGGGTCAGAAAACCGCTCACGCCGCGCGCTCCTCGCGCCCCACCAGCCGCAGGAAAGCCTCTTCGAGGTCGGGCTGCTCGAGCTGCACATCCAGCACCTGGATGCCTTCGGCGCGCAGCGCTGCCAGCGCGTCGGCCACCAGGGCGGCGCGTTCCAGGGCAATCACCTGGAGTCCGCCCGAGACCGGCAGGGCCCGGGCGCGCAGCGCCTCGGGCAGGCGGTCGGGTTCGAGCCGCACCTTGAGGTGCACGCCCGACAACCCCGCGAGCAGGTTGGCCGTGGTGTCCAACGCCACCACCCGCCCCGACTTGAGCATGGCCACCCGCGAGCACAGGGTCTCGGCCTCCTCCAGGTAGTGAGTGGTTAGCACGATGGTGTGACCGGCCTGATTCAAGCGCCGGATGAAGGCCCACAGACCCTGGCGCAATTCCACGTCCACGCCGGCGGTGGGTTCGTCGAGGATGATCACCGGCGGGCGGTGCACCAGGGCCTGGGCCACCAGCACACGGCGCTTCATGCCCCCGGAAAGGGTGCGCATGTTGGCGTTGGCCTTGGCGGTGAGGTCCAGGTGATCGAGGATCTCGTCGATCCAGGCGTCGTTGTGGGTCAGCCCGAAGTAGCCGCTCTGGATGCGCAGCGTCTCGCGCACGGTGAAGAAGGGGTCGAACACCAACTCCTGGGGCACCACTCCCAGGGCGCGCCGCGCCGCGCGATAGTCGCGCACCACGTGATGGCCCATCACCCTGGCCTCGCCGCGATCGGGGCGCGCCAGCCCGGCGAGAATGCTGATCAGGGTGGTCTTGCCTGCGCCGTTGGGGCCCAGAAGCGCGAAGAACTCGCCCTGCGCCACCTCAAGGTCAACACCGTCGAGCGCCTGCACACCACCGTAGCGCTTGCCCAGCCCGCTGACTTCAATGGCTGGGGTCAAGGCGCTCCCGCGCCAAACACGAGCGCTTCCAGGTCGTAGAGCCTCGCCAGGCTGCGCAGCGAGTCCGGGGCGTGGTCCACAGCCAGCGTGCGGCCGGCGCCACGGGCGGCGCGGATCCAGTGGAGCAACATGGCGAGCGCCGCCGAATCCACCTCCGCCACCCCGGACAGATCCACTACCCTAGCGCCCTCGCGGATCAGGGCGTCGCCACGCGCAACCAGCGCCTCCACGGTCTGCAGCGTGACCGGCCCCGAGATGACCAGCCGGCCCTCGTGCAACACAGCGCTCATTTCGCCGCCGGCCGTCCGACCCGGGCGTTGCGCTCCCGAAGGTAGCCGATCAGTCCGTCGATGCCGCCGTTCTGAATCTGGGCAGCGAACTCGTTACGGTAGGTCGTGACCAGGCTCACGCCGTCCACGGTGACGTTGAAGACCTTCCAGCCGGCATCGGAACGGCCCATGGCGTAATCCACACCCACTGGCGGCGCACCACCCGGCAGCAGGATGCGGGTCTTCACGACCACCTCCTCCTCGCCGCCGGTCAGCTTCACGGGGGGCACCTCCACCTTCACCTGGCGATAGGCGGTGTAGGCAGCGGCGTAGGAGCGCACCAGCAGGTTCTGGAACTCGCGCACCAGTGTGGCCTGCTGCTCGGGCGTGGCCTCGCGCCACGGCCTGCCCACCGCCAGCCGCGTGACCTTCCTCATGTCGAAGTGCGGCACCACGCGGGTTTCGATCAACTCCACCAGCTTGGCCGTGCTGCCGTTCTTGGCGCCGGTGTCTTCGGCGGCCATCTTGAGCACTTGCTCGGAGGTGGAGCGCACCAGTTCGTCGGGCGGTACCACTTGGGCACGCGCCGGCGCGCCGGCGAGACCGAGGGCCAACAGGGCCAGAGCGGCCAGGCTGCGGCCAGGAAGCATCGGTGTCGTCGTCATGACTGTTCTCCAGCAAAGGCCCGGGCGCCGGCACAGCGGCCGCGGGCGGGGGTTCATTTCTCGGGCTGGGGCCCCTCGGCAGCCTTGCCGTACAGGAAGCGCCCAATCATGCGCTCCAGAATCATGGCCCCCTGCGTGATCGTCACGCGGTCACCATCCTTGAGGAGCTTTTCGTCACCGCCGCCCTCCAGCCCCACGTACTGCTCGCCCAGCAGCCCGGCGGTCAGGATGGAGGCCGAGGAATCGGCCGGGAAATCGTAGCGTCTGTCCAGGCGCAGCGTGACCCGGGCGACGAACTTGCGCGTATCCAGTTCGATGCGCTCCACGCGCCCGACCACCACGCCGGAGCTCTTCACCGGCGCGCGCGGCTTGAGGCCGCCGATGTTGTCGAATTCGGCCGTGACACGATAGCCATCGGCAGCGCTCACGGTGGTGGCATTGCCCACCTTCAGGGCGAGAACCATAAGCGCCGCCAGCCCGGCGGTGACGAACAGGCCAACCCACAAGTCGATGGTGGTACGTTTCATGTGTTCAAACCCCAGTGAACATGAACGAGGTGAGGACGAAATCCAGTGCCAGGACCGCCAGCGCCGAGGTGACCACGGTGCGCGTCACGGCATAGGACACCCCTTCGGCAGTGGGCGGCGCATCCCAGCCTTCGAACAACGCGATGAGCGTGACGGCCACGCCGAACACCACGCTCTTGATCACGCCGTTGCCCACATCGTCCCAGACATCCACCGCAGCCTGCATCTGCGACCAGAAAGCGCCCGAATCCACGCCCAGCACCACCACGCCGATCAGGTAACCGCCGAACACGCCGCAGGCGCTGAATATGGCCGCCAGCAGCGGCATGGAAATGGCCCCTCCCCAGAAGATGGGCGCCAGCACCCGGCTGTAGGGGTCTACGGCCATCATCTCCATGGCCGAGAGTTGCTCGGTGGACCTCATGATGCCGATCTTCGCCGTGATGGCTGAACCCGCACGGCTCGCGAAAAGCAGCGCCGCCACCACCGGCCCAAGCTCGCGTACCAGCGCCAACGCCACCAGCGTGCCAAGCGCCTCCGCCGAGCCATAGCGCTTGAGGGTCTCGTAACCCTGCAGCCCCAGCACCAGCCCCACGAACAGCCCGGACACCACGATGATGATGAGCGATAGCACACCGGTGAAGTGCACCTGGTCGAGCAACAACTGAGGGCGACGCAGCGCCGGGGCCGACCGTGCCAGCAGCGTGCCCGTGAAGCGCGTGGCGCAACCGAGTTTCCAAACGCCGTCCACTACCCGGGCACCCAGGGACCGAAGGCCAGCGTCAAGCGCTCCAATCATGGCCGTTCTCCCATGCCGAAGGACTGGGCAAGCCCGGCTGCCGGATAGTGGAAGCCTACCGGCCCATCGGCCTCGCCATGGACGAACTGATGCACCACGGGCTCAGCAGAGGCCCGGATCTGCTCGGGCGTGCCCTCGGCCACGATGAGGCCGCCGTCCAGGATGTAGACATAGTCGACGATGCGCAACGACGCCTCCACATCGTGCGTCACCAGCACTGATGTGGCGCCGAGCGCGTCGTTCAGGCGCCGGATCAGGTTCGCGATCACCCCGAGGGAAATGGGGTCGAGGCCCGTAAAGGGCTCGTCGTACATGATGAGCATGGGATCCAGGGCCACTGCGCGCGCCAGCGCCACACGCCGCGCCATGCCTCCCGACAGTTCCGCCGGGCGCAACTGTGCTGCGCCCCTCAGTCCCACGGCCTGCAGCTTCATGAGCACGAGGTCGCGAATCATGGTCTCGGACAGGCTGGTGTGCTCGCGCAGCGGAAATGCCACATTGTCGAACACGGTCAGATCGGTGAACAGGGCGCCGAACTGGAACAGCATGCCCATGCGACGTCGCAGCCGGTACAGCGCCCCGTGGGAAAGCCCCGCCACATCCTGACTTTCAACCCGCACTCCGCCCTTCGAGGGGCGCAACTGGCCTCCGATCAATCGCAGCAGCGTGGTCTTGCCGCAACCGCTGCCCCCCATGATCGCCACCACCGAGCCACGCGGAAACCGCATCCTCACCCCCTTGAGAATGGGTCGCTGCGCGTAGGCGAACTCCACGGCGTCGAGTTCAACAAGTGCTTCCGAGGACAAAGGGCGGCCTGCAGGGTTCGAAAAAAATAACGAGAATTGTAACCCGCTGGCCCCGAGCGAACACCTCTCAGATCAGGCCGTTCTTGAGGCAACCTTTCGATTCCGTTACCGTTGCCAGGTTCCGCGGCGTTTCGCCGAGCGGGCACTCCGAGGCTTCAGGTCCCCCTTCCGAATGCCGCTACCCGCCCTTCGCATCGATCAGGTCACCAAGCGCTTCGGCCCGCTGACCGCCCTGGCAGAGGTGGATCTGGAAGTGGATCAGGGAGATTTCTTCGGCTTGGTGGGCATGAATGGCGCCGGCAAGACCACGCTGATCAAGTGCCTGCTCGACGCCAACCGCGCCGAAGAGGGTCAAATCGAACTTTTCGGCATTCCGAGCACGCGCACCGAAGCGCGTTCCAGCATCGCGTTCGTGCCCGAGCGATTTAATGCTCCCTTCTATGCCACGGGAAGGGATTTTCTCCGCCTCATGCTGCGGCTATACGGACAACGCTACGACGAAGCACTGGCTCGTTCCACCATCGCCAGCCTGGACCTCGATGCGGCGGCTCTCGACAAGCCGGTGCGCGCATTCTCCAAAGGCATGACGCAAAAACTTGGGCTCGCCTGCGCCCTGCTCGCGGGCCGCCCCATGCTTGTGCTGGACGAACCCACCAGCGGTCTCGATCCCAAGGCCCGGGCGCTGCTCAAGGCAGTGTTGCGAGAGCGCCACGCCGGAGGCGCCACTGTGTTCATCACTTCCCACGCGCTCGCTGACGTGGACGAGATGTGCGGCCGGATGGCCGTGCTTCACCGCGGCCGCCTGCGCTACCTGGGCAGCCCCGCCCAATTGCGCGCCTCCCACGGTGACGCCTCGCTGGAGCAGGCGTTCCTGCGGCTGATCGATGAGCCTCGGGCCGCCTGAGTCCTCCATGGAGACCAAAGTCCGGCCCGACCTGCTGATCGTCGATGACGATCCACTGATCTCCGACACCCTGTCCTTCGTGCTTGGTCGTGACTTCAATGTCTATGCCGCCGATTCCCGTGGCCAGGTGCAAAGCCTCCTGACGCAACTCGGCGAGCCGCCCGGCCTCGCGCTGGTGGACCTGGGCCTTCCGCCCACGCCGCACCGCCCCGACGAGGGTTTCAAGCTCATCGGAGACCTGCTCGGCGCTGCACCACAAATGAAAATCCTGGTGCTCTCAGGCCAGAACGACGAGGCGAACGCCCGCCATGCTCGCGCCCTGGGAGCAGTGGATTTTGTGGCCAAGCCGTGCGAGCCCGAGCGCCTCAAGGAACTACTGCTGCGCGCCTCCGGCTTCAGTGCAGCCGAGAAACGCGACCCTGCCGCCACCAGCGGTATCGTGGGCAGGAGCTTTCCCATTGAGCGACTGCGTGAGCAAATCACCCTGTACGGCAGTTCGCCCTTTCCCGTGCTCATTGAAGGCGAATCAGGTAGCGGCAAGGAACTGGTGGCCGAGGCCCTGCACCGGGCCGGCCTTCGTGCTGGACGACCCTATCTCGCCCTGAACTGCGCCGCCATTTCGGCGAATCTGGTGGAACCCACCCTGTTCGGCCACGCCAAGGGGGCTTTCACCGGCGCCGCCGGAGCCCGCAGCGGTTACTTCGAAGACGCTCGCGACGGCACGCTGTTCCTTGACGAAATCGGCGAGCTGCCTCTGGAACTACAAGCCAAGTTGCTGCGTGTACTGGAAAACGGCGAGTTTCAACGCGTCGGTGAAACCCAGTCGCGGCACAGCGAAGCCCGGGTGATTGCCGCCACCAATCGCGGGTTGCGGGAAGAAGTGCGCGCAGGCCGCTTCCGCCTTGACTTGTATCACCGGTTGTCCGTGTTTGCCATTCAGGTGGCGCCGCTGCGCGAGCTGGGGCAAGACCGTCAGCTCCTGCTGGAACACTTTACGGCGCTGTATGCCGCCCAGACAGGCGCACCGCCATTTGTTCTCTCTCCAGAAGCGCTCGCGCTGTGGATGGATTATCCCTTCCCCGGTAACGTGCGTGAATTGCGCAACGTGGTGATCCGGTTGATAACCCGGCACTCGGGTCAAAAGGTCAGCCGAGAGCAACTGGCCACAGAGCTCGATTTCGCGGGTTCTCTCCAGGCCCATGAGGAAACGGCTACGCCTGCGCCCAGCTTCGAGCCCAGCGTGCAGGCGGCCCGCGGAATCCTTGAGACGCGCCACAACCTCGACCTGGACGAGACTTTGCGTCAGTGGGAACGCTGCTTCGTGGAAGCTGCACTCGCCATGAGCCACGGCAACTTCAGCCAGGCAGCTCGCATGCTGGGCGTTCGTCGCACCACCCTCTACGGCCGTGTTCAGGGCCACGACACCCACACGGCGGGCGGCAGCCCCGGCGGGCGGGCGTAGGGGGGCGCATGTACTACGCCTTTTTCGGGCTCAAGCGCCCACCCTTTCGGATCACGCCCGACACCGAGTTTTTTTTCGAGGGCGCCAACCGCGGAGCGGTTCTGGATGCCCTCGTATACGCCATCCTCAACGGTGAGGGGATCATCAAGGTTACCGGCGAAGTGGGCAGCGGAAAGACCATGCTGTGCCGCATGCTGCAGGCGAGGCTCGCCGAGCGAGTCGACATTGTCTATCTTGGCAATCCCAGCGTCTCGCCCGACGAGATCATGCACGCGATTGCCTTCGAGCTGCAGTTGCCGGTGGCACGCGATGCCAAACGCCTGGAGGTTATGCACGCGCTGCACGATTACCTGTTGCGGCGCCACGCCGAGGGTCGGCAAGTAGTGGCGTTCGTGGAAGAATCGCAGGGGATGCCGATTGCCACCCTGGAGGAAATTCGGCTGCTCTCCAACCTCGAAACCGACCGCCACAAGCTGCTGCAGCTGGTGCTCTTCGGCCAGCCGGAGCTGGACGAAAACCTGAGCGAAACCAGCATCCGCCAACTCAGGGAACGCATCACTCACAGCTTCAATCTCGCGCCCCTGGCGGAATCGGATATCGGCGAGTACCTCAACTTCCGTCTGCGCGCCGCCGGCTACCGGGGGCCGGCGCTGTTCTCTCCCAAGGTGGTCGCCTTCATCGCCCGCGCCAGCGGCGGGCTCACCCGCCGAATCAACCTGATCGCCGAGAAAACGCTGCTGGCGGCCTTCGCCGCCAACACCCATACGGTGACAATCGAGCACGCCCGGGTGGCGGTTCGGGATAGCGAGTTCAACCAGCAGCCGTCCTCACAGCGCAAGGCGCGGCCGTCTCGTGGTTGGACGACCGGCGCGATCGCCATCGTCATGATGATTGCGGCGGGCGGCGCGTGGTGGCTGTTTCACCAGAGCAACAGCCCCTCGCCGCCGACGCCTCCAGTGCCTGCGCTGCCCAGGGCTCCGTAGCCGCGTCCATTTGCCTGGGAGCGCCCGGTGCTGCGTCCCTCTCAAGTACGCTGCCGCCCGGCCGTTAGGATCAATGGTGCATCGGGTAGCAGTTGATTTTTTGTGCATCGATTCCATACTCCGCGGGGCGGAACCTTGAGGTGCCCCGCCAGCCATTAACATGGGCAGTCTCGCGCTGCATCAAGTATTTAGAGCCGTTTCGACCCCGCTCATATTATTATTGGTTCATGTTCACGCCCCCCCCTAATTCAAGGCCCTGCGCTTCCTCTCTATGGAGTGGGTCGAGGTCCGCTGAGCGGAGCGCCTGTGCCCGCGCCGGGGTGCACACAAGACCTGTCCGCAATAGCGGCTTGGTTCGGGCCTCCGTCCTACCCGTTCATAGCCCTGCCTCCACGGTTGCGTTGGCCATCGCCCTGGCGATTGGTTTGCTCGCTGGCTGCAGCTACCGGGCGCCCTCCCTGCCAGTTTCCGAGGGGCATCTCTCAGCCAAAACCGCAGCGGCGCCCTCCGGCGGCGGGGATGTGCCGGCGCCGGTTTCCGTACCCCCACCACCCGCGCCGCGGCCAAAGCCGAAACTGCCCACCTACAGCGTGGTCGTCAACGAAGTACCCGTGAAGGAACTGCTGTTTGCGCTGGCCCGCGACACCAGGCAGAACATCGACGTGCATCCCGGCATCACTGGGGTCGTGAGCCTCAACGCCATCGACGAAACGTTGCCCGCCATCCTGGATCGCATTTCTAGGCAGGCCAACCTGCGTTGGAAGCAGGACGGGCGCTCCATTTCGGTACAGGCCGACACGCCTTACATCAGCACCTACAAAGTCAATTACGTGAACGTGGTGCGAAATACCGACTCCACCGTGGGCGTGTCGGGCATCATCGCCACCGTCGGAGCCGGCGGCGGGGGCGGTGGGGGAGGAGGCGGGGGGGGAGGCGGCGGTGGCGGCGGGGGCGGGGGTGCAGCCAACGCTTCGTCCACCACGGTCACCACCACCTCGACCAACGACTTCTGGAAGACCCTGGAAGGCAACGTCAAGTCGATTCTGTCGGCCACGCGGGCCCAGACTCAATCTTCCGAGGAGCGCGCCGCCCGGGCCGAGGCGCTCAAGCAGCGCCGCGATGAGCGCATCGCCCAGGCAGAAGCTGTAGCCCGCGCCGGGGAGAATGCCAAGGACCTCTTCGCCACCGCTTTCGACGGCCAGCAGGCGGCGCCCATTCCTGGCGATGTGATCAACGAGGTAGTGGTGAACCCCGTGGCCGGGACCGTAACGGTCATGGCCACCCAAGCCCAGCATCTCCTGGTGCGGGAGTACCTGGACAGCGTCATGTCCTCGGTGCAGCGCCAGGTGCTCATCGAAGCCACCATCGTGGAGGTGGAGCTGTCGCGGCAATACCAGGCTGGCGTGGACTGGGGGCGCGTGGCCGGGAGCCCGGGCGCAGGTTTCACGTTCCGCCAACTCATGACCGCCGGCGCCCTTGGCAGCCCACCCTCCATGACCGTGGGCTATTCCGCGGATGCGGCCGGCAACATCTTCGCCACGCTCAAGCTGCTGGAGCAGTTCGGCAACGCCCGGGTACTCTCCAGCCCCAAGCTGATGGCGCTCAACAACCAGACGGCGCTGCTCAAGGTGGTGCGCAACCAGGTGTACTTCACCGTTCAATCCACCGTCCTGACCACTGTGAATGCGGGTTCCACCACCAACGTAACCACCACCGCGCGCACGGTGCCCATCGGGCTGGTGATGAGCATGACGCCGCAGATCAACGACAACGGACAGGTCACGCTGACCGTGCGCCCAACGGTCACCAGCCAGGTTGGGGTTGTCGCAGACCCCAACCCAACGCTCGCCGACAGGAACCTCAGGAATGAGATCCCCGTTGTTGAAGTTCGCGAGATCGAATCTGTGCTGCAGGTGGTGAGCGGCCAGACAGCCATCCTCGGCGGCCTCATCAAGGACGAGGTGGACCGCAACCGCAACCAGGTGCCCGGTTTGGGCAACACCCGTGCCGGAGACCTGTTCGCCTACCGCAATGAATTGGCGCGCAAGTCCGAACTGGTGATCTTTTTGCGGCCGGTGGTGGTGTCCAACCCGTCGCTGGACTCGGACGAACTCAAGGGCCTGCGCCGCCTGCTGCCGCGCACCGAGCAGATGGGCGCTGGGTCCCCGGACGCTCCCGGAGCACGCTGACCCGCCATGAGCCTGCTTCTCCAGGCCCTGCAGAAGGCGGCCAAGAACCGCGAATCGGTCCAGCCCGACTTGGACGTTTCTCGTTCCGGGCTCGATCTTGAGCCGGGCGAGATCCAGCCTGCAGAACCCTCCACAGGCTCATCTGCGCCTGCCTTTGGCGACCTGCCGGCCGCCTCCGCGGGTGCTGAGGGCTCGGAACCCTCTCCTCAGCAAGCCGCTGCAGTGCTTGGCGCGGAGGCTCGCGAGCCCCGGCCCCGCATGCTGTCCGGCTTCAACCTGCGGCCGGTCCCTCTTTTTGTCGGCGCCGCGGCGGTCTTCATGCTGGGCTATGGGGTGTACGTGTACATCGCCATTTCCAATCCAGGGATGCTCTCCGGAGCGCCGCGCGGCGAGGATCGCCAGCCCCGGCCCCTGGCAGTCCGGACCGCGGTTTCCCCGGGCGTACCAAACAACGGCGCGCCCATGCCCGACATCCTGGATGCACCGCCACCCGGTTTGCCCGCTGCCGCACCCGCGCAAACTGCACCGCCTGCTCCTGGGGCCAACCCGGAACCCGCTGTCGCCCAGGACACGCCAAGGGCCGCGGATGAATCGTCGTCCGGTGTGGGGCCGGGTGAAACTTCCGCTGGCGCCAGACTATCTTTGAGCAGCGCGGACGATCTTTCTAACCCCCCCGAACCCACCCCACGAGTCCCTGCTGCCCGGAAACGCCCCGAAGCCACCCCGCGCGAACGGAATTCCGGCATCGAGCTGGCGCAGCCGGAGCGTCCCAAGACCCGTGCCCCGCGTAACGTACCCGCGGTTCCCGTTGAAGACCGCGTCAAGGTCCAACTCACGGAATTGCCCCGCGGGATCGTCGCCCGAATCGAGGAGGCCTGGGGACACGCCCAGCGAGGGCGGCTCGCCGAGGCGGAGGCGGGCTATGAATCGGTGCTGGCCCTGGATCAGCGCAACATTGACGCCCTGCTGGGTCTTGCCTCCATTGCCTGGCGACAGGGGCGCACCGAACGAGCGGGCGAGTATTACGGGCGCGTGCTGGAACTCGATCCGCAAAATGCCGCTGCCCACTCCGGGATGATCGGCTTGGTGGGCTCATCGGACCCAGTAGCCTCGGAAACCCGGCTGCGGGAGATGATCTCCCGTGAACCATCCGGTCAGTTGTATTTCACGCTCGGCAACCTGCACGCCACCCAGTCCCAATGGGCACAGGCGCAGCGGGCCTACTTCCAGGCCTTCCAGACCGAGCCAGGCAATCCCGATTACGCCTTCAACCTCGCCGTGAGCCTCGATCGCCTCGGCCAGCCCAAACCTGCCTTGCAGTATTACCGCAAAGCGGTGGAACTGTCCCTCGCCCAGGGCCGCGCTGGCTTCGACCAGAAGGCTGCCGTGGCGCGCATCGGGCAACTCGCCCCGGTCGAGGACGGCACCCAATGAACGCGCCGAGCAGCGCATTGCAGACGCGGTCGGTGGCTTCCGACCAACGCCGCAAGATGCGCCTGGGGGAATTGCTGGTCCAGGAAGGGCTCATAACGCCAGACCAGTTGCGTATCGCCCTCACGGAGCAGAAGACCCAGAAGATGCCGGTGGGGCGACTGCTGGTGCGCATGGGGTTCGTCACCGAGGCCACCGTTCGCGACATCATGGCGCGAACCATCGGCAAGGACGCCATCGACCTGACGCAGGTGGTGGTGGATGCCGAGGCGCTCAAGCTCGTGCCGCAGGAATTCGCTCGCCGAAACCGCCTGCTGCCCATTGCCTTCGACGCCACGGCTCGCGTGCTTCTGGTGGCCGTCACGGAAGTATTCAACGTGATGGTCATCGACCAGTTGCGCGCCTCGCTGCCTGGCGACGTACAACTGCGTACCGTGCTCGCGGGCCAGGCCCAGCTTGAAGACTACATCGACCAGTTCTACGGTCACGAACTGTCGGTGGACGGCATACTTCGAGAGATCGAGACCGGAGAACTCGACTGGCAAAGCCTCCAAGCGACCGATGACGAGTACACCCAGCCCATCGTGCGGCTGGTGGGAGCGCTGCTGATCGATGCGGTCAAGCGTGGCGCGTCCGACATCCACTTCGAGCCCGAGCAGGCCTTCCTGCGGGTGCGCTATCGCATTGACGGGGTGCTCGAGCAGATTCGCAGCCTGCACAAGACGTACTGGCCCGGCATCGCCGTTCGCCTCAAGGTCATCAGCGGCATGAACATCGCCGAGACGCGCGCACCCCAGGACGGGCGACTGTCACTGAACCTGAATGGCCGGCCGGTGGACTTTCGCGTGGCGAGCCATCCCACCATCCATGGCGAGAACATCGTCCTGCGGGTGCTCGACCGCGAAAAGTCCATCATCACGCTCGAACAGATGCGGCTTGCCGAACCGGTGATGGCAAAGCTCAACCTGATGCTGGCTCGCCCCGAGGGCATCCTGCTGATTACCGGACCCACCGGGTCGGGCAAGACCACCACCCTCTACTCGCTGCTCGCGCAGATGAACGTGGAGGGAGTCAACATAATGACTCTCGAGGATCCGGTGGAGTATCCGGTGCCACTGATGCGCCAAACCTCCGTGAGCGACTCGGTCAAACTCGATTTCGCCAACGGCATCCGCTCCATGATGCGTCAGGATCCAGACATCATCTTGGTGGGCGAAGTGCGCGATAAGGACACCGCCGAAATGGCTTTCCGTGCTGCCATGACTGGCCATCAGGTGTTCACCACGCTCCACACCAACTCGGCGCTGGGTGCGTTCCCTCGACTTTTCGATATCGGCGTCATGCCCGACATCATTGCGGGCAACGTGATCGGGGTAATTGCCCAGCGGCTGGTGCGAAACCTCTGCTCGCACTGCAAGGTCGAGTACAAGCCATCGCTGGAGGAAAAGCACATCCTCGGGCTGCCGCCGCCGAGCTCGGATACCATCTGCCGCCATACCGAGGGCGGGTGCAGGCACTGCAATGGCCGCGGCTTCAAGGGGCGCGTGGCGGTGCTGGAAATCCTGCACATGGACGGCGACCTGGACGAACTGGTGGCGCGTCGAGCCACCACCCGGGAACTGCGCCGCATGGCGGGGGAGAAGGGGTTTCGCTCACTGGCCGACGAAGGCGTGGCGCGGGTGCTGGAGGGACTGACCAGCCTCGCCGAAGTCTCTCGTTCCATCGACCTGACCGGACGCCTGGCCTGACCACGCGTCGCCCTGCGGCAACTGGCGCCGCAACACCGCCGACCCGATGCCCTCCTTTCAGTACAAGGCAATAGACCAGGCGGGCCGGGGTACCACCGGCCGCATGGATGCGGTCAACGATGCCGACCTGGAGGTGCGCTTGAAGCGCATCGGGCTCGATCTGGTGAATTTCCGCCAGATGAGCGCCGGATCGGCAACGGTTGGCTCGATTGACCGCAAGGACGTAATCAATTTCTGCTTCGACATGGAGCAACTGACCCGGGCTGGTATCCCGCTGGTTGATGGTCTGCGCGACCTGCGCGACACGCTGCCCAGTCCCCGTTTCAGGGCCATCGTGGCCTCCATGCTCGAGGATATCGAAGGCGGCAAGCTGTTGTCCCAGGCCATGGGCGCTTTCCCCACGGTGTTTGATTCCGTTTTCATAAACCTCGTCAGAGCGGGCGAGCAGACCGGCCAGCTGGAAGAAGTATTCGAAAATCTCACCGCCACGCTCAAGTGGCAGGACGAGCTCGCCAGCACCACGAAAAAGCTGCTCATCTATCCCGCCATGGTGCTGGTGGTGGTTTCCGCCGTGCTGCTGTTCCTGCTCATCTATCTCGTGCCCCAGGTGGTGGGGGTTCTCAAGACCATGCGGGTGGACCTGCCCTGGCAGACTCGAGCCCTGATCGCGATTTCCGGATTCGTGGTGAGCTACTGGTGGGCGCTGTTGAGCGTGCCCCTTCTGGCGGGCGGGGCAGCGGCGGCGGTGGTGAAGTCGAACCCCCGGGCCGCGTTCAAGTTCGATGGCCTCAAGCTGAAGTTCCCCGTACTTGGGCCCATCCTGCAAAAGATCATCCTGTCACGGTTCGCCAACTCCTTCGCGCTCATGTATCGCTCCGGCGTGACGGTGCTGGATGCCATCCGCATCACCGAAGGAGTCGTCGGCAACAAGGTGATCGCCGATGGTTTGAACCGCGCCTGGCAGCAGATCAATGCCGGGGAGCCCGTCTCTCAGAGCTTCGAGAAACTCGACCTGTTCCCGCCGCTGGTGATCCGGATGTTGCGCATGGGCGAAAATACCGGGGGACTGGATACGGCGCTACTCAACATCAGCTATTTTTACAATCGGGACGTCAAGGATGCCGTGGACAAAGCGCTGAAGATGATCGAGCCCACCTTGACCATGGTGCTCGGCGGGTTGTTGGCGCTCATCATGTTCGCCGTTCTCTCCCCCGTTTACGACATGATCGGCAAGATCAAGGTATAGCGCCCGCAATGGCCCGCCGCATCCTTCTCTGCCTGTCTCCGTCTGGCGCCACCGTAGCCCAGTGGAAAGGCAACCTCGTCGAGGTGAGCGCCTTCGGAGCGGATGACGATGGTCTCGCGGCCTTTGGCGCGTGGGTTGCAAAATCCACCGGGATACCCGCCTTGGTCGTGGTGGACATCCCGGAGGAAGACTACCGCTTCGAGACGATGCCCCACACCACGGGGCGCGACCGGCAGGACCTGCTGGCGCGCAAGCTCAAGCAGTTCTACCGAGGTACACCGTTCTACGCGGCGAGCGTCGTCTCCCAAAGCACGAGCAAGACCGGCGGGCGGCGCGAGGATGTTGCGATGTTCTGCGCCCTGACGGGGGCGGAAGCCATCACGCCCTGGTTGCGTATCCTGCGCGAGCGCGGCCTGCCCCTGGTGGCGGTGCATGCGCTGCCCACGGTCACGCCCGCTGTGGCCAGACTCCTGAAACTCGACACGCGCAACCTGCTGCTCATATCGCGGCAGCAGGCAGGGCTGCGCCAGACCTTCCTCAAGGACGGCGGGTTCCGTCTCTCCCGCCTCACGCCGCTGCACGCCTCCGAGGATCGCGGGCTGGAAACAGTCTTCGCCAGCGAAGTGCGCAACACGCGCCTTTATCTCGACTCCCAGGGCATCACCACCGCTGACGACGTGATAACGGTTGCGATCCTCGACCAGGATGACTCGTTGGTGCTGTTGCCAGAGCGCATCCTGAACCTGGGTGGCAATCTCCTATGCCAGCACCTTCCCCGGTCTGCCTTGGTCAAGCAACTGGGGATTCCCGCCACCGTACTGGATACCTCGCGCGATGCCCTGCATCTACACCTGCTGGGCGGCAAGGTCTCGGCTCCCAACCTGGCAATGGCGGACATGGTGTCCGACTACCGCCTCTACCGCCTTCGCCACCTTTTGTTTGTGGCCAGCGGGGTGGTGGCCACCGCTGGCGGCCTTTGGTTCGGAACTCAGTTGTATCGCGCCGTGGACCTTGATGATCAGACCGTGGAAGCGGCCACGCAGGCCGAGCGCTTCCATCGTTTGTACGAGCAGTTGACACGGGATTTTCCCGCCGCGCCTGCCGGCGCTGTGGTCATGCAGAAAACGGGCGACTTCGCACAGCGTCTGCGTGCCACGGCGCCAAGCCCGGAGCCGCTGTTGCTGGCGCTTTCCCAGGCGCTGGAGAAAGCGCCGTCCATCTCGGTTCAAACCATCAACTGGAGCTACGGCAAATCAGCCTACCAATCCGGCGCCCTTGGCAGCCCTGTCACGCCTGGCGCAGGGGGCGATACGCCCGGCGCCACCGGGATGGTTTTGGGTGAAATCTCGCCCTTCGATGGCAACTACCGCGCTGCCGTGGACACCATTCGGCTATTCACCGAGCAACTGCGCGCCAGTCCAGCGGTGGCCGACGTGCGCGTAGTCAAGTATCCCCTGGACGACAGTTCGCAGCAGGTGCTGTCTGGTTCCACCAGCGCTCGCGCGGAACGAAAGGCCTCCGCTGTTTTCGAGGTTTTGGTGCGCATGCGTGAGGGTGGGGGTGGCCGGTGAAACGGCGCCGTCCTCTACCCCCCTTGCTGCTGCCCGTGGCCGTGCTTGCGGTGGTGACAGTTGGCGCGGTGCTGCTGGCGCGCCATTCGGCAAACCTGGTGAGCGCCGCCCAACAGCGGCTCGCGGTCCAGCAACGCGCGCTCTCCGACGCTCGCCTGAAACACAGCAACGCCGGTAGCGAGAAAGCGTTGATCCAACGCTACTTGCCCACCTACCAAGCACTGCAGGCGCTGGGCTTCGTGGGCGCCGAGCAACGCCTCACGTGGGTAGACGGGTTATCCGCGGCCAACCGCGACTTGGGCCTGGACAATCTGCAGTACCAGATCGGGCAGCAAGGCGCCTACCCGCTGGCGAACGAATTGGGGGCCAACGACCTGCCCGTGCGTCAATCCATTGCAAGGCTCACCATTCCCCTGGTTCACGAGGAAGACCTCATGCGCTTCTTTCGCAGCCTGGCCGAGAAACGCACCGGGCTGTTCACCATCAATGCCTGCCAATTGACGCGTACCGGGGGCGCCGATCCCTCCGGAACTTCATCCAACGTTCGAGCGGATTGCGAGATCGCCTGGATCACCGTGTCAGACGTGGAGCCGGAGAAAAGGCCATGAGCCCGTTGCGCTGGATCGGCGGCATTCTGCTGGGCATGCAAGCCTTCCTGGCGGGAGCCCAGCCTGCAACGGATACCGGCGCAGCAGCCCCAGCGGCTGCCCCCCCTGCCCTTGGGAGGCTGTTCTACACCCCCCAACAGCGCGCTGCCATGGACCAAGAGCGCCGTGCCCTGCTCGCCCGTGGCACGCGCCCCTCCGCCAAGCCCGCGGTGCGCGCCAAGCCTGCGGAGGCAGCCAGTGCGCCCCCGGTGAGCAGCACCTACACCCTGCAGGGTATCGTGCGGCGCAGCGACGGCGAAGCTACCGTGTGGATCAACAACGAGGCGGTCAGCGAGCGCATGGGCGAGCGCGGCATCGCCCGCGGCAGCCTGGCCGACGAAAGCGCCGACCTGCGCCTTGGCGAGAACGGCCGCAGGGTGCGGCTGCGCGTGGGGCAAAGCGTCAATTCGTCCAGCAACCGGGTGGCCGAACCCTATCAGCGTCCACCGGCGCCTGCGCCCACCCCTGCACCCGTCACCAAGCCTGCCGAACCACGCGACTGAAATGGCCTCGCAACCCGTGCAGCGCGGCGCCCTGATGCTTGCCCTGCTGGTGATGGCCGGCCTTCTGGCGGTGCTGTTCACCGCGGGATTGCTCACCTCACGGGTCACCGGCACAGACACCGCCTCGCGCGATCGCACCACCCGCGAAGCGCTGGTGCAGGCCAAGGCCGCGCTGCTGGCCTACGCGGTGACCTATGCGGAGAACCACGACCCCAGCAAAGACCTTCCGGGCTTCCTGCCGTGTCCGGACACCTCCGCCGATACCCGAGACGGTGCGGCCGATTCCCCCTGTCGCGGACGGAACGTGAATGCCCTTGGACGGCTGCCCTGGTACACCCTGGACATCCCGGCCCTGCGCGATGCCTCGGGCGAATGTCTGTGGTATGCCGTGGCGGGGCGCTACAAAGCCAGCGCGCTCAAGACCAACGACTTCATCGCGGCCACCGATCAGACAACCCAGCACGGCCTGTTCAACTGGGATACACCCGGCCAGCTGGACGTGTTCGGGCCTGACGGCACCAGCCGCTTGACGGCCGACAACGGCTACGACCGTGCGGTGGCCATCGTCTTCGCGCCTGGTGGCGCGCTGGGCAGCCAGAACCGGGCCCGCGTGAATGGCACTTCCGACTGCGGCGGCAATTACACTGCTTCGAATTACCTGGACACCCGTGCGGGCATCGACAATGCGCTCATCGCCGCCACGGCGCCCGACGCCGGCGCCAACAGCAGTTTTGTCCAAGGCCCTGCCGTGCCAGAGTTCAACGACCAGTTGATCGTCATTACCGCCAGGGAGTTGTGGTCAGCCATCTGGCGCAGCCGCTTTTTTCAGGCCAGGGCCGCCGACCTCACCCGGAAGGTGGCGGAGTGCGTCGCGAGGTACCCCAGTGATCCGGCTGATGAACGACTACCCTGGGCGACGCCCATCACCGCCGACATCGTGAACAGCGACAGCCAGCAGGAGGCAGACAACTCTTTCTTGGGGCGCGTCCCCTTCAAGACGCCGGTTTCGAATGGCGTGACAGGCAACGCGACCCTGCGACTGCTGGGTACCAGCATCGTGGGCGGCAGATGCGCAACCTGGACCGCGCAGACCAACATCTGGTATGCCAACTTCAAGGACCAGCTGTTCTACGCCCTCAGCGATGCCTTCCGCCCCGCTGGCGGTGCAGGCGGCCGCAGTTGCGGCGCCAACGACTGCATCACCGTGAACGGCGTTCCCCTGGCAGCCGGGGTGATGCTGGCCGGTCCGCCGTTTGCCGGTCAGTCACGCCGCCCAGGCACCGCCGAGGTACAGGACGTGGCAAACTACCTCGAAGAACCCAACCGGACCCAAGCCTCCATTGTCGGCAACGGCGCATTCGCCAGTTTTGGCCCGGCGCCCTTCAACGACAGCATCGTGTGCGGCATCGATGCCTCGCTGACGGTCCCCGTCACTGCCGCATGCCCATGATCATGGTTTCGCAACGCCGCCAGCGCGGATTTTCCCTCATCGAACTGGCCCTGGGCCTGGTGATCGTGGCCACGCTGCTCGCCGGGCTGCTGGTGCCGCTGGCGACCCAGGTGGAGCAGCGCCGCTGGGACGAAACCCGGCGCTTGCTCGAGGATGCCCGCGAGGCGCTGCTTGCCTTCGCCGCCGTAAATGCACGGCTGCCATGCCCGGCCACCGCAACTAGCAACGGTGCCGAGGCGCCAGCAGGCGGAGGCGCCTGCAGCCTTCAGGCCGGGTTTCTGCCCGCAGCAACGTTGGGGATGTCAGGCGTGGACGCTCAGGGTTATCTGTCCGATCCCTTTGGTCTGGTGGACAGTGCTGGCGCCAATTCCAACCGCATCCGCTACGCGGTGCGCTCCTCGGTGGATGCTTCCTTCGCCGTGGGGGCCATCGCCAATCCGCTTACCACCACAGGCTCCATCTCGGGTGTTTCGCCGCTGCCCGCCGGCAAGGTTTCGCTGCAATCGATCGCGGGCAGCGACGGCTACCTGAGCGTTTGCGCTTTTACCCGGGCTGCTGCCGCCGATACCAGTTGCACGGGCAGCGGCAATTACGCGCTGGCCAACGGCAACGCCGTGGCAGTGGTCTTCTCCTTGGGCCCCAATGGACCCGCACCCGCGAGCTTCAGCGCTGATGAGCTGGAAAACACCGGCGATCACCTCACCGCCGCCACGGGAAAACTGTACTTCGTCAGTCGCCCCCGGGACTCCGCGGGGACCGACCAGTTCGACGACCAGATCGTGTGGATTTCTCCCTCCACCCTGCTGGCGCGCATGATCGCGGCGGGCACCCTGCCCTGACGCGGGGCGGTATCGTCTGGCCGATCTTCAACCCGCGTCTGAACCGGCCGGCGCCAGCACGAAGCGCACGTCGCCGCACACGTTGCGCTCCAGCTTCAGAGCGTAACCACGCTCAGCGGCGTACCGGGCGCTCTGATACAAACCCACCCCCAGCCCGCTGGCCGAGGGCACGGGCGCTTCGAACAGGCGCTTGGCCAGGGACTGGGGCACGGCTTCGCCATCATCGCTTACCGTCAGGCGGCAGGCATTGCCCTCGCAGGCCAGTTCCACCGTCACCGCCGAAGCCTCGCGCCGCTGGCGCTTCTCCAGGGCGTTGTGGAGCAGGTTCTCCACGACGCGATCGAACAGATCGGCGGGCACGTGGGCCGAAGCCGGCAGGGTTCGCGCGCGCAGATCCACCCGCTCGTGGGCATGGCGCTGCCCCAGCGCGCGCCACCATTCAACCGCCGGTACATCGCGCTCCTCACCCGACGCGGGACGCGCCTCGATCTTGTCCAGGGTCACCTGAAGCCGCTGCGCGATCAGCGGCAGTTGACGCTGGATCAGCCGCCGCAGCGCCTCGTCGTCGCGGTCGCCCGCGGACTGCGCCGCCGAACACAGGGAGCGCAGCGACTGCAACAGGTTCTTCACATCGTGGGTTAGGCGAGCGCCGGTTTCGTACACGGCTTGCAAATACGCGCTGCTGCGTTCCGCCTGCTCTCGCACCTTTGCGGCGTAATAGTGGCCCAGCAACTGCGCCAGCAGGCGCATGTGCATCAGCAACGCCGGGCTCGGCCTGACGCGGGTATGCATCTCCAGAATCAGACCCCCGGCGCTCAGGCGTGTCACTGCGCCCTTGGTAACGCCTGCCGCCCCGCTGCCCCGTTCGCACTGCCAGGAGACACCCGACAACCAGGGCAGACCCAGCATCTCCCGAGAGGCGCTGCTAAGGAAGCGTTCCGGATCGGCCTCGCCCTCGGCGAGGCTCGCAAGCCGGTGCATCCACTGCTCAAACGGCAGCCCCAGGCTCAGGAAGTACCGGGACAGCAATTGCCCGACGCCCTCGAAGCCCCCGCGAGGGTCCCAAAGCCATGCCAGCAGCAGCAGCATCGCCGCGACCCCCAGCACGGTGGCGGTAAGGGCTGCCACGTAGCCCCCCCCCGCCAGTCGCTGCACGAACAGCGCGCCCAGTACCAGCACCACCACCAGCAGGAACAGCAGCAGGCTGTACACCAGGTCGATGCCCTGGCGGACGGGCCCGGAGCGCGCCTCGGCAGGCAGCCACGCGATGATCGCCACTGGCACGATCAGGCCATAGCGAATCAGGTCGAGCGCGAAGGGTGGATAGCTTTGGGCGTCTTCGAGAAGCTTGGGAACCACCCAAGCAAACAACAGCGCCAGCAAGTAAAGGGCGGCCAATAATGAGGCTGCGCGCTGCCGCCCGTCGCGCATAACCGGCAGGTGGCTGCCGATCAGGGCAAACAGCACGGCAATCCACAACGCCAGCAACCACCCGTTGGACCACCAGGCCAGGGCAACCCCCGCCGCCACCAGCACAGCCGCATGGCCAGGCACCAGATCGCGACCACCCTGCCACATGGGTTGCCACAGGAGAAACAGTCCGAAGTGCATGAGCACGAACGCCTTGAGCGCGCCACCCTGCAGCCCGAGCGCCAGTGCAAGGTGCAGGGCCGCCAGCATCAGGCTGAAGGTCAGGTTCTGGCGGCGCCAAAGAAACTCAGCGGCAAAAGGCAGCGGCATGGCGGGCGGCAGGAGTCAATGGGGCGGCTATGAAGGCGCGGGCAGGATCGGGTCGGTTAACATCCGGCTATCTATCCTTGACTGCGAGCAACCCTGATGTCCAGCGCTGTGGAGCGCATTCGCGTGGTGGCTTCCTTCGCATGGATCGAGGCGCTGCGCACGCGCCTTCCCTGGATCGTGCTGGCCATGGCCCTTTCGCTGTTCGGCGCCGCGCTGTTCGCAAGAAGTCTTGCCATCACAGAGGCCGCGCGTATCCAGGCCGGATTGCTGGCTGCCGGCGTGCGGCTCGCCGCAGTGTTCGTGGTGTGCATGCACGTGCTCGCAAGCATGCTGCGCGAAAACCAGGACAAAGTCACCGAGTTGCTGCTGGCGGCGGACATCACCCGCGGCCAATACCTGTGCGGAAAGCTGCTGGGCTATGGCGCCGTTGCGCTGGCTACCTCGGCGGTACTGGCGCTGCCCCTGGCAGCCGTGGCGCCAGCGAGCGCGTGGTGCCCCTGGGCGCTGTCTCTGGGCCTGGAAAGCCTGCTGGTGGCGGCCGCGGCGCTGTTTTGCGTCATTACCTTCAGCCAACTCATGCTGGCGGCCGCCTTCGTGCTGTCCTTCTACGTGCTGTCGCGGACCATGGCGGCGGTGGTGCTGATCGCCGGTTCGGCGCTGCTGGACGATGGCTCCTGGGCGCACCGCGCCGCGGTAGTGGCGGTACGCGCCGTCGAGTTGGCACTGCCCGACCTGGATCGGTTCACCCGCACAGCGTGGCTCCTGGGCGAAGGCGCGCCCTGGGCTGAACTGCCCGGGATCGCCGCGCAGAGCGTGGTCTACGTGCTGCTGTTGTTCAGCGCGGCCTGCTTTGACCTTTACCGGCGCAACCAGTGAAGCCGCGGCGGCACCGCGATGAGCGGCCCATGGCTGCCGTACCCGCGGCAACCCTCGCCGCCCTGGCACTGGCGCTCGCCCTGCACCTGGGCTTGCAGTGGCATCGCCCCCCTCCCAAGGCGCAGGCCGGTGATCTGCCGGTGCCGCCCGCTCTGGCGGTGCTTCGAGTCGCGGCGCTCGGCGAGCCCATCGGCCTGGCCCAGATTTTGACCTTGTGGCTGCAAGCCTTCGACAATCAGCCCGGCGTCAGCATTCCCTTTGCCGAACTCGATTACCCCCGCGTGGCCGGGTGGCTCGACCGCATCCTGGGCCTTGATCCCGCCGGGCAGTATCCCGTGCTCATGGCCTCCCATGTGTACGGCCAGGTATACGGGCACCCCGAAAAATCGCGCTTCATGGCGGAGTTCGTCCTGGAGAAATTTCTGGAAGACCCCGGCCGCCGCTGGCCCTGGCTGGCCCACAGCGCCATCATGGCAAAGCACCGCCTGAGGGACCTGCCCCTGGCGGTGCGCTACGCCGACGCGCTGCGCGACCACGCCCGCGGCCCCGGCGTGCCCGGCTGGGCCAGGCAGATGCACATCTTCCTGCGGGAAGATCTGGGCGAGTACGAAGCGGCCCGGGTGCTGCTGGGCGGGTTGCTGGCCAGCGGCACGCTCACCGATCCGAGCGAGATACGCTTTCTCACCGAACGGCTCGAGAGGCTGCAGCCACATCGCCCGTCAACGGGAAACACTCCCTGACACCGCAGCCCCGGCACCGGATGCCCCCGGGCATATGCCGAAAAACCGACAACACAGTCGAAACGCCGTCGAGTAGTGCAACACTCGCGGCGGTAAGGGTCTGCGCCAATGGAGGCGCTTTATCTTAAGTAACTGTTAAAAAAACGAACATGAATTTGGCCGGCTGGCACGACAATAGCGTGTACCTCAACACCACTTGTATCACTCAAGGAAATCTGCCATGAAACCCCGCAACCCCCAAAAAGGCTTCACGCTGATCGAAATCGCCATCGTGCTGGTGATCATCGGGCTGCTGCTCGGCGGCATCCTCAAGGGGCAGGAACTCATCACCTCGGCGCGCGTGCGCAATCTCATCCAGCAGCAGGACGGCATCAAGGCCGCGTTCTTCGGCTTCCAGGATCGCTACCGCGGCCTGCCAGGCGATTACGCTGGCGCCACGACCAACATCCAGGGAGCCACCACGAACGGCAACGGCGATGGCGTCATCAAATCTTCCGGAACAGGCGGTTCGGCTGTAACCGAGCCCTTCCTTGTGTGGGAACACCTGTCCAAGTCTGGTTTCATCAACGGCAATTACATGTACAACGCGACCGCCGGGGATTTGGTGATCCCCAAGAACCCGTACGGCCAGTACATCGGACTTGCCTATGACAACATTTACGCAGTGGCTACTGGAGCCACAGCCGCTGATCGTCACAGCCTCAAAACAGGCAGCCAGATCCCGGTGGAAATCGTTGCGGAGGTCGACCGGAAGACCGACGACGGCAACGGAATCTCTGGCTCGTTCTTGTTCTCTGTCTTCACTCAAGGTGGTATTGCTCCCGACGCTCCGGGCGCGGCGCCCGCCTGCATCTCAGCCACTGGCGTGTGGAACCTCACTGGCCAGACTAACGTGAACTGCGGCGCAGCCAGCTTCATGTAGCGCTTCGCGGCGCGCCGCATCCGATGCGGCGCCGTGCGAAAAACGTCCGCCCGCCCCGCGCGCGGACGTTTTTTTGACCCTGCGCTCAGGCGCTCAGCAACAGCGCCTCACCCACCGCCAGATCGGCCTGTCGCCCTTTGAGCACCAGCACGTCGCCCTCTTCCAGAATGGTCTGGGGCGCGGGGTCCAGGCCGCGAACGCCGTGGCGGCGGATGGCGGTTACGTCCACCCGTGCACGGGCGAAATCCATGTCCTCCAGCCGCCTGCCGATGGCTGCCGCGCCCGGCGGCAACTGCACCGAGTGCAACCGCACGGGCTCCTCGTCGGCGGAGTCGGTCATGCCCGGGTAGAAGCCGCGAAACAGGCTGTAACGCTGCTCGCGGGTGGAGCGTATTCGCCGCAGCACGCGATTGAAGGGCACCCCCAGCAGCATCAGAGCGTGGGAGGCGAGCATCAGGCTGCCCTCCATGATCTCGGCCACCACCTCGGCGGCGCCGGCATTGCGCAGCGTGTCCAGGTCGGCTTCATCCAGGGTGCGCACGATCACCGGCATGCCGGGGCGCTGGTTGCGCACCACTTCCAGGATGCGCAGAGCCGAATGAGTATCCGCGTAGGACACCACCACCGCCGCGGCCCGCATCAGCCCGGCGGCCAACAGCACCTCGGTGCGTGCGGCGTCGCCGAACACCACCGACTCACCCGCCAGGGAGGCCTCCTGCACTCGGCGCGGGTCCAGGTCCAGCGCCACGAAGGCGATGGCCTCCTGCTCGAGGATGCGGGCCAGGTTCTGGCCGCTGCGGCCATAGCCGCAGATGATCACGTGGGACTGGGCGCCCATGGTCTGCACGGCGATGTTGTGCAGCGCCATGGCGCGGGTCATCCAGTCCGAGCCGATCCAGCGCCGCACCAGGCGCTCGGACTCCTGCACGATGAAGGGCGAGGCCAGCATGGACAGCACCAGCGCGGCCAGCACCACTTGCTGCGCGCCTGGCGACAGCATCTGCAACTCCGCGCCGCGCGACAGCATGACGAAACCGAACTCGCCCGCGCCTGCCAGGGCAAGGCCGGTGCGCATGGCGGTGCCGGCATCGGCGCCGAACAGCCGCGCAAGCCCGGCCACCAGCGCGGCCTTGAGCGCCAGCAGCCCTGCCACCACCGCGCCCACCACAGCCGCCTGCTGCCACACCAGCGCCAGATCGAGACGTGCGCCAACGCTCACGAAAAACAGCCCCAGCAGCAGGTCGCGGAAGGGCTTGATGTCCTCCTCCACCTGGAAGCGATAGGGCGTCTCGGAGATCAGCATGCCGGCCACGAAGGCGCCCAGCGCCAGGGACAGGCCGGCCTGCTCCGTGAGCCAGGCCAGCAGCAAGGTGATGAGCAGCACGTTCAGGGTGAACAGCTCGGGCGAACGACGCGCCGCCACCACCGCAAACCAGGGGCGCATTAGCCGCTGGCCCACCCCCAGCAACAGCGCAAGAAGCACCGCGGCCTTCCAGGCGGCATCCAGCAGGTTCGCCCACAGGGCACCGCCGCCTGCGGCCACTGCCGGCAGCAGAATCAGCAGCGGCACCACAGCCAGGTCCTGGAACAGCAGCACACCCATGATCTGGCGACCGTGGGCACTGTTGAGTTCAAGTTTTTCCGCCAGCATCTTGCCGAGAATGGCCGTGGAAGACATGGCGGCCGCGGCACCCACCACCAGTCCTGCCGCCCAGCCCTGCGCGGCAAGCTTCACCACGAGCGCCGCCAGGAATGCCGTCAGCACCACCTGCGCCGTGCCCAGCCCGAACACGAGCCGGCGCATGGTCATGAGCTTGGGCAGGCTGAATTCGAGCCCGATGGAGAACATCAGGAACACCACGCCGAACTCCGCCAGCGGCGCCACGTGCCCCACATCGGGCAACAGCCCGCTGGCGTGGGGCCCGATACCGATGCCCACCATCAGATAGCCCAGCAGCGGCGGCAAATCCAGGCGACGGAACAGCACCACCACGAACACCGCGGCGGCGAGCAGAATGAGTGCGAGCGAGAGGGCGTCGTGCATGGCGTAGCGGCGCTCCTGTTCGAATCTAGCACACGGGCCCCTCGGGCCCTCGCGTAGTGATGTGTTGTGCGAGCCGCGCGGAGGGTGCGCGCTATACTCGGCGCTCCATGCTAGGCACCCTCGGAAACTCCCTCGGACAGCTCGCGCCGGAGCAGGCGCTGGCCACCGGCCGGCGCGTGCTCGACATCGAAGCGCGCGCCGTGGCAGCGCTGTCGGCGCGCTTGGATAACAGTTTTACCCAAGCGCTGGCACTGCTGCTGGCCTGCACTGGCCGAGTGGTGGTCTCCGGCATGGGTAAGTCCGGCCACGTGGCGCGCAAGATCGCCGCCACGCTTGCGAGCACCGGCACACCCGCCTTTTTCGTGCACCCCGCCGAGGCGAGCCATGGCGACCTGGGCATGATCACCGCGGGTGATGTGATGATCGCGCTGTCCAATTCGGGCGAGAGCGCCGAACTGCTGTCGATCGTGCCGCTGGTGAAGCGGCGCGGCGCACGACTGGTGGCTCTCACCGGAAACGCCGCCTCGACGCTGGCGCGCGAGGCCGATGTTCACCTGGATGCCGGCGTGGCAGAGGAAGCTTGCCCGCTGGGTCTCGCGCCCACCGCCAGCACCACCGCCGCCCTCGCCCTGGGAGACGCCCTGGCAGTGGCCGCCCTGGAGGCCCGCGGCTTTGGTCCGGAGGATTTCGCGCGCTCCCATCCGGGAGGCACCCTGGGCCGCCGCCTGCTGACCCACGTGGGCGACGTGATGCGCACGGGCGAGCAGGTGCCTCAAGTGCCCGACACCGCCACCATCGAGCAAGCGCTGTTCGAAATCACCAGCAAGAGCATGGGCATGACCGCGGTGCTGGACACGGGCGGCGCGGTGGCGGGGCTGTTCACGGACGGCGACCTGCGCCGCGCCCTGGCCAGCGGCCATGGGCTGGGCTCACCGGTGACGGCGGTGATGACGCGCGCACCGCGCACCATCGCCTCCTCGCGCCTGGCCGTGGAGGCGGTGGAGGAGATGGACCGCCGGCGCATCAACGGTCTCCTGGTGGTGGACAAGGGCCACCTGGTGGGCGCACTCAACATGCACGACCTGTTCCGTGCCCGGGTCGTATAGACCAGCACCGTGACAAGTCCGAGTCCAGAGGCGCGCGCACGCCGGATCCGTCTTGCGGCCTTTGACGTGGATGGCGTGTTGACCGACGGCACCGTCTGGCTCGACGACGCCGGCCAGGAATCCAAAGGCTTCAGCATTCTCGACGGGCTGGGGCTGAAGATGTTGGCTGGCAGCGGCGTATTGCTGGGCATCATCACCGGCCGCCGCTCACGGACCGTGGAACTGCGCGCGGCCGAGCTTGGCATCGCCTTGTTGCGCCAGGGGGTGGAGAACAAGCTTGCCGCCTTTGCGGAATTGCTCGCCGAAGTTGGACTCGACCCGGCCGAGGCAAGCTACATGGGTGACGATCTCCCCGACTTGCCTGTGCTGCGTCGCTGCGGCCTTGCCATATCCGTGCCCGGTGCGCCGGACTTGGTGCGCAGCCACGCCCACGTGGTGACCGCGGCTTCGGGCGGCCGCGGGGCAGTCCGAGAGGCCTGCGAATACATCCTTCGCGCGCAAGGGCGGCTGGAGGCGGCACAGGCCGCCTTTCTGGCATGAACTCGTCGCTGGCCGACCGGCTCGTCCGCTGGTACCCGGTGCTTTTGCTGGCGCTGTTGGCAGGGCTCACCGGCTGGCTCGACCAGCGCGTGCGCCCGCCCACCCCGCCCAGGGATGGCACTAGCCGCCACGACCCGGACATGATCATGGAGAATTTCGCGGCCGTGAAGCTCTACCCCGACGGCACACGCCGCCACGCCCTGAACGGGCGGCGCATGGTCCACCACCCCGACGACGACAGCACCCAGGTGGAGGAGCCGGAATTCTTCCATTACGCGCCCCCCGCGGCGCCGGTGCATGCAACCGCGCGGCGGGCGTTGCTGTCGCGTAACGGCGAAAGCGTTTTCTTCACCGGCGCGGTACGCATCTCGCGCGCTGCCTATGCCGATGCCCCGCCTCTGCACCTGGCCACCGAGTTTCTGCACCTGATCCCCGACCAGGACCTCGCGCGTACCGACAAGCCCGTCACCCTGACCCGCGGCACGCTGCGGGCAGATGGTGTGGGCATGGAATTCAACAACCGCGCCAGGACCCTGAAGATGCTGTCAAACGTGAAGGTCCACTATGACGGTCCCATCGCTGCTCCGCTCGACCCGCGCCGCTGAAGCGCTTTTGGCGGGCATGCTCGCCCTGGCGGCCTTTTCGGCTGCTGCCGAGAAGGCCGACCGCCAGAAACCGCTCAACATTGAATCAGACCGCATGCTGGTGGATGATGCGAAGAAGGAATCGGTGTTCGAGGGCAACGTGGTGATCACACAGGGAACCCTGCGGCTGCGCGGTGACCGGGTGGTGGTGCGCCAGGATGCCGAAGGCTTCAGCTACGGCGTGGCATGGGGCCGCCCGGCAACGTTTCGCCAGAAGCGCGACGGCGTCGACGAGTACGTGGACGGGTTCGCCGAACGCCTGGAATACGACGGCAAGAAAGACCTGCTGCAAATGTTCAACGCGGCCCACCTCACCAAAGGTGGCGACGAGGTGCGCGGCGACTACATCTCCTACAACGCCACCACCGAATTCTTCCAGGTCCATGGCAATGCCGGCGGCACCAGCGCGCCCGCTGGCCAGGGCGGCGGGCGGGTGCGGGCTGTGATTCAGCCCAAGGCCAAGCCCGGCGAAGGCGTGCCCGGTGCCGCAGCCGGGGGCAGCGTACTGAAGCCCGCCCCGGATCTCTCGGGCGGCACCCGGTGAGCGCACCCGACGCAGGCGCCGCTGTGTCGGATCTGCGCGCGGCTTCGCTGGCCAAACGCTATCGCGCCCGCACCGTTGTCAGGGATGTGTCCCTGGAAGTGCGCAGCGGCGAGGTGGTTGGGCTGCTGGGGCCCAACGGCGCGGGCAAGACCACCTGCTTCTACATGATGGTAGGACTGGTGCCGCTCGATGGCGGCGAGATATTCCTCGACGGCTGCAACGTGAGCCGCCTGCCCATCCACAAACGGGCACGCCTTGGACTGTCCTACCTTCCCCAGGAACCCTCCATCTTCCGAAAGCTCACGGTGTCCGAGAACATCCGCGCCGTGCTCGAACTGGCCAATCTGCCAAGAACGCAGGTGGGGGAGCGCCTCGATGCGCTACTCATGGACCTTCACGTGTCGCACCTTCGCAACAGCCCGGCGGTCAGCCTTTCCGGGGGCGAGCGGCGCCGCGTCGAGATCGCCAGGGCACTCGCCAGCGATCCGCGCTTCATCCTGCTGGACGAACCCTTCGCGGGCGTGGACCCGATCGCCGTGATCGAGATTCAACGCATCATCCGCTTCCTCAAGGATCGCGGCATCGGCGTGCTGATCACCGACCACAATGTGCGCGAGACGCTCGGCATCTGTGATCGGGCCTACATCATCAACGACGGCTCGGTGCTGGCATACGGTCATCCAGAGGAGATCGTCTATAATGAATCGGTGCGAAAAGTCTATCTGGGCGAGCATTTCAAGCTATAAGCGGCAGTCCATGGCCCGATTCTCGTTCCCCTCCCCATAGGTTTCGTCGCGCTTCACCGCGCCCGCGGCGGTTTTCCATGAAGCCCTCCCTGCAGCTCAAGCTGTCGCAGCACCTGACGCTCACGCCTCAGCTGCAGCAGTCGATCAGGCTTCTCCAGCTATCCACGCTCGAGCTCAACCAGGAACTGGAAAAGTTCCTGCAGGAAAACCCTCTGCTCGAACGCGACGACGACGACGACTCCGCGGGCGGCAGCTCGGGCGCGCCCGGCGAAGGGCAACCCGAAAGCGCTGCCGAGGCTTCCGCTGGTGGCGATAGCCCGTCCGACAGCGGCGGCGCCCCCGACTCGACCATGGACGATTTCGACGAGTCGCGGCCCGAATTGCCCGAGGCGGCCGGCTCGGCCGCCGCATCGGCCGAGGCCGACCGGCCCGAGGAGCCCGACTGGACGGATGAAGGCAGCTACGGCGGCAGTCAGCCGCCCGAGGGCGAGGATGGCGACTACCCGCAGACAGCCGCTGGCGCCCCCAACCTGCGGGAGCACCTGCTCTGGCAGCTCAACATGGTGCCGCTGCCCTTCCACGACAAGCAGCTCGCCGGGGCCATCGTGGATTCCCTGGATGACGACGGCTACCTGAAGACCGACCTCGCTGAGCTCGCGGCGGCGCTGCTCGCGGACCTGCAGGCGGACGCGGACGATCTGCTGGTGGCCCTGCGCCACGTGCAGCAGCTCGAGCCCGCCGGGGTCGGCGCCCGCAGCCTTGCCGAATGCCTCGAGTTGCAACTGCGCGCGATGCCGGTCGAGACGCAATACCGGAGCTTGGCGCTGACAGTGGTGCGCGACCACCTCGATGCCCTGGCGGCACGCGACTTCGCGCGCCTCAAGCGGGTGCTGAAGTGCGACCAGGACACCTTGCGGGAAGTGCAGCGGGTGATCACCGGGCTGGACCCCAGGCCCGGGTCTCGCTTCTCCCGCGACGAGGCGCGCTACGTGGTGGCCGACGTGATCGTGCGCAAGGTGAAGGGTATGTGGCTGGCGTCGCTCAACCCCGACGCCATGCCTCGGCTGCGCGTAAACCGCCTGTATGCCGACATCCTGTCGCGCAACCGTGACGCCAGCCACCAGCAGCTCTCCAGCCAGTTGCAGGAGGCGAAGTGGCTCATCAAGAACGTCCAGCAGCGCTTCGACACCATCCTGAGGGTGTCCCAATGCATCGTGGACCGCCAGCGCCACTTCTTCGAGCATGGCGAGGTTGCCATGCGGCCGTTGGTGCTGCGCGAGATCGCCGACCTGCTGGGCCTGCATGAGTCCACCATCTCGCGCGTGACCACCCAGAAGTTCATGCTCACCCCGCGCGGCATCTTCGAGCTGAAGTATTTCTTCGGCAGCCACGTGGCTACCGATACCGGCGGCGCATGCTCCGCGACGGCCATCCGCGCGCTCATCAAGCAGATGGTGGGAGAGGAAGACTCGCATCGGCCGTTGTCCGATAGCCAGATCTCCGAGATCCTGGGCAAGCAGGGCATCGTGGTGGCCCGCCGCACCATCGCCAAGTACCGCGAGTCGCTACAGATTCTGCCGGTCAACCTGCGCAAGGCGATCTGATCGCCCGCGCCATCGCCGCCCTCCGTTCCCCATGAGCCTGCTGTCCCACCTGCTGCCCCTGGAACGCGTCATCGACAACCTCGACGTGGCCAGCAAGAAGCGCGTGTTCGAGCACGCCGGCCTGCTGTTTGAAAACTCCATCGGCGTGTCCCGCTCCACGGTGTACGACAGCCTGTTCGCCCGCGAGCGGCTAGGCTCCACGGGGTTGGGTCATGGCGTGGCCGTTCCCCACGGCCGCGTGAAGGGTCTCAAGGAAGCCGCCGGAGCGTTTGTGCGCATCCGCCAGCCGATCCCCTTCGAGGCGCCAGACGGCAATCCGGTCAATCTCGTGTTCGTGTTGCTGGTGCCGGAGAAGGCAACCGACCTGCATCTGCAGATCCTGTCCGAGCTGGCAGAGATGTTCAACGACCGCGAGATGCGCGCGCGACTGTGCGCGGCCTCCAGCGCCGCCGCGCTTCACAACGCCATCGCCGTTTGGGAACCCAATGCCCCAGGTCAGCATCGCACAGCTGTTTGACGAGAACCGCTCGGAGCTCAAGCTCACCTGGCTGCAGGGGGACCGGGCCACCTGCCCGGTGCTCGACTCGCAGCGCATCAGCGGCTCGAGCAAGGGCCTCACGGGGCACCTCAACTTCATCCATCCGAACTGGATCCAGATTTTCAGCCACACCGAGGCCGAGTACCTGCAAAGCCTCGACGAGGACACCCGCCGGCAGCTGCTCGACTATCTGTCGGCGAGCGGCATGGCCTGCCTGATCCTGAGCGACGGCGAGCATGCCCCAGAAGTGCTGGCGAGCCTGTCCTCAGCGCTCAACGTGCCCATGTTGTCCTCGCCGCTGCCCAGCCTGCAGATCATCTGGGTGCTGCGCACCTACCTGGGGCGGGTGCTGGCGGAATTCGTCACCCGCCACGGGGTGATGCTGGACGTGCTGGGCATGGGCGTGCTGATCACCGGCGACAGCGGCGTGGGCAAGAGCGAGCTTGCGCTGGAACTCATCACCCGTGGCAGCGGGCTGGTGGCCGACGATGTGACCGAGCTTTACCACATCGCCCCGCAAACCCTGGAAGGGCGCTGCCCCGAACTGCTCAAGGACTTCCTCGAAGTCCGCGGCCTGGGCATGCTCAACATCCGCACCATCTTCGGCGAAACCGCGGTGCGCCAGCGCAAGAACCTCAAGCTCATCGTGCAGCTCGAGCGCCCGGTGGGAGGCCAGTTTCCCGGTCTCGACCGCCTGCCGTTGAACGCCAGTTCCGAGGAGATCATGGGTGTGTCCGTGCGCAAGGTGCAGCTGCCGGTGGCCGCGGGACGCAACCTCGCCGTGCTCGTGGAGGCGGCGGTGCGCAACTACGTGCTGCAGCTGCGCGGCATCGACAGCACGCAAGACTTCATCCGCCGCCAGGAGCAGCAGATGGACTCCGGCACGCCCGAGGAGCCGTCGTGAGCGTGCTCGCCGGCCTCGGCGGGGCTTGAGCTCCGGCCTTCGCCATGCAGCTGGTGCTGATCAGCGGGCTTTCGGGATCGGGCAAGAGCATTGCCCTGAACGTCCTCGAGGACGCCGGCTTCTACGTGGTGGACAACCTCCCCGCCCGGCTACTGGTGGAACTGGTGCAGTTTCTCAAGACCTCCGGCTACGACCGGGTGGCGGTGAGTGTCGACGTGCGCAGCGGCGATGGCCTGGGCGAGGTACCGCGCCAGCGCGAGGCGCTCTCCGGGCGGGTGAACGACATCAAAGTATTGTTCCTCGATGCCAAGACCGACACGCTGGTGAAGCGATTTTCGGAAACACGCCGCCGCCATCCCCTTTCCGATGGCCGCTTAACGCTTACCGAGTGCATTGAGCGCGAGCGCATCCTGCTCCAGCCGCTAGTGGACATCGGCCACCGTATCGACACCAGCGACCTGGCGGCGGGCACGCTGCGCCGCTGGGTGCGCGAGTTCGTCAGCCTGCAGGCAGCGGCCGATCTAACCTTGCTGTTCCAGTCCTTCGGCTTCAAGCACGGTATCCCGCTGGACGCGGACTTCGTGTTCGACGTGCGTTGCCTGCCCAACCCCCACTACGATCCACGGCTGAGACCCCTCACCGGCCGCGATGCGCCCGTGGCCGCCTTTCTCGAAGCCGACCCCAACGCCATTGCCATGTTGCAGCACATTCGCGACTTCATCGAGCACTGGCTTCCATGCTTCGTACGCGACAACCGCAGCTATCTCACGGTGGCCATCGGCTGCACAGGCGGGCGTCACCGGTCGGTGTACTTCGCCGAGTCCCTGTCACGTCACTTCGGCGGTGAGCGCCCAGTGACGCTGCGACACCGCGAGCTCGCCGATGCCTGAGCGGCGCCCCGGATACGCGCGCCTGCTGCTTGCTGCAGGTGCGGCGGCAGCGCTGTTCCCCTATCAAGGCGCCGCGGCCGCGGAGTGGTTGCGCGTTTCCGCCAGCGGCGCCGATCAGCACTTCTACGACCGCACTAAGGTTTCCGTCGCCGGTGATGACGTGACCTATTGGCGCAAAGTGGTGTTTGAACGCCCCGCGCGCGCCCGCGGCGGTATGGTGCGCATGGCCATCTATCGCGAGCGCGTGTCCTGCCGCGACCACACGCTGCGTGCCCTCGCTTGGCAATTGCTGGCGGAGGAGGGCACCCTGGTGGAAAGCAGCACGCAGCCGGAGGCGGAGGCCGCCCCAGTCGTGCCCGAAACGGTTGGTGATCGATTTCTGGAGGTGATGTGCGCGCTGGCCGAGGCCAAGCGCAAGCGCGAGGCAGACCTGGCGCGCGACGAGGCCCAGCTTGCCGCGAAAAAGCGCGAACTCGAAGCGCTCAAGGCCGAGGTCGAGCGTCTCGATGCGCTGGTGTCAAAGCTGCGAGGAGAGGCGGCTGCGGCGGTCCGGCCTGCGGAACCACCCGAGGCCGCTGCCCAATGAGCGTCGCACCGCGCACCGTTGCCGTGGCGCTCACCGGCGCCTCGGGCATGGCCTATGGCATCCGGCTTCTGGAGCAGTTGCTGCGCGGTGGCGCCCGGGTGTGGCTCATCTACTCGCAAGTGGCGCAGGTGGTGGCGCGCCAGGAACTGGACCTCAAGCTCCCCGCGCAGCCCCGCGAGGCGCAACGCCACTTCACCGAGGCCTTCGGCGCCGCCGAAGGCCAGCTTGAGGTGTTCGGCCGCGAGGACTGGTTCGCGCCACTCGCCTCGGGCTCCAACCCGGCGGATGCCATGGTGATCTGCCCGTGCTCCATGGGTACCCTAGCGGCCATTGCCGCAGGGCTTGCCGACACCCTCATCGAGCGCGCCGCAGACGTGATGCTCAAGGAGTCGCGTCGGCTGGTGCTGGTGCCGCGCGAGACGCCCTTCTCGGCCATCCACCTGGAGAACATGCTGCGGCTGCAGCGCGCCGGCGCCATCGTTCTGCCCGCCAACCCTGGCTTCTACCACCAGCCGCGCAGCGTGCAGGAGATCGTTGACTTCGTGGTGGCGCGGGTGCTCGACCAGATCGGCATGCCTCACGACCTAGTGCGCCGCTGGGGCGAACCCCCGGTGGAGCCCTGAGCGAGGCACCATGCCCGGCGAACACATGCCCATCTTCCCCCTCAACACGGTGCTGTTCCCGGGCGGGCTCCTGGCGCTGCGCATCTTCGAGCAGCGCTATCTGGCCATGACCAAGGCTTGTCTGCGGGACGGCACCGGCTTCGGCGTATGCCTGATCAGTGAAGGTCGTGAGGTGGGTGGGCCCGCCATGCCTAGCGAAGTGGGTTGCGTGGCGCACATCGAGCACTGGGACATGCCACAACTGGGCATTTTCGAGCTTCGCACTCGCGGCATGCGCCGCTTCCGGCTGCTGTCCACGCGCGTCGCCAAAGACGGCCTGGTGCTGGGGGAGGTGGCGCTGCTCGATGCCGAGCCCGTGGCACCCGTGGCCGAGCGCCACGCCCCCTGCGTGCGACTGGTGCGCGAGTTGATCGAGCGCCTGGGGGAAGAGTATCCGCCGCCCCACCAATTCCAGGATGCCTCCTGGCTGTCTTATCGGCTGGTGGAACTGTTGCCCGTTGAACCGCTGGAAAAACAGCGCCTGCTGGTATCCAACGACGCCACCGCACGGCTGGACCGGGTGCTGCAAATGATCGAGAGCGTCTGAGCAGCCCCTCAGCCAGCGGTCCCGCCAAGGTCCAGTTGCAACAGGATGCGCCGGATGGGCGCCGGCACCGCCACCGCAGCGGCCTGAGCCGACTGCAGCCATAATAGGCGGTGCTCGCCGGTGCTGCAGCGCGCTTGCGCCGGCACCTTCAACCGGACGGGATGCATGCGCAGGCGGAAGTGCGTGAAACCATGGTCCACCGTGCCAAGGGTTTCGGCAGAGTCGGCCTCCAGGCCGAAGCGCCGCCGCGCGCCGGCGGCCGGGTCGTCATCCACTGCCAATTCCGGGAAACTCCATAAACCTCCCCAGATGCCGCTGGCAGGCCGTTTCTCAAGCAGCACCTGCCCGCAACAGTCGAGGATCAACAACGTGGTGTGTCGCTCCGGCAACACTCGAAGCGGCCGGGCGGCTGGCAGCCGTTCCGTGGCATTGGCCCGGTGCGCGACACAATCCTCCGTCACCGGGCATTGCAGGCAGCGCGGGCGGACACGGGTACACACCATGCTGCCCAGATCCATGAGACCCTGGGTGTAGGCTTCGATGCCCGAAACCGGCAGCCGTGCCTCGGCGATCTCCCACAACCGCGCTGTCACGGCGGGCTCGCCCGGCCACCCCTCCACCCCTGCATGGCGCGCCAGCACCCGCTTCACGTTGCCATCGAGAATCGCGCCCCGTTCGCCAAAGGCGAAGGCCGCAACGGCCGCGGCCGTGGAACGGCCCACGCCGGGCAGACTCTCCAGCGCCGCGGCACTGGCCGGAAAACGGCCGCCGTGCTGTGCCATCACCTCACGCGCGGCGCGATGAAGGTTGCGCGCCCGGGCGTAGTAGCCCAACCCGCTCCACAGCGCCAGCACCTCGTCCTCGGCGGCGCCCGCCAGTGCCGCCACATGGGGAAAGCGCGTCAGAAACCGCTCGAAGTATGGGATCACGGCCCCCACCTGGGTCTGCTGCAGCATGATCTCGGACAGCCATATGCGGTAGGGATCGCGCGTGCCCTGCCAGGGAAGGTGTTGGCGGCCATTGGCGCGCTGCCAGCGCGACAAGCGCGCCGAGAAGCTCCCGTCCGCACCGCTCACTGTCCAGCTGGCGCCGGCGAGGTGAAACAGACGCGGTTACGGCCCTTCGTCTTGGCGCGGTACATCGCCTGGTCCGCAAGCCGCAACATGCTGTCGCTGCTGCCTGCCGCAGAGCTGTCATCCGGGAACAGCGCAACGCCGATGCTGCAGGTCAGGCGCATCGGCACGCCTCCCACCGGGTGAGGTTCCGCCACGGCATCGCGCACCCGCTGCAAGACCTGCACCACGTCATCCCGGCTTTCAGGGTCGGTGAGCAACAGCACGAACTCATCGCCGCCCAGCCGTGCCACCGTGTCGGCGTCGCGCACGCATCCGGACAGCCGCCTGGCCACCGACCTGAGCAATTCGTCACCGGCGTCGTGCCCAAAGGCATCATTGATGCCCTTGAAGCCATCCAGATCGATGAAGGCGAGCGCAACCAGGCGGCGGTGCCGCGTGGCCGAAGCGAGGGCCACGCTTACGCGATCGTCCAGGAGTTCGCGGTTGGCGAGCCCGGTGAGCGGGTCGTGGGTGGCGCGGTGCTCCAGTTCCTTGCGATAGAGGATGAGTTCGGTCACGTCGGAGAAGGTGGTCACGTAGTGGGTTACCACACCGTGGGCGTCGCGCACCGGCGACACCGCAATCTGGCTCCAGAACATTCGTCCATCGCGGCGGTAGTTGCGCAGCAAGGCACGGGCCTCCTCGCCGGAGGACATCGCCGCGCGAAGCACTTCCAGGTCGCGCTGATCGAGATCGTCTCGCAGCAGCATGCAGCTGTTGCGCCCCACGACTTCCACCGAGGTGTAGCCCGTGATCCGCTCAAAGGCGCGATTCACGTACTGGATCGGTTGATGGCGCTTGAGCACATCCACCACGACGATGGCGCTGTCGCTTGCCTCCACCGCGCTGGTGCGCAACCGCAACAACTCATCGGCCTGCCGGCGGTCGGAGACATCCCGAGCCACGGCCATCACCACAGCCCCGCCGTCGATGATGCGCGCGGCCCGGTACACGTCCACGGGAATCAGGTGGCCATTGGCGTGGCGAAGCCAGCGGTCGCGCTCCACCCGGCAGGGTTTGGGCGCCCTTGAGATGGTGAACTGCACGGCCTGCTCGATATCCGAGTCGGAGGCATCGGCCACGATGTCGACGGGGCCCAATCGCAGGAGTTGCTCACGGCTGTAGCCCAGCAACTGGCAGGCGGTATCGTTTGCATCCACGAACTTCAGCGTAGTCGGGTCCACCAGGTACACGGCCTCGGCGGCCACATCCATGGCGAGGCGAAAGCGCGCCTGGGCCACCTCGGTTCGCAGTTGCTCAGCGATGTCGCGCGCCACCGCCACCACCAGGTCACGCCCCCCCACGCGAACCACCGAACGGCGGATTTCCACGTTTAGCAGGGAGCCGTCCTTGCGGCGCAGGCGACGCAGGCTTTGCTCCCGGGTTTCCGCGACCCTGCGCCCCACTGGCAGGGCAGCGTACACGGCTCCCATGGCCGCCCGGTCGAAGCCTTCCGTGATGAGCGCGGGCTCAAGAGCCAGCAACTCCTCGCGGGTGTATCCGAGCGACTGGCACGCCGCCTCGTTCACATCCACGTAGCGCAGGGTATCGCGATCCACCAGGAACATGGGATCGGGCGCGGTATCCATGGCCACGCGCATGCGCTCCAGGCACGCCATCGCCTCGCGGTTCTGGGTGGAATCGCGAATCGACAGCATCAACGCCTGCCGCTCGCTCCAGCGCACGGGGGCCCCGACCAGTTCGCCGGACACCTCGTCGCCATCCAGGCGCAGGTAGCGCAAGTCCATTCGAAGCGCACCCGTGCCGGGGTTCTGGACACGATGGACGAACCGCGCCCGGTCGTCGGTATGGATCAGATCGACCCACACGCGCCCTAGCAACTGGGCCGCGCCCGCCGCGCCCATGAACCGGATACCCGCCTCGTTCACAAACGCCACCTGCTCGCCGGAGACGATGAACACTGCATCCGGCGCGAGTTCCACCAGGGCGTGGAAGCTTCCCAGCCTGACAGGCTTGGCGACAGCGCTCGGACGGGGCTGCGCCGCCGGATGCCTGGCTCGATGGGGTCGATCCTGTGCCATGAGAAGGGGGTTCGCTTCGGTGCTCCGTTGCCCTACGCCAAAACCAGCGCCGTTCCGGCAAAGCCCCGGGACTTGCCCGAGAGTGGGTCTGGAGCGGGTGATGGGAATCGAACCCACGTCTAAAGCTTGGGAAGCTTTCGTTCTACCATTGAACTACACCCGCACCTTGTGAATTTTACGGCTTTTCCGGGGCGCCGGGGTCTCGCGCAGCCAGCTGCTCAGCTCGGCCCCGGGTAGGCGTTGGCGTGGGTGATGCCACCATCCACGGCAATGGTCTCGCCCACCACGTAATCGCCGGCTCGGGAGGCAAGATAGATGGCCGCGCCGGCCATGTCCTCGTCGCGGCCGATACGCTTGAGCGGCGTGCGCCCGGCCACTTCTTCGGCGCGGTCGCGCGCCGCGCGATTCATCTCCGAGGCAAACGGCCCCGGCGCGATGGCGCTCATCACGATACGGTCGCGCACCAGCCGCGCGGCCATGCGCTTGGTGAGGAAAATCAGCGCCGACTTGGAGGCGTGGTAGGAGTAGGTTTCCAGCGGGTTGAGCCGCAGGCCGTCGATGGAGGCGATGTTGACGACCTTGGCCGGGCGTTCGTCGCTGGCAGCGGCCTTGAGCAGCGGATGCAGCGCCTGGGTCAGAAAAAAGGGCGACTTCACGTTCAGGTTCATTACCTTGTCCCAGCCATGCTCGGGGAACACGTCGAAGTCCGCCGCCCAGGCCGCGCCGGCATTGTTGACAAGGATGTCCAGTTGAGGCTCGCGCCGGCCGATCTCGTCCGCCAGCGCCCGGCAGCCATCCACGGTGGAAATGTCCTGGGGCAGCGAGATGCAGGTGCCGCCGCCCGCCGAGAGCTCAGCTGCGGTGGCATCGCAGGCCTCGGCCTTACGGGCCGAGATGTAGACCTTTGCGCCAGAGGCGATAAAGCCGGCGGCGATCATGCGGCCGATGCCCCGCGACCCGCCGGTAACCAGGGCCACGCGGCCCTGCAGGGAGAATAGATCGCGCACCTGCATTCCTAGACCCTCACCACGAGCTTGCCCTTGTTGGAACCATCGAAGAGCATGTTGATCGCCGACGGGATGTTCTCCAGGCCCTCCACCACGTCCACCTTCCATTGCAGCCGGCCCTCGCTCACCCAGGGCACGATCTCCGCAAACGCCGCATCTTTGCGGCCATAGAAGTCCATCACGATGAAGCCGCGCACGGTGAGGCGCTTGATCAGGATGGCACCGAAGTTGTAGGGGCCCGGAACGGGCTCGGTGGCGTTGTAGTTGGCGATCAGCCCGCACACCGCCACGCGGCCGAACAGGTTCATGCGCGCCAACACCGCGTCGAGCATCTTCCCGCCCACGTTGTCGAAGTACACGTCCACGCCCTTCGGGCAGTGCGCTTTCAGGCCAGCGGCCACATCCTCGGACTTGTAGTCGATGACGCCGTCGAAGCCGATGTCGCGAAGCCAGGCGCACTTCTCCGCGCCGCCGGCGATGCCCACCACCCGCATACCCATGAGCTTTCCCATCTGGCTGGCCATGGATCCCACGGCGCCGGCGGCTGCCGACACCACCAGCGTCTCGCCGGGCTTCGCCGCACCCACCTCCTTTAGGCCGAAGTAGGCCGTCAATACGATGTGCGGCGCCACGCCAGGGTATCGCTCCAGCGGCACTCCAGGGTAGTGGACGACGGGCGAGAGCTCGCCTGCCTTCGCCAGCGTGTATTCCTGCCAGCCAAGCATGCCCTCCACCACCGAGCCCTCCGGCAACGACGCGGCACGCGAACGCTCCACCAAGCCAATGCCCACGCTGCGCATCACATCGCCGATCTTCACCGGCGGCAGGTAGCTGGGCACGCCACTCGCCCAGATGCGGTTGGTGGGGTCGAGAGAGATAAACGTGGTGCGCACCAGGACCTGGCCCTCGCCTGGCTCGGGCACGGGCTCAGACGAAAGGGAAAAATCGCCGGGGGTAATGAGGCCCACGGGGATGCGGGCGAGGCGAAGCTGGCGGTTTTGCGGGGCAACCACAGGTGGTCTCCGGGGAAGCATCAAAGCTACAGTGTAACGGCCGCAGCCCAGTGTGCGGCGCCGCCCCCATGATCCCGCCACAGCAGGGTCTAGCGGAGCGCGGGGGGCGGCGGAATTCAATTAGACTCGCCACGCAATACCACTCCCTGTTCCCGCACCGTGAGCTACAAGTCCATCTTCAGGCCGGGGTTGTTTTCAGGCCAGGTCGCCGTCGTCACCGGCGGCGGATCGGGCATCGGGCGCTGCACTGCCCATGAGCTCTCCAGCCTTGGCGCCACCGTGGCGCTGGTGGGCCGCGACGAAGCCAGGCTCGCTGCGGTGCAGGCGGAGATCGCCCAGGCCGGCGGCGAGGCGTCGAGCCATGCCTGCGACATCCGCGAGGAAGCGCGCGTGGCCGCCACCATCGAGGCCATCCTCGCCCTGCACGGACGCATCGACGCACTGGTCAACAACGCCGGGGGGCAGTTCTCCGCGCCGCTGGCGCAGATCTCGGCAAAGGGCTGGGACGCGGTGGTGCGCAACAACCTCACGGGCGGCTTCCTCATGGCCCGCGAATGCTTCAACCGCCACATGGCCGGGCACGGTGGCGCCATCGTGAACATGCTGGCCGACATCTGGATGGGCATGCCCGGCATGGGCCACTCTGGCGCGGCGCGGGCCGGCATGCTCAACTTCACCGAGACCGCGGCTCTCGAGTGGGCGCCCGTGCGCGTCAACGCCGTGGCGCCAGGCTGGATCGCCTCCAGCGGCATGGACCGCTACCCGCCGCACATGCGCGCCATGATCCGCGGCCTGCATCGCAACGTGCCGCTGCACCGCCTGGGCACCGAGTCGGAGGTGTCCGCGGCCATCGTGTTCCTGCTCTCCCCGGCCGCCGCCTTCATCTCCGGCGCCTGTATCCGTATCGACGGCGCGGCGCCCAATGCCAAGCGCGTCTGGCCGCAGGTGGGCAGCGGCCGGGCCAATGCGGCCTTCGACGGCTTTCACCTGGCGCGCACGCCCGACGTGCTGAAGGACGCCTGAGGTGCCCGTGCTCGACTCCGCGCTGCAACCCGCCTGCGAGGCCTTCCGCGCCAACCGCGCCCACATGGAATCGCTGCTCGCGCAACTGCGCGCCGCCGAGGCACGCACCCGCGAGGCCTCGGCGGCCGTTGCGCCGCGCTTCGCGAAGCTGGGCAAGCGCCTGCCGCGGGAGCGGGTGGCGCTGCTGCTCGATCCCGGCATGCCGGTGCTGGAGCTGTCCACGCTGGCGGGCTGGTGCCAGGATCATGACGACGGAAAACCCCGCACGCCGGAGACCACCGTGCCAGGCGGCGGCGCCATCGCGGCCATCGGTTACGTGTCCGGCGTGCGCTGCATGGTGGTGGCCGACGACGCGGGCATCGACGCCGGGGCGCTGCAGCCCATGGGCATCGAGAAGTTCCAGCGCGCCCAGGACATCGCCCTCGCAAACCGGCTGCCCTTCGTGCACCTGATCGAGTCGGCGGGCGCCAACCTGCTCGAATACCGCGTGGAGCACTTCGTGCTCGGAGGCCGGGGCTTCCACAATCTGGCGCGCCTGTCGGCCGCCGGCATCCCCGTGATTGGCGTGGTGCACGGTTCCTCCACCGCGGGCGGGGCCTACATGACGGGCCTGTCGGACGTGGTGGTGATGGTGCGCGACCGGGCGCGCGCCTTCCTGGCCGGGCCGCCACTGCTCAAGGCCGCCACGGGCGAGATCGCCACCGACGAGGAACTGGGCGGCGCGCTCATGCACGCCACGGTATCGGGCACCGCCGAGTACCTGGCGGAGGACGACGCCGACGCCATCCGCATCGCCCGCGAGGTGATCGCCGCGCTGCCGTGGCGCGGCCACAACCTGCCGCTGCCCGAGGGAACCCCGCCGCTGCATCCGGCCGACGATTTGCTGGGCCTCATGCCCGCCGACGGGCGCAAGCCCGTGGACATGCGCGAGGTGATCGCCCGGCTGGTGGACGGGTCGGAGTTCCTCGAGTTCAAGGCCGGCTGCGGTCCGCAGACAGTCTGCGGCCACGCCCGGCTGTGCGGCATGGCGGTGGGGCTGATCACCAACAACGGCCCGCTCGACCCGGCCGGCGCCGGCAAGGCCACCCACTTCATCCAGCACTGCTGCCAGGCCGGCATCGCGCTGCTCTACCTGCAGAACACCACCGGCTTCCTGGTGGGCACCGAGCCCGAGCGCGCGGGCATGATCAAGATCGGCTCCAAGATGATCCAGGCGGTGTCCAACGCCACGGTGCCGCAGATCACGGTCATGTGCGGCGCCAGTTACGGCGCGGGCAACTACGGCATGTGCGGCCGCGCCTTCGGCCCGCGCTTCGTGTTTTCCTGGCCCAACGCCCGCACCGCCGTGATGGGCGCCGAGCAGGCCGCCACCACCATGGCCATCGTCATGGAAGAAGGCGCCCGGCGCCGCGGCACCACGGTGCCGCCCGAGGCCGCGGCGCCGCTGCGCGCGCGCATCGTGTCGCGCTTCGAGAGCCAGCAGTCGGCCTTCCACACCTCCGGCCTGCTCCTGGACGACGGCGTGATCGACCCGCGGGACACGCGCGCCGTGGTGGCGCTGGCGCTGTCGGTGTGCCTGGAGGCCGAACGGCGGCCGGTGCGGCCTGTGAGTTTCGGCGTGGGGCGGATGTAGCCCGCGCTTTCCACGACACCCCGGAGACGACCATGCAGCTCACCCAGGAGCACGAGGAGACCCGGCGCAACCTGCGCCGCTTCATCGACAACGAGATCAACCCGCACGTGGATGAGTGGGAGGAGGCGCAGGTCTTCCCTGCCCACGAGCTGTTCCGGAAGATGGGCGCGCTGGGCTTCCTCGGCCTCACCAAGCCGGAGGCATACGGCGGCATGGGGCTCGACTACTCCTACGCCGCGCTCATGGCCGAGACCCTCGGCCACATCCGCTGCGGCGCCATCCCCATGGCCATCGGCGTGCAGACCGACATGGCCACGCCTGCGCTGGCGCGCTTTGGCTCCCACGAGGTGCGCAGCCAGTTCCTGCAACCCTCCATCACCGGCGAGTACGTGGCCTGCCTGGGCGTGTCCGAGGTGGCCGCGGGTTCGGACGTGGCCTCCATCCGCACCACCGCGCGCAAGGACGGCGGCGACTACGTCATCAACGGCGGAAAGATGTGGACCACCAACGGCACCCAGGCCGACTGGATGTGTCTGCTGGCCAACACCTCCGAGGGCGCGCCCCACAAGACCAAGACGCTCATCTGCGTGCCCATGAAGACCAGCGGTATCACCGTGGCGCGCAAGCTGCGCAAGCTCGGCATGAACGCTTCGGACACGGCGCAGATCCACTTCGACGACGTGCGCGTGCCGCAGCGCTTCCGCATCGGGGAGGAGGGACTGGGCTTCACCTACCAGATGATGCAGTTCCAGGAGGAGCGGCTGTGGGCCGCTGCTTCCGCCATCCAGAGTCTCACCAGCAACATCGAGGAGACGGTGGCCTACGTGCGCGAGCGCCAGATCTTCGGCAAGGCCGTGCTCGACCACCAGGTGGTGCACTACCGGCTTGCGGAACTGAAGACCGAGGTGGAATGCCTGCGCGCGCTCACGTGGCGCGCCGTGGACCTCTACCTGCAGGGCCAGGATGTGACCGAGCTGGCCTCCATGGCCAAGCTCAAGGCCGGCCGGCTGTCGCGCGAGATCCCCGACGCCTGCCTGCAGTACTGGGGCGGTATGGGCTTCATGTGGGACAACCCTCTGTCGCGCGCCTACCGCGACGGGCGCCTGGCCTCCATCGGCGGCGGGGCGGATGAGGTGATGCTGGGCATCATCGCCAAGCACATGGGCACGCTGCCGCGGCGCTGACCCGCGGTCCCCGGCCATGTCCGCGATCCAGCGCCTGCTCATCGCCAACCGCGGCGAGATCGCCTGCCGCATCGCCCGCACGGCCCGGCGCATGGGGATCTCGACCGTGGCCGTGTTCTCCGACGCCGACGCCGGCGGGCCGCACGTGCATGCCTGCGACACCGCGGTGGCCATCGGCGGCAACGCCCCGGGCGAATCCTATCTGGCGGTGGACAAGATCATCGCCGCGGCCCGGCGCAGTGGCGCCGACGCCATCCACCCCGGCTACGGCTTCCTTTCGGAGAAACCGGCCTTCGCCCGGGCGGTGCTGGAAGCGGGCCTGGTCTTCGTAGGGCCTTCGCCCGATGCCATGGAAGCCATGGGCGACAAGGCGCTGGCCCGGCGGCGCATGGCGGCCGCCGGCGTGCCGGTGCTGCCCGGCTACGATGATCCCGCTCAGCAAGAGGAGCGGCTCATGGAAGCGGCGAGGCGAATCGGCTTTCCGGTGATGATCAAGGCCGCGGCTGGCGGCGGCGGCCGCGGCATGCGGCTGGTGCACGCCGAGGCCAACCTGCCCGCCGCGTTACGCGCCGCGCGTGCCGAGGCGGCCAGCGCCTTCGGCGACGATCGCCTGATCCTCGAACGCGCCCTGCCCGCGCCGCGCCACGTGGAAGTACAGGTGTTCGGCGACCGCCACGGCCACTTGCTGCACCTGGGCGAGCGCGACTGCTCCATCCAGCGCCGCCACCAGAAGATTCTCGAGGAAACGCCCGCGCCCGGGCTGCCGGCCGCGCTGCGCGCCCGGCTGGGCGAAGTCGCCGTGCGCGCCGCCGCCACCGTGGCCTACACGGGCGCGGGCACCGTGGAGTTCCTGCTCCAGGACGAGGAGTTCTTCTTCATGGAGATGAACACCCGCCTGCAGGTGGAGCACCCGGTCACCGAGGCGGTCACCGGGCTGGATCTGGTGGAGTGGCAGGTGCGTGTGGCACGCGGCGAGGCCCTGCCGTGGCGGCAGGAGGACCTGGTGCCTGACGGCCACGCCATCGAGGTGCGGCTGTGCGCGGAGGACCCGGCCGCCGACTTCATGCCCCAATCGGGACGCGTGGAGCGCTGGTGCCCGCCGGACGGCGTTCGCACGGACCACGCCGTGGCCGGAGGCATGACGCTGTCGCCCTTCTACGATTCCATGCTCGCCAAGATCGTCGCCCACGGCCCCACCCGCGAGGCCGCGCGTGAGAAGCTGCGCGCTGCCCTCGCCGACACCGTGCTGTTCGGCGTGACCACCAACCGGGCCTTCCTCGCGAGGCTGCTCGATCACCCGGCGTTCACGGCGGAAGAACTGTCCACCGGATTCCTCTCCAGCCACTTCGCCGAGGCCCTTGACCGGAGTCCAGCGCCGGGGCCGCGCGACCTGGCGCTGGCCGCGTGGCTAAGCGTGCGGCCTGTGGACGCGCCGGCCACCTGGCTGGGATTTTCGAGCGCCGCCGCCATCCCCGTGCCTGTGCGTATCACCCATGGCGAGATGGACCTGGAGGGCACGGCCGTGCTGGGACGCGACGGCAGCGCCACGGTACAACTGGGCAGCGAGAGCCACCGCTTCGACGCGCAGGAGCCTTGCCAGTGGCATCGCCGCGGAGGGCGCATCCACCTTCAGACGCGCACCGGCGAGTGGGTATTCCACGACCAGCGCCTGGCCGCCCGGGCCACGGCGCAGACCACAGCACGGGACGGGCGCGTGCTCGCTCCCATGAACGGGCGCGTGGCCCACGTGGCCGTGGCCCCTGGGGCCGCAGTGCGCAAGGGCGACGTGCTGGTCACGCTCGATGCCATGAAGATGGAACACGCGCTCACCGCGCGCGTGTCCGGCACCGTGCTGTCGGTGGGCGTTGTCGAAAACGAGCAGGTGGCGCCCGGGCGGTTGCTGGTGGAGATCGCGCCCGCCGGGTAGCGCCCCGGCCGGGCTACTCCGGCCGCACTTCCAGGTACTTCGAGGTCACCTTCCAGCGCCCGTTCTGGATCTGGCTCAGGCGCGCCTCGTTGATGCCGAGGCGGTTGGTCTTGGTGATGCGGAATTCGGGCGAGCCGAAGATGTCCGGCGGAAAGGTGGTGGACTCCATGACAGCGATGAAGCTCTCCGTGGTGAGGTTCTGCCCGGCCTTGTCGGCGGCCTTGGCGAACATGTCCAGGGTGGTGTAACCGTACGCCGAGAACACCGTCGGGTCCTCGCCGAACTTAGCCTTGTAACGGGCGGCCCACTCGGCCACCGGCTTGCTCTGCTCATCCAGGTAGGGGTGCGCCACCGTGTGCGCCGCGTACACCCCTTCCACCGCCTTGCCGCCGAGCTGGTGGATCAGGTTGGTGTACATGGCCGAGGAGCCGATGAAGGTGGGGTTGAATCCGATCTTGCGCGCCTCGGCCACCGTGCCCACGGTCTCGCGGATGATGGTGCCCAGCACCACCAGGTCGCAGCCCGCCGCCGCCAGCTTGGCCACCTGGGAGGAGAAATCCGTGGCGCCGCGCTTGAAGGAGGTCTTCTCCACCAGCGACAGGCCGATGGTTTTCAGGCCCGCCTCGGTGCCGCGCAGCATTTCCAGGCCGGTCTCATCGTCCTGGTAGATGATGCCGATCTTCTTCGCGCCCTTTTCCTTCGCGAGCTGGGGCACGAACACCCGCAACTGGTCGAAGTAGGGCGTGGCGAAGGCGATCTTGAGGGGGTGGAAGGGGTCGAACATCTGCCGCGCGCCCGACAGCGGCAGGAAGTTGATCACGTTGCGCTCAAACTGGATAGGCATGGCCGCCATGTTGGCCGCCGTGCCGATGTGGCTGACGATGGCGAACACCTTGTCGTCCGTGGACAGCTTCTGGGCGGCCAGCAGCGCCTTCTTCGGGTCGTAGCCGTTGTCCTCCACCAGGAAGCGCAGCTTGCGGCCACGCACGCCGCCCGCCTCGTTGATCTCGTCCACGCGCATCTGCAGGCCATTGCGGGCCTGCTTGCCGTAGCCCGCCAGCGGGCCGGAGAGGTCCTGGATGGTAGCGATCACGATCTCCTTGTCGCTCACCCCCTGCGTCTGGGCTGCCGCCGGGTCGGCCATTGCGAGGCCCGCGAGGGCCGCGACGGCGAGCGCTGCGATGGTCTTCATGTCCTGTCCTCCTCCGTGATGTCCGCCTCAGGCGGTTTGACGATACATGGATTCGATCAATTCGGCGTACTTGCGCTGCACAAAGGAGCGCTTCAACTTCATGGTGGGCGTGAGCTCCTCGTCCTCGGCGGTGAGACGCTGGTCGATGAGGCGGAAGTCCTTCACCTGCTCCACGCGCGCGAACTGGCGATTCACCTTCTCCACCTCGGCGCGAATCAGTTCCACGATCTCCGGCGCACGGCACAGGCTGGCATAGTTGGAGAAGGGGACGTCGCGCTCCTGGGCGTACTGCTCCACGTTTTCCTGGTCGATCATGACCAGTGCCGTGAGATAGGCTCGCCGGTCGCCGATCACCACGGCATCGGTGATGTAGGGCGAGAACTTGAGCTGGTTCTCGAATTCCGAGGGGGTCACGTTCTTGCCGCCCGCCGTGATGATGATGTCTTTCATGCGGTCGGTGATGCGGAAGTAGCCCTCGGGGTCCACGCTGCCCACGTCGCCGGTGTGCAGCCAGCCCTCGCGCAGCGTCTCGGCGGTCTTCTCGGGCAGGTTCAGGTAGCCCATGAACACGTTCTCGCCGCGCACGAGCAGCTCGCCCTCGGGGGAGAGCGCCACCTCCACGCCTGGCCCCGCCCTGCCGATGCTGCCGGGACGGATCGCATCGGGCGGGTTGAAGGTCACGGCGCCGGCGCTCTCGGTCATGCCCCAGCCTTCCACCATGGGCACGCCCAGAGCGAGGTACCACCTCACCAGGTCGGGGGAGATAGGCGCCGCCCCGGTCACCGCGAGGCGCGTGCGGTGCAGGCCGATCATGCGGCGCACGTTGTCCAGGGCGATCCAGCGGGCCAGCCGGTAGCGCAGCCGCAGCCCGGGCGGCACGGGCCGGCGCGCCACGAAGCGCTCGGCCACCTGCCGGCCCACGCCCAGCGCCCACCCGTAGGCGAGCCGCTGCAGGCGGGTGGCATCGCGGATGGCGATGGTCACGCCGGAGTAGAATTTCTCCCAGACCCGCGGCACGGCCGTCATGACCGTTGGCGAGATCTCGCGCACGTTCTCCGGCACCGTGTCGGGGTTTTCCACGAAGTTGAGCACAGCGCCGGCGTGGATGCTGAAGTACTCGCCACCCACCCGTTCGGCGATGTGACACAGCGGCAGGAAACACACGCGCTCGTCGGCCTCGCACTGGGGGATGGCGCGCTGGTAGAGGCGCGTGATGAACACCAGGTTGTGGTGGCTGATCATGGCGCCCTTGGGCTTGCCGGTGGTGCCCGAGGTGTAAACGAGGATTGCGAGATCCTCCGGCGCCCGGGAAGCGGCGCGCCGCTCGAACTCCCCCGGGTGGCTGGCGAGCCGGGCACGCCCCAGCTCGCGCAGCGCATCGAGGCTGATGACCTGCGGATCCTCGAGACGGCGCAGGCCCTCCATATCGAAAACCACGATGCGCCGCAGCTTCGGCAGCCGGGCGCGCACCTCGAGGATCTTGTCCAGTTGCTCCTCGTCCTCCACGAACACGTACACCGAGCCCGAGTCGGCCAGCAGGTACTCGCACTGGGACGCCGAGTCGGTGGGATAGATGCCGTTGGCCACGCCGCCCGCGCACAGCACCCCCAGGTCGGCGAACATCCACTCGCGGTTGGTGCTGGACAGGATGGAGGCTGTCTCGCCGGGCTCGAAACCCAGGGAGGTGAGACCCAGAGCCACCTCGCGGGCGATCCCGCCCAGCTCGCGCCAGGTGATGGCCTGCCAGATGCCCATGTCCTTCTGGCGCAGGGCCGCCGCGTCGCCGCGCACGCGCACGGCATCCAGAAACATGGCCGGGATGGTGGGGCCGTCGGCCAGTCGCGGCGCCACCGGCGGGCCCGGCAGGTTCCAGAGCGTGATCATTGCCGCATCCCCTTCATCGCCAGGTCTTCTTCTTCTTCCAGCGGCGCTCGCCGCGCACGCCGGCGTCCTTCATGCCGAGGTAGAACTCCTGGATGTCCTCCTTCTCGCGCAGCCGCTCGCAGGTGTCCTCCATGACGATGCGGCCCACCTCCAGCACGTAGCCGTAGTGGGCCACCTCCAGGGCGAGCGCCGCGTTCTGCTCCACCAGCAGCATGGTGGTGCCGCGCTCGCGGTTGATGCGCGTGACGATGGCGAAGATCTCCTGGGTGAGCCGCGGCGAGAGCCCCAGGCTGGGCTCGTCGAGCAGCATAAGCTTGGGGCGGCTCATGAGCGCCCGGCTGATGGCGAGCATCTGCTGCTGGCCCCCGGAGAGCTGGCCCGCCTCCTGGCGGGCGCGCTCCCTGAGGATCGGGAAGTAGCCGTACACCGTCTCCAGGTCCGCGGCCACCGCGTCGCGGTCGCTGCGCGTGTAGGCCCCCATCATCAGGTTGTCGTGCACCGAGAGCAGCGGGAACACCTCCCGCCCCTCGGGCACGTGGGAGATGCCCCGGCGCACGATCTGCCCCGGGTCGAGCCCCTGGATGGGCTGGCCCTCGAAGGAGATGAAGCCCTTTTGCGGGTCGATGATCCCCGAGATGGTGCGCAGGATTGTGGACTTGCCCGCCCCGTTGGCCCCCAGCACCGTGACAATGCTGCCCGCGGGCACCGACAGGCTCACCCCGCGGATCGCCTTCACCGGGCCATAGGCGCTCTCCACGTTGGCCAGCGTGAGGATGGCATCGCCGCTCAAGGGCCCCCCCCCCGCGCCGCGGCCGGCGCCCCCAGGTAGGCCTCGATCACCGCCTGGTGTGACTGCACCTGGGCGGGCGTGCCCTGAGCCAGCACCTCGCCCTGGTTCATGGCCAGCACCCGGTCCGACACCCGCGACACCAGCGACATGTCGTGCTCCACCATGAGCACCGTGATGCCCAGGTCGTCGCGAATGTCCTGGATCCAGAAGGCCATGTCCCCGGTCTCCTCCACGTTGAGCCCCGAGGAGGGCTCGTCGAGCAGCAGCAGCTTCGGGCCCACCGCCAGCGCCCGCCCCAGCTCCACCACCTTGCGCACCCCGTAGGGCAGCCCCGCCACCAGCGAATCGCGGTGGTGCTGCAGCTCCAGCAGGTCGATCACCCGCTCCACCCGCTCCCGGAACGCCCGCTCCGCCCGCCTCACCGCCGGGGTGAACAGCATCTCCTGCCACAGCGCCGTGCGCCGGTGCACGTGCCGCCCGATCAGCAGGTTGTGCAGCACGCTCGCGTGTTCGAAGAGCTCGATGTTCTGGAAGGTGCGCGCAACGCCCAGCCGCGCCACCCGGTGCGCCGGCACCCCCAGCAGGTCCCGCCCCTCGAACCGGATGGCGCCCGCCGTGGGCGTGTAGAGCCGGCTGATCAGGTTGAACACCGTGGTCTTGCCCGCCCCGTTGGGACCGATCAGCGTGAACACCTCCCCCTGCTCCACCGAGAAGCTCACCCCCGCCACGGCGCGCACCCCGCCAAAGCGCATCTCCAGGGCCTCCACCTCCAGCAGCGCGCTCATCTCAGCCGGTCGGACTTCTGGAACGCCTTCTGCCGCCGGAACATCCCCCGCCGGTAGAAGGGAAACAGATCGAGATAGGTGCGCGCCTTGAACCACCACCCGTACAGCCCCAGGGGCTCGAACAGGATGAAGGCCACCAGCACCAGCCCGAACACCGTGGCCTGAAGCCCGGCGGCGCTGCCCATGGCCGCCGGCAGCTTCGCGGCGATCACGCTGATGAACTGCGGCAGCGCAATCACGAAGGCCGCCCCGAAGAACGCCCCGTGCACCGACCCGATGCCCCCCACGAACACCATCATCAGCAGCTCCACCGACTGCAGCACCGTGAACTGCTCGGGCGACAGGAAGCGCAGCTTGTGCGCATACAACCCCCCCGCCAGCCCCGTGAGCCCCGCGCTGATGGCGAAGGACAGCGTCTTGTACCAGGCCAGGTGAATGCCCATGCTCTGCGCCGAGATCTCGGAGTCGCGAATGGCCACGAAGGCCCGGCCCGTGGGCGCGCGCAGCAGGTTGCGCACCAGCAGCGTGCAAGCCACGGCAAGCGCGAGGCACAGGTAGTAGAACTGCGTGGTGCCCGAGACAGTCCAGCCCAGCAGCTCGATGCGCCCCACCGAGAGCCCCGAGTTGCCCCCCGTCACCGCCTCCCAGCGCGTGAGCACCTCCTCCACGATGAAGCCGAAGGCCAGCGTGGCGATGGCCAGGTAGATCCCCCGCACCCGCAGCGCCGGCAGCCCCACCACGATCCCCGTGGCGCTGGAGAGCAGCACCGCGCAGGCCATGGACAGCGAAAAGGGCCAGCCCCGCGCCGAGAGCACCGCCTCGGTGTACGCGCCCACCCCCAGGAAGGCCGCGTGCCCCATGGAGATCAGCCCGGTGTAGCCCGACAGCAGCATCAGCCCCAGCCCCACGATGCCGTAGATGCAGATCAGCACCAGCTGCGCCAAGTAGTACTCCGACAACGCCCAGGGGGCCACCAGCAGCGCCACCGCCAGCAGCGCGTACCAGAACCGCTGCCCCTCGTGGCGAAACAGCCCGATGTCCTGGTCGTAGCTGGTCTTGAACACGAAGCGCATGGCCGCTCAGACCTTCTTGCGCAGGTTCTCGCCGAACAGGCCATTGGGCTTGACCACCAGCATGACCAGCACCACCACGTAGGCGGCCACGTCCTTGAACCCCTCGGGCAGGTAGAACCCCGACAGCGACTCCACCACCCCGATTACCAACCCCCCCACGATCGCCCCGGGCAGGCTCCCGAACCCCCCCACCACCGCCGCCGGAAACGCCTTCAGCCCGATGAAGCCCATGTTCGCGTGCACGAAGGTGATGGGCGCCAGCAGCACCCCCGCCACCGCCGCCACCGCCGCGCTGATCCCCCAGATCAGCCCGTTCAGGCGCTGCACCGGTATGCCCATGTACCAGGCCGCCAGCTGGTTCTGCGAGGCCGCCTGCATCGCAATGCCCGTGCGCGTGAAACGAAACACCCCGTAGAGCAGCGCGCACAGCAGCACCGTCACCGCAATCACCACCACGTGCTCCATGCCGATCACCAGCCCGCCTAGCTTCACCACCTCGTCCTTGAACGGCGTGGGCAGCGCGTTCGTCTCGGTGCCCACCTCCGGAATCATCGTGATCAGCCCGCGCCCCACGTAGCCCAGCCCCAGCGTCACCATCACGATGGCAAAGGCCGGCTGCCCCAGGATCGGCCGCAGCACCAGCCGCTCCGTGAGCACCCCCAGCAGCGCCGTCACCCCCACCGCGCCCACGAACGCCGCCCAGAAGGGCAGCCCCAGATATACCGTGCCGAAGAGCCCCGCGAACGCCCCGAGCATCATCAGCTCCCCCTGGGCAAAGTTCACCGTCTCCGTGGCTTTGTAGATCAGCACGAAACCCAGCGCGATCAGACCGTAGATGCAGCCCTGGGAAAGGCCGCTCACCAGCAACTGGGTCAGTTGCACGGTGCACCTGCGCTGCCCCAGAGGATCAAGGCATGGGAAAAGACTGCGAAAGTCACGGAACAGGCCGCCTCGGGAGAGCCCCGGCTGATCGTGTGGACTGTGTTTCGTGTCCTGCTGCCGGTCGCATGCCGCACGAGTCTATAGGGCCCGGCACGCGCCCCGCAAGGCGGGCGCCCCGCTTGTGGCGCGCCCGTGCTGGCCGCTATCGTGCCGGCCGGCGTTGCCCATCAGGCGTGCGGCAACGCAACATGCCCATGACTTCCACCACACGCACACCCGCTCCATGAAGACCGTCCGCATCGGGGCCGGCCTCGGCTTCTATGGCGACTCCTGGCTGCCGATACGCGCCAGCCTCGAGCACGGCGAGGTGCAATACATCGGCTCAGACCACCTGGCCGAGCTCACGCTCGCCATACTGCGCAAGGATCAGTCGCGCGATCCGGCGGCGGGCTTCACGCGCGACGTCGTGCCCATGCTCACGGCGCTGTGGCCGCTGGCGCAGCCGCGCGGCACGCGCTTCGTGCTCAACGCCGGCGGGCTCAATCCCCTCGGCGCCCGCGACGCGCTGGTGGCGGCCTTTCGCGCCCGGGGCTGGCGGGCGCGCATCGCCGTGGTCACCGGCGACGCGCTGCTCGACCGCGTGGACGAATTGCGCGAGGCGGGCGAAGCGCTGGCCCACCTGGACACCGGCGCCGCCATCGCCGAGGTCCGCGACCAGCTGGTATTCGCCAACGCCTACCTGGGCGCGAAGCCCATCACCGAGGCGCTGGCGGCTGGCGCGGACATCGTGCTAACGGGGCGCGTGGCCGACGCGGCCCTGTTCCTCGGCCCCCTGGTGCACGAACTGGGCTGGGCCTGGGACGACTGGGACCGTCTCGCCGGCGGCCTTGCCGTGGGTCACCTGCTGGAGTGCTCGGGCCAGGGCAGCGGTGGCAACTTCGGCTCGGCCGGCGCCTGGGCCACCGTGCCGGACCTGGGTCACATCGGCTATCCCATCGCCGAGGTGTCCGCGGACGGCACGGCCGTCATCACCAAGGCACCGGGCACCGGCGGGCGCGTGGACTTCGACACGGTGCGGCAGCAGCTGCTCTACGAGGTGCACGATCCGCACCGCTACTTCTCCCCCGACGTGGTGCTCGACATGGGCACCCTGCGCCTCGAAGACCTGGGCGGCGATCGCGTGCGGGTGAGCGGCGCCACCGGGCAGCCACGGCCCGACACCCTGAAGGTGGTAGCCGGCTACGAAGACGGCTGGATGGGCAGCACGGTGGTGGGCTTCTGCTGGCCCGACGCTTGGGCCAAGGCCGAGGCCGCCGTGGCGCTGGTGAAGCAGTCCCTTGCCGAGGCGGGTGCCGCCGTCGACGAATTCCTCGTGGAGCACCTGGGGCTGGACGCTTTCCTCGGTCCCCACGCCGATCTTTCCGGCAGAGGCACGCTCAACGAGGTGTGGATCCGCGTGGCCATCCGCACCCGCGACAAGGCCGTGGCCGATTCGCTGGGCCGCCACTTCCCCTGGCTGGCCCTGTCCGGGCCGCCCTACATGGGGGGCTTCCACGGCATCACGCCCGGCTCGCGGCTGCTGGGCCTATGGCCCACCCGCGTGGCGCGCGAGCAGGTGGAGCGCCGGGTGCAGGTGTCGGTGCAGGACACCCTGCCATGAAGGTGCGCCTCGCCCGCATCGCCCACGCCCGCAGCGGCGACAAGGCCGACCGCGCCGACATCGGGCTGTTCGCCCGCGACGCGGCCGGCTACGCCGTGCTCGAGCGCGAAGTCACCGCCCAGCGGGTGGCGGCGCACTTCGCCTGGATCGCCCACGGGCCGGTGGAGCGTTACCCGCTGCCCAACCTGCTGGCCCTCAAGCTGGTGCTCAACGGCGCCCTGCAGGGCGGGGCGGCCCGCAGCCTGCGCAGCGACAACCTCGGCAAGACCATCGCTGGCGCGCTGCTGCGCATGGAAGTGGAGCTCACCGAGGCGGAGGCCGAGCGGCTGTTGTAGCCGGCGCGGATCGCCGCATCGCCTGGGACGCTCCGCGGGCGCACTTCCGCCACGAGCGCGGCCGGCATGTGGTCACGGCCTTCAAGAAGTCAACGCCGTGCCGTTGCAACGGCGACGGAGGTCATCACCAAGGGATGCGCTGCAGCGCCGCGTCGCGAAAAGAACCGCTTTGCGGGCTTCCCATGGAAGGCCGCTGCCTGCGCGTGCAGCAGCGTGGCGTGAAGCCTGCCAGCGGGAGGTAGACCGCCTGCAGCGTCTGGCCGCGGGCGTCGTCGGCCACGGCCGCCACCGCCCATGAAGACGCTTCGGGCGATTGCGATCCGGCAGGCAGGGCCAGCGATACCGTGGTGCCCGCGCCGAGCGGCACGGGGCCCCGCCAGTCGCGCACCACGTGGTCGTTGCGCAGGGTCTCACCGCGGTTCTCGCCCGCTTCGACGCGGGTGGTCAGGCCGCTGGTCAGCAGCATCAACCACAAGCGCGCACCCGCCGGCCCCTGCCCGGCCACGCGCACGGTGACACCCTTCGCATCGATGCTGGCGACGCCGAGCTGCAGTTACGCTGCCGCCGGCTGGCGTGCCACCTCGGCTAGCCGGGCTTCGAAGCGCACCGTGACCGACCAGTCGGGCAGTTCGCGGCCCTGGACGAACACCCCTGGCGTGTGCACGCTGGGGCTGGCGTTGGCACGCGTAAGCTCGCGCTGTCGCGCGCCGAATTCGCGCCGCGCGAACGGGTCCTTCCAACCGATGTAGTCCCAGTAAGCCACGTGCATCGACAACGGCAGCACGCTTGCACCAAAGCGCTGTCGCAGCCCGCCCAGCCAGCGGTCGGCGGGCGGACAGCTGGAGCACCCCTGCGAGGTGTACAACTCCACAATCACCACCGGCGTCGACCCGCTGCGCGTTTCGCACGTGGACAGCGGGGCAGCGGGAACGGGCGTGGCTGCCAGCCACGCGCAGGCAGTGCCGAACAGGCACCGGATCGACATGTCATGTGTCTTCCCACGGTTGTAGCCTGAGACGCGCGGAGCGCACGCCGGAGCTATTCGCTGCGCGGCCGCCGTAGGTTACGGCGGCGGCCTGTGAACCTTGCCGCGATCCATGGCGAGCCAACGCGCTGACCCTGTCCGATCTACTGATTGCCGACACGGTGAAGGAGCGAATAGGACATTCAAACGGCGCTCCCGTACGCTGGCACTGCATTGACCATGCTTCGACCAGTCCTACGCGCGTCGCCGGGCGCACAACCCTCCCTGGCGGTGACGATGCAAACGCGGCTTCGGCCCGGATCAGCGTTCACCGGCGGCATCCTGTCGCCCCCAGGCGTGCGCTGGCGGAGCACGCCTGGGGGCTCTGCCGCGCAACCGCGGTCGCGCTTGTCCACGAGGAGGCTGCGTGATCGAGCGGCGCCTGCGGGACAGGTAGGTGGGTGACAAGCGCGGAGGGCCGATGCCTCCACAGAGCCCGGCGGGCCGGCCTCCCCGGCGAGCGCTAGCCGCTCATCTCGCCGCGGAGCGGCGTCTGGAGAAGGCGCACCTGCACATCGCGGGTCCAGCCGGAGCAGGCGCGCTGCCCCAGGACGAGGGCGAGCTTGGCCATGGCCGCCTCGGAGGTCAGGTCCCCGCCCGCGATCACTCCGGCCTCGGCGAGCGCGCGACCGGCCTGGTAGTCGCCTCGCACGTGGCCGCGCGAACACTGCGTGACGTTCAGGATCAGAACGCCGCGGGTGCTCGCTTCGCGCAGCAGCGCGAGCAGATCGGCGCGCTCGGGACCGTTGCCGGCACCGTACGTTTCGAGCACCAGGCCCTCGAGCGGGGGGCGAAGGAGGTTCTCTAGCACCGCGCCGGTGATGCCCGGGTAGAGCCGCAGCGAGCCCACATGCGGGCTCAGTTCGGTGCGCACCCGCAAGGGCCGCGGATCGGCGGGCAGGATCAGGGCGTCGTTCAGCTGGACATGGATGCCCACGGTGGCAAGCGGCGGGAGGTTGGGCGAGTCGAACGCGTCGAGGCTCGATGCGTCGTGCTTGCGGGCCCGGTTGCCGCGCAAGAGCCTGTGGTGAAAGAACAGTGTCACCTCGGGGATCGGGTGGAGTGCTGCAATCTCGATCGCACCGAGAAGGTTGCCCAGGGCGTCGTTGCGCAGCCGTCCGAGCGGTATCTGCGCGCCCGTGAGCACCACCGGCTTCGCAAAGCCTTCGAGCATGAACGACAGCGCCGACGCCGTGAACACCATGGTGTCGGTGCCGTGGAGCACCACGAAGCCGTCGTAGTGATCGTGCAGGCGTCCCAGATCCTCGGCAAGACGGGCCCAGTGAGAGAGCTCGAGGTTGGCGGAGTCCAGCAACGGGGCGTACTCGAGAACCTCGTAGCGGACGCGCACTCCCGCGGCGAACGGGGGCGTGGTGAAGAGCGGCCGCCCGCCACGCTCACCCACCCCCACCGCCGGGTCATGCAACTGGGGCGTCCCGGCAATGGTCTTGAGAAGCGCCCCCTGCGACGGCGCGAAGCCCCGGGGCCCCGGGCGCATGCCAATGGTGCCCCCGGTGTGGAGCACGAGCAGGTTGTGCTGGATCACCTCGGCGCCGATCATCCTTGGCAGCCTACCGCTGCAAGGGACCTCAATTGCAAGCCAGGATGGCTCACCGGGGGCGAGCCACCCGTCAAGGTTCCACCCAGACCACTCCGGCTGCATCTATGCTCGCCCGCCGGTGGCCTTCGCGCCGCAGTGCCAGCCAGTCCAGGCTCACCACTTCGAACCGCAGCACGGCCAGATGATGACCGTCATCGGCCTCGCCAGCCTCCACTGACAGGGGCGTGCCTGGGGCGCGGGGCGCGAGGTAGTCCGCCGCCGAGGAGCCCTGGGCAAGCCTCGCCCAAGCCTGGTGGACGGCCGGCCCGTCTACCAGCACTTCAGCCCTCGCCTGCACCCGCAACTGCCAGTGCAGGCGGTTGCTCCAGAACACCACCACGGCCCGTGGCGCCGTCCGCAACTGCGCCACCTTGGGCGTGCGCCGGTCCGTGAACACCTCCAGCACACGCGCCGCGGGATCGGCCCGGCGCAACACCACCGTTCGCGCCTGAGGGGCACCATCGCCGTCCACACTTGCCATAACTGGCGTACGCCATTCGTGGTGACGGTCGACCACCGCCCGGACCAGTTCGGTCCAGACACGCGATTCGAGCTGGTCGAGCGCTGGGACGTGGGACATGGGGCCTCCGGGACGAGGGCGCGGCGCGCCAGCGGCGGAAGGGACACCCTCGGTGGGAATGGTAACCGTGGTCACAGGCTCAAGCCGCCGCACGGGCATCCGTTCCTCAAAAACAGCCGGTCGCCGCCTTTGGTCCTCCGAGGGCGAGGGCTCCTCGTCCACGGCTGTTGATTCAACAGCGCACATCGACGCAGTCGATGGTGTCGCGCCGCGGTGCCGTGCTGCAGGCCAGACGGCCACAAAGCGTTGGACCAGACCGAGGCGATGGCGCCAGGCCCATCCACGCCGGATAGCCATCTCGGTGCCGACGACGGGGTGATTCCTCATGGGCGCATTTCTCCGGAGGACCCGCGGGAAAGAGGCGACCGGGAGCAGAACGCGGTAACCACGCGCGGGTTCATCGGTGTGCCCCGTGGTTTCCGCCAGTGCCGCCCGGGACCGCGCCGAAGCGGCGCCCATGCAAGAAGCGCACCCCGGCACAGCGGGCCGTTGCGGTCAGCGCCCGGGAACCCTTGCCGTCAGGTAGCCCCAGAGCGCCCTCACCACGCGTTCGCGCAGGTCGGCGGCCGGCGCCCTGCCCGCCATGGCGTCGGCCTCCACCAGCGCCTTGGCGATCACCAGCGCATCCTGCACCTGACCGGGTCCGGGAGGCGCGGCCAGCTCCCGGGCGTGATACTGCAGCAGGGACATGACCGCGGCGCCGATGCGCCGCTCCGACTCGCGCAACCGCGCGCCGAGCGGCAGACGAAGCTCCTCGTGGTCGAGCGCGGCCGCCAGCAGCGGACGGCTGTACTGCTGCCCGATGGCGAGGCCGGCCAGCGCATCCAGCGTTTCGCGCAGCGATTGCCCGCGGTGGGCGTCGACACACGCCTCCACCTCTTCGGCGAGTGCCGCCTCCTGGCGGTCGATAAGGGCAGCGATCAGCGCCGACTTGTTCGGAAAGTACTGGTAGACGGAGCCGACGCTCACGCCGGCCACCTCGGCAACCCGGTTGGTGTTGAACCCGGCCAGCGACTCGCGCTCCAGAACGCGAGTGGCCGCGGCGAGGATGGTCTCGACCGTGTCGGTGGAGCGCGCCTGGCGCGGCGCCTTTCTGGGGCGAAGATCGATGCGGGGCATGGGCCGGACCCGGGATGGGAAACGCGAGTACTCGAAATGAGCAATTGCTCGCATTATGCACCGCAGCTGCGGCCGCGGCGCCATTCGAACCTCATCCGAAGGAGCTCACCATGAATCCGCACCCCCTGCGACAGCCGCGGCCGCAACCGCGCCGCCGTTTCACCGCCGTCGTGCTCGGCTCGGCCGCCATGGCCCTCTTGGCCGGCACCCTGCCGCGGAGCTCGCGCGGCACCACGCAGTCTGCGCTGCACGCGACCCCTCGGGATTTCGAGGGCCCCTATCGGCCGCCACGGGACACGGCCTGGGGTGGCGTCAACCTGATGGCGGAGGACGGCCTCACCTCGCCTGGCAGCCCGCTGGTGTTTGCCGGTCGCGTCATCGACACCCGGGGCCGCCCCCAGGCCGGGCTGCAGATTCAGGTTTGGCAGGCCAACTCCACCGGGCGCTACGACTTCCACCCAGGAGAGACGCCGGGCCACGGCGCGCCGGACCAGGCCTTCCGGGGACATGGGCAAGCGCGCACCGATTCCGGCGGGTGGTTCGCCTTTCGAACCATCCGCCCTGCAGGCTACCGACGCACGCTGCTCGGCTTTCTTCCCTGGACTTTCGTTCCGCACATTCATGTTGCCGTACGAGCCGCGGACCGGGATCTGCTCGTCACGCAGGCCGACCTCGACCGCGTGGCTACAGGACGAATAGCCCCCGAGAGCGGGACGCAGCAGGCGTTGATGCAATCCGACGCTATGCAGCAGCTGATCGCCGCCACAGGCAAGGCGGTCGTGGAAGCCGCAGGCACCGCGGCCGGGGCGCAGCTGATCCGCTTCGACGTGGTGCTGGCGGCCCGGGCCTGAGAAACGGATCTGCCACCGGGCAGCGGCCCGCTGCCGCGGGGACGACGGCGCGGCGGCGGGCTTACTTGCCGGCTCGACTCCTCGCTGCGCCCCGCGCCCGCCGCGGGCTTGTCTGCGCGTGCCGCACTCCGGAGCGCAAGGCGCCTGCGGTTGTCGACCCCGCGTTGTCCGTAAAGCTTCCGTTGAGATCAGCCGGGCCCCGCGTCAGCGATTGCGAAACCACGTGAAGCGATTGCCATCCAGTTCGCTGAAGTCATAGGCGTAAATGCTCTCGACCGGGCACTCTTCTCCGCCGTCGCACTCGGAAATAGTGCGCTGGGTGACGATTTCCGGACGCCCGTCGCCATCCACGTCGGTGATGGGATCGCCCATGACGGCAGATTCGTTCATGCCATTCAAGCGCCCCGGCAACATCTGGCGCTCCACCTTGTTGCCGGGCGCCAGGCTTGCGTGAACGACCCCTGCCACGCTGCCGTCACTGGCCTTGCACTCCATGAACGCCAGTTGCACTGGCACGGCCGGATGCGACCAAAGGATGAGCCCCGTCACCGAGTCCAGGCCCGGGGATCCCGGACAGTGCGGGCCAACCAGCACTCGCTCCAGCGCCGCCCTGAGCGGTGCCGGTAGCGCAGCAATCCGGCTTGCATCCAGGTTCAGGCTCTTGAGCACCCGGGTTCCGGGCCAGCGCACCGGCTCGGGAAACACCGGCCCCTCCTGGCCGGTGCGTACCTCCACCCATCCGAGCGTCTGAAGCGCCTTGACCGCTACCGGCTCCAGAGCTCCGGAGCGGTCGCGCAGTTCCAGCAGAGCGCTGATGGCCACCTCGCGGCTCGCGGCCGGACGGGCCAGCGGCAGCACCTGCGCGATCGCGTCGGGGTAAGTCTTCAGCATCTCCGCGAGCAGGTAGGCCAACGGCTGGAGTTCCCGGCAACCGCTGCTGGACCCGGCAACCTGCAGGATCGCCCGGACCGCGTGCGGCCCGAGACTGCGTATTCCGGTGCGGTCGATCCTCTCGCAGCCATTGCCCACCCGCCGCGCCACGGCTGCGAAGCGCCCCGCCAGCCCCGCCGTCCAGGGAACCCGTGCGGCCAGCACCGCAGCGCTCGGCGCCACCTGCTCCGCACGCTCCGGTCCTGCTTCGGCCATCGGCTGTACGGCGGCGGCGAACATGCGGGCGAGGCCTTCCTCGGCCAGGGCCGCGGCGTCGGGCGCGGCTGCATCGACGAGGCCCAGGCGCAGCAGCACCCGCCCCACGAGTGCCGCGGACCCTTCGTGCGCGTCGGTGGGGTAGGCATGGAGCAGCGGGATCAGTGCCTCGGTCCGGGTGCGGGCGTGCGTCGCTAGGGCACTCAACGTCTCCAGGGCGCCCATCGGCGTCTCCGCCGGCCTCCTGTAGCCACTGTCCAACGCCGTGAAGTAGCCTTCGCGCCGCTCGTGCTGCGGCGCCTTCAACGCGGCCATCACCTCGTTGAGCACGAGTTCGGCCGCCGCCCGACCGTTCACAGCACGGGCGTCCAGGCAGGCCTCCAGGGTCGCCAGACCCGCGTCGGCGAGTGCCATGGACAACGATTCTTCGTCGCCCGATTTCCATGCCAGCGCATAGGATTTCGCGCGGGCCCTCTCGACCCTGCAGGCCGCCACGAGCAACGTCACGGCCGCGACGCCCTCGGTATCGGCGAGTGAGGCGTCCAAGGCAGGCTGTGCCGCCTTGCCGAGCGAGGCCATGCTTAAGGCAACGCTTTGAACAGAGCCCGGGTTATCGAGCCGAAGCCAGTGGTCGTGGTTGCGCACCAGCGCCGCGACCACGTCGCGACGGCTTGCGGAATCGAGTTAGTCGAATGCCTCGGGCGCCGAGTACTCAGTGGCAAAGCCCTTCACCACGGTGCCGTCGGTCTTTCGAAGATCCAGGCGCGGCGGCGCCGCGACGGGGCCCAGGCTCGGCGGGTTGGCCGCCACCACCGTCGGCGGGGCGAAGCCGGCCACGTGAGTGCAGCCCGGTGCCTAAGCGGCAAGTGGCGCAGTCTCGGCGATGCACTTCCACGTACTGCCCGCGGGCCCCACCTGGGCCACGTGGTACAGGCGGCCGCCGGCGTCTGCCTGTCCCGGCGCCAACCGCAGTTCGATCACGCCGGCCGGACCAACGGACCAGGCCTCGATGCCCGGGACCGAGGGTGGGGCGGCAACTCCAACTGCTCCACCGAGGCGGGAAACGGTTGCGCTTGCAGGTAGTGCTCTTCCATCGCCATGCGCAGTTGCTGCACGACCGCCGCCACGGGCTTCGCCTGCTGAAGATTCGCGGGCGGGTCACGGGTTCACGGGGAGACCTTGACCGCCAGCAGACCCGCCGACACGACAGCGGCTCTTGCCAGAACGAACTTGAATCTCGGTGACAGGCGAAAACTCCTGGCCAGCAAGGGGCGAGCGATTCGGTGGGCGAGCCAATGGGAACTTATTGAGAATCCGCTAAATTCGTGACGCCTCACAGCGCCAGTTCGGTCTGTTGCCAGAACGCTCGGATCAGTTTCGGGCGACGCTGCATCGACTTCAGTCGCCGGCGCGCGAAGTCGCTCACTTCCGTGAGGGTGATCGGACCCAGGTTGGCGATCTCGTGCTTCTTCAGGTACGCCCAGATCGCCTCCACCGGATTGAGCTCCGGGGCATATGTCACCTTTCGGCATAAAGAAGCCACCGCGTTTTCGGCGTAATCAGGCCACCTGGCAGCCGGATCGGCCGGTCTGATTTTCGGCATATACAGGCCAGCCGTTTTCGGCATATTGCGGCCACTGC
>JADCHQ010000011.1 GCA_020248405.1 Rhodocyclaceae bacterium | reverse complement strand
TCTTACTGTGTCAATAAAAGTAAGGCATTATGCGCACGTCTTCGTCCTTTGTGTGAGGAACGATGAGTGCGAGCGAACGATTTGACCGGTACATGGAACACCTCGCGGCGGGACTTGGGCATTCGGACCGGCACGCAGGCCTGCGGGGCTACTGCACGGGTCTGATGCTGCCGGGTGCGCGCAAGAGCATCGAGCCCATGGCCGCGAGGCTCGACCCCCTGCACGCGAGCGCCCGGCATCAGGCGCTGCACCACTTTGTCTCCCGGGCCGAGTGGTCGGACGAGCAGACGCTTCAGCGCGTCGCCCAGTGGGTGCTGCCGAAGATGGACTTCACCAGCGGGGGCTTCTGGATCGTGGACGACACGGGCTTCCCGAAGAAGGGCAAGCACTCGGTGGGCGTGGCGCGGCAGTACTGCGGGGTGCTGGGCAAACAGGACAACTGCCAGGTGGCGGTGAGCGTCTCGGTGGCCACCGAGCAGGCGAGCCTGCCGGTGGCCTGGCAGCTCTACCTGCCCAAGGAGTGGGCGCTGGACCAGGCGCGCCGCACCAAGGCGGGCGTGCCCGCGGATCTGGCCTTCGCCACCAAGACCGAGATCGCGCTCGGGCACCTGGAGCGCCTGCTCGGCGACGGCGCCCCCCGGCACTGCGTGCTGGCCGATGCCGGCTACGGGGTGGATACGGCCTTTCGCGAGCGCCTGAACGCACTGGGCCTGCCCTACGTGGTGGGTATAACCTCGGCAGTGGTGGTGTGGCCCCCGGGGGTGGATCCGCTGCCGCCCAAGCCCTACAGCGGGTTGGGCCGCCCACCAGTGATGCCACGTCGCACCCGGGCACGCCAGCCCATGAGCGTGAAGGCCCTGGCGGGGCAGGTTCCCGCGCAGGCCTGGCAGACCATCAGCTGGCGCGAGGGAACCAACCAGACCCTCTCCAGCCGCTTCGCGGCCCTGCGCGTGCGCCACGCCGGGGGCAACAGCGGCCAGGCACGGCTCAAGCCCCAGCAATGGCTGCTCATCGAGTGGCCCACGGGGCAGGACGAGCCCCTGAAGTACTACCTCTCCAATTTGCCCGAGGACACCGCCATCAACGACCTGGTGGCCAAAGCACACATGCGCTGGCGCATCGAGCGCGACTACCAGGACCTCAAGCAGGAGCTCGGCCTGGACCACTACGAGGGGCGGGGTTGGCGGGGGTTCCACCATCACGGCACGCTGAGCATCGCGGCCTACGGATTCCTCGTCAGCGAACGCCTTGCCGCAGGATGCACGAGCGGGGTCAAAAAAAACTTCCTCGTTCGCCAAGTCCCTGCCCTTCCAGACGATTACATCCCGCGCGGCAGCCCGGCGCGCGCAACGCCACGTGGGTGACTCGATTGCCACCATCCGCCACGATCTGTCGGTCCGACTCATTCACGCCCTCGGGCACTGTCCGCACTGCGGACGTCACGCAACGCAGCTACGGTTATGACACAGTACGACTAATCAGCGCTGGCGGGCGCCTCGGCGGACCGGGCGGTCAGTGCGTGCCAGTCCACCTTGCGGGTCACCACCATGACCGCGGCCAGCAGGCCGAACAGCAGCAGCGATCCCATTACCAGGGCGTTGTCCTCGGAGCGCAGCAGGCCGTAGAGGGCCGCGTACAGGGCGGCCAGTTGCGCGCCGAAGAACAGCGCGCGGTTCCAGCCGCGCAGCACGTGGGCCACGTAGTAGGTGATGAGCGCGACGCAGGCGGTGGCCGAGGCGGCGTAGGCAGCAGCGAAAGCGATGTGCTCCGACAGGCTCACCAGCAGCAGGAAGAACAGCGTCAGGGCCAGCCCCACGAAGCCGTACTGCAGGGGATGGATGCGAAGCGATTTGAGCAGTTCGAACAGCAGGAAGGCAGCGAAGGTAAGGGCGATGAACAACACGCCGTACTTCACCGCGCGCTCCGACTGGGTATAGATGTTCACGGGCTCGATGAAGGCCACGCCGAAGGTATCGGCCGGCGTGCCCTGGGGGCTGGCATCGATACGCAGCGCAGCGGCGGCGTTGGTGGACAGGTGCGATACCGACCAGCTTGCCGGGAAGTAGCCCTCCGAGGGTGTCTTGGCCCGCGGCAGGAAACGCCCGATGGAGGACGGATGGGCCCAGTCGGAGGCTAGCTTCACGATGGTGGACTGGCCCACGGGCGCGAAGGACAGGCTGTTCATCCCCACCAGGTCGATTTCCATGGCCAGGTCGTACTGGCGGGCCTGGTCCAGCGCCAGGGGGCCCACTTCCGCGCGCACGCCCGCGGCCAGGGTATCGAGCCCGCTGCCCTGTTGGGCAGCCAGTACCCTGCCATCCCAGCGCAGCACCGGCGGGGCCTGCAGACCGCGCACGTCGGTGAGGCCAAGGGAGAGGTGGGCGCGGCCCGGCGTGATGTCGCGGGTGGCTGGATCGATACCCAGATTGGCCGGCACCTGGAAGCGAGCCGTGGCGCGGCCCTTGAACAGGTAGAGCAGCGCCTGGTAGAGCCCCCGCCGGCGTGGAGTGACCTGCGCTTCGCCGTCGATGTCGAGGGTCTCCGGCGTGAACACCGCCTGCCGCTGCACCGTGCGCGTGACGGTGCGCGGCTTGCCCTCCGGGTCAGCTTCCACGCTCGCGATCCGCTCGCTGTAGGGCACCACCAGCACCGGGCCGGTGAGGGTCTGTACGCCGGCTGCCGTGGCGGCGATGTTCGCTTCCACCTGTGTCTGGCGGGCCTGTCGCTCGCCGATGACGCCTCTGATCTCTCCCAGAGCGATGAGCAGCAGCACGCCCAGCACGGCAATGGCGGCGTTTTTCTGAAGGAATGCTCGCATGGCAACGTCTCCTGTAAGGGGATGGGCCATGTTTTGCCAGCCGTGCGAAGCCACGAAGCGGCCACGGTGAAATTCGTGTGAAACGCGCTGCGTGGGACTACGAGTGCAGGGCGAGGGTGAGCCGCGCCTCGCAACCGCCCTGGGGATGGTTGGTCACCCGCAGCTGGCCGCCGTGGAGCCGGGCGATTTCCTGGACGAAGGGCAGTCCGAGTCCCGTGCCGCGGGTGCCGTCGGGTCGCGGCAGGGAATAGAAGCGTTCGAACACCCGTGGGCTGGCGTAGTCGGGCAGGCCCGGGCCATGGTCGCGGATCGTCACGGTGACCGATTGGCTGTTTCGCGCGACGCCCACGTGGACGGTACCGCCCGCGGGTGAAAAGGCCAGGGCGTTGTCCAGCAAATTGGAGAGTGCCCGGCCCACCAGGAAGCCATCGCCCACCAGCGTGCCGGCAGCGCTGGTGTGGGCCTCCAGGCGCACGCCGGCGGCCCGCGCCCGCGGGTCGAGGGTTTCCACCTCGCGCCCGATGAGGGCCGCCAGATCCACGGTGGCGGTGCCCGCCAGGTGGGGCGTGGATTCCACGTGGGCCAGCTCGAGCATGCGGTCCACGATGCCCGCCAGTCGCTCGGTCTGGGAGGCAATGTGATCCTGAAAGCGCTGCCGTTCCTCTGGCGTGGCCCGTTCATCGGACAGCACCTCGGCAGCAGCCCGCAAGCCGGCGATGGGGCTCTTCAGCTCATGGGTGAGGCTCTGGACGTAGTCCTCCACGTAGGCCCGGCCGTCGAGCTTTTCACGCATGGAGTGAACGGCGGCCTCCAGGTCGCCCAGTTCGTTGCGGCCCAGCCGCGGCGGCGGCGGCCGGCCTCCCTGGGCCACCTCGCGGGCAAAGTCGCGCAACGTGCGAATGGAATGGTTGAGCCAGAGGGTGAAGAACGCGCCGATCAGCAGGGCGGCGCCCAGCAGCAGCAGCCCGGCGTTCACCACCCGCCGCTCGGCGCGCTCGGCGAAAGGCAACACCGTGCGGGTGGGCTTGCTCACGGTAAGCACGCCCAGCAGGCGCCGCGTGCCGGCCACATTGGGCACATCCAGCACGGGCGAGGCCACGTGCAGCACCAGCGAGCGGTCGTCCTCCGGGTCGAGGCGCGTGGCGCGCGCGCCGTATTCGCCGCGCAGAGTGCGCGACACGTCGCGCCAGCGTGAGAAGTCGCGGCCCACATCCTCGCCCTGCGAATCGAACACCACGATGCCCTGCCCGTCAGTCACCAGCACCCGCAGGTCGGAGGAGCGCTTGGAAAGGCTGAAGATGCGCGCATCGGGGTCGCGCCCCCGGTAGGCCGCCACCGCCGCGGCGAAGGGGCTCGCGCCCAGGCGTCCGGCGCGCAAGTCCTCCGCCGCCAGCTCGGCCAGCACGTTGGCGGCGTCCACCATGGTTTCTTCCATGGCCTGCTTGACGCCGGGCTTCACCTCCTCCACAAAGGTGTTGAAGACCAGGTAAGTCGCCACTCCCACGATCAGGAAGTAGCCCAGGGCGATGCGCAGGGAAATCCGCATGGCGCGCGCAGCCTCTCAGCCGCAGGGGTCGATGGAATAACCCAGGCCGCGGTGGGTGACGATGGGCTCGTGCTCCAGGGTGATGGCGCGTAGTTTTGCGCGCAGCATCTTCACGTGGGCGTCCACGGTGCGCTCGCCGGTGTCGAGGGCGTCGGCCCACACGCGGTCCATCAGCTCGGCCCGGGAAAACACCCGCTGCGGGTGTGCGAGCAAGGCGCGCAGCAGGCCGAACTCGTATCGGGTGAGCTCGAGCCGCGCGCCGCAGTACTCGATGCGCACGCGCGTCTCATCGATGCGAAACAGGGCTGGTCCCTCAGGCGTCTGTTCATCGCTCGAAGCCCGCTCCCGCGCGCGCGAGGCGCGGCGCAGGATGGCGCGTACCCGGGCCACCACCTCCCGCAGGCTGAAGGGCTTGACGATGTAATCGTCGGCGCCCAATTCGAGGCCCAGCACCCGGTCGAATTCCTCGCCGCGAGCGGTGAGAAAAACCGTGGGGACTTTCGCGGCTGCAAGCCACTCGCGGCACAGGTCGAAGCCACTGCCGTCGGGCAGGCCCACGTCCAGCAGCACCAGGTCGGGCTGGTCGTCGCGGAACAGCACGCGGGCCTCTCGCCCCAGGCCCGCCCGCAGGCAGCGATAGCCCTCGCGGTACAGGGCCACTGCCAGCGCCTCGGCGATGGCGGGCTCATCCTCGACGATGAGAACGGTGGCGAGGGCCGATGCCGCAGCCGGCTTGGTCATGGGGCAGGCAGGCGGGGGTTTGCGCGGCTGGGCGAGGAGGGGGCCGAAAAGCGCGAGGCGGTAAATGGCATGGGGTAGTTCTCAGGCTGCGGCGCGCGTCTTTCGCGATGCCGGCAGACGGTCCACGGCGTGCACCAGGCCGTCAACGGCCCGTTGGCGCTCCCAGAAGTACCAGCCGACGGCCAGGCCGATGGCGGCCAGTACTCCGTACACCAGCACCGGAAGGCGCACCAGCGCCAGCACCACTGCAGTGGAGAAACCGATGGGCGCGGCGTTCGAGACAACGGCGCCGCGCAGACGCTCCAGGTAATCCAGCCGATCCAGGGCCTTGGCTACCGCGTGCATGAAGGGTCGGGCCTTGCGCACCCGCAGGCGAAGGGCATCGAACGGTGGCTTGGCGTGCGCGGGTTCGTGGACCCGGGTGTGCAGTTCGGCAAAGTGGTCCACCATCTGGCGGATCCGGAGTCGCGTGGATTCACCCAAGCGGCGATCGAAGGTGTTCATCCAGAGATCGTGAACGACGGACTCGAACTCCCGCAGCAGATGGGCGCAAGCCTCGCGGTCGGCCGCCGCGGCGCGGGCGCGCCGTTCGGCGTGGCGCTGCGCGAAGGCGCGGGCACGTGCGCTGGCAGCGTGTAGCGCCACCAGGGCTTCGGGAGCGAGGTCCCCGATGTTACCCAGGGTTAGGAACCACTCGCAGTCCGCGCTGATTTCAAGGGCCAGGCTCGCCACCAAAGGACGCAGCCGCTCGACCGCGGACGGCGCGATATCGATGGCGAGCAACGCGGCGTGGGGCAGTGGCAGGTCCGACACGGGCATCTGATGGCTGCCGTACATCAGTTCGTCGAAGTCGGCCACGGTGCCAGCCTCCGCCGTGAGGCGGAGCGCCGATTGTTGCGCCTCGAGCAGCCTGTGGGCCGCGGTCTTGAAGGCCCGCGCCCTGCTTTGCCAGCGCCCGATGCGTGTCATCAGCGCGGCACGATCGGGATGGCGCTCGGGCAACTGCGCGGCGACGTTCAGGGACACCACCTCGGCAATCCAGCGCGCTTCGGCTGCACCGCCATCAAGGGCGCGCCGGCACGCGGCGGCGAGCGAGTCGTCGCCAAGGCTGATGCCCTTCCAGGCCGCGGGTAGCGAGGGGGCGACCCGGTAGGCGAAGCGCAGCAGCCGCATGTCGGGCGTGAGGTTGGTGTCATCCGCCAGGTCGTGGATGAAGCGCGCAAGGTTCAAGTCGCGCAGGTCGTTGCTCAGCCAGTTGGCCACGAAGCCGCGCGCCAGGTCGCGCACGCCCTGACCCCAGTGCCGCACCAGTGCGACACCCAGTTCCTCGGCCGTGAAGCACTCCAAACCCTCGATCCTGTAAGGGTGCGCCATGGGTGCGGCCGAGGGCTCCTCGGCGGGCGCGTGGGTGCGATCGAAGCCGGGATCGCGATCGAGCCAGCGGCGCACCTCCTCGGTTCCCCAGCGGCGCGCCGGATCGCGCAGCAGCAGCCCCCGCAACAGGGCCCGCCAGGCAGGATCGGCCACGGCGCTCACATCCACCGCGCGCGTGACCAGCTGGTGATTCACCACGGCCTCGGAGAGGCCGTCGAAGGGATGCCGTCCGGTGAGGGCTTCGAACAGGATCATCCCAAGGGACCAACAGTCCGCCTTGGAGGAGATAACGCCCGTCATGGCTTCGGGCGCGGCATAGCGCACGGTACGGCTGGTGGAGGTGAAGTGATGCGTGCCCTCGGTCACCGAGGCGATGCCGAAGTCGGCAAGCACCAGATCGAGGGGGGCCGTGGTGCGTACCAGCACGTTCTCCGGCTTGAGGTCGCGATGGATCAGGCCTGCGCGGTGCAATGTCTCAAGGGCGGGCGTGAGCTCCGCGAGCAGGGCTTCTATCCGGACAGCATCGCCGACGCACGCGGGCAACAGGGCGCGCAGCGATCCGTGGCGGCAATACTCCATCACCTCGTAGGCAAGGCCGTCCGATTCGCCGCGCTCGAATACTGGAATCATGTGCTCGCGCAGGGTTGTCTCGATGCGCTCCAGCGCGGCGGAGCGGGGTTTGAGCCCCGGGCGGTAGATCTTGGCAACCGCCTCGAACCCGTCCTCCTGCCGCGCGACCACGAACAATTCGGCCTCCGCGCCGCCGGCCGGAATTGGCGCGACGATGCGCCAGCGGGTGGCGAGCGCCGCTGGCAGGTTGAACACCGAGCTCGCCACCGCCGAAGCACCGCGTGGCACGGCGCCGTCGAGGCGGGTGGCGCCGGAGAGCTGGCCGGGATCGACGCGCGAATCCAGGCGGGTGAGCGCCGGGGTGGAGGCGTCATCCAGGCGAGTGTGGTCGCTCAACGGCCTACGCTCCGGTCTTTGGTGCGGGCGACTGCGGCCGGGCCGCCGTTCGTTCCAGCAGCAACATGGAAATGTCGTCGGGAGCGCCAGCCGCCCGTACCGCCCGGATCAGCGCCCGCACGGCGTCCAGTGCGGGCAGCGCCATGCACGTCTCGAGCGTCTCCTGGGTCAGAACCCCGCTCACACCGTCGGAGCACAACAGGTAGCGGCGGCCAAGCAGCCAGCGCTCCGACGCCACGTGGGCGTTCACCTTCACGAAGAAAGGCGCGCCGCCCAGGCTGGCAGCCACGCCGCTTCGGCCAGGCGTGACGTGATCCACGGAAATCTGATGGAGATAACCGTCCTGCCAGCGATACACGCGACTATCGCCGATGTTGAACACCACGCATTGATCCGAGCTGCACAGCAGCCCGGCCACGGTGGAGCCCATGCCCACCAGGTTCTCCGATGCGCGCATCTGGGCATAGAGCTGCTCGTTCACGTCCGCCGTCAGGTGGCGGGCTGCTGCCAGCAGGTCCTGGCCGAGGGTGGCGGACCGGCTGGCGATGCGCTCAACCACCGACTGGCTGGCCACCTCGCCCGCCGGGTGCCCGCCCAGACCGTCCGCGACCACGAACGCGGCAGCACGGCCGCGGCCGATGCGAAAACGCAGCACCGCGGGCTTGCCCATGTCCGCCGGGCCCCGCCACGGACCGGCGCCAATGGAATCTTCGTTGTGATCGCGACCACGCCCCCGGTGCGTGATGGCCACCACCTGAAGGAACAGCGCATCGGCGGCGGGTTTGGCCTCGGCCTTAGTCATGTTCGATGTGTACCGTGGCCGCAAGATCGGCTGCGAATCGCACGCGAGCACCGTCGTGCAGCCTGATGGGTTGGCGAGCAGGTAGGCGAATGTCGTTGACGAAGGTGCCGTTGGACGAACCCAGGTCTTCCACCGTGATGCCGTCGGCGCCAGCGCGCAGCACGGCGTGGCGGCGCGAGACATTGTCGAAGTCGCGCGCGAGGCGACCGGCAAGGGAAGCGTCGACACCGGGCACCCGGCCCACGAGGGTCTCCGGTCCGATGATGGTGGTTTCGCCCCAGGGCCAGTGGATGCAGGCGCGAGGCGTGGTGCCCAACGGGCGATCACAATAGGTGCACCGAAGGGCCCCCGGCGCATTGGGTTGCCCGCAGTCCGGGTGGGGGCATGACACCGAGGTGTCCACGCATGACGGCAGCGGCTTGGGTTCCGTGACCGTTGGCGCTTCGCCGGGTGCGGTGAGGTCCACGTGCGCGAGCAGGGTGCCGCAGCTGCAGCGCAGGGCCGTGTGGGGAGATTCCTCGCCGCAGGCGGGGCAGCGCCGGACCAGGCCAGCGGACTCGCTCATCGCCAGGACCGACGCATGAACACCAGCCCACGCTCGGCGCAGGTGCGTTCCACGCGTGCCATGTCATCGCGATCCGGGATACCGATGTACCAGATGCGATCCGGTTCCACCGACACCTGAAGGCGCTTAGCGGCCGCAGGCGCGTGTAAGTGGGGACCGTAGCGCGCCTGACCCAGCGGGGAGATCGGCACCAGCGGCTGGTTGGAAGACCCCCTCCAGAGCCCGCCCAGGGGCAGGGATTGCACGAAGGGTTCGGGCACCAGGGCATCGAGCTGCGCCAGAATGTCCCCGTGCTGGCGTTCCAGGCGGCGCAGCGGGTGGCCGCTGTAGCAGAGAATGTCGAAAGGCTCGCTGAGTTCGGCGCGCCAGGCCCACAGGGCCTCCAGCAAGGCTCGCAGTGCCTCTGGCTGGTCGAAGGGCTCGCCGCCGGAAATGGTGATGCCGTCGAGCTGGTCGTTGCAGGCAGAGCGGCACCAGGCCACCAGCGTGTCTACGGGCACGCGGCGCGATTCATCCTGGTCCCAGGTGTCCTGGGAGATGCAACCCTTGCAACCGATGCTGCAACCCTGTGTCCAGAGGCCGATGCGCCGCCCCGGCCCGAGCACCGTCACCGGAAAATGCGCCTTGTTGAGGGCGATACTGATCACGCCAGCCGCAGCGTCCACACCCGGTCGGCTTGCGTGATGTGGGTGACCCGCACTTCACTCGCGGCCTCGGGGGAACGGGTAAACAGCGCGCGGGCGAGCGGGTTCACGAATACCGATTCCAGCTGATTGCCGATGCCGCGTCCGCCATGGGAGAGGTCCGCGGTGCACAGTTCGCGCAGGGTGTCGCTAACGGTGGCGTCGAGCTGGATTTCGATGGCGTGCTCTGCGCGGGCGCGCGCCAGCACGTTGGCCAGCATACCCTCGAAGATGCTCTGTGCCACCGCAGGCCGGATGAAGTCGAACACCACGATATTGTCGCCTATGCGGTTGAGTATTTCCGGGCGCATCAGGCGAAACTTGAAGTGCTCCCCGATGGCGTCGCGCACGCGCGCTTCCACCTCCTCGTACGGGTCGCCCGGCTTGACGTTTTGCACCCGGCGGCCCTGCTCGTCCTCCACGGTGATGCCCAGGTTGGAGGTGAACACGATGATGGATTCGGAGAAGTGTGCGGTCTGCCCGCGGCCATCGGTGAGGCGGCCGTCCTCGAGGATCTGCAGGAACTTGTCGAGGATGCGGGGATGCGCTTTTTCGATTTCGTCGAAAAGCACCACGGAAAAGGGCCGCGCGCGCAGCGCGTTGGTGAGTTCGCCGCCAGCATCGAAGCCCACGTAGCCCGGCGGGGCGCCGAGCAGTCGCGCGGCGGAATGCTCGGCGGCGAACTCGCTCATGTCGAAGCGCACGTAGGCGCGTTCGTCGCCGAACACCACTTCCGTCAGGGTCTTGGCGAGCTCGGTCTTGCCCACGCCTGTGGGCCCGGCGAAGAACAGCACGCCCCGCGGACGATTTCCTCCGGAGCGGGCGTGCGCACCGGTAAGACCCATGACCGAACGCATCAGGATGTCGATGGTCTTGACCACCGCATGGCGCTGGCCCTTGATGCGACGCTCGATGGTGGTCGTGGCTCCGGCGATGCGCTGGCGCAGGTAGGGCTGCTTCCAGGGGTTTTCGGTGGCGCCCACCTTGAAGGTGCGCACCGCGTCATCCACGCGCCCGATGCCCAGCCCCGAGCCGCCCGCGAGCTGGGCGATGTCGGCGAGCGCCGTGAGGGTCATGCGGTCGGTGGCATCGGCGAGGTTGACGGCGAAGCGCGCCTGGGCCTCGGCACCGGCGGCGTCGAAGTCGCTGAACAGCGGCCCCAGAAGCGCGCCGGCGGCGCGGCGGGCCTCGTAGTCGGGCTCGGGGACGACGATGGTTTCGATGCGCTCGCTGTCCAGGGTGAGCCACGAGGGCAGGTCCTGGTTGCGATTTGCGAGCCAGATAATGGGATTGAAGCGCGGTGAACGGTCGGCGGCGGTGCTGTCCTTCGGTACCACGGGCGCGGCGCCGGCCGCGAGTTTTTCCATGGCCACGAAGAACCGGTGCTCGGCGGCGTCGAGGCCGGCGGGCGCGCGGGCGATGCGCGAGGCGTAGTCCAGCACCAGCGCGCAGCGCGCCTCGCGCAGCGCGGCGACCCGCGCGGCCAACTGGGCGAGCGCCTCCAGGCCCATGGGCGCGGCGCCGTCGGCGCGCGGCAATTGCAGCCACTCGGCGGCCTGGGCGCGGAGATTTTCCTGGGCGGGGTAGACGCGCACGCCGTCCACCATGTCGTGCAGCACCGCGAATCGATAGCCCCGTGCGCTGAGCCGTTCCCAGAGGGCGCGCACCAGCGGCACCAGCACCGGCTTGCCAGCGGCTTCAAGGATGGCGAGGTCGCGCACGTTGCCTGACAGCACGAACTGGGAACGGATCGGGAGCAGGCGCTCCAGATCGCCCAGCCACCGCGGGACGGGGACGCTCATGGGGCCTCACGGGCGGCGGGGGCGGGCTGGGCGGCGCGGGTGTCGGCGGCGGGCTTGGCCAGGCCGGAGAGCGCGCCCGCTGGCACCACCTGGACGGGCGCTTCGCCCGCGCCCAGCAGGCGCCGGGTCTTGAGGCGGATGCCGCGCGCTTCCAGCGCCTGCGTGAGCCGGGGGATGTGCTCGCACCAGGTCTGCTCGGCGCGCAGGTCGCGCAGCCGGGCCGAGGCGGCGTCGGTGGCGGTGGCGCCGGCTTCGCGCACTACGTTGAAATTGAGTGTCGCATCGGCGGGCGAGGTGCGCAGCCGGACAGCGTATTCGCCCCACTCGGGACGGCTGAAGTGCGCCACGCCGCCCTTCATGAACAGCGTGTGGGAGATGGGCTCCACCACGAAGCCAAGGTCGGCAAGGGTGCCTTCCAGCACGGTGGCGGCGGCCTTGCGCACGGCCTCGGCCTGGGCGGCCTGGCGCGCTTCGGCCAGGGCCTGGGCGCGCGCTTCGTGCTGCTCGGTGAGTTCCATCAGGCCGGCGGCCGCCAGTTCGAGGGACTGGCGCATGGCATCCACTTCCGCGTCCTCGCCGGTGAGCGCGTCGAGGCGCGAGAGCAGCTCGCGCGCCCGGCCCTGGGCACGGGCGGCAGCTTCGCGGCGGGTGCGCTCCCGAGCCACTAGCCGCTGCAGCTCCAGCTCCACGGCCTGGGCGCGTTGTTCTTCTCCGGGCCGGGCGAGTTCGGCAAGCAGGGCGCCCATGTCCGCCGGCAGCGCCTCCACCGACTCACCCGCCGCGAGCGGCGCCAGCAGCCGTGCGATGCGCGCGCGGCGCTCGGCCAGGCGGGCGTCGTCGCGGGCCGAGCGGCCGGACGCCAGGTAGGCATCCAGCAGTTCATCAAGCGAGCGCGGGTTCGCCAGACGGTCGAGGCCTTCGGCGCCGGCCGATCCGGCCTGGGCCTTGGTCATGCGTGCGGCGGCGGCGGACAGCCGCGCCCGGGCCTCTTCCAGGGCTTGCTCCAGGCGGGCGGCGTAGGCCGACAGGGACTCGTGGGTGGCGTTCGCCGGGCGCGCGGGCATGGCGACCACGGCGCCGGTACCGTCTTGAGAATGCAGGCTCGCCAGCGCGTTCAGGCGCTCCAGCGCCGTTTCCAGTTGGCGGGCGTGGGTGGCGAGGTGCCGCAGGGCGGCGCGCGCCTCCTCGCGCATGCGCAGCGATTGCGCGGCGCGGTGCGTGGCGTCGCGGACGGCCTGGTCCCGGGCGTCGCCTATTTCACGGGCGGCCCGCAGCGCCGCCTCGGCGCCCAGCAGCGCGCTTTGCAGGATCAGGTATTCCAGGGTGGTGGGCCCGCTCATCGGCGCTTCCTTTCAAAGCGTCATTTTCGGTCAATCAGGGCCGCGGTAACAACCCGGCGCCGGCGGGCGCGTTGAGGGCCCGGGGTGCGCGTGGTACGGTTCAAGGCATGAAGCACTTCGATTACAGCGCTCGCCGCGGGTGCGCGCGGCGCGGGCCGCCCGCACCGTGTCGCGCCAGCGCCTAACCACGTTCGTCACGCCGCGGCCCAGCGCGCTGGTGATGCGCGCGCTGGTGCCCGTGAACCGCGCGTTGTGCCTGGGCGGGGTGCCGGGGTTGCGGGGCCTGCCGGGACTGCGGCGCGTGCCCGGCATCCGCGGCCTGAGCGATGTGGTGCGGGTGGATTGGCCGCACGCCCATCTGGAGCGCTTGCGGCAGGTGGTGAATCCCGCCACGGCGGCATTCATCGCGCCCAATCATCCCGAGTTCTTCACCGACTGGATGCTCGACAAGGAGCTGTCGGCGCGGGCGGCGCCGCTGATGGCGAGCTGGGCAACCCATGAGGTGGTCAACGGCATGGGCGCCATCGCCCAGTGGTTCTGGCTGAAGAACAACCTCATTGCCCAGATTCCCGGCGCCGGGGGCGCCGCAGGGCGCGCCCACTCGGTGGAGTGGGCGCTGCGCGGGCACGGGGTGCTGCTGCACCCGGAAGGCGCCGTGGGCTGGCACGCGGACCGCATCGCGCCGTTGTTTCCGGGGGTGGTGGACATGGCCCTGGAAGCTGCCGCCCTGGCCGTGCGGCGCGGCATGGATCGTACGGTCCACGTTGTGCCCGTGGTGTGGAAGCTGCGCTTCACGGGCGATGTCATGGCCGCGTTGGGCGGTGAGCTGGCGCGGGCGGAAGCGGCCCTGGGCATCACGGCCGGGGGCGGCGATCCGGCCCGGCGGGTGGCCCGGGCCTACACCCTCGTTCTGGCCCGCGAGGCGGCTGCGCTGGGCATGGCGGTGGATGCCCGCGCCGACTATTTCGCCATCCAGCGCCAACTGCTCGAAGGTATCGCCGTGCGGCTGCGCCAGGGTCTTTCCGCCGCCGTAAACGATTTGCCCGAGCCGGCCGCCGACCCCCTGGACGAGGCGCGGGCGCTGCTGCGGGCCGCCGAGCGCTGGCTGCGCCAGCCCCAAGGCGATGCCGCCCGCATCCGGCAGTTGACCCGGGCGGGGCGCCGTTGCCTGCGCCTCACGCCCGAGATGGTCAGCGCGGCGCACTGGCATCAGGAGGACCTGGCCGAGAACATCAAGCGCCAGCGCATCGACTGGCGCCTGGGCGGCTGGCGCGAGGCCGTGCACCGCTTCATTCCGGTGCCCGCGAGGGCGCGCGTGGCCCACGTGCGCGTGGCCCCGCCCATGGGCGGGGCGCCCGCGGCGCGGTCCGCGGCCCTGCTGGCGCAACTGCGTGGAAGCCTCCAGCACACCCTGGATGCGCTGCTGGACGAGATCGCGCCGCTGCGCCTTGGGCCGCGATTTGCCAGTCCTTTCCTGGGCTGAACGCCGTGGCTTCCCGATGTTGCGGTCGTGCATTGTTTCGCCCTGTGCGCGGGCGACCATGAGCGACCTCGCCGAGGCGGCGGCCGCCGTTGGCGGGCGCGTCATTGAGGTGGCGGGCGAGGCGTTACACCTGTTGCCCGAGCGCGCGGCGTACTGGCCGGACGGGGACCTGCTGCTGGTGGCCGACGCCCATTTCGGCAAGGCGGCCAGTTTCCGCGCCCAGGGTGTTCCCGTCCCGGGCGGCACCACCGGCGAGACGCTGGCGCGTCTGGATGCGGCCGTGGCGCGCTGCGGGGCCCGGCGCGTCGCTTTCCTCGGGGACTTCCTGCACAGCCGCCAGGGCCGCGTGCCCGGCACGCTGGAAGCCTTGGCTGCCTGGCGCGCGCGGCAGGCGGCCCTGGAGCTGTTGCTGGTGCGTGGCAACCATGACGCCCGTGCCGGCGATCCGCCCGGCTCCCTGGGCGTGCGCGTGGAGAGCGAGCCGCACCCCGTGGGGCCGTGGCTGCTGTGCCACGAGCCCGGACCCCGGGTGGGCGGTTATGTGCTGGCGGGTCACATTCATCCGGCAATGCGGCTCACGGGCCGCGCCAACGAAAGCCTGCGGTTGCCGTGCTTCTGGTTCGGGGCAGGATCAGCGGTGCTGCCGGCTTTCGGCGCCTTCACGGGCACGGCGGTGGTGGATCCCGCCGCGGGAGATCGCGTGTGGGTGGTTGCGGGCGAACGGGTTCTCGAGGTGCCCGGGCGGCAGCGGCGGCGCTGAGGGCCGCGCGGCCCGGTCAGCGAAAGCGGTACAGCCAGCCCGCGCGTGCCGTATAGCCGTCGTAGCTGGGGCCGCCGTCGGCCTTGCCTTGGAAGCGGGCAAGGCCGAGGTCCAGGGCGTGATTGCCGCCAAGCGCCCAGTTGACGCCCACCTCCAGCACGGTGGTGCGCGCATCGGCGCGGTAAGCCGTGAAGCGTTCGTCGCTGCCATTGAACACCGGGTCTTTCGCCGATGCTGCGTAGCTGGTGCCGAGGCTCGCGGCGGACCATCCGAGCCCCGGTGCCCGCACGGACCGGGCGGTAAACACCTGCTGTCCGCCCATCAGGGTGCCGGTGCCGTACAGGGTGAGCGAATCGTTCAGGCGCCAGTCGAGGGAAGCCCACACCTTCGGGATGGAGAGGTCGTAGACGTCTCCCTCACTGGCGAAGCGGCGGTCGTACGCGGCGCTGGCCACGCCGCGCAGCCGGTCGGAAAACCACTTGCCCGCGCTCAGGCTGGCCGAAACGATGGCGCCATCCCGGATCGGGCTGTCCCGAAAGCGCAGCGCCTCGCCCTGAAAGGCGGCCTCGAGCCATGGGCTGGTGAACCCGGAGCCGGGTTGGAATCGCCATGCCGTGCGCGCCGAAAGGCCGAGATTGGAGAGGTCCGAGTAGGTGAAGTACTCGCGCGCGCGCAGCGCTGCGCGCAGCACAAGGCCCGCGCGAGGGCCCGTCAGGAAGCTGCGGGCCGCGTAGCTTTCCAGTTCACCATAGCTGTCGGCACGCTTGTCGCTGATGGCGCGGTTCACGTTGCTGTCGTAGCCGAAGTCTGTCTGCAAGCCTAGCCGGGTGTCGGCGCCCCAGGCCGGTGCGTGGGTAAGGGCGGCGGCCACCGCCCAGGGCAGGCAGAGGGCACGGCAGGAACGGGCACTCATGGGCTATCTCCGGCTAGGATGTACACGGATAATGCCAGTTAGTATTCCCACCCTCGACGAAACCCACATGATGCACAAATCCGGCACCGCCCCTCCGCCGTCCCGCGCGCAATCGCGTCGCGCGTTGCTGGAGCGCGCGCTGGCCGCCGGTTTGTTCGCGGCAGCGGCTCCCCCGGGCTGGGCCCAATGGTTCGGGCGCAAGCCCGCCCCGCTTCCGCCAGGGCGGTCATTCTGGGATCTGCGCGGCGGGGTGCTGATCGACGGCAAGCGCGCCACCTTGCAGTCGCGGCTCACGGGGGGCGAAGTGGTGGAAGTGGCCAAGGGCGGCAAGGCGATCTTCGTGGTGGGCACCGACGCCTTCCTGCTGCGCGAGAACAGCCGCCTGGAAATGCAGGGCGGTAACGGTGCGGTGACGCTGCTGCGCCTCACCACCGGTGCGTTACTGTCGGTGTTCGGCCGAACGCCAGTTCCAAAGCAGGCCCAAGGCAACACCGCCACGGTGGGCATCCGCGGCACCGGCTTGTACCTGGAGGCCGAGGCGCAGCGCACCTACGTGTGCCTGTGCTACGGCAGCGCGGAGATCGCCGCCCGCGACGATCCTTCGATCCGCGAACAAGCGGTGTCCATTCACCACGACGTACCGCGCTACGTGTATGCCGCTGGTGCCGGCGAGACGCAGCGCATCCAGCGCGCGCCTCTCAAGAACCACGATGACCTGGAACTGATGCTCATCGAGACGCTGGTGGGGCGCTCCACGCCCTTCTCGCTCTTCGACGAGGGGTACGGCAGTTCGCGGCGCTACTGATCGCCCGCGCTGGTTCGGGCAGCGCGCAGCAGCACCATCACCGCACCGCCGCCACCGTCCTGGTCGCGGGCCTGCACATAGGCAAGCACCGCGTCGCGTTGCGCCAGCCAGCCCGCCACCTTGCCCTTGAGCACGGGCTCGCCGCTGGCCGAGCGGTGGCCCTTGCCGTGAACGATGCGCACGCAGCGAAGCCCGCGCCGCACCGCCTGGGCCAGGAAGGCGCCCAGCAGGGCGCGCGCTTCGTCCACCACCAGCCCGTGCAGGTCGAGGTGGTCCTGGATGGCCCACTGGCCGCGCCGCAGCCGCCGCAACACGTCGCTGGCGATGCCGTGGCGCCGGTAGGAGAGAGCCTCGCCGGTTTCCAGTTCCAGGTCGGCGGGCAGCGCGTCGCTCAGCGTGTCAGCCAGGGCCTCGCGCTCGGCGCGCAGGCTCTGGCGCGGGATGGGTGCCGGGGCAGCGCGCGTATGGGCCACCCGAGGGCGGATCCTCAGGGGGCGCGCATCCGCCACCTCCGCCAGGAAGGCGGCGAGGTCGTCCTTGTCGGGCGGGTAGGCCATGGGGATGTCCCGGGCGCTGGCGCGGGACGGGGGCGCGGGTCAGGCCCGCAGCGGCCGCACTTCGGCGGCAGGCCTGTGAGCCACACGCCCTGGGAGCACGTCCTTGAGCCGCGCGCGCGCCTCGCGAAGGGCCTGCGCTGTGCTTTCCCAATCGATGCAGCCGTCGGTCACCGACACGCCGTAGGCCAGCCGTGACAGGTCGGAGGGGATCGGCTGGCTGCCGGCGTGCAGGTGGCTTTCAAGCATGACGCCGACGATGGAGCGGTTGCCCTCCACGATCTGCGCCACCGCGTCCTGCAGCACCAGCGGTTGCAGGGACGGGTCCTTGTTGGAATTGGCGTGCGAACAGTCCACCACGATGTTGGCGGGCAGCGAATGCCGGGCGAGTTCCTTTTCCACCAGGCTGATGGTGACCGAGTCGTAGTTCGGGCCCTTGGCGCCGCCTCGCAGCACGATGTGTCCGTAGCCGTTGCCGCGGGTGCGAACGATGGCAACGTTGCCCTCGGCGTTGATGCCAAGGAAGCTGTGCGGTTTGGATACCGACAACAGCGCGTTGATGGCCACCTGCAAGCCGCCGTCGGTGCCGTTCTTGAAGCCCACCGGCGTGGACAGTCCGCTGGCCATCTCGCGGTGGGTTTGTGACTCGGTGGTGCGCGCGCCGATGGCGCTCCAGGCCACCAGGTCGCCCAGATACTGAGGGCTGATGGGATCGAGGGCCTCGGTGCCCGCGGGCAACCCCAGCTCGTTGATATCCACCAGCACCTTGCGAGCCATTTGCAGCCCGTGTTCGATATCGAAGGAGTCGTTCATGTGGGGGTCGTTGATGAGGCCCTTCCAGCCGGTGGTGGTGCGCGGCTTTTCGAAATACACCCGCATGACCACCGTGATGGTGTCGCCGATCTCGTCGGACAGCGCCTTGAGGCGGCGGGCGTAGTCCAGGGCGGCCACGGGATCGTGGATGGAGCACGGACCCACCACCACCATGAGGCGGTGGTCCTGGCGGTCGAGGATTTGCTCAACGGTGTGGCGCCCCGCCAGCACGGCCTGCTCCGCCCGTGCGGTAAGGGGCACTCGGCGCTTGATTTCAGTGGGCGTGGCCAGCACGTCCTGGGAGAGGACGTTGACGTTGTAGAGCTGTTGGTGGTCCATGGCGGTATCGACTCTTGAAGATGCGGGAGGCTGCCCAGGGGGCAAGCGCGGCAGCGCATTGTAGCCACCCGGGGCGCATGGCTCAACGCTCTGATTCCAATGGCCAAACCGCCTCCGGGATTCGGCTCAACCCGGAGCCTCTGCTGCCGATAAAGCCTACACTGGTCTTTTTGCTGGAGCCTTGCCATGCGTTTGCCTGTGGGCGCCATGTTGACGCTGTGTAGCGCCTGCGCCGCGGCGGCTCAGTGGGTTGATATCGCCTCGCCCGAGGCTTTGATGATGCAGTTCGACACGGCCAGCGTGGTGCGCGAGGGGGATGTTGCTCGTGCCTGGGACAAGGTCGTCCATCCGCGTGACCAGAGTATTGGAAGTGGCGACACGGCCTATCGGAGCGTGCTGACCCTCACGGGTTACCACTGTGTTCGTCGCAATTCGCTGCCGCTGGCGCGTGTGTTCTTCACTGAAGACGGCCGTGAACTCTTGCGCACCAACGCGGAGGGGCTGGAGTTGTCCCAGCCTGTGGTCCCCGACTCGCCACGGTCGCGCATGCTGGAACTTGCTTGCGCAAAACAAGCGCGTGGCGAGTCTCAGGCAACCGGTGACGCCGTGCCGTCCCGCGCAACGGCTCCAGGCGCGGTAGAGCCTTCTGCGGCGCAGAGCCCAAGGCCAGCGGTGGAGCCCAAGCCGCCCGCGCTATCCGGCAAACCTGGCGTTGACCGGGAGGTGCGGGAGGCAGGAACGACGGGCAAGAACGACCAGGCTGCGCAAGGGGCGACACCCCGAAAAGCGGCTGCGCCGCCAGGCTCGCAGGAGGGCAAGGGCGACGCCAAGACCGGGTCGGCCGGTGACGAGGCAAGTCCCTCCGGTGGGGCGAAATCCGCAAAGCCTCAGCCGCCCGTCGCCCCGCAGGCGCAAGGCAAGTCCGACGCCAGGACTGCGATACCCGCGGAGGCGCAGGCCGTTGCCGACAAGGGCCCGCCCCGTGCCCCGGCAATGAAGGTGCGCTGGACGTACGAGGGTAAGCTGGACGGCCCCGCCGCCTGGCACAAGCTCGACCCGGACTTCCAGTTGTGCGCCCAGGGGCAACGCCAGTCGCCCATCGACATCAAGGACAGCGTCCGGCTGCAGATCGATGGATTGAGATTCGACTACAAGCCCTTCCCCCTGCGCATCGTGGACAACGGTCGCACGGTGCAGGTGACCGCACCCCCAGGCAACACGATGATCCTCGGGACGCGCAGTTACGAGTTGTTGCAGTTCCATTTTCACAAGCCCAGCGAGGAGCGTATCGCAGGCAAGGTCTACGAGATGGCGGCGCACTTCGTGCACAAGTCCAAGGACGGCAGGACGGCAGTGCTGGCGGTGATGTTCTCCCCGGGCCCAGACAACCCCGTGATCCAGGCCCTGTGGAACCACCTGCCCCTGGAGGCCGGCCGCGACGAGGAAATCACCGGCGTGAAGGTGGACTTGCAGGCGCTTCTGCCGCGCAGCCGCGGCTATTTCACCTACATGGGGTCGCTCACCACACCTCCTTGCACGGAGGGTGTGCAATGGGTGGTATTGAAGACCCCGGTACCCATCTCCCGCGGCCAGGTTAACGTGTTCTCGAAGCTCTACGGCATGAACGCGCGCCCGCTGCAGCCGGCCCATGGCCGGCTGATCAAGGAGACTCTCTGAGGCGGTGACCGCGATTCATCTCGCCAGCGGCGTCGGTCAGGCCGGCGCAACCTCAACAACGCCCATCCTTTGCCGTTATGAAGGGTGAATCCGGAGGGGCGGAATTGATGAATCGACGCGGCTTGTCTTGGCTCTTGGCGCTGTTCGCATTTGCGTGGCTAGGCGGTTGTGCGACGGCGCAGTCGTCATCACGGGTGGGTGATCGTCTGTCGCGGTTGGTGGGAAAGCCTGTGGACGAAGCCCTGGCGGCCTACGGGTCGCCAAGCTGCGGCAGCATCGAGGGTAATGATCGCCCCATGCTGTGGCTGTACCGGTGGGAGCCCCAGGGTGGCACCGTTGGCCCGCCTGCCCGCCAGCGACCTCTTCGGGCGCGGCACGCTTTGCTGTCCTACGGGCGCGACACCGCCGGCTGGGTGGCGCACAGGGTGCATATCGGTGTCGAATGAGCCTGGAGGTGGACAGCCGCGGCGTGGTGAGGGATTACTTTTTCGAGGGCGAGGGCCGCTCCGAGCGTTTGTGAAGTCACGAGCGCGCTCTGAAAGCAGGTCAGAGAGACCGTATGCCAAGCGGCTGCGAAGGCTCCAGCGCCGGGCCCAGGGAATTGCGCAAGGGCCTGCCGAACCCGCCTGCGGAAATCTCGAACACGTCTCCTGGCTCCGTACGCACCTGCTGGGTGAAGCTACCGGTTGCCGCGCCGAGGAAGTGCACATGCACATCGCCGGGGTGGCGGAAGCCGCGATAGCGGAAGTGGTGATGCTCCAGGTTTGCCACCGAATGACACATGTTGTCCTCGCCGGACAGCCAGTCGGACTGCCACGCCACGCTACCGCCGCGCAGCAGGCGCGCGTGGCCTCGCACATCGCGGGGCAGTTCGCACAGCAGCAACTCCGGCCCGAAGCTGCTCTGACGCAGTTTGCTGTGGGCAAGGTAGAGGTAGTTCTGGCGCTCGACCACGTGATCTGAATACTCGTTGGCCAGCGCGAAACCCACGCGCAGCGGCGTGCCGTCACAGTCGATGACGTACAACCCGGCCACTTCCACCTCCTCGCCGCCGTCCTCGGCGTACGCGGGGAGTTCCAGCGGCTGCTCCGGCGGAACCACCCAGCGACCGTCACCCTTGTAGAACCACTCCGGAGCGCGCCCGATGGTACCCGGTGCCGGCTTGCCGCCTTCCACACCCCATTTGAACATTTTCATGGAATCGGTGAGCGTGGTTTCGTCACCCTGGAGCTTCGCGTGCATCGCGTCGCGTGCCGCCGCGCTGCCCAGGTGCGACAACCCCGTGCCCGTGACCAGACAGTGCGCCGGATCGGGATGGTCGATGGGGGGCAGCAGGCGGCGCTGCGCGATGAGGTCTGCCCATTGCTCGACGCCCGTGCCCGCTCGGGATGCCGCCACCGCCGCCAGAGTGCGGCTGGTGCGGGCCGCCTCGAGCGCAAGGTCGCGCACGCTTGCGGGCCCGTCGAGCACCTGGACCGTGTCGCCATCGTCCGACAGTGCCACCCGCCGCACGCCCTTTGGATCCGTGAACTGAATCAATCGCAAGGTTGCTACTCCTCCGTGAAGCGCCGGTCAGCACACCTCTTGGGGTGGAGCCGGCATTATTGTGCGTGGGAGTCTGCGGTGTACGCCCTGCCAGGGTCAAGGCTGGTTGGCGAAGGCGGTCTTGCACCAGAGGGGGTCAGGGTTTGCGGTACCACTCCACGGTGCGCAGCAGAGCGTCTTCGAGGGGAGTGGAATCGAGGCCGAAGGTGTGGCGGAAGCGCGAGCTGTCGAGCACGAAGTCCTCCTCGAACTCGTAGAGCATTTCACGTAGTTCGTGCATCTGCTGGTCGAACATCCCTGCCAGCCCCAACAGCCAGCGCGGCGCCACCGACAGCAACGGCCGGGCGCCGGCGAGGCGGGCGATGAGCGCCACCGTATCGCGCGTGCTGAGGGCCGGTGCCGTGGGTACGATCCACGTGCCGCCCGCTGCCTCGAATCGTTCTCCCAGGATGATCAGCGCCAGGGCAAAGTCTTCGATGAAGGTGTAGCTGTGCAGGCGGTCGGGGTTGCCCACCACCTGGGAGGCCTTGCCTGCCAGCAAGCGGCCGAACACGCGGCTGCCCAGCATGGATGCCTCGGTCACGCCGGGGCCGAAGAAGTCGGAGCCCCGGCCGATGGCCACGCGCACCTTTCCCGCCGCGTGGGCGTCACGCAGCAACCCCGCCACCTCGGCGCGAATGCGGCCCTTGACGGTATTCGGCGCCTCGGGCAAACCCTCGTGGATGGGGCCCTTCACGTGCCCCCAGGCGTACACGTTGTCGCCGTAAACCAGCGTTGCGCCCGCATGGGCGGCGCCTTCGGCGATGCCGCGGGCGATGTCGGGAAACTCGCGCCAGCGCGTGTAGGGCAGGCCCACGCAGTGGTACACCACCGCGGCCCCTTCGCACACCTCCCGCGCCAGCTTAGGGTCGGCCGCGTCGCCGCCGCCCACCTGGGTTTGGGCGTCTTTCTCGAACGTCACCTTGCCGCTGCGATTCACCAGCCGCACCGGCAAGCCGCGTCGGCGCAATTCGCGCATCACCGCCAGGCCCAGCGGGCCGGTGCCGAAGATCACATGCAGTGCGTTCTGTGCCATGGGGGCAGTCTTCCGTAGTGGTGGCTTGATGGGGCTTTCTATACTAACGGTCTTTACAGCCCATGGGGCTGAACCACGACCGGGGGTTCCCATGCATGTCACTGCCAACGGCATCCGCATCCGCTGCACCGCTGAGGGCGAAGGCCCATGGCTGGTGATGAGCCACTCGCTGGCCTGCGATGGGGGCATGTGGGACGCCCAGGCCGCGGCGCTGCGCGGCCGCTTCCGCGTGCTGAGATTCGACACCCGCGGCCACGGCGGCAGCAGCGCGCCCGCCGGCGAGTATTCCCTGCGGCAGCTGGCCGACGATCTGGAAGGTTTGCTGGACGCCCTGGCCATCGAGCGCTGCACGTTCGTAGGTCTGTCCATGGGCGGCATGATCGCCATGAGCCACGCGCTGCTGCAACCCGGCCGGCTGGAGCGGTTGATCCTGTGCAACACCACAAGCCGCATTCCGCCCGAGGCGCAGCCCGTGTGGCAGCAGCGCATGGATACCGTGGCGGCCGCGGGCATGGAGCCCATGGTGCAGCTCACTCTGGAGCGCTGGTTGACTGCCGGCTTTCGCGCCCGATGCCCCGAGGTTACGGCGGCCGTGGCCGGGATGATCCGCGCCACCCCGCCCGCGGGTTATCTTGGCTGCTGTGCCGCCATCCGCGGACTTGATCTCACCGACCGGCTCGGCGCCATCGCCGTGCCCACCCTGGTGATTGCCGCCGATCAGGACGTGGGCACGCCGGTGGAGGCGGCCCGCGCCATCCAGCTCGCCATCCCGGGTGCGCAACTGGCGGTGATTCCCTCCGCCGCGCATCTCTCCAACCTGGAGCAGCCGGCGTTGTTTGTCCAGTTGGTGGAGCGCTTTGTGGAGGGGGTACCCGCTTGATCCCCGGCACCATGGGCCAGGCGGGCCGGTAGGCCCAGGGCCCCGCTTGCGATGTTGCTGCCTGCCCCGGCGGCCTCCCTGGCGCCGTTGCTCAACGGGGCCGCCCCACTGCGCGCCTGATTTATTCACGCTCGCTGACCTGAGGAACCGGACATGCAGCTTTACATCGGCAACAAGAACTACTCCTCCTGGTCCATGCGCCCCTGGGTGCTGATGCGCGAGACCGGCATCGTCTTCCATGAAGTCATGGTGCGCTTCGACAGCTTTTCGCCGGATTCGCAATTCAAGCAGCGCATGCGTGCCCTCAGTCCTGCCGGCAAGGTGCCAGTGCTGGCGGACGAGGACCTCGTGGTGTGGGACACCCTGGCCATCGCCGAGTACCTCGCCGAACGCTTTCCCGAGCGTCAGCTGTGGCCGCGCGAGCGGGCGGCACGCGCTCGGGCGCGTAGCGTCTGCGCCGAGATGCACAGCGGCTTTGCCGCACTGCGCAGCGCCTGCCCCATGAACATCGAGGCCCGGCTGCCCGAGGTCGGGGCCCTCGTTCTGCGGGACCGGCCCGGCGTGCGCGGCGACCTCGATCGCATCGTGCAGATGTGGTGCGAATTGCTGAGCGAGCATGGCGGACCGATGCTGTTCGGCGCGTTCAGCGTGGCCGATGCCTACTACGCGCCCGTGGTGATGCGGTTGCGCACCTACTGCCTGCCGGTGCCCGATGCGGTTACCGCTTACATGGGGCGGGTGATGGAACTGCCGGGTGTGCGCGCATGGATGGATGACGCCCGCCAGGAGCGGGACTTCCTGGACTTCGAGGAGCCCTACCGGCTGGGCCGGGGCGCGTGAGGGCGGACCCATGTCCTCGACCGCATACGCCTGGACCCCCACGATCGTTACCCACGCGCTCGCCGCTGGCGCCGCCGTGTTGCTCGGCGCCTGGCTGCTGCGCTCGCGCAAGGGTAGCCGTGCCCACCGGCGCTGGGGTTGGATCTGGGTGCTGTGCATGGCCGCGGTGGCGGGCCTCTCGTTTGCAATCCGTGGCCCGACGGGGTTTTCCTGGATCCACGGGCTGTCTGCGTTTACGCTGGTTTCGCTTGCCGCCGGCGTGCTGGCCGCGCGTACCCACCGGGTGGAAGCTCATCGCGTCAACATGATCGCCCTCTACGTGGGGGCGTTGGTCATCACGGGGCTGTTCACGCTGCTGCCGGGCCGTCTGATCGGCAGCGCGTTGCGGGGGTGGCTTGGCCTGTCGTGAGGAAGCCCACGCTGCCCGAGGCCACCCTGACCGGCTTGGGCATCCGGCGGGCTGCTCGCCGCCGGCCAACGGCATTCGCATGCCCCATGCCGGTTGCGCAATGATGGTGATTCCCTTCGCCGCGTACTCCTCGAACCGGGGGCAGCCCGCGTAGTGTGGCTGGCGGACGGTTGGGGCCCGGGCCCTAGGGGGCGTGCGCCGCCGAAGGCACCGTCAGCGCCACCAGATCGAGCTCGCGGCGCCGCGGGCCCAACCACTTCACCAGGATCTGCCAGGTGTCCAGGTCGAAGGCGGGGCGCTCGCGGCGCGCTTCCATGGTTTCGTGCAGGTCCGCTTCGTTCTCGGCGCTGCCCAGGTAGCACCAGCGATCGAGCACGTGTACCCACGTGCGTCCGGAAGGGGAGGTTTCGCGCACGCCCACGGCGCCGGGGAAGGGCCACGATTCCAGTCGCAGACGGTACAGCGCCTGGGCGAGCCGCAGGCCGTGGGCCACGGGCGTTTCCTCGCCGCAGCAGGCGCCCCGGCACTTGTGCAACTGGCGCGAGAAGCACGGCCCCCGGCCGCCCTTTTCAAGGCCCAGCACCCGCGGGCACAGGCCCTGGGCGTCGGCGATTTCGCGCAGCGCGCGCAACGCCTGGGTGCGCGAGCGGAACAGGCCATAGAGGTCGCGGGTGGCGCCGAAGTCGATCTGCGCCGCGCTCACCAGCGCTGGCGGCGTGGTGGACAGGGGGTTCCAGTGCAGGGCGCAGAGATCGTCGTTGCGCCGCAGGAGGCGGTTGTAGACGGGTGTGAGGCGCTTCACCAGGCGCGCCTCGGTGAGCAGGGCGCCCAGTTCGCCGCCGGTTTCCTGCCACTGCACCTCGCGCACCTCCTGGGCGATGCGCATGTCCTTGGCCACCCGGTGTCCGGAGGTGAAGTGCGACAGCACGCGGCTGCGCAGTTGCACGCTCTTGCCCACGTACAGTGCGATGTTGCCCTCGCCGCGGAAGGTGTAGACGCCGGGGGCCTCGGGGATGCGATCCAGGGCCAGGGCGTCGAGCCCCGGCGGCAGATTCGGGCTGCGCAGCAGTTCGTTCACCGCCTGCCCCACAACCGCCTCGCCGGGGTCCACGCGCAGCGCCTCGGCGAAGTGGTGCAGCACGCGCGCATCGGCGAGCGCGCGATGGCGTGTGGCGCAGGCGATGCCGTGTCGCGCGATGATGCTGTCCAGGTTGTGGCGACGCTGGGCGGGGAACAGCCGGCGCGACAGGCGCACGGTGCACAGCACCCGGCTGCGAAAGGCGATGCCGGCACGCTCGAAGGCGTTGCGCAGAAAGCCGTAGTCGAAGGGCGCGTTGTGGGCCACCAGCAGGCGGCCCTCCAGGCGCTCCAGCAGCTCCGTGGCCAGCGCCTCGAAGGGCGGCGCATCGGCCACCATGGCGTTGCTGATGCCAGTGAGCGTCTCGATGGCCGGCGGGATGCGCATGCCAGGATTCACCAAGGTGGACCACTCCCGCACGCCGGTGAGGCCGGGTTGCGCCGACACGATGCCGATTTCGGTGATGCGATCGGCGTGCGCCGTGGCGCCGGTGGTTTCCAGGTCGAGGAAGGCGATGGGTTGGTCGAACACGAGGACGGGGCAGCGGGGCGGGTGGAGACGAGGGCGGCGCCGGGGAGGCGCCGGTTGGGCCAATCGGCATTCTGGCCCCGTTCGCGCCTTTCGGTACAGCGGCGGCAGGCGTACGGCTGCCTATAATCGCGCCTCCCTTCGCTTCGAAAGAGAGCCCCGCCGTGACTGCCCTTCGTCTGCTTGCCGTCCTCGCCGCTGCCGGTGTCTGGACCGCCGACGCCCGCGCCCATGCCGGCCACGACACGGCGGCCCACGAAACGATGGAGGTCATGTCCTGCGAGTCGCCGCCGGCCCATGCCATCAAGGGGCTGCCCGCGCCGCTGTCGGGCTGGGCGGTGATCGAATGCAGCCCGCTCGGCCAGCAACTGGTGTCCGCCCCGGGTTGGCAATGGCGCTATCCGGCCAGCTTCAAGGTCCGGCCGGTGATTCCCGCGTGGTCGGCCACCGCCTCGGAGGACGAGCCGGGGGCGAAGTATTTCATCGCCCTGGCGCTGGAGCCGGTGAGCGGAGAGGCCCTGGCGCAGCGCCATGCCTGGCTCGCCGGGCTGGTTGCCAATTACCGAGAGGCCGAGCCGGCGCCGCCGCGTACTCTTCTGCACCTGCGCGCCGAGAACAACCTGGGCCACGAGTTCGATGTGTGGTTCGCCGAGTTCGACCAGCAGCGCCGCTGGGCGGTGCTGTGCGTGCCGGAGTGCCGCATGGACTACGCGTTCCGCATGCAACCCGTGGCGCCGCGGTAGACCGTCGGGACTCGCCGCAAGCCATGGAGGCGCCGCCGATGGATGCGCTGCTGCACGAAGATGCCGCCTTGCCCGAGGACGCCCACGCGGCGCTGTTGCTGGGCCGCGCCTGGATTCCCGGGGCCGTGCCGGGCCCCGCGCCGGTGACGGTGCACCGCGGCGAGGTGTTCGATCTGAGTCCCTTGGCGCCCACCTCGGCGGAGTTGCTCGACCAGCCCGACGCGGCGGCCCTGCTGCGTGATGCCGTGGCTCGCGGCGGGGTGCGCCCGGTGGGTCCACTGCGCGCGCTGCTGGCCAATAGCGATGAGCGTCGCCGCGACGCCTCGCAGCCGTGGCTGTTGGCGCCCTGCGACCTGCAGGCGGTGCGCGCCTGCGGGGTGACCTTCGTGGCCAGCATGCTTGAGCGCGTGATCGAAGAACACGCCCGCGGCGATGCTGCCCAGGCCGAGGAGATCCGTGCCCGCCTGGACCGCGAGCTGGGCACGGCGCTGTCCAGCGTGCAGCCCGGTTCCCCTGAAGCCGCGCGGGTGAAGGCAGTGCTTAGCGAGCGCGGCCTGTGGTCGCAATACCTCGAGGTGGGCATCGGGCCCGATGCCGAGGTGTTCAACAAGGCCCAGCCCTTATCGGCCGTGGGCACCGGCGCGGACATCGGCATTCTCGAAAGCTCCTCCTGGAACAACCCCGAGCCCGAACTGGTGCTGGCCGTGGACAGCCGCGGACAGGTGCGCGGCGCCACCCTGGGCAACGATGTGAACCTGCGCGATTGGGAAGGCCGCAGCGCCCTGCTGCTGGGGCGCGCCAAGGACAACAACGCCAGTTGCGCCATCGGCCCCTTCATCCGCCTGCTGGACGAGCACTTTCCCCTGGAGGCGCTGCGCGATACGAGCATCGCCGTGGAGGTGAGCGGCGAGGACGGCTTCAGCGTGCGCGGTGGCTACTCGCTGCGCCAGATCAGCCGCGACCCGGTGGAACTGGTACGCCACGCCATGGGGGCGCACCATCAGTATCCAGACGGCCTGATGCTTTTCCTGGGCACCGCCTTCGCGCCCACCCACGACCGGGGCGAGCCCGGCCGCGGTTTCACCCACCGGGTGGGCGACCGGGTGGCCATTCGCGCGCCACGCCTGGGAACGCTGGTGAACCGGGTGGATTTCGCCCACCGTATCGCCCCCTGGACCTTCGGGGCGGGCGCCCTGATGCGCAACCTCGCCGCCCGCGGACTGCTGCGCGCCCCAGGGGCACTGCGCCCATGATGCTCGGGAGACTGGATTTTCGGTGGCGCAGGGGTATGATGACGTCGTGTTACGGGGTCATGCGGTCGGCGGTACTTGAGTGCCATGCACGCTCCAAGCTCCCGGACATGGATGCGGATGGCAGCCCGCCGAAGACAGACACACCCAGGAGACACACTCATGGCCACCGGTACCGTCAAGTGGTTCAACGACGCCAAGGGGTTTGGATTCATCACCCCCGACGACAAGAGCGAGGACGTGTTCGCGCACTTCTCGGCCATCAAGATGAACGGCTTCAAAACCCTGAAGGAAGGCCAGCGCGTCAGCTTCGAAGTGACCGTGGGCCCCAAGGGAAAACAGGCGTCCAACATCCAGGAAGTCTGATCTTCCGGGCTGCCCGCCTCGCCGTCCTTTCAAAACCCGCGCTTGCGCGGGTTTTTTGTTTTCTCCGGCGCCGCTCATGAGCATCAGCCTGGCCGATGTGCAGGCCGCCGCGGAAGTGCTCCAAGGCCACGTGGTGGCCACGCCCTGCCTGCCCTCGCGCACCCTGTCCGAGGTGACGGGCGCCCAGGTGTGGTTGAAGTTCGAAAACCACCAGTTCACCGCCTCCTTCAAGGAGCGCGGCGCGCTCAACAAGCTTGCTTCCCTGAGCGCCGCCCAGCGCGCCGCCGGCGTCATCGCCGTGTCGGCGGGCAACCACGCCCAGGGCGTGGCCTATCACGCCCGCCGCCTGGGTATTCCCGCGGTCATCGTCATGCCGCGCTCCACGCCCCACGTGAAGGTGGAGCGCACCCGGGGCCACGGCGCCGAGGTGATCCTGGCGGGCGATGGTTTCGACGAGGCCAAGGCCCACGCCATGGCGGTGATGCAAAGCCGTGGGCTCACGCTGGTGCACCCCTATGACGATGCGCTGGTGATGGCGGGGCAGGGCACCATCGCCCTGGAAATGCTCGCCGCCCAGCCTGACCTGGAGGTGCTGGTGGTGCCCATCGGCGGCGGCGGGCTGATTTCGGGCATCGCCACCGCGGCCAAGGCAATGTCGCCGGACATCGCCGTGGTGGGTGTGGAGGCGCAGCGCTTTCCCTCCATGGCCTGCGCCCTGGAGGGTCGCGCACCGGTGTTCGGCGCCTCCACCCTGGCCGACGGCATCGCCGTGAAGGAACCCGGCCGCCTCACCCTGGAAGTGGTGCGGCGCCTGGTGGAGCGGGTGCTGCTGGTGGACGAGGGCGACATCGAGGGCGCCATCCTGCTGCTGCTGGAGATCGAGAAGACCGTGGCCGAAGGCGCTGGCGCCGCCGGGCTCGCGGCCCTGCTGCGCCACCGGGAGCGCTTCGCCGGCCGCCGCGTGGGCCTGGTGATCTGCGGCGGCAACATCGACCCCCTCACCCTCGCCGACGTGATCGAGCGCGGCATGGTGCGTACCGGGCGGCTCACCCGCCTGAGCGTGGCGCTGCGCGACCTGCCTGGCTCCCTGGCGCGGGTGACCGCCGCCATCGCCGACGCCAACGCCAACATCGAGGAAGTGCACCACCAGCGCGCCTTCACCAACCTGCCCCTGCAGGAGACCGAGGTGGACTTCGTGCTGGAAACCCGCAGCTTCGAGCACGTGCAGCAAGTCATCGAACGGCTGCGCGAGGCCGGCTTCGAGGCCAGGCTGCACAACGGCTGAGCGCGCCCCGCGGCGCGCCGCCCAACAGGGCGCGAGCGCTCGATTCGCGGCCTGAAGGCGGGCACAATCCTGGGCCATGACTTCCCGAAAACTGCCTGACAAGCCCTCCGCTCCCGCCCCCGACCGATCTTCCGCCGGAGCGGCGACCCCCCCGCCCGCCAAGGCTGCCAAGGCTGGCGCGGCGCCCACCGTGGGCAGCTACGACCACGCCACAGCCGAGGCGCTGATCCGGCCCGAGGTGGGCGTGCAGGCCCGCTTCGCCAAGCGTAAGCCGCCCCGCCGCTATGCCTACGACCCCTCCCTGGCGCCCGAACTGCAATGGGATGGGGCCAATCCGGCGCGCGAGCAGGGCGAGGCGCTGCTCGCGCGCATCGAGGCCGCGGCGCAGGAACTGGCAAGGGCTGGCAGCGCCGCCGATCGCGACGCGGCTCAGGCCAAATTGCTGGAAGCCGCCGCCGCCCTCAAGGCGCTGTCGCGCCCGTTTCTGGAGTGGGCCGGCAAGGCCGAGCGCCTGAGCTTCGAGGTGCCCACGCTGCCGCTGTTCATTCACGAGCGGCTGTCCACCCAGGCCATTCTGGAAAGCCTCAAGGGCTTCCAGGCGGGCGGGCAGATGGCGCTGGACTTCTTCGGCCACCCCGACCGGGACATGGCCGAACAACTGCTCAAGGCCTACGAGCACCCCAACGGCTGGTTCAACCGCATGATCCTGGGCGACAGCCTGGTGGTGATGAACTCGCTGCTCGAATACGAGCACATGGCCGGGCAGGTGCAGATGATCTACATCGACCCGCCCTATGGCGTGAAATTCGGCAGCAACTTCCAGCCCTTCGTGCGCAAGCGCGACGTGACCCACGGCGCCGACGACGACCTCACGCGCGAGCCCGAGATGGTCAAGGCCTACCGCGACACCTGGGAGCTGGGCCTGCATTCGTATCTCACCTACCTGCGCGACCGGCTGCTGCTGGCGCGCGAGCTGCTCACCGACAGCGGCAGCGTGTTTGTGCAGATTTCGGACGAGAACCTGCATCACGTGCGGGAGGTCATGGATGAGGTGTTTGGGGCGGAGAATTTTTGTCGCGTCATTACGGTCGCAAAAACTTCGGGTATGGGTTCCACCCTGTTGGCTGTCTCCCACGACTACTTGCTCTGGTACTCGAAGGACATCGTCAAGACTAAGTTCAGGCAGATGTACTTCGACAAGGTGGATATCGACTCTGTCGAGTACGGCATGTATTCGAAGCTAGACAAGGACGGGCGACGGTACCGAATTGACAACCTCACAGGACAAAACAACAACGTCGCCACGTGTCTCTATGAGTACGTCTACGAAGGACGGAAGTACAAGACACCACCCACGCGCCAGTGGAAGACGAATATCCAAGGAATGCAGCGTCTTCAAGCCGCTGAACGACTTGAAGCAACGGCCGGCGGTCTGTACTACAGGCGATACCTAGATGATTTTCCAGTACGACCGATAACAGATTCATGGGGAGACACAGGTACCGGGGGCTTTGCCGAACAAAGAATTTACGTGGTTCAGACCAGCCAGAAGATTGTTCAGCGGTGCATGTTGATGACCACCGACCCCGGCGACCTCGTCCTCGACCCCACCTGCGGCAGCGGCACCACCGCCTACGTGGCCGAGCAGTGGGGCCGCCGCTGGATCACCATCGACACCTCGCGCGTGCCGCTGGCGCTGGCGCGGCAGCGGCTGCTCACCGCCTGCTTCGACTACCAGGAACTGAAAGACCCGGCCCTCGGCCCGGCGGGCGGCTTCGTCTACAAAATGAAGCAGAACCGCAAGGGCGAGCACGTGGGCGGCATCGTGCCGCACGTGACCCTGAAGAGCATCGCCAACGGCGAGCCGCCCGAGGTGGAGGTGCTGGTGGACCGGCCCGAGATCGTGCCCAAGGTCACGCGCGTGACCGGCCCCTTCGTGTTCGAGGCCACCATCCCCACCGCCCAGGGCTTCGACGGCGAACCGGCGGATGACGTGGCGCCCGCCGCCGCGGACGCCGCGGCCGGCGCCGACGACGAAGAAGGCGATGAGGCCTATCTGGACCGCATGGTGGGCGTGCTGCAGGCCTCGCCGGTGCTGCACCTGCCGGGCAATCAGCAGGTGACGCTGGCGCAGGTGCGCCGCCCGGCGCGCGCGCTGTGGCTGAGCGCCGAGGCGCTGCGGCCGGCGGCGGGTGCCGCAGGTGCCGCGGGCGCGGCAGGCCCCCTGAGCCTGGCCGACAGCATCGGCGCGGCCGATGCCGCCAACGGCGGCCTGCCGCTGGCAGCCGGCGAGCCGGTGGCCATCGTGTTCGGCCCGGCCTACGGCAGCGTCACGCGCAGGCTGGTGGAAGAGGCCTGGGGCGAGGCGCAGTTGCCAGGGCGCGGCTACAAACATCTGTACGTGATCGGCTTTGCCATCGAGCCCGACGCGCGCCAGCGCATCGACGACTACTACAGCAAGCTCGGCCTGCCGGTGACCTATGTGCAGGCCACGCCCGACGTGCTGATGGGCGACCTGCTGAAGAACATGCGATCGAGCCAGATTTTCAGCGTGTGCGGCCAGCCGGACGTGAGCGTGACGGCGGTGCCGGCGGCGCCGCAGGGCGCCCCCAACGTGCAGTACTGGCAGGCAAAGCTGGAGGGGCTCGATGTGTTCGACCCCGCCACCGACCGGGTGGAGGCCACCCGCGGCGGCGACGTGCCGGCCTGGTTCCTGGACACCGACTACAACGGCCTGGTGTTCCGGCTGCGGCAGGCGTTCTTCCCGCTCACCGGCGCCTGGGACAACCTGAAGCGCGCGCTGCGCGCCGAGTTCGACGACGCGGTGTGGGCGCACCTGGCCGGCGACACCAGCGAGCCGTTCGTGGCCGGCCCCAACCAGCAGATCGCCGTGAAGGTGATCGACGCGCGCGGCAACGAGCTGATGGTGGTGCGCAGCCTGGCCGCGCCCAGGCGCAAGCGGTAGGCGCACGGGAGTACCCACCATGGCGATGATCCGCCGCGTTGTTCTCAGGAACTTCAAGCGATTCGACGACGTGCCGTTCGAGTTGAATGGTCACGTGGTTTTGGCTGGACCGAACAACACGGGCAAGACGACGTTATTGCAGGCGATTGCAGCGTGGGCGTTGGCCTTTGCCAAGTGGCGCGAGCTGAACGACTTCAACCCGCGCCGCAACGGCTACCCGTGGCAAGACCTGGAGCGACTGGCATTTTCGGCGGTGTCGCTTCGGTCCTTTGACCTTCTTTGGCGCAACCGTCAACGCAATGACGCACTGGAGATCGGCGTTCAAGTCGATGGTCTGGCGATGCTCACCATGGAGTTTCGCTTTCGCGCAGCCGGGCAGATGGAAGCCCGCCCGAAAACTGACTGCTCCAGTGAACTTGTTGCCAATCCAGCATATCGCTTGAAGACGACCTTTGTCCCCGCAATGGCCGGTCTGGCGCGTGAAGAGATGCGCCTGGCCGACCCGGAGGCAATCCGCTACCTGCTGGCGCAGGGCCGACCCAGCGAGGTGCTGCGCAATCTTCTGGTAACCGCGCATAGCGACCTGGATGCGTGGCGTACGCTCAATTCGACGGTTTACAGAATGTTCGGCGCGTCGCTCTTGCCCCCCGTTCCTGGCGCGCCGCTGGAGTGCGAGTTTCAGCAAGCTGCACCGGATGCGCTGCCCGTGGCTGGGCTACCGCGTCTTGATATTGCAAGTGCCGGCAGCGGCTTCCTGCAAGTCCTGCTGGTGCTGTCCCTGATGCTCACACAGGGCGATCACGAGTCGCAGCAGGTGCTATTGATCGACGAACCGGATGCGCACCTGCATCTGCTTCTGCAAAAGACGATTTACGACGAGCTGAAATCCGTGGCGGCACAGCGCGGTGCACAGTTAATGGTCGCTACGCACTCCGAACAGGTAATAAAGTCGGCCGACCCGATGGAGCTGTACCTGATGTATGGGAAACCACGGAAGGTGTCGGAAGCCGGTGAGCAGGCACTGCTGATGCAATCGCTTGGCGTTCTGTCGCAAAGTGATCTGCTGGAGGCCAATGGGGCAAAGGGTGTTTTGTACGTGGAGGACTTCACGGACTACGGGATTCTCGACGCGTACGCCCGTTCGCTTGATGATGCCGTCGCTCTGGAGTTACTCACGGTGAAGCTTGTTCGCAAGCGCTCCCGGGCGGCTGTTCCTGAGGGGTTGGGCGAGATACAGCCAGGGCGTCATTGGGAGATGCTCAAGCTCGTGAGCCCGGAGCTGCCAGCGGTCGAGCTACTGGACGGTGATGCGAAGAACAAGGCGGATGAATCCGTTACTGGTACGCCCGAGAAGTTGCAGCGCCTGCGTTGGCGTTACTACGAGATTGAAAGTTACTTGCTGCACCCGGCGCCGTGGAAGCGATTCATCGATGCGAAGTTTGGCTCAGGTGCCGATTCCGATGCTGCATTTGCTGCGGCCATGGCGGAAATGGATAAGGTCCTCGAGCCGGCTTTTCGAGGCAGACCCCTGTCACCTTCTGCACTGGAGCAACGCGTCCTGCAGACTGAGCCGGTCAGCAAGACGTTGATCCCCGCCATGCTGCAAGCTGCCGGGCTGCATAACTTTGGCAAGAGCCGGTACTTCGAGATTGCGCAGCACTTCATGCCGGACGAAATTCATCCGGAAGTCACTGAAAAGCTCAACCTGCTGAAGTTTGCTTTCGGCGTTGGTCATGACCCTCGTCAACCCCCTGCCGGTGCTGCGGGCAACAGCCATGCTTGACTTCCAGGTCGAAAGCCCGATCCAGAACAGCCCCTATACGGAGCCGCAGCGCCACTGGCGCATCGTGCCCGGCGAGACGCCGCAGCTGCTGGACGGCCGCCGCCACGCCCATTACTTCTGGCGCAAGCCGGGCGGCGCGGACGAAGACAGCGAGGACGTGGGCACCGAGATCCCGCTGATCATGGTGAACCGCATCCGCGAGCGGGTGCGGCAGTGGCGCGCGGAAGGCTGCCCCGGCGCGACCCGCCTGAGCCTGGAGCTGATGGACTGGTGGCAGCGCGAGGGGCGCGCGCAGCGGCTGTTCTATGCGCAGCTCGAGGCGGCCATCACCGTGATCTTCATGACCGAGGCTCGGGCCGACTACCGGCAGGGCATCGACATCCGGCCCGACGCGCCCACCGAGCGGCAGGCGGCCGAGGGCATCAAGCCGCTGGCGCGCTGGGCCTGCAAGATGGCCACCGGCACCGGCAAGACCACGGTGATGGCGATGCTGGCGGCCTGGACCATTCTCAACAAGGTGGCCAGCGGCGGGCGCGATGCGCGCTATGCGGACTTTGTGCTGGTGGTGTGCCCCAACGTGACCATCCGCAGCCGGCTGGGCGAACTCGACCCCGGCCGCGGCGAGGCGAGTCTTTATCGCACCCGCGACATCGTGCCGCCGCACCTGATGACGCTGCTGGCGCAGGGTCGGGTGCTGGTGCGCAACTGGCACGCCTTCGAGCTGCAGGACGACAGCCGCGTGGGCGGCAACAGCGCCCGCGTGGTGCGCCGCGGCCGCATGCTGCGCGAACGGCGCAAGGTGCGCATCGCCGAGAAGAGCACCACGGCGCGCGGCGCGCGCTACATGACGCTGGAGGCCTACCGCAAGGCGCAATTGCTGCAACTCATCGAGGTGGTGGGCGAGCAGCGCAACGCGCAGGGCGTGCCCGAGCAGGCCGAGGTGATCGAGACGCGCTGGGTGGAGTCGGACGCCAGATGGCTGCGCCGCGTGCTGGAAGATGGCGCGCGCAAGCGCAACATCATGGTGTTCAACGACGAGGCGCATCACGCCTACCGGCTAGGTGAGCCGGATGCCGATGAAGACACCGATGACGACGGGCTCGACGCCTACTACCGCGAGGCCACTGTCTGGGTGGAGGGGCTGGATCGCATCAACCGGCTGCTCGGCATCGGCCGGGTGCTGGACTTTTCGGCCACGCCCTACTACCTGGGGCGCGTGGGCAACAACGCCAACCGGCCGTTTCCGTGGGTGGTGAGCGACTTCGGGCTGATGGAGGCCATCGAGTCGGGGCTGACCAAGATTCCGCAGTTTGCGGCGCGCGATCTGACCGGCGCGCCGATCCCGGGCTACTTCAACATCTGGCGCTGGATCCTGCCGCAACTGAAGACCTCGGAGCGCGGCGGCCGCAAGCAGGCGGCCAAGCCCGAAGCGATCCTGCGCTACGCCTTCACGCCGCTGATGATGCTGGGCGGCCTATGGCAACGGCGCGCGGAGGCGTGGGCGGCGGCGGGCAGCGAACGGCCACCGGTGTTCATCGTGGTGTGCAAGAACATCCGGCTGGCACGCCTGCTGTTCGACTGGCTGGCGCTGGACCAGCCGCCGCCGGGCGTGCCCAAGTCGGGCCTGACGGATTTCCTGAATACACCGGAGCGCACCAACACGATCCGGGTGGACAACGCGGTGGCGGGCGAGGGCGACGACGGCACCTCGCAGTCCGATGAAGACCGCTGGATGCGCTTCACCCTCGACACCGTTGGCCGGCGCGCCTGGCCGACCGACACCCTGGGCCGGCCGCTGTACCCGGCAGGCTTTGCCGAACTGGCGGCCAAGCTTGGCCGACCGGTGCATCCGCCAGGACGGGACGTGCGCGCCATCATCAGCGTGGGCATGTTGACCGAGGGTTGGGACTGCAACACGGTGACGCATATCGTGGGCCTGCGGCCGTTCATGAGCCAGTTGCTGTGCGAGCAGGTGGTGGGGCGCGGCTTGCGGCGGGCCAGCTACGAGGCGGATGCGCAGGATCGGCTGCCCGAGGAGATCGCGCAGATTTTCGGCGTGCCGTTCCAGGTGGTGCCGTTCAAGGCCCAGACCGGCGCGCCGCCACCGCAGGTGCGCACCTGGCGCGTACGAGCGCTGCCGGAGCGGGCGACGCTGGAAATCCGCTTTCCGCGGGTGGACGGTTACGTGGTGCAGGGCCGCCGCAGCCTGACGGTGGATTGGAACAATATGCCCGCCATCGTCATCGACCCCACGCGGTTGCCGCTGACGGTGGAAATGAAGGCCGGGCTGCCGGCCGCCGACGGCACGCCGCTGGCGGGTGCGCCGGGCCGCCTGCAGGAGGTGACGCTGGCGGAGTACCTGGCGCATAACCGGGTGCAGACGCAGGCGCTGCGCGCCGCGCACGAGCTGATGCGCGAATATGCGCGGCGCACCGCCACGGACTTGGCATTGCTGCGGCCGCTGTTGCCGCGCTTCATGGGGCTGGTGCAGCGCTTTGTTGAGCGCAAGGTAATTGCGCACGCACCGGCCAGCGAGTGGCATGTGTTCCTGACGCCGCACTACACGCGCATGCTGGAGATGCTGGCCGAGAATCTGACGGTGGCCAGCACCGAGGCCCTCAAGCCCCGGCTGGATCCGCATCGCCCATGGGGCAGTACGGCTGACGTGGACTACACCACCCGGCGCGAGCCCATGCCCGTGACGCGGAGCCACGTGAACTTCGCGGTCACCGACTCGCAGTGGGAACGCATTGCCGCCACGGTTCTGGACACTCATCCGGGCGTTGAGCGCTTCGTGAAAAACGCCGGACTCGGCTTTGCGATTCCGTACACGCTTCACGGCAGCGCCCACGACTACGTGCCGGACTTCCTGGTGAAGCTGCGTGGCCTGCCGCGGCACCTGATCGTGGAGATCAAAGGCCAGCCCGACGAGCAATCGGAAGCGAAGCGCACAGCGGCGGAGCAGTGGTGTGCCGCGGTGAGCGCCCTAGGTGAGCACGGTGACTGGCGTTTCATACAAATCAATACGCGGGCGGAGATTCCCGCGCAGTTGATGGACATCCTGGAGCAGGCGACCGGCTAAAGGGGAAGCATCGCGGGGCGGCGGGACAGCGGGAGATTCGCGGGGTTGGCGCAAGCCTCGCCGCCGCGAGGACGCGCCGCTCAGCCGGGCCGTGTCACCGCCTCGAGCCACGCCAACCCTGCGAGCGCCTGTTCGCGCGTCTCTCCGCACATGGCCGCCGAAGGTTGCAGCCCCGCGCAGCACGCCGGGCGCTGCGGGTGGCCGTACAGGGCACAGCGCCCCTGCACGGTGAGTTGCACGCATGGAACGCCCGCCGGCTTGCCGTGGGGCATGCCGGGGATCGGGCTGGAAATGGACGGGGCGATGCAGCAGGCGCCGCAGCCCTCACGGCATTGCATGCGCGTGCGCCATCCGGCAATGGGTCATTGCGGCCAAGCGCCGCACTGCTCCAGCACGGCCACCGCGGCGGCCTCGAGCGCGGCGCGCCGCGCGGCCTCGGACACCACGGACAGGCGCACCGTGGTGGCATCCGAGCGGCTGGCCCAGAAGCCGATCAGTACGCGCTCTTCGGCGGAGGCCGCATCTCCGGGGCGCACTTCCAGTTCCTCGGGCGCACCCAGGCCGCTGCGGCGGTTCAGGGCGTACTGTCCCGCACTGGTATGGGAAGAGCGCTGCGGCGTGGCTTTGAAGGCCCGCGCCACACCGTCGGAGACGCAGGGCACGGCGCCGAGCGAAGACTGGGGCAGGGTGTAATCCTTGGCGTTGCGCCAGACGCTGATGCTGGTCGGCGTGGCGCAGGCGCCCAGCAACAGCACGACGGTGGTGCCGGTGGCGAGGGTGCGGGCGAGGGCGGAAGCTCTGGGGGTGGGGGCGATCATGGGTTGAACCTCGTGAAGGGATGGCTGCGCGGCGGGAATGGCTGGCGGGGTCTCGCCCCATCAGGCCGCCGTGCGGCGGATGGTGGCGTCCTTGCGCTTGAGCACGCCGGGTTGCAGCTTCAGGCCCAGGCCCGGCCCCTCGGGGGCGCGGATGTGGCCGTTGTTCACTGGCGGCAGTTGCGTCACCAGGGTGGGGTACCAGTCGTAGTAGAAGGCCCGCACCATTTCCTGCACCAGGGTATTGGGGCAATTCAGCGACAGGTGCACCGAGGCGGTGAGCATCACCGGGCCGGTGCAGTCGTGGGGCGCCACGGGCAGGGCCCAGGCCTCCGCCATGGTGGCGATCTTCTTCGATTCGCTCAGGCCGCCCGTCCAGCCAACGTCCAGCATGCACACCGACACCGCTTGTTTCTGGAACAGCTCGCGAAACTGCCAGCGGGTACCCAGTGTTTCGCTGGCCGTGACCCAGACGTTGGTGCGATGGGCGTAATCCGCCAGGGCATCGAGGTTGTTCATCTTCACCGGGTCTTCGAACCAGAAGGGATCGAAGGGCTCCAGGGCGCCGGCGATGCGGATGGCGGCGGGCAGTTGCCACAGGGAGTGGAATTCCACATGGATGTCCATGCGATCGCCCACGGCCTTGCGGATTTTCTCGAAGGGCTGCAGCGCCTTCTTCAGGTCGGAGTTGGAGATGTAGGCGCCGTTGGAGACTTCGGCGGCAGTGTCGAAGGGCCAGATTTTCATGCCGTGGATACCCATGTCCAGCAGGCTCTCGGCCAGCTCGCCCGCATCGTTGAGAAAGGCGTGCAGGTCCTCGTGGGGGCGCTTCCTGCGATCGATCTTCCCTGGCAGGCCGAAGTTGCCCGTGTCCTGGGTGGGCTTGGCGCGCACATACTGGTAGCCGGCACAGGTGTTGTACACCCGCACCTGGTCGCGGCAGGCACCGCCCAGCAATTGGTAAATCGGCTGCCCGGTGACCTGGCCCAGCAGATCCCACAGGGCGATATCGATGGCGGAGCAGGCGCGCATCTCCGCACCCACGCTGTTGAACCCCAGGTAGGTGTTGAGAAAGTGGTGGGAGATGCGCTCGATCTCCAGCGGGTTGCGTCCCAGAAGCCAGGGGGCGCAGGTTTCGTGGATATGGGCGGCCACCGGCGCCACGGCATAGAAGGTCTCGCCCAGCCCCACCGGGCCCTCGTCGGTGTGGATGTGCACCCATAGCAGGTTGGGGAATTCGGCCAGCTGAATGGTCTCGACGGCGGTGATCTTCATGCACTCCCCCGGGTGAGTGTTGGCACCGAAGGCGGCGGATGATACAGCCCGCTGCCGCTGCTGCCCCGGTGACAAGCCTGGCGGCGGCACCTAACATGCGCGGCCCTGCTTCGCATCCCCCAATCGCCCCAGGATCGATGCCATGTCCGAGCCACGCCCCGTTCGCCCCCGCCGCAGTCTGCTGTTCGTGCCCGCACTGCGGCCCGATCGCTACCTGAAGGCCCTGGATGCCGGCGCCGACATCGTGTGCATCGACATGGAGGACGCCACGCCGCTGGATCGCAAGGACGAAGGGCGCGCCACGGCGCTGCCGTTGTTCGCGCAGCCGGCCCCGGGCGGCGTGGAGCCCATGGCGCGCATCAACGCCCTGTCCACCTATCACGGGCTGAAGGATCTGCAGGCGCTGGCGGAATCGCCGGCGCCGCCGCCAGCCATCATGATTCCCAAGGTGAAGAGTGCCGAGGAAATCCAGTTGATCGATGTGCTGCTGTCCGCCGGGCCGGCGCGCCATATCCGTTTTTGCGTCATCATCGAGACCAATCAGGGGCTGGAACGGGCTGTGGACATCGCCCGCGCCAGCCCGCGCATCGATTCCATGATTCTCGGTGCGGTGGATCTGAGCGCAGAGCTGCGCTGCCATAAATCCTGGGAACCGCTGTTGTATGCGCGCTCGCGCCTGGTGCATGCGGCGGCCAGTGCTGGCATCGACCTGCTCGATGTGCCGTGGCTGAACCTCGACGACGCCGACGGGCTGGCCCGGGAGGCGGCCGCCTGCGCAGCCCTGGGCTTCACCGGCAAGGCCTCCATTCATCCGAAGCAGATTGCGGTGATCAATGCCGCCTTCTCGCCTGCGCCCGCGCAGGTGGAAAAGGCGCGCCGCGTGGTGCACGCCTACGAAACCAGCACCACTGGTCTGGTGGTGGTGGATGGCGAATTGATCGAGCTGCCGGTGGTGAGGTCGTACTACCGGATGCTGGCCATCGCCGAGCGCATTGCGGGCGCCGCCGCGTCCTGATTTGCGGCCTCGCCCGGCCCCTTCAGGCAGAGGAGGCGGTCCAGGGCCCCGCCACGGGCACTGCCTCCCCGCCGCCGGGCCACGGCGGCATGGTGACCGCCACCGCCACCAGCGGTTCACTTGGCGCCGCGCGGAACTGGAAGCCGGTACCTGCTGGGATACTGACGCAGGTGCCGGGAGACAGAGGCACGATCTCGGCGTGCCGCGCCGTGCCGCGCCACATCTGGCCGGTGCCCGCGGTGATCAGCCAGATCTCTTCCACGCTGCAATGGGCCACAGCCGCCGATACCGCGCCGGCCGGCAACAGGAATTGCGCCATGCCCCCACGGTCGAGGCGCAGCAGGACGCGCACTTGTGAGCCGTCTGGCGCGGGCTCAAGGTGTGCGTCAGCCAGGTGCAGGGTGGCGAAAGGCTTCAAGACCGTGCTCAGTGGTGGCGGTTACCGCAGGCGCCAGCCCGAAGGCCTCGGCCAGCAGGGCATAGGATTCGATCCGGTGGGCGTAGTCGCCAGTGATGGTGAGGACCATCACTTCGTCCGCCTGGAAGGCCGCTTGAAGTTCCAGGATGCGCCCGCGCACGTGGTCGGGGGTCCCGATGATGGCCCGGGCGCGTTCGCGCTCGATGATGGCACGATCGGCCGCCGAGTACTCCCGGGCCAGTGCCTGTTCCACCGTGGCCACCGGTGCGTCGAAACCGCGGGCCATCTGCAGCCTGCGCAGGTCGATGGGTGCAGCGCGCCGCTCCGCCTCCTGGCGGGTGGGGGCGGCGAGGGCAAACACCGTGAGCATGGCAGCAGGCGCGGCTTGCCGCGCCGAGGGCCGGAAATCGCGCCGGTACAGGCGGGCGACGGCGTCGCCGCCGTGGGCGGAAATGAAGTGTGCAAAGGAGAAGCTCAGCCCCAGCCACGCGGCCAGCTGGGCCGAGTAGTCAGAAGATCCCAGCAGCCAGACCTCGGGGGTGCCTTCGCCCGTGGGCATGGCGCGAAGGCCCGCGTAGGGATGGTCCGCGGGCAGGGCGTTGTCGAGCAGCGCCACGGTTTCCTGCACATGGGTTGGAAACTGGTTGAAGTCGTAGTGCGCGCCCTGGAATAGCGCCTGGCTGGTGAGCATGTCGGTGCCGGGCGCCCGGCCGATGCCCAGGTCCACGCGGCCGGGAAACAGCGCTTCGAGCATGCGGAACACCTCGGCCACCTTGAGAGCGCTGTAGTAGGGCAGCAACACGCCGCCTGAGCCGATGCGGATTCGCGAGGTGGCGGCACCCACGCGCGCCAGCAGGATCTCCGGGCAGGGGTCGGCCAGGCCGCGCATGTTGTGGTGTTCGGCAAGCCAGATGCGGTGGTAGCCCAGCGCCTCGGCGTGACGGGCAAGCTCCACCGTTTGCCGCACCGCCTCGGCTGGGGAATGGCCCTCGATGATGGGGCTCTGGTCGAGCACCGACAGGCGCGGCGGTTGAAGAGGTGCATTCATGGGGCGCTCTGGCGGCGGGCCGGGTTCGCGGGGTGTTCAGTCAGCGGACACGCCCAGGTGGCGCGCCACGAAATCCAGCCGGTCCTGGCCCCAGAAGAGCTGGTCGCCGATCACGTAGGTGGGGGCTCCGAACACCTGCCGGTCGATGGCCTCCTGAGTGCAGGTATCGCAGGCTGCCTGCGCGTCCGGCGCGGCAGCGGCTTGCAGCAGCGCCGCGCCGTCCAGCCCGCAGGCTTCGGCGAGGGCGGCAACCGTGGCCGGGTCGGCCACGTTGCGTTGCTCTTCCCAGCAGCCCTTGAGCAGCGCGCCTGCGAGGTCGAGCTGAGCAGCCGTGCCAGCGGGTGCGGCTGCCACGATGGCGCGCATGGCCAGGGTGGCGTCGGCAGGGAAGAACTGAGGGTGGATGTGAATGGGGATGCCGAGGAAGCTGCGCCAGCGGGCCAACTCCTGAAGCCGGTAGGCCTGTCGCTGAGGGGCGCGTTGTCCCAGGGGCAAGCCGCCCGAGACGGCAAAGACCCTGCCGAAGTCCACGGGCTTGGGCAGCAGCGCCGCCCCAGCCCGCTCGGCGATCCGCCGGATGCGGGCGTGGCCGAAATGTGTCCAGGGCGACACCGGCGTCAAGAAATAGTAGATGGTGCAGGTGTCGCTGGCATCGGCCATGAAACAGGTCTCCAGGGAATTCGGTCTGGTGGGTGTTGCGCGGGCGGGAGTTTACCCCGCGGGTGGCAGGGGCTGGATCAGCGCGGCTCCCTCGGCGCGAGCAGCATTCACCACCGCACTCACCGTATGCATCAACAACCATGCCGCGGGGCAAGGGTGCAGCAGCGCGGCGACCTCGCGGGCATCGGCGCCTGGATCAAGCCAGCATTGCACCGCCCCGTCATCGAGCAGCACTGGCATGCGGTCGTGGATCGGGGCCATGGCGGGGTTGGCATCGGTGGTGACGATGCAGCAACTGGCCGGTTCACCCGCCTCGCCGGGTTCGAACAGCCCTGCCAGCGCAAACACCCCAAGGCCTGAAGGGTGCACGTACCAGGGCTGTTTGCGTGGCCGCGCGCCGCCAACGCCGGGCAGGGTCTGCCATTCGTAGAACCCCGAGGCGGGCAGGATACAGCGATGGCGGTGCAACGCAGCCCGGAACATGGGGCGCTGGGCGAGGGTTTCGGCGCGGGCGTTGATGGGCTGGGGGAGGCGGCCCGCGCCTCGCGCCCACTGTGGCGCCAGGCCCCAGGTCATGGCTTCGCCCACGCGGCCCGCGTCGCCGGCATGGATGGCCAGGACCAAGGTGCCGGGGGCGATGTTCCAGCGCGGCTGGTAGCGCGGCACGGCCGCGAGCGCAAAGCGCTGCACCAGCGCCTGGGGATTTTCATCGAGGCAATACCGGCCGCACATGCGGTCAGTTTATAGTGCGTACCCAGGCCTTTCCCACTTTCCCTGAGCGATGTTGCACCGCTACTACCTGCTTCTGTGCCTGTTGGTCGCCATGCCTGCGCGGGCCTTTGACTACGGGGGCCTTTCCCTGGAAACAGAGGCGCGCCGCCTGCGCGAGCTGTTTCCGGCATCGGTTCATGAGTTCTGGCAACGGGCCACCGGCAGTGTGCTGCTGCCCGAAGATGCGGAGGGTCGCTTCGACGAGGCGCTTCGCGAGGGTGACGGGCGCTATGTGGTGCGCCTCGCACCGGAGGATACCCGTGCGGAGGTCACCTCCCTGGCCCTTACCCTCGAGCGGGGGCGCACGGTGCGGGTCACGCTCGGTCTGGATCGTGATTCCAAGGGCTTCACGCCCGAGAGCATCGAGCGCCGCTTTCCTGGATGCCGCGGGGTACTGGATGCGTTGGTGGCCCGCTACGGACAGCCGTCGGGGTTTCAGTCGCGTACCGAGGAAGGGCTGGAGAGGCGCTTGCGTACCTGGAAGGGTCCCCAGGGCCTCATGCGGCTGGAGTGTGGCCGATTTCCAAACCGGGAAGCCATTTTTGCCATCGACGTGGAAATCGAGGCAGCGGAAGGCGTGCCGCCGTCCCTGGACCAGCCAGCGCCGGCAAGGGGCGCGGCGAGCCAGAAACCGCCAGGCTTGAAGAGTTCCGACGAACTCGCCGCGCCCGCCCATTCAGCGCGGACCGCGCCGCGGGAGGCAGCAACTCCCAAGGCCGCACCTGCCACCAAGCCCTTGGTAGCCCCACCGAAGGCGTCGGCAGCCGTGAAACCCGAGTCAAAGGGGCACCGAAACGCCAAACCCTGAAGCAGCAGCCATGGGAATGTGCAAGCCGCCAGGGTCCCAGTGCGCACCGGGAAGAGCGGCGAAGGCACGCCGTGCACCGAAGCCCGTCAGGAGCGGTATCTGGCGATCAGCTGTTCGAGACCGGTCCTGGAGCCGTTGCGAAATTCGTACACGTTGGTGAGATCTTTTAGCACCGGGGCGTACAAGTCCTTGAGGTTGTCCTTACCCTCCGCCAGCGCCACTGTGCGCGCATAGGATTCGATCACCTGGTCGAGCTTCGAGAAGGCCTTGGCCACTGCTTCGCTCTTGGCGCTGCCCTCCAGGGCCTTGCTTGCGGCATTGAGCTTTTCGTACTCCGCGAAGTACGTTTGCCCAAGCAGATACCAGCCATAGGCTTCCTTCGGGTTGAGGGTCGTGGCCTTCTGGAAGCGCGTGCGGGCCTCATCGCTGCTGCCGACCTTGGAAGCGAGGGTGCCCAACTGGATCTGCAACTGCGGCTGCCAGCGGTCGCGGTACTCTGACCACTCGGTCTCCGTCATGGTAGCGGGCCGCTTGCCACCCTCGATGAGCGCCAGGGTGGCATCGCCGTAGCGGCGTGCCAAGGCGCCGTACTTGGCGGGGTCGGCGCGCGCCTCGGTGATGGCAGCGAAGCTCACCACCAGCAGCAACTGCACGTCTTCGGGATGCCGGGCGAGCCAGACATCCGCCAACTCGAAGCCTGCCTGGGGACGCCCATTCCTGAGGAATTCATCCACGGCCGCGGTGGTGTAGGCGTAGTCCTTTTCGGCGGCCTTGCGAAACAGCGCCATGGCCTGGGCGTCGTCGCGCGCCACGCCGCGGCCGTCGCGGTAAAGGGTGGCCAGTTGGAACTGGGCTTCCACGTTGCCCTTGTCGGCGGCCTTGCGATACCACTTGGCGGCCTCCTCGTAACTCGGGATGGTGCCCACGCCCCGCTCGTAGTTCCAGCCAAGCAGATAGGCCGATTCCACATGGCCCTGCTCGGCGGCCTTGCGATACCAGCCGTTGGCTTCCTGCTCGTCGCGAGTGGCACCCTTGCCGAAGGCGAGCCCCAGGCCCAGGGCGTACTGGGCATCGGGCAGGCCCTGCTCTGCGGCCTTGCGGTACCACACCAGGCTCTCGGCTTCGTTCCTGGCCACCCCCTCGCCGGCGGAGAGCATGTAGCCAAGCATGTATTGCGCGTTCGCCTTGCCCTGCTCGGCAGCCTTGCGGAACAGCTTCGCTGCCTCGGCGTCGTCGCGCTTCACGCCGGCGCCGGCGGCGTAGAGGGAGCCGAGCGCCAGTTGCGCGTCGGCGTTGCCCTTGTCGGCCGCGCGGCGGTACCACTTGGCGGCTTCGGCCAGATCCTGGGACACGCCCTCACCGGTCTGGTAGATCCAGCCGAGGATGTATTGGGCAGTTACCTGACCCTGTTCGGCAAAGGGGCGGAATTCGCGCGCGGCGGTGGCGTAGTCGCCGTTGTTGTAGGCCGCCACGGCCTCTTCCCAACCGGCCCGGGCGGGCAGGGCGAGCAGGCACAGCAGCGAGGCTGCGACGAGAGAACGTTTCATGGGGGCGACCTCCGTTGGCCGGGACGCGGTGCGCTCACGGCACCGTCAGGGGTTATCGCTGTAATACTCGTAGGGTTTCTTGGGTACGCGCGCGGCTTCAAAATCCTGCCGTTGCTGGGCATCGTAGGGTTTGTCCCACCACGTGGCACGCGCACGCCGCTGTTTCTCCGGGACCTCAGGATGGTCCTTCAGGAACTGCTGCAGAAACAGGGTGACATCGGACTCGTATTTTTCCATCGCTTCGGAAACCGCCATCAGGAACACCGCAGGGCGCGCGATTCTAGCGCGGGGCACGATCTGCCGCCATGCGGCTGAGGTATTCTCGCGCGCCCGCCTCACTGTCGCCTTGCGTTCATGCGCCGCCTTGCCGCCGTGCTGTTGTGCTGCCTGCCGCTGCCCCTGCTGGCAGCCCGGCCTTTCATCGTGGACGACGCGCGGGTGGTGGATCGCGGTGCCTGCCAGGTGGAATCGTGGGTCAAGCACACGCCTGGCGGCCAGGAATGGTGGGCGCTGCCGGCCTGCAACCCCTTCGGGGTGGAACTCACCGCGGGCGGCGGAGCACTGTTCGGTGGTTCGGGCGCGCGCGACCACGCCGACTATCAGTTCCAGGCGAAGGTGCTGGCGCGGCCCCTGGAGACCAACGCTTGGGGCTGGGGGGTCGCGGCGGGTGCCATCCGCCACGCCGACATCAACGTTCGGCAAAACCTCTGGGGCAATTATTATTTCTACGTGCCGGTGTCCAGGTCCTTTGCCGATGACCGGTTGGTGCTGCTGTTCAATGCCGGTGGCATCGACAGCCGCGATGACCGCCGCCGTGGCCTGTCATACGGCATTGGTGCCGAGATTTATCTCACGCCGCGATTCATGATTGCCACGGAGGCCTACGGGGCCACGGGTTTCGACCGGTTCTCGCAACTGGGTTTCCGCCTCTGGCTGGTGCCCGAGCGGGTGCAGATCGATTCCACTTACGGCTTCCAGCTCAACGGGCCCCACCGCACCGAATGGGTAACCTTGGGTTTTCGACTCATCTCCAGACCGTTTTTTTGAATATGCCTGCTTCCCTCCCGCCCCTGCCGCCGGTTGCCGCACGCCGGCCCCACGTGACTGAAATCCACGGCGAGACCCGTGTGGACGATTACCACTGGCTGCGCCACCGCGATGACCCGGAGGTGCTCGCTTATCTGGAGGCGGAGAACGCTTACACGCAAGCCATGATGGCGCCAAGCCGGCGGCTGCAAGGCACGCTCTACCGCGAGATGCTCGGCCGCATCAAGCAAACCGATATGGGTGTACCGGTGCGCGAGGGAGGCTGGTTGTACTACTCGCGCACCGTGGCGGGGCGCCAGTACGCCATCCACTGCAGGCGCCCCGGCAGCATGCACGCGCCTGAGCAGGTGCTGCTGGACGGCAACCGCCTGGCACGAGGCCGAAAATTCTTCGCCCTCGGGGCGTTCGAACCAAGCCCCGATGGGCGTTTGCTGGCCTTCTCGACCGACTTCACCGGTTATCGGGAATACACCCTGCGGGTGAAGAACCTGGATTCGGGGCGCCTGCTGCCCCTGGAGGTGCCGCGAGCGCGATCCGTGGCCTGGAGCGCCGATGGCGGCACGTTGTTCTACGTCACCGAGGACGACACCAAGCGCGCCAGCCGGTTGTGGCGCCAGCCGCTGGATGCCCTGGGCCCTGAATTGCTGTTCGAGGAGATGGATGCCCGCTTCAGCGTGAGCGTGGAGTTGTCACGCTCGCGTGGTTTTGTATTCATCCATTCCCACAGCGCCACCACCTCCGAGGTGCGCTTCCTGCCGGCGAACCGCCCGTCCGGGGTGCCTGTGCTGGCGCTGCCGCGTCGGCAGGACCATGAGTACTACCTGGATCATCATGGCGGCCACTTCTACGTGGTGACCAACGACCGCGGCCGCAATTTCCGCCTGGTGCGCGCGCCGGTGGAGAGGTTCGAAGAAACGCTGTGGGAGGAAGTGGTGCCGCACCGCGAGGCGGTGATGCTGGAAGGTTTGGACCTGTTCGCACGTCACTACGTGCTGCACGAGCGCCGTGACGGGTTTCCGCGGCTTGCGGTGGTGCGCTTCGCAGACGGCGAGCGCCACGAGATCGGATTCCCCGAGCCCGCCTACACCGTGTATGCAGGCGCCAATCCCGAATTCGACACCGATATCCTGCGATTTGGTTACGAGAGCTTCGTTACGCCCGAGGCGGTGTACGACTATCACATGGACACCCGCGCCCGAACGCTGCTCAAGCAGCAGGAAGTGCTGGGCGGCTACGATCCTGGGCAGTACGAGTCCGTCCTCACAAGTGCCACGGCTGCTGACGGCACTGCCGTGCCCGTGTCGCTGGTGTGGCGCCGCGATCGGCGTGGCGACGGTCCGGCGCCGTTGCTGTTATCGGGTTACGGCGCCTACGGATTTCCGGAGATGGTCACCTTCAGCGCCGCGCGGCTGTCGTTGCTGGATCGCGGCGTGGTCTTCGCCCTGGCTCACGTGCGCGGCGGCGGGGAGATGGGCAAGCGCTGGCACGATAAGGGCCGCATGGCCCACAAGATGAACACCTTCACCGACTTCATCGCCTGCGCCGAGCATCTGGTGGATGGCGGATGGACCGAGCCTCAGCGGCTGGTGGCCGAGGGTGGCAGCGCAGGCGGGTTACTCATGGGAGCGGTGAGCAATCTGCGCCCCGACCTGTTTCGCGCGGTGGTGATGGAAGTGCCCTTCGTGGACGTGCTCAACACCATGCTGGACGAAACCCTGCCCCTCACCACCGGCGAGTTCGAGGAATGGGGAAATCCCAAACTGCCTCGCGACTACGCCCGCATGCGCGCCTGGTCCCCCTATGACAACCTGGGTGCGCGGCGTTACCCGCTGATGCTGGTGGAGACGTCTCTAAACGACAGTCAGGTGATGTATTGGGAGCCCGCCAAGTATGTGGCCAAGTTGCGCGCCCTAAAGACCGACGCAAACCCGCTGCTGCTGCGTGTCAACATGGATGCCGGGCACGGCGGTGCCTCGGGGCGCTACGATTTCCTGCGTGAGATCGCCTTCACCTGGGCTTTCGTTCTCGGCGCCGTGGGTATCACTGGCTGAGCGGTGGGGCGGGTCCCTCGCTCAAGGCTGCAGGGCGCACCCCTCGGCCGGCCGGTGCCGACCGGCCAGGATCAGGCGCTGGCCGTATCCCTCAGGTAGGCATCCGCCCCCGTGAGCCAATCTTGGCGAGGCGGCGTAAAGATGTCGTAGGCCACCAGCGTTTCAAGGGCTTCGACCCGATGTTCCACGTTGCCCGGGATGAAGATCATCTCGCCGGGGCCCACGTCCACCACCTTGCCTTCAAGATGGAACCGCCACTTGCCGCTCATCACCCAGGTGACCTGTTCGTTGGGGTGTTTGTGCAGCGGCACCACGTAGCCGCCTTCCACGTCGGTGCGGGCGATCATCACCTGGCCGTCCCAGGCGAGCTTGCGCTTGAAGTGCGGATTGATCTGTTCGAAGGGAATGTTGTCCCAGTTGATGTGCTTCATGACCAGCGTTCCTCGCAGTGCGGGCGGTGAAAGGGGGCGTTGAATCTAGCGGAAGCGGCCCCGGCGTTGCAATCCCGTGTCAGGAGTGGAGGCCGGGCCGGGCCCGCTGATAGGCCGGATAATCCAGCCCGCGGTCTGGGCCCGCCCCTCCGACAAGGCAGAAGGCGAGATCGCCCCGGCTGCCGTCGGGAAGCCGCGTATCGCGGTAGGCATCGCTCAGTCGCTGGCTGATGGCAGTGAGCCACTCCCGCGTTGACCCGCGCAGTCCGGTGGCCAGCAACAGGCAACCCGTATGAAGCCGGTGGCCGAAAATGCCGGGGAAGGGGCGCCGCAGTCGTAACTCGCCTACCCACCACGGCGTGTGTGAGTGGCCCCCGAGGCGGGCGTCTTCCACCTGGGCGAGCAGGGCATCGCGCTGTGAGTCGTCGCTGAAGGGAGCTTCAAGCCAGGCCATCTCGCCGTCATCATCCCGGGCGCTGAGCGCCTGGACGCAGGCATGTGCCTCCGCGGCCTCCGGATCCAGTGAGCCCAGATAGACCATGCGGCTTGCCATGGGGTCTCGCGCCCGGCCGGCGAGAATGGCCTGCATGGGGTCATCTGAGTCCACCCTCAGGCACAGGCAACGCTGGCTGTGACCAGCGCGGCGTGCGAGCCCCATCATGCGCCGGGCATCTTCGTCGTGACGGACATGCACCAGGAACCGAGTGCCCGAGCTCGGCGATACAAGCATGGCCTGCAGGCTGGGCTGAGGGTAGCTCAGGGCGTTGACCATTTCGTTGGCAGAGGCGAAGGCCTCCAGAAACCCGGTGCTGCCCAGTTCCGTGCTCGTTGCGGCCACGCGCAGCACGTGCCCGATCCCGAACATTCGCGCCTCGTCCATTTCCAGCGATTCCAGGCCGGGGCGGGCGCTTTCATCGATGAACTGGGCTGGACGCTCCTCGGCCAACGCCTCGCACAAAAGCATGTGCGACCACACGGCGCCTAACCGTCCTGCCTCGGTCCCGACCATAGCCACCTCCCGTGACGGGCGGGTTGCGGGCCGCAGGGTTGCGACACGTAGCGGATTCTAGGGTCGTCATCAAGGATTGACAACAAATTAGTAAATAATTAGTGACACTTCGGGGCCGCCAACGAGCACCAGGCTCTGTCCAGCCCTCGTATACACTGCTTCGATGTCGTCGCCGACCGCTGTCCCTGGACACCACGTCAAGCCGCAAGCCATCGCCATGATGCTTGGCATGGCCTTGTGCTTCGCGGTGCTGGAAACCACCGCCAAGTGGTTGTCGCGCAGCTATCCAGTTCCTGTGGTGGTGTGGGTGCGGTATGCCGTGCACGTGGGACTGATGCTGCTCATATTCGCTCCAGCCATGGGGACGGCGCTGGTGCGAACCGCACAACCTGGCGGCCAGCTTGGCCGGGCGGTGCTCATGCTGGGTTCTACGCTATGCAACTTCGGGGCAGTGGCCTTCTTGCCGCTTGCGGAAGTGAAGGCCATCAGTTTCGTCTCGCCGCTGCTGGTGGCGCTGCTAGCCGTGTGGCTGCTGGGCGAGAATGTCAGCCGAGCACGTTGGGTGGCGATTCTGGTGGGCTTTGGAGCCACGCTGTTCATCGTTCGACCCGGAAGCGCGATGCTCAATCCCGCTGTGCTGCTGGCCCTGGGATCCGCAGGGTGCTACAGCCTATATCAGATCCTTACCCGCAAGGTGAGTGCAGACGATGATCCGCGTACCTCGCTGTTCTATACCGCCTTGGTGGGGGCGGTGCTGATGACCTTCATGTTGCCTCACGTCTGGCACCCCTTGCGCTGGCAAGACGCGCCCTTGTTCCTTTTGTTGGGTGGTGCCGGCATGACTGGGCACTACCTGCTCATAAAGGCGCTCGAAATCGAACATGCATCGGCGCTCTCGCCCTTCGGATATACCCAACTGTTGTGGATCGGATTGACGGGTTGGGTGGTGTTCGGGGATTTTCCCGACGCCCATTCCCTGATCGGCATGAGCATTATTGTCGCCAGCGGCCTGTACGTGGCCTGGGGCCACAGGGTGACTCGGCGCGACGAGGAGCCCGATTCGGCCATCGAGTAGGGCCTTCGCAGGCGATTGAATTCCCCTGCAGATGATGGGTGGCGCCAGGTCTTTGGGTGGCGATTCGCCGGGCCGCCCCATGGGGCATCCCTGGATCGCTCAGCCGAGGTCCGCTACACAGAAATTCTGTTCTCCGGGCTCAAGTAATCGCTGGCCCGGTCGTAATAAAGGATGGTCTCCTCCCCCGCTAGGGGGTTCGCAGGGCAGCCTTACAGGCTGCCTTTTTTTTGCCGGCGGCTATGTCTTTGCCGATGTCCCTGGACGCGCAGCAACGGGGGACGCCAGGCGAGCTATTCGCCAGAAATTCGCAGGCTCGCCCCAGGCTCCGCAGGAGTTGCCGAGGCCGCAGGCTGCGTTGGCGCCGGGACGCGGGGAACTGCGGGACGCAGGATAGGACGCCCATAGATTGGGCTTCTCCTCGACCAGCGATCATCGCTCTGGGCAGCGGCAGCTGCGGCAGCTGCATCGGCCTGCTTTCGTGCCGTCGCCGCCCGCTGCCGCGCCTCCCATTCCTTGAGCTGTTCTTCCTGGCGCTCCAATCTGTCCGCGCGCAGACGCTCGTACTGGCATTGGATGGAGTAACAGTCGCCGCTGCGTTTCGGTGGGTCGTTGCCGGTCAGTTCGATGTCGAGTGAATCGATGCCTGCGCGAGGTGGCATCGTTGGGGGCTTCTGCCCATAGTGCGTGACGCCGCGCTCGTCCACCCATTTGTACACCTGGGCCGTGGCGACCCCTGGGGCTGGGGCGGCAAGAGCGAGCAGCCACAGGCTCAGGCGTAGTGCAGGTGACATGGCCATGCATCGATGGAACGGCGGCAGCGCCAGGCAGATTCCCGGTGGTGGCCTCAGTCCTTGAAGGCTTCCACGGGGATCGACAGTTTCACGTCGTCGCCGATTCCAGGCACCCCATAGGTCATGCCGAACGCCGAACGCTTGATGGCCGCTGCGGCGTTACCTCCGCAAGCCATCTTCTTTGCGTAGGGGTGCATGGCACAGTTGAAGTCGGCGAACGTGACCTTTAGCGGCTGCGTGACACCGAGCAACGTGAATTCGCCTTCCGCACCCACCACCTTGTCGCCGCTAAACAGCAATTTGCTCGACCTGAAGGTCATGGTGGGGTACTTGGCCACATTGAAAAAATCCTCGCCCTTCATGTGTTCGTCCCACTTTTCGAGACCCATGTCGATGGAGGCGGCGTCGATTGTGAGTTCAACGCTGCCGCTCTTGGCTGCGGTGTCGAGCACGATCTTCCCGGACGTCTTGTTGAAGCGGCCGCGCTGCAGCGAGTAGCCCAGGTGGCTTACCTCGAACACCGGAAAGGTATGGCGCGAGTCGATGGTGTAGCTCTCAGGGGCGGCCAGGGCAGGGGCGACGGCGAGCGTTGCGGCGAGGAAAAGGCAGGTTTTCAAGGGAGTCTCCAGAAAGGTTACGGGTGCTGCAGATGGTGGCCGTCGCGTCACTTCGCGACGAACCGGAAACGGATTTGTACTTCATTCGCAACGGTGTCGGGGTCATTCCACGGGCCATCGCCTACGCCAAAGTCAAGCCGCTTGAGCGTCAGCGCCCCGTCGAAGATCAGCGACCCGCCCTGGCTCTTCACGGTGAACGGCGCCGCGAGTGGCAAGGTTTTGCCCTTGAGGGTGAGTTGCCCACTGACTTCGTAGCGCTCCCCGCCGAGGGATTTCACCGCGCTGGACACGAAGATCGCTTTTGGAAACTGCGCCGTATGAAGCCAGGGTTTGCGTATCACCTCAGCGGAGGCCTCGGGGCTGCCGGCATCAATGCTGGCGGTATCGATCTCCAGGGTCGCGCGGGCGGCTTCGGGCCTTTTTGCGTCGAATTGGATTTGCGCACTGAAGCGCTGGAAGCGGCCTTCCACCGGGACGTTCATCTGCCGAGAGACGAAAACCACCTGGCTGCGGGTCAGGTCGAGGGAGAGCGGGTTGGCGTTGGCAACGGGCAGACCGGTGGTCAGCATGCCGATGAACAGCACGGGCAAACACAGCACGGGCAAACGCATGATCAAAGATTCTCCGCGGGTCGAGATGGAGCGGGGCGGTGCGGCAGCTATCCACCGCGGCGCACCAGGGGCAGCATGCGCGCGAGAACCGGGTCCCGGGCTAGGAAATGATGCTTCAACGCGGCTGCCACATGCGCCGTCACCACCAGCACCATTAGCCCGTTGAGGTTGCCGTGCACAGCGACCAGAAAATCGGCCAGCAGCGCATCCTTGGCCAGGAGATCGGGGATGGGTAAAACGCCGAACCAGACTGTCTGGAAGCCCTTGGCAGAACTGAACAACCAGCCGCTCAAGGGAACCGCGAGGGTGAGCGCATAAAGCAGCGCGTGGGACACGCTTGCGGCCATTCGTTCCCAGGGGCGCAAGCCAAGGGGAAGCGCGGGGGACGGGTGGGTCAGGCGCCAGGCGATGCGTGCGAGCGCCAGTACGAACACGCTCACGCCAAGCCATTTGTGGTAGGAATACAAGCGAAGTTTTTGAGGGCTGATGGCCATCTCGGTCATCAGCGAGCCAAGTGCGAGGTTGGCGAAAATAGCGAGCGCAATCAGCCAGTGAAGGGTGATGGCCACGCGCGTGTAGCCAGCCGCCGAGTTCATGCGTCACACCCAGGCGTCGTGCAAAGACAACGCTGCTCCTGCCTGCTCATTGTCACCGCTGCGGAGAAAAACCCGCCCGTCGCATCGGCGGCAGCGCAAGCTGTCCCGGATGCTCGCCGGGTCTGGCGTCCACCACAGTCGTCTGGATCCAAACATGAGTTCAATGACCGCCGGGGCGCCCACAAGTTCGTTCCCAAGGTGCGTGAGCTACCACCCTGTCTGAATATCGGACTGGGGTTGACCCCGTTCAAAAGCGGCCCACCAGATTCAATGATGCGAAATCGATGTTGGTTTGAACCTGTACCGAGCTATCGCCTACCTTCTGGAAGCGCTCGTACTGCAGGCGCAAGCCGGCTTGTTGCATGAACCACCAGGTGCCTCCGCCGCCTACCAGGCCCGAGAAACCGCGGTCGTTGATCTCGCCCGAGGCCACTGTCATGGTGGTGGACCTCACGTCCCAGAATGTAAGCCCGCCCTTGACGAACAGTTCGAAGTAATCTCCTAAAGGCAGGGTACCCACTGCGCTCAAGTCGATGCCGTAACCTTTCCACCGGCTGATCACGGGCGTTCCGGAAAGGGTGCCGTCGGCCCGGCCTTCCCCGAAGCTGGTGTAACCCAGTTCCACGCCACCCAAACGATTGAACTTGTAGCCACCGAACACCTTCACGCCGGTGTTTGAATCGTCGCAGGTGCCGCTGAATCCCGCGACCGCACCGACGGCCTTGCAAAAGCCTCGAAGATTGGCTTGACCGGTTCCCACACCCAAGTAGCTTTCGTAATAGTTGCGCTTCAGCTCCTGGGTGTAACCCGCAGCGGGCATCCACAGAAGCGTGGCGACCAGGACAAGGGCTTGCTTCATGGCGGACTCCGCTAGCACCAAAAAACGTGATTATGGCGCGAAAGGCGCTGGGTTCAGGCCGGCCTGGGCACCCATATTTGCCCTGCGGGGTGCGTGCTACACTCGTTTAAATTCAAACGACGCTGCCTGTGCGCATCCCGACCGCCGTCCATGGCCGAAGACAGCGACCTTGAGCGCACCGAGCCGCCAACACCCCGGCGGCTTGAGCAAGCGCGTGAAAAGGGTCAGGTTCCCCGCTCTCCCGAGTTGACCACTTTCGCTGTTCTTCTGGCGGCGGGCGGTTCGTTAAGTCTTTTCGGCGCAACCTTTGCGGGGCGTCTCGAGACGCTGATGACTGCAGGGTTGACCCTTGACCGGGCGGCGGCCTTCCGGGCCGACATCATGGGCGCCCGGCTCTACGCGTTGACGGTTGATGCGCTGCTGGCATTCGCCCCGTTGTTCGCCGTGGTGGCGGCGGCAGCCTTGGCGGCACCCATGCTGCTGAGCGGTTGGCTGGTGAGCGCGGAAGCGGTGACGCCACAATTTTCACGGCTCAACCCGCTGAACGGGCTGCAGCGGATGTTCTCCTGGCATGCGCTCATCGAACTGGTCAAAGCGCTTCTCAAGGCGGCGGTGGTGGGTGCGGCGGTGGTGTGGATCGTTTCCAATGACATCGCTCCCCTGGTGGGTCTCTCCACCGAACCGCCCCGGGCTGCACTGGGCCATCTCGGGAGCATGCTGGGCTTCTCGTTTCTGGTGGCTACCGGCGCTTTGACGCTTGTCGTGATCATAGATGTACCGTTCCAGATATGGGAGCACCGCAAGCAGTTGCGCATGACCAAGGAGGAAGTCCGACAGGAACTCAAGGAGACCGAGGGCGACCCCATGATCAAGGGGCGTATCCGGCAGTTGCAACGCGAGGCTGCGCGCCGGCGGATGATGGGCGAGGTTCCCAAGGCCGATGTGGTCGTGGTCAACCCAACCGAGTTCGCCGTGGCGCTGCGCTATCGCGAAGCGAACATGAGGGCGCCCACGGTGGTTGCGAAGGGCGCAGCGTTGCTTGCGGCACGCATCTCTGAACTGGCCCGCGAGCATGGTGTTCCAGTAGTGCGCGTTCCTCCCCTGGCGCGCGCACTGCACGCCCATGCGGAACTGGGCAAGGAGATTCCCGCGCCCTTGTATACGGCTGTGGCCGAGGTGCTGGCGTATGTCTACCAGTTGGAGCGCTTCGAAACGGGGGGAGGGGAGCGCCCGGAGCCTCCCGCAGGCACACCGGTGCCGCCAGAACTCGATCCGGCGCTCGATGAGGGCGGCGGCAGGGCCGCCTGATCGCCATGGCCGAATCTGTCACCGGCGCCCCGGCGCGCCTGATGTCCGCCACCACGCTGGCGGGTCCGGTGTTGATCATCCTTGTGCTGGGGATGATGACGCTGCCCTTGCCCACTATCCTGCTGGACCTGTTGTTCACCTTCAACATTGCCGTTTCCATGATCGTGCTGCTGGTGGCGCTGTTCGCCCGCAGGCCGCTCGACTTTTCGGTGTTTCCAACGGTGCTGCTGGTGACCACGCTGCTGCGGCTGTCGCTCAACGTGGCCTCCACTCGCATCGTGTTGTTGGAGGGCCACACGGGCCCGGGGGCGGCGGGCAAGGTGATCGAGGCCTTCGGCAGTTTCCTGATCGGCGGAAACTACGCTGTTGGTGTGGTGGTGTTCGTCATCCTCGTGGTCATCAACTTCGTGGTGATCACCAAGGGCGCTGGGCGTATCGCGGAAGTATCGGCGCGGTTCACTCTCGACGCCATGCCCGGGAAACAGATGGCCATCGATGCCGATCTCAATGCCGGCTTGATCGGAGAGGAAGAGGCGCGCAAGCGGCGCACGGTGATCGCCCAGGAGGCCGACTTCTACGGCTCGATGGATGGCGCCAGCAAGTTCGTGCGCGGCGATGCCATCGCAGGGATCGTCATCACGATCATCAACATTCTTGCCGGGCTCGTGATCGGAATGTCCCAGCACGGCCTGGGGTTCGCGGCCGCGGCCGAGACCTACACTCTGCTCACCATTGGGGACGGCTTGGTGGCGCAGATTCCTTCGCTCATCATATCCACGGCAGCTGGCATTGTGGTGAGCCGCGTGGCCACCGACGAGGATCTGTCTCAGCAGCTCGTGGCGCAGCTTTTCACGCGTCCGCAGGCACTCTACGTCACTGCGTCCATCCTGGCCCTGCTCGGGCTTATTCCGGGCATGCCGCATCTGGCCTTCTTGCTGATGTCGGCGGCGCTTGCCGGGGCTGGCTTCATGACCGAGCGCGGTGTCCGGCAGCCGGAGGTGCAGCCGCCCCCTGCGCCGCCCGCGCCGGAGAGTGCCGACATCGGCTGGCAGGACGTTCCTGGTGTCGATATGCTCGGGCTAGAGGTGGGTTTCCGGCTCGTGCCGCTGGTGGACCGCAACCAGGATGGCGACTTGCTGCGCCGCATCCGCGGCATTCGCAAGAAGATCGCCCAGGAAATGGGGTTCCTCGTTCCGGCGGTGCATATCCGCGACAACCTCGAACTCAAGCCCAACGGCTATCGCATCACGCTCAAGGGTGTTGAGATTGGCGCTGGTGACGTTCTGGTGGGGCAGTTTCTTGCCATCAATCCCGGGCGCGCCCTGGGGCCTGTGGCTGGCAGTGCGACGCGCGATCCCGCCTTTGGCCTGCCCGCTGTCTGGGTGAGTGCGGAGAATCGCGAGCAGGCGATTTCGCTGGGGTACACGGTGGTGGACGCGGCCACTGTCATCGCCACCCATTTGTCGAGTGTCATCCAGGCGCACGCGGCTGAATTGCTCGGGCGTCAGGAGGTACAGGCGTTGCTTGACCATGCGAGCAAGGAATCTCCAAAGCTCGTGGAGGAATTGGTACCAAAGCTCCTGCCCGTGACCGTAGTGCAAAAGGTGTTGGGCAACCTCTTGGCCGAGGGCGTGCATGTGCGCGACGTGCGCACTATTCTGGAGACGCTTGCCGAGCACGCCACGCGAACCCAGGAGCCCGATGAACTCACTGCAGCGGTGAGGCTCGCCTTGTCGCGTGCTATCATCGCCTCAATACTTCCTGGGAGTGGAGAGCTGCAGGTCATAGCGCTCGATTCCGAACTCGAACGGGTATTGATGCAGGCGTCCCAAGCGAGGGGTCCGGAGGGCGCCGGCCTCGAACCGAATCTTGCGGAGAACCTGTTGAAGCAGGCAGCCAAGCTGGTACAGGATCAAGAATCCATCGGGCAGCCCTCCGTGCTCATGGTTCCAGCGCCTCTTCGCACCTTGTTGTCACGCTTCCTGCGGCGTGCGTCCCCACAGTTGAAGGTGCTCTCACACGCCGAGGTCCCCGACGGCCGCTCCATTCGAGTGGTCGCGGTTCTCGGGGGCCGGGCCTGATGGCCAGGCTGCATCGGTCGCGAGGCTGAGCGGCAATGGTGGTGCGGAAGTTCTTCGCCCCTGGCACCCGCGAGGCGCTTCGGCTGGTTCGTGAAGGCCTTGGTACGGATGCGTTGATTCTTTCCAACCGTCAGGTTCCAGGCGGCGTGGAAATCATGGCAGTGGCTGAGAGCGATCTGAATTCGGCTGTCGCGACGGGGGTTCCTGCGACGGCCAATTCGTCTTCGGCCTTCGATGGAAGCACTACTCGGGACATTCTGTCGGAAGTCCGGCATCTGCGCGGCATGGTGGAGTCCCAACTGGCCGGCTTTGCGTGGAAAGAGCTCACTCAGAACTCCCCTGCGCAGGCAGAGCTGATGCGCGTCTTGCTGGGGCGCGGATTCGGTGCGCGGTTCGCGAGGGCGCTCGCCTCACGCCTTCCCGCCGATCTGCGCGGCGCGCAGGTGATGCGTTGGGTCAAGGCAGTTCTTGCAGCCAACCTGAATGCCGTGCGGGCAGGGGAAGATCTGGTGTCCCGCGGCGGGGTGTTCGCGCTGGTGGGTCCCACGGGAGTCGGCAAAACCACCACTGTCGCCAAGCTCGCCGCCAGTTGCACGCTGCAGCATGGCGCGTCTAGGGTGGCATTGGTGACCACCGACAGCTACCGCATTGGTGCGGTGGATCAGCTTCGAATCTACGGCAAGATCCTCGGTGTTCCCGTGCTGGTGGCGCGCGATCAGAGCGATCTGGCGGCCGCTCTAGCCGAATTGCATGGCCGCCACCTCGTTCTCATCGATACCGTGGGCATGAGCCAGCGGGACCGTCGCCTGGCTGAGCAGGCAGCGTTGCTTTCAGGTCATGGCAAGCCTGTGAAGCGGTTGTTGTTGCTTTCCGCGGTGGCCCAAGGCGAGGCGCTCGAAGATACCTTGCAACGCTATCGCGCCGATGGCCTGGCAGGGTGCGTCCTGACCAAGGTCGACGAGGCCTTGACGCTCGGCGGCGTACTCGACGTGCTTGCCCGTGCAGCCCTGCCGCTGCATTACGTGACCAACGGGCAACGCGTGCCGGAAGACCTGCACCTGGCCAACCCGCTATATTTGGTTGAGCGCGCCTTTCGCGGCGAGGTGCCAGACGGTTCTTTCCGCCTTGCACCAGAGGATGTGCCTCTGGCGGCCGCTCGCGTCGCTGCAGGCCCCCGCACGGGGGTTTATCCGTGAGTGAAGTGCTCCTTGACCAAGCGACCGGCTTGCGGCGCCTGCTTGGAGCCGGTGCTGCAGTGCGAAGCGTCGCCTTTGCAGCCTGCGGCAAATCCGGCGCGGGCGCCGGCATTACTGCCAATGCAGCCTTTGCCCTCGCGCGGCGGGGCAGTCGTGTCTTTGTTTTCGACGAAGGCGGCGAACCAAGCATGGCGGCTCGATTCGGATTGCGTCCGGGGCACGATCTGACTGCCGTCATGGCGCGGGAGCACCCGCTGGCCGAGGTGGTCGTGGACGGGCCCGAGGGGGTGCGCTTTCTGGCGGCGGGGCGCGGCGTCGCGCGTCTCGCGCACATGAGCTTCGAGGAAGAGCAGGGATTGATCCGCGCTTTCTCGGCGCTTGATCCGGCCCCCGACATGCTTATCGCCGACGCCGCCGCCTTGGGCGACGACGTCTTGCCGCGGTCCGTCCTGGCAGCCGGGGAGGTTGTGGTTGTGGTTTGCGGCGGTGCAACCGATGCCATCACGGAGGCCTACGCGCTCATGAAGCGCCTCGCATGGGATTTCGCTCGCCGCCGTTGCCACGTACTGGTTTGCCGGGTGCGCGAGCGTGAACGTGCCGAGGTGGTGTTTGGAAACCTGCGCGATACCGCATCCCGTTATCTTGGACTCGAATTGCGCTGGTTGGGGTGGATTCCCGATGACGAGTCGATGCGCAAGGCGGAGCGGTTGCATCAGCCCGTCATAGGGGCCTTCCCCGACTCTGGCGCCGCCCAGGCGTTCAGAGACGTGGCTGAGACGGTATCGGCCTGGCCCTTTGCCGGGGAACACGGGTTGGGCGGTTTCGTGCAGCGTCTGGTGCGCGCCAGCCGGATCGCTGCGCTCGACGGGGATCACTGAGGTCTGCTTTCCATGGTCAACGCCACCTCTCTTGCCAATCGCGACGTGGATGCCATCGTCAACGAACTGGCCCCCCTCGTTAAGCGCATTGCCTACCACTTCATGGCGAAACTGCCGGCCAGCGTGGAGGCCGACGATCTCATCCAGGCGGGGCTGATGGGCCTGCTTGATGCGGCCAAGAATTTCGATGACACCCAGGGCGCACAGTTCGAAACCTATGCGATCCAGCGCATTCGCGGCTCGATTCTCGACGAGCTTCGCCAAGCCGATTGGCTGCCCCGCAACGTGCGCAAGAACCTTCGCAAGATCGAGCAGACGGTTGCGCGACTCGAGCAAGAGCTGGGTCGGGCGCCGAGAGAGGCCGAACTCGCCAACAAGCTCGAAGTCCCCATCGAGGACTATCAGCAGATGCTTCTCGATGCGCGCGGTTACCAGTTGTTGCACTTCGAGGATTTCCAGGACGGCGACGATGGGGATTTCTTCGACTCCTTCGTGGCGGATGGCCAACGTGGTCCGCTGGAGGTGCTTGAGGACGAAGGCTTTCGCCGTCATCTCATCCAGGCCATCAGCGCCTTGCCAGAACGCGAAAAACTGGTCATGGGGCTCTATTACGAGCAGGAGATGAACCTCAAGGAGATCGGTGAAGTGCTCGGCGTCACCGAATCGCGTGTGTGCCAGCTTCATTCCCAGGCTGTGGCGCGCCTGCGAGCGCGAATGAGAACCTGGACCCAGCCTGGCTGAGGGGCGGGGCTGAAGCTGCTGCCTGGGCCAACTGGCGAAGGGCAGCGTTTCCTCAAGTTTGCTTCCAGGGCGCCGTAACCGGATCGATCGCCTCGGTTGTGGGGTGCGTCGTTGCACTATCCCGCCTTCTTGCTCACCATGGATTTCCTCAGCCTGCTCGGTCTGTTGATCGCCGCCGCCGCCATCCTCGGAGGCCAATGGCTGGAGGGCGGTCATATCGGGGCGCTTCTTCAGGCGACGGCCTTTTTCATTGTCGTGGGCGGCACCCTGGGTGCGGTGATGTTGCAGGTTCCTCTACCTACCTTCACGCTGGGACTGCGCATGGCGGGATGGGCATTCCGTCCCCCGGTGGTGGCGTATGGTTTGCTCATCGGGCGGATCGCACAGTGGAGTAATGCCGCGCGGCGCGGGGGGCTGTTGGCCCTGGAAGGCCATGCCGAAACCGTAACTGACGCCTTCGAGGGCAAGGGGCTGCGCTTGCTCGTGGATGGTGCCGATCCGGAAGTCCTACGTGAGATCCTGGAGCGGGAGGTGGAGACCTGGGAAGAGTCCCATCGAGCGGGAGCCAGGGTTTGGGAGGCGGCCGGCGGGTATGCGCCTACCGTCGGTATTCTCGGGGCAGTGATGGGCCTGATCCATGTGATGGAGAATCTCGCTGATCCGAACCAGCTGGGTGCCGGCATCGCGGTTGCGTTCGTGGCAACCATCTACGGGATCGGCTCGGCAAACCTGGTGTACCTTCCCTTGTCTGGGAAACTGCGCGCCCATGTCGGCCGTGAGGTCAAGCGGCGCGAGATGGTGATCGACGGCCTCGCGGCCATCGCCGTGGGTACGAATCCGCGGGTTATCGAGGGCAAGCTTGAAGGTTATCTCGCGGAGGGCGACACATGAGCGCCAAGGCATCGAGACAACGGACTCGCCACCGCGACGAGGAGCCTCAACATCTGGACCGGTGGCTGGTGAGTTACGCGGACTTCATCACGCTGATGTTCGCTTTTTTCGTCGTGCTCTATGCCATCTCACAGGTGAACGAAGGCAAGTACCGCGTCCTGTCCGACGCGCTGCTCAATGCTTTTCGGGACGGGCGCTCGCCCTTGGGCAATGTGCGCGGCGACGCGATCATCGCGCTGCCCGTGCCAAGCCACGACGAATTTAGTCGCCGTCGGAGCGAAGCGCGGCTCAAGGCCATTGCACGGGACATGAACGACGCCCTCATAGCCCTGGTGCAGCAAGGGCAGGTGCGCGTCAGCGAGACTTCCCGCGGCATCGCCGTGGATATCAACGCGAGCCTGCTGTTTGCCCCTGGACGGGCTGAACTTTCCAGCAACGCCCAGCAGGCCCTGGGCTCGGTGGCGCGGGTGCTCTCGGCGTTGCCGAACGCGGTGGAAGTCGAAGGGCATACGGATGACAGCCCGATCGCCAACTCACTGTATCCGTCAAACTGGGAACTGTCCGCTGCACGCGCCAGTCGGGTGGTTAGGCTGTTCTCCGAGCTGGGCCTCGCGCCAACACGTCTTTCTGCCGTGGGCTACGGGGAGTTCCGAAGTGTTGAAGACAACACAACCGCCGAGGGCCGGGCACGCAATCGGCGCGTTACCGTAATGGTGGTGCGTCCGGGCGAGGCAATAAGAAACATCCCGCGCTGAGGGGTCTCGCCGCGAGGGCTCAAGCCTCACCCAGGTCTCGCCCGGCGACGCCCGACAAGCGAGTGGTACCGTCTGGCCCGTAGGCGACGTCGGCGAAGCGATTCGAGCTCCGCAGTGCCGCGAGGGCCGCCTGATTGAAGGCCATGCGTGCCTGGATGAGCGCACCGTTACGATCATTGAGCGCCTGGGCGCGGGCGGCTGCCTCGAGCAGACGGTTCCACAGATCGGACAACTCGCCCTGTCGGGGCCCGGAAGCCAAAAGAAGCCATTCGGCCATCCCTTTGCGGTTACCGGCAAATCCTGCGGTTCGCAATGCAGCGAGGCGTCTCTCCGCCAGGCCCGACAGTTGCATCACCCGCTCCGCCTTAGTGGCCGCCACCCGCACAACCGCATCGAGGTCGCCTGCGAGCAACGCCGCGTGCTCCGTATCCAACAGCGTCGAAAACGCTTCGAAAGCGGCAACTTCGTCCGCGATGTCGTCGGCAAAAGTGGCACCGACAGGCTTGGGGGAGTAGGCCACCTCGATCATGTCCTCTGGCGAATCGGGGCGGCTAATAGGTGCGTTTCCTTTGCGGGAAAGCACTGGACAATGCCGTCATCAAGACCTCTGGTTGAGGAGGTATTCACGCACGGAGGAAATGAGCCGGTCGGCAACCACCTCCGAGTTGACCTCGAAGCGTCCCTCGGTGATCGCCTGCTTGATGGATTCCACCTTGGCGGTATCCACCACACTGACATCGGCAATGCGACTCTCCAGGGATTGCAACTGCGAAGACAGGGACGTGATGTCCACCCGGTCGCCGGAGCCTGCGCGAGTCTGGGCAGGTTGCGCTGGGCGTGCCCCCGCCACATCCTGAGGAGCCCCGATCCCGCCCGGACGCCCAAGTGAACCGTTGTTGTTGACTTTCACGACGAACCTCGCTGCAAGTATTGGGGCATAGCGCCACCCCCGTCGAACCCATTATCGGTCACCGGCGGTAATTCTTGAGGCGCCAGTACGGAAAAAAAGATTTTTTTAGAACAATGAGTTGAAAAATGGCGGCTACCATCATCGAACTTCGACGACGCCAGGGCTGGTGACGACCGTTTTCAGTACTCTGCCTGAGGCGGACCGCACCGGCAAGACATCTCCCACAGCGCCGTTGCCCAAAGCGCTGCCTTCAGACGTCACTGTGAATCCTTCCCCTACCGCCAAGATCTTCACAACTTGGCCGGTGCTGACAACGACCGCGCCTCGCAGCATGTCTGCCCGCAGGGCCAAACCGGCTTGAAGAGATACGACCGGAACGCGTTGGAGCGCCTGCGTTGCGTGTGTCAACACCCCTGCGGGCAGCGCGGTGAGGTCCACGCGGCGGATATCCAGATCGGCTGCCTCCACCGGCTGTCCTCGTGCCAGTGGGCGGGCAGTAAACACTGCGTCCCCCATGATCCGTACCGTGATCGGCACCACGAGCGACCAGCGCTCGGGTCTCAAACAACGCACCGCTACATGGGAACGGCCCCACAGGCGGGTACCGGGAGGGAGGTAGACTTCCAGCTCGGCGCAGGGGGTCAGTTGCAGCCGGGCGTCCACGGCCGCCCCTTCCAACTGTATGTCTCCCGGCTGGCCGGCGAGTTGCTGGCGCGCGAACTGCACGGCGGTTTCGCGAACCCGATCGAGGTCGTGCCCTTGCCCGGCCCGCAGGGATTCGCAATAGGTTGTCAGACCGGCAAGGAACACAACAATCGCGAGTGGCGGGATACGTTGCATGTGCTTATGCTAAGTAGATGCGGCGGTGCCGCTGTTGTTCTGGAATCCTGGGCTGAAGCAAGGCCCATGCCTTGTCGTCATTGATGTCTTCGCAATCCAGCGTGCATGGCTGAAGCCAGTAGAGCCACCGACCTCGCCCGCGAGACCCTGAGGGTGCTCGCGCTGAGGCGCATTCCTCCCACTCCTGAGAATTACCAGCGCATTTTCCACGAGATTGCGGGCACGGCGCCGCCGGCAGCGGGTCTGCAGAGCCTTCTGCTTGCGCAGGCGCGCGTAGTGCTGGCTCAACATCCAGACGTGGCGCCTTTGGTCGGTCTGGTTCGTGGTCTAGAGCAAAACAGCCGGGAGCAGGTGGCCAGCGCGCTCAACGAGTGGGCCTCGCTGGGTGAGCGCCCTCCGCCGGATCTCGTGCCGGCGTTCAGGGAAGTGCTTCGGCAGGTCGAGATACCCCACCGCGGCATATCGCCCGCCCGCAAGCGCGCGGCACTTGAGCGCCTCCTCGTGTCCGCCGGATCAGACCCGGGCCTGTCCACGCGCTTACTGGGCCTGGCGAAATCCTGGGCGGAATTGCCGGCCGACCGGCCTCCCGAGACTGCCGCGGAGGCGGAAAGCAGCAACCTGACCCGGGCGCCCGCTGGTGACGCGGGGATGCTGCGCCAGTTCGGGGAGTTGCTGGGCTCGGTGCTGGAAAAAGGCGTGGCCCCCCGCCTCGAACGAGTCTCCAGGGTGCAAGCCGAGGTGATCCTGACGGCGGCTCGTGCCCGTGAGCTCGTGGACACGGCCGGGCTCGACCGGCTCGCCCGTCAGTTGCGGCTTCTTTGGGTGAAAGTCGAGCGTGGCATTGAGTCCGACCAGGAAGTGATCGACAACCTGCTGCGGCTCCTCGGGCTCTTGGTGGACGGCCTCGGGGAGCTCGTGGAAGACGATCGCTGGATGGCAGAAGAGCTGGACGCCGTCCGCTCATTGCTGCAAGGCTCGGTGGACGCCCGAACCATTCGAGATGTGGAGCGCGGCTTCAAGGAGGTTTTGTTCAAGCAGTCGCGGATCAAGGCCAGCGTCGTTGATGCAAAGAACACGCTCAAGAGCTTGCTCGCCACCTTCGTGGAGCGTCTCGGCGAGGCAGCCGCCAACACCGGCGAGTACTACTCGAAGATTCGCAGCTTTGCCGACCGTATTCAGAGTACCGACAACATCGATTCCTTGCGTGGTCTGCTCGACGAGATCACCGCCGACACGCGCAGCATGCAGCTCGACATGCTGCGGTCTCGCGATGAGCTCGTGGAGGCTCGCCAACAGGCCGAGGCGGCCGAGAGGCGTCTGCACTCCCTCGAAGCGGAACTCGCCAGGGTCAGCGAGCAGGTTCTGGAGGATCAACTCACTGCGACTTTGAATCGCCGCGGAATGGCCCAGGCGCTGTCGCGCGAGATGGCTCGCGTGCGGCGGAGCGGCAAACCACTGTCGCTGATCGTGCTGGATCTGGACAACTTCAAGAAGCTAAATGACACCCTCGGTCACGCTGCTGGAGATGCGGCCCTCATCCACGTGGCCGATGTCATGAAACAGACGGTGCGACTCACCGACTCGATTGCGCGCTTTGGCGGCGAGGAGTTTCTCATCATTCTTCCCGAGGCCACGCTCGGTGAAGGCAAGGCCTTGGCGGAGCGCCTGCAGCAGCAACTTGCCAGCAAGCAGCTGACATACGGGCAGGGGCGGCTGATTGTCACCTTCAGCGCAGGGGTGGCCCAGTTTGTGGATGGTGAGGATGCAAACGCCTTGGTGCAGCGTGCCGACACGGCCATGTATCAGGCAAAGCTACAGGGCAAGAATCGCGTGGTGGCTGCGCCCAACCCGTAGTTGGTACCGGGGCGCCGGTGGCGCTGCGCCTGCCCGTGGTCCACGGGATGTTCTTTGCCTCTGCTCAGACCGGTGGGGCGGCAAGTCCTTGCCGCCCGGTACGCGTGAGGCACCGCCTTTTGCCGGACAGCAGTATGGCCGGACCCGGGGCGCGATGACCGCAACCATCTGATTTTGATGGCCAAGACGGGTTTCCTGGCCGCTGGCACGGCTGTCGCTCCATGGCATGGCACTCACCCAACCACCAATCAGCCGCCATGCTCGACCGCATCGATCAACACCTGCAACCCAACCTCAAGGCGCTCAACCTGCGGGCCATGCGCAGTGAAGTGCTGGCGGCTAACATCGCCAACGCTGATACCCCCAACTACAAGGCCCGTGACTTTGATTTTCGCGCGGCGATGGCTGGTGTGATGTCAGCCGCCCGGCTGGGTATGCAGCGCACCTCGCCTTCGCACATCGAGCAGCGTGGCGCTTCGCCCGGCATGCCGCGGTTGCAATTCCGTGCCCCGGTTCAGCCGTCCATCGATGGCAACACGGTGGAACTTGATGCCGAGATCTCGCGCTTCTCCGACAATGCCATCCGCTACCAGGTGGCGTTGACCTTCATGAACAGCCGCATCAACGGGTTGCGCACTGCGCTTACCGGCCAGTAACCGCGCACGACAGGCACAACCCATGAACCTGAGCAATGTGTTTGATATCGCTGCCTCGGCTCTGTCGGCCCAGTCGCAGCGCTTGAACGTGGTGGCCTCGAACATGGCCAATGCCGACAGCGCCGTGAGTTCCGATGGTTCAGCCTATCGCGGCAAGCAGGTGGTTTTCAGCGCCGTTCCGCTGCCGCAAGGCAGCATCGGACAGGCCGTGCGCGTGGTCGGTGTGGTCGATGATCCCTCCGCACCGCGGCTCGTTTTCGATCCGAAGCATCCCCTTGCCGATCGCCAGGGCTACGTGGCCTATCCCAATGTGAATGTGGTGGAGGAAATGACCAACATGATCTCCGCGTCACGGGCCTACCAGCTCAACACCGATGTGATGAATACCGCCAAGACGCTGCTGTTGCGAACACTTACCTTGGGACAATGAAGCCATGACTACCACCATCGCAGCCACCGCCGCGAACACCGCCGCGCCCGGCAACGCCGACGCGCTCAGGTTGAATTCCGGGGATCCGCAGGAGCGCTTCCTGAAGTTGTTGGTATCGCAGTTGCGTAACCAGGATCCACTCAACCCGTTGCAAAACTCTGAAGTCACCAGCCAGATCGCCCAGATCAGCACGGTGAATGGCATCGAGCGCCTCAACGGAGCCGTGCAAAACATGGGGGCTAACATGCTCTCCGCCCAATCCCTGCAGGCCAGCTCGATGATCGGCCGGGGGGTACTCGCCGAGGGCAATCGGATCCAGTTGTCGGATGGCGAGGCGGTCGGCGGTTTCGAGCTTGCAGGACCGGCGGACAAGGTGGTGGTGACCATCCTGGATTCGGGCGGGCACTCCGTGGAGAGCCTCGATCTCGGGCGCAAGACCTCAGGGCTCAGCACGTTCGCATGGGACGGCAGGCCCGGCGAGGCGCAACTGGCCGATGGCACCTACAGCTTCAAGGTGGAGGCTCTACGCGACAACGGCACCAAGGTGGCCGTCACCACGCTGGGTTACGGGCGTGTGCAGAGCGTTTCCCTGGACAACGGAGTGATCCTGAACACTCCGACCCTTGGAGCGCTGGCGCTGTCGAGCGTGCGCCAGATCCTCTGATTTCCCATACCCCCTAGGCTAAACGAAAGGAGAAACTCATGGGTTTCCAATCTGGTCTGAGCGGCCTGAACGCTGCCTCGAAGAACCTGGATGTGATCGGCAACAATGTGGCAAACGCCCAGGTTGCGGGATTCAAGGGGTCCGTGACGCAGTTCGCCGAGATGTACGCCGCGTCGCTCGGCAATGGCGATACCACTGCCGCGGGCATCGGATCGAAAGTGCAAAACGTCTCCCAGCTCTTCAACCAGGGAAACATCAGTCCCACCAACAACCCGCTCGACATCGCCGTCACCGGGCGCGGGTTCTTCCGTCTCAACGACAACGGTGCCATTGCCTATTCCCGCAACGGGCAGTTCAAGCTCGATAGCCAGGGCTACATCGTCAGCCCCCAGGGGCTCAATCTCACCGGCTACGGTGTGGACAACAATGGCAATATCGTCAATTCGAACCCCGAACCGATCCGCATGAATTCGGCCGCACTGGCGCCGCAGGCCACCGATCAGTTCGAGGCCACCCTCAACCTCGACTCGCGCTCCAGCGTGCCGCCGGTGGGTACATTCGATCCCACCAACACCCAGAGCTTCAATTTCGCCACCTCCGCCACTTTGTACGATTCGCTGGGCAACGCGCACGTGTTCTCCATGTACTTCGTGCGCGCAGCTGCGCCTGGCACGTGGTCGGCCTTTGGCACCGTGGACGGCGGGCCGGTGGCCGACGTGAATCTCGGAGCCGGGGCCGGGCTACCAGCGACGCTTGCTTTCAATTCAAGCGGCACGCTCTCCACTGCCATGCCCATCAATGCGTCGGTTGCAGTGAACACGGGCGCACAGACGCCGCTCGCCTTCACCCTGGATTTCAGCGGGACCACCCAGTATGGCGCCATTTCCAGCGTGGGCGCCTTGTCTCAGACGGGGTACACCTCGGGCCGGCTAGTGGGATTCGACATCGCCCAGGATGGTGTGATCGCGGGCCGCTATTCCAATGGCCAGACACGGACCGTGGCGCAGATAGTGCTGGCTGATTTCGTGAACCCGCAGGGGCTCTCGCCCGCGGGCGATAACGTGTGGGCCGAGACGGTTCAGTCAGGATTACCCTTGGTGGGTGCCCCTGGGAGTGGCACGCTCGGCAACCTGCAGTCGTCAGCGGTGGAGGAGTCCAACGTGGACCTCACTGCCGAGCTGGTCAATCTCATCACCGCGCAGCGTAACTACCAGGCCAATGCCCAAACCATAAAGACCCAGGATGCCGTGCTGCAGACCCTGGTGAACCTGCGCTAAGCATCGGCTGAAAGGACACCAACACCGTGGATCGCCTTGTCTATCTGGCCATGAGTGGGGCAAAGGCCATGTTCGAGCGCCAGGCACAGGTGGCGCACAACCTGGCCAATGCCTCCACTGCGGGATATCGCGCCGAGACCACGGCCTTTCGCGCCCTTCCTGTCATCGGCCTGGGCGCGGGTACTCGCGCTTTTGTCACCGAGAGCAGTACCGGCACCGACTTCTCCCTCGGTCCCATGCGAGAAACCGGACGAAACCTAGACGTGGCGGTGGACGGCAAGGGGTTTCTGGCAGTGCGCGCCTCCGATGGAAGCGAGGCCTATACCCGCGACGGCAACCTGCAACTCGGGCCTGGCGGCGTGTTGCAGACCCGCAATGGCCTGAACGTCCTCACGGACGGCGGCGGCACCATTGCAATTCCTCCCGACAACACCATCACCATCGGTCGCGACGGGACGGTTAGCGCCATTCCTCTGGTGGGCATTCCCAACACATCCACGGCGCTGGGGCGCATCAAGCTTGTGAATCCCGACGAAAAGACCCTCACCCGCAGCGCCGATGGATTGTTTCGCGTCGAGGGGGGCCGCCCTGCGGCTGCCGACGCCCGCGTGTATCTCGCCAGCGGCGTGGTCGAGGGCAGCAACGTCAACGCGGTGGAAGCCATCGTCAGCATCATCTCGCTTTCGAGGCAGTTCGATACCCAGGTGCGGCTGATGCAGACCGCCGACCAAAATGCCCGCGGCCTCTCGCCGCTTCTCAGTCTCAACTCCTGATCCGCAAGCACGGGAGAACCCTTGCCATGATCCGCTCGCTGTGGACCGCCAAGTCCGGTCTCGAGGCCCAGCAGTTCAACGTTGATGTCATCTCAAACAACCTCGCCAACATCAGCACCAATGGCTTCAAGCGCCAGCGGCCGGTGTTCGAAGACCTTCTCTATCAGGTGCTGCGCCAGCCCGGGGCCCAGAGCTCGCAGCTCAACCAGGTACCCTCAGGCCTTCAAGTAGGGCTGGGCGTGCGCCCCGTGGCCACGGCCCGCATTTTCGTGCAGGGCAACCTGCAACAGACCGGTAACAGCCTTGACGTGGCCATCAATGGCCAGGGCTTCTTCCAGGTGCTGCTGCCCGATGGCTCCACTGCCTACACGCGCGACGGATCGTTCCAGCTGGACAACCAGGGCAACGTGGTCACATCCAGCGGCTATGCCATCCAGCCCGGCATCACCATCCCGCCCAACACCACCTCCATCACCATCGGAAACGACGGCACGGTGACAGCGCTGGTGGCTGGCAGTTCTACGCCCACCCAGGTGGGCACGATTCAGCTTGCCAACTTCACCAACCCTGCGGGCTTGCAGTCCCGCGGCGAGAATCTCTTCCTTGAAACCGCGTCTTCCGGAGCGCCGCAAGTTAACCAGCCCCTCAGTAATGGCCTGGGTTCGCTCAACCAGTCTTTTGTTGAAACCTCCAACGTCAGCGCCACGGAGGAACTGGTGAACCTCATCACCGCCCAGCGTGCCTTCGAGATCAATTCACGCTCCATCCAGGCCTCAGACCAGATGCTGCAGAGGCTCGCACAGCTCTGACGCATCTCCCGGCCCCCGCTCCTCGATGCTGTGCCTGCTCGGATCAGGCGGGCACGTCGGGGTCGATCTGCCGCCGCAGCCAGGCGATCTGATCCTTCAGGAGCAGTTTGCGTTTCTTCAGACGCCGAAGCTGCAGTTCGTCCTGTAAAGCGGATTCGGACAGACGGCCGATGGCTGCGTCGAGGTCGCGGTGCTCCAACTCAAGCTGACCCAACCGCGCGCGCATGGCATTGTGGGGCAAAGGAATATCGCTCATGGCGCTTTGGGCAGCACAATGGGAAATTGGCCCGCGAGCTGCGCGCCAGGTGCGGACGAGGGCAGCAACGGCACCAGCAGGCGATCCCTCGCCGCCGGGTCGCCAACACCATTGAGCAGGAAGTCGCCAGCATTCTCGGGTGCCCCCGCGATGTACATCTGGGTACAGAAGGGTGCGAGTCCATCGGCCGAGAGTGCAAAATGAATGTGCGGCGCTCGCCCGGGATAGGCCACGGGGCGGATGGTGCGGAAGCGATAGGTTCCATCGGCGCCCGTCACGCTGCGCCCGTAGCCCTGGAAGTGGGGGTCCAGGGGCTTGTCCTGATGGTCCTCGGGGTGGTGGTAGCGGCCCCAGGCATTCACCTGCCAAATCTCCACCTTAACGCCTGCCAGAGGCTTTCCGGAAACGGATAGCACCTGCCCGGTGATATCCACGATGACCCCGCTCGCCTTGCCTGGGCGGCCTTCGACGCGAGTGAGGTCGTTGTCGTCATCGAGCGTCCGGGACAGCGGGTAAAAAGGGCCTCGCAACTGCGCTGCAGTGGCGGACAGTTCGGCAAGCGCCATTCGCACGCCCGCGAAGCCGCCCAGCGCGCCCAGCCCCGCGATGAGCAAGTTCCGCCTGGTGCGCTGCTTCTCCTCCATGGCGCGGTCGGCGTCGCAGCGAAAAATCAGTACCGGTTATAGCGTTCGAGCGCCTTCAGCATCGACCCCGTTTCGCGGATGATGGGGATCATTCGCGTTTCCTTGTCGGCATACTGGCGCAGCAGTTCCAATACCTGCGGCGCAGCCTGCTCTGGCACCACCACCGCGCCGTCGGCGTCTGCCACGATGTAATCGCCTGGCCGCACCAGCACGCCCGCGCACTGCACCGGGATCTGTTTGTCCACGCTCACCATGCGCCCCACCGAGGTCGCGGGACTCACCCTGCGCGACCACACCGGAAGGCCGATCTGCCGGATCTCGGTGATGTCGCGCACAGCGCCGTCGATCACCACGCCTTCAATGCCACGCACCTTGGCTGTGGTGGCCATGAGGTTGCCCATGGCGGCGATCTCGAGCCCATCCTGCATCACGTACACCAGAATGCTGCCGGGCTCGGCCTGGTCGAGGATTTCCAGCAGGTGGTTCTGGTAGCCACGGGAGTCGTTGCGCAGCACGGGGCGCATCAAGGCCGTGGCGGCGCGTCCCGCGATCTTGGTGTCGATGATGGGCTTCATGTCGGCGCTCATCCACCCGCGCGCGCCGGTGGCTTCTTCGACGGCGTCGGCGATGTTGCCGGTGCTGTTGACGGGATCACGCAGGGCGGCGAGCACCTCATCATGGGTGGGGGCGGCCAGTGCGGGCACGCCCAGCACCAGCAGAGCCAGGGTGGCGAAAGCGGTGAAAAACGAAGCGGGCATGCGACTCTCCTGGGGTGAAAGGCCGCGCGATGATACCGCCCCGGCCTGCCCCTGTTTCACCGCAGCGACAGGAGCCAGGCCAGCACGTCGCCCTTCTCCGCCGCGCTGCAGGCGCGCCCGAGAACGTAGAAACAATTCACGTCGAACCACAGCTCGGATTTGCCCGGATCGGTGAAACGCGCACGGTTTGCCACGGGAGCGAGGGGCTTGATGTCACGGCGGGTGCGCGCGCGGTCGCCCGGCCGGCCAATGCCCCCCGGGTGGCACGCGATGCATTCGGCACGCATGGTGCCGCCATGACCGAAAACCGTTTCCCGCGGGTCTGGGCCATGACAGCTGGAACAGGCGTGCTCGCCGTTGGGGCCCTGATGCTGTTGCATGAAAAATGCCTCGCCGCGCGCTGGCGAAAAACCGGCGAAAGCAGGATCGCTCTCCCGCGCCAGCCGGCCGTAGAAGGCAAGCAGGGCCTCGGGCGTCTGCGCCGCGGCGGGTGGGCTTGCAAGAGCAAGCAGCCACAGCGCAAGCGGCCAAAACCATGTGCTTCTGCGGCATCCGGTGGAAGTCATGGAATGGTCGAGGGCAACAAACCGAGGAGCGATTGCGCCGTGCCCTGTGCCGCCCCTCAGGAAGCAGCAGCGCGCCGTGCAACCGCGCTTGCGGTCGTTGCGCGGTAACGCTTGTAGTAGGCAAGCACCTTGGGAACGTAGGCGAGGGTCTCCTGATAGGGCGGGATATTGCCATAGCGAACGACGGCCCCTTCTCCGGCATTGTAGGCGGCAAGGACGAGGCGAAGATCATTGCCGAACATCACCAGGAGATCCTTCAGGTAACGGGTTCCACCATCGATGTTCTGCCCCGGGTCGAAGGGGTTGCTCACGCCGTAGCGCGATGCGGTCTCGGGAATGAGCTGCATGAGCCCGCGCGCGCCTTTCGCGGACCGGGCCAGCGGGTTGTAGGCGGACTCGGCGGAAATCACCGCATGGATCAAGGAGGCCTCCACGCCATGCGCTTTGGCGGCCGCCTGGATGTGTTCGTCATACCGGCTGCGGTCGGCGCGGGGGATACGGCGCGCAATGCGATTTTCCAGCGCCAGACCCGCCGGGGAGGGAACTCCCTTGAGCTGGCTCTGAAGCAGACAGCGACTGTCCTTGGGCAGATTGGTGAACAAGGGAACGCCGTTGGCCTGCAGGCATCTGTAAACGCCGGCCGTCGCCGGTGCCGCCGCCATCAGGAAGGCGAATCCCACCGAACCCCCGAGCGTGGCCAGCCTGCAAGACATCGGTTTCGATCCTCCCTGAAGCTAAGGGGCCTGCGCGCGAACGCGGTTGGCGGGCCCGTCGCCGTCTGGATTACCCCGCCTTGGCCTTGTTTGCTCTGTAAAGCAGAAACCGCACCAGTTCAGAACCAAATTGACGGACCAGACGCGCCGCAACTTTAGCGCGGTGTGGAGCGCGCGGGAATCAGCACCGTGGCCAAGGCTGCCAGGATCAGGGCCAGGGCCGAGAGATCGCTCCACGCAGGTTTTTCCTCGAGCAGCGCCATGCCGCTGAATACGGCCACCACCGGGATCATGAGGGTTCCCAGCGCCGACACACCTGCCGGTGCCAGGTGCACGATCCGAAACCACACCCAATGACAGATGATGAATGCAACAATCATGTTGTACACAAGCCCCACCATGGCAGCGTTGCCCACGGCGTGCCACTGGCGGTGCTCGAAGAGCAGTGCGCCAAGGACGAGGGGGATGCCGCCAATCACGAAGTTCCACCCCGTGAAAACCGTGGTGGACAGGGTCGTTGGATATTTCTTCATGAGCGTGGTGCCCGTGGCCCAGCACAACGCGGCGGCCAGGATGGCCAGCGCCCCCAGCGGCGCCGAGCGCAACAGCAGCAACTCCCGCCCGAGCAGCAGTGCGAGACCCGCCATCCCCAGGGCCACTCCCAGGATGCGCCGTCGTGTCAGCGGCTCGCGCAGCAAGGCCGTTGACAGTAGCACTGTCCACAGGGGCATGGTGTACGCAAGGATTGCCGCGCGCCCGGAGGGCAGCGCCCTGACGCCATAGGTCACCAGCACATTCCAGAGTGTCACGTTGAACACCGCCACCAGCGCAAGCCGTCGCCACTGGCTGCGCGGTACGCGCATGGGCAGCCCGGTGGCATAGGCGATGGAGAACATGCCCGCCGCACCCGCGGCGAGGCATTCGGCCCGGAAGGTCCAGATAGGGATGTCGGCCACCGCCATCTTGATCATGGGCCAGTTCATGCCCCAGCCCAGGGTCAGGATGGCCAGCAAAGCCCATGTGCTGCGAGGAAGCGTGACGGGATCCTGGACCATGGCGAGGTGCATGGTACAGGCGAGGGTGCGGCGCGGGCGCGCTAACATGCGCCTATGCAACGCATCCAAGCCTTCGTCGTTTTCTGGGGCGTAAACACCCTCGTGCTCTGGATGGCCTCGCGCCTGATGCCAGGCGTGGTCATCCAGGGGCCCGAATCCCTGTTGTTGGCCGGGCTGTGCTTCGGACTGATGAACGTGTTCCTGAAGCCGATTCTTTTCGTGCTCACGCTTCCCATCACGGTTCTCACGCTGGGGGTGTTCGCGCTGGTGCTAAACGCCGGCATCCTGCTGCTGGTGGCCTGGATGGTGCCCGGTTTCACCCTGGGCGGCTTCTGGCAAGCGCTGGTGGCGTCTCTGTTTATATCGTTCACCAGTTTTCTGATCAACCTGCTGATGCAAAGGCCGTCCATCGTCGTCAAACGTATGGAAAGAGGGGAGTGAAATGTTCGAACAGACCTTGTGCGCGTTTGCGGCGCTCGCGCTGTGCGTTGGGGCAGGCGCGGCCTGCGCCGAGTCGTGGACGCCACCGCCGGCCTCGGCGCGCTGTCCCTCCAGATGGGGGGGCAGTGACGAGCGCGGGGCTGCAAATCACCAGGGGCCCGCCCGGGTGCTCAGGGCCGCGAGCCTGATACGAAGCGGCGAGGTGATCGAACTGGGACGGGTCCTGGAAAGCGCCATGCCGTTGTTCGGCACCCGGCGCTTCGAGGTGCATACCAAGCGAACCGGTCCGTCCCTCGGCGCCAACCGGCGGCGCAGCAACGAGGAAATCGTGATTGCCGAGATCGGCCAGGTGGGTACGCAACTGGACATGTTTTCCCACCAGACCATCGGCAACGACCTGTACAACTGCGTCGACAGCGACGAAATCGGCACACGCAACGGATTTTCGCGGCTCGGCGTGGAAAAGATCGGCATGCTGTTCACCCGCGGTGTGCTGGTGGACGTGGCGGCGCTCAAGGGCGTGGACACGCTGCCCCAGAACTACGAAATAGCGCCGGCGGACCTGCAGGCTGCGCTGTCGCGCCAGGGCGTGGCCATCGAGCCTGGCGACGCGGTTCTCATCCACACCGGCTGGGGGCGGCTGTGGGGCGTTGACAACGTGAAGTACAACGCTGGTTGCCCCGGCATCGGCGCTGCAGCCGCCGAGTGGCTGGCGCGGCAGGATGTGATGTTGCTGGGGGCCGACAACTTCCCGGTGGAGGTGGCTCCCAATCCCGACAAGTCCATCAGCCTGCCGGTCCACCAGATCGCGCTGGTGGTGAACGGCATTTTCCTGCTGGAGAACATGAAGCTCGACGAACTGGCCGCCAAGCAGGTTTACGAATTCGCCTTCGTGGTGCAGCCGCTCAAGATCAAGGGCGGCACGGGGTCCACGGTGGCGCCCGTGGCTATCCGCTAGGGGGCTGGCCATGCCCCGCCCCGTGGTGGATTGGTACTTCGATCCCATCTCCCCCTTCGCCTGGCTGCAATCCGAGAGGCTGGGAGAGGTGAGTGCCGTGGCCGAGGTGTATTGCTGGCCGGTGTTGTTCGCAGGGTTGCTGGAGCGCTGGGGGCAGAAGGGGCCCGCGGAGATCGCCCCCAAGCGGCGCTTCACCTACCGCTATGCCTGTTGGGCTGCATCGCGTCGCGGCTTGCCCTTCAAGGCACCGCCCGCCCATCCCTTCAACCCGCTACGGCTGCTGCGCCTGGCGGTGGCGGCTGGCCCGTCACCAGAGGTGGCGCGGGCAGTGTGCCGATTCGTGTGGTCCGACGGTTGCAGCAGCGATGACGTGGAGGCATTCCAGGCCCTGGGGAGGTCCCTGGGCATCACCGATGCCCAGGCGGCAGTCTCCGATCCCGCCGTCAAGGCGTCTTTGCTGGCCAACGGCGCCCGTGCCACTGCTGGAGGGGTGTTCGGCGTGCCCACCTTCCTCACGGCCGATGGCGAGCTGTTCTGGGGCGAGGATGCCACCCACATGCTGCTCGACTGGCTGGCCGGAGCGCCGGTGTTTCGTGGCGCTGAAATGGCGCGTGCCGATGACATCCCCCTTGGCATCGAGCGCATACCGCTGATGCGCTGAGGCGTCCGGTGCCCCTGGCTCAAGTTCTCGCGAGGCACGTCGATTAATGGAGCCATGTGCTCCACATCGGCTCGCCTTGGTCATGGACGGCAGCGCGTACTGCGCGCTGTGCTGGCCGTGTGTCTGTGTCTGGGAGGGTGCGACGACCCTCGCGAGCGGGTGACCTGTAATCACATCTATCAGCTCGCCTTCAGCGCCGCGCTACTGCACGAAGAATTGTCGGCTTGCGACTGGCAGGGCTCCGTCGCCGCGGAACACGGTCGCGCGTGGAACAAGGCCCTGACGGCAGCAGAGGGCTGGATTGGCCTGAGCCGCGAGTCCATTGCCGCCCGCCTTGCCGCTGGCCGCGAGGCGTTCAAGGGTGTGGGCGAGGCGCTTTGCCCCAAGGTGCTGGAGCGCGCCAACGCGTCATTGGCGCAGGCGAAACGACTGGAGGAGCGGATTGCTGCGCGGCACATGTGCAGCCTGATGGGTTGCACCTGATCGTTCGACCCTTCAGGCCATGCTCTCCAGGTAACGTTCCGCGTCCAGTGCTGCCATGCACCCGGTGCCGGCACTGGTGACCGCCTGGCGGTAGACGTGGTCCTGCACATCACCGGCGGCGAACACGCCGGCCAGGCTGGTGGCCGTGGCGTTACCCTCGAGGCCGCCGCGGGTCACGATGTAGCCGCCACGCATCTCCAGTTGCCCCTCGAACAACTGCGTGTTGGGTGTGTGGCCGATGGCCACGAACACACCGGATAGCGCAAGGTCCTTGGCGCTGCCGTCCGTACTGCTCTTCACGCGGATGCCGGTTACGCCCTTGCCGTCGCCCAGCACCTCCTCCAGGGTATGGTTCCACTCAACGCGCACCTTTCCCTCATCGCGGCGGGCGAACAGTTTGTCGCGCAGGATGGCCTCGCAGCGAAATCGATCGCGCCGATGCACCACCGTGACGCTGCGCGCGATGTTTGCAAGGTAGAGGGTTTCTTCCACGGCGGTATTGCCGCCGCCGATCACCGCAACATCCTGGTTGCGAAAGAAAAATCCGTCGCAGGTGGCGCAGGCGGACACCCCCTTGCCAAGGTACTGCTGCTCGGAAGGCAGGCCCAGATACTTCGCCGAGGCGCCGGTGGCGATGATCAATGCATCGCAGGTGTACACCCCGCCATCGCCCTCCAGCCGCAGCGGGCGCTCGCCCAGCTTGGCGGTGTGAATGTGGTCGTACACCACCTGGGTGTCGAAGCGCTCGGCATGCAGCCGGAAGCGCTCCATGAGATCCGGCCCCTGCACGCCGTTCACGTCGGCGGGCCAGTTGTCCACTTCGGTAGTGGTCATGAGCTGGCCGCCGGCGGCCAGGCCGGTGATGAGCACCGGCTTCAGGTTGGCGCGTGCGGCGTAAACGGCAGCGGTGTAGCCTGCCGGTCCCGAGCCGAGGATCAAAAGGCGCGCATGCAGAGTGGTTGTGCTCATGATGGTGAAGGCAAACGGGGTTGGGCTGTGGTGAACGGGGAATGCTCTTGGGCGCGCACCGGCGCCGCGAGAGAGGGCCGCGGCGCGTGGCGAAGGCGCAACCCCGGCGACTATAATCCAGCATGATTCAAGCAACGTCTCCGATGCATGTCCACGCGCGCCCGCGCTGAAGCGCACGCCGCTGCGCCGCTGCCCCCGCGCCTGGCGGGCCTGATCCGGGAAGCGCGCTGGCTTGCCCTTGCTGCCGCTGCGGCCTTCCTGGCTCTCGTTCTCTTCACCTACCGCTCGGCCGACCCCGGCTGGTCGCACGCGGCCAGCGATTCGTCCATCGCCAATGCCGGCGGCGTCCTCGGTGCTTGGCTCGCAGACCTGCTGCTTTATCTGCTGGGCCTCTCGGCCTGGTGGCTGGTGGTTGGATGTGCGGCAGCCGTGTACGGGTTCTACCGGCACATCGAGGCGCCCGCGGGCAATGACCGCAGGCCCGCCCTCGTCGCCGTGGCCGGGCTGGTGCTGCTGTTGATAGCCTCCAGCGGGCTCGAATCCCAACGGCTGCACTCTCTGCGCGGCGCGGTCGAATTGCCGTACCTGCCTGGCGGCATTCTGGGGGAAGTGTTCTCCGATGCCCTGTTCGCGGTACTGGGCTTCACCGGTGGCACCCTTGCGCTGCTGGTGATGGGCGCCATCGGGTTTTCGCTGCTCACAGGCCTGTCCTGGTTGCGCGTGGCCGAGGCCATCGGCGCCGGGCTTGATTGGGCCTGCGCCCGGCTTGGTCGGCGCCTGGAGGAGCGGCGTGATCGTCGCCTGGGTGCACAGGCCCAGGAGGCGCGCGAGGAGAAGCTCGAGCAGACCCGCGAACGCTTCGCCCCGGACTTGCGCGAACCCATCCGAATCGAGCCGCCCGTGATGGAGATCCCCAAGAGCAAACGCGCTGCCAAGGAGAAGCAGCGGCCGCTGTTCGAGGATCTGCCCGACTCTCCGCTGCCGCCGCTGGAATTGCTCGACGAGGCGCAGGAGGGGCAGGAGACCATCGCTCCCGAGACCCTGGAGTTCTCCTCGCGCCTCATCGAGAAGAAGCTGCTGGACTTCGGCATCGAAGTGAAGGTGCTCGCTGCCTACCCCGGGCCGGTGATCACGCGCTATGAAATCGAGCCCGCCACGGGCGTGAAGGGCAGCCAGATCGTGAATCTGGTGAAGGACCTGGCGCGCGCACTGTCGGTGGTGAGCATCCGGGTGGTGGAGACCATCCCCGGCAAATCCTGCATGGGGCTCGAGATTCCCAACCCCAGGAGGCAGGTGGTGCGGCTGTCGGAGATTTTGTCCTCGCAGGTGTACGGCGACATGGCCTCGCCGCTCACCATCGCCATGGGCAAGGACATCGCCGGCAAGCCGGTGTGCGCCGACCTGGCGCGCATGCCGCACGTGCTGGTGGCGGGCACCACCGGTTCGGGCAAATCGGTGGCCATCAACGCCATGATCCTTTCGCTTCTCTACAAGGCCACGTCCAAGGACGTGCGCCTGATCCTGGTGGACCCCAAGATGCTCGAGCTGTCGGTGTACGAGGGCATCGCGCACCTGCTCGCGCCGGTGGTTACCGACATGAAGCAGGCGGCTCACGCGCTCAACTGGTGCGTGGCCGAGATGGAGCGGCGCTACAAGCTCATGTCCAGCCAGGGGGTGCGCAACCTGTCGGGCTTCAACCAGAAGGTGCGCGATGCCGCCAAGGCCGGTGCGCCGCTCGCCAACCCCTTCACCCTCACGCCCGAGTCCCCCGAGCCCCTCGATGAAATGCCCCTCATCGTGGTGGTCATCGACGAACTGGCCGACCTGATGATGGTGGTGGGCAAGAAGGTGGAGGAACTCATCGCTCGGCTGGCGCAAAAGGCGCGCGCCGCCGGCATCCATCTTGTGCTGGCCACCCAGCGTCCCTCGGTGGACGTGATTACCGGCCTGATCAAGGCCAACATCCCCACCCGCGTGGCATTCCAGGTGTCCTCCAAGATCGACTCGCGCACCATCCTCGACCAGCAGGGTGCCGAAGCGCTGCTGGGACAGGGCGACATGCTGTACCTGCCGCCGGGCACCGGGTTGCCGCAGCGCGTGCACGGCGCCTATGTGGCCGATGACGAGGTGCACAAGGTGGTGGAGTACCTAAAGTCGCGCGCCCAACCCCAGTACATCGATGCCATCCTGGAGGGGGGCGAGTCCGACGAGGACGGCGGTGAGGCGGGCGAGGAGAGCGGCGGTGGCGGCGAATCCGATCCGTTGTACGACGAAGCGGTGGCCATCGTCATGAAGTCGCGCCGGGCCTCCATTTCGCTGGTGCAACGACACCTGCGCATCGGCTACAACCGCGCCGCGCGGTTGATCGAGCAAATGGAGCGCGCCGGGCTCGTGTCCAGCATGGCCACCAACGGCAACCGCGAAGTGCTTGTACCGGCGAGGAACGAATGAGAGCTCTGGTCCTGGTGTTGTTGACCATGTTTGCGCTGCCCGCTGGGGCGGGGGGCGTGGAGCTGCTGCGTGCGTTCATCGCCGAGGTCAAGGGCATGAAGGCTGAGTTCACCCAGGCCACCGTGGACGGCAACGGCCGCGCCGCGCAGCAGGCCGCCGGCAGCTTCCAGTTCCAGCGGCCGGGCCGCTTCCGCTGGACCACGGTGCGTCCCTACGAGCAACTGGTGGTGGGCGACGGACGCAAGGTTTGGCTCTACGACCGCGAGCTCGATCAGGTGACCGTCAAGAACATGGGCGATGCGCTGGGCTCCAGCCCGGCAGCGCTGCTGGCGGGTAGCGGTGAACTGGATCGCGCCTACCGCTTCTCGACCCTGCCGCGCCGCGACGGCCTGGAGTGGGTCGAGGCCGTGCCGGCGGACCCCGACAGCAGTTTCGAGCGCATGCGTATCGGTTTCAGGAAAGCCAATCCCGAGGTCATGGAACTGCTCGACCGCCTCGGCCAGACCACCACCATCCGCTTTACGCGGCTGGAGCGCAACCCGAAGCTGCCCGCAGAACTGTTCCGCTTCACCCCGCCGCCCGGCGCGGACGTGGTGGGCGATCCCTGAAAGATCCGCGGCGGTGAGTGATCTCTTCGCTCCGCCCGCGGCCGCCGCGCCCCTGGCGGAGCAACTGCGCCCGAGGCGCATCGAAGACGTGGTGGGGCAATCGCACCTGGTGGGGCCCGGCAAGCCGCTGCGGCTGGCTGTGGAATCGGGCCAACCACACTCCATGATCCTGTGGGGGCCGCCGGGCACCGGCAAGACCACGCTAGCACGGTTGCTGGCGCGCAGTTTCGATGCGGAATTCATCGCCCTCTCGGCGGTATTCTCGGGCGTGAAGGACATTCGCGCTGCGGTGGAACAGGCGCAGGCCACGCTGGCGCGCAGCGGTCGGCGCACCATCCTCTTCGTGGACGAGGTGCATCGCTTCAACAAGGCGCAGCAGGATGCCTTCCTTCCCTATGTGGAGCAGGGCGTGGTGACCTTCATCGGCGCCACCACTGAAAACCCGTCCTTCGAGGTGAATTCGGCATTGCTGTCGCGTGCCGCCGTGTATGTGCTCAATGCCCTCTCGAGTGCGGAGCTGGTCACGCTGTTCGAGCGTGCGCGCGCCGCGGCGCTTGCTGGTCTGAGCTTCTCCGACAACGCCCGCGCCATGGTGGTGGGCGCCGCTGACGGCGACGCCCGCCGCCTTCTCAACATGCTCGAAGTGCTGGGAGCCGCTGCCACCGCCGCGCACCGCGACTCGGTGGACGAGGCGTTTCTCGAGGCCACCCTGGCGCGGGACCTGCGCCGCTTCGACAAGGGCGGCGACGCCTTCTACGACCAGATCTCGGCGCTGCACAAGTCGGTGCGCGGTTCCGATCCAGACGCCGCGCTGTATTGGTGCTGCCGCATGCTCGACGGCGGCGCCGACCCCATGTACCTTGCGCGGCGCGTCATCCGCATGGCCGTGGAAGACGTCGGCCTGGCCGACCCGCGCGGCCTGCAACTTGCGCTGGATGCCTGCGAAACCTTCGAGCGCCTCGGCAGCCCCGAGGGCGAACTGGCCATCGCCTCGGCGGTGCTCTATCTGGCCTGCGCGCCCAAGAGCAATGCCGCCTACGCTGCCTATAATTCGGCGCAAGAGTTCGTGCGCGCTGCCGGTTCCGCGCCCGTGCCGGTGCATCTGCGCAACGCGCCCACCAAGTTGATGAAGGCGCTGGGCTTCGGCAAGGCCTACCGCTACGCCCACGACGAACCGGAAGCCTATGCCGCCGGTGAACGGTACTTCCCCGAGGGCGTGGCGCCGCAACGCTTCTACCGGCCCGTGCCCCGCGGCCTGGAGCAGAAAATTGCCGAAAAGCTCGAACACCTGCGCGAGCTCGACCGCCACTGGCGGCGTGCCCACCCCGAGGCGGGCCGGCGCGGCGTAGAAGGCGAACATGACTGACCCCACTCCTTGACCACCCGAGCGCCCCCACTATGCTTGACATCAACCTGCTGCGCACCGACCCCGATGCCGTGGCGCAACGCTTGGCCGACCGCGGTTTTCCCCTCGACACTGCCCGCTTCGCCGCGGTGGAGGCAGAGCGCAAGCGCATCCAGACGCGCACCCAGGAGCTTCAGGCCACACGTAACGCCGTGTCCAAAAGCATCGGCCAGGCCAAGGCCAAGGGGGAGGACACCGCTCCCCTGATGGCGCGGGTGGCTGGCCTTGGCGAAGAACTGGCCGCTGGCGAGAAGGCCCTGGCGGCAGTGCAGGAGCAGCTCGAAGCGCTGCTGCTGACAGTGCCCAACCTGCCCCATCCCAGCGTGCCCTCGGGCCGCGGCGCAGAGGGCAACGTGGAGGTGCGTCGGGCAGGCGTGCCGCGCAACTTCGATTTCCCGGTGAAGGACCACGTGGACGTGGGCGAGGGCCTGGGCCTGCTGGACTTTGGCGCCGCGGCCCGCATTGCCGGCGCGCGTTTCGCCGTCATGACCGGCCCCCTGGCCCGGCTGCATCGCGCCATCGCTCAGTTCATGCTGGACGTGCACACCCGCGAGCACGGCTACACCGAGGTGTACGCGCCCTACATGGTCAACGCCGCCAGCATGCGAGGCACGGGCCAACTGCCCAAGTTCGAGGAAGACCTGTTCGCCGTACCTCGGGGTGACGAAAAGTTCTATCTCATCCCCACGGCGGAAGTACCGGTCACCAACATGGTGCGCGACCAGATCCTGGAGGCCGAGGCGCTGCCCTTGAAGTTTGCCTGCCACTCGCCCTGCTTCCGCAGCGAGGCCGGCTCCTACGGTAAGGATACCCGCGGCATGATCCGCCAGCACCAATTCGACAAGGTGGAACTGGTGCAGATCGTCAAGCCCGAGCAGTCCCATGAGGCGCTGGAAGCGCTGACCGCCCACGCCGAAGTCATCCTCCAGCGTCTCGACCTGCCCTACCGAACCATGCTCCTATGCACGGGCGACATGGGTTTCTCCAGCGCAAAGACCTACGACCTCGAGGTGTGGTTGCCTGGCCAACAGGCCTATCGCGAGATTTCCTCGTGCTCCAACTTCGAGGCCTTCCAGGCCCGCCGCATGCAGGCGCGGGTGCGCGGCGAAAAGGGCAAGCCCGAACTGGTGCACACCCTGAACGGCTCTGGCCTGGCTGTGGGACGCACGCTGGTGGCCATCCTCGAGAACTACCAGCAGGCTGACGGCAGTGTGGCGGTGCCCGTGGCGCTGCGCCCCTACATGGGCGGCTTGGAAAACATCGAGCACGGCCATTCGTAGGCTTGCGGCTTGGGGGCGAAGCACCCCGCTGCCGCGTGATGGCGCTGGGAGTGCGCGTGTGTCGCGCAGTGGCAACGCCGTGGTAGCGCTGGCGCCCCGAACACGAATCGAACGTGCGACCTACCCCTTAGGAGGGGGTTGCTCTATCCACTGAGCTACCGGGGCGTGACAGATGCATTGTAAAGGCGCCCAGTGGTTCTATGGCGCGCGCGGGAAGGCCCGGCGGTGGCGGCCCGGCCCATGGGTTCGGGGCGGTTTGCGTTTCGGCGGCCCTCTTATTCGGTAGCATATGCACCTGAAGCGCTGGGCGATGGTTCCGCTGTGGCGCCGCGCAAGTGCGCTCTTCTTGGGGGTGGTGTTCGATGTTCGCTGCACTGGGGCGTTTCGCCTTGTGCCTTGCCGTGCTGGCTGGGATGGCCGGAGCAGCTGCGGCCCAGTCCATTGCGCCGCCAGCCGCCGGCACCCTGGCGCCTGAATTCCTGTTGCCCGACCATGACGGCAATGCCCGTAACCTGCGGGAGTTCCAAGGCCACTGGCTGGTGATTTTTTTCTATCGCAAGGCCGACACGCCGCCGGCGGCGGCCCAGGCGGCCGGTTATCGCGATATCAGGGATGCGCTGGATGCCTTGGGGGCCAGGGTGGTGGGCGTGAGCACCGACGATGCGGCGCTCCAGGGCGCTTTCGCCCGCAAGCTGAATCTCGACTTTCCTCTGCTGGCGGACATCGAGGGAGAGATGGCGCGGCGCTATGGGTCGCTGGTGGACTTCCGCGTGGTGCGGTTCTCGCGCCGCAATACCTTCCTCATCGACCCGCAGGGAAAGGTGGCACGCGCTTACCTGGGCGTTGACCCGCCCGCCGATCCGTCCAGAGTCCTGGAAGACCTCAAGCGCCTCGCCGGGCGCTGACCGCCCAAGCCCCGCCCGGCGCGGGGTCGTGCTGATTTCCCTCCATGCCCCTGCTCACGCTCGACAACGTCAGCCACGCCTTTGGCCATGTGGTGCTGCTGGACCATGCCAGTCTGGTGATCGAGCCGGGGGAGCGCATCGGGCTCATCGGCCGCAATGGCGCGGGCAAATCCACCCTGATGCAGGTGGTGGCGGGCGGTGTGTCACCGGACGATGGCAAGGTGTGGCGCGCGCCAGGGTTGCGCATGGCGCGGGTGGCCCAGGAGCCGGCGCTGGAGGAGGGAGGCACGGTGTTCGAGGCCGTGGCCGAGGGACTGGGGGCAGTGCGCACCGCCATCCTGGACTATCACCACGTGGCCACGTCGCTGGCCGACCCGGCCACCGACACGGATGCAGCGCTGGCGCGGCTTTCCGCGCTGCAGGCGGTGCTGGAAGATGGTGATGGCTGGCGCGCCAAGTCTCGCGTGGAGGCCACGCTGTCGCGCCTGGGTCTCGATGCAGAGGCGCTAGTGGCCGTATTGTCGGGCGGACAGCGCAAGCGGGTGGCCCTGGCTCGGGCGCTGGTGTCCGAGCCCGGCTTGCTGTTGCTGGACGAGCCCACCAATCACCTGGACCTGGACTCCATCGAGTGGCTGGAGGAAACCCTGGAGGGTTTCCCTGGCGCGCTACTGGTGGTTACCCATGACCGGCGCTTTCTCGATCGGGTGACGCGCCGCATCCTCGAGCTGGACCGCGGGCGTTTGCAGTCTTTCGAGGGCAACTACAGCGCCTACCGCGCGCGCAAGGGCGACATGCTGGCTGCCGAGGCGGTGGTGAACGCCAAGTTCGACAAGTTGCTGGCCCAGGAGGAAGTGTGGATCCGCAAGGGCATCGAGGCGCGACGTACCCGCAACGAGGGGCGGGTGCGGCGGCTCGAACAATTGCGCTTGGAGCGCGGCCGGCGCCGTGAACAACCGGGGCAGGTGGCTCTGGCGCTGTCCGAGGGCGAGCGCTCCGGCAAGCTGGTGGCGGAGTTCGAACATGTGGGCAAATCCTTTGGCGGGCGTGCGGTGGTGCGTGATTTCTCCGGCCGCATTCTGCGTGGCGACCGGGCGGGCCTGGTGGGGCCCAACGGCGCTGGCAAGAGCACCTTCATTCGCCTGCTGCTGGGTGAGATGGAACCCGACTCGGGGCGTATTCGCCGCGGCACCAAGCTGGCCGTGGCCTACTACGACCAATTCCGTGCCCAGCTCGACCCGGAGGCCGCCGTGTCTGACGTGATCAGCCCCGGCTCGGAGTGGATCGAGATCGGCGGCGCGCGCAAGCACGTGGCCAGCTACCTTTCGGATTTCCTGTTTGCCCCAGAGCGCGCACGCTCGCCGGTGAAGTCGCTGTCGGGCGGCGAGCGCAACCGGCTGCTGCTGGCGCGCATCTTTGCCCAGCCCGCCAACCTGCTGGTGCTAGATGAGCCCACCAACGATCTGGATGTGGATACCCTGGAGCTGCTGGAGTCGCTCATTGGCGAGTACGAGGGCACGGTGATCCTGGTAAGCCACGACCGGGCCTTTCTCGACAACGTGGTGACCCAGGTGATCGCCTTCGAGGGCGACGGGCGTTTGCGGGAATATGTGGGTGGCTACGACGACTGGGTGCGCCAGCGGCCGGCGCCGCCCGCCGCGGCCCCGGCCGCCCCGAAGCCGGCTGCGGTTGCCCCGCGTCCGCGGGAGCCCCGCGCCAAGCTGACGTTCCGGGAAGCTCGCGAGCTGGAGGCCTTGCCTGGCCGCATCGATGCCCTTGAAGCCGAGCAAGCAGGCCTCACGGCGCTGCTGGGCGACGCAGCGCTGTACCGGGATGATCCGGCGCGGCTGGCCAGTGCGCAGACGCGCTTCCGGGAGCTGGAATCCGCCCTGGCCGAAGCCTATACGCGCTGGGAGGCCCTCGATGCGCGGCAGTCGGCTCTGTAGCGGCTGGCGGTACGGCAGGGCACAATGGCAGCAAGGGAGGTGAAACCATATGCGATCACAAGTCCTTAATCAGACCCCTGGCACGTTGCCCGCGATCCTCGCTCTTCTGCTGGCGCTCGGGGCCTCCCCAGCGGGCGCGGTCAATACGCTGTTTCTGCAGGACAGCGCGTTGGCGGCGCTCACCGATGCTGATATGGGTTTGCTCATGGAGGCCATCGACCGTGGTCTCGCCGCGCCCGAGGGCGAGATGGTGTCCTGGGAAAACGCCAAGACCGGTGCCAAGGGCACGGTGGAACCCGGCGCTGACTACGAGCATGATGGCCGGAGCTGCCGTCACCTGAAACTGGCGCTCTCCAGCAAGGGGCATCACGGCGGGGGCCAGTGGAACTACTGCCGCCGTCCCGGCGGCTCGTGGGAACTCATGCCGCCATGATGCGCGAGCCCGAGCGGGGTGCCGGGGCTCAACGTGTGCATCGTGAGGAACAGGGCAACGTGTTCCCGCAAGCGCGACAGGCCGCCCCGGGCGCCCCCTGCACGTGGCTGCGTCGGGGGGCTGAAGACTTCCGCGAGTTGCTGCCCGCCAGCCTTTTCTATGGTGTGGTGTTCGCCCTGATGGGCTTCCTGCTGGAGCGGTTCTTCGAGGCCCGAGCGGTGGAACTCGCGCTGGTCACCGGGTTTCTGCTCGTGGGGCCCTTTCTGGCTGTTGGCCTGCACGACCTGAGCCGGCGCCGGCACCTGAAGGAGCCGCTGCGACTGCTGCCCACGCTCACCGCATGGCGGGCCAATGCCCCTGCCATCGGCTTCTACGCGCTCATCCTGGCATTGTTGCTGGCGGTGTGGATTCGCGTGTCGGTGGTGGTGGTGGCGCTTTTCTTTGCCAGCGACCTGCCCTCCGAGGAGGGGGTCCTGGCCCAGCTCGCCGGGTCGGCCGAGGGCTGGATGTTCATGGCGGCCTACGCCGCCGTCGGGCTGGGTTTCGCGCTGCTGGTGTTTGCCACCAGCGTGGTGTCCATCCCCATGCTGCTCGATCGGCCGAGCATGGACACCCTCACCGCCATGATCGCGAGCTTCGCAGCCCTTCGCTGCAACCTGCGGGCGATGGTGTTGTGGGCCGTGGCTATCGTGGCGCTCACTGTGCTGGGTTTTCTTACTTACAAGCTCGGCCTGGTGCTGGTGGTGCCGTTGATCGGCCACGCCACCTGGCATGTGTACCGGGACTGCGTGGCGCCTCAGCCCTGAGCCCGCCCGTGGGGGGGGGCGTCCGGAAGAAAGGCACGCTGCATCAACGGTCTTCCTGTAAACTGCCTTTCCGGTTGAAGATTCTTTGCAGGCCACCGGATGCCTGCGCTCACCCGGCCATCCCATCCCGCGCCAGGCCTCGTGGCGGATAACGGGATTCGCCATCAGGAGACACTTACACCCATGCCGTTTTCCGATCTCGGCCTGTGCGAAGAGATCCTTCGTGCCGTCGCCGAGCAGGGCTACACCGAGCCCACCCCCATTCAGCAGAAAGCCATCCCGCCCATCCTCCTCGGCAAGGACGTGATGGGTGCTGCCCAGACGGGCACCGGCAAGACCGCCGGCTTCACGCTGCCGCTGCTGCAGCGGCTGCGTCACCATGGCAACACCAGCATGTCGCCAGCTCGCCATCCGGTGCGTGCGCTCATTCTCACGCCCACCCGCGAGCTTGCCGCCCAGGTGTTCGACAGCGTCAAGGGCTACTCCAGGTTCATGCCCTTGCGTGCCACCGTGGTCTTCGGCGGCGTGGACATCGACCCGCAGATCAAGGATCTGCGCGCCGGCGTGGAAATCCTCGTGGCCACGCCTGGGCGCCTGCTCGACCACGTGCAACAGAAAACGGTGATGCTCAACCGGGTTGAGTTCCTGGTGCTCGACGAGGCCGACCGGATGCTGGACATGGGTTTCATGCCCGACATCCGCCGCATCCTGTCACTGCTGCCGCCCAAGCGGCAGAACCTGTTGTTCTCGGCCACGTTCTCCGACGAGATTCGAAGGCTCGCCGACGGGTTGCTCAACCAGCCGGTGCTGGTGGAGGTGGCTCGCCGCAATGCCGTCACCGAGACCGTCACGCACGCGGTGTACCGCGTTCCCGAGCCGCGCAAGCGCGATCTGCTCGCCCGGCTCGTCACCGAGCGAGACCTGCGCCAGGTGTTGGTGTTCGTACGCACGCGCTTCGGCGCCAACCGGCTGGCGCACCAGCTGGTGCGAGATGGGCTGGATGCCACGGCCATCCACTCCAACCGAACGCAGCAGGAGCGCATGGAGGCCTTGCAGGCCTTCAAGGACGGCAAGGTGCGCGTGCTGGTGGCCACCGACATTGCCGCCCGCGGTCTGGATATCGAACAGCTCCCCTGTGTGATCAATTACGAGCTTCCCCACACCCCCGAGGATTACGTCCATCGCATCGGCCGCACTGGCCGCGCTGGTGCCTCGGGCGAGGCCATATCCCTGGTGTGCGACGCCGAAAGAGAGTACCTCGAGCGCATCGAAAAGCTGCTCAAGGCAACCATCTCGGTGCAAACCCTGCCTGGGTTCGATCCCGAGCGTGCCGTACACCACGAGCGCGGGGCTCGCGGCGTCGAACACGACGGCGGGCATGACCGCGAACGCGAACGCAGCCAGCGCTCTCCCGCACCCCGCGGGCCGGGCGGCCCTTGCGTCCCGCGGGCGCCGGCGGATCCTCTGTTCTCCCGGCCCTACGAATCGGGCGCAGAGGCACCAGTGGCGCCGCGCGCTGCGGTTCCACCCGCTGGAGCCCGGCCCGGCGCGCGTCGCCAGGTGGCGGCGCTGTTCCTGCCGCCCGCGGCACCCCCGCCTGCTGTGGCGCCGGCCGTCGCCGTTGCCGGATCGGCCCCGGAAACGGCCAGTCAGGGCTCCTGAAGGCTGTTCGGTGGCACCGAAGATCCCCGCGCGGTTGCGCGAGATACTCGATGCGCCCTCCGAGTCGGTGTGCCTCGCCGAGGCGGCGCTGCAGATTGCTCAGGGTCAATACCCTGCGCTCGATCCCGCGTTTTGCCTGGGCCAGATCGAGGAGTGGGCAGGTCGCATCCGCGTGGGATTGCGTATTGGCGCAGGTGTGCCCGAGGTGATCGGCGCCATGAACTTCCTGCTGTTCCAGGAACTGGGTTTTCGCGCTGACACCGACAACTATTACGACCCGCGTAACAATTTCCTCAACGAGGTCATGGAGCGGCGCCGCGGCATTCCCATCAGCCTGTCGATCCTGTACATCGCGCTGGGGCGTCGTCTTGGGCTGGACCTGAAGGGTGTGTCCTTTCCCGGCCATTTCCTGGTGAAATGCCCCGTGGATGGCGGAGTGGCGGTGATTGACCCTTACTACTGCGGCATAACCTTGTCGCTGGAAGACTTGCAGAAACGGCTGCGCGAGTTCCGCGGCGGCGAAGTATCGCGCGCCATCGTGTCGGAGTTGCTGGTGGCAGCCACGCCGCGTGATGTGGTGGTGCGCGTGTTGCGCAACCTCAAAGGCAACTATCTGCGCGAGCGGGAGTTCACGCAGGCGTTGGCCGCCATCGAGTGGATCATGGCGTTGGTTCCATCCGAAACCGACGAACTGCGCGACCGCGGAATCGTGTTCCAGGAACTGGACTGCTTTCGCGCCGCGCTCACCGACTTCGAGCACTACCTCACGGCCAGTCCTGCGGCACCAGACGCCGAGGCCGTCCGCTTCCGCGTGGTGGAAATGCGCAAGGCCGTGGCGCGGCTGAACTGACGCGTTGCGCCCTAGCGCAGCGGTGCCACGTCCGGCACCGCTAGCGGTAGCGTCGAGGGCGGCAGGATGCCGGGGAGGTCGCGGTCTGGCGCCGAGCTCAAGTCCTCCTCATCGAGGGCATCGGGGTCTTCCAGGTCGTCCTTGGCCCGCGGCGGATTGCCGTCGTAGATGAGATTCAGGCGCCGCTGCAAATAGGCATCGCGCAGAAAGCTGTAGCGGTCAACGGAGGCTTGCTCCAGGAGCCGCTCTGCCGGCAGCAGGCTGGCGCGCACATCCACCAGCCGCAGCCCCACGGTGACGTTGCGCTCTGGCACGTTGGCGATCCGCCAGACGGGATCGATGAAGGAATCGGCGAACTTGGCCGGACCGTCGCGCAGGGTGCTGGGGCCGAGGAAAGGCAGCACCAGATACGGTCCTGGAGGAACGCCCCACACCGCGAGTGTCTGTCCGAAGTCCTCGGAGCGCTTCTCGATGCCCCGCATGCTCGCCACGTCCACGATGCCCAGCACGCCGAACACCGTGTTCGCCACCAGGCGCACGCTGTCGTGGCCGAAGTTGTTCGGCCGCCCCTGCAGCAGGTCGTTGACCACCACCACCACATCATCGAGGTTGGAAAAGAAGTTGCGTACGCCCCGTTGCACGACGCGGGGAATCACCGTGTCGTAGACCTTCGCCACTGGCTTGACCGCGTAGCGGTCGGCCACGTCGTTGAAGCGGTAGACGGCCCGGTTGAGCGGTTCGAGGGGGTCACTGGCCACGCGCTTGGCAGGCGCCGCGCATCCGGCCAGCATGACCGCGCTCAGCAGGACGGCACGGGCGGCAGCGCTGCGTGGCGCAGGGGATCGAAATGTATTACGCACGAAAAAGATAATAGCATCGGCCCGTTTGCTTCCCAACGGGGGGGCGATAGCGTAGGGCATTGTCGCGGCGCTTGCCGCACGCGGTCGCGCTAACGCCAAAACGCATGTTTGGGGCAGGGAAGCGAACGGGCGATGAACAGGCGTCGTAACGAGATCGAGCGGCTGTTCCGGCGAATCAAGGGCGTTCGCAGAATGTTCTCCCGGTTCAGTAAGCGCGACGCCATGTTCATTGCCTTTTTCAACTTGGCGTTGATCGTTGAAGCAACGCGAAATGCCAACAAGTCCCATGGACCGCGAGTGCCACGCCCCCACTCTTTGGAAGGCAAGGGAGACATGGCTGCATCCCGATTAGCTTGCAGACTTGGGCGCCCGCTGCAGCAGCAGATCGGCGAACTTGCGTGCCGCCACCTCGGTCTGCAACTTGGCGTGACCGATACCCCTGAAGGCGGAGCCCACGTTGTTCACGCCGGCCTTACCCTTGAAGGATAGCGCCGCGACCCGGGACGTGCCGCCCAATGCTTCCACGTCCAGCGACACGCCGCCGCGCGACAACGGTAACAGCACCAGCAGGGTCGTGACCACGTTGAGCCCCGGGCTCGCCAGTTCCGCGTCGGTGATTACGCCGCGCACCTGCACCACTCCAGGTCCTGCCGCGTCAGCCTGACGCAGCCCCGCGTCCGTTAGCTCCTTCACCAGCGCCTGGGCAAAGGCCTTGCGCAGCGCGTCCTGCTGTTCGTCGTCGAGCTTGGTCGGAAAACGGATCTCCAGAGCATCCCCTGGCAGATAGAAAGCCGACACGCGCGCTTCGGCAGCCCGCCAGGCGCGGGTGCCGTCGGGTTGAGCGGTCAGCTGCTCAGCGTCCCGGAGGCTGGTCTGTGACGGACTGCCCACGCTGGCGCAACCGGCCATCGTCAGGCTGCCAGCCAGCACCAGGGCGGACAAGAGCACGCGCAGGCGCAAGCGAGAGGGAGTATGAGACAAGGCAAACATGGCGACTCCATCGGGTTACAAGCCTGCGACATGCAGGCCGAGGAGACACTTTGGCCGTTACCCGCCGAAGTCGCCAGACTCGGTAAAGCATGGCTGCCATCCAAAAATGCATGCAACACCGGATCGTGGCGTCCATGGTGCCCCCCCGTCCAGCCCTCGCCCGGCCCGCTGCCGGACCACTGACTCACCCGGGTGCGGATGGTGTGTCAGATCCTCAATCGCCTGGGCAAACCCCGCCACGTGCGGCCATGCTCCGCCACGGAGAGGACGACATTGCGAACCGCGCGATTGGCAAAGCTGACATTCCCCCGCTGCACAGGGAGGCAGTCGGCAATGTGCTGGTGCCGGGATTGGGCGGTTTCCATCCCCGAACCCTGCCCCAATCATGCGTTTTGGTGTATTAACTCGCCCACATCCACGGACAGGGGAGACGTAACAAAATGGATATGGGGATTAAGGGACGCCGCGCCATCGTGTGTGCGGGCAGCAAGGGCTTGGGCAAGGGGTGCGCCGTGGCGCTCGCCGCCGAGGGCGTTCACGTCACTTTGGTGGCCCGGGGCCGCGATGCGCTGGACCAGACCGCCGGCGAGATTCGCGCTGCGGGGGGTGCGGTGGAGGTGGTGCCCGCAGACATCACCACCGCCGAGGGACGCAAGGCCGTTCTGGCTGCCTGTCCCGAACCCGACATCCTCATCAACAACGCGGGCGGACCCCCCACAGGCGATTTCCGCGACTTCACCCACGACATGTGGCTGGCCGCGCTGGAGGCCAACATGCTCACCCCCATTGAACTCATCAAGGCCACGGTGGACGGCATGATCGCGCGGCGCTTCGGCCGCATTGTCAACATCACCTCCAGCGCGGTGAAGGCCCCCATCGACATCCTGGGCCTGTCCAACGGCGCGCGCGCTGGCTTGACGGGCTTCGTGGCCGGCGTGGCACGCAAGACGGTGGTGCACAACGTCACCATCAACAACCTGCTGCCCGGTCTGTTCGGCACCGACACCATGTTCTCCCGCGTGGAGGCCATGGCGCGCGGCGCCGGCATCAGCTTCGCCCAGGCCAAGGAGTCGCGGCTCAAGACCATCCCCGCCGGACGCTTCGGCACCATCGAGGAATTCGGTGCGCTGTGCGCCTTCGTGTGCAGCGCCCACGCCTCCTATCTCACGGGGCAGAACTTCCTTATCGATGGCGGCGCCTATCCGGGCACTTTCTAGAACCGCAGCCGCGCCCGGCGCGGACAACCCTGCCTCTGCCTCCTTTTTTCCACCGGAGCCATGCCATGAATGCGCCTCTCGTCCCGGAGACCCTCGCGCTCCAGGATCCCTCGCTGCTGCGCCAGCAGTGCTATCTCGATGGTCAATGGGTGGATGCCGATGGCAAGGGCACCATCGCCGTGGTCAATCCCGCCACCGGCGGGGCGCTGGGAACCATCCCCCGGATGGGCAGCCCCGAGACGCTGCGCGCCATCGCCGCCGCCGACGCGGCGTGGCCCGCCTGGCGCGCCCGCACCGCGAAAGACCGTGCCGCCGTGCTGCGGAAGTGGTTTGAGCTGATGATGGCCAATCAGGACGATCTGGCCCTCATCATGACCGCCGAGCAGGGCAAGCCGCTGGCCGAGGCGAAGGGAGAGATCGCCTACGCGGCCTCGTTCATTGAATGGTTCGCCGAGGAGGGCAAGCGCACCTACGGCGAGGTGATCCCCACCGTGGCCGCCGACCGGCGGCTGGTGGTGATCAAGCAGCCCGTGGGCGTGTGCGCGGCCATCACGCCGTGGAATTTCCCCGCCGCCATGATCACCCGCAAGGCGGCACCAGCCCTGGCCGCGGGCTGCACCATGGTGCTCAAACCAGCCACCCAGACGCCGTTCTCCGCCTTCGCCCTGGCGGTGCTGGCCGAGCGCGCCGGCGTTCCCAAGGGCGTGTTCAGCGTGATCACTGGCAGCTCGGCGGAGATCGGTGCCGCGCTCACCGCGAGCCCCGTGGTGCGCAAGCTCACCTTCACCGGTTCCACGGAGGTGGGCGCGAAGCTCATGGCCCAGTGCGCCCCCACCATCAAGAAGCTCTCGCTGGAGCTGGGCGGCAATGCGCCCTTCATCGTGTTCGACGATGCCGACCTGGACGCCGCCGTGGAGGGGGCCATGGCCTCCAAGTACCGCAACGCCGGCCAGACCTGCGTATGTGCTAACCGGCTCATGGTGCAGGACGGCGTGTACGACGCCTTCGTGGCGAAACTCGCGGCGAAGGTGGCAACCCTCAAGGTGGGCAACGGCCAGGAGCCGGGCGTCACCACCGGCCCGCTCATCGACGAGGCGGCGGTGCTCAAGGTGGAAGAGCACGTGGCCGACGCGCTGGCCGGGGGCGCGCGCATCGTCACCGGGGGCCGGCGTCACGCCCTGGGAGGGCAGTTCTTCGAGCCCACCGTGATCGCCCACGTGAAACCGTCCATGAAGGTGGCCCGCGAGGAGACCTTCGGTCCCGTGGCGCCGGTGTTCCGCTTCTCCACCGAGGCCGAGGTCCTCGCCATGGCCAACGACACCGAGTTCGGCCTGGCGTCGTATTTCTATGCCCGCGACGTGGGGCGCATCTGGCGCGTGGCAGAGGGCATCGAGTCGGGCATGGTGGGCATCAACGTGGGCATCATCTCCAATGAGGTGGCGCCCTTTGGCGGTGTGAAGCAGTCGGGCCTGGGCCGCGAGGGCAGCCGCCACGGCATCGAGGAGTTCATGGAGGTGAAGTACCTGTGCATGGGCGGCATCTGAAGCGCGCCCGGGGCACCCCTCAGGCGCGCGCGGCCAGCCCGCCCAGCACCCGCATGAACACGCTCGCCCGGCCGGCCACCGCCGGGGCCGGATCGCCGGGCTTGTAGAGCGCGCCGCCCAGGCCGAAGCCGCTGGCGCCGGCAGCCCAGTACTCGGCCATTGTCTCGGGCGTGATGGAGCCCACCGGCAGCACCGGCATCTCCGCGGGAAGCACGGCGCGAAGCGAGCGCAGCACCCGTGGGGGATTGGCCTCCGCGGGAAACAGCTTCAGGCCGTCCGCCCCCGCCGCGATCATGGTGAAGGCCTCGGTGGGCGTGGAGAAGCCGGGTACCGCCACCATCCCCTTCTTCTTCGCCGCGTCCACCACCAGCGCATCTGCATGGGGCATTACCACCAGCTTGCCGCCGGCGTCGGCTATGCGCGCCACCTGGGTGGTCTCGGTCACCGTGCCGCCGCCCACCAGCAGGCTGTCGCCAAAACGCCCGGAGAGCAGTGCGATGCTGGTGAAGGCGTCGGGCGAGTTCATGGGCACCTCCACCATGCGAAAGCCGGCCTTCTCGAGCACCGCCGCCACGTCCATCACCTCGGCAGGGGTGATGCCGCGCAGGATGGCCACCAGCGGACACTGGGCAAGCCAGTGGTTCAGTCGGGACATGGGGGGGCTCCCTTGGGCAGGTGGGCAGCCAGGCGGTGCAGCCCGCGCACGGCCGCGTCGGGGTCCAGCAGGCGGGCAAGCAGGCTGCGGCGCTCCAGCGCGCGCGCGTAACGGGTACACAGGCCGGGCGCCCCCAGCAAGTGCACGGTGCCCTCCCGCGGCGCCGCGTGGGCAATTTCGTATCCGATCAGCAGACCTGAGAGTACCTCGTGGGCCTGTTCCGCACCCAGGGCGCCGGCAAGACCCTCGGCGCGCACCCCGAACAGCAGGTGAGGCAGCCCGCCGGGCAGCCCGGCCCGCGCGAGCCCCAGGTCGAAGGCAGCCGGATCGTCGCCGGCGTTGGCCATCAGCCGGCCGAGGATGCTGTGATCGCGCAGCACGGCGAACAGCTCGCCGGTCATGTGGGTGGTGAAGCCGGTGATGCGGCCATGGTGCACCGTGGCCCACTTACTGTGGGTGCCGGGCAGGCAGACGGTGTGCAGGCCCGGGCCCAGTGTCTCCAGCACGCCCACCAGCTGCGTCTCCTCGCCGCGCATCACGTCGTGCAGCCCATGGGCGTCGCGGGCGACGAGGCCGGGCACGATCCAGGCGCAAGCGCCGCGCATGCCCCATCGCACCTGGCCCATGCGGGCCGCGATCTCGTCGGGCCCCGCGGGGCAGGGCAGGTAGGCCTGCTCCGCCCAGCCCTGGCGGCTGCCGATCATGCCGCTCATCACCACCGGTCCGTGGCCCGCCGCCATCCAGTCGCCCACCTGGGATTCGAGCGCTTCGGCGAAACGCCCCTCGCGCACCGCCAGGATGCCCAGTGCCGCCTCGCGACGCTCCAGCACGGCGCCGCGGGCATCAAGGCGGAAGGCGCGCAGGGTGCTGGTGCCCCAGTCCACGGCGATCACGGCGGGCCTCGCGCGCTCAGATGCGCCCGAACTCCTCGAGCAGCTGCTCGAAGCTGCGGCCCTCGCGGATGCGCTGCCGCGTGGCCTCTTCGCGCTCGGCCTGTTCGCGCGCGGCGGCCAGCACCGCCTCGAGCCGCTCCGCGGGGACCACGGTGATGCCGATCTCGTCGGCCACGATCATGTCGCCCGGGCTCACGACCACGCCGCCGCATTGCACGGAGACGTTGAGCTGCACGTCGTCCTTGCGACCCGAGAACATGGTGTGGGTGCCGCGCGCGGTGACCGTGCGGGAGAACACCACGAAGCCCAGGTCGCGCAACTCGTCGGTGTCGCGGCACGCGCCGTCGATCACCGCGCCCTGCACGCCGCGATTGAGAAACAGGCTGCCCATGAGGCCGCCGAACACCGAAGTTTCGGTCTCGCCGCCGGCATCCACTACCACCACGTCGCCCGGCTGGGCTACGTGCAGCGCCGCCAGCGGGTCCTGAAGGTCACCGGGCGAGAGCTTCACCGTGAGCGCTGGCCCCACGGCCTTGGCCTTGAAGATGGGCTTCACGCCGCTGTGCATGACGCCGTCGCGTTGCTGCACGTCGGCGAACACGCACGAGGCGCTGTAGCAGCGGGCCACCTCGCGGAACTGCTCCACGAGGGCGGGGTCGGGGCGCTGGAAATCGCGCAGGGACATGGAATTCCTCCGTTGATGGACAGCCAAGGGTACCCGAAGCCGCAGGGCTGGGGCGTCAGTCGAGCAGGAACGCTTCCACGGCGGCGAGTTGGTCCTCAGCCATGAAGGTGGGGGCATGGCCGATGCCCTCGAACTCCACCAGGCGCGAGCCGGGCGGCGCCGTGTCGATCATGCGGCGCGCCGTGTCCGCCAGCAGCAGGTCCGACTGGGCGCCGCGGGTGATGAGCACGGGCGCGGCCATGGCGCGCCACACGGGCCACAAGTCCACGTCGGAGATGGCAGTGCGGAAGGCATTGGCGATGCCCGGGTCGTAGGCTAGCCCCAGGCTGCCATCGGGCCGGGTGCGGGTGCTGTGGGCCGCCAGGTGCGCCCACTGGGCGTCGGAGAGCGGACCGAAGGGCTCGTGCACCCGCCGCAGGTGCGCCTCCAGGGCCGCGGGTGAATCGAAGCGCGCCTCCACGCCCACATAGGTGGCGATGCGTTCCAGGGCGGCCTTGGGGATGAAGGGACCCACGTCGTTCACCACCAGGCGGCGGATGGGGTTGCCGGACTGCGCCGCCATGAGCATGCCGATCAGGCCGCCCATGGAGGTGCCCACCCAGTCAACCCGTTCGGCGCCGCAGCGGGCCATGAGGGCCGCCATGTCGGACAAGTACAGCGGGTAGCCGTAGTCCTCGGGGTGGGACAGCCAGTCGCTGGCGCCGCGTCCAGCCACGTCGGGGCACAGCACTCGCGCCCGGCGCGCGAGGCGCTGCGCCAGCAGGTCGAAGTCGCGGCTGTTGCGCGTCAGGCCATGGACGCAGATCACCACATGGGCGTTGTCCGGGTCGCCCCATTGGGTGTATGCGATGCGGTGAAAGCCATGGGGCCCCAGACAGGCGAGGCGCCGCGAGGCGAAGGGTTGGGTGGAGGCGCTTGGCATGACCGGCGGCAGCAGACCGGGCCCGGGCGGCCCGGTCAGGCGCGAATCAGTTGAGATTGGCGACGTAGTGCGCCAGGGCTTCCAGGTCCTCGTCGGGCAGGGTGCGCACCACGCCCTGCATGTTGCCGGCGTCGTTGGTGCGTTCCTTGTGCTTGAAGGCCCGTAACTGCGCGATCACGTAGTCGTAGTGCTGGCCCGCCACTCGCGGCACCTCGTTCTGGCCGGAGAAGCCGCCAAGGTGGCACATGGGGCACAGGGCGTCGTCGTTGACCTTCTTGCCGCGCGCTACCTTGGCGCCGTCGGCCTTGAAGCCGTTGGGCTTGATCTTCTGCTTTGAGTAGTAGGCGGCCAGGTCCTGCATGTCCTGCTTGCTCAGGTTGGCGGCCATGGGCGACATGAGATCGTTCTTGCGCCGGCCTTCCTTGAAGTCCTTGAGTTGCAGGTAGAGGTAGCGCGGGGTCTGGCCCGCGAGGATGGGGAACATGGAAACGGTGGAGTTGCCGTCCTCGCCGTGGCAGGCGGCGCAGGCAGCGGACTTTTCCTTGCCGGCGGCGGCGTCCTGGGCCAGGGCCGGCAGCGCGCCGAGCCACAGCGCGGCAGCGATCAGTGCGATGGTGCTCTTCATGGGTGTGGATCCGATGGACAGGGACGGGAGCGCGGGTCGATGAGAAAAGGCCACCCCGGGGGGTGGCCTTTCCCTGACCTGCCGGATGAAGCTCAGTTCATCATCAGGGCAGGGCGAACACGAACACGCTGTTGCCGCGCTTGAAGTCGAGCTGGGTGTTGCCGCCCGCCGCCACGGCGATGTACTGCTTGCCGTTGACGGTGTAGGACACGGGTGGGGCGTTCACGCCGGCGCCGCACTGGAAGGACCACAGCTTCTTGCCGGTGCGGGCGTCGTAGGCGTTGAACCAGCCGTTGCCCTCGCCGGTGAACACCAGGTTGCCGGCGGTGGCCAGCACGCCGCCCATGAGCGGCTGATCGGTGTCGGCCTTCCAGGCCATCTTGCCGGTGTCGAGATTCACCGCGGCCAGCCGGCCCCACTGCTTCTCACCCGGAATCACCTTGAAGGCGCCGCCCAGCCACAGCTTGTCGCCGCCAGGGTAGGCCGCTTCTTCCACGTGGTAGGTCATGGGCTGGTGCAGGTTGGCGGCATAGGCCATGCGCAGCTTCGGGTTGATGGCCATGGGGTTCCACTCCACGCCGCCGTTGGCGCCGGGCAGCATGCGGGCACCTTCGGCGGTGGGCAGCACCCACATGTTTTCCTGGGGCACCATGGCCTCGGAGAAGCGGATCAGATCCAGGGTCTTGGCGTCGTGCACGTACACGTGGCCGGTTTTGCCGCCGTGGATGACGACCTTGCGATCCTTGCCGTCCTTGCCCTTCGCCGTGGTGATGATGGGCGGGGACACGGCGTCCAGGTCCCACACGTCATGGGCCACGTACTGGAAGTGCGCCTTGTAGGCGCCGGAATCCAGATCCACCGCCACCACGGAGTCGGTGTAGAGGTTGTCGCCGGGACGGATGTCGCCGTAGAGGTCGGGCGAGGGGTTGCCCACCACGAAGTACACGGAGCGCGACTCCAGGTCCACCGCCGGGGTCATCCACACGCCGCCGCCCAGGGTCTGGTAGAAGTCGCCGCCGTTCTTGGCCAGCAGTTCCTTCTCCTTGGCGAGGTTGCGCAGCATGTCGCGGCCGGTGGCGTCGTTCTTGGCCCATACGCCTTCATGGCCCTTGTCGGGGATGGTGTTGAAGGTCCACAGCAGGTTGCCGGTCTTGGCGTCGAAGGCCTTCACGAAGCCGCGGATGCCGTACTCGCCGCCATTGGTACCGATGAGTACCTTGCCGTCCACCACGGTGGGCGCCATGGTTTCGCTGTAGCCCTTTTCGGGGTCGGCGATCTCGGTCTCCCACACCACCTTGCCGGTCTTGGCGTCCAGGGCTACCAGCTTGGCGTCCAGGGTGCCCATGAAGAGCATGTCGCCCGAGGCAGCCACGCCGCGGTTGTTGGGGCCGCAGCAGTAGGTGGTGACTGGCCCCATCTTGTGCTTGTAGTGCCAGAACTGCTCGCCGGTGACCGCGTCCACGGCGTAAACGTGGTTGTAGGACGTGGTGAGGAACATCACGCCATTGACCACGAGCGGCGCGGTTTCCATGGACTCGAGCACCGCGGTCTGGAACACGAAGGCGGGCTTGAGCTTGGCCACGTTGCCGGCGTTGATCTGGTCGGCGGGGTAGTAGCGCGTCTGCGCGTAGTTGCCGTTGGGGTGCAGCCAGTGATTCTTGTCGCCAGGGGATGCGTTCAGCAGTTGCTGGGTGACGCTCACCAGGTTCTTGGACATGGGTTTGGTGACAACGGTCTGCTGGCCCTCGATTTCGGCGGCCACGGCGATGGACGCCAGGCCGGCCACGACAAGGGACGCAGCGACGCGAGTGAGGCTGGTCTTGAAGTTCATGCTTTCTCCTCTGGATTGGACACGGGCCTGTCTCGATCCCGTGATGAATGCCGCGATGCAGGCCTGCAATGGCTGTCTTCATTTGTCGGCCGAACGACTCTATATGACAATCTCATGGGTCACAAGCGAAAGACAGCCATGAACCGATTGTCCTGTACAGCGTTGTGCCGGCTCGCAAACTTGCGTCTCGTGCTGCTGCTGGTGGCGGGGTTTTCAGTGCAGCCTGCGGCATCCCAGAACAACATGGGCGGCAACGACTACGACGCCTCGGCCTACAACCTCAATGCCCAACTGCTTGCCGCCGCCAAACGCGGTGACGCCGAGCGTGCCCTCGACCTGTTGCAGCGGGGTGCCGCGGTCAATGCCCGCAACCGCAACGGCGAGACGCCGCTGATGCTGTTCGTGAAAAAGGGCAACGAATCCCTGGTGCGTGAGTTGTTGCAACGGGGCGCACAGGCCGACACCCCCGCCCTGGACAAGACCACCCCTGCGATGGCGGCGGCCTATGCCGGCAGCACGCAGATCCTGGGCATGCTGCTGGAGGCGGGCGCCGATCCCCTTGCCCGCGACCAGCTCGGCAAGAACGCAGTGATCTACGCGGCGGGAGCCGGGCGCACCGAGGCCGTGGTGCTGTTGCTGGAGCGCGGTGTGGGCGTGAATGCCAGCTACGGGCGCGAGCTCACGGCGCTAATGTGGGCTGCCGGGTACGGCCATGCCGCCACGGTGCGCCTGCTGCTGGAGCGTGGAGCAGACCCGGCGCGCCGTGATGACCGCGGCAAGACCGCCCTGGACATGGCGCGCGAGGGGCGGCACGCAGAGGTAGTGAAACTGCTGGAATCCGCCGGCGGCTGAGCCGCGCGCGCCACGAGCCCCGGCGCCGTGCCCTCAAAGAGCAGGGGCGAGGGCCTTCACCAGTTTGTTGCCGCGCCACAGCCCCTGCTGCACCGCGCCGCCGGCAAGAAAGCGTGCCCCGGGCCCGTCCATGGTGCCGTCCTTCAGCATGCCTTCGTAGCGGTCGCCGTTGGGCCAGGTGTGGATGCCGTAGCCGTTTCGCTGGTTGGCCCAGGTCTCGCCCTCGTAGCGCTCGCCGCCCGCCATCACGTACACCCCCACGCCCTGGGCTTCGTCGCCGCTGAACTGGCCCAAGTACACCTGGCCATCGGGAAGGCTGTACATGCCCAGTCCCGCCGCCACGTCCTTGCGAAACTCGCCCAGGTAACGGTGCCGGTACGCCAGGTGGAACACGCCCAGCCCCTCTGCCTTGTTGGCCACGAAATCTCCTTGGTACTGGCGGCCATCGGGCAGGAAGTACACCCCGGCGCCGGTGGATTGGTCGGCGCGCCATTGGCCCTCGTAGCGGCTGCCGTCGCGGAACTCCAGCACGCCCAGCCCGTGGCGCTTGCCGTCCAGCACTTCACCCTCGTAGCGCTCGCCCTGGGGAAAGGCCAGCCGCAGCCGGCCTGGACCCTCCAGGGCGCGGGCCTTGCGGGCTGCGGCGCGGCCGCGCTCGGCGGCGGCCAGCACCTGCGCCTCGTTGGCGCGGGCCGCCTGGCCGGCCTCGCGGGCGGCGCTGGCGGCTGCGCGCGCCTGGCGCACGGCGGCGATGATTTCGGGGTTGAGTGCGGTTGCCTCGACAACGGTATCGGCCTCGGGGGTAGCGCGGGCCACGGCGGTGAGGGCCACCATGAACACGGCGGTAGCGATGCGAAGCAGCATGACTAACACTCCTGCGGCCTTGCGACCCATGGATGACGTGCGCCCCCGCGACCGGAGTGCACTGTAGCGCAGCCAGCGCCGGGGCGTGAACCCGGGCGGGTGCGAAACCGCCCGGCCCTCGGGCGTGGCCCTTGGAAACCTGCCCCGGGGTTGCGTACACTCGCGGCTTTTTTCGCTGCGCCGCAGGCGCGGCCTTGCAACCAGCATGGCTTTCATCGTCCAGAAATTCGGCGGCACCTCGGTGGCTTCCACCGAACGCATCCGCAACGTGGCCCGGCGCGTGGCCAAATGGTGCGCCGCCGGCCATCAGGTGGTGGTGGTGCCCTCCGCCATGTCGGGCGAGACCAACCGCCTCATCGGCCTGGCGCGGGAGCTGCAGGAGGAGCCCGATCCGCGCGAACTGGACGTGGTGGCCTCCACCGGCGAGCAGGTCACCGTCGGCTTGCTGTCCATGGCGCTCATGGCCCAGGGCGTGAAGGCGCGCTCCTACACCGGCTGGCAGGTGAAGGTGCTCACCGACAGTGCCTTCACCAAGGCGCGCATTCTCGGCATCGACGAGCAGCGCCTGCGCGAGGATCTGGCCGCGGGCATCGTTCCGGTGGTAGCGGGCTTCCAGGGCATCGACGCCCACGGCAACCTCACCACGCTCGGGCGCGGCGGCTCGGATACCTCCGCCGTGGCGCTGGCGGCCGCCCTGAAGGCCGATGAGTGTCTTATCTTCACCGATGTGGATGGCGTGTACACCACCGATCCGCGCATCGTTCCCGAGGCGCGCCGCCTGGCCACCATCACCTTCGAGGAAATGCTCGAGATGGCGAGCCTGGGCAGCAAGGTGTTGCAGATCCGCTCGGTGGAGTTCGCTGGCAAGTACCGCGTGCGCCTGCGGGTGCTCTCGAGCCTCACCGATCCCGACCTCCCGGTGGCCGTCGAGGCGCAATCGGGCACCCTGATCACCTTCGAGGAAGACGAACAGATGGAACAGGCCGTCATTTCCGGCATCGCCTTCGCCCGCGACGAGGCCAAGCTCACCGTCACCGGTGTGCCCGACCGCCCCGGCATCGCCTACGCCATCCTGGGCCCCGTTGGCGATGCCAACATCGACGTGGACATGATCATCCAGAACGCCTCGGTGGACGGGCTCACCGACTTCAGCTTCACCGTGCCGCGCGGCGATTACAGCCGCGCCCTGCAGATTCTCGAAAACGTGAAGTCCCATATTGGCGCCCGGGCCATTCTGGGCGACAACCGCATCTGCAAGGTTTCCATGGTGGGCGTGGGCATGCGCACGCACGCCGGCATCGCCAGCCGCATGTTCCGCACCCTGTCCGAGGAGGGCATCAACATCCAGATGATCTCCACCAGCGAGATCAAGATTTCCGCGGTGGTGGACGAGAAGTACCTCGAGCTGGCGGTGCGCGTGCTGCACAAGGCCTTCGACCTGGAGCAGGGTGCTGCCTGACCGGCGGGGGGCGGCGCGTGGGTTTGACCCTCGAAACCCGCGCGACTATCATCCGTGTTCTTTGGAGACGTGACCGAGAGGCCGAAGGTGCTCCCCTGCTAAGGGAGTATGCGGGCAAAACCTGCATCCAGGGTTCGAATCCCTGCGTCTCCGCCAGTTAGGAAAACGCCGCGCCTCGCGCGGCGTTTTCCTGAAGGGCGAGGACGCTCCACAAGAGCAGCAGGCGTTTCGAAGGCGCGTCAGCGCCGGTCTTCGCAATTGAATTCGATGTTCTCGTACGTGTGGTTTTCCGGGCGCCCGTAGCTCAGTTGGATAGAGTACCTGGCTACGAACCAGGGGGTCGTGGGTTCAAATCCTGCCGGGCGCGCCAACCCTGCCAAGGGCCTGCATGCAAATGCAGGCCCTTTTTCTTTGCCGGCTGCTTTCGTGGTGCAAGGTCCGCGCGCCTGGTGGCGATGGGTGCGCGGCGGGCGGATTGCGGCCCCCGCACCGGCCGTAAAAAAGCAGGGCTTCCAGCAGCGGTTGCATTCTGAATTCAGAGTTCTAAAATGCGCGCTTCCGTCGCATTGCCGCTGCAACCGGGACCTCCATGCGCTCGCTTTCGCCCCAGCCCACTCTCGTGGATCAAGTCTACGAGGCGATCCTGTCGGACATCACCGAAGGGCGTTTCGGGTCCGAGTCGCGCCTCATTCAGGAAGACATCGCCGCCGCCCTGGGGGTGTCGCGCCAGCCCGTGCAACAGGCCCTTCTGCTGCTCAGCCGCCACGGCGTCCTGCGCGATGCGCCGGGGCGAGGCCTCATGGTGGCTCCGCTCGACCCTGCCCAGGTGCGCGATCTCTACGAAATCCGTGGCGCCATGGATGGCCTCGCGGCCAGCCTCGCCGCCCGCCGCTCCAGCTCCGCCGCCGCCGAGGGCAAGGCCCCCATCGAGCGGGGCCGTGCAGCGGTGAAAAGCGGTTCCTTCGCCCGGATGATCGCGGCGGACATGGAATTCCACTTTCTGCTCTACCGGCTGTCGGGAAATCCCCTCGTGGCCCAGGTGTGCGCGCCCCATTGGACCTGCCTGCGGCGCGTCATGGGCGAGGTGTTGGCGCGGGCCGAGGCGCCTCGTGACATCTGGGACGACCACGAGGCCATTCTCGAGGCTGTGCTGGCGGGCGATGCCGAGCGCGCGGGGCAGTTGTCCCGGGCGCACGTGAACAACGCCTCCGACGCGCTGGCAGAGAGCATCGCCGCCCGCCCCGCGCCTGCGGCGGCTGCCGTGCCGCGGACGCGCCGCCGTGCGGCCGCCTCCTGAACGCGCACCGCCGATCTTCACCAGGGAGTTCACCATGAACCGCATCCACGCCCCGCGCCCCGCGCGCCCCCTTCGCGCCAGGCGCCTTCCCACCGCTTGCAAGGCCTGCGCCCCAGGGCGCTGCCTCCACTTCACCACCGGGAGAGCGTGATGGAGGCCAACCAAGCGCGCAGCGTTGCGGAGGCGGTGGCCGACTGGCTGGTGGCCCGCGGTGTGGACCGCGTGTTCGGCCTGCAGGGCGGCCATATCCAGCCCATCTGGGATCACCTCGGCCAGCGCGGAGTGCGCATCGTGGACGTGCGCGACGAGGGGGCGGCGGTGCACATGGCCCACGCCCACGCGGTGCTCACGGGCGGGGTGGGGGTGGCCCTGGCCACGGCCGGCCCGGGGGTCACCAACTGCGTCACCGCCATGGCCAATGCCAACCTCGAGCGGGTGCCCCTGCTGCTGATCGGCGGTTGCGCCCCCGTGCCCCAGGACGACCTGGGGCCGCTGCAGGGCATCGATCACGTGTCCATCCTGAAGCCCGTCACCCGCAGCGCCCGCACGCTGCGCGTGGCCGGCAGCATCGCCCGAGACCTGGACAAGGGCTGGTCCACCGCCGCGGGCGACGGCAACCCGCCCGGTGCGGTGTACCTGGAGATTCCCACCGACGTGCTGCGCAGCCCCGTGCCCGCGGCGGTGCTGCTGCCCGAGTGGATGCAGACGCGGCCTGCGCGCCGCATCCCGCCCGATCCCGCCGACGTGCAACGGGCCGTTGCCGCCATCGCCGCCGCCCGCCGCCCGTTGGTGGTGACTGGCCGCGGCGCCCAGGGGGCCAGCGATGCATTGCTGAAGCTTCTCGAGGCCAGCGGTGCGGTGTACCTGGACACCCAGGAGTCCCGCGGCCTGGTGCCGCGCGAGCATGCCGCCGTGGTGGGCGCCATGCGCGGCCGCGCCATGCAGGAGGCCGACCTGGTGGTGGTGGTGGGCCGCAAGCTCGACTACCAGCTGGGCTACGGCTCGCCAGCGGTGCTGCCCAAGGCGGCCGTGGTGCGCATCGGTGACAACGCCGAGGAACTGCGCGAAAACCGCCGCGGCGTGGCCGAGCTGTTCGCCACCCCGGCGCTCGCCATGGACGCCATTGCCACCGCGCTGCGGGCGCCCTCGGCCAACCTCGATCGCGAGTGGACCGCGGCGCTGCGCGCCGAGCACCTGCGCCGCTCCGGCAAGTACGCCGCCTCGCTTGCCGCGGCGCCCGCCGGCAAGGACGGCCACATGCACCCCAACCGCATTTTCGCCGCCCTGTCGGCGGTGCTGCGGGAAGACGCCATCGGCATCGCCGACGGCGGTGACATCCTGAGCTTCGCGCGCATGGGGCTGGAGACCGGCACCTACCTCGACTCGGGTGCCTTCGGCTGCCTGGGCGTGGGCGTTCCCTACGGCATCGCCGCCGCGCTGGCCTTCCCCGGCCGCCAGGTGGCGGTGGTCACGGGCGACGGCGCCTTCGGCATCAACGCCATGGACATCGACTCGGCGGCGCGCCACGGCGCGAAGGTGGTGTTCATCGTGTCCAACAACGCCGCCTGGAACATCGAGCGCATCGACCAGGAGATGAATTACGGCGGGCGCGTGGTGGGCACCACGCTGGCCTGGTCCGACTACGCCATGATGGCCCGCGGCCTGGGGCTGCACGCGGAGCGGGTCACCGATCCGGCGCGTCTGGAAGGGGCGCTGCGGGACGCCTTCGAGCACGCGCCAGCGCTCATCGACGTGGTGGTGACGCGCGATGCCCTTTCCTCCGATGCCGGCAAGGGCCTGGGCTGGGTGCCCGACCATCACGCCCTCACGGCCTGGGACGAGGCCGAGAAGGCGCGCCGGGCCTGAGGCCGCCATGGACCTGCTCAATGTCTCCGAGATGGTGGCCGCCCATGCGCGGCTGCGCCCCGCCGATCCCGGCGCCAAGGACTCGCGCCGGGCGCTGAGCTTCGCCCAGTGGGATGAGCGCGCCAGCCGGCTGGCGGCCGCGCTCCACGGCCTGGGGCTCGCCAAGGGCGATCGCGTGGGCATCCTCGCCTACAACTGCGTGGAGTGGATGGAGATCTACGTGGCGCTGGCCCGCGCCGGGCTGGTGGCGGTGCCGCTCAACTTCCGGCTGGTCACGCCCGAGATCGAATACATCCTGGAGCACTGCGAGGCGCGCGCGGTGATCGTGCAGGACGCCCTGCTCGATCGCGTCGAACCGCTGCGTGGCCGCCTCACCGCCATGGCGGGGCGCTTCATCCACTTCGGCAGCCCGGTTGCTCCCGGGGGCTGGGCGGGCTACGAGGCCCTGATGGCTGCCGCGCCGGCGCAAGCGCCCCAGGCGGCGGTGCTGCCTTCCGAGCCGTGGGCCTTCATGTACACCTCGGGCACCACCGGCCGCCCCAAGGGCGCCGTGCGCAGCCACGCCGGATCGGCGCTGATCGCCCTTGCCACCGCCCTGGACATGGGCTTCACCCGCGAGGACCGCGCCCTGCTGGTGATGCCCATGTGCCACGCCAACTCGCTGTACTTCTCCTTCACCTTCACCTACCTGGGCGCGGCGGTGGTGATCGACGACCGGGGCAGCTTCGACCCCGAGGCTCTGCTGGCCACCTTCGAGCGCGAGCGGATCAGCTTCACCTCGCTGGTGCCCACCCACTACGTCACCGTGCTGGCACTTCCCGAGGACGTGCGCGCGAAGTACGACGTGTCGAGCGTGCGCCGGCTGATGATCTCCTCCGCCCCCGCGCGGCGCGACACCAAGCTCGCCGCCATGGCCTACTTCCGCAATGCCGGGCTCTACGAGCTCTATGGCTCCACCGAAGCCGGCTGGGTGACCCTGCTGCGCCCCCACGAGCAGCTCGACAAGCTCGGCTCCGTGGGCCGCGAGTGGGTCGGCACCGGGCCGGTGCGCATCCTCGATGGCGAGGGCAATGAAGTGCCCGACGGCGAGGTGGGCGAGCTGCACTCGCGTACGCCCTTCGTGTTCGATGGCTACTGGAAAGACCCGCAGAAAACCGCCGAGGCCTTCCGCGGCGCCTGGTGCTCGGTGGGCGACATGGCCTATCGCGACGCTCAGGGCTACATCCACCTGGTGGACCGCAAGAGCAACATGATCATCAGCGGCGGCGAGAACATCTATCCTTCCGAGGTGGAGGCGGTGCTCGCCGCCCATGCGGCCGTGCGCGAGGTGGCGGTGATCGGCGTGCCGGATCCGAAGTGGGGCGAGAGCGTGCGCGCTGTGGTGGTGTGCCGCGACGGCCACCGGGTCACCGAGGCGGAGTTGATAGATTGGTGCCGCGAGCGGCTCGCGGGCTACAAGCGGCCCAAGCAGGTGGTGTTCGTGGGCGAATCCGACCTGCCGCGCACCGCCACGGGCAAGATACAGCACCGCATCCTGCGAAGCCGGGCTGTGGCCCAGGCGGCTGAAACGGACTGATCCCGCGGGGCGAAGCGGCAGTGACACGGCGCATATGCCGGCCTGCCGCGGGGGAGGGGGGAGTCACGACGGGGCGCCGCTGGGCGTCCCGTCGTATGCTCCCGCCCCGCCATGACTACCTTCGACTTCGGCGCTTTCCTGCGCTCCGACCTTCCGCCCGCCGCCGCCCGCTGGAGCGGCTTCCCGCCCTTCAACTTCGTGGGGGGGCACAACGACGCCGGCTGCGTGCCGGTGGACGAACTCATCGCCTGCGCCGCCGACGCCCTGCGCAGCGAGGGCCGCTCGCTTTGCACCTACGGCATGGACAGCGGGCCGCTCGGCCACCGCGGCCTGCGCGAGTTCATCGCCGCCAAGCTCGGCCGCGATGCCGGCATCCGCTGCACGGCCGACGAGGTGTTGATCACCTCCGGCTCGCTGCAGGGGCTGGATCTGGTCAACGAGGTGCTGGTGGGTGCGGGCGACACCGTGATCATGGAGGAGATGACCTACGGCGGCGCCATCACGCGCCTGAAGCGCCGCGGGGCGCGCATCGTGGGCGTGCCCGTGGACGAGGACGGGCTGCGCGCTGATGCGCTCGAGGCCGCCCTTTCCAGCCTGGCGGCGTCGGGCGTGCGGCCGAAGTACGTCTACACCATCCCCACGGTGCAGAACCCCACCGCCACGGTGATGAGCGAGGCGCGCCGCCGGGAGATCCTCGCGCTGGCCGCGCGCTTCGACGTGCCTGTGTTCGAGGACGAGTGCTACGCCGACCTCACCTGGAGCGGCGCGCGCCCGCCAGCGATGCGCGCGCTGGATGCCGATGGACGGGTGGTGCACATCGGCTCCTTCTCCAAGACCATCGCCCCGGCCCTGCGTCTGGGCTATCTGGTGGCCGACTGGCCGCTCATGAGCCGCATCCTGGGCGTGAAGAGCGATGGCGGCTCGGGCGCCCTGGAGCAGATGGTGCTCGCCCGGTTCTGCCGCGAGTACTTCGACAGCAATCTCGCGCGGCTGCGCGGCGTGCTGGAGGGCAAGGCGCGCGCCCTGGCCGCGAGCCTGCACCGGCACTTCGGCGACACCGTGCGCTTCGTCGATCCGCCCGGCGGCATCTTCCTGTGGATGCGGGCGGCCGAACCCGTGGACACCACCCGGCTGTTCGACATCGCCTCCCGGGCCGGCATCGCGCTAAACCCCGGCGCCGAGTGGATGACCGACGCCGAGGCCGGCCGGCGCTGGATGCGCCTGTGCTTCGCCCATCCCTCGCCCGAGGTCATGGAAGCGGGGGTGGCGCGCCTCGGCGAGGTGTGCCGGCGCGAGTTCGGCGTGCCCGCCGTGCCCGCCTCGGCGCACCGGTGAAAGTCCGCTAGGCTCCGGGCCATGCCCCGTCCCGAACTGGAACTGCTGTCCCCCGCCCGCACGGCCGACATCGGCATAGAAGCGGTGAACCATGGCGCCGACGCGGTGTACATCGGCGGCCCGGCCTTCGGCGCCCGGGTGAATGCCGCCAACGAGCCCCGCGACATCGAGCGCCTGGCGCGCCACGCGCACCGCTTCGGCGCCCGGGTGTTCGTCACCCTCAACACCATCTTTCGCGATGACGAGCTCGAGCAGGCGCGGCGCGTGGTCTTCGACGTGCACCAGGCGGGCGCCGATGCGCTCATCGTGCAGGACATGGGCCTGCTCGAACTAGACCTGCCGCCCATCCAGTTGCACGCCAGCACCCAGTGCGACATCCGCACGCCAGCCAAGGCGCGCTTCCTCCAGGACGCGGGCTTTGCGCAGATGGTGCTGGCGCGCGAGCTCACGCTCCAGCAGATTCGCGCCATCGCCGCCGAGGCGCGCGAGGCCACGCTGGAATTCTTCATCCATGGCGCCCTGTGCGTGGCCTACAGCGGCCAGTGCTTCATCAGCCACGCCCACACCGGCCGCAGCGCCAACCGCGGCAACTGCTCCCAGGAGTGCCGCCTGCCCTACACCGTCACCGATCCCCAGGGCCGCGTGCTCGCCCACGAGCGCCATGTGCTGTCGCTCAAGGACAACGACCAGAGCGCCAATCTTCGCGCGCTGGTGGAGGCAGGCATCCGCTCCTTCAAGATCGAGGGCCGCTACAAGGACATGGGCTACGTGAAGAACACCACGGCCCGCTACCGCCAGTTGCTCGATGCCATCCTCGATGACAGCCCCGGCCTGGCGCGCGCTTCCGCGGGCCGCTGCACTTTTTTCTTCACCCCCGAGCCCTCGCGCGACTTCAACCGCGGCGCCACCGACTACTTCGTCAATGGCCGCCAGGATGACATCGGCGCCTTCGACTCGCCCAAGCACGTGGGCCTGCCCCTGGGCCACGTCACCCGCACCGGCTCCGACTGGTTCGAGGTGCACGCGCAGGCGCCGCTGCGCAACGGCGACGGCCTCACCTACTACGATCCCAAGCGCCAGTTGCGCGGCATCCGCGTCAACGTGGCCGAGCCGGCGGGGGAGGGCCTTTGGCGCGTGACTCCCAACGAGCCGCTTGCTGACCTGCCCGGCCTGTGCCGCGACACGGCTCTGCACCGTAACCGCGATGCCGCCTGGGACGAACGCCTGGCCCGCAGGAGCGCCGAGCGCCGCATGGGCCTGCGGCTGCGTCTGTTCGAAACGGACGACGGCTTCGGCCTGGAAGCCACCGACGAGCAGGGCCACCGCGCTGTGTCGCAGGCGGCACATGCCCGCGAGCCCGCGCGCGATGCCGCAAGGGCCGCCGAAGCCCTGCGTGCCCAGCTCGACCGTCTTGGCAACACCCTGTTCACCCTCGAGGGCTTGACGCTGGAACTCTCCGGCCTTTGGTTTCTGCCCGCCTCGGTGCTCAACGCCCTGCGCCGCGAAGCCATCGAGCGCCTGGAGGCTGCCCGTGCCGCCGCCTGGCGCCCGCTGCCCCCGGGGCGGCGCGTGGAGCCGCCCGTGCCCTATCCCGAGGACACCCTCACCTACCTTGCCAATGTCTTCAACCACAAGGCGCGCGATTTCTATGCCCGCCACGGCGTGAAGGTGATCGCCGCGGCCTACGAGTCGCATGAGGAAACCGGCCAGGTGCCGCTCATGATCACCAAGCATTGCGTGCGCTTTTCGCTGTCGCTGTGCCCCAAGCAGGCCAAGGGCGTGCCGGGTGTGCAGGGGCAGGTGAAGGCCGAGCCGCTCACCATCGTCCACGGCGACGAGCGGCTCACCCTCAAGTTCGACTGCAAGCCCTGCGAGATGCACGTGGTGGGCCGCATCCGCAAGGCGGTGCTCAAGGACGTGCCCGTCTCGCCAGTGCGTTTCTATCGCGCCAGGGCGGGGCGGCCGGCGAAGGGCGCGCTGCCAGCGGCCGAGGGAGTCGTCGCCCGGGCGGCGCAGGACCTGCCCGCCACCGGCCCATAGCGCCCAGCCCGCTGCCACGGGAGCCAGCACCGCCATGGGTGATCCGCCGCCAACCGGCAGGGGCTCCACGGTGGCCACCGTGCTGCGCTGGGCCGCCCTGTACTTCGCCGCCGTGTTCGGCACGGGTTTCGTGCTTGGCCCCCTTCGCGTGCTGTGGCTGGAGCCGCGGCTGGGCGTGCGTGCGGCGGAACTCCTGGAAGCGCCCTTCATGCTGAGCGCCATCGTGCTGGCCGGCCGATGGGCGGGCGGGCGCCTGCGCCGCCAGACGGGCGCAGGCGCGGCCCTGGGGGTGGGCATCGCGGCGGCGAGCCTGGTGCTCGCGGCCGACCTCGCTGTGGGCATCGGCCTGCGGGGCATGACGTGGATGGAGGTGTTCACCGCCCGCGACCCCGTATCCGGCCCGGTGTACTACGCGCTGGTGGCCTTCACCGCGGCGGCGCCGTGGGTGTTCTGGCGGCGGGGTGGTTAGGCGGGGCTTCGGTTTGGGGTGCCTGTCTGGGTTGGCGATGCTTCCAACGGCATGGCGGCGCGGCAAAGGGTTGGGCCAGCACGGTGGTATCGCCAAGCGAGCACCACAGCCGCGCCGGTCATGCACCTACGACGCGGCCAACCGCATGACCCAGATCACCCTGGAGCCCAACACGCCCCAGGCGAAGACCTACGACCTGAGCTACGACGCGAGCGGCGCGCTGATCCGCAAGCAAAACCGCGCCAACGCGGCCGATGCCACCACCTACGGGTGGGACACCCGCGGGCGGCTGGTGAGCCTGAGCGCCCCGGGGCTGGAGGCGAGCTTCCGCTACGACCCGCTGGGCCGTCGCAGCGAGCGGCGGGTCAACGGCCAGAGCACGCGCTACGTCTACGACGGCGCCCAGGCGATCGGCGAGATCCGCGAGGGGCAGAGCACCACGCTGCTCACATCCTTAAGCATCGACGAGATGCTGGCGCGCTACAGCGCGCAGGGCGCGCGCAGATTCCTCACCGACGCCCTGGGCAGCGTGATCGCCCTCACCCGCGAAGACCAGAGCGTGCTCACCAGCTACGCCTACAGCCCCTACGGGCAGAGCCAGACGAGCGGCGCGGAGGAGGGCAATGCCAGCCAGTACACCGCGCGGGAGGCGAAGTCCCCAGCCTCCAGCAGCAGCGTGCGCAGGCCACGCTCGGCGGCATCCAGCGCGGTGGCCAGGCCCGTGGCGCCGCCGCCCACCACGAGCACGTCCCAGGGTCCGGCCGCGCTGCGCAGCCGCGCCAGCGCAGCGCGGCGCGCCGCGTCGGCGCCGCCGGGTGTCTGCACCGCGCGGCTCAGGCTGCCGCCCGCTCTCCCACCGTGATCCGGTGCAGCAGCCGGCGGTGGCCTTCATAGCCCCCCGTGGCCGCGTGGATCAGGCAGCGGTTGTCCCACAGGGTGAGCATGCCCTCGGACCAGCGGTGCCGGTACACGAACTGCTCCTGCGACTGGTGGCGGAACAGCGCCAGCAGCAGCGCATGGGCCTCGTCCTCGGGCATGCCCTCGATGCCGATGGTATAGCCCGGGCTCACGAACAGCGCGGTGCGGCCGGTCTCGGGGTGCACGCGGCCCATGGGGTGGAGCTGGGTGCGCAGGGCGCTCTCGCCCCAGCGGATGGCCATGGAGCGGCCCTTGTCGCGCTCGCCGTACATGCCCTGGGGCGCGTAGCCGCGGCGTGCGGAGTGGATACCCATGCGCCCGTCCACCGCCCGGCGCAGGTGGGAGGGCAGCTCGTCCCACGCCAGGTACTGGTTGGCGAACAGCGTGTCGCCGCCCGCGGGAGGGATGATGTTGCCATACAGCACCGTGCCCGCGGGCGGCGTGGGCAGGAAGCTCCAGTCGGAATGCCACGACTCGGCGAAGATGGGCGTGGTTTCGTCGGGTTCGCGCTTCACCTGCACCACGTGGGCATGCCCGGGAATGGGCGCGATGTAGGGGTCTTCGCCAAAGGGCCCCATGCACTGGGCGAAGCGCTCCAGGTCCTCCACGGCAAGTTTCTGGTCCGGAAAGAAGATCACCTGGTGGCGCAGCCAGGCGGCGCGGATGCCGGCCACCTGCGCGGCCGCCGGCGGTTGCGACAGAACCACGCCCGTCACCCGCGCGCCGCAGGGCGCGTCCATCACCGTCACCTGCAAGGCCATGTGCACGTCCCCCCGGCTTGACCGGCCGCCATGATAGCGGCCCCGCTCGCCGCAGGGCGCGCCGCCCGTATCATGCCGCCGCCTGCGTCTCCACGCACGCAGCCACCGCCTTGCCCACGTCCATGGTGGTGGCCTTGCCGCCCATGTCCGGGGTGCGCGGCCCGTTGCGCAGCACGTCCTCGATGGCACGCACCACGGCGGCAGCCGCCTGGGGATGGCCCAGGTGCTCGAGCATCATGGCGCCCGACCATATCTGGCCGATGGGATTGGCGATGCCGCGGCCGAAGATGTCCGGCGCCGAGCCATGGACCGGCTCGAACAGCGAGGGAAACACCCGCTCGGGGTTGATGTTGCCCGAGGGCGCAATACCGATGGTGCCGGCGGTGGCGGGCCCCAGGTCGGAGAGGATGTCGCCGAACAGGTTCGAAGCCACGATCACGTCGAAGCGCTGGGGGTTGAGCACCAGCTGGATGGTGAGCCCGTCGATGTGGTATTGGCTGGTCTTCACTTCCGGGTAGTGCTTGGCCATGGCGGCGAAGCGCTCGTCCCAGAAGGGCATGGTGATGGCGATGCCGTTGGATTTGGTGGCCGAGGTGATGGTGCGCCGAGGGCGGCGCTGCGCCAGCTCGAAGGCGTACTTCAGAATGCGGTCGGTGCCGCGGCGCGTGAAGATGGACTGCTGCATGGCCATCTCGTAGTCGGTGCCTTCGAACAGCCGTCCGCCCACGGAGGAGTACTCGCCCTCGGTGTTCTCGCGCACCACCCAGTAGTCGATGTCGCCTTCCTTGCGCCCCGCCAGCGGGCAGGGCACGCCGGGCATGAGGCGCACCGGACGCAGGTTCACGTACTGGTCGAAGCCGCGCCGTAGCTGGATGAGCGAGTCCCACAGCGACTTGTGATCGGGCACGCGCGCTGGCCAGCCGGTGGCGCCGAAGTAGATGGCGTCGTGGCCCTCGATGCGGGCGCGCCAGTCGGGCGGCATCCACCAGCCGTGGCGGTCGTAGTTGTCGCAACTCCAGTCGAATTCGTCCACCCGCAGCGAGATGCCGTGCCGGCGCGCCACCGCGTCGAGCACCCGCAGCCCCTCGGGCATGACTTCCTTGCCGATGCCGTCGCCGGCAATCACCGCGATGCGATGGGTAGCCACTGTTTAACTCCCCCTGTGGAAGACATGGGATTGACCCCGGGCGCTCGGACGGCGCCTTTCCCGGCCGATTCTAGGCCCTCCCGGCAGTGGGCCCGGCACGGCGCTGTAAAGCCGCCGACACATGGGCGTGCCAGTCTGCGCGCCGTCGCAGAGCGGGCCCTCCGGCCCGCCTCAACGGGAGCCATGCATGCGTGCCATTCGCAAGACCATCGACGGAGTGACCTACGACACGGGCGCGGCCCAGCGGGTGCAGCACGCCTGGGAACGGGGCCCCGAGGGCAGCCCGCAGGCCGAGCTGACCCTGTTTCGCGGCGACGGGGGACACTGGTTCGAGTTGCGCCGCGAGGCCGACCAGCTGTACGGCGCCTTGCGGCCGCTTTCCGCTGCGCAGGCCGCGCACTGGATCAGCCGGCACGCCGAGCCCGTGCCAGCCGCGCCGCCGGGCAGGGCAGAGACGGGCGGTGTGCCCTTGCCGTCTCGATGGAGCGCCCCCGGGCCAGTGGGTGGTTGAGGGCCGCCCCTTGCGCCACGCCTTGCGGCAGGCGCTGGTGCTGGCGCGGGTGGCCGCTCGGCTCGCCGGGGGGTTCCTGAGCCTTGCCTCGGCGGGGGCGCTGCTGCCCCGCAGGTGGCGGGCGTCCATGATCCAGCGCTGGTGCCGGGGCGCCCTGGAGGACCTGGGGATAGCGCTTCGGGTCGAGGGCAGTCCCTTGCCTTCTCACGTCTGCCTGGTGGTGGCCAATCATGTGTCCTGGGTGGACACCATCGCCCTGGGGGCGGTCCTGCCGTGCGGCTTCGTGGCCAAGGAAGCCCTGCGCCGCTGGCCGCTGGTGGGCCGCCTCATCGCGCTCTCGGGCGGCGTGTTCGTGCACCGCGAGCGCCCCGCGGCCCTGCCAGGCGCCCTGTCGCGAATCGAGGCGCGACTGCAGGCGGGCACGTGGGTGTGCGTGTTTCCGGAAGCCACCACCACCACCGGCGAGAGCGTCGCGCCATTTTTCGGCGCGGCCTTCGAGAGCAGCGTGCGAACCGGCGTGCCGGTGCTTCCCGTGGCGCTTCGCTATCGCGCGGATGGCCGGCCGACGCCGCTCGCCGCATGGGTTGGGGACGAGGCCTTCCTGCCCTCGCTGCTGCGCATCGGGGGCGCGCGCGGCCTGGGCGTGGAGGTGATCGTGGGCGAGCCCATGGCCGCCGCCCCGTGCCGCAGCGCCGCTGCCGGCAGGGCGCGCGAGGCCGTGGCGGCACTCGCCTGCCTGGCGTTGGCGGGCTCGCCCTTTTCGCGTCCAGGGGGCGGCCGCGTGCCCCTTGCGGCCCACAGCGTTGCGGTTCTCGACGCGGTGTGCGCCGCTCTGCACGACGCCATCGCCCAGCGCGCGCCACCCCCATTGGGCACTCCCGGCGCCGATACGCCGCTCGCCGCCCTGGGTGTGGATTCGCTGGAGATCGTGGCATTGCTCGCGCAGCTACAGGCGCGGGCCGGCGTCGATCTGGACACAGACGCGGTGGAGCTGCCCCTGGATCCCACCGTGGGCGAGTTGCGGGCCGCGGTGATGCGCTGCGCGCGGCCGCGGCAAACGCTGGACGGGTTGCGGGTTGCCGTGACCTGAACCCTGGCACAAGCGCCGGGCGCCTCGCTGCCGGTATGCTATCCCCATGTCATCCCCGCACCCGGCGGTTCCCCCGTCCGCGCCCCCAACCGATCCGCCGCCCCCCTTCGCGCTGGACGAAGCGGGCATCTGGGACTTCCTCACCGGCGCGCGCCCGTGGTGGTGGCTGAAGACCGACCCGGTGCGCCTGGGGCTGGCCGTCGGTCTGATGCTGGAACTCGTGCTGCTCGCCCTGGCGTGGCTGGACTCGCGCGCCGGCGGTTATGCCCAACCCCTGGACCGGGTGTTCATGGTGCACGTGCGCTGCTTGGTGGTGGTGCCGGTGCTGATCGGCGGCGCCGCGCTGGTGCGGTTTTTCCTACCGTGGGTCCTATCGCAGTTCTGGACGAGCGGGCTGCTGCGCGAAGAGGCCGCGGAGCAGGGCTTGCGCGCGGCGCTGCGGGAGTACCGCGCGCTGCGCGAGTGGCGCCTAGTCAACGTGCTGATTGTGTCGCTGGCTTTCGCGCCCGCGGTGTTGGACTTCCTGCGTAATGGCGAGCTGGACCTGCTCGCGTGGGCGAGACTGGCCGATGGCCGGTTGGGCCTGGCGGGCCTGTGGTACGGCTTCGTGGTGAAGCCGCTGTCCTCGCTTCTGTTGCTGGGCTGGCTCTGGCGGCTGTGGGTGGCGCTGCTGGTGTTGTGCCAGCGGCTGCGGCGGTTGCCGCTGTGCTTCGCGCCCACCCATCCCGATGCCGCCGGCGGCCTGGGTTTTCTGGAGGATCTGCCGCTGGTGCAATTGCCCCTGGTGTTCGCCGTCGCGGCGTTGGCCTGCGCCGGCCTGGCGGAGCAATTCGTGAGCGGCGAATTCAGCCTGCGCCAGGAGCCGTACACGGCCGCGGTGCTGGTGGGCGCCCTGATGCTGCTGGCGGTGGCTCCCATGCTGCTGTTCGTGGTGCCCATTCGCAACATGGCCTACGACGCCTGGGACGAATACCACGGCCTGCTGGTGCGCCACGGCCAGCGCGTGCATGCCCGCTGGATCGACGGCAAGCCCGAGCCCGATGCGGAGGGCCTGCTGGACGCCGCCGAACTGGGGCCGGTGGCCGACATCGGCGTGCTCTACGAGCGCGTGGACGCCATCTCGCCGCTGCTGGTGTCGCGGCGCGTGTTGCTCATCCTGGCCCTGGCGGCGGCTGTGCCGCTGGTGCCGCTGTTGCTGATGGAGTTCCCGGTGGCCCAGATCCTGGGGCTGCTGGCGGGCTTCGTGGTCTGAGACCGCGCGGTCCGGGACCCTGTGGCCGACGTCATTCCCCAGGGCTGGCGCGCCCTGGAGGCCACGGGCGCCGCCGCCCGCGAGATCGAGACCCTGGCGCTGCTGGGCGAGAACCTGCCCGACGGCTGGAGCGTCTACCACGGCGTGCACTGGACGCGCCTGGAGTCCAACCGAGCCGTGTTCGGCGAGGTGGATTTCGTGGTGATAGCGCCCTCGGGGCGCGTGCTGTTCATTGAGCAGAAATCCGGGCTGCTCGAGGAGACCGCCGAGGGCCTCGTCAAGAAGTATCCCGGTGGCGCGAAGAAGGTCTCGGCGCAGATGGCGCGCAGCGCCGACGCGCTCGCCTCGCGCTACGCCGCCACCGCCCAGGGCGCTCGGCTGCACCCGGATGTGATGCTCTACTGCCCCGACTACGTGGTGCGCAACCCCGGCATCGCCGGGTTGCCGCCCGAGCGCATCGTGGACAGCCGGCGCCGCTCGCAACTGCCGCAACTGGTGCGGGAGGCCTTGGCTGAAGCGCCGGCCGTCCCGGTGGACGTGGCGCGCGTGCACCGCTTTTTCCGCTCCGTGCTGGAACTGGTGCCCGACATCGGCGCGTGGAGCGCCGGCGCCGAATCGCTGCACACCCGCCTCTCGGGCGGGCTGGCCGAATGGGGCCGGCGGCTGGAATTCTCGCCCTTCCGGCTGCGGGTGCGCGGCACGGCGGGTTCGGGCAAGACCCAGCTCGCCGCGGCGGTGTACCGCGACGCCGTGGCCGCTGGCCGGCGGCCGCTGTATGTGTGCTTCAACCGGCCGCTTGCGGACCACATGGCGCGCGTGGCGCCCGCCGGCGGCGTGGTGGCCACCTATCACCAGCTCTGCGAGCGCGCTCTGCGGGAGGCGGGCGAGTCGCCCGACTTCACCCAGCCCGAGGCCTTCGCGCGGCTGGAGCAGGCCTTCGCCGCGCGCGACCCCGGACCGGGCTGGCGCTTCGACGAACTGACTGTGGACGAGGGGCAGGATTTCGATCCCGCCTGGCGCGATCCCCTGCTGCGGTTGCTGTCCCCCGCCGGGCGCGCCTGGTGGCTCGAGGACCCCATGCAGAACCTCTACCGCCGCGAGCCCGTGGAGCTGCCCGGTTGGGTGGGCTTGCGGGCAGACACCAACTACCGCAGTCCGGCGGACATCGTGGCCTCGCTCAACCGGCTCGGTGCCGCCGCCGGCCGCGCCGGCTCGCCGCTGCCCGATTCGGGACTGGACGTGGAGACCTACGCCGACACCGCCAGCCTCATCGAGCAGACCAAGAGCGCCATCACGCGCTGCGTGGGCCTGGGCTTCTCGCGCCACATGATCGCGGTACTCACCTACCGCGGCCGCGAGGGCTCGGCGCTGGCAGCCTTCACGCAGCTAGGGCCGCACCGGCTGCGCGGCTTCACCGGGCGCTACGACCTGTTCGGCAACCCCGACTACAGCGAGGGCGAGGTGCTGCTGGAGTCCGTGTTCCGCTTCAAGGGCCAGTCGGCGCCGTGCGTGATCTTCACGGAGATCGACTTCGAGACCCTCGACGAGCAGGCGCTGCGCCGACTGTTCGTGGGCGCCACGCGGGCCTCCATGAAGCTGGTGATGGTGGCCTCGGCGCGTGCCGCCAAGGCCGTGGTGGCGCGCTTCGAGGCGCTGGAGGCGCAGGCTCCGTGAGGCGCGGGCCCGTTGCCGGGGCGGGTCCTTGAGCGGCCTGTTCACGGGCCGGGTGGTGCTGGTAACCGGCGGCACCGCGGGCATCGGCAAGGCCGCGGCACGCTTGTTCGCGCGCGAGGGGGCGCGGGTGTGGATCACCGGCCGGCGCGAGCCGCTGGGCCGGGCCGCGGAAGCGCAACTGGGCGCCGACGAGGCGGTGCAGCGCGCCGGGGGCGTGGTGCGCTTCCTGGCGGCCGACCACGCCAGGGCCGAGGATTGCGTGCGGGTGATGGCGGCGGTAACGGCGGCTGGAGGCGGGCTGCATGTGCTGTTCAACAACGCTGGCGTAGTGCTGCGCGGCAGCGCCGAGACCACCAGCGAGGCGGACTGGAGCCGGACCCTGGACCTCAACGTCACGGCCGTGTGGCGCATGAGCCGGCTGGCCCTGCCGCACCTGCGCGCCGCCGGCGGTGGCGCCATCGTCAACAACGCCTCGGACTGGGGGTTGGTGGGGGCGGCCGATGCCGTGGCCTACTGCGCGAGCAAGGGCGCGGTGATCCAGATGACCCGGGCCATGGCGCTGGATCACGGGCACGAGGGCATCCGGGTGAACGCCGTATGCCCTGGCGACACCCGCGTGGAGCACTGGGCGGATCCCGGCCTGGCGGCGGATCACGCGCCCGTGGACCTGGCGCGGGCCGAGGCCTTCGCCCGCGAGCACTTTCCCATCCCCCGGCTCGCCACTCCCGACGAAGTGGCGCGCGTGGTGCTGTTCCTGGCCAGCGATGCCTCCAGCTACCTCACCGGCGTGGCGCTGCCCGTGGACGGCGGCAACACCGCGCGCTGAGGCGAGTCCGCGAGCCGTGCGCATCGCCCGCGCTCCGGCTTTTCGGTAAGGTGGCGGACATGTGGTGCTTCCTCATCCGCCGGTGGCCGCTGCTGGCCGCACTGCTGGCCGTCCCGGCGGCGCCAGCCGCCCATGCCTTCGTTCTGGCCGATGGCCGCGAGGTGTTCTGCGAGGTGGAGCGCGGCGGCCAGCCCTATCGCGTGCCCGAGGAGTACATCGGCAACGGCAAGGTGGGCGAGCGCCACCCCGAGCTGGGCGGCAGCGCCGCGGTGGTGCGCCGCCAGCCCGACGGCCGTCCCAAGATCGTCATCGATGCCGTGGTCACCGAGGGCATGCGCGCCAAGCTGCCCCTGGCGCGGGACTTCATGTTTTTCCACGAATGCGCCCACATCCGCCGCGACACCCGCGACGAGGTGGAGGCCAATTGCGAAGCACTAGCCGAGATGCGCCGCCGGGGCCTGGTGGACGCTGCCGGCGAGGCCGCGCTGGGCGCCTTCCACGAGCGCATGGGCCGCCTGCCGCTGAAGTACGGCGGCAGCGGCAAAGTGTTCTGGGCCGACACGCTGGCCTGTTCCGAGTCACCCGGCGGCCTGCCCGATTCGCCGAGTGCATTTCCGGGGCTTGGCGGCCTGTTCGACCCGCCCTATGCGCCGTGACCCCGTGTGGCCCGGCGGCGAAAGGCAATACCATTGGGCCGTTGAGCGGTGTCGTGGCATCCTGGCGCCGCCCGCCGCCGCAGCCCTTCTAGGAGACCCCATGCGATTGTCCGGCTTGTTTGTGCTTGTGGCCCTTGCGGCCGCCGTGGCTGCTTGCGGCAAGAAGGAGGAGGGCGGCGGCGCCTCCGCGGGCGGCGAGGGCACCGCGGTCACCCTCGCGCCGGCGCGGCTGCAGGCGGTGGTGGCGTCGCAGGAGTTCCCGGCGCGGCTGGAGGCGGTGGAGGCGGTGGCGGTGCGTTCGCGCATCACTGGCTACATCCAGGAGATCCACTTCTCCCAAGGCTCGGAAGTGCGCCGGGGTGATCTGCTGGTGAGCATCGATGCGCGGCCGGTGCAGGCGCGGGTGGCCAGGGCGGAGGCGGAGTCGGCGGCACTGCAGACGCGCCTGGAGCTGGCGCGCATCGAACTGGCCCGCACCGAAAAGCTCATGGCCAGCCAGGCCACCTCCCAGCGCGAGCTGGACGAGAAAGCCGCGGCGGTGCGCGACCTGGAGGCTTCCATCAAGGCGGCCCAGGCGGCGCTGGAGGCGGCGCGCCTGGATCTGTCCTACACCCGCATCACCGCGCCCATCTCGGGCCGGGTGGGCAAGGCCGAGATCACCGCCGGCAACTTCGTGCAGACCGAGGGCCCGGAGTCGCCTGTGCTCACCACCATCGTGTCCTCCGGGCCCATCTATGTCACCTTCGACGTGGACGAACGCACCTTCGTGCAGTACGGGCTGAAGGGCCGCGGCACCGCCAAGGGCGGGCGCCTGCCCGTGGCGGTGGGCCTCGCGGGCGAGCAGGGTTTTCCCCACCGGGCCACCCTGGTGTACGTGGACAACCGCGTGGACCAGGACGCCGGCAACGTGCGCTGCCGCGCCCTGCTGGACAACCGCGATGGCGCGCTGGTGCCCGGGCTGTATGCGCGCGTGCGCCTGTCCGACCCGGCTGGCGAGGCCGAGGCGGTGGTGGTGCCCGATGCCGCCGTGGGCACCGACCAGGACCGCAAGTTCGTGTACGTGGTGGGGGCCGATCGCAAGGCTGCCTACCGGCCCGTGAGGATCGCCCAGGCGGTGGGCAGCGAGCGGGTGGTGCTGGAGGGCCTGAAGGCGGGCGAGCAGGTGATCGTGAACGGCCTCATGCGCGTGCGGCCCGGCCAGCCGGTGAACCCCGCGCCCGAGGGTGCAGCGGCTGGCGCCAAGGCTGCGACCGAAAAGCCCGCCGCGGACCAGCCCCCGGAGAAACCCCCAGCCGGCAAGCCCGCCGCCGACAAGCCCGCCGCCGCCTCCGGCAAGCCGTAGGCGCCGGAGCCCGCCCCCATGGACCTGTCGCGCTTCTTCATCGACCGGCCGATCTTCGCCTCGGTGGTGTCGATCTTCATCTTCATCGCCGGCTTGCTGGCCATGTTCCGCCTGCCGGTGTCCGAGTACCCGGAGGTGGTGCCGCCTTCGGTGCAGGTTCGCACCCAGTTCCCCGGCGCCAACCCGCAGGTGCTGGCCGACACGGTGGCCTCGCCCCTGGAGGAGGCCATCAACGGCGTGGAGGACATGCTCTACATGTCGTCCCAGAGCACCGCCGACGGCTCCTACCAGCTCACCATCACCTTCAAGGTGGGCAGCGATATCGACCGCGCCGAAAGCCAGGTGCAGAGCCGCGTGCAGCGCGCGCTGCCGCGGTTGCCCGAGGAGGTGCGCCGCATCGGCGTGGTGGCCCAGAAGGCCTCGCCCAACCTCACCCTGGTGGTGAGCCTGATCTCCCCCGACGACCGCTACGACGAGCTCTACCAGCGCAACTACGCCGTGCTCAACGTGCGCAACCGCCTGCAGCGCATCGAGGGCATGGGGCTGGTGGAGGTGTTCGGGGGCGGCGACTACGCCATGCGCGTGTGGCTGCAGCCGCCGCGGCTGGCCGCCCTAGGGCTTCAGGCCACCGACGTGGTGCGCGCCTTGCAGGAGCAGAACGTGCAGGTGGCCGCCGGCGTGCTGGGCGCGCCCCCGGCCAACGGCGCGGCGGCCTTCCAACTCAACGTCAATGCCCGGGGCCGCCTGGTGGACGAGGCGGAGTTCGGCGAGATCATCGTGCGCTCCTCGGCCACCGGGATGGTGCGCCTGAAGGACGTGGCGCGCATCGAGCTCGGGGCCAACACCTACTCGCTGCGCAGCCTGCTGGACAACAAGCCCTCCATCGGCGTGGCCGTGTGGCAGTCGCCCAAGGCCAATGCGCTGGAGCTCTCCAGCCAGGTGCGCGAGGCCATGGAGGAGCTCAAGCGCGATTTCCCCCCGGGGCTGGACTACAAGATCGTCTACGACCCCACGCAGTTCGTGCGCTCCTCCATCAAGGCCGTGGTCACCACGCTGTTCGAGGCGGTGGCGCTGGTGGTGCTGGTGGTGATCGTGTTCCTGCAGACCTGGCGCGCCTCGGTGATCCCGCTCATCGCCGTGCCCGTGTCCATCGTGGGCACCTTCGGGCTGCTGCTGCTGTTCGGCTTTTCCATCAACACCCTCACCCTGTTCGGTCTGGTGCTGGCCATCGGCATTGTGGTGGACGACGCCATCGTGGTGGTGGAGAACGTGGAGCGCAACATCGAGCGCGGGCTCGCCCCCCTGGCGGCCACCCACCAGGCCATGAAGGAGGTGAGCGGGCCCATCGTGGCCACCACGCTGGTGCTGTGCGCGGTGTTCGTGCCCACGGCCTTCGTCTCCGGGCTGTCGGGCCAGTTCTACAACCAGTTCGCCCTCACCATCGCCATCTCCACGGTGATCTCCATGGTGAACTCGCTTACGCTCTCGCCAGCGCTGGCGGCGGTGCTGCTCAAGCCCCACGGCGCGAAGCCCGACCTCCTGCAACGGGGCATCGACGTGCTGCTTGGCTGGTTCTTCCGGCCCTTCAACCGCTTCTTCGGGCGCGCCTCGGCGCGCTACGAGCGGCGCGTGGGCCGGCTGCTGAACGTGAAGAGCCTGGTGATGCTGGTGTACGCCGGGCTCATCGGCCTCACCGTGGTGCTCTTCGAGGAAGTGCCCAAGGGCTTCGTGCCCACCCAGGACAAGCAGTACCTGGTGGGTTTCGCCAAGCTGCCCGACGGCGCCTCCCTGGACCGCACCGAGGCGGTGATCAAGCGCATGGGCGAGATCGGCCTCAAGCACCCGGCGGTGTCCGATTCGGTGGCCTTCCCGGGGCTGTCCATCAATGGCTTCACCAACAACCCCAACGAGGGCATCGCCTTCTTTGGCCTGAAGCCCTTCGCCGAGCGCAAGGGCTTCGAGACCTCGCTCTGGGGCACCTTTCTCAAGCTCAACGAGGAACTGGGCGGCATCCAGGACGCCTTCGTGATGGTGTTCCCGCCGCCGCCGGTGGAGGGGCTGGGCACCATCGGCGGCTTCCGCCTGCAGATCGAGGACAAGGCCAACCTGGGCTTCAAGGCGCTCAACGAGGCCCTCCAGGCCACCCTGGCCAAGGCCTACGGCAGCAAGGAGCTGGCCGGGGTGTTCTCCAGCTACACCATCAACGTGCCGCAGATCTATGCCGACGTGGACCGCGAGAAGGCCAAGCGCATGGGTATCGGCCTGGAGGAGATCTTCGCCGCGCTGCAGGTGAACCTGGGCTCGCTGTACGTGAACGACTTCAACCGCTTCGGCCGCACCTACCAGGTGATTGTGCAGGCCGACGCGGCCTACCGCCTGCATGCCGAGGACATCGGCCGCATCCGCATTCGCGGCGCCGGCGGCCAGATGGTGGCGCTGTCCTCGCTGCTCACGCCGCGCAACTCCTTCGGCCCCGACCGGGTGCAGCGCTACAACACCTACGTCACCGCCGACGTGAACGGCGGGCCGGCGCCGGGCTTCTCCTCGGGCCAGGCCCAGGACGCCATGAAGCGCATCCTCACCGAGACCCTGCCCAAGGGCGTGGGCTACGAGTGGACCGACCTCACCTACCAGGAGATCCTGGCCGGCAACACCATGGTGTTCGTGTTCCCGCTGTGCGTGCTGCTGGCCTTCCTGGTGCTGGCGGCGCAGTACGAGAGCCTGCGCCTGCCGCTGGCGGTGATCCTCATCGTGCCCCTGTGCCTGCTGTTCGCCATCCTAGGGGTGTGGCTCACGGTGGGAGAGACCACGGTGGTGGGCATCGCGCTGGCCATCCTCGGGGCCAACTTCCCCCAGGGTGACAACAACATCTTCACGCAGATCGCCTTCATCGTGCTCGCGGGGCTGGCGTGCAAGAACGCCATCCTGATCGTGGAATTCGCCCGCGACCTGGAGCTGGCCGGGCGCAGCACCGTGCAGGCGGCGCTGGAGGCCTGCCGGCTGCGGCTGCGGCCCATCCTCATGACCTCCTTTGCCTTCATCATGGGCGTGCTGCCGTTGGTGCTGGCCAGTGGCGCGGGGGCCGAGATGCGCCAGGCGATCGGCATCGCGGTGTTCTTCGGCATGCTGGGCGTGACACTGTTCGGCCTGTTCCTCACGCCGGTGTTCTACGTGCTGGTGCGCGGCCGCAGGCCGCTGGTGCGGCCGCCGGGCGGCCACCCCTCGCCGCTCGCCGGGGAAGGAGGCTCCCATGGCTGATGGCCGCATGCTGGCGGCCGCCTGTTCGCTGCTGTTGGCGGGGTGCAACCTCACGCCCAAGTTCCAGCAGCCGCAGGTGGAGGTGCCGGGCGCGTTCCGGCAGGCGGCGCTGGCGCTGCCGCCGGAGGAGCGCGGGTCCTGGAAGCGGGCCGAGCCCGCCGAGGCCCAGCCCCGGGGCGATTGGTGGAAGACGTTCCGGGATCCGGTGCTCGACCAGCTCATCGCCGATGCCAGCGCCGCCAGCCCGGCGCTCGCGGCAGCCGCCAGCCGCGTCACCCAGGCCCGCGCGCTGCTGGGCATCTCCAGGGCCGACCGAAGCCCCGAGCTGAGCGCAGGCGTGGGCTTCTTCAACTCGCGCTTCTCGCCCTCGTCCCAGGGATTGCCCCAGGACACGAACATGCCCTCGCGCACGGTGTGGCGCGCCCAGGGTGCGCTGTCCTACGAGTTCGACCTGTTCGGGCGGGTGTCCTCGAACATCGCCGCGGCGCGCAAGGACCTGGCCGGGCAGGAGGCCAGCTTCCGCTCGGTAACCCTGGCGCTGCACGCGGACATCGCCCGCACCTATTTCCAGGTGCGTGAAGCCGACCGTGACGTTGTGCTGCTCATGGAGGGTCAACGGCTGCGCCGGGCAGCGCTGCGGCTGCTGCTCATACGCCGCGAGGCGGGGGCCATTTCCGAGCTCGACGTGACCCGCGCCCAGGGCGAGCTGGCGGCCACCACGGCGGAGCTGGAGGCCGCTCGCGGCGTGCGCGACCGGCTGGAAACGGCGCTGGCGGTACTGGTGGGGCGTCCGCCAGCGGCGCTGGCGGTGGCCCCCCAGGCGCCCGCCTATCGCATTCCGGTCATTCCACCGGGGTTGCCCTCGTCGCTGCTGGAGCGCCGCCCGGACGTGGTGGCCGCCCAGGCGGCGCTGGAGGCGGCCAATGCGCGCATCGGCGTGGCGAAGGCGGCCTTCTTCCCCCAGGTGAGGCTCACCGCCATCGGCGGCTTCGAGGCGGACGAGCTGGGCGATGTGCTCAAGTGGAACAGCCGCACCTGGATCCTGGGTCCGTTCTTCGGGCCCCTCGTCTCCGTGCCCATCCTCGACGGCGGCCGCAACCGCGCCAACCTGAAGCGCGTCCGCGCCCAGTACGAGGAGGCGGTGGCGAACTACCGCCAGCAGGTGCTGGTGGCCTTCGGCGACGTGGAGGACAGCCTCGCCGGGTTGCGCGCCCTCGATGGCCAGGCCCGCGCCCTGTTCGAGGCGGTGGACGCGGTACGCCGCGCCACCCGCATTGCCCAGGCGCGCTACGACGCCGGCGCGGTGGGCTACCTGGACGTGATCGACGCCCAGCGCACCCAGCTCGACGCCGAGCGCCAGGCCAACCGCGTGCTCGGCGCCCAGGCCCAGGGCACCGTGGCCCTCATCCGTGCCCTGGGCGGTGGATGGGGCGACGGGGACACGGGCGGCCCGGCGGCCGAGCGCTGAGGGTCACGGCTCTTCTTCCCGCAGGCGCTGCAACTGCGCCTCGATGCCGCGGGCGTCTTCCACTAGCCTCTCGACGCTGACACCCGGCGCCACGCGCAGGGTGGGCGGGGCCAGGGTGTGCATCACGGGCAGGAGGTCCACGTCATCGCGATTGGCCAGCCAGTCGGACAGCCACGCCGCCGACAGGGCCATCAACGACACCGCCGCCGCGGCCGCCAGCAGCAGCGCGCGGGGCTGGCGGGTCACCAGGCGCAACTGCGCCTGGAGCAGGGCGCCGAAGGCCACGGCAAGGGCAATGACCGATTGACCAGAAAGTGCCGGAACCGAGAAGGCAAAGGCGCACAGTTCAAGCGTCGCGCCCAGCACGAGCGAGCCAGCCCCTGCTGCCAGCGTGAGGGCTGCATGGGCCCAGAACTGGGCGTGACCACCAGCCACCCGGCCCATGGCGGCCCACAGCCCGGCCCACAGCGCCGGCGCCAGCAGCGCCGCGGGCAGGGAGGCTATCAGCCGCACCGGCTCGAAGCCATCGAATGCCGTGGCGAAGACGGCCAAGCCCAGCATGGCCAGGTATGCCAACAGCGCGGCAGTGAAAGACTTCTGCGAACCCCAACGGCTATCCACATCCACCGGCAGCTCCGGCGGCAGCGGGTCTTCGGATGTGCGCACCTGCAAGTTGGTGTGCCCGATGCGCAGGCGTACCCCGGGGCCCAACAGCACCTCGGCGACACGCCGGCGCCCCTCGAACAGGCCGTTGCGGCTGCCAAGGTCCACGGCGCGCAGCCGGCCCTGCTCGTCGCGCTCGATGCGCAGGTGGTGCGCGGCCACCGTGGGGTCGTCCACCACCACATCGTTGTCCAGGGCGCGGCCCACGGTGGCGGGCAGCCCGGGCAGACGGATGCGGTGCAGCGCCTCGCCGCCGCGCCCGAGCAACTCCACCAGGATCACGGTTTCCATCGCACCGCGTCCAGGTAGCGCCGGGAGAGTTCGAGGGCGTTGTTCATGGACAGCCCGTCGGCGCTCAACCAGCTCACCAGCGCCTCGCGCCGCGGCTCCAGCGTCACCAGCTTCAGCCGCAGGTCGTAGATGCCCTCCAGACGCCGGTAGGCGCGCAGGCACAGGGCGGCGCGCACCGTGCCGCTCGCGGAGCGCACGAAACGCTCGCGGCAGCGCATGGCGGTGAGGTCTTCGCTGGTGCCCGAGCTGTTGACGGAGGGCACATTGGCCCAGGTCTGCTCCAGCAGGGTGGAGAAGCGCAGCGCATCGAGCTTCGCGCTGCTGAGCAGCACGTGGCCGAAGGCGAGGCCGCCCGTGTCCAGTTCATCGCTCAGAAACAGCGAGGCCTGGGCGTCGCACACCTTGTAGGTGCTCACATAGGGCTTGCTTCGCTCGGTGGTGGTGTCGCCCCAGCAGCGCATGAAGCTGCCCAGCGAATCGGGCACGCTGTAGCGGCCCATGACGCTGGCCGGAATGGGCTGCCCGAAAACGCCGGCCAGCAGTTTTTCCTGGCGCTCGAGCACCTGCCGCGCCACGCTGGCGCGCAGCGCCTCGGCCTGCGGCGGCGCCGCCGGGGCCCGCGCCAGCAACGCGCCCACGAAGCGCGCCGGCACCAGGAAGCTCACCAGGTTGTTGTCGCGCATCTTGGCCACGTTCACGCCGTACACGTGGCCCTCGGGGGTCACCGCCGGCCCGCCGCTCATGCCCTCGTTGATGGCGCCGGTGAAGTGGAAGCGCTCCGCCAGCGTGTTCTCCACCAGGCCGTTGTGGGTGCCTTCCACGATGGTGAGGCCAAGGTCGTGGGGATTGCCCATGGCGAAGCCGCGGTCACCCTTGCGCAGTTCACCCTCGGCAAGCGCGAAGGCCGGCAGGCCGCGCCCGGCCATGCGCGCCACCGCCAGGTCTTCCACCACGTCCACCGCCAGCACCTCGAGCGGGCCCACCGAGCCGTCGCCGCGCACGAATTCCACGTGATAGCGCTCGGGCTCGGTGACGTAGCGCGACACCACGTGATAGTTGGTCACCACGCGCCCGTCGGCGCCGGCCACCCAGCCCGAGCCGATGGTGGCCTGGGCCTGGGTGCTGCGCTCCACGATGCGGATCTGCAGCAGCTTGTCGCGCGCCGCCTCGAAGACCGCGCGCGCCTGGGCGGAAAGCTGCGGGGGTTCGGGGGGCTGGGAAAGGGCAGCCGGAGGAATGGCGAGCCCGAGGGCCAGCACGACGGCCGCCACCCAGGGCGCGCGGCACGCCAGGCGCCAGCGCCCTTTGCGCGGGGCGGGCGGGGAGGACCGTGGCCTTGGCGCGGAGGCCACCCCGCCGCCAGCACCAGCCGGGATGCTCAAGCCTTGTCCCAGAGAACGTCGCAGCCCTTGCTCGCGGCCCGCCGCAACAGCTCCAGCATGGGAAAGGCACGCTGGCGCAGGTTGACGCCCGGCTCGCCGCTGGCCTCATCCAGCGGCCCGGCGGGCGGCAGGGGAGCCACCGCGGCTTCCAGACGCGAGATGGCCGCCGGTAGGTCGGCGGCCAGCAGCGCGCCGGGCACGGCGCCCGAGTGGCCCATGTGCCGCAGCAGCGCGACGGCCACCTCGCCGTTCATCAGGAACTGCCCAGCCGCGCTGTCGAAGCGAACGATCACCGGTGATTACCTCGCATTCAGGGAGGGCGAATGGTACCGCGATGCGAGATGTCCTCCGCGGTGGTCCGGTTCTTGTTACCTTACGGACGAGTCGCTTGCGTGCCGCACCCGGCGCGCCCCGCAGCGACGCTCGAACAACGTCCCCTGGGAGATCCCTGAAGATGCCCGTCACAGCCCGTTCTTCGCTGGCCACTCCGGTGCGCCCGCTCGCCATGGCCACCGCCGCCGCCGTCGCCCTGCTGCTCGTTGCCTGCTCCAAAGAAGAGCCCAAGGCGCCCGCATCCGGTGCGCAACCCGCCGCATCCGCGCCCACCGGCCCCAAGCGTGGCGGCACCCTGGTGTTCGCCCGTCTGGAGGAGCCCGCCACCCTCGACCCCTTCATTCCCAATGACAACGGCTCCATCTATGCCATCGAGCAGATCTGCGACTCGCTGGTGGAGCCCGACGCCACCGGAGACGGCCTGCGCCCCGGCGTGGCGGAGTCCTGGGAGGTCTCCGAGGACAAGCTCACCTACACCTTCAAGCTGCGCGACACCAAGTTCAGCAACGGCGACCCCGTCACGGCGGCCGACGTGCTGTTCTCCCTCAAGAAGGCTTCGGCGGACAGCGCGCCGCTGGGCTTCCTGTACGAGCCCGTCAAGGCCGTGGAGGCGGTGGACGACAGGACCGTGAAGATCACCCTCAAGCGCCCCTACACGCCGGTGCTCTCGGCGCTGTCGGCCTATGGCGCGGCGGTGGTCTCGAAGAAGGCCTACGAGGCCGGCGCCGAGGCCTTCGGCCAGAAGCCCGTGTGCTCCGGGCCCTTCACGGTGGAGGAGTACGCCCGCGGCACGAAGCTGGTGCTGGCGAAGAACCCCGCCTACTGGGAGAAGGGCAAGGACGGCCAGCCCCTTCCCTACGTGGACAAGGTGGACATGCGCTACGTACCCGACAGCAATGCGCGCGTGCTGGGCCTGAAGAACGGCGACTTCGACGCCATCGCCGTGGTGCCCTTCAACCAGGCCGAGTCTCTCAAAACCGCGCCCGGCATCAAGCTAGAGGAAGTGCCCATCTTCCGGCTCGACTACGTCTACACCAACCACCGGGCCAAGCCGCTGGACAGCAAGGACCTGCGCCTTGCGCTCAACTACGCCGCCGACCGCGATGCCATCATGAAGGTGGTGTTCTTCGGATACGGCACGGTGCCTAACTCCTACATGCCCAAGGTGAATTTCCACTCTGACGCCGTGGAGAAGATCCCCTACGACCTGGAAAAAGCCAAGGCGCTGGTGAAGTCCTCCGGCTACAAGGGCCAGACCATCAAGCTCATGGTGGATACGGGCAACGCGCCTTCCAAACAGATCGCCACCATCCTGCAGCAGGGCTGGACCGAGGCGGGCCTCAAGGTGGAGATCGTGGAGTTCGACGTGGGTACCGCCTTCGACATGACCACCAAGGGCCAGTACATGGTGTATGTGTCCTACATCACCAGCGACATCAACGACACCGACGAGCTGGCCACGCTGCAGGCGGACGGTCGCGGCAGCACCAAGTCTTTCTTCAGCGGCTACCGCAACGATGCCGTGGGCAAGCTGTTGGACGAGGCCCGCAAGGAGGCCGACACCGCGAAGCGCGCCGAGCTCTACGCCAAGGTGCAGGACACGGTCTACCACGACGGCTACAGCGTGCCGCTCAACTTCTCCCCGGTGCTCAACGCCCGCCACGAGTACGTGGAGGGGTGGCAGACGGCGAAGAACGGCTGGTGGTGGCTCAAGGACGTGATCCGCAACAAGTAAGCTGAGCCCGCGGCGGCTCCACGGGGGCCGCCGCGCGCCACCGCCATGTGGGTGCTGCGTTTCGTTGCGTCGCGTCTGTTGCAGGCCGTTCCGGTGCTGCTGGGCGTTACGCTGGTGGCCTTCCTGGCCATCCACCTCGTGCCGGGCGACCCGGTGCGCATCATGCTCCAGGGCCGCGCCAGCGATGCGGCCGTGGCCGAAATCCACGCCCGGCTGGGCATGGACAAGCCGCTGCTGGTCCAGTACGCGCGCTTCGTGGGCAATGCGCTCACCGGCGACCTGGGCACCTCCATCATCCAGCGGGCCCCTGTGGCGGCCATCGTCTGGGAGCGGCTGGTTCCCTCGGTGTTCCTGCTCGCCTACGCCACGCTGCTGTCGGTGCTGATGGCCGTGCCGCTGGCGGTGTGGGCGGCGGCGCGCCGCCAGCGCCTGGCCGACCACCTGATCCGCCTGAGCGGCACGGTGGCCTTCGCCATGCCCTCCTTCTGGATCGGGCTGATCCTGATCCTGGGCTTCGGCCTGACGCTCAAGTGGTTTCCCATCGCCGGCTTCGGCAAGGGCTTCGGCGGCCACGTGCATCACCTGTTCCTGCCGGCGCTCACCATCGCGCTGTTCCTGGCGCCGCTGCTGATCCAGTCGCTGCGCGCCGCCATGCTGGACGCCATGACGGCCGAGCACGTGGAGGTGGCGCGGGCCAAGGGTCTGTCGGAGTCGCGGGTGCTGTTCAAGTACGTGCTGCGCGCCGCGGCCATCCCGGTGATCACTATCCTGGCGGTGAATATCGGCTGGCTCATTTCCGGCAGTGTGGTGGTGGAGTCGGTGTTCTCCGTAGCGGGGCTGGGCATGCTGCTGGTGCACGCTGTGTCCACCCGCGACTATCCCGTCATCCAGGGGCTCACGGTGGTGTTCGCGCTGCTGGTGCTGGGCGTGAACCTGCTGGCCGACCTGGCCCACGCCCTCATCGACCGGCGGGTGCGGCCATGAGCGCGCCCGGGCGCGGGCGGGCGGGCCAGCCGGCGGCCGGGGCGGCCCCGTGAGCGTGGCGGCCCATGCGGGCCACGCACCAGGGGGCGTGCAAGCCGAGCTGCTGCGCTGGTCGCCGTCGCTTCGCATCGGCATGGCGCTGCTGGCGCTGATCGTGGCGGCGGGTGTGTTCGCGCCCTGGCTCACGCCCTACGACCCGCTGCGCCAGGACTACGGCGCGGCGCTACTGCCGCCCGGGGCGGCCCACTGGTTCGGAACCGATTCACTGGGCCGCGACATCTTCACCCGGGCGCTGTTCGCCATCCGCACCGACCTGGTGATCGGCTTCTGGACCACCTACCTGCCCATGCTCGTGGGCGTGCTGCTGGGCGCCTGGGCGGGCCTGAAGCGCGGCCTGTTCGACGCGGTGCTCATGCGCGTGATCGACACGGCGCTGGCCTTTCCCTTCCTGGTGCTGATCATCGTGATCCTCGCCATCCTCGGGCCCGGCACCCAGAACATCTACATCGCCGTGTTCCTGGTGGGCTGGACCATGTACGCGCGGCTGGCGCGCGCCGAGATGCTGGTGGAGGCCGGCAAGGACTACGTGCTGGCGGCGCGCACCCTGGGCTATCCCGCGTGGCGCATCCTGCTGCGCCACGCGCTGCCCAACATCGTCAACTCCTCCATCGTGTTCTCCATGTCCGACTTCGTGCTCAACATCCTGCTGGTGTCCGGGCTAAGCTTCCTCGGCCTGGGCGTGCCGCCGCCCGTGCCCGAGTGGGGTGCCATGGTGGCCGAGGGCAAGGATTTCATGCAGCAGGCGTGGTGGATCAGCACCCTGCCGGGCTTCATGATCGTGCTCACCGGCGTAGCCCTCGCGCTGGTAGGCGACGGGCTCACCCACCGCCTGGGCGACCGCCATGTCACCGGCCACTGAGGGCGCGCCGCCGCTGCTGCAGGTGCGCGACCTGGAGGTGGCCTTCCGGGTGCGCGGCGGCGAGGTGCTCGCCAGCCGCGGCGTGTCGCTGGAGGTGCGCGCCGGCGAGACCCTCGGGCTGGTGGGCGAATCCGGCAGCGGCAAGAGCGTGCTGTGCCGCGCGGTGCTGCGGTTGCTGCCGCAGCCGGCGGCGCAGGTGCGCGTCGGGCAGGTCCTGTTCGACGGCGCCGACCTGCTTGCCCTGCCCGAGCGGCGCATGCGCCAGGTACGCGGCACCGACATCGCCATGGTGTTCCAGAACCCCATGACCAGCCTGAGCCCCGTGTGGCCCATCGGCGACCAGCTCACCGAGGGCCTGCGGGTGCACCGCGGGCTGTCGCGCGCCGCGGCACGGGAGCAGGGCATCGCGCTGATGCGCGCCACCGGCATCCCGGAGCCGGAACGCCGCTACGACGACCATCCGTGGCAGTGGTCCGGCGGCATGCTGCAGCGGGCCGTCATCGCCATGGCCATGGCCTGCAAGCCGCGGCTGCTGCTGGCCGACGAACCTACCACGGCGCTGGATGTGACCATCCAGGAGCAGATCCTCGCGCTGCTCGCCGACCTGCAGGAAGCCAGCGGTATGGCCATGGTGCTGGTCTCCCACGACATCGGCGTGGTGGCCGAGACCTGCGACCGCATCGCCGTCATGTACGCGGGCACCGTGGTGGAGACGGGGCCCGCGGCCGCGGTGCTGGGCAACCCGCGCCACCCCTACACCCTCGGGCTGCTGCGCTCCAGCCCGGGCGTGGACCGCGCCGGCCGCCGCCTCGACCCCATCCCCGGGCAGCCCCCCGACCTGGCGGATCCCGCACCCGGTTGCCCCTTTGCAGAGCGCTGCGCCCTCGCCTCGGCCCAGTGCCGCGAAAATCCGGTGCGCCTGGAGGATCGTGCACCGGGGCACGCTTCGGCGTGCCTGTTTCCGGAGCGGATGTCGTGAGCGCCGCGCCTGCAGGCCCGGCGCCCGGAGCGGGTGCGCTGCTGGAGGTGCGCGACGTGGACGTGCGTTTTCCGCGGCCGCGCGCGGCGCTGGACGTGATGCTGCGCAGGCCGGCCACGGCGGTGGAGGCGGTGCGCGGGGCGAGCCTGCGCATCGGCCCTGGTGAGACCCTGGGCCTGGTGGGCGAGAGCGGCAGCGGCAAGACCACGCTGGGCCGCGCCATCCTGCAGCTGCATCCGGTGGCTGGTGGCGAGATCCTCTATCGCGGCCGCCCGGTGCACGACCCCATGCCCGACTGGCAGCGGCGGCTGCGCCGCGAGGTACAGATGGTGTTCCAGGATCCGTATTCCTCGCTCAATCCGCGCATGACGGTGGCGCAGACGCTGTCCGAGGTGCTGCGCTTCCACGCGGTGGTGCCGCGCGCCGGGGTGGGTGCCGAGGTGCGCCGGCTTATGGCGCTGGTGGGCCTGCCGCCCTCGCTGGCCGAGCGCCTGCCGCGGGGCATGAGCGGCGGGCAGCGCCAGCGGGTGGGCCTGGCCCGCGCCCTGGCCGTGCGGCCGGCGCTGCTGGTGCTCGACGAGCCCGTGGCCGCCCTGGATGTGTCCATCCAGGCGCAGATCCTCAACCTGCTGGACGATCTGCGCCACGAGCTCGGCCTGGCCATGCTGTTCGTGGCCCACGACCTGTCGGTGGTGCGGCACGTGTCCGACCGGGTGGCGGTGATGTATCGCGGCCGCCTCGTGGAGCAGGGTGGCCGCGAGGAGATCTTCGGCAGGCCCGCGCATCCCTACACCCGCATGCTGCTCTCGGCGGTGCCGCGCGTGGGCGGGGGCAAGCGCGCCCGGCGCGCGCAGCCCGCCACCGACCTGGCCACCCCGCGCGAGGGCTGCGCCTTCGCGCCGCGCTGCCCGCTGGCGGCCGAGCCCTGCCGCGCCGGTGTGCCGTGGCTGCGCACCGTCCGCGCCACCCAGGCCGCCGCCTGCCACTTCGCCGATTCCTGAACCGCCCTTTCCGGAGACCCACCATGTGCGACACCTTCGTGGCCCTGCCTGGCAGCACCACCGACGGCGCGGTACTGCTGGCCAAGAACGCCGACACCGAGATCAACGAGGCCCAGCACCTGGTGCGCCTGCCGCGGCGCGACTGGGGGGAAGGCGCCGTGGTGCGGGTGAGCCACCGGGTGATCCGCCAGCCGCGCGTCACTTGGGACGTGGTGCTGAACAAGTCTTTCTGGACCTACGGCGCGGAGATCGGCTTCAACGAGTGGGGCGTGGCCTGCGGCAACGAGGCGGTGTTCACCAATCAGGCCTCCGAGGGCGACGGGGTGATGCTCATCGACCACCTGCGCCTGATGCTGGAGCGCGCCCGCGACTGCGACGAGGCCGTGGACGTGATCGCCGGCCTGCTGGAGGAATACGGCCAGGGCGGCAACTGCGAGCTGCGTGGCAACAGCCACTTCGACGGCGGCTTCATCGTTTCGGACATGAAGGGCGCGGTGGAAATCCAGACCGCCGGCCGGCACTGGGCGGCCAAGCGCGTGCAGGGTTTCGCCAGCATCTCCAACGTCCACAGCGTCCGCGATGACTGGTACCGCAGCTCCCTGCAGGGCGACCCCGGGCCCAAGGCGGACTTCCGCGCCCGCTTCACCGACGAGGCCAAGAGCTGGTGCACTGCGCCCGATGAGCGGCAGCGGGCCTCCCACGATTTCCTGGCCCGCCACGCCGGGCGCATCACCGTGCGCACCATGGCCGACCTGCTGCGCTACACCGGCGAGGATCCCGGCTACCACCCCTTCCAGGGCGAGCGGCCCACGCGTATCTGCATGCATGCCGCGCCCTACGAGTTCCGCTTCTGGCAGGCCACCGGCGCGCTGATCAGCGTGGCCCTGGATGGCCGCGTGATGGGCTGGGCCAACGCCGCCTCGGGCCCGGACGTGCAGATCCTCAAGCCCGTGTTCTGCGGCGTGGACCTGCCCGACCTGGGGCCCATGCCCCGCGAGACCGACACGCCCGGGGCCTACTGGTGGAAGTACGAGCGGCTGCACCGCCGCGTGATGGCCGACTACCGCGCCGTGAAGCCGGAACTGCGGGCCGAGTTCGACGCGCTGGAGGACCGCTTCTTCGCCGAAGGACCACGGGTGATGAAGGGCACCACCGCCGAGAAGCGGGCCTTCGTGACGGAGTGCTGGCGGCTCGCCGACGAGGCCGCCGACCGCTGGCTCGCCCGGCTGTCAAGCCGGCCCTTTGCCGTGCAGGGCGACCCGGCCTACGCCGCCATGTGGCAGCAGTTCAACGCGGCGGCCGCGCTGCAGCCATGAGCGTTGCCCGGTGCAGCCCTTGCCTGCTGGTATTGCCGCCGCCGTGGGCCCGGTTCGCACCATGGTGAATGAGGGAAACGGCCGCTTGACTACGCGCCGCCCAGTTCATTGCAAGGCTGGCCCACAGCGGGATTTGCCTGGTTTCCGTTGGAGATGGCGGGCGGGTGAGCGCCATGGTCAGGGGGGTGCTGATGGCGGGGTGGTGGACGACCTGTCACGGTTGGTGGGGAAAGAACAATACTGCGCACACCCGGCACTGCATCGCCTGGCTGACCGGCGGAAACGATCACTGGCCGGGGGCGGCGCGTGAGTGTGCCCGCGTCGCCCTACTGGGAGCAAACGGCCGGCCCCCCCCCGGCGCGGCGCGTGCCGCTTGGCGGTGACCTCGCCGTGGACGTAGCCGTGATCGGTGGCGGCTACACCGGGCTCGCGGCGGCGCTGCGACTCTCCGCCGCGCACGGAGCGGAGGTGGCGCTGCTGGAGGCGAACACCGTGGGCTGGGGCGCGAGCGGTCGCAACAGCGGTTTCGCCCTCGTCTCCGTGGGCAAGCTGGGACTGGAGGAGCGCATCCGCCGCTGGGGCCTGGAGGCGGCACGCCGTTCCCTCCGGCTGGGCTTGGAGGCGGTGGAAACGGTGCGCGCGCTGGTTCGCCACGAGGCCATCGACTGCGAACAGCAACCCGACGGGTGGCTGGTGGTGGCGCACCGGGCCGGCATGGTGGACGAACTGCGCGCCCGGGTACGCACCTGCCGCGACACCCTCGGCCACGCGGGCGTGGAGTTCCTCGATGCCGAGGCTATGGACGCCGGCGGGTACCTGCGCGGCCCGGCAGCCCACGCCGGCATCCTGTTTCGGACCGGCTTCGGACTGCATCCGCTGAAGTTGGCGCGCGGCCTGGCCGCGGCCGCAGCCAGGCGCGGCGTGCGGGTGTTCGAAGGCACGCCGGTGCTGGCCTGGCAGCGCGGGCCGGGTGGCCACCGCCTGGCCACGCCCGGCGGCACGCTGCGGGCGAAGCGGGTGGTGATGGCCACCAACGGCTACACGCCCGAAGGCCTGCACCCCTTCTTCCGCGGCCGGCTGCTGCCGGCGGCCAGCAACATCGTGGTGACCCGCGCGCTGAGCGAAGGGGAGTGGGCTGCCACGGGCATGCTCGGCACGCGCGTGTACTCCGACAGCCGCAACCTGGTGTACTACTGGCGCCGCATGCCCGACGGCCGGCTGCTTTTCGGCGGCCGCGCCGGGGTGCGGGACTCCGATGCCTCGCTGCGCGCGCGGCGCCGCGCGCTGGAGGAGGCCATCGCCCGCAAGTGGCCGCACCTGCGCGGGGTGGGCAGCGAGCACTTCTGGCACGGCAACGTGTGCCTGTCCCGCGACCTCATGCCCCACGTGAACACGGTGCCGGACGATCCCTCCGTGGCCTACGCCATGGCCTACCTAGGCAGCGGCGTGGCGCTGGCCACCCACGGCGGCGGGCTCGCGGCGGACATGGTGATGGGCGCCGCGGTGGCGCGCGACACGCCGGTCACCGGTGCGGGCCTGGCGCGCTTTCCGCTGCCTTTCCTGCGACGCGTCTATCTTGCCGGCGCCTACCTGGCCTACGGCCTGAAGGACCGTGGCTCGTGAGCCCCGACAACCCTGTCCTGGCTGCAGTGCCTGCGGCCGTGGGCCGTGCCGATCCGGTGGTGTGGGTCAACCCGAACCGGCGGCCCGCCGCCCAGGCCCTGGCCGACTGCGACGTGAGCGGCGCGGAGATTGCCGCAGCCCAGGCCCTGTGGACGCGGGCCGCGCCGCTGCTGGCAGTGCTGTTCCCGGAGCTGCGCGCCAGCGCCGGGTGCATCGGTTCGGAACTGCTGCCCTTGCCGGCCGCGCTGGGCCCGGCCCTGGGCCTGCGTCCGCCCGGGCGCGCCTTGGTGAAGGCCGACCACGCCCTGCCCGTGACGGGCTGTATCAAGGCGCGCGGCGGGGTGTTCGAGGTGCTGTGGTTTGCCTTCGAGGTGGCGCGATCCCAGGGCTTCTCCGATGCCAGCGCCGCGCGGTTGGCCCAGCCGCCCTGGCCGCAGCGCTTCTCCCGCCACACCATCGTGGTGGGAAGCACCGGAAACCTGGGCTTCAGCGTGGGCTTGGCCGCCCGGGCGCTGGGCTTCCAGGCGGAGGTGCACATGTCCGCCGACGCCAAGGCCTGGAAGAAGGATCGCCTGCGCCGGCTGGGCGTGCGTGTGGTGGAGCACGGGGGCGACTACGGCGCGGCGGTGGCGGCGGCGCGAACCGTGGCGGCGGCAACCCGCGGCGCGCACTTCGTGGACGACGAGTCCTCGCGCCATCTGTTCGTCGGCTACGCAACGGCGGCAGCGGAGCTGGCGCGGCAACTCCATGCAGCCGGCGTGGCGGTGGATGCGGCGCATCCATTACGTGTGTACCTGCCTTGCGGTGTGGGCGGTGCGCCAGGCGGTGTCACGACCGGCCTCAAGCATACGTTCGGCGACGCGGTCCATTGCGTGTTCGTGGAGCCGGTGCAGTCGCCTGCCATGCTGGTGCAGCTTGCCTGCGGTCTCGCCCGGCCGGTGTCGGTGTACGAGGCCGGCCTTACCAACCGAACGCTGGCCGATGGGCTGGCTTGCGCCACGGCCTCGCAGTTTTCGGCCCGGGTGGTGGCGCCGCTGGTGGAGGCGGTGGTGACGGTGCAAGACCATCCCATGCTGCGCTGGGTGGATGCGGCCTGGCGCGTGGCGGGGCTGCGGCTGGAGCCTTCGGCGGCGGCCGCCTTCGAGGCCTGCGCGTGCGTCGAGCGGCAGGCATCCCTGCCGCCCGCTCACACTCACGTGTTGTGGACCACCGGCGGGGCGCTTCTGCCGGACGCCGTGTTCGAGGGGCTGCTGGCGGGGGCTTGAGCGGGGCACTGCGCACCCGCCACAGCGCGCCAGAGGGCTACCGGCGCCCTCAGAATCTGAAGGTCGCGCTCACCATGGCGCCGTCCAGCCCCTTGAGCTGATCCACCTCAAACCGCTCATATTCCACCCGTACCCCCACGCGCCACACCCGGAAGCCCGCGCCCACGCCGTACATGGGTGCCGTGCCGTTGAAGGAACTGGTGTTGCCCCCCCAGTTGCGGTCGAGATCGTAGCGAAGCACCCCGGCCTTGCCGAACAGGTCGAAGCCCAGCAAAGGAAAGATGGCGAGCAGCGCGCCGTCGAAGCCCGAGGTCTTGTACTCCGACGCAACGCCACCCACGGTTGCCTTTGCGGTACCGAAACTGCGGTATCCGCCTTCCAGTGCGAAATCGAGGATCGGGATCAGCCCCAGCCGATAGCCCACGAATCCACGCCAGGGGGTGCTCTTTTCGTCGAAAAGCGCGCTGGCGCCGGGCGTTACGTAATCGGCGGTGACCATTTGACCCGTGCCCAGGCCCACGTAGAAGCCCTGATCGGCGGCGTGCACGGCGGCGGTTGTCGCTGCAGTGGTGATGGCGAAACCCGCGGCGAGCGCGGCGCGGTGAATTTTGGGCATAGCATGTCCTTTGGGCGGGGAGGGTTGAAACACGCGCGAAGGATAATGGGTCGCGCGTTAGTTCGGTGGGCTAAGCGTGGGTTGGCCCCATGGGCGGCCCCTTAGTGGTTAGCGCCCAGGCCGGCACGCAGGCCTGCCCGGGGCGAGCGCCCTGGACGCCCAGTCAATCCTGGTCGCGGACCGCCTCGAAGCGAGATTTGTTGATCGCCTTCTTGAAGGCCTCGCTACCCGATATGAGCCGATGGTCCAGCAGGGACTGAATGGAACTGTCCATGGTGCGCATGCCCAGTGCGGCGGCGCCCAGCATGGTGTTCTCCAGTTGATCGAGCTTGCCCTGGCGGATCAGGTTCGCGGTTGCAGGCGTGTTGACGAGAATCTCGAGTGCCGCGACACGCCCGGACCCGTCGGCGCGCTGCAGCAACTGCTGCGACACGACGCCGCGCAGTGACGTGGACAGCATCGTCCGCACGTGCGACTGCTTGTCGGCCGGGAACACGTGAATCATGCGGTCTACCGTCTGCGCGGCGCCGTTAGTGTGCAGTGTGCCCATCACCAGGATGCCCATCTCCGCGGCCGTGACCGCGATGCTCATGGTCTCCAGGTCGCGCAGCTCGCCAATGAGGATCACGTCCGGGTCCTCGCGCAGCGCCGAGTGCAGCGCCGCGGAGAAGCTCTGGGCGTGCACGCCGATCTCGCGCTGGCTGATCAGGCAGCCTTTGCGGGGGTGAACAAACTCGATTGGGTCCTCAATTGTCAGAATGTGACCTTTTACGCGCACGTTGATGTCGTCGATCATGGACGCGAGGGTCGTCGACTTGCCCGAGCCGGTCTTGCCGGTGACCAGGATCAAGCCGCTGTTGGCGCGCGCGAGCTGCCGCACCGACTCCGGCAGGTTCAGCTGCTCCATGGTCAGGGCCGTCGCAGGGATTGCGCGGAACACCGCACCCATCCCGTTCAGGTGTCGCAACACGTTGACACGGAAACGGCCCCGTCCGGCAAGCGCGTAGGCGAAGTCGGCGCCGTCATGGCTGTCGAAGCGCGCGTGGGCCTTCCTTGGCATGATCTCGAGCAGGGTTTCGCGGGTGAATTCCGCACCCAGGGGCTCCGGCCGCAGGGGAATAAGGTCGCCATGCAGACGAATCCGCGGTGGATCGCCCGCCAGGAAGTGCAGGTCCGAACCCCCGCGATCGAGGATCTCGCCGAGGAATTCGTCGATCCTGGCCATGGCGCCGCAGGCCGCGTCAGCCGCCGGGCCCGGCGGCCGGCACCGGGTCGAGTTTTGGCAGGATGCCAGGGTCGGTCACGAATTTGCCGAACGTGCGCTTGTCGTTCGCATACGTGTACGCGTCGTCCGGGTCGATCTGCTTGGCCTGGATCGCCAGCAACAGCGCCTGGTCGAGCATCTGCATACCGAGGTCCCGGCCTGTCAGCAGCTGGTTGGGAATCTGGTGCGTCTGGTCGGTCTGGATAAGCTTCGCGATGGCCTTGGTCATCACCATGACTTCGCAGACCGCCTTGCGGCCGCGGCCTTCCGGGGTCTTGACCAGAACCTGCGTCACCACGGCGAGCAGGCTCTGGGACAGGAAGCTCTTTGTCTGCTCCCGTTCCTCGATCGGCAGGGCGTCGACGATGCGGTCGATCGTCTTGACCGCCCCGGTGGTGTGCAGGGTTCCGAGCACCAGGTGCCCGGTCTCTGCCGCTGTCATCGCCATGGAGATGGTCTCGGCATCCCGGAGCTCGCCCACGAGGATCACATCCGGATCCTCTCGCATGGCGGCACGTACGCCCTCGGCAAAGGACGGGATGTGGGTGCCCAGCTCGCGCTGGATCACCTGGCCCTGCTTGCTGCGGTGCACGAATTCGATCGGATCCTCGAGGCTCACGATGTTGAGCCGCCGGGTCTGATTGAGCAGGTCGATCATGGACGCGAGGGTGGTGGATTTGCCGGTACCGGTGGACCCGGTGACGAGGATCATCCCCTGGTGGAAATCGCAGAGCTTCCTCACGATCGGCGGCAGCCCCAGGTTGTCAATGGGTGGTATCTCGGTGGGGATCGTGCGGAAAGTCGCGCCGATTCCCGTTTCCTTGCGGAACACGTTTGCGCGGAACCGGGCGCCTTCCGCGGATACGTACGAGAAGTCGAGGTCCTCACCCTTCCGGAAACGCTCAGCCTGGGCCGGCGTCAGGATCTCCCCGATGTAGCTCTCCAGTTCGGAGTCGCGCAGGTCGCGGAACCGGATCGGCATCAGGTCGCCGAACATCCGCAGCATGGGCGGCACGCCCACGGCCAGGTGGATGTCCGAACAGCCCTGCTGCATGCCCAGCGCCAGGAAGGCGTCGATGCGCGCCATCAGGCGTGCGCCTCGAGTGCGGCGCGAAGTTCGTCCATGCTCTGGAAACGATTTGCCGGTTCCACGGCCATCGCCTTCATCACAAGGTCGCCGAGGCGTGGCGGCAGCTGCGGGTTCACTTCCCGGGGCGGCCGCGCCTTGCCCTGCGTGTGCTGGTACATGATGGACATGTGGTCGCCGTGGGCATAAGGCGGCACCCCAGTGACAAGCTCGTAGAGGATGACGCCGATGGCATAGATGTCGGCGCGTTCGTCCACCTTCTGGCCGAGGATCTGCTCCGGGGCCATGTACCTGGGCGAGCCGATGGCATAGCCGGTCCTGGTGAGTTGCGTATCACCCTCGCGATGCGCGGCAGCGACGCCGAAGTCCACGATCTTGAGCAGCCCCTCGTCGTTGATCAGCACGTTCGCGGGCTTGAGGTCGCGGTGCACGATGCCGACCTGGTGCGCAACCGCCATGCCGGCGCACATGTCGATGCCGAAGCCGACGGCACGCCGCAGCGGCAGCGGCTTCTCGTCCACGACCTCGCTGCCCAGCGTGTGCGAAGGGAAGTACTCCATGGAGATGGCATAGATCCCCTGCAATTGAAGGAAGTCATAGATGCGAATGACGTTCCGATGCGTGATCTTGCGCGAATAGCGCAGCTCGTGCACGAAGCGCTTCATCATCTCCTCGTCTTCCAGCACGTGCGGATTGAGAAACTTCAAAATCAGCCGCTCGTTCACGACCGTGTCATCCATCAGCAGCACGCTGCCGAACGCCCCCTTGCCAATGGGTTCGATGAAACGGTAGCGCCCCTCGACAATGTCGCCGCTGCGCAGGTTCTTGATGTCGAGCCTGCCCGGCAGGGCTGCGGCGATCGCCGGCGCCGGCTGGTCGAGCGGGGGCAGTCGCGGGCGCTCCCCCTCCGCGCCCTGCGCGCGGGACGGGTCGTCGATGCGGGATCCTGCGAGCGCCGCCTGGCTCATGGCGGCGCCCACGCCAGAAGGCAGGTCGCCACCGGCGTTCAGCCGTTGCTGCAGTTCCGCCAGGGCCATGCCGGCGGCCCGCGCGATGGTGTCGTCGGCGGACTCGGCCTGCGCCTGAAGCTGGGCACGGACCTGCTCTGCGCGGCCCGTGTCCACCACGCGCGCGATTGCCTGCAGTGCCTCCACGCGCACTTCCTTCTCGGGCCTGGAGGTGAAGGGCTGCAGCAGGTCAAAGACGCGCGCGTTGCCGAGGCGGCCAACAGCGCGAACCACGACTGGCAGCGAGCGTGCCGGCGCCGTGTGCAACATCTCCTCGAGATGGGGTAGCGCCCGCTTGCTGCCGATTTCGGCCAGGGCGTCGACGGCGCGCTCGCTGACCCACCAGTCCTCGTCGCGCGTGGCCTCGATCAGGTGCGACACCGCCCGCTCGTCTTTGGTCTGGTTGAGGATCTCGATCGCGGCGCGGCGAATTTCCTCATCCGGGTCGCGGACCAGCCGCAGCACGGCGTCGATCACCTTCGGGCCGCCGATTTTTCCGAGGGCGTCGCCGGCCCGGCTGCGCACCCACCAGTCGCTGTCCTTGAGCGCCGCGAGCAGGTACTTCACCGATTCGACGTCGCCCACCTCGTTGATCACCTCCACGGCGGCGCGGCGCGCGTACTCGTTCTCGTCCTTCAGCACCTCCACCAGGTGGTGGACGGTGTCGGGATGATTGGCTCGGATAAGCACGTCGATGGCGCGGTACTGGACGTCAAGGGCGGGGTCGCGGAGCAGGTTCGCGACGGCCTGGACATCCACCGAACCGTCCATTTCCGCGAGCGCAGACAGTGCGGCGGCACGGATGGCCTTGCTGCCGTCGCGCAGTTGCCCCTGCAATGCACGCGAGACGTCTGGGTGGTTGAAGTTCGACAGCATGGTGATGATGTGCAGGCGCGCGTCGGCGTCCTTGCCGTCGAGCCGCGCCAGCAGATCCGGCAGGATCGAGGCATCGGCGGTCTCGGCGATGATGCGGAACAGCGCCGCCTTCTCGTTTGGCTGTTGTGCGTAGGCGGCCGCGAGCAGTTCTCGGGTAGTGAAGCGGCCGCGCTGCGCGTTGATTATTTCGAGTAGCACGGATCGCGATACGCCCTCCGTGGACAGCGCCTCCAGCAGCAGTCCGGGCGAATAGTCCCGGCTGCCTTTCAGGGCCGCGGCGATGCCGGCGACCACGCGAGGGCCACCCTGAAACATGCCCCTTATGAAGACCGGGAAGGTCTTGTTGCTGACCAGCGCGGACAGCACCTCCACCAGAGCGGCCGTGGCGTTTTCGTCCGCATCGGTGAGCGCGAGGATGGTCGGCTCGATCACCCCTGCCCCGAGTTTCTTGAGCTTCGCGACAGCCTCTTGCCGGCCCTGTCCGCGCGGCTCCGCCGCGGTCTTGACGCGGGTGATCAACCGGTCAAACAACAAGTTGGTGAGAAAGCTCATTGCGCATCATGCCGCCGAGATCAACCACCACTGTAAAGCAAGGAGTATGCCGAACGGCGTGCCCGTCTGGAATGGCCGACGCCTGCCAAGGGATAACTCGATGAGCGCGCTCATGAATCCCTGTTCACCCGTGGCGCGTGTTCTCTCGCTCGAGCGGCCGGCAACGCGGCAGCCCGTCGACGGCGAGCGTCGCCCCCGTCAAGGCTTCCGGCGGGAACGGGCCGCGATGGCCCTGGGGCTGGAGGACAGCCTTCTTCCGCCTCCGAGGAAATGACGAACGATCCCGGCCCCTCGCGGGTGAAGACGTACACCCCGCCGGGACGCAGGCCGGCGAGGCTACGCTCGGGCGCGCGGCGTTCGAGGCATAATCCGGCGATCGATGCCCCTGAGCGCCGCAGCGCGCGCCCTAGCCGGAGGACACGGTCATGATGAGCGAAAGACAACGCCGCTTCCGCGAGGAATACAAGGCTCAGATCAGCCCCTGGTACCACGGCCTCGTGCACGTGGGCGTCATGTACGCCGTGGGCATCACGGTGATCGGCTGGTGCCTGTGGCGCATGGACAACCCCTCCTGGGAGTGGCTGCTGGTGGTGCCGGTGTTCTTCGTCTCGAATCTGTTCGAATGGTGGATCCACAAGTACGTGATGCACCGCCTCATCGATGTCTGGGCGTTGCGTGCCATCTACGATCGCCACACACGCCAGCACCACCAGTACTTCACCAGCAACGAGATGACGGTGGATTCCACGCGCGAATTCCGCATCATCTTCTTCCCATGGCGGGCGCTGGCCACCTTCATCTCCTTCGGCGTGCCCTTTGCCCTGACCCTGGGATGGCTGGTGAACGCCAACGCAGGCTACGTTCTCATGGTCACCATCGTGGGGCAGTACCTCCTCTACGAAACTTTCCACTACTGCTGCCACGTGCACGAGAACTGGTTCGTGCGCCATGCGCCCTTCGTCAATACCATCCGGCGGCACCATACGGCCCATCACAACCAGGGAATCATGATGGAGCGCAACATGAACCTCACGTTTCCCATTGCCGACTGGCTCATGGGCACCAGCGACCTCGACCGCGGGTTGCTGGGCCACATCTTCAACGGCTACAGCACCCGGCACGTGAGACCCGAATTGCGCGAGCTCGACAAGCGACACACCGCGCGCAACCCCAGCATGGAGCGGCAGCCGGCGTGAGGCGCCCCCGCGTCGTGGCGGTGACCAACCGCGGCGCGCGGCTGGTTGCGCTGCGGTTGCTCATGGGGGTTCTGGCGGCGGGGCTGGCGGCTTGTTCGGCCTCGCGCGATGCGCCGGCACCCACCGCGCGCGATGCCGTGCAGTGGGCCGCGCTGGTGGACAAGACCATTTTCGATGCTGACCGTGCCCGGCGGCTCAAGTCACTGGGCGAGCGTCTGGGCGGCCTGCGGGAGGCCTTCGACCGCGACGCCGCCGGGCTCGTAATGGAGGCCGAGGCCCTCGATGCCGACTACGACGCCACTCGCGAGCAGGCCGATCAGGTGATCGCCCGCTTCACGGCCCGCCGCCGGGCTGTGCTCGGGGAGTACCGCGATGTGGTGCTCGCCATGCGCCGCGAAACCAGCGCTGCCGAGTGGCGCGCGCTCACCGACTGAGCGGCGGGGAGATGCTGGTCGCGCTGTTCATCGTACTGTTCGGGGGGGCCTTCGGGTCCGCCCCCCAGGGACTCGGTGCGCTCATGGCGCGCCACCTGCAGGGGCCGCTCAAGGCCTCGGTTGCCGACGATGCCCGGCGCGCCGCCGCGCTGCGCGTCCTGGGGCGGGCGCGTGACGACATCGAGGTGCTCAACAAGGAAGTGGCCAAGGACACCGCCGTGGTGGAAAGGCTGATTCGCCCTTACGACTCCACCTCCCAGGACTTCGATCGACTGATCGATTCAGCCCTGGACCAGCGCCAGCAGCAGATGGAACGGATCTGGTCGCACCGGGCGCAATTGCTGTCCCAGGTCACCCGCGAAGAGTGGGACCAAGCCATCGCGGCGGCCCGGTTGTCCAGGGCCGCGCAGTCTGCGCCGCGCTGAGATACATGGTGTTGGCGCCGGTTCGCCGGCGCCGCGGCGTCCGACTGCGAGCCCGCCGCTATACTCGGCGGCATGAGCTTCTCCGTTTCTGAATTGGTGCTGTTTGCGTTGGCCGCGTTGTTGTTTGCGGCCCTGGTGTTTCTGGTTTCCCGCCTCATGTCGCTGTCCCGCCAGCAGGCCGATCTGGCAGTGCGCGTCACCGACATGCTGGAAGCCAAGCATTACGCCATGCTCAAGGACGTGAACGACGGCCTCAACTCCCTCGGTGACCGGCTCGCCGCGGTGGAGGCGGACAACGTGGAGCGGCTGCGACTGGCGGTGGATGGCCAGCTTCGCCAGACCCGCGAAGCCATGGTTGCCATCCAGCTCTCCCAGAGCCAGGACATGGCCACCAACCGCGAGCAGTTGCTGGAGCGCGTGGCCGAGGTGCGCACCGATATGCTCGGCAAGACCCTGGCGGCGCTGGGGGAGCAGGGCAAGACCCAGGCGCAGACCTTGCAGGATTCGGTACGCGCGCTCTCCCAGCAACTCACCGCCAGCATCGAGACCCTCACGCGCTCCGCCGACGCCCGCCTGGAGCAGATCCAGGGCAAGGTGTCCGAGCGGCTGGAGGAGGGGTTCCGCCGCACCAACGAAACCTTCGTGAGCGTGATGGAGCGTCTCGCCACCATCGACGAGGCACAGCGCAAGATCGACGGCCTCACCACCAACGTGGTCAGCCTGCAGGAGCTGCTGGGTGACAAGCGCTCGCGGGGCGCCTTTGGCGAGATCCAGCTCGAGGCCCTGGTGCGCAACATCCTGCCGCCCTCGGCCTATGCTTTCCAGGCCAGCGTGGGCAACGACATGCGCGTGGATTGCCTGCTGCGGCTCCCCGAACCCACGGGTATCGTGGCGGTGGATGCCAAGTTTCCCCTCGAGAACTACCACCGCATGTTCGATTCCAGCCTCGCCGAGTCGGACCGGGCTGCTGCCCAGCGGCAGTTCCGCGCCGACCTGCGCAAGCATGTGGACGACATTGCCAGGCGCTACATCGTCCCGGGAGAAACCGCCGACGGGGCGGTGATGTTCGTGCCCGCCGAGGCGGTGTTCGCCGAAATCCACGCCTACCATGCGGAAGTGGTGGAGCACGCCATGCAGCGCCACGTGTGGATCGTCTCGCCCACCACCATGATGGCGGTGCTCAACACCGCCCGGGCCGTGATCAAGGACGTGGAAACCCGCCGCCAGGTGCACGTGATCAAGGACGAGTTGGGCAAGCTGGGCAAGGACTTCGGGCGCTTCGAAGAGCGCATGCGCAAGCTCGCCAACCACATCCGCCAGGCCCACGAGGATGCCGAGGAGGTGCGCATCTCCAGCGACAAGATCGTGCGGCGCTTCGGCCAGATCGAGAAGGTGGAGCTGGAAAACCCGGACGAGATGGCGCGCCTGGGGCAGGTCCTGGAAGAGGTGGAGCCCGAAACCGGGCCCCGCGCCGCGGAAGGCGGGTGATGCCCTTCAGCCTGCGGCAGTGGCGGCGCGAGCGTGTCCTGCGGCGCGCCCCCATCGATGACAGCCTGTGGTGGGCCAGCGTAGCGCGCTACGGCTTCGTGAGCGCCCTCGATGCCGGCGAGCAGGGCCGCCTGCGCCGCTGGAGCACGCTGTTCCTGGCGGAGAAGCGCTTCTGGGCTGCCCCCGGCCTGGAACTCACCGAGGCCATGAAGACCGACGTGGCGGTGCAGGCCTGCCTGCTGATCCTCGAGCTCGACCTGTCGGCCTACGGCGGATGGAGCGAGATCGTGGTGTATCCCGACGAGTTCGTGGTGGCGCACACCTGGACCGACGAGGCGGGTGTGGTGCACGAGGACCCCCACGCCCGCGCCGGCGAGGCATGGCTGGGCGGGCCGGTGGTGCTGTCCTGGGCCGACGTGGCGCGCGCTGCCCAGGGCGATGGCGTGAACGTGGTGATCCACGAGTTCGCCCACAAGCTGGACATGGCCAATGGCGCGGCCAACGGGTTTCCGCCGTTGCATCGGGGCATGGACCGGGCGGCCTGGTCGGCGGCCTTCAGCGCCGCCTTCGCGGACTTCCGCCGCCGGGTGGCGCGGCGCGAATGCACCGCCATCGATCCCTATGCTGCGGAGTCGCCGGCCGAGTTCTTCGCCGTGGTGTCCGAGGGCTTCTTCGAGGTGCCCGAGGCGGTGCGCGCAGCCTACCCCTCGGTGTACGAGCAGTTGCGCCTGTTCTACCGCCAGGATCCCGCCGCCCGCCTCGCGGCGCTGGCGGCCTGAGCCATCGCCATGCGCGCAGCACTGGCCTGGCTGCTGCTGGCGGTGGTGCTGGCGGCGCCGCTGCCAGCGCGGCCCCAGGGTTTGGTGATCGAGGTGGTGGACTTGGCCTACCGCAAGGCCGCCGAAGTGCTGACCGTGCTGCAGCCGCTGGTGGAGCCGGAAGGCTCAGTGAGTGCGCTGGGTAACCAGCTGGTCATCCGCGCCACCCCGCGCCAACTGGCCGAGGTGAGAAAGGTGCTGGCCCTGGTGGACAAACGGCCGCGACGTCTGCTGGTGACCGTGAGCCAGGATGCCGATCTGGTGCGCGGCCGTTCAGGCGCCGGGTTGCGCGGCACCGTGGGCGGCAGTGACGCCGCAGTCATGCTGCCCGGCGAGCCCGGCAGCCCGCGGACGGCTGAGGCCGCTCGCGCGCAGGCGATCGAGGCGCGGGTCTATGGCAGCCAGTCGGCCGCCGCCGAGCGCGCTGGACGAAGCGTGCAGGTGCTCGAGGGCAACAGCGCCTTCGTGGCTACAGGCGCCAGCACACCGCTGCCCACCCGCCAGACGGTGGTGGGCCCTGGCGGAACCCGGGTCATCGAGTCGACCCGCTACGTGGGTGTGCTGGCGGGCTTCCACGTGCGGCCGCGCACCCGCGGCGATGAAGTGACGGTGGAGATCAGCGCCAGCGGCGACCAGTTCGCCGCGCGCGATCCGGCCACCCGCGAAGGCTTGGCGCCGCCCGGCGCCGTGGACGTGCGGCGCCTCGACACCGTGGTGACCGGGCGGCTGGGCGAGTGGATCGACCTGGGCGGCGTGGACCGCGAACTCCTGCGCGGTGAGGAGGGCAGTGCTTGGCGCAGCCGCGATGCCGCCACCCAGACGCGCCGCTGGTATCTGAAAGTGGACGCGTTGCAGTGAGACCCACCGCGGCCGAGCGCCGCCTGCACCTGGCCGTGCTCGCCGTGTTTTCCCTGGTGCTGGCCTGGTCGGCGTGGCACCCCCGGGATGGCTTCATCTGGTTTCTCGAGTCGGCGCCCGCCCTGGCCGCCGCATTGGTGCTGGCGGCGCTGTTCCCCCGCGCGCGGCTCACGCCGCTGGTGCTGGTGCTGGTGCTGCTGCACGCCATCGTGCTCATGGTGGGCGGGCATTACACCTACGCCGAAATGCCGCTGTTCAACTGGCTGCGCGACACCCTGGGCCTGGCCCGCAATCACTACGACCGGCTGGGGCACATCATGCAGGGCTTCGTGCCCGCGCTGGTGGCGCGCGAGATCCTGCTGCGCAACCGCGTGGTGTCCGGGCGGGGCTGGCTGGCCCTCATCGTGACCTGCATCTGCCTCGCCATCAGCGCCTTCTACGAACTGATCGAATGGTGGGTGGCGGTGGGCACGGGCGAGGCCGCGGTGGCGTTTCTCGCCACCCAGGGCGATGTCTGGGACACCCAGTGGGACATGTTCCTGGCGCTGGTGGGAGCACTGGCAAGCCAGCTGCTGCTGGGCGGTCTGCACGACCGGCAATTGGCGGTGCGAGGCCTTGGCCGTTAGCGGCGGGACATCCCATGCAGCGTTGCGGGGCCGGATGGGCGCGCAGCGTCCGTGTCGCGGCGCCGCCACTGCTGCCAGCGTTCCTTGCCCTCGAACATGGGCAGCGACCCGGCGACGGCTTCGTCCCGTTCAAGGCTGAAGGCGCTGCCCAGCAGCGTGTACAGGGTCTGCTCCGAGGTGCCGAAGGGCGGGCCGCGGGTGTTGTGGTCGAAAAAGAAATAGCCGCTCAACTGGCCACCGGGTTGCAGCACCTCGGCCATGCGCTGCCCGTAGGCAGGCCAGAGGTGGCGCGGCAAGGCGCACAGGAAAGCCCGCTCGTACACCGCATCGAAGCCCTCGCCGGCGTCGAAGTGGAAGAAATCCGCCTCCACCACCCGGTGGGCCAGGCTACCAAGGCGCTCGCGGGCCAGAGCCACGGCCGCGGTGCTGAAGTCGATGGCAAGCACGTGGGCGCCGCCTTCCGCCAGCACCCTCACCTCATGGGCCGAGCCGCAGCCGGGCACCAGCACGCGGCTGCCGCGCGGCAGCCCGCGCGCCCAGTCCACGAAGCGCTCTGGCGCGCCACCCGCATCCCAGGGGGTGACGCGGTCGCGGTAGCGGGTTTCCCAGAAATCGGGGCGGGAAGCGTCCTGGGCCATGGCGAGTGCGGCGTGGCGGCCCGTCAGCGCACACCACCCGTGGCGCGCTCCACCACCGCCACCGCCAGCGCGCCCAACGCCGCCGCGCCCACGGCATATTGCAGTTGCAGCGCCTGGGGATAGCCCGTCTTCAAGCCCGCCAGCAGCGCCACGGCGCAGCCGCTGCCCGCCAGTGCCAGCACTGCCTGCACAGGCGCGCGGGTTCCAGCAGGAAAGCGACACGCCAGGGCCGTGCCCGCTACCGCGCAGCACCAGCCGCCCGCGGCTCCCGCGGCGATGTCCACCGGCCAGTGCACGCCCACCACGGCGCGGGACAGGCCCACCAGCACCGCTGTGCCAAGCGCCGCCGCGCGGATCCAGGGCGAGGGAAAGTGCAGCCAGAGCAGCGCGGCCGCCACGAAGATGGTGGTGGTGTGGCCAGACGGAAAGGAATGGGCCTTGTAGGCCGGGCCGATCACCGTGATGGCGCCGGCCGCCATCACCGAGGGCGGACGCGGCAGATCGGCCAGCGGCTTGATGCCGTGCACGAAGGCCGCGGCCAGCAGCGCGCCGAGGGCCAGTGCCCAGACCAGGGCGGGCCGCCGCAGGACGAAGGGCGTGAACAGTGCCAACGCCACCGCCGTGTCGCCCAGCACCGTGACGAAAGCCCAGGGCAACGGCCCCGTGAGATGGCTCCACGAGTTGATGGCCGAGAAAGCGGCGCGATTGGCGCCGGTGAGTGCCAGCAGCAGCGCCGCGGCGAGGGCCGCCGCCGGCACTGCCCACACACTCGGCGAGCGCCATGCAACAGGCGGGTTCATCGCGCCGCTCCGGGCACGCGAACCAGGGCGATGCCATTGCGCTGGTAGAGCAGTTCGAAGCCAGCCTCGCCGCTGGGCTGCTCGCGCAGCTTCTTCATGCGCACGAGCGCGATCTCGCCGGGGCGCGGGTCGCGCCGTTGCACCAGGCGCTCCGAGTAGACCATGAAGCTAGGCGTGTTGAGGCCCCACATCACCACCTCCCAGCCGTGGCTGCGCGCCAGCAGCGCCGCCTCCTTCACTGGCGCCTGCTGGGCCTCGCCCGCGGCGGGCAGCACGAACAGCGCCATGGCGGCGGCCTGGGCCACCCCGGCGGCCATGAGGCGCGTGTCCAGCGGCACGCGGCGCAGCGCCATGAGCGCGACCACGCCCGCGCACGCGGCCACGGTGAAGCTCCCGAAGCCGGCGCCGAGGCCCTGGCGCACCGCGGCGAGGGCCTCGCGGTAGTAGGGATCGGCCAGGCGCGGCGAGAACGTCTCCACCAGCCACGGCACCGCGCCCAGCAGGGCGAACACCCCCAGCGCCGGCACCAGCGCCAGCACCCCCGATCGCAGCCGCGGCGCCTGCAGCGCCATGAGGATGAACAGCCCCGTGTAGCCGTAGAACACGTAGTGCGGCAGCTTGGTGCCCGAGGCCGAGAAGAACAGGAACACGAAGCCGAACCACAGCAGGCAGAAGCGTTGCAGATCATCGGCCCAGATCTGCCGCAGGCCGCGGCCCGTGTTGAGCAGCGGCGTTAGGAAGGGCAGCGTGGCCACCAGCAGCCAGGGCACGTAGAAGAACAGGCTGCCGTCGAAGCCGTGCATGGGCGCGCGGAAGCGGTCTACGTTGTGCTTGAACAGGAAGCCTCGCACGAAGGCATCGCCCTCCTTCCAGTACTGGGCAGCGTACCAGGGCGCGGCGATGGCCAGCATCAGCGCGATACCCGCCGGGTCGAGCACCGCGCGCAGCCAGGTCTTCAGGTCGCGCCGGCTCAGGCAGTGGAGGAAGGTGGTGGCCAGGGGTACCAGCACCGCCACGGGGCCCTTGGCCAGCAGGCCGAAGCCCATGGACATGTAGGCGCACAGCAGCCAGGCGCGCCGGCCCTCGCGCAGGTACAGGTAGGCGCTCGCCATGGCGGTGACGATGAGGAAATTGAGCAGCGCGTCGGCAATGGCGGCGCGGCCGATCACGGTGATGCCCGCGGCAGTGGCCGTGAAGCCGGCGGCCAGCAGCGCGGGGCGCGCGCTGGCCACGCGGCGCACGAACAGCAGCACCACCAGCACCCAGCCCGTGGCGCACAGCGCCGAGGGCAGGCGGAAGGCGAATTCGTTCACGCCGAAGGCCAGCACCGACAACGCCTGCAGCCAGTACACCAGTACCGGCTTGTCGTAGCGGGGCTCGCCGTTGAGGAAGGTGGAGATGTAATCGCCGCGATCGAGCATCTCGCGGGTGGCCTCGGCGAAGGCCCCCTCGTCCAGGTCGAACAGCGGCACGGCGCCCAGGCCGGTGAAGAAGGACAGCAGCACGCCCGCGAGCAGCAGCAGCGCGAGGCCGGGGTTGCGGCGCAGGTCCGCGGAAAGTGAAGCCGTGGGCACAGCGCTCATGGACGTTTCGATGGTAGCAGGAACAGCGGCGCGGCCGCCGCGCCTTGGATGACGCCGCACAGGCCGTACAGCAGCCCGGTGCCGGCGGCCAGATCGGGCGGCACGCCCGCCGCGCCCAGCACCGCCACGGCCGCCAACTCGCGGGTGCCGAACCCGGCCACGCCCAGCGGCAGGGCGGCCATCACGAAGATGGGCGCCGCGGCGGCAAACATCACCAGCGGCGCGACGCCGAGCCCCAGCGATCCGGCGCAGGCCGCCAGCGCGCCCGCCGAGAGCAGTTGCACCAGCAGCGACAGGCCCAGGGTGGCGGCGAGGCGACGGCGCAGCCCGGTGGCCGGATCGCGCACCCGGTCGGCCAGGTCGGAGAGCTTGGCCGCTGCCGCCAAGGGCAGGCGGCGCAGCCATGCCGTGGGCCAGGGCAGGAAGGGCGCCACCACGATGAAGCCCAGCGCCGCGCCGTAGCCCGCCAGCACCGCCCGGTCGCCCTGGGCGCCCGAGAGCGTCACGCCGGCGGCGGCCGCGGCGCCGGCGGCCACGAAGGACAGCACACACAGGGTCCACAGGCCGGACAGCCGGTCAAAGGCCACGGAGGCGGCCGACTCCAGCAGCGGGTTGCCTAGGCGGGAGAGCTCGGCGCTGCGCAGCAGGTCGCCCGAGACGGTGGCGCCGGGCAGCAGCGTATTGCTGGTCATGCCGCGGAAATACATGGGCACCAGCGGCGCAGTGGGCGCGCGCAGCCCGAGGGCGCGGGCAATGGCCGCCCAGCGCGCGGCGCTCGTCACGTTGGAAGCCACCGCCAGCGCCAGGGCGGCCGCGAACACCGCTGGCTCCACGCGGCGCAGCGCGCCGGTGATGCGCTCCGGCCCCACGAACCACACCACCGCCGCCAGCAGGGCGAAGCCGCCCGCCAGTCGCAGCAGCAGCTTCGTCACTCAGCCGGGGCGGCGCGGCGCGGGCCGCGGCGCGCTGCGGGTCATGTACTGGGGCCGGCCCTGGGGCTCGTGCCAGATGCGCGTGAGCAGCTCGCCCAGAACGCCGGTGGCCACCAGCTGCACGCCGATGAGCACCAGCAGGGCGCCCAGCAGCAGCAGCGGACGGCCGCCGATGTCGTGGCCCAGCGCCATCTTCTCCACGGTGAGGCCGGCGAGGATCAGCCCGCCCAGCGCGCCCAGCGTCAGGCCCAGCCCGCCGAAGGCGTGGATGGGGCGGTGCAGGAAGCGCAGCATGAACTTGATCCACAGCAGGTCGAGCAGCACGCGGAAGGTGCGGTCGATGCCGTACTTGGACACGCCGCGGGTGCGCGCATGGTGGGCGACAGGCATCTCCACGATGCGCGCCCCCACCTCGGCAGCCAGCGCGGGGATGAAGCGGTGCAGCTCGCCGTACAGGCGCAGGTCGCGGATCACGCGGGCGCGATACACCTTGAGCGCGCAGCCGTAGTCGTGCAGCTTCACGCCGGTGACCCGCGAGATCAGGCCGTTGGCCAGGCGCGAGGGCAGCTTGCGCGACAGGGCGGCGTCCTGGCGCTCGCGCCGCCAGCCGGAGATGGCGTCCACGTCGGGGTTGGCGTCCAGGTGGTCCAGCAGGCGCGGCACGTCGGCCGGGTCGTTCTGCAGGTCGCCATCGAGGGTGACCACGAACTCGCCCGCGGCGGCGTCGAAGCCCGCCTGCAGTGCGGTGGACTGGCCGTAGTTGCGCATCAGGTAAACCGGCTTGAGCCACGGCCGGGCGGCAGCGAGCGCCTCCAGGATGGCAGCCGAGCCATCGCGGGAGCCGTCGTCCACGCAGATCAGCTCGAAGCCGCGGCCCGAGGGCGCCAGCGCGTCGTGCACGCGCCCCACCAGGTCGGTCAGGTTATCGGCCTCGTTGTAGACCGGAATCACCACCGAAACGAGGGCAGTGGAGGCGGCGGGATGCAGCGGATCATTCATGGCCGTGGGGTGCGCCTGCGGTGGTGAGCGGGGCTGGTTTGGCAGCGGAAACGGGGGTTGCGGCAAGGGCCATGGCGCCAATGCTACAGGCCTTGCGCCGCGGCGGCGGGCATCAGGTGGGGCTGGCGCCCAGACGGCGCACCGGCTCGTGGCGGAAGCAGTCGGTGGTGTGGTCGTTCACCATGCCCACCGCCTGAATGAAGGCATACACGATGGTGGGGCCCACGAAGCGGAATCCCGCCCGGGTGAGCGCCCTGGAAAGCCCTTGGGACAGCGGCGTGCTGGCAGGCACTTGCTGATGGTGGGCCCAGGCGTTCTGCAGCGGCCGTCCCTCGGTGAAGCGCCACAGCCACGCATCGAAGCTGCCGTGGGCCTCTTGCAGCGCCAGAAACGCCCGGGCGTTGCTCACCGCAGCGGCCACCTTGAGGCGGTTGCGAATGATGCCCGGGTCGTGCAACAGGCGCGCGCAGTGCGCCTCGGTGAAGCGCGCCACCTTGGCTGGATCGAAGCCAGCGAAAGCGGCGCGGTAGCCCTCGCGTCGCGCCAGCACCTGGCTCCAGGAAAGGCCGGCTTGGGCGCCTTCGAGGATCAGGTACTCGAACAGCGTCCGGTCATCGTGAACGGGCACGCCCCACTCGGTGTCGTGGTATTGGCGATCCAGGGGGCCGGCCTGCTGCGCCCAGGCGCAGCGCTGCGGCTCGGAGGCGTTCACCGGCGCGGTGTTTTTGGCCGCGGTGGCGCGGGCTCCACCACCCGCGCGCAGCCCTGCGAAGGCGGCAGCCCCTCGATTTCCAGCGTGGCCGCGAGGCCACTGCCGTACAGCGAATTGCGGCCATCGCTGTAGTGCGCCGCCTGCTTGTAGCCGCTGGCGGTGCCCGGCAGCAGCAACTCCCGACCCGCGATGCGCAAAAGCGCTCTGTCGGGATTGCGCTGGAACACGGCGGTGAAGCGGCGATCGTCGTCGCACCGGAAGGGCACCTCCACCTCCCGTGGGATCACCACGGTAGTGCACCCGGCGATTGCCAGGGACCAGGGCAGCGCGAACAAGGGCCGAAGCGCCATGGGCGGGGGTCAGGCACCATCCAGGGCGTGGCTGCGCAACTGGTCGAGCGACACGAATCGCAGCGCCCGCTCGTGTGTGGCGGCCAGCACCACCGGCGGCGCCACGCCCGCCTCCAGGGCCTCGCGCCAGCGCAGCGCGCAGAGGCACCAGCGGTAGCCCGGCTTGAGGCCGCGAAACCGGTACTGCGGCGCCGGCGTCACCAGATCGTTGCCCCGCGACAGGGAAAAGGCCAGGAATTCCGGCGTGACCCTGGCACAGATCACGTGGCTGCCCGCGTCGCTTGCGTCGGTGACGCAACTGCCGGTGCGAAAGTAGCCGGTGAGCGGGTCGAAGCAGCAGGCGGCGAGAGGTTCGCCGAGGACGTTGCGGGCGGTGGACATGGCGCGGAAGAGAAGAACGACGGGGATGATAGCCCTGGCGCGGTTCAGCGCGGCCGCACGCCCACCCGCCAGCACATCCACGCCAGCAGCAGCGCGCCGGGTGCCGCCACGGCCGCTGCCGCCAGGGCCACGCGGTCGTCATGGCGCAGCCAATGCCACAGCCCGAACGCCGTGGCCGCCGCCAGCAGCGCCGCTGCCGTGCCGTAGAGCGTCTGGCGAAGGGCGATGCGAAAGGCCGCGGCGCGCCGCTGCATGCGGGCCTCGATCTGGCGGGCATCGGGGCGCGGGAGGAAAGCCAGCAGCACCAGGGCACCAAGGGCCAGCAGCAGCAACGTGCGCAGGATCACGGTGCGCCGTTCCAGAGGTGCCAGGGCAGCGCACGGCCCGGCCAGGCGATGCGCTGCAACGGAAAGGCCGCGAGCAGGGTGCGAAAGGCGGCCTCCACGGGCGCTTCCAGGCGCTGGCGCACATCGCTCGTCACCCAGAAAAAGGCGTCCGCCTCCCAGCCCGGCAACCGCGCGGGAAACAGGTAGGCGCAGCCCAGCAGCCGGGACTCGTGGCGCGCCGCCACGGTCCACGCGAAGGAGGTGCCCAGCTCGAATTCCTTCTGGTGCCAGGCCAGGTCCACCAGGTCCGCCTCGAGGGATAAATTCTCGGGCGGCCAGTGCCAGCCCTCGCCGAACAGCGCCCAGAGCGCCTCGCGGCTGCCCATGACGGCAGCGAAGTCTTGCACCGCATCGCGCACGGTGAGCGGGCGCAGCGAGAAGCCATCGCCTTCCACCACGCGCGGCGGCTGGAAGGGCGGCGCGAACCACGGACGCTTCACGGCGCCACCGCCGCGCCACGGCGCGCGTGGATGATGCGCACCGGCGAGGCGGCGCCTGGGAGCAGCGGCGGGCGGGTGGAGCGCATGAGGGGACGACGATAGGGGAGAGCGCGCATTGTAGCGGCGGCCTACTGCATACAATGGCGTTTCCCTGCCCCGGAGAACAAACGTGGACGAACATCTGCAGACGGTTGCTCAGATCAAGACGGTGGCCCTCGACATGGCCCTGAAATTCGGCCCGCGGCTGGCGGTGGGCATCCTTATCGTCGTGGCCGGCGTGCTGGCGGGGCGCTGGGCGGGGAGCATGCTGGCGCGCCTGCTGGAGCCGCTGGAGCTCGAAGTGCCCGTGCGGCAACTGCTGGTGCGCATCATGCGGCTGCTGGTGCTGGGGTTATTCGGCGTCATGGCGCTGCAGAACCTTGGGGTGGAGCTGCTGCCGCTGATCGCCGGCCTGGGCGTGGCCGGCGCGGGTGTGGCGCTGGCCATGCAGGGCGTGCTGAGCAATCTGGTGGCGGGGCTCACCATCATCTTCACCCGGCCCTTCCGCGTGGGCGAATACATCTCCATCGTGGGGGAGGAGGGCCGGGTGGAGGAGATCGCGCTGTTCAAGACCATCCTCTCCCATACCGACCGCTCCCGGGTGGTGATCCCCAATCGCAAGATCGTTGGCGAGATCCTCCACAACTATGGCAACGTGCGACAGCTGGACCTGTCGGTGGGCGTGGCCTACGACACCGACGTGCAGCGCGCCATCGCCCTGGTGAGCGAGATCCTCAAGGCCAACCCGCGGGTGCTGGGCCACATGGAGCCGGTGATCGGCGTTTCTGTGCTGGCCGATTCCTCGGTGAACATCGCCGTCAAGCCCTGGACTACGGTGGACGACTTCGCCGCCGCCGGGGCGGAGATTAACCAGGCCATCCTGGAGCGCTTTCGCAGGGACGGCATCGCGATTCCGTTCCCGCAGCGCGAAGTGCGCCTGCTTCCCTCCGTCTGAACGGCCCCCCACGCGTCCTCAGGGCGCGCGTGCGAGCACCAGGGGCTGGTAGAAGCCGACGTGCTCCGGCATGAGCCAGCGCACCTCGCGCAGCCCCGCGGCCAGCAACGCGCCGCCCAGCTCGGCCCGGCGCAGCGCCCGGAAGCGCGAGGAGTAGTGCGTGGCCCGCGGCGCGTCCCCGTCGCCGTGCACGAAGTACTGGTGCACGGCGTAGGAGCGGCGGTCCTTGCTCCAGTCCCACACCTGGAAGGCGATGCGCCGCCCGTCCGGGCCGTCGAACACCCGCGGCAGGGTGCCGCCAGGCAGGGATTGCTCGCCGCCGCGGGCCAGTCCGGGCAGTCCGGGCAGGCCGGGGTCGGCTGCGGCGGCGAAGCAGGGCGCGAAGATGCGGTCGTAGTCGCGGATGCTCAGCACCAGCAGGCCGCCGGGGTGCAGCCGCCTGGCCATGGAGGCGCACGCGGCGTGCAGCTCGTGGTCCTCCTGCAGGTGCGCGATGGCGTTGTCCAGGCAGCACACCACGTGAAAGCGGTCCTGCAACGCGTCCTCCAGGCGGCGGAAGTCGGCCGTGGCGAACCGCAGGTCCACCTGGAAGTGTTGCGCTTCCTCGAGGGCGCGCTGCAGCGCGCCGGGGCTCAGGTCGGTGGCGGTAACCTGGTAGCCCGCGCGCGCCAGGCCGATGGCCTGGGTGCCGATGCCGCAGGCGCAGTCGAGCACGTGACTGGCGCCGGGCACCTCGGCGCGCAGCAGGCGGGCGAGCAGCGCCGACTGGCGCATCACCTCTGCCCGCCAGTCGGCGAACATGAGGTGGTACTCCGGCGCGAGGCGGTCGTAGAAATCGAGCACGAAACCGGACATGGCGCGTTCTCAGCGCACCGCCCAGCCGCCGCTCACGGGGAACACCTGTCCCGCGAAACAGTCGGCCGGCCCCGACAGCAGGTAGGCGGCGAAGGCGGCATCCTCCTCGGCCGAGACCAGACGGCCCAGCGGCACTTCACGCCGCAGGCGCTCCTGGAAGCGGGGGTCGGCCTGCACCGCGGGCGGGAAGTAGGTGGGGTTGTCCACGAAGTTCTGGGCAATGGCATTCACGCGGATGCCCAGCGGCGCCAGCTCCACGCCCACGGCCTGCACCCAGGCCAGCTGGGCGCCGCGCGCCGCGCTGTAGGAGGAAGTGCGCTTCATGCCGCGCAGCGCCGAGGCGCTGCCCATCACCAGGAAGCGCCCCGCGCCCCGCTCGCGCATCTGCGGCAGCACCGCCCGCAGCAGGCGTGGCAGGGGGTCCACCATGGTGGCGAAGCAGTGGCGCCACTGCGCATCGTCCACCGCGTCGGCGGGCGTGGCCGGCGCGGGAATGCCCAGGTTGGCCACCACGGCATGCAGCGTGCCGGCGCCCTGCACAACGGCCTCGGCCGCGCCCGGGGCATCGAGGGTTTCCAGGGAGGCCACCACCTCGGCGCCCTGGCCGGCAAGCACGCGGGCCAGGGCGGGGCCCATGAAATCGCCAGCCTGGGTGAGCAGGATGCGGTGGCCGGCAAGGGGCAGCGAGGGGGTGCTCATGAAGGCGCTCCGGCACACGGGCAGACTGGCGAAACCGGCAGCATACCTGCGCCGTGCCGGGCCGAGGCGTGTGCTCCCGCGGGGAGGGGGGGCTGGCCACGGAACGCCCGTGCCTTTGGTATTGCCCGCGCGCGGGCCCTGCGCCATGCTTCGCGGGTGAGTCGATCCCCATCCGGCACCCCGCAGCCTGCCCGCCCTGGCGCCGCCCGCCGCTGACCTTGCACCCCGTGAACGATCTCACGCGCGTCTTCGCCGCCGACGGCCCGCTGGCGCGCGCCGTGCCCGGCTACCGGCCGCGCGCCCAGCAGCTCGAGATGGCGCTGGCCATCGAGGCGGCCATCGCCAGCCACGGAGTGCTGGTGGCCGAAGCCGGTACGGGCACCGGCAAGACCTTCGCGTACCTGGTACCGGCGCTGCTGTCGGGCGGCAAGGTGATCGTATCCACGGGCACCAAGACCCTCCAGGACCAGTTGTTCGGGCGCGACCTGCCCATGGTGCGCGCCGCGCTGGACGTGCACGCGAGCTTGGCGCTGCTGAAGGGACGCGCCAACTACGTCTGCCAATACCACCTGGAGCGCGCCAAGACCGATGGGCGCTTCGACAGCCGCGCCGACGTGGGTTACCTGGGCGAGATCGTGAGCTATGCCCGGGTGAGCGACACGGGCGATCGCAGCGGCCTTGGCACGGTGCCCGAGGACGCGGGCATCTGGTCGCGGGTGACTTCCACACGCGACACCTGCCTGGGCTCCGAGTGCCCGTACTTCGACGAGTGCTTCGTCATGAAGGCGCGCAAGGCGGCGCTGGAGGCCGACGTGGTGGTGGTGAACCACCATCTGTTCTTCGCCGACGTGGTGCTGCGCGACGAGGGCGTGGCCGAGCTGCTGCCGTCGTGCAACACGGTGATTCTGGACGAGGCTCACCAACTGCCCGAGACCGCCAGTCTGTTCTTCGGCGAAACGGTCTCCTCGGTGCAGCTGATCGAGCTGGCGCGGGACGCGCGGCTGGAAGCGGTGGCCGCGGCGCAGGATTTCGCTGCCCTGCCGGAGGCGGCCCTGGCGCTGGAGAAGGCGGTGCGCGACCTGCGCCTGTCGTGGCAGGCCGAGCAGGGCCGGCTGCCGGCGTCGGCGGCCCTGGGCCGCGAGGCTTTCGTGGCGGCGCTGGAGGCCCTGTGGACCAAGCTCGAGCACCTGTCCTCGCTGCTGGAATTCCAGGCCGATCGCAGCGAGGGGCTGCAGCGCGCCTGGGTGCGCGCCTGCGACCAGCTGCAACGCCTGAAACGCTGGCGCACCGGCGACGATGCCCAGCACGTGCGCTGGATGGAGGTGTTTCCCGCCGGTCTGCAACTGCACGCCACGCCGCTGTCGGTGGGCGAGGTGTTCGCGCGCCAGCTGGCGGCCCAGCCGCGCGCCTGGATCTTCACCTCCGCCACCCTGTCGGTGAAGGGCGATTTCACCCACTACACCGCGCAGCTCGGCCTGGATGAAGCCGCCACCCGCGCCTGGGACAGTCCCTTCGACTACCCCCACCAGGCGCTGCTGTACTGCCCCGAGGAGATGCCCGAGCCGAACTCGGCCGGCTACACCGAGGCCGTGGTGCGCGCCGCCTTGCCGCTCATCATCGCTGCGGGCGGGCGCGCCTTCGTGCTGTGCACCAGCCTGCGGGCCATGCGCGAGGCGCGCACGCTGCTCGAGGAGGCGCTGCGCGAGCGCGCCCTGGAGCTGCCCGTGCTCATGCAGGGCGATGGCTCGCGCACCGAGCTGCTGGCGCGCTTCCGCCGGCTGGGCAATGCGGTGCTGGTGGGGTCCCAGTCCTTCTGGGAGGGGGTGGATGTGCGCGGTCCAACCCTGTCGCTGGTGGTGATCGACCGGCTGCCCTTTGCGCCGCCGGACGACCCGGTGCTCACGGCGCGCATCGAGCGCATCAATGCCGCCGGCGGCAATGCCTTCATGGACTACCAGCTGCCCCAGGCGGTGATCCAGCTCAAGCAGGGCGCGGGACGGCTGATCCGCGACGAGACCGATCGCGGCGTGCTCATGATCTGCGACCCGCGGCTGGTCACCAAGGCCTATGGCCGGCGGGTCTGGCAGAGCCTGCCGCCCATGCGCCGCAGCCGCCACGAGGCCGAGGCCGTGGCCTTTCTCGAAGCCGAAGCCGCGGCCGTACCAAGCGCTCAGGCGTAGGCCGGCGGCGGCTGGAAGCCGCCGAAATCCGTCTCCAGGGCGCACGCCAGCGCCAGCGTGGTGAGGTCGCCGTACTGCGGCCCCACGATCTGCACGCCCGTGGGCAGGCCGTCGGCCGCCAGCCCGGCTGGGATCACCGTGGAGGGCAGGCCGGCCATGCCGGAAAACCCCGCCCAGAACAGTGCCGTGGTGGAGGGCTGGGGGGTGCCGTCCACCATCACCATGCGCTCCCAGCGCTCGCCGGCCTGGTTGTGGGGGAAGGCGGTGGTGGCGGCGGCCGGGCACAGCAGCACGTCCCAGTCGCGGAAGAACGCCTCCCACGCCAGTCGCATGTGATGGCGCGCTTCGTTGAGCTGGTGCCACTCGCGATGGTGCAGGGTGTTGGCCTGCAGCATCCAGGCGGCGTAGCCGGTGGCGTCGCGGGGCAGGCGCCTTGCCTTCTCCAGGTTGCGGGCGAAGTCGGCGTCGGACTGGTTGCGAGAGGTGGCGGCGCGCAGCAGCAGCACGTACACGCGATGGGCCTCGTGCCGGTCGATGGCGGGGCGGGCGGTGTGGCTGACTTTGGCGCCCCGACGGCGCAGGAACCCCGCCACGCGCCCGATGCCTTCGCGCACCGCGGCGTCCACTGGCGCGGTGTCGGCCGTGTCCATCACCGCCACGCGCCACTGCCGCCAGGCGCGCGGCTTCGGCCTGGGCAAGGCGATGCGCACGCCGCGCGCGTCGATGGCGTCGGGCACGGCCATGAGTTGCAGGGCGATCTCCAGGTCGCGGGCGCTGCGCGCCAGCGGGCCGATCACGGCGATGTCGTTGTCGGTGATGAAGGGCGGCAGCGTCTGGCCCTCGGCAGAGGCCACGCCCCGGGTGGGCTTGTGACCGTACACGCCGCAGAAGTGGGCCGGGTTGCGGATGGAGGCGCCGATGTCGCTGCCCAGCTCCAGCCCGGTGAGGCCCGCTGCCAGCGCGGAGGCGGCGCCGCCCGAGGAGCCTCCGGGCCCGCGGCTCGGGTCCCAGGGATTGCACGTGGTGCCGTACAGCGGGTTGAAGGTCTGCCAGTCGGCCAGCAGGGCGGGCACGTTGGTCTTGCCGAAGATCACGGCGCCGGCATCCAACAGGCACTGCACGGCGCGGGCGTTGGTGGCGGGCACGTTGCCCTTCAGGTTGGGGCGGCCCCAGGTGGTGGGCAGGCCGGCCACGTCGAAGGACTCCTTCACCGTCATGGGCAGGCCGTGCAACGGGCCGCGCCGCTCGCCCTTTGACAGCGCCCGGTCGGCAGCCCGGGCACGCTTGCGGGCGCGATCGGTATCGAGCACGCACACCGACTTGAGGGCGCCGTCGTAGGAGGCGATGCGCGCGAGGAAGTGGTCCAGCAGCTCAAGGCTGCCCACCTTGCGGGCGCGGATCAGGGCGGCGAGGCGATGGGCGGGCAGGGTGTGCAGTGGGGCGGCCATGGCAAGCGTTTCTCGGGACGGGTGCTCGGGCCCGAAGTGTAGGCCCATCGTGCAGGCCGCGGGGTCAGCCGGCCACGGCCGACCACAGCAGCACGCCCGCGGCGATCCACACGGCTACGATGAAGGCGGCACCCCAGCGGCTCGCGGGCTTGCCGCGGCGCGCTTCGAGCCAGCCGGCAGCTTGCGCGCGGCACGCCTCCAGAACGGGCGGCGGAATCATGCGCAGGCACAGGGCGATGCCCAGCGGCAGCAGGATGGCCTCGTCCAGGTAGCCCAGCACCGGGATGAAGTCGGGGATAAGGTCGATGGGGCTGAAGGCATAGGCCGCCAGGAACAGCGCGAGCAGCTTGGGCGCCAGCGGCGTGCCCGGGTGGCGCGCGGCGAACCACAGGGCAAGGGTGTCTTGCCGGAGGCGCTTCGCCCAGGCGAGCAGGCGCTGCTTCACGGCGCTCGAATGGCTACTGCAGCAGCGACTCGGCGAACAGGTCGTGCTCGTCGGCGCGCGTGATGCGCACCCGGGCTAGCTGGCCCGCCTTGAGCCAGCGCGCCCGGTCCACCAGCACACGGCCGTCGATTTCCGGCGCATCGCCAGGGCCGCGGGCCACGGCGGCGTTGCCGTCCACCTTGTCCACCAGCACTTCCAGTTCGCGCCCCACGAAGCGCTGCAAGCGGCGCGCGGAAATGCGTGCCTGCACCGCCATGAAGCGGCGGCGGCGGTCTTCGCGCTCCTCGGCGGGCACCGCATCGGGCAGGGCGTTGGCGGCAGCGCCCTCCACGGGGGAGTAGGCAAAGCAGCCCACGCGGTCCAGTTGCGCTTCTTCGAGGAAGGCCAGCAGTTCGGCGAACTCCGCCTCGGTCTCGCCCGGGAAGCCGGCGATGAAGGTGGAGCGGATCGTGATGTCGGGGCAGATCTCGCGCCAGGCGCGAATGCGCGCCAGATTGTCTTCGGCGCTGGCGGGGCGCTTCATGAGCTTGAGGATGCGCGGGCTGGCGTGCTGGAAGGGCACATCCAGGTAGGGCAGCAGCTTGCCCCCTGCCATGAGCGGCACCACATCGTCCACGTGGGGGTAGGGGTAGACGTAGTGCAACCGCACCCACACGCCGAGGCTGGACAGCGCCTGCACCAGATCGGCCATGCGGGTCTTCACGGGCCGGCCTTTCCAGAACCCGGTGCGGTACTTCACGTCCACGCCGTAGGCGCTGGTGTCCTGGGAAATCACCAGCAACTCCTGCACGCCGGCGCGCGCCAGATTCTCGGCTTCCTGCAGCACTTCTCCCACGGGGCGGCTCACCAGATCGCCGCGCATGGAGGGGATGATGCAGAAGGTGCAACGGTGATTGCAGCCCTCGGAGATCTTCAGGTAGGCGTAGTGCCTGGGTGTGAGTTTCACGCCCTGGGGCGGCACCAGATCCGTGAAGGGATCGTGGGGTTTGGGCAGGTGTGCATGCACGGCCGTCATCACGGCCTCGGTGTCGTGGGGGCCGGTGACGGCCAGCACGGCGGGATGGGCTTTGCGCACCACCTCGCCCTTGGCGCCGAGGCAACCGGTGACCACCACCTTGCCGTTCTCGCGCAGCGCCTCGCCGATGGCGCCCAGGGATTCGTCCACGGCCGAATCGATGAACCCGCAGGTGTTCACCACCACCAGGTCGGCCTCTTCATAGCGCGGAACGATGCCGTAACCCTCGGCGCGCAACTGGGTGAGGATGCGCTCTGAGTCCACCAGTGCCTTGGGGCAGCCCAGCGACACGAAACCCACCGTGGGCGCGGCGGCGGGACGCGGCTTCATGACGCGCGATCCGCCAGTGAGGGGTGCCGGTTCACCGCTTGGGATCGTCCGGATTGCGCTTGGCCGTGGTGCCAAAGGGTACGAAGGGGAACCCCGAGAACATGTTGCGGGCTTGCTGTTGCAACTGCTGCTGCATCTCAACGAAGCTGTTGGCGCTTTGCTCAAGGTAGCTGGTCATGAGCCCCTGGATGGCCGGACCCTGCATCTTCACGAACTGCGACCATGTCTCGGAGTTGAGCATGGGGTTTTCGCCCAGCTTGGCCATGGACTGTTCGTGCAGCTTGCGCTGGATATCCATGAAGGTCTGGACATTTTTTTCCAGATAGGTGCCCATCATGGACTGCATGGCACTGCCGTAGAAGCGGATGATCTGGGACAGGGTGTCGGAGGAAAACATGGGCGCGCCCTCGGTCTCCTCTTCCAGGATGATCTGCAGCAGGATGCTGCGGGTGAGGTCCTCGCCGGACTTCGCTTCCACCACCTTGAAGTTCACCCCCTCCAGCACCAGCGTCTTCACGTCAGCCAGGGTGATGTAGGTGCTGGTGGCCGTGTCGTAGAGGCGGCGGTTCGGGTACTTCTTGATCAGGCGGATTTCTTCAGCCATGGGGGGCCTCGTGGTGGATGGTTGTGTCTGGCATGTTCTATGCTTCATTTAAGCCCGTGGGCGCGTAGACAGGTGCGATGGACCAACCGCGAATGCTGCAGCGCAAAAAAAGATACTTGACAAAGACCTTTGCCAGCCCTATCTTCTGAGTTATTGCGTCGCAGCAAAACGGAGCGCCGTCTGCGCGTGGCACCGAAGCGTTGACAGGTTCCTAGTGACTGATCAAGGAGTTGAAAGTGTACGCCACCCCGGAGTTGGTTGTCGCAATGAACAAGGCTCAGCAAGAGACCTTGGCGGCGGCCGGACGGGTGTGGGTGGAGGCGGTGCAGCGCCTCGTGGTACTCAACAGCGCCATGGCCACCCGCTACACGAATGCCTTGTTGGCTTCCTCTGGTGCCACGGTAGGGGGCAGTGTGCTCCGCACTGGCGCGTTTCCGGTGGACCTGGGGTCAACCTACGCCAGGGAGCTAATGGAAATTTTCCAGGCCGCTCAAAACCACATGGTGAAACTCGTGGACAGTGGCATGGACCACTTCAGCCGTGAAGCTCTCGAAGCTGCTGAGAAATCCCTGGTGCATGGCGCTCTGCCAGGCGGCGAATTGACGGTTTCCGCCCTGCGCAACGCCCTGGGTGCCGCCATCTCGTCCATGGATGCCCTGCAGATCGCCTGCCGACACTTCACCGAACTCGCCGAGGCATCCTCCAGAGGCTCTGCCGCTGGTACCAGCGAGCCGGTACCCATCGGCGCCCGGATGTGGGCCGCGTAACGTCTCCTCCCCCTTTATCGCAAGATAAGGGTTCAGCCCCGGCAGATACCTGCCGGGGCTTTTTTTGGCGCACCCGGCACGGATGTAACCCTTCCGAATCGCTCGACCTTCTCATGGGCGTCGACTGGTCGCCGGCGCATCTGGCCAATTGAGCGGGGTTCACCTCGTGGCGGTGTCACCTCTCGGTACAATCCGGCCACGGCATTTTCGGCATATTCCGGCCGGTGCCGGGGAATCGTTTTCGGCGTAATCCGGCCAGGACGTTTTCGGCGTATTCCGGCCACTGACGGGCATCTCGAAGTGAGCAGTCCCAACGCTACCCTCCCGGGCTTTTCACCCTCGAGGGGGCGGCGATGGGGCGCAGGAGATTCGAGGTGTTTCAGTGTCGGCAGGTGCTCGTGCGCATGCGCGCGGGCGATTCGGATCGGGAGATCGCGCGCTCGGGGGTGATGGGGCGCGATAAGCTCGCTGCCCTGCGGGCGCTGGCCCGGGCGCAGCGATGGCTCGAGGCCGATGGGGTTGTGCCTGACGACGAGGCCATCGTCGCCGTGGTGGGCAGGGCCCGCCGGGCGCCCAGCACGGTCTCCAGCGTGGAGCCTTACCGGGCGCTGGTGCAGCGCTGGCTGGAGGCCGGCGTGCAGGGCAAGGCGATCCACGCGGCGCTCGTGCGCGAGCACGGCCTCCGTGGCAGCTACTCCTCGGTGGCGCGGTTGGCCGCCCACCAGTTGCCCCACGTTGAGCGCCTCGCCCCCGGCGGGCGCGCTGAGGCTCACCTGGATGTCGGGCCGGTAGGTATCCACCAGGTTCACCTGGCTGCCCGCGGCCAGCAGCACCTGCCCGTCGGGGGCGCGG
>JADCHQ010000010.1 GCA_020248405.1 Rhodocyclaceae bacterium | reverse complement strand
GTGGGGTCAATCTTGGTTGGATTTGGCAGCCTTGGCAAGGCTGCGGGGGCTGGTTGGGGCAAGCCTGGGGGCGCGGAATGACTGGCCATCGAGGGTGAGGCAGTAGGCGTTGTGGCGCAGCCGGTCCAGGGTCGCGGCGGCCAGCAGGCGGTTGGTCGGGAAGGCCTGGTCCCACTCGGGGAAGTCGAGGTTGCTGGTGACGATGGTGGCGGCGGTCTCGTAGCGTTCGGCGACGAGGTCGTGCAGGTCCTCGTCGGCGGGGGTGCGCAGGGGCTTGAGCCCGAAGTCATCGATGATGAGCAGCGGCACGCGGGCGTACGCGGCCAGCCGGCGCTCGTAGCCGCCGTTGGCGCGCGCGGCATTGAGGCTGGCGGTGAGCTGTGCGCAGGTGGTGAAAACGGTGTCCACGCCCTGGCGGATGGCGCACTGGCCCAGCGCCTGGGCGAGGTGGCTCTTGCCGGTGCCGCTGGGGCCCACGATGAGGATGGGGGCGCGCTCGCCGAGGTATCGGCCGGCGGCCAGGTCGTTGACCAGGGTGCGGTTGAGCGCGGGCAGGCGCTCGAAGTCGAACTGCTCGAGGGTCTTGGTGGCGCGGAAGTTCGCTCGGCGCTGGCGCAGGCTGAACTTCTTCTGCTCGCGGCGCGCCACCTCGTCGCCGATGAGGGCGGCCAGGAAGTCCACGTAGGGCATCTTGGCGGCGATGGCCTGGCGATTACGCTCGTCGAGCGAATCGAGGATGCCCGAGAGGCGAAGCAGCTTCAGTTGCGGGGCGAGTTCGGGTGCGGGGTTCATTCAGGGTTCACTCCGGGGTTGTTGCAGCCGGCCGGGCTGCGCGGTGAAGAGGTCGTGCGCGTTGCGAGCGAAGCGTGCCGCGGCGGCGTAGGCGAGGGCTGGGGCGGTGGGGGGAAGGAGCAGGCGGTCGTGACCGCCGGCGAGGATGTTCTTCACCGAGCGGTACTGCACCGAGTCGAAGGCCAGGGCACGGGCGCAGGCGGCTTCGAGCCGGGCGGGCCCGTAGGTGTGTTCCAGGCGCAGCACGTTCTGGGCGCTGCGCAGCCGCTCCAGGATGGCGTCGGTGAGCAAGGCTTCCACCAGCGCGGCGCAGGCGGGGCCCACCGCGCTCGCCCTGCTCAGGCAGTACTCGCGGTCGTGGGCGAGGAAGGCCACGGCATCGGGCGGCAGGTGGTCGCGCACCGTGATGCGCTCGCCCCGGCGCTGCGCGCGCCGATGGGTATGCAGGTGCTCGTGCTGATGGAAGATCGCCACCGAGCAGTCGCTCACCCGCACCCACAGGCGCTGGCCCACCAGCCGGAACGGCGCCGAGTAGTAGGCATTGCCGAGCTTCAGGTGACAGTCGCGGTGAAGGGCGGCCCGGTGCCAGGTGCCCAGATCCGGGGCGAGGGCCGGCAGCGGCAGCAGCGCGTCGCGCTCGATCACGAACAGATCCAGCGGGGCCTTGCGCGTGGTGCCGTGGATGCGCCTGCCAGCGTCGTTCATCACCCAGTGGCGAGCCTGCGCGTTCAGATCGGCGATATCGCGGATCTCGCGCAGCGGCAGGAAGCCGCGCTTGACGAACTTCACCCCGGCCTCGACGATGCCCTTCTTCTGCGGGTCTTGAGGCGGGCACGGGTCGATCTTGAACCCGTAGCCCAGAGCGCACTCGCCGTAGGCGCGCTGCACCAGCGGATCGCTTGCGCAGGCGCGGGTGATGGCGCACTTGGCGTTGTCGATGATCAGGCGCTGGGGTACGGCACCGAACCACTCGAAGGCGCGCCGATGGCAGCCCAGCCAGGTGGCCACCGACTGGTCCCAGACGAACTCGACGTACTGGTGGCGGCTGAAGCACAGCGTCATCACGAACGCCCAGGTGCGCCGCTCGACGCCGTCGGCATCGCGCAGCATCGGCCCGGCGCCGAAGTCGACCTGGGCGGCTTCCCCCGGTGCGAAGTGCAGTCGCACCGTCGCCTCGGGCGGTTGCGCGCCCCGGATGCCGGCGATCATGCGATGCACCGCCGAGTAGCTGCCCGTGTAGCCGTGGTTGCGCTTGAGCGCGGCGTGGATGGTGGTGCCCTGAACGCCTTCTTCCAGCCAGGCGCTCACCAGCGCGCGCCACGGCTCCACGCTGCTCACCGTGCTGGCTGCGCGCCGCGCCGGCGCGAGCAGCGCCACCAGCTCGGCTTCATCGGGCAATGCGCGCTCGGGCTCGAGCCAGCCCTGCTCGGCGGCGAGTGCCCGCAACGCCGCCACCTTCGCCCGGCCCATCAGCCCGCAGCGGCTCACTTCCCGATCGGTGTCGCCCGCACGCAGCCGCGCGAGCACTTGGCGGTACTGAAACATCTCGATTCTCCGTCTGGCCACCGGCGCCTCCCGCGGACAAAAGCCCGCACGGTACCGGTGGAGGTGATCAGATCGAGATGCTCGTGGCCCGGCAGTGGCCGCAATATGCCGAAAACGGCTGGCCTGTATATGCCGAAAATCAGACCGGCCGATCCGGCTGCCAGGTG
>JADCHQ010000001.1 GCA_020248405.1 Rhodocyclaceae bacterium | reverse complement strand
GGGTAGTGCGCCTCCACCACAGCGCACAGCTCCTTCCACGGCACCGCCTGTTCCATCTGTGCCAGAAATGCCGCCCGGCGCGTGGTCTTGTCGAATCGATCAAACCCCATCAACGACAATGTGCTTTGCTTGGGCTTCATCGGGTAACGCTCCTTCAGAACAGGTCGACGCCTATGACAGCGATGGCGCGAATTTATTCAGAGTTTCCCTAAGGGCGGTCCGCTCGGGGGCGGTGACGGGGCGCGCGACGCCGCTCCACCTGGGCCGGACGACGCAGGTCTGGTCCATCGACATTCGCGATGATCAGGACCGCCGCGTGTGCATTGCCCGGCTCACCATGGCGGTGATTGCGAAGGAGCGCGCGCCGTGAGCAGCGCGGTGGTCATCGTCGGCGGAGGCATCGGCGGCCTGGCCGCGGCGCTGGCGCTGCATCGTGCCGGTGTCGCGGTGCAGGTGCAAGAGGCAGCGCGCGAGGTGAAGCCCCTCGGGGTCGGCATCAACGTGCAGCCCCACGCGATCGCCATCCTTCACGAGCTGGGACTGGCGCAGGCCCTGGAGGAGACGGGTATCCGGACCGCCGCGTTGCGGTACGTGAACAAATTCGGCCAGTGCATTTGGGAGGAGCCGCGCGGCCTCGCCGCGGGGTACTCGGTTCCCCAATACTCCATCCACCGTGGCGCTCTGCAGATGATCCTGTGGCGGGCGGTGATGCAGGCGCTGCCGCCTGGAGCCATGCACACAGGACACGAGCTGGTGGGTTTCGAAGCTTCACCCGCCGGCGTGCGTGCACGTTTCGCCGATCGTCTGCAGGGTGGCCGGGAGATCACCGCGGACGGCGCCGCGCTCGTCGCGGCCGACGGCATCCACTCCTTCGTGCGCCGGCACTTCTACCCGAGCGAGGGCGATCCGCGCTTCTCGGGCCGCATCCTGTGGCGCGCCACCAGCGAGACCGCGCCGCTGCTCGGCGGGCGGTCCATGGTGTGGGCTGGGCGCGACAGCCAGAAGTTCGTGTGCTATCCCATCTCCGAACACGCGCGCCGCGAGGGGCGTGCGGTGCTCAACTGGATTGCCGAGTTGCGCGTGCCGCTGGATTCCACGCCGCCGCGCAGCGACTGGAACCGGCGCGTGGAAGCGGAGGTGTTCCGCAGCGCCTTCGCGTAGCGGGATTTCGGCTGGTTGAGTGTGCCTGGGCTAATCGACCGCGCCGAGGCGATCTACGAGCTCCCCATGGTGGACAGGGATCCCTTGCCGCGGTGGACCCACGGACGCGCCACGCTGCTCGGAGACGCGGCGCATCCCATGTATCCGGTCGGATCCAACGGCGTCTCGCAGGCAATTCTCGATGCCGATGCCCTGGCGTGCGCCTGGGGCAAGGCCGATTCCATCGAGGCGGCCTTGGCCGCTTACGAAGCACAGCGGCGCCCGGCCGCCGCGGCCGTGGTGCTCGCCAATCGCCAGGGCGGGCCGGATCGAGTGCTGCAACTGGCCGAGGAACGCGCGCCGAACGGGTTCACGCATATCGAGACCGTGATCCCTCGCGCCGAGCTCGAATCCATCGCCCAGAGCTACAAACAAACCGCGGGCTTCGATCGTGACACGGTGAATCGCAGGGGCGCTTCAGCCGGCGGCGCGGCGGACGCGGGCGATCGATCCAACAGATAGCCATCTGCGTTCGGAGCGTCGTGGGGTCGTGGTGGCGGGTCACCACCTTCACCGGCCGCGACTCGTGTTGGCAGTCAGTATCGGTGGCCGTCCTTTGGAGGGACTTCCGCGGCTGCGCGGCCCGCTGGGGTGCCTGCGCGCAACCGCGCACCCGCACGCGAGCGCCCGATGACCGGCCCGCGGTACAACCAACGGGTGGTTGCGGCGGATACAAACCCAGCGTGTGCAAGACGGGGTTTGCAACACCCATCGGCACGCCGAGGCTCAGGGCACCCGGCCCTCCACGTAGAACAGGGCGCAGTAGGAATAGACGTCGGGCCTGCTGAAGCGCTCCACGAGGCGGTCGCGGAACGCCACCGCGGCCTCGTGGGAACCGAACACCCTGGCGCTGAAACCCAGCAGACTAGTGAACTGGGTCTCCCAGTTCCAGCGCTTCTCGGGATCGCCGCCCAGGCCGCTGAAACTGGCGTCGGGGATGAAGGTCACGCGCAGGTCGGTGAGTCCGGCCTGCGCAAAAAGATGCGGCAGCTTGCGTCCCATGCGGTTGTCGAAGCCCATCTCCGCCTGCGCAGCGGAAAACCAGCGCTCCATGTCGGCGGTGAACTGCGGGTCCTCGGGGTACTGCACCACCCCAAAGTGATCGAAGTTGCAGGCGACGACGCGCCCTCCCGGCCGGCACACCCGGCGGAACTCCGCAAGGGCACGCCCGCGGTCCTTCACCCACTGCAGGAGATGCTTCGACCAGACCACATCGAAGGCGCCATCCGCGAAGGGCAACGCCGTCACGTCGCCCACCTCGAAGCGGGCGTTGGCGACGCCTTCACCCGCGGCAGCGCGGCGCGCGAAATCGATGTACGGCGCGCTTCGGTCGACCCCGGTGGCCCCGCCGTTCGGGACAGCACCCGCGATCGCACGCGTGTAGGCACCCGATCCGCACCCGGCGTCGAGCACCTGGTCTGCCGCCCCCAGGGACAGGAAGCGCAGATCGTCCTCGAACCCGTAGATGCGGGCCTGGCGCTCCAGCCGCAGCGGCTCCACGTCGCTGTCGAGAAGGTAGTCGCGGTTGTAGATGCCGGTGGCGGTCATGGCAGTGCCTTGGGAGAGTGCGCGAAGGCGGCAAGCTTGCACGCCTTCTCGCGGGAAATAAACAGCAGGCGGCGCGTCGTCCCGCCAGAGGGCTGCAACCCGGCGCAGCCGCCGTCTTGCCCACGGCATTTGCGCGCGTGGCGGCCTGAGGGCGCGGCGGGTGGGCGCTGATCCGGGCCGAAGGCGCCACCGCCTCGTCCTTGCGCGGGGCGTCGGGGAGCGCGTGGTCGATCGCAATTGACCGCTCGGAGTGACGGGGGATAGGTTCGTGCCGCGCGGACGATGCGGTTTGACCTTCCGGGTTGCCGCGATACGGCTGCAGCGGGGCCACCGAGAGGGAACGGTATTGAGCTGGGGCAAGCTACTCGTGGTTGCGGCTCTCATTGCGGGCGTTTCGTTCGTGTTCACCCGTACCAGCGATCCGGTGAGTAGCGGCGCGAAGGCCCGCCTGTCGGCCATCATGAGGGGCCTGGACCGCGGGTTCGCCATGCGCCACCTGTGCACTCGGGAAGGCCCGTTTCCGCACGGCACCGGGGTTGGCGGTCCAGAGTGCCGCCGCTGCGAGGACCTCGCGTCGGCCGGACTGCTGGAGCGCAGCGAGGCCCCCGACTCCACGCAACAGCGGCACCGCTGGATCTACCCGCTCACGCCCAAGGCCGACAGGATCTACACCACGGACGAGGACCCGTTCTCCAGCGACAAATCTCCCCGGTTCTGCTTCGGGCGCACCAAGGTGCACCACATAGCCGCCGCGCAACTGAGCATGCTGATCGGATACAACCATGCCAGCGGGGTTGAGTACGTGATCGAGGCCATTGACCCTCGCCCGCTGGTGTTTTCGCCCGAAGGCGCGGTCTTGGGCCTGCCCAAACCGGTGGGTGACAACCCGAAGCTCTTCGCGCCGCAGGTGACCACGGTGATGTTCCGCAGCTACTGGGCAGCAGATGCGCGTGACCCAGGACGGCCGCAGCGTGCCCGTGATCCACGATCTCTGGACGCGGCGCTAATGGCAGACGGGGCGCGACCGCTTCCTCGGCTGGCAGTGCCGGGAGGGCAACAAGGGCCTTCCCCTGCCACCCCCTGCGCAGGCGCGCCCGCAGGTCCTGCTGTACACCTGCTTCGAACCAACGGACTTGTGGGCGCGCAAGTGGCCTGGCTGGTTCGGGTACCAGCGCAACCGTGTGCACACGACCTGCACTGAACACGACGCTTGAGAGAGGCGCTTCCTCTTCGCGCAGCGGCTGGTGCGGCTCGATTTCGTCAATCTCTTTCCGCCCAGAGACCGCGAGCTGACCTGCTTCCGCCTCCTGCTGTCTGCGTGGGAGATGCTCAACCGGCAACGCGCCGATGCTGCCATCGCGCTCCAAGCCATCGCCGAGCTGGCCGAAGCCCGTGCTCAGGTCTCCATGTGCGAGAGCGCCGCTGGCGCGTTCATGCGCCTCGGCGAGCAGCAGCGCCGCGAGATGACGGATTCGCAGGGCAAACGGCTGTACGACCTGTCGATCTCCTGTGAGCAGGCAGCCAACATCGCCATCAGGTTGATGGCCATCGACAGGAACCAGTCCGACCCCGTGCTCGGTTGGGCAATCCGTGGCCTGGCTGGCCTGGAACTCATGCGCAGCAGTGCACAGGGCTTGTTCGACGTTTGGTTTGCCGCGATCGAGGCCAAGGGGCAGAGCGAGAGCATCGAGGCGCTGCAAGCCTCCCTGTTGTATCTGCGCGCCGGCCCCCGCCCTGCGCTGAATGACCCGAGGCACGAAGAGCGCCTGGCACGGGTACGGGCGGCGCGCGCTGCTCACCCGCTTCGGGCCCAGTCTTCCCGAGGACGCAACCACCGAGGCATACACGTGGCTGGCCGGTGAGTACCAAGGCGAGGCGCAGCGGCTCGAGGTGGTGGCGCTGCGCAAGGAGCACGTGGGTCTGGTTGCCACGCGCCATGGCGAGACCAGCCGAGAGGTGTTGAAACCGCTGCAGGACCTGGCTTGGGCGCAATGGAGCGCTGGCGAACTCGAGGGGCTGAAGCAGAGCGTCGATCGCCCGCGCGCCGCCTGGCTCCGCCAGGCGGCGGAGCCCGACGCCCTTGCCAACCGCGACCGCCGGCTGCTGATCGACCGCTCCGGCTTCCACGCCGTGTTCGGATTGCGCATCGTCGCCTTTCGCGAGGATGCCTTCGCCGCCGTCGCGCCGCAGATCGAGGAAGTGTTCCCGGCGATGCGATCGATCCTGGGCGATACCGATCCCTTCGTGCAGGCTGCGCAGTTCCACCAGCGCGAGGTGGTCACGGGCCGTGCCGTCGGGGGTTCGCCGATCGGCGGCGGCTTCATGCCGGACCAGTATTGAGGCTGCGGCGGACTCGCCTTCGAGGGCTCGCGCGGCGGGCCAGCGCGGCCGTTGGCGGCAGGCTTGGCGGGGCAGGTTCACGGTTGGTGGATGGAGTGGGCGCGCAAGACGGCCGACCACGTTTTCGCTTGCCTGCCAACCGGGGCGGCGCCTGCTGCGGACAAGGACATCGTCACGCCGATCGACAATACGCTGTACTCATGGGCCTGGGTGAATCTGCGCGCCGAGCCATGGTGCTGACGCTGCCGGCAGTGCCCGCGCCAAAGGGGCTGTGCGTCTTCGTTGCCCGCCTACCCGGGCCCTGGCAGCCGTCGATGGACGGGACGTGGAAGCTGCCGCCCTTGATGGAGCGGTCATGACAGGCCCGCTCGTGCCGCCCGTATGGTCGAGCCAATGCACCACAAAACCCGCCCATTTGGAGTTCAAATGACCCGCCACAAGAACGCTGTCGCCCTGGCTGCGGCCCTCGCTTGCATATGGGCCGGCATTGGCGTCCACGCGCAAACCCCGATACGGGCATGGGGAAATTGCAGATCGAGAACGGCTACCTGTCCCAGGCGGCACTGAAGACGATCTATGACGAGATGGACTTCCAGCGCGCCACGCAGGCGTACCTATGGGCGCTTCCGGCCGTCGGCTTTCACGGGTTGCATCCCGCGCAACTCCATGTGTTCGGCGTCCAGGACGGCGAGATCGTCCAGTACCAGACGCTCAAGGACAAGGCAGGGATGCTTACGCCGAACCTGACGATGCTCTACGCCATGAGTTTCTCGAACGTGGCCGAAAGGGCCCGCTGGTGGTCCACGTGCCGGCTGGCGTTACCGCGGGCGGCGTGCTCGGCGTTTGGCAGCGCCCCGTCACCGACAGGTGACAGAGGGGGCCCGGCAAAGGCAAGGGTGGCAAGTACCTGATCCTGCCGGCCGGCGGCAAGGTCGTGCAGGCCCCCGGCTACATCGTCATGCGCTCGCCCACCAACCAGGTGTGGTTCGCCCCACGCGGCTTGGCGGCGGACAAGGCGGAAGCCGAAGCCACAGTGCGCGAGCACCGGCTGTATGCCTGGGCCGATCGCGCCAGGCCCGGCATCACCAAGTACATTCCCGTTGGCGGCAAGGAGTGGGCGTCTCAGCAACCCAACGACCTGAGCTACTGGCAACAGCTCAAGGCCGTGCTCGAGCCTGAGCCACCCGAGGTACGCGATGGCTGCTTCCTGGCGATGTTGCGCTCGCTCGGCATCGAAAAGGGCAAACCCTTCACGCCCGATGACCGGACCCGGAAGATCCTGACCGATGCGGCCGTGGCCGGCGACTGGATGGCGCGGGCCACTGCTTACGACAAACTCTTTCCCGACACGAGGATCTGGCGCGGACGCGTACTGGGAATACTCGAATATGGTCGCCCGCGACCAGCAGACCAAGGATTTTGCGCAGTTCGACGAGCGCGTGTGCTGGTTCTAGGAGGCCATCGATTATTCCGTCGGCATGCAGGGCAAGACGGCGGGTTTCGGCCAGGTCTATCTCGATGCCGCCAAGGACCAGGCAGGGGCGTGGCTGGATGGCGGCGAGAGCTATCGCCTGAGGGTGCCCCCCAACGCACCGGTCGAGCAATTCTGGTCGGTCACGCTCTATGACAACCTGACGCGGCGCCCGCTTCTTTCGCCGCAGGGTGCTGCCGACATCTCTTCGCGCAAGGAAGGCCTCGACAGGAATGGCGATGGCTCGGTCGACCTCTATTTTGGACCTGCCAAGCCGCCAGGCTCCAATCTCCAATGCCAACTTCGTGCAAACGGTCCAGGGCAAGGGCTGGTTCACGTCCTTCCGGCTTTATGGCCCGACCGAGGCCCCTACTTCAACAAGCAGTAGGCGTTGCCGTACATCACTGGAATCAAACAGGCGGTTTGGGGTGATCCGGGACTCTTCATGGGAGTTGTACCGGGTCCGGGGTTCCGGTGTCGCGCCCGCCGCCGCGGGAGCGCCGCTCCAGCCAGTCAGTCGATGGCCCGATAGGCGACCGACTGGATTTCCAGCACCTCCTCGCCCGCTGGCGTGCGCAGAACCACGCTGTCGCCTTCGCGTGCCTTGATGAGGGCGCGGGCCAGGGGCGAGATCCAGCTGATGCGCCCGCGGGCGGCGTCGGCTTCGTCGATGCCCACGATGGCGTAGGTGGCTTCGCGGCCGTCGCCGCGGGTCACGGTGACGGTGGCGCCGAAGAACACCTGGTCGGTGGGCTCGCGGGCGGCGGGGTCCACCACTTCCGCGGCGTCCAGGCGGCGGGTGAGGAAACGGATGCGCCGGTCGATCTCTCGCAGGCGGCGCTTGCCGTAGATGTAGTCGGCGTTCTCGGAACGGTCGCCGTTGGAGGCGGCCCAGGCGATCACACGGGTGAGCTCGGGGCGCTCCTTGTCCAGCAGTTGCAGCGCTTCGGTCTTGAGGCGGGCGTAGCCCGAGGGCGTGATGTAGTTCTTGGTGCCCGCGGGCAGGGACGAGGGCTCGTCGACCTCGTCGTCTTCCTGCTCGGTTTCGCGGGTGAAGGCCTTGCTCATGGCGTGGGCGCCGCTGGGGCTGCAGGAATGGGCGAAGGAGTATAGCGGCGCCTGTACGGGGGTAGAATCCGCCGCTTTCGCTGCAACCAACAAGGAGCATCGCCATGACGATTCAGGTGGGTGACCGGCTGCCGGCCGGAACGCTGTACGAGTACATCGAGGTGGCCACCGAGGGTTGCCCCGTGGGTCCGGCCGCGGTGGAAGTGGACCAGGCCGCGGCGGGCAAGAAGATCGCCCTGTTCGGACTGCCTGGCGCCTTCACGCCCACCTGCTCGGCCAAGCACCTGCCGGGCTACCTCGAGCACTACGACGCGCTGCGCAAGGCCGGCTTCGACGAGATCTGGTGCCTGTCGGTGAACGACGCCTTCGTCATGGGCGCCTGGGGCCGCGAGCAGGGCACCCAGGGCAAGGTGCGCATGCTGGGCGACGGGTCGGCCACCTTCACCAAGGCGCTGGGCCTGGCGCTGGACCTGGAGTCGCGCGGCTTCGGCACGCGCATGCAGCGCTTCTCCGCCATCGTGGTGGATGGCGTGGTGAAGGCTCTCAACGTGGAGGCGGGCGGCAAGTTCGAGGTCTCCGACGCCGAGACCCTGCTCAAGCAGGCGGAGAAGGCCATCAACTACCTGCCGTGAGGCACACCCGGGGCGCGTGCCCCGGGGACGTCACAGAAACGCGCGCAGGCTGTCCAGCACCTCGTCGGGCTTCTCGGCCATGAGCGCGTGGCCGCTGCCGGCGATCTCCACGGTGCGCACCGCGGGCAGCGCAGCGGCAATGGCCTTCGCCGCGCGCGGCGGTGTCATCACGTCGCGCCGGCCCAGGATCATCAGTGCCGGACACTTCACCTCCTTCGCTGCCGCTTCGCCGTTGGCGTAGGCGTTGCAGGCGGCGAAGTCCACGTGCATCACGCCGGGCTTCTGGCGCTGCATCAGCCGCAGTCCCTCGCCCATGACCCAGAAGCCCGGTCCTGGATTGCTGGGATAGTGGGCGATGGCGGCGTGGGACCAGATATTCACCATGTCCTGGGCGCGCGGTTCGTCGTCGCGGGTGGCTGTGAGCAGCTCGTCGGACACCTTCATGGGAAAGGCGCTGCCCAGCAGCGCGATCTTTGCGACCCGCGCCGGGTGGCGCGCGGCGCACTCGATGGCCACCAGGGAACCCATGCTGTGGCCCACCAGCGCCGCGGCCTTCACGCCGGCTGCGTCGAGAACCGCGGGAATCCAGTCGGCGATGGCCTCCACGCTCGCCAGCGGCGCACCACCGGAGCGGCCGTGGCCAGGCAGGTCAAGGGCGAGCACCCCGAAGCCGTGATGGGCAAGGTAGCGGCTCTGCAGTACCCACACGCTGTGATCGTTTTCCGCGCCGTGCACGAACACCACGCAGGGCAGGGCGGCATCGAAGGTCTTGCCGCCGCTGTAGGCGTAGACGGCGGCGCCGTTGACGTTGAGTTCCATGGGCTCAGGCCTTCTGCGAGGCGCGCAGCGCGCCGGAGAGGTCGTCCATCAGGTCCTGCGGATCCTCCAGGCCCACCGAAAGGCGGATGGTGCCCGGGCCGATGCCGGCGGCGCGCAGCGCGTCGTCGTCCATGCGGAAGTGCGTGGTGCTGGCGGGGTGAATCACCAGCGACTTGGCATCGCCCACGTTGGCCAGGTGCGAGAACACCTTGAGCGTCTCGATCAGTTTGCGGCCCGCCGGGCGGCCGCCCCTGATCTCGAAGGTGAACACCGCACCGCAGCCGCGCGGCAGCAGCCGCTTCGCCAGTGCGTGGTCGGGGTGCGAGGGCAGTTCGGGGTAGCTCACCGAGGCCACCGCCGGGTTCGAGGCGAGGAACTCCACCACCTTGCGGGTGTTGGACACGTGGCGCTCCATGCGCACGCCCAGTGTCTCGATGCCCTGCAGAATCTGGAAGGCGGTGGCTGGCGCCATGCAGGCGCCGAAGTCGCGCAGGCCCTCGCGGCGCGCGCGCAGGGAGAACGCCGCTACGGTGGACTCTTCCTGGAAGTCCATGCCGTGGAAGCCGTCGTAGGGCTCGGTGAGCTCGGGGAAGCGGCCCGAAGCCTCCCAGTCGAAGCGCCCGCCGTCCACCAGCACCCCGCCGATGGCAACGCCGTGACCGCCGAGGAACTTGGTGGCCGAGTGCATGAGCAGATCCGCGCCCAGGTCCAGCGGGCGCATGAGCCACGGCGTGGTGAAGGTGCAGTCGAGGAACAGCGGCAACCTGGCTGCGTGAGCGATTTCCGCCACGGCCGGAACGTCCAGCACGTCGAGGCCCGGGTTGCCGAGCGTCTCGGCGTAAAGCACCCGCGTATTCGGACAGATGGCGGCGCGCCAGGCGTCCAGGTCGCGCGGATTAACGAAGGTGGTGTGAATGCCGAATCGGCGCAGGGTGTAGTGCAGCAGATTGTGCGAGCCGCCGTAGAGCGAGCGGCTGGCCACCACGTGGCAGCCGGCGCCTGCGATGGTGGCCAGGCCCAGGTGCAGCGCCGCCTGGCCGCTGGCGGTGGCGAGGCCCGCCACGCCGCCTTCCAGGGCCGCCATGCGCTCCTCCAGCACCGCCACGGTGGGGTTGGAGATGCGCGAGTACACGTGGCCGGCGCGCTCCATGTTGAACAGCGCCGCAGCGTGGTCGGTGTCGCGGAACACGAAGGACGTGCTCTGGAAAATGGGCACGGCACGCGCCCCGGTGGTGGGGTCGGGCTGCTGCCCGGCGTGCAGAGCGAGGGTGTCGAATCCGGGGTAGCGCGGACCGGCCATGGGATGTCCTGGGCGAGAGTTTCGGGGAGTCAGAAAAAGGCGCCGCGGGCGTCCACGGGCCACAGGCATTCCACCACGCCGCCGCGCACGCCCACGATCCATTCGTGCAGGTTCACGGTGGGGTCGCAGTGGCCGGGAACGAGGCGGATGCGGGCGCCCAAGGGCAGTTCGGTGCCGGGCGCCAGTTCCAGTACCCCGTGTTCGTCCGAGGCGCGGGTGTAGCGCGCACCGGCGAAGTCCGCCACCAGCGGCATGCCCGAGTCCACGGAGTGCGCCTTCAGGCCCGCGTCCACCACGGCGCGCCCGGGTCGCGGCCGGCTCATCACCGTGGCGAGCAGGTACAGGCTCTGGCGGAAGGTGGACAGGGGTGCGCCGTCAGCATCGAGATTGCGCTGGTAGTCGGCGTCCATGAATACGTAAGAGCCGGGCTGGATTTCGTTGTAGACGCCGCTGGCGGCCTCCAGCAGGTAGGTGCCCGTGCCGGCACCCGTGACCACCGCCGCGTGCAGGCCGGCGCGCGCCAGCGCTGTCTGGGTGGCGCGCACGCCCGCCACGGCGGTGTCGATGGCGGCGGCGCGCGCCTCGGGGGCGCGCAGGTGCTGCGCCGCGCCTTGATAGGCGTGCAGGCCGGCGAAGTGCAGTCCCGGTTGCCGCGCCACCAGGGTGGCCAGCGCGGCGGCGGGTTCGCCCGGCGCCACGCCGCAGCGCCCGGCACCCACGTCCACTTCCACATACACGTCCAGGCGGGTGCCGACCGCCGCCACGGCGGCAGCGAGGGTTGCCGCGCCCTGCGGGTCGTCCACCAGCACGCCCAATTGCGCGCGCCCGGCCAGTGCCGCCAGGCGCGCGAGCTTGCGTTCGCCGATGATCTCGTTGCTCACCAGCACGTTGCCCACGCCGCCGTCCACCAGCGCCTCGGCCTCGCTCACCTTCTGGCAGCACACGCCCACCGCGCCGCGCGCCATCTGTGCTCGGGCGATGGCGGCGCATTTGTGGCTCTTGGCATGGGGGCGTACCCGTACCGTATGGCCGGCCAGCGAACGGTCCAGGGCTTCCAGGTTGAACTCGAAGGCATCCAGGTCAAGCAGCAGAGCCGGTGTGTCCACGGCCTGCACGGGCATGCCGGGTTCAGCGGGCGGGTTCATCCGTGCACCCGCGCCAGGTAGCCGTAGTAGAAGGCCGCGAGCCCCGCCAGCCCGGCCGTGAACCACGCCGCACCGGCCACGAAGCGCAGCGGCGCCTTGGGATCGGCGGGCGCTGGCGCGGTGCGCTGGCCGGCCCCGGGATCGCCCACGATGCCCTCCGCGGCCAGCCAGGCGCGCGTGGCGTCGGCGCACAGCAGCGCTCCGGCGATCACGCAGGCAAGCAGCCAGGTGAAAGTGGCTGACAGGCGCAGTGCTTCCTCCGCCGCCAGGCGCCAGAGGGCAGCGAGCGCCAGCAGCCCCGCCAACAGGCCCAGGGACACCAGGCGCGGCGCGGCGGCGCGCTTCATTGCGGACGGCCTGTTTCGCAATCTTTCTTGAGCACGGCCCCGGCGCTTTGCACGCCTAGGTTGCGGCCCAGGTTGCCATAGAGGACGTCGATCACGTCGGCGAGGTTGCGTTTTTCCACCGCATCGCCGTAGCTGCGCGTCTCCAGGGCCGCCAGGGCTTCATCCTTAGTGCGGCCCTGTTTCTTGGCGGCCATGGTTTCCGAGGCGAAGGCACCGATGTCCGCGCAGGTCATGGTACCGAGCGGATAGTTGGCGGCCTGGGCGCTGGCGGCTGCCAGGAACAGGGCAAAAGCGCCGGCGAGGCCGGTGGCGAAGATGGCATGAGGCATGGGATTCGTCTCGAAGAGCCCCAGGGCGTGCCGGCCGGGTAAAATTCCGACGGTTGCTACCGCAGTGGGAACAGTGGGAAGAAGTTTGCCAACGGATTCTAAGTGAAGCCGCGCGCTTTCCGGTGCACACCCCCGCGCATCGCCCCCCCGTCATTCATGCCAGACCACTACGGCCCCGCCCATTCCCGCGGCGCCCTTGCCGACCTGGCCTCCAACCTGGGAGGGGGACTGCGGGCGCTGTTTCTGCTTCCACCCCCGGAACGGCGCTGGCGTGCGTTCTCCGATCAGGTGGTGTTGCTGGCGCTGCTGGACATGGCCCTCGGGCTGGCCGGCGCCCTGTGGCGTGGCGGGCCGGCGGGCAGCTTCGTAGTCGATGCGCTGCCCAGGGTGCTGTTGCCCTTTGCCCTCGCCCTGCTGGCGGGATGGGTGGTGTCGCGGGTTTTCCGGCGCCCGGCGCTGGCGCTGCTGGTGGCGGTGTCATGCCTGTCTGTGTCCCTGTGGTTTGATCTGCTGGGAGAAGCGCTCCAGATGGCCATCGATCTGGAGTGGGCCTGGGTCGAGGAGCGCGAGCAGGCCGCGTGGAGCGTTCTGTTCGGTTGGTGGGCCGCTGCCCTGGGTCTGTCCGCCACACGCGCGGTGGCGGGCCGATGGCTGCGCCGCCTTGCCGTGTGCGGCTGGACGGTTCTGGTGGCGGCGGCGCCCCTGTGGTGGCTGCCGTATCAGCCCCTGTGGCAGGCAGACGCTGACCTGCCGCCCGAGGACCGGCCCGATGCGTGGGCTGCCGTGCGCGAGGACGTGCTCTACCGCCAGGGGGAACTGATCGAACAGGCGGCGGCGCGGTTGAGCCCCCAGCGCCCGGGCATGGCGGATGTGTTCTTCGTGGGGGCGGCCGGATACGCCGCCGAGGACGTGTTCCTCAACGAGGCAAGCCTGGCCTCGCAAGTGGTGGAGGAACGCCTCGACGCCCAGGGCCGGGCAGTGACCCTCGCCAACAACCCGCGCTCGGTGCATGTGCTGCCCATGGCCAGCGTCACAGCGCTGGCCCGTGCCGTGCGGGCGGTGGCGCAGCGCATGGATCGCGAGGAGGACTTCCTGCTCCTGTTTGTGACCAGCCATGGATCGCAAAACCACCGCCTCTCCATGGAGTTCTGGCCGTTGCAGTTGCAGCCGGTGTCGCCGCAGGCGCTCAAGGCCATGCTCGACGAGGCGGGTGTGCGCTGGCGCATCGTGGTGGTGTCGGCCTGTTTTTCGGGCGGATTCGTGGCGCCCCTGGCCGATGCGCGCACCGTGGTGATCACCGCGGCGGCGGCAGACCGGCAGTCCTTCGGCTGCGGCAATGGCTCGGACCTCACCTGGTTCGGCCGCGCCTTTTTCGACGAAGCCCTGCGGCGCACATTCTCGCTGTCCGAGGCATTCGGCCAGGCGCGCGCGCTGATCGCCGCGCGCGAGCGCGCGCGCGGCTACCAGGCGTCCGACCCGCAGATGCACGTGGGTGCGGAGATCGCACCGCGGCTTAAGGCGCTGGAGCAGCGCCTCCTGCGCCGCGCCATTCCCGGCACCCGGGAGGCATCGTGCGCGCCCGGGCCTTGTGCCGGCGATGGCGGGCGGGCAAACTGACTGCGGACGAAGGCGCGGGGGGCTTGCGAGGAGCGATGCGATGATTCTGAACGTACATATAAGGGTCACGGCCACCCTGCTGGCCGCGCTGCTATGCGCGGCACCGGGGGACGGTGCGGTGGCGGCGCAACCCTGGAAGGGCAACCTGACCCGCGCCGAGGCGTTGCGGGACACGGGCAGCGGCCAACTGGAACGCCGGCGCCACGCCTACCTGCGTCTGGCCGACGTGGGCACCATGGAGGACATCCCGCTGCTGCTTTCGGCGCTGCGGGACGAGGAGGAACTCATTCGCGGCGTGGCCGAGCAGGTCATCTGGGGCATCTGGATGCGCACCGGCGACAGCGTGGCCGATCCCATGTTCCAGACCGGGCTACAGCTCATGCAGGAGAAGAACTACCGCGGCGCCCGCGACAAGCTCTCGGAGGTGATCGAGCTCAAGCCCGAATTCGCCGAAGCCTGGAACCGGCGCGCGGAGGCCAACGTGCTGCTCGACCGCTGGGATGATGCCTTTGCCGACTTCCACAAGGCCCTTGAATTGAACCCCTACCACTTCGGCGCGCTGGAGGGCATGGGACACTGTCGGCTCAACCGCAACGACCCGGTGGGGGCAGTGGGGTATTTCCGCCGCGCCATCGAGATCAACCCCAACCTGTGGGACGTGTACGAGGCGCTGCAGCGCGCCGAGGCCGCGGCCGAGAAGAGCCGGACATGACAGACGCGCAACCAGACCGCCCACAGGGTGCCGAGCGCCCCTGGCTTCGCCAATATCCGCCCGGCGTGGCGGCCGAGATCGGCCCGTTGCCCCATCCCACCGTGCCGGCGCTGGTGGATGCGGCGGTGAAGAAATTCGGCGACCGGGCCGCCTTCGAGAACTTTGGCGTGCGGCTGTCCTACCGCGACGTGGACCACCTGTCCCGTGACTTCGCCGCCTGGTTGCAGCAGGGCCTCGGGTTGAAGAAGGGCGACCGCGTGGCGGTGATGATGCCCAACCTGTTGCAGTACCCCGTGGCGCTGTTCGGCATCCTGCGCGCCGGCATGGTGGTGGTGAGCGTCAACCCGCTCTACACCCCGCGCGAACTGGAGCACCAGCTCCAGGACTCGGGCGCATCGGCCATCGTCATCTTCGAAGGTGCGGCGGCGGTGCTGCAGCAGGTGCTGCGCGCCACGCCGGTGCGTACCGTGGTGGTAGCCTCGGTGGGCGACATGCTTGGATTGGTCAAGGGAACGCTGCTCAACTTCGTGCTGCGGCACGTGAAGAAGATGGTGCCCGCCTGGAGCATGCCCGGGGCGGTGCGGTTTCCCGAGGCGCTGGCGCGGGGCGCGGGGCTGCGCTTTGAACCGCCGGCGGTGGATACGGAGGACCTCGCTTTCCTGCAGTACACCGGCGGCACCACCGGCGTGTCCAAGGGCGCCATGCTCAAGCACCGCAACGTGCTGGCCGACGTGGAGCAGGTGCACGCCTTGTTTCGCGGCACGATCAAGGAGGGCGAGGAGGTGGCCGTGGCACCGCTGCCCTTCTATCACATCCTTGCGCTGGTGATGAACTGCATGATGCACTTCTCGCTGGGCAGCCGGCAGATCCTCATCACCAACCCGCGCGACATCCCGCGCCTGGTGAAAACCCTCGATGGCAGCGGGTTCACCTTCTTCGTGGGGGTGAACACGCTCTACAACGCCCTGGCCCACAACGCCGAGTTCGCGCGCCTGGACTTCAGCGCGGTCAAGGTGTTCGGCGGCGGCGGCGCGCCCTTGCAACTGGCGGTGGCCGAGCGCTGGAAGCGCATCACCAGCCGCCCGCTTCTGGAGGGCTACGGCCTCACCGAAACCTCCGGGGCCGCCACAATCAACCCGCCCACCATCACCGATCACACCGGCACCGCCGGCATCCCCACGCCAGGCACGGAGATCGAGATCCGCGACGAGCTTGGCAACGCCCTGCCCCTGGGCGGCACGGGCGAGGTGTGCATCCGCGGCCCGCAGGTTATGGCAGGCTACTGGAACCGCCCCGACGAAACCGCCCGCGCCATCGGCAAGGACGGATTCTTCGCCAGCGGCGACATCGGCCAGTTCACCTCCGAGGGCTACCTCAAGATCGTGGACCGGCTCAAGGACATGGTGCTGGTGTCGGGCTTCAACGTCTACCCGAACGAGGTGGAGGATGTGCTCGCAGCCCATCCGGGAATTCTCGAAGCGGCGGTGATCGGCGTTCCCGATGAGCACTCCGGCGAGGTGGTGAAGGCTGTGGTGGTGCGCAAGGACCCATCCCTCACGGCCGAGGCCGTCATCGCCCATTGCCACGCCAACCTCACCGGCTACAAGGTGCCCAAGCAAGTGGAGTTCCGCGACGCGCTGCCCAAGACGCCCGTGGGCAAGATTCTGCGGCGCGAGCTGCGCGCGCGCTGAGTTTCCGGCCGTTGCCTTGACCCAGCGCTTCGACGCCATCGTCATCGGCGCCGGGGCGGCGGGCATGATGTGCGCCGCCACCGCCGGCCAGCGCGGCAGGCGGGTGCTGCTGCTGGATCACGCCGCCAAGCTGGGCGAGAAGATTCGCATCTCCGGCGGCGGGCGCTGCAATTTCACCAACCTGCACTGCTCGCCCGCGAATTTCATTTCACGCAATCCCCATTTCTGCCGCTCTGCGCTGGCGCGCTATACGCCGCGCCACTTCATCGATCTGATGGAGCGCCACGGGATCGGCTGGCACGAGAAGAAGCTCGGCCAGCTATTCTGTGACGACAGCGCCACCCGCATCATCGCCATGCTCAAGGCGGAGTGCGACGCGGGCGGCGTGCAGTGGCGTACGCCCTGCGCCGTGTCATCCACCGTGCGCGGCGTCGCGGGGTTCGAGGTGGCCACTTCGATGGGATCATTCTCCGCGCCGTGTCTCGTGATCGCCACGGGCGGCCTGTCCATCCCCAAGATCGGTGCGAGCCCCTTTGGTTACCGCGTGGCCGAGCAGTTCGGGCTGCCGGTGGTGCCACCGCGTCCGGCGCTGGTGCCGCTCACCTTCGATGCACAGGAGTTGGCGCGCTTCGGCGATCTTGCAGGGGTGTCGGCGGAAGTGGCAGCCAGCGCCGGTGCAGGGTGCTTCCGCGAAAACCTGCTGTTCACCCACCGGGGCCTGTCGGGGCCGTCGATCCTGCAGGTGTCCTCGTACTGGACGCCCGGCGAGCCCATCCACGTGGATCTGCTGCCCGACCACCCGGGCGAGTCATTGTTGCACCAGCACCGCGCAAGCCGCGCGCTGCCCGCCACTGTGCTGGGCGTGGCGTTGCCGCGCCGGCTTGCCCACGCTTGGTGCGAAGCGGCCGGTGCAGCGCAGCCCATGGATCAGATGGCGATGAAGGCCCTGCGGGCGCTCGCCGCGGGATTGCACGACTGGCAGGTGAAGCCCAGCGGTACGGCGGGCTACCAGAAGGCCGAGGTCACCCTGGGCGGCGTGGACACCGAGGCGTTGTCCTCCAGGACCATGGAGGTACGCCATGTTCCAGGCCTGTTCTTCATCGGCGAGGTGGTGGACGTGACCGGCCACCTGGGCGGGTTCAACTTCCAGTGGGCCTGGGCCTCGGGCCACGCGGCCGGGAGCTTCATTGGCTAAACGGTCGAACTCAAGGCGCCAGCTCTGCGCCCTCGCGTAACTCCAGCAGGCCCTTCGGCGGCACCACGCGCAGCCGGGCGCGATCGCGCAGCCAGGCCATGCGTGCCGCCCGGCCTGCGGGTACGCCGGGCAACGGCGCCAGGTGATCAGCAAGAAAGCCCCAGTGGCCGCGCATGAGATTCCACCACACCACCTGATTGTTGGCGATGCCGTCGAAGACCACGCTGCCGTGCGCGGCATAGGTGTCCCGGTCGCCTTCGAAGGCGGCCGGCATTTCAGTCCAATGCATGGCGGGATGCCGGTGATGCACCGCGTGGTAGCCGTCGTTGAAGCAGCGCTCGTTGTGGCGCGAATTGAGCAGCACCGTGGCGTTGCCCAGGCGATCGTGCGGAGTGTCCAGGTTCACGAAGGCGTGCTGGGCCCAGTTGCCGGCCATCAGGAAGAAGCGCGACAGCAGCCAGGGCAACAGCAGCACCACCGTGGCGGGCACGGGTGCCAGCACCAGCGCGACGCCCACGGCGCCCATGAAAGCGATCTCTGTGGCGGCCATGCGCCGCAGCACTCGCCAGCGCCGCCGCGCGGCCAGGTAATGGCCCGTGTGCAGCAGGCCGAAGCACAGGAAGCGAAAGTAGTAGCGCAGGAACTCGGCAGCCGAGTCGCGCACGTAGCACAGGGTGCAGGAGGCATCCGGCTCGCCGTTGCCCTCGACATGGTGCATGGCCACGTGGTGCGCCGGATAGGCTTGCGGCGCGATGCCGTACAGCACCGGAATGCCCAGCAGGATCCACCGTTCCAGCCAACGGCCCTGGGCCGTGAAGGCGCGCCGGTGGGTGACTGCGTGCACCAGCAGCAGCAACGGGCCGCCGAAGCGCAGGTAGAGCACGGCCAGGTAGGGCAGCGCCAGTACCGCGCACAGCCAGGCGGGCACCAGGAACAGCAGCACCGCCCAGACTGCCATCAAGAGGGCCGCGGTCAGGGAAAGGCGCACAAAGGCTAGGTCGCGCGGGTCGCGCACCCAGCCAAGTGCGTGCCGCTCCAGGGTGCTGGCCGCAGCCTGGTGCGACGCCTGCCGTTGGCCCGTTTCGAACAGCCAGTCCCAGAAGGCGACGGTGATGCCGAAATTCACTCGAGGGTCTGCATGGTGCAGACGATGGAAGCGCACCAGCGGCATCATCCAGCGCGGCGGCGACGCGGCGTGCACCCAGCGGTGGACCTCGCGAAACCAGGAGTAGGCGAGGCAGCCGCCAGCCACGAGAGCGCAGGACGCGGGGACGCCGGCGCCTAGCAGCCATGCCAGGGGCCAGGCGGAGAAGATGATGCCGATGGGACCGAACCACGACAGGGCGTCCAGTTGCTCGACCGTTGGGTTGGCATGGTGGCGGGCGTGGGCACGGGCCACCGCGCCTCCGCCGTGCATGCCAAAGCGGTGCAGGAGGTAGGCCACGAGCGAGAGCAGACACCAGCCGCCCAAGGCCCAGGCGAGCGCAGCCGCGGCACCGTGAGGCAGGGCAACTGCCAGGAGCGCAGCGGCGCACGCCACCATGGTGAGGTGGTGCAGCGGGCCCAATGCCCTCTTCAGGAGTCCTTCGTTCCCGTCGTGTTCCATGGGTCCCAAGTATTCAGCGCTGAGATAGCGTGATGGTAACCCGCGTCCGCGAGGGCCTCCAGAGCGTGCCAGTGCGCCGGGTCGGCACCCGGCAGCGGCGGGGTGAGGTAAAGGGACGCGCTCGACCGGGTGGCGGCCGCCTGACCGGCGCTCGCCAGCAACATGGATCGCATGAGGATCGTGGCCAGCCCGGGTGCTGCGTGGTTGCCAAGCGCCCGCCAGCCGGCGGGTGCGGGGCCGTCGGGAAGGGCGGCCCTCAGAGCGGTCTCGCCGCTCACGTTCACCGCGATCACCGGCCCCGAGTTGCGTTGGGCAGCCACATCCACCGGCACGTTGTCGAGCAGTCCGCCGTCCACGTACAAATCGCCGCCGATGACCACCGGCGGCACGATACCAGGCACGGCATTGCTGGCGCGCAGCCACAGGGCGAGGGGGCCGCGCGAAGGCACTTCCACCCCGCCACGGCCAAGATTGCAGGCCACGCAGGCGTAGGGTAACCACAGATCTTCGATGCTCTGGGTGCCGAAGACATTGTCCAGCGCGCGGGTGAGCCGCGTGCCCGACAGCAACGAGGTGACGGGCAGGGTCACCCCCGAGAACGGCCGCTGCGCCACCATCTGGCGCATGGCATCGAGCACGGCGCGGTCGTCCAGCCCGCGGGCCACCAGTGCGCCGATCACCGCGCCCATGCTCGTGCCCGCCACCGTGTCCACCGGGATGCCCGCCTCGCGCAGGGCGCGCAGCACCCCCAGTTGGGCGAAGGCGCGGGCACCGCCGCCGCCCAAGGCAAGGCCGACGCTGCGGCCCAGCAGGTGCCGGGCGAGCCGCGCCGCGTGGCCAGCGTCGCCTTCGCGAAGATGATGGTGCCGGTTCACGTCAAGGGCGTCCAGCCATGCGCCGCACGCCGAGGGCGCTTGCGCTTGGCGCGGGTGCAACAGCACCAGTTCGTTATCGCGCAACCCCGCGGCGTCGCGTTCCGGCGTGGTTGCCGCGTTGGGCGAATGGGAGGCTCGCGTCACCGCCAGCACCCGGTCGGCCTGTCGCAGCGCAAGGCGGGTCCAGCGCGAGCCGGGTCCGTCGCACACCATCAGCACGAGATCGTGCAACTGCTCAACATCGTTGAGCCACCGCGCCAGTTCGTCGTCGCCAGCCCCCGCGGCGTCGCCGGGGAATGTCGCCTGCACCGCAGCCCAGTCGAGGCGTGCCACTTTGGCGTCTGCCGCGAGTGCGGGTGCAAGCGCATCCGCCAGCGCGGCGGCTGTGCCCGGGGTACCGGCGTCGGTGAGGGCGAGCGTGGACAGGCGTTCGCGCCGGGTCGTCATGCGGTCCGTGGCGCGCTCCACCAGCACCCGCACGAAGGCCCGGGTAATGCCGTTGTGGCGTTGCATCAGGGCGAAGAAGCCGTCATGGGAGATGCGCAGCAGCCGCGAATCGCGCAGCGCCGTGACCGTGGCAGTGCGCCGCGCACCCGTGAACAGGCTCATCTCTCCCACCAGCTCGCCCCGGCCGATTTCGCCCGCGCGCACCGTCTTGCCCTTGGCGCCGCGCCTGGTGGCGGTCAGCCGGCCGCTCACCAGCACGAACAATGCGTCCGAGGGCTCCCCCTCGCGCACCAGCGTTTCGCCGCCGCGGATCGCCACGGCCTCGAAGGCACCCGCCGAGGCCTCCATCTCCAAGGCATCCAGTCCGGGGTGGAGCGCCGCGAGTTCCTGCAGGAAGGGCGCGGTCACCTATGGTTCACCCGCGATGCCAGCGAAGGTTTGTGAGGGCTAGAACCACGGTTCGGGCAGGCCCTCGGCCTCGAGGGCGGCGCGCACCGCCGGCCGCGCTGCCACGCGATCGAGCAGGGACGCCAGCAGGGGCACCGCACGCGCCGGGCGCTCCATGCCCAGCGTCCAGGAACACAGCATCAGGAGATAGGGATCGGCCACGGTATACGCCTGGCCACACAGCCACGGACCGGCGGCGCGGGCGATCTCGGCCGCCACGTAGTCCAGGTCCTCGGCGATCCGTTGCTCCGCAGCAGCCTTCACTTCCGCGGCCGCGGCATCCGTGGCGCAGATGCGATGGGGGTAGTAGTAACACAGCATGTGCGCCTGAAGCGTGTTGGTGAGGTACATGAGCCAGCGGTAGAGCAGAGCGCGGTCCGGTGTACCGGGTGGTGGGGCCAGTTGCGCGGCGGGTAACGCATCAGCGAGATGCAGGCAGATGGCGGGCGCCTCGTACAGGACCAGGCCATCGGCTTCGAGCACGGGAATGCGCGCCAGCGGATTGAGCCGCCGGAAGGCGTCAGACTGGTGTTCGCCCTTGGAGAGGTCCACGGGGACCAATTCAAAGGGAGCGCCAGCCTCGCGCAGCACCATGTGCGGGGCCATGCTTCCGAAGCCGGGGCTGTAATGCAGGCGAAACATGGCGTTCTCCTGGAAGTGCGGCCACTGGGGGCCGGTGATTGCAAGCCGTGATGGTGCCGGGCGGGCGGCCCGGCGTCCACGGTTCCATTTGCAGGCGGGACTCCCGCCGCGGGGATGCGCCCTGGCAAGGCTGCGTGGCCCCTGCGCCGGCCGGTTGTTTCCGCTCGTGGGATGGAAACGCGCTGCCCGGACATATGTGCTCCGGGCGGCCGCGGGCATTGCGTAGGCCGGGAACCGTCCAACCGCCCGACCTTCGATATCATGCGCTCTGGAACTATCGGCCAGTTCCCGCATCCCCCCGCCCTGGTTGGCCCCGCTGTCCCGGGACACCCGCGGGGCTGCGAAGCACGGGGCCCCGGAGAAACCGCGGGTGCCCCGACTCACTCAATCAGGAGGAAGTCAGGCATGACCAACGAGACACGCCGCCGCTTACTGCTCGGCGGAACATCCCTGTTCGCGGTCGCGGCCACAAGCCACGCTACCCGCGCCCGGGCCGATTCCCAGGACAAAGGAGCTGTACCTATGAAGGACGTGAAGGCGCTGATCTACGACGTGTTCGGCACCATGGTGGACTGGCGCACCGGCGTGGCGCGTGAGTCGAAGGACATCCTCGGCCCGCTGGGCTATTCGCTGGACTGGATCGCCTTCGCGGACGCGTGGCGCGCCGAGTACCAGCCCGCCATGGAGGAAGTGCGCGCCGGGCGAATCCCATTTTCCAAGCTCGATGTCATCCACCGCCACATGCTCGAGCGCATCCGCCCGCGCTTCGGTCTGGAAAAGGTGCCCGAGCCCGTGCTGCAGAATCTCAACCTCGCCTGGCACCGCCTGGACGCCTGGCCCGACGTGCCGGCCTCGCAGATGCGCCTGCGCAAGCGCTTCCTGCTGGCACCGTGCTCCAACGGCAACATCGCCCTCATGGCCGATCTCGCGCGGCGCAACGGCTTTCACTGGGACGCCATCCTCGGTGCCGAGATCGCCCGCGACTACAAGCCCAAGCCCATCGTCTACCTGGCCTCCGCCGAGGCCTTCAACCTGAAGCCCGAGGAGACCATGATGGTGGCCGCGCACAGCGGCGACCTGCAGGCCGCACGGGCCGTGGGGCTGCGCACGGCCTTCGTGGCGCAACCCGATGAGTTCGGGCTCAACACCGGCGAAACCAAGCCCGCTGGTGCAGTGGACCTCGCCGTGCCGTCCTTCACCGCCCTGGCCGACGCTCTGGGCTGCTAGCGGCAAGGGGGAGCGGCGTCCAGCGCCGCTCCCGGTGGTGCCTCGGCTCCGTGCGGCCCTTGCCTTTAGGGGCGGACGAGGAAGCGGCTGACCGCGTCCTCGTTCCACGCGATCCCCAGCCCCGGCCGGTCCGGAATCATCACTTGCCCGTTCTCCACGGCGAAGGGCGCTTCCAGGAAGGGGTGCGCCCAGTCGCGCCATTCCAGCCAGTGGGCGGTCTCGGCCACCCGCAGCACGTGCGCGGAAGCCTCCGGGTAGAGGTGGCTCGAGAGCGGGATGCCCGCCGCGCCGGCGATGGCTGCGCAGCGCAGGAAGCCGGTGATGCCGCCGATGCGCATCATGTCGGGCATGTAGAGGTCGGCGGCGTTCTCCTGGACCGCGCGCAGGAAGGAGCGCGGCCCGTAGATGTTTTCGCCGATCTGGAGCGGCGTCTTCAATTCGCGCGCGAGCTGGGCACAGCCCGCGAAGTTGTCGAACACCACCGGTTCCTCGAACCACTGCAGGCCCTCGGAATCGAGTGCGTGCAGCCGTACCAGCGCCTCGCCCATGTCCAGCGCTTGGTTGAAGTCCACCATCAGGCGCACTTCGCTGCCCACCGCCGAGCGCACCGCGTCCAGCGCCGCCACGTCGGCGCTCAGCCGTTCGCGTCCCATGCGCATCTTGATGGCCGAGAAGCCACCCTGCGCCACGAGCGCCACGGCCTCGTCACGCAGTTGCTCCACGGGCAGAAGCCACAGCCCGTTGGTGTTGTAGGCGCGCAGCCCGCCAATGCTGCCGCCGAGGTATTCCGCCAGGGGCAGCCCGGCCACCTTGGCCACGGCGTCCCAGATGGCCATGTCCAGGCCCGACGCCGCCACCAGGCCCACGCCCTCGCGCCCCGACAGGTGCATGGCCTTGATGGCGCCGGCGTACCAGTCCAGCGGCGCGAGCGGCTTGTCCTTCAGGGATGCGGCGATCGCCTCGATGGCTGGAAGGATGTAGGCCGCGGAGCCGGCCACGTAGGGCTCGAGGTAGCTTCGGCCCACCACTCCTTCATGGGTTTGCAGGTCGATGAGAATGAAGGGCCAATGGGTGTAGCGGCCCACCGTGGGGTTGGAGACGATGGGACGGGTGAGCGGCACGGACAACAGCCGCAGCGTGATGCTGTGCAGGGTAAGGCGGTGGGTATGGTTCATGTTGTGGCGGGAAAGTCCAGGATCGAGAACCGCCGGGCCAGCGTTACTTCTTCGCCTCGTTGGGCTTGTACGAGAACTTCTGGCCCCCGAGCGAAGCCTCGTACATGAGTCCGCCCTTCTCGCGGATGAACACTGCGGTACCGTCCTGGTCATAGGCTGCCTTGGCAGCCGCGCCCAGGGTGATGGCCACAGCCGAGGCCTGGGCTGCGAACTCCAGCCGGTTCGCCTTGAAGCGCTCGAAGGCCTGCGCGTCGCGGAAGAACAGCACTTCGCTGTAGGCCTGCCCGCCCCACTGAAAGCCCACGGACAGCTGGGTCATGCTGGCGCGGCCGACGAACTGCCCCTTCTCGAACACCACGCCGCGGCCGTAGGCGCCGCCGATGCCCACCCCGCCCTTGCCCACCGTGGGAAACACCACGTAGGCGTGCGCCTCGGCGCAGAACGACTCGATGCCGGGATCGTCCTTCTTGAACGCGGCCATGGTGGCGGCCGCCGCGTCGAGATCCTTCTTGTCCTTCTTCGGATCCCAGGCGGCCGCAGCAGGAAGGGCCACAAGGCCGGACAGGAGCACAACCAAGGACCTGCGCCGTGTATCGATCATTTGAGTGGTTCTCCGTGAGTCGTGTTGAATGGGGCTCCTGGCCTTCGCGGCCATCGGGGCGTGAGCATATACCGGGTGGCCGGCCCAACGGACCCGGGAGCGCGGCGGGTACGGAGCATCGAGCACGCCGGGCGAATCCCCTGTGCCTCGCATGGATGCCGAGGCCCCGCCGTGCGGGCGGGCAACCGCGGCAGGGTGGTGCGCTTCAATCGCCCCCGTGCTCCGCCGCTTCTTCAGGGTCGTTCCACAGGATGTGCGCCTCCACCAGCAGGCGGCGGCGGGATTCCTCCGCCTCCAACCGGGCAAGCGCGGCCTGTAGTGCCGATTCCACCGCCGCGCGCCGCGCGATCATCACGTCGGACAGGGCGGCTTCCTTGAGTTGCCAGGAGCGCGTCACCAGGTCGGCGTGGCGTTGCATGCCCGTAGCGGCGGTGCTGGCGCGCTGCCAGGCGGCGTAGGCGCCGCGCGCCTGGCCCTCCATCATGGCCACTTCGGCGCCCACCCGTTGCAGCACGGCGGCTTCCTGGCTGGTGGCGGAATCGGCGCGCGCCGCCTCAACGGCCGCAAAGGCGCGCCGCGCCTCTCCGGGGATGGGAACGATGAAGTACACGCCGGCGATGCGGTCGGCACTGCTGCGGTCCCGGGACAGCCGCGCGCCCACGGCGGGATCGGGGGCCTGGTCGGCGGTGGCGCGCTCGGCGAGCAACCGCGCCCGGCGGCTGAAGGCGCGTGCCACGCGCACTTCGTCGTTGTGGGCGCGCACCCGCTCGATGTACCAGTCAAGGCCGTGTTCGAGGGGGCGCGGTTCGCCGGGCATGGCGGCCGCGCCGGCCTCGATGCCGGGAAAGGTGCGCTCCAGGGCCGCGCGGGCGCCTTCCTCGCGCCCGCGCAGGCCCGCTACCACCGCCTCGGCCTGGGCCAGCGCCGCCTCGGCGAGTATCACGTCGATGCGCGGCGCGTCGCCGACCCGGGCGCGCTTGGCCACCACCTCCTGCTGCTGGCGCAGGAAGCCCGTCTGCTTCTCCCACAGCTCCAGCTGCTGGCTCTCGCGCATCCAGCCGAACCAGAGCTTGAGCAGCAGTCGCGCCGCGTCGCACCAGGCGCTGTAGGCGGCACGGCGGGCGAATTCCACGCCCTGGGCGCCCAGGGCTGTGTCGATGCGCGCCTTGCCCGGCAGGCGCAGGCCCCGCTCCACGCCCAGGTCCCATTCGGGGAAACGGCCGTCGGGGATGTTGTGGGCCTGATAGCCACCGCGCACCGAGAATTCGTAGGGGCCGGCCTCCAGGCGCCGGGCGTTGGCCTGCTCAGCGCGCACCACGTCCCGGGCCACCTTCACGGGCGGATAGGCCGACAGAGCCCGCTCTACCGCGGCCAGCGGTGGCAGCCCGGCAAGATCGTAGGCGGCGGTGGACTGGCCTGCCGTGGCGCCCGCGGCCAGCACCAGCGCCACGCCGCCGAGCGCAGCCATGGGGCCAGGCCTCACGGCGCCACGCCCTTCAGCGGGTCGCCGCCGCAAGCCGGCAGGTCGCCAAAGCGCTGGTAGAGCAGCGGCAGGATCAGCAGCGTGAGGGCGGTGGAGGTCACCAGCCCGCCGATCACCACGATGGCCAGCGGGCGCTGTATTTCCGACCCCGGCCCGGTGGCTGCCAGCAGCGGCACCAGACCCAGGGCGGCGATGGAGGCGGTCATGAGCACCGGGCGCAGGCGGCGCCGGGCGCCCTCGCGCACCACCTGTTCCACGGCCATGCCCGCGGCGCGCAGCTGGTTGAAGGTGCTCATGAGCACCACGCCGTTCAACACGGCGATGCCCAGCAGCGCGATGAAGCCCACCGAGGCGGGCACCGACAGATACTCCCCGGAGCCCCACAGGGCCACGATGCCGCCCACCATGGCGAAGGGGATGTTGGCGAACACCAGCAGCGCCTGACGCAGCGAGCCGAAGGTGGCGAACAGCAGCATGAAGATCAGCGCCAGCGCGATAGGAATCACCACCGCCAGCCGCGCCGCGGCGCGCTGCTGGTTCTCGAACTGCCCGCCCCAGGTGATGCTGTAGCCCTCGGGCAGCTTCACCTTCGCCGCCACCGCGGCCTTGGCGTCGTCCACGAAGCCCACCAAGTCGCGGCCCAGCACGCTGGACTGCACTACGGCGTAGCGCAGCGCGTTCTCGCGATCCACCTTCACCGGCCCGTCCACCCGCGCCAGGCTTGCCACCGTGGCCAGCGGCACGCTCTTGCCGTCGGGCATGACCACGTTCTGGTTCTGGAACAGCGACGCCGATTCGCGCAACTCGGCGCGGCCGCGCAGGATCAGCGGCGTGCGCCGCCCGGCCTCGATCACCGTGCCCACGCGCCGCCCCTCGAGCTGGGTGCGCAGGTCGGCCTCGATCTCGTCCACGGTGAGCTTCTGGTGGCCCGTGGCGAAGCGATTGATCTCGGCGCGCAGATACTGCATGCCCTCGTTGGTGAGCGTGAACACGTCGCGGTTGCCGGGCACGGCCTTGAGCGCTGCTTCGATTTCGCGCGACAGGCGGTTGAGCACCGGCAGGTCGGGCCCGAAGATCTTCACCGCCAGGTCGCCGCGCACCCCGGTGAGCATCTCGGCCACGCGCATCTCGATGGGCTGGGTGAAGGTTACGTTCACGCCCGGAAAGCCGGCCACCACCTGGCGCAGGGATTCCACGATGGCCTGCTTGTCCGGCGAGCGCCATTGTTCACGTGGCTTGAGCACCAGGAAGGTGTCGGTCTGGTTGAGGCCCATGGGGTCGAGCCCCAGCTCGTCGGCGCCGGTGCGCGCCACCACGCCGGAGACCTCGGGCACCTTTTCCAGCACGGCCCTTTGCAGGCGCAGGTCCAGATCGAGGCTCGAATCGAGCGAGATGGAAGGCAGCTTCTCCAGCTGCATGATGATGTCTCCCTCGTCCATCACCGGCATGAAGGTCTTGCCGGTGGCCAGGTAAGCGCCGGTGGCCGCCGCCAGCATGGCAGCCGCCACCGCTGCCACAAGCCTCGGGTGCCCCAGCGCCGACTCGAGCAGCGGCGCGTAGGCCGCCTGGGCCTTGCGCACCAGCCAGGGCTCGCGGTGCGCGCCCGCGCCCACCAGCGCCGAGGCCAGCACGGGAATCACTGTCAGGGCCAGCACCAGCGAGGCGCTCAGGGCGAAGATGATGGACCAGGCCACCGGCTTGAACAGCTTGCCCTCCAGGCCCTCCAGGGTGAGCAGCGGCAGGAACACGATGACGATGATGGCGATGCCCGAGGCCACCGGCACGGCCACCTCGCGTACAGCCTCGTACACCACGCGCAGCTTCGGGCCGCGCCCCGCATCATGGGCGAGGTGGCTCACCACGTTCTCCACCACCACTACCGAGGCGTCCACCAGCATGCCGATGGCGATGGCCAGGCCGCCCAGGCTCATGAGGTTGGCGCTCATGCCGGCGTGTTCCATGAGGAAAAAGGTGGCCAGTGCCGCCAGCGGCAGGGTGGCGGCCACCACCACCGCGGCGCGCAAGTCGCCCAGCATGAGCAGCAGCATGATCACCACCAGCACGATGGCCTCGATGAGCGCTCGCGACACCGTGCCCACGGCCCGGTCTACCAGCGCGCCGCGGTCGTAGAACACCTCGGTATGCACGCCCGGGGGCAGCAGCGGGGCGATTTCCGCCAGCCGCCCGCGCACGCCCTCCACCACGGCGCGGGCGTTGGCGCCGCGCAGGCCCAGCACCAGGCCCTGCACCGCCTCGCCGCGCCCGTCGCGGGTGACGGCGCCGTAGCGGGTGAGGCTGCCCACGCGCACCTCCGCCACCTCCGCCACCCGAACCGGCACGGCGTTGCGCTCCCCCACCACGATGGCGCGCACGTCCTCCAGGGTGCGGATGCTGCCCTCGGCGCGCACCAGCAGCGCCTCCTCGCCGTCCTTGAGCCGTCCGGCGCCGTCGTTGCGGTTGTTGGCCGCCAGGGCGGCTTCCAGGGCCGACAGGGTGATGCCGCGCGCGGCCAGGGCGGCGCTGTCGGGCACCACCTCGAAGGCGCGCACGTGGCCGCCCAGGGGGTTCACGTCGGCCACGCCCGGCACGGTGCGCAGCCGCGGCCGGATGGTCCAGTCGAGCAGCGTGCGGCGCTGCGCAAGAGACAACTCGCCGCCTTCGATGGTGAACATGAACATCTCGCCCAGCGGTGTGGTGATAGGCGCCATGCCGCCGCTCACCCCGGCGGGCAGGTCCGGCAGGACGTTGGACAGGCGCTCGTTGACCTGCTGGCGCGCCCAGTAGATGTCGGTGCCTTCCTGGAAGTCGATGGTGACGTCGGCGATGGCCACCTTGGACACGGAGCGCAGCAGGCGCTGGCGCGGAATGCCCAGCATCTCCAGTTCCACCGGCTGCACGATGCGCGATTCCACCTCCTCGGGGGTCATGCCCGGCGCCTTGAGGATGATCTTCACCTGCGTGGAGGAGACGTCGGGAAAGGCGTCGATGGGCAGCTCCAGCAGGGCCTGCACGCCCAGGGCCGCCATCACCAGCGTGAGCGCTGCCACCAGCAGGCGCTGGCGCAGACAGAAGGCCACCAGGCGGTTGAGCATGGCCGCGCGGCCCTCAGCCGCCGATGCCCAGCAGCCGTGCCTTGAGGGCGGCCACGCCCGCCACGGCGATGGCGTCGGTGCCCTGCAGGGAGCCGGCCACCAGGCTGGACTGGGGGCCTTCCTGCACCAGCGTCACCGGAACGGCGCGGAAGCCTTCCCGGGTGCGGGTGAACACCAGCAGCCGGCTCTGGTGGCGCACCAGCGCCGCGTTGGGCACGCGCCACTGATGGCCATCGCCCGCGGCGCTCGCCACCGCCGCCTCCACGTACTGCCCGGGGCGCAGCCGGCTGGCGTTGCGCACGATCAGGGCGCGCAGCATCAGCGTCTGGCTCTCGGGCGTGACCGCCTTGCCCACAGAGATGATCCGTCCGACGGCATCCACCGCGGGCACGCGCACCGCGGCGCCCTCCCGGATGCCCGCGGCGCGCGCCAGAGGCGCCTGGATCTCGAGCCAGAGCGGATCGAGCTGGGCGATCTTGTAGATGGGCGTGTAGGCCTCCAGGCGCTGCCCGGCCTGAGCCATCTGTTCCACCACCGCGCCGCTGGCGGGCGCCAGGATGGCCACGCTCGAACTGATGGCGGTGCCCGATTGCAGACGGGCGACGTCGGCCTCGGACATCCCCGCCAGCCGCAGCACATGACGCCGCTCGGCCAGCAGGGCCGAGGCCTCCACGTGGCTTGCCCGCGTGGACAGCAGCCGGCTTTCCGCGATCAGGCCCTCGGCGGCGAGCCTCTGGTCGCGGTCGAGATTGGCGGCGGCCAGCTGCAACTGGGTCTGGGCCTGCAGGTAGCCGCGCTGCGCTTCGGCCAGGGCCGAGCTTTGCATGCGCGCCAGCAGTTGCCCCTTGCGCACGCGCTCGTTCACGGCCACGTGGATGGATTCCACCAATCCGGGCAGCGGCGTGCTTACCACGTGCAGCTGGTTGTTGGGCACCATCACTTCGGCCGCCAGGCCCACCACCTCGCCGCCGGATTCGGCCGCCGGCGCTTGCACTGTCACGCCCAGGGCGCGGGCCTGATCGGGGGACAGGGCGATGTCCTGGGCGGGGGCGCAGGGTGCCAGCAGCAGCGCAGCGCAGGCGGCCAGGGGCAGCAGCGCGGGGAGGATGGGGCCGGAGCGGCGCGCGCGCGGCGCGCCTGTCCGGGCGCTGCGGACGCCGGGGATCATGGTCGCCATGGTACGGGGTGCGCGGGGCGGTGGCGATTGACGCCGATCAAGGCCGGTGGAGGGCTACACTGCCCCCCATGGAGGCTGAGGGAGCGCAGCAGGGGGAATACTTGGTACCGGCGGATTTGCCGGAGCGCATCCGCGCCTGGGGCCGCGCGCTCGGCTTCGATGCCGTGGGCATCACCGGCGTGGACCTGGCCGAGGCCGAGCCGGGGCTGCGCGCCTGGCTCGAGGCGGGTTTCCATGGCGCCATGGACTGGATGCAGCGCCACGGCATGCGTCGCGCCCGCCCGGCCGAGCTGGTGCCGGGCACGGTGAGCGTGATTTCAGCGCGCATGAACTACCTGGATGCCTCGGCCGCCGCTGCCCCGGACGTGCTGGCGCAGCCCGAACTCGGCTACGTGTCGCGATACGCCCTGGGGCGCGACTACCACAAGGTGCTGCGCCAGCGCCTGCAGCGCCTGGCCGGGCGTGTGGCCGAGGCGGTGGGGCCCTTCGGTTATCGCGTCTTCACCGACAGCGCCCCGGTGCTGGAAGTGGAGCTGGCCACCCGCGCCGGGCTGGGGTGGCGCGGCAAGCACACGTTGCTGCTGGACCGGGACGCCGGCTCTTTTTTCTTTCTGGGTGAGATCTACACCGACCTGCCCTTGCCGGCGGATGCGCCGGTGAGCGCCCATTGCGGCAGTTGCACGCGGTGCATGGAGGTCTGCCCCACCGGCGCCATCGTGGCGCCCTACCGGCTGGATGCGCGCCGCTGCATCTCCTACCTCACCATCGAGCACCCCGGCGACATTCCCGAGGCGCTGCGCCCGTTGCTGGGCAACCGGGTGTACGGCTGCGATGACTGCCAGCTTTTCTGCCCCTGGAACCGCTACGCCCGGCCGGCGGGGGTGGCCGATTTCCAGGTGCGCAACGGCCTGGACGCGGCCACCCTGGTGGAGCTCTTCGGCTGGAGCGAGGCGCAGTTCACCCAGCGCCTCGCGGGCAGCGCCATCGTGCGCATCGGGCACGAGCGCTGGCTGCGCAACCTGGCGGTGGGGCTGGGCAATGCCCCGCCCAGCGAGCCCGCCCGGCGCGCGCTGCGGGCCCGCGCCGACCATCCCAGCGCCCTGGTGCGCCGCCATGTGGCCTGGGCCCTGGCGCGCCAGGCGCAGACCGCGGCGCCGGGCTGAAGCCCGCGCCCTTACTGGTAGCGCAGGGCCTCGATGGGCTCCAGGTAGGCGGCCTTGCGGGCCGGGTAGAAGCCGAAGAAGATGCCCACGCAGGCCGCCACGCCGAAGGCCAGCACAATGGAGGCGCTGGTCACCTCCGCGGCCATGCCCGTGAAGCGCGCCGCCACGCTGGCGCCGCCCACGCCCAGGGCCACGCCGATCAGGCAGCCCAGCACCGACACGAACACCGCCTCGGCCAGGAACTGCAGCAGGATGTCGCGGCGGCGCGCGCCAATGGCCATACGGATGCCGATCTCGCGGGTGCGCTCGGTCACCGACACCAGCATGATGTTCATGATGCCGATGCCGCCCACCACCAGCGACACGGCCGCCACGGCGCCCAGCAGCACGGACAGCACGCGGGTGGTCTGGGCCTGCACCTCGGCGGCAGCGGCGAGGTTGCGCACCGTGAAGTCGTTTTCCACGCCCTCGGCCAGCCGGTGGCGCTCGCGCAGCAGCGCGGTCATGTCCGCCTCGGCCTGGGCCATGGCGCGCTCTGAGACGGCCTGCACCATGATCATGCGCACGCTGTTGGGCACCGTGGCGCCGAACACCTTGCGCTGCGCCGTGGACAGGGGAATGAGCACCGTGTCGTCCTGGTCGCGGCCGTCGAAGCTCTGACCCTTGGCCGCCAGCACGCCCGCCACCACGAAGGGCACATTGCGGATGCGCAGGGAGCGGCCCACCGGATCGTCGTCGCCGAACAGCCGGTCGGCCACCGTCTGCCCCAGCACCGCCACGCGGGTGGCCAGGCGCACGTCGGTGTCGGTGATGGGGTCGCCCCAGGCGAGCTGCCAGTCGCGCACCCCGAAGTAGCTGGCCGTCACGCCGAACACCTGGGTGTTCCAGTTGGCCGCGCCGGCCACCAGTTGCGAAGTGCCCGGCTGCATGGGCGCCACATCGCCCACGCTGGGCAACTCGGCCAGCGCGGCGGCGTCGGCCAGGGTGAGGGTGGGGGCGCTGCCGGCGCCGCCGCGCACCCCGCCCGCGCTGGAGAAGCTGGACACCACCATAAACAGGTTGGTGCCCAGGGTGGCGATGGACTGCCGCACGGCGCGCTGCGCCCCCTGGCCCACCGCCAGCATGATCACCACGGCTGCCACGCCGATCATCATGCCCAGCATGGTGAGGAAGGTGCGCAGCTTGTTCGCCCCCATGGCGAGCCAGGCCTCGCGCAGCATGGCGAAGATCACGGCGGCCGGCCCGCATCGCTTTGGATCGCCGCCACGGCCGGTGACCAGACCCGGTCGGTCACCGGCGCGTCTTCCACCACACGCCCGTCCAGGAAGGCTATGCGCCGCGTGGCGAAACGGGCCACGTCCGCTTCGTGGGTCACCAGGACGATGGTGGTGCGGTCTTCGTGATTGAGGCGCGCGAACAACTCCATCACCTCGTGGCTGGTGGCCGTGTCCAGGTTGCCCGTGGGCTCGTCGGCGAGCAGCAACTGGGGCCGGTTGGCCAGGGCACGGGCGATGGCCACGCGCTGCTGCTGGCCGCCGGAGATCCGGCTGGGCCGGTGATGGCCGCGGTTGCCCAGGCCCACGCGCTCGAGCAGCTCGCCGGCGCGGCGCAGCCGCTCGCGCCGCGGCACGCCCGCGTAGACCATGGGCAGGGCCACGTTTTCCAGCACGCTGGCGCGCGGCAGCAGGTTGAAGCCCTGGAAGACGAAGCCGATGAAGCGGTTGCGCACACCGGCCAGGGCGTCGCCCGCCAGGCGAGACACGTCGTGCCCATCCAGCAGATAGCGCCCGCCCGTGGGGTGATCCAGGCCGCCGAGGATGTTCATGAACGTAGACTTGCCCGAGCCCGAGGGGCCCATCACCGCCACGAACTCGCCCGAGGCCATGGCGAGGTTCACGTCGTGCAGCACCGGCACCGGGCCGGCCCCGGTGTCGTAGTGCTTCTCCAGATGCTCCACCGCCACCACGGGGTGGGGGGCGGTTGTGCTCATCAGAAGGAGCGCATACGCTGGGCTGGCCCGCCCAGGGGATTGGGCACCGTGGGCGAGTCGGGCAGCCGGTTCTGCACCGCCACCCGGTCGCCCTCTTTCAGCTCGCCCCCCGTCACTTCCACCAGGCGGCCGTTGGCGATGCCGGTTTCGATGCGCACCGGCGCGAGTTGCTGGCCGCGCAGCATATACACGCGGCCGCCGGGGCCGCGCTTCTCGCCCTTTGCCAGGGGCTGTTTGGGTTCGGGCGGGAGATCCTTGGGCCGGAAGCGCAGCGCCGCCGAGGGCAGCAGCAGCGCATCCGCGCGGCGGTCCACCTCGGCGGTGATGTAGGCGGTCATTCCAGGCATGAGCGCCTTGTCCTCGTTGGCCACGGCCACCACCACGTCGTAGCTGACCACGTTCTGCTGCACGATGGGATCAAGGCGGATCTGCGCCACCTGGCCCTCGAAGCGCCGTCCGGGGAAGGCGTCCACGGTGAAGCGCACTGGCATGCCGAGCTTCACGCGGCCGATGTCGGCCTCGGCCACGTTTGTGTCGATCTGCATGCGCGTGAGGTCCTGGGCGATGCGAAACAGTGTCGGCGTCTGGAAGCTCGCCGCCACGGTCTGGCCCACGTCCACCTGGCGCGACACCACCACGCCCGAGACGGGCGAGCGGATCACCGCGAAGCCCAGGTTGGCCTGGTCGCGGGCGAGCTGGCCGCGGGCGGTGCGCAACTGCGCCTCGGCCGCTTCGCGCGCCTGCACCGACTGGTCGAGCTCCAGGCGCGATACGTACTCCTGTTCGAAGAGCTGGCGGATGCGCGCCTCGTTGGCGCGCGTGAGGCGCAAGGCCGCCTCGGCTGTGGCAACGGCGCCGCTGCTCTGCTCCACTGCCGCGCGAAACAGCGTGGGGTCGAGCTCCAGCAGCACCTGGCCGGCAGCCACGGTGCTGTTGAAGTCGGCATGCAGTTTCTTCACCGTGCCCGACACCTGCGTGCCCACGTTCACGAGCACCACCGGATTGAGGGTGCCGCTGGCGGTGACCATCTGGCTGATCTCCCCGCGCGCCACCTCCTGGAACTCGTAGCGATCCTCCGGGCCGCGCACCGCGCCGCGCTGGTAGTGGTTCCATGCCCACCAGCCGGTGGCGGCCAGGGCCGCCACCAGCGAAAGTCTGAGGAACCAGGACAGCAGGCGCGATGGGTTCATGAGGGCCTTCATTTCGGCGCTGCCGGACTGGCCGGCAGCAGGGCGGCGTCCAGGTCGCCGATGGCGCGGGCCAGGCCCGCCTTGGCCGCATTCCAGCGGAAGCGGGCCTCGATGCGCTGCAGTTGGGCGCGCGATAGGGCGCTCTGGGCCACCAGCAGGTCGGTGACCGTGCCCACCCCGGCCCGGTAGCGGCCCAGCGCCACGGCGTAGGACTGCTCCGCGCTGGCCACTACGTCGCTGGTGGCTTCGAGGGAGGCGCGCTGGGTACGGACTTCCTGAAAGTTGCGCCACACGTCCAGCGTCACGTCGTTGCGCAGCACGTCCTGTTGGGCGGCCTGCTGCTCGGCCGTCTCGCGGGCGGCGCGAATGCGGTAGGTGTTCTGGTAGCCGGTGAACAGCGGGATGGACACCTGCACGCCCAGCGCCCCGGTACGTGGATCGATACCCGGTTCGTTCTGCGTGGCCGAGGCATTGGCGAAAAGAGACACGGTGGGCTTGCTGGCGGACTGCTGCACGCGCACCGCGGCATCGGCGGCCCGGCGGCGGGCTTCTCCCGCCAGCAGGTCGGGGCGCTGGGCGAGGGCTGTTTCCACCAGCCGGTCCACGTCAGCTGCCGCCAGGCGCTGCGCCGCCAGATCGTCAGGGGCCACGATGGCAAGCGGGCGGTTGGCGGGCTGGCCGATGCGATTGGCTAGCGTGCCGCGCGCGGTGGCCGCCGCGCCTTCGGCCTGCACCCGGGCGAAGCGCGACTGGGAGTGGGCAGTCTGCGCTTGCAGGACGTCGGCCCGGGTGGCGCTGCCGGCGCGCTGGCGCGCCTCGGCGGCATCCAGACTCTGGCGCGCCGATTTCTCCGCCGCTGCGGTGGCCACGATGGCCTCCTCGGCAGCGAACAACTGGTAGAAGGCCTGCACCGTGTCCAGAAGCACCGCCTGCAGCACGTCGTTGTGGGACCAGTCCGCCGCCAGCAGCGACTGGCGCGCCTGTTCGATGCTGGCCGCGCGCCCGCCGAAGTCGAACAGCAGGTAGTTCACGCTCAGGGCGCCCGTGGCCTGGGTGCGCTGACCGGGCAGGGTGGGCGTGGAGCGCTGGTCCAGGCGTTGCACCGTGCCGTTGGCGCTGACGTTGGGCAGCAAGGTGCCCCGCGCCACGCCCAACTGGGCCGCCTGCGCCTTGGCCGCCGACCAGGAGGCGCGGGTGCGCGAGTTGAAGCACAGCGCCAGATCCACCGCGTCCACCAGGGCGAGCGGCTGGTGCGGCGCTGGCTGGTCGGGGCAGGGGTGCGGTGAGCTACCCGACCAGCCCGCCGAGGGTGCGGGCGGATGCAGCTCGCGCACCCGGTAGGGGTCATCCTCGCCTGCCGCGTTGATCGAGCCCGCCGCCAGCGAGAGGGTCAGCAGGCTCGCTGCCAGCGGCCGGCGCATCCCCCCCTGCTGCGCGAGGCTAGTACTCATGGAGGGATTCTAGCGGCGCAGTGTGAAAGCTCAGCGCGCGTCAGCCGGGGGGGCAGCCGCCGGCTCGGCGGGCGGCGGGCGTCGCTGGGCCAGGAACGCCTCCACATGGGCCAGGGCCTCGGGCTTGCGCGCTTCCACAGCCTCCACCACCCGGCGCAACACGCCGTCGATGGTGACAACGAGCTCGCTCGATACCTTCTTGGCCACCAGGCGCACGTACTTCACGCCGGGGCAGTAGCGGCTCTCGGGGCTGCAGGCCACGAACTGAAAGGCCTCGGGGTTGCGCTTGGAGAATTCCAGTTCGTTGTCCTTCCTGGGGATCTTGGGCACGGCGATGCGTTGCAGCTCCTTCTGCTCGGCCTCGGTGCCCGGCATGTCGTACTGGAACTGGTTGGTGTAGGTGTAGCGAAACAGCACCGTCTCGCTCAGGAACCAGTCCATGAGGGCAAGCTGCTCCTTGCCGGCGTCGGATTCGAAATGGCTGGCGATCACGTCGGCCTCTTCGCCATCCAGGCCGGTGACGGCCGCCTCGGTCCACACGTTGCGCAGGCGCAGGTCGTCGGCGAAGGCGGCGGTGATGAGCGGAGGGCTGTCTCGCACCATAGCGGCCTCCGCGGCCTTCCAGTGGGTGTCGCCCAGTTTCCAGTCCGCACCAAGGTTGCGCTCGCGGCCCAGGTTCCAGAGATGCTCGCGGGCCGTGCGCAGGGCCGCCTGCCGCAGCACGAGCCGCGCGGTGGCGGTGATCATGGTGAGGTCGTGCGCCGCCGCCACGCGGTTCACGGCCGTGCGCTGTTGCTCCCGCCGCTCGGTCTGATCTTCGGGCGGCGCGGCGAAGGCCGCGGCGGTCCACAGCGTCCACGACAGCATCGCAGCCCCGGCGGCTGCTCGACCCAACCCGATCACTTCCCGTATCCCCGCAGTGGCGAGGCGCGATTCTAACCGCGGCCACGCGACCGGGCGCCCCGGGCGCGGGCCGCTGCCCATCGCCTCAGCGCTGGGTGGTCTTGCGAATGTCCTTGGTGTCGCTCCACTCCTCGATGCCGGTTTGCACGTTGGTGAGCGACAGGAACAGCTGGTAGTACACGTCCTTCACGTCCTTGGTTTCCTTGACGATGGAGCTGATCTCGCCCGAGAGGCGGAAGCCGGCCCCCACCATCTGGCCGATCTGGGCCGATTGCTCCTGCTTGTAGTACTCGGATTGCTGGCGCTGCAGCTCGGAGATCTGCTTCTTCATGTCCGCCTCGTCCGCCGCGAAGCGCACCCGGCGGCTCTTCTGCAGCGTGGCGCGCATGCGGTTGGTGATGGTGCGGGTGTCGATGTATTCGCTGGTCTTGTTCTTCACTTCCTGGATGGTGACGATGGGCAGGTTGCCGCTGCTGATCACCGGCGCCTCCGAGAGCATGGATTGGGACATCTGCTCGGCCAGCATCTGCAGGTCGGTGGAGCCGAACTGGTTGGTGACCGTCTCCACGGCGCCGGCATCGCCGTAGCGCGTCTTGGGCTTGGCGCAGCCGCTCAGGACGATGCAACCGGCCAGGGCGGCCACCGACAGCAGTCGAAGGGTGAGGTTTGCTTGCATGGCGTCAGTCCTGTCCCATGATGATGAATCTGAAGTCGCGCGCCTTGGGGTTGGGCGCCACGGTGGTGACGATCTGCCGGGAGTTGCCGTACATGAGCAGCGGCTTCCAGGACTCTTCTTCGGCGGCCCGCATGCCCTCGGCGTCGATCCAGCGGAACTTGTACATCAGGCGCTCCACGTCGGACTCGTCGTTGTAGACGCCCACGTCGATCTTCAGCAGCTCGCCGGTGGTGGTGCAGCGCACTTCCTCCACTTCCACATCGGGGCTCTTGCCGCCTTCCCGCACGGTCTTGGCCTTCACCAGGTCGGACATGGAAGAGATCCTTTGGTCGCCGATGGGGCAGCCGAAGGCGAATCCGGGCTTCTCGAAGCCTTTCTTGGTGCCGCAGGCCGACAGGGCCAGGGCGGCGAACAGCGTCACGATCAGGGTCAGGGGTTTCATCAGGGGATCCTCCGGGAGGCAAGGGAAGTGCTACGGTCCAACTGCTGGATGCTTACGACCGCCGTCGCGCCAGGCGCGGGGTCGATCATGGTGGATTTCGCGTCCGCTGGTGGCAGCGGCTGGCCGGGAGCCACAAAGAGCCGGCCACCTGCTACGCGTACAGCCACCACGGCGTGGGAGGCGGACAGGTTGACATCGAAGCTCACCGCCCCCGAGCTGGTGTCCACTTGCACGGAGTGCACACCCCGCGACAGGCGGCCCCGGGCCACGGTGACATGGGCCGGCAAAGAGCGCCAGGTGCGCTCGTCGGCGGACTCGAGAACGATGCCGCCGATCTGCAAGGCCAGCAGTCCCAGCGCCATGCCCAGGTTATCCTCGTCGCGGTTGCGGCGGCGTCCCTCTTCCATTTGCCGCTGCATCTCGTACTGGGCGAGGGCCCGCGAGGCGGAGCGGGCGAAGGTGCGCAGCATGATGCCCGGCATCTCGTCGGCCAGGGCGCGCCGGGCCATGGCATCCACATCGAGAACGTGCGCCGAGCCCACGCCGAGCGAGCGGTCCACCGTGACCGCGGGCGCAGTGTAGGCGGCCCGGTCCGATAGCACGGGGAAGGAGGCGCTCACGTAGATCCATCGCCCATCGGGGCCCACGGGAATGGGCAGATTGAAGTCCCGAGAGGCTCGTGCCGGCGCAAGACCCGTCTCGATCACGAACAGCGTGTCGCACTTGCCGTCATCGTCCAGGGCCATGCGCTCGTCAAGCCCGCCCAGGGAGTCCTCCAGCAGCGCTTGTCCGGGGCGCAGTTCGATGGCGGTGCGATAGCCTGGTGCCGCCAGGCTGCCCTCGCCAAGGGCCTCGTACACGAAGCCGGCCAGGTAGTGGGAGAGGGCGTTCTGGTAGCCGTTTTTCAGGGCGAGGGCTTCGGGTACCTCCAGGGTCTGCACTGGGTAGCCGCCGATCTCCTTGAAGCTCTGCCGGGCGCCCTTGCGCTCGGCATCCTCCCGGATCTCCACATACTGTTTCGCGCGCACCTCCGCGATGAGCGCTTCGCGTTCGTGGGTGCGCTTGATGTGCACCCGGGCGTTGTCCCAATCGCCCACGGCCAGGTAATCCATGGCCATGCGGGTGGCCACCATCACCTTTTCGTAGTCGATGCCTTGGTAGACACGCACCTTGTCGTTGACCAGAAGACTGGCCACCGAGCCCGAGAGCTTCGAAGGGTCGAGCTTCGCGGTCTGCTCCCAGGCCTGAATCACGGCGTCTGCCGTGCGGAAGGCCTCGAGGCTGCGCGGGTACTCGCCGTTGAGGCGCCGCAACTCACCGAGTTCCAGGTGGAACAGCAGGTCGCGATCGCCGCCCTTATTGTTTTTCTCCAGAACCTTGATGGCGCCCGGCACATCGCCGTCCACCACTCGGCGGAGGGTCACATCCATCTCCTGGCGGTAGGTACGCAGGCTGCCGCAGCCGGCGAGGTGCAGTGCCGCTGCTGCGAGCAGCAGCAAACGCAGCGCGAAGCCCGCGTGGAGTCGATTGATCAAGGCAGTGGAGGAGGGCGCGAGAAAATCGACCCTATTCTGGCATGGGGCAAGCGCCGGCGGCGCCGGTTGCTCCCGGCAGGCACCAGGCCGGTCCGGTCAGCGGATCACCACCCCCCAGGGGATCTCGCCCACGGGAATGTCTCTCAACTTGCGGTTCGTGGCCGTATCGATAACGCTCACGGAGTTATCCCTGCCGTTGGCCACGTAAAGCTTGGTACCGTCCGGGGTGATGGCCATGTTCCAGGGGCGCTTGCCCACGGCGATGGTGGCGCTCACCGTGTTGGTGGCGGTGTCGATGACCGACACGCTGGCGTCCTTGCCGTTGGACACGTACACGCGCTTGCCGTCGGGGTGGACCGCGACGCCGTTGGAGAAGGTGCCCGCCTTGATTTCGGCCACCACCTTCTGGGTGGCCACGTCGATGGCAAACACCTTGCTGTCGAACTCGCAGGCCACATAGGCGCGCGATCCGTCGGGCAGGAAGGCGATGCCGCGCGGGCGCTTGGCCACCTTCACCGCCGCCACCTGCTTCTGTGCGGCCACGTCCACGATGTCCACCTGGTCGGCCTCCTCGGCGCTCACATACAGCCAGCGGCCGTCGGGGCTGAACACGGCGTGCTCCGGATTCTCGCCGCGGGTCTTGATATTGAACAGCTTGCGGCCCGAGGCGGTGTCGATGAAGGCGGCGCTGTTGCTCATCTCCACCGCCACCACCACCCACTTGCCGTCGGGCGAGCGGCTCACGCCCTCGGGCGATTCGCCCAGGTCGATGGTGCCGGCCACGGCTCGCTTCTCCAGGTCCACCACCAGCAGGGCGTTGGCGGGCTGGTCGCTCACGTACAGGGTGCGGCCGTCCGCACCCACAGCCTGGCCGCGGGGCTTGGTGCCCGCCTTGATGGTGCCCACCACCTCGTCGGTGGCGGTGTCGATGATGGAGATGGTGCCCGACTTTTCGTTGGCCACGTAGGCCAGGGGGGCGGCTGCCGCCTGCAGGGCGCAGAAAAAGCCCGCGGCGAGCGCGGGCAGGAGGCGTTTCATGGTGAAGTGATCCTCGTGGTGGTTACCGGCCACCGCTAGAGACAACTCAGCGCGGCTGGCGTTCGAGGAAGTATCGCACGCCGATCCAGGCGGCCCGGGGCGCGCCGGGGCCGTAGAAGGTTTCGCGGGCCCAATCCCCGGAGTTGGTCTGGAACACGCCCGCGGCATTGAAGGGATTCTCGGCCAGGATGGCGGCGGTGTTGAAGCGGTTGTCGAACACGTTATTGATGCGCCCGAAGAGCTGCCACTGGGAGGTGAGCTTGTAGTTGGTCACCAGGTTCAGCACGGCGTAGTCCGAGGTCTTGCCCGCGCCGTTGAAGGTTCGCGTATCCCCGCCGATGGGGTCGGTCACGGTCCCGGCCTGGTGCTGGTTGTTCTCGTTGCCGCGGGCGTATACCCCGGTCATGGCGATCACGTTGGCGCCGACGCTCCAGGCGTCGGTGAGGCGGTAGTTGGCGTTGATGCGGAACTGGTGCTGGGGCATGCCGGGAATGCGGTCGCCGGGCCGGACGCGAATCTGGTCGTCCGCGGCCACCCCGCCGAAGCCGCGGGAAGAGTTGTTTTCGGCCAGCAGGTCGGCCTCGGATTCGAAGGTGGCCCGCAGGTAGGTGTAGTTGGCGCGGAAATCCCACCGGCCCTTGGCCCCCGTGAGCCCGAGCTCGATGCCTTCGCGCTGGGTGCGGCCGAAGTTGGTGAAGAAGCCGGCGCTGGTGGTGGTGCTCACGAACAGGATGTCGTCGCGGTTGACGGTGCGGAACAGCGCCGAGCTGTAGCCCAGCCAGTCGTTGAACATGCCGCGTGCGCCCACCTCCACCGTGGTGGCCACCACCTGCTTGAGGAAGGGGTCGGCGGCCATGGCGTTGGGCAGGCGGCACGGGTTGGCTGGGTCCGCGCAGCCCAGCTCGATGGGCGTGGGCGCGCGGTTTCCCTGGTTTACCGTGCCGTACAGAGTTAGGGCGTCGGAGGGGGTCCAGTTCAGGCCCACGGCGGGGTTCAGGCGCGGGTAGACGTAGTTGCCGTCCAGGTTGCCCGCCACGCCGGGGTTGAGGGTGTCGTTGTTCTTCACCCGCGTGTAGTTGTAGCGCGCCGAGCCGGTGAGGTGCCAGTTGGGCCGGAAGGTCCAGGTGTCGGTGAGGAACAGGCTGGAGGTGACGGTGCGGCCGATGAGGGCCGCCTCGTCGGTGGTGGCGTTGGTCTCGGTCACGCCCCGGTCGGCGTTGATGACACCCAGAGTCTGGGTAGAGCGGAAGTCGGCGCGGGCGTTGTCGTAGCTGCCGCCGAAGGTGAACTGGTTGTTCTGCACCGCGCGCGTCCACTGGAGATTGGCACCGAAGGAGCGGCTGTTGGTGCGCGAGCGGTTGTTGGCGCCGGTTTCGGTGTTGCACCCGGCGCCCGGGCAAAGGCCGCCGTCGACGGCAGCCGTGTCGCCGTCGAAGGCCCCCCCCTCGAAACCGTCGTTGGCATCGCCGTTCAGCGTACGGATGCGCGTGCCGCGCACATACACATTTCCCTGCAGGTTGTCGGTGTCATTGAGCCAGTGGCTGCCGGTGAAGTTGAGCATCGCCATGCGGGCGATGGTCTGGTCGGGCTGGGTGAAGATGCGGTTGCGGCTTTGCTCCAGGAAGCTCTGGGGTGCCACGCCGTTGCCGGTGAGGTTGGTGTCGGCCAGGGTGAGGGACACGTCCAGGTCGGTGCGGCCATCCTGCCAGCCGCTCTTGGCGAAGAAGGTCTTCACGTCGGAGGGAGAGAACTGTCGCCAGCCGTCTTCCTTGAACCAGTTGCCGGCGATGTAGTAGTCCTTGTTGCCGCTGTAGCCGCCGTGTTCGAACTTGCCGTTGGCCCGCCCCCAGCTGCCGCCGGACAGTTCGAAGGCCGTGTTGGGGAACTGGAAACCGCTCTTGGTGCGCAGCGACAGGGCGCCGCCCAGGGTGTTGAGGCCGAACAGCGGATTGGAGCCGGGGATGACATTCATGGTGCTGATGGAATCCATGGGCACCAGCGCCCAGTTCACCACGTCGCCGAAGGGCTCGTTGATGCGCACGCCGTCCTGAAACACCGACAGGCCCTGGGGCAGCCCCAGCAGCGGCGAGGCGGTGAAGCCGCGGTAGTTCACATCCGGCTGGAAGGGGTTGCCCTGCACGTCGTTCACGTTGACCGAGGGCAGCGCCGTGGTCATGAGATCCGGCAGACCCACCGCCTGCTGCTGCTGCACGTCCTTGGCGGTGAGGGTCTGCACGTTGCCGGGCACCTTGTTGAGCGGCAAGCCCACGCCGGGCAGCGGGGTGACGCCGATCACCTTGACGGTGGGGGCTTCGAGGGTGGCCGGGCGGTCGTTGTCGGCTACGGCGGGGCCGGCGAAGGCGGCGGCTACGGCGGCGGAAATGGCGCTGCGGGTCAGGCGGGTGGGGGCTGGACGCATGAGGAGGCTCTCGGGCGGTTTGGGATCGAGGCGATGACTGCGCGTGCCGCCACAACGGCGGCAGCGCATCTTCTTCTGAAGGCCGGAAGGGTATTCGGTGCGGGTGCCGGGAGCGGCAAGCCGGATTCCCGCGCTGGGCCGGGAAATTCTCCCGCTTCACGCCTCGGGGGCGGCAGGAGCGCGGCCCTGGCTGCCGCATCGGGAGATATTCCCGGCTGCGGACCGGAATCCCGCGGCCTTGAGGCAAGCCGCCCTGTTTCGGTATAAGCCTCACATGGCCCCGAAGAGGGGCACTCCCGCGCTCGATCGCTCCCCCCTGGCCCTGGCCCATGCATGCACCTTCCCTGAATCCCGGCAGCGCTGTGCTGTCCGGCGCAACTCCGGGTGAGCACCGCCCTCTCAACCAGGCGCGCCGCGACCTCGCCCTGGTGGCCGGCATCACCCTGGGCACTTTCCTGCTGGGCTCGTGGCTCGAGCTATCGGAGGGCTTCGCGACCCGCATGCGCGCTCTGGAGAGCTGGCAGGTGGACGAACTCCCGCTGGCCCTGGTGGCCATGCTGGCAGGCCTCACCTGGTATTCCTGGCGGCGGCACCGCCAGGCGGCGGCGGAGATGCGCCTGCGCCTGCACGCCCAGGACCGGCTGGCAGCCACCCTGGCGGAGAACCGTCTGCTGGTCCAGCGCAGCATCCAGGTGCAGGAGGACGAGCGGCGCAACATCGCCCGCGAGCTGCACGATGAAATGGGGCAGTGGCTCAACGCCCTCAAGCTCGACGCCGTGGCGCTGCGCGATCGCACCGACCTGCCGGAGGACGCCCGGGCGCTGTCGCGCGCCATCATCGAGGTGGCCAATCACGTGTACGAAGTGGCCCGCAACCTCATGCGCCGGCTGCGCCCCGTGGCCCTGGACGAGCTGGGCCTGCCTTCGGCGGTGCAGTACTTGGTGGACCAATGGCGACGCCGTCATCCGGAAGTGCGCTGCAGCTTCGAGACCGACGGCAGCATCGACGGCCTGGGCGAGAGCCTCAACATCACCGTCTATAGACTGGTGCAGGAGTGCCTCACCAACGTCACCAAGCACGCCCAGGCGAGGGAAGTGCGCATCGAACTGCGCCACCTCCAGGGCGCTGCCAGCTTGCACGTGAGCGTGGAAGATGACGGCAAAGGCCTGCCGCCCGGCGGCGAGCCGCGTCTGGGGCTGGGGCTGCTAGGCCTGCGCGAGCGGGTGGAAGTGCTGCGCGGCCGCTTCGCGCTGGAGCGTGGCGCCCGCGGCGGTCTGCGGGTGAGCGCCGTCATCCCTCTTTAGAGACTTTTGCCGGAGAACGAATCCATGCCCCCGAACAAGACCACTGTTCTGCTCGCCGACGATCACGCCGTGGTGCGCGAGGGCTATCGCCGCCTGCTGGAGCGCACCAGCGATATCACCGTGGTGGCCGAGGCCGCCAGCGGCGAGGACGCCTATCGGCTGTTCGTGGAGCATGTCCCCCATGTGACGGTGCTGGACATCAACCTGCCCGGCATCGGGGGGCTGGAGTGCGCGCGGCGTATCCTGGCGCGCGAGCCCCAGGCGCGCATTCTCATGTTCAGCATGCACGAGGACGTGGTGTTCCCGTCCCGGGCGCTGCAGATGGGCGCGCGGGGCTACGTCACCAAGTCGAGCGCGCCCGAGGTGCTGGTGGAGGCGGTGCGGCTGGTGGCGGAGGGCAAGCTCTACATCAGCCACGATATGGCGCAGGAGCTGGCGGTGCAGATGCTGCCCGGCCACGACAACCCGCTGCAGGCCCTGAGCCCGCGGGAGTTCGAGGTGTTCCGGCTGCTGGTGGCCGGCCATTCGATTGGCGAGATCGGCCGCATCCTGTCGCTGTCCTACAAGACCGTGGCCAATCACCAGTCCAACATCCGCGCCAAGCTCGACGTCTCCAACACCGCCCAGGTGGTGCGCATGGCCATGATGCACGGCATGCTGGACAACGACCCGGTGGCGGCGGTGGAGAGCGCCGGCGGGCGCTGACAGCGGCCGCCTCGAGCGGCTGTTAGACTTTCGTCGCCGTGCGCCCGTGCGGCGCCCCGCAATTTCCAGGAGACCCCTCATGGCATCGCCCATCCGCGCCGCCTCGCTCACTGCGGCGCTCGTTCTGTGCGCGCTTCCCGCGCTGGCGCAGAAGTACACCGGGCCCGGCGTTACCGAGACGGAGATCCTGATCGGCCAGACCATGCCCTACAGCGGGCCGCTGTCGGCCTATGCCGCCCTGGGCAAGGCCCACAAGGGCTTCTTCGACGCCATCAACGCCGCCGGCGGCATCAACGGCCGCAAGGTGCGCTTCATCAGCCTGGACGATGCCTCGCTGCCCTCCAAGACCGTGGAGCACACCCGGCGCCTGGTGGAGCAGGACCAGGTGCTGCTCATGTTCAGTTCCGTGGGCACGCCAAACAACCTGGCGGTGCGCAAGTACCTCAACGCGAAGAAGGTGCCGCAGCTGTTCGTGGCCGGCGGCGACAGCGCCTGGGGCGATCACGAGAAATTCCCCTGGACCATGGGGTGGATGCCTTCCTACCGCCACGAGGGCCAGCTCTACGGCCGGCACATCCTCAAGACGCGCCCCAACGCAAAGATCGGCACCCTCACCCTCAACGACGAGTACGGCCGAGACTACCTGGCGGGCCTGCGGGACGCCTTGGGCGACAAGGCCAGGACCATGATCGTGGCCGAGCAGACCTACGAACTCACCGATCCCACCGTGGACACCCAGGTGGTGGCGTTGAAGGCCTCGGGTGCCGACACCCTGTTCAGTGCCATGGGCGGAAAACACGCTTCTCAGGTGCTGCGCAAGATGGGCGAAATTGGCTGGAGGCCCGTGCACTACACGGGCATTGCCAGCGCCGCAGTCAAGACGGTGCTCGAGCCCGGTGGCCTGGAAAACGCCGCAGGCATGCACTCGGCCTACTACGCCAAGGCGCCCGACACCATCGCCTTCGCCCAGGACGTGGCCATCCGGAAGTACCTGGAATGGGCGCGCAAGTTCTACGACGGTAACCCCATGGACGGCATCGCCGCCCACGGCTACCAGGTGGCCCAGGCGCTCGAGTACGTGCTGCGCCAGGCGGGCGATGACCTGTCGCGCGACAACATCATGAAGGTGGCCACCAGCATGACCAACGTGGAGTTCCCCATGTTGTTCCCGGGTGTGCGGGTCACCACCTCCAAGACCGACTACTACCCGGTGGAGGACCTGGTGTTGCTGCGCTTCGACGGCCGCAATTGGCAGCTCGCGCCCGCGGTGCCCTGATCCTCGCGCGGGAAGCATTCCCGGGTCCGAACGGGCGAAGCTGCGCTGTCGCCGCCCCGCCGGTGCGCCTATCGTGGCGTCGTTGCGGTCGAGGTGGCGAAGCAAGTGGGGATGTCAGCCCGGCCGGGCGCAGCAGGCTCGCAGTACGGTAGTCGTTTCAACTCCTCTCGATTTAAACCCGGCGGCTGTCCGCCGGGTTTTTTTTCGTGGAGGGTAGAATCGGTTCACACCCTGCACGAGCCTGCGCCATGCGCCTGGAAAAGATTCGCGTCGATTTCGAACCCGAACAGGACCGCCTGGTGATGCGCATCCTGGTGGATGGCCAGACCGAGGTGTTGTTGTGGCTGACGCGGCGCTGCGTGAAGCGGCTGTGGCTGGCCATGCTGCAACTGGCCGAGGGCAAACCCGAAATTCAGCGCCAGGCCGACCCCGAAGCGCGCAGCGCCATCCTGCAGTTTGCCCACGAAAAGGCGCTGCGCGAGGTGCAGCTTTCCACCCGCGAGGAGCAAACCGCACCGCAAGGGCCCCAGCCGCCGCGCGACCGGCCGCTGGGTGAAGCGCCGCTGCTCATCATGCGCATCCAGGCGCGCCGCGTGGATGCCGAGCGCAGTCTGCTGGCGCTGCTGCCCGCCGAGGGCCAGGGGGCGCACCTCACCCTGGGCGATAGCCTTTTACATGGGCTCATGCGCCTCACCCAGGCCGCCGTGGAAAAGGCCGAGTGGGATCTGCGTCTGGAGTTGCCGAAACCGGCCCTGGGCGCTTCCGAAACTGGCGCGAGCCGGGTGCTCAACTAGCGGCAGGCGGGGGCTGGTCCAGCACCGCGTCGATCCACTGCACCCAGTGCTGCACCGGCAGCGCCGTGCCGCTTTGAATGTGGGTGAGGCAGCCGATGTTGGCCGTGGCCACACCCTCGGGCGCGCCCGAGGCCAGCGCAGCCACTTTGTTGCGCAGCAACTGCTGGGACAGTTCGGGCTGTAACAGCGAATAGGTGCCGGCCGAGCCGCAGCACAGGTGCGCGTCGGGCACGGCCGTGAGGTGGAAGCCGGCGGCCTCCAGCAGTGCTTCGGCCTTGCCGCGAATCTGCTGACCGTGCTGCAGCGAACACGGCGAGTGCCAGGCCAGGGGGCGGCGGGGCCGCGACGCGGCTGCCCGTTGCAGCAGCGGCACCAGCGCGGCGCTTTCGGCTTCCAGCACTTCGGTGAGGTCGGCGCTGGCGACCGACACCCGCTGCGCGGCCCCGGCGAGGCGCGGGTGATCGCCAAGGTGATGGCCGTACTCCTTTACCGTGCTGCCGCAGCCGCTGGCCGTGATGACCACGCGCTCCACGCCCTGCTCCAGCAGCGGGAACCAGGCGTCCACGTTGCGGCCCATGGCCTCGCGCCCGGCGTCCTGGTAGTTGAGGTGGAATTCCACTGCGCCGCAGCACCCCGCCCGCGGCGCACGGATGAGCGAAATGCCGATCCGGTCGAGCACCCGCGCGGCAGCGGCATTGATGTCCGGCGCCAGGGAGGGCTGCACGCAGCCCTCCAGCACCACCATGCGCCGGGCGTGGCGTGCGGGCGGCCAGGGGCCGGCCGGATCGGCGTCGGGCAGCTTCTGGCGCAGCGACTGGGGCAGCAGGCCGCGCACCGCGCGGCCTGCGGCGGCAGCGGACCCGAACAGCGCCGGACTGGACAGGCCGGTGGCCAGAAGCTTGCGCTTCAGGCCGTCCAGGGGGCCGCGGCCCACCTGGTCTTCCACCACCTTGCGACCGATGTCGGCCAGCCTGCCGTAGGCCACGCCGGAGGGGCAGGTGGATTCGCAGGAGCGGCAGGTGAGGCAGCGGTCCAGGTGCAGCTGGGTGTTGGCCGTGGCGGGTGCGCCTTCGAGCACTTGCTTGATGAGATAGATGCGGCCGCGCGGCCCGTCCAGCTCGTCGCCCAGCAACTGGTAGGTTGGGCAGGTGGCGGTGCAGAAGCCGCAGTGCACGCAGCGGCGCAGGATGGCCTCGGCCTCGCGGCCCTCGGGTGTGTCCTTGATGAAGTCGGCGAGATGGGTTTCCACGGGCAGCGCTCAGAAATCAGGGTGCAGGCGGTGCGCCCCGAACAGACCTTGCGGGTCGAGGGCCTGCTTCAAGCGCTGGTGCAGGGCCAGCACGGCGGAGCCCAGGTGCTGGATGCCGCCGGACCGCAGGGCAGCGTCGGCGCGATACAGGGTGGCGTGGCCGCCGGAGCCGCGGGCCGCGGCGTGGGCAACCTGGGCTTCCAGCGGCGCGGCGATCCAGCGCAGCCCCCCGTGCCACTCCGTGAGCTGCGCACCCAGCCCGAGGGGTGCAGCCGTGCCCCGGATCGACAGCCGCCACAGGGTGGAGGCGGTGGCGAAGAACGGGTGGGTCTGGTCGCGCAGCGAGGCCCAGAAGCGCGCGGCTTCGGCATCGTCCACGCGCTCGCCGCCCAGCCGCGCCAGGGCGGCGTCCACGGCGGCACAGGCGCCCGACAGCCGTACCCACAGCGCCGCGTCCATGTGGCAACTAGCGGACAGGGGCAGGGGCTGGCCGGCCCAGCGGTTGACGGTGTCCAGGGCGGCGGCTTCATCCAGCTCGAAGCGCAGCGTGGCCTCGGCCACGGGGCGCGGCAGCACCTTCAGGGATACCTCGGTGATGAGGGCCAGGGTGCCGAAGGAGCCGGCCAGAAAGCGCGACAGGTCGTAGCCCGCCACGTTCTTCATCACCTGTCCGCCAAAGGACAGCGGCCGGGCGCGGGCGTCGAGCAGCCGCACGCCGAGCACGAAGTCGCGCGCCGAGCCGGCAGCCACTCGACGGGGGCCCGACCAGCCGCTGGCGATGGCGCCGCCGATGGTGCCGGCGGCATTGAGGCGCGGCGGCTCGAAGGCGAGCATCTGGCCACGCCCGGCCAGCACCGCCTCCACCTCCGCCACCGGTGTGCCCGCGCGCACGGTGATCACCAGTTCGGAAGGGTCGTAGTTCACCACGCCCGTGTGGCCGGTGGTGTCGAGCACGTCACCCTCCAGACGCACGCCGTAGAAGTCTTTCCCGCCACCGCCGCGGATGCGCAGGCTGGCGCCGCGGGCGGCGGCGGCGCGGATGGTGTCGGCGAACTGATCGAGCACGGGCGGGGGGCGTTGCAGCGGGCGGCGACAGGGTGAGGATCAGAACCGCGGTAGCTCGGGAAACTTCTGCTCGCCGTGGTGCACGTGCATGGCGCCGAATTCCGCGCAGCGCTGCAGCGTGGGCACTGCCTTGCCGGGGTTGAGCAGACGCTGCGCATCGAAGGCGGCCTTCACGGCATGGAAGGTGGCGAGTTCGTCGGGGCGGAACTGCGCGCACATCTGGTCGATCTTCTCGATGCCCACGCCGTGCTCGCCGGTGATGGTGCCGCCGGCCTCCACGCACAACTCGAGGATGCGCGCCCCGAAGCGGCTGGCCTGCTCCTGCTGGCCCGGCACGTTGGCGTCGAACATGATGAGCGGGTGCAGGTTACCGTCGCCGGCGTGGAACACGTTTGGGCACTTGAGGCCGAATTCCGCCGAGAGCTTCTCGATGCCGCGCAGCACCCGGCCCAGCTGGCGCTTGGGGATGGTGCCGTCCATGCAGAAGTAATCGGGCATGAGGCGCCCCACGGCGGGGAAGGCGGACTTGCGGCCCGACCAAAACCGCAGCCGCTCCGCTTCGTCGCGCGAGAGGCGGATCTCGGTGGCGCCGCTGGCGCGCATTACCTCGATCATGCGCTCGATGTCCTCGGCCACCTCCTCGGGCGTGCCGTCGGATTCGCACAGCAGGATGGCTTCGGCGTCGAGCGGGTAGCCGGCGTGCACGAACTGCTCCACCGCGCCGGTGGCGAGCCGGTCCATCATCTCCAGGCCCGCCGGGATGATGCCCGCGCCAATGACATTGGCCACGGCTTCGCCGGCTTTCTCGAGCGAGCCGAAGGCGGCCAGCACCACGCGCGCCAGTTGCGGCCGGGGCAGCAGCTTGACGGTGATTTCGGTCACCACACCCAGCAGGCCCTCCGAGCCGATGGCGAGCGCCAGCAGGTCGAGGCCGGCGGCGTCGAGTCCCTCGCCCCCCAGTTCGAGCACTTCGCCCTCGATGGTGACCAGCCGCACGGCCAGCACGTTGTGCACCGTGAGGCCGTACTTCAGGCAGTGCACCCCGCCGGAATTCTCGGCCACGTTGCCGCCGATGGAGCAGGCGATCTGCGAGGAGGGGTCGGGGGCGTAGTACAGGCCATGCTTCGCGGCCGCCTCGGAGATGGCAAGGTTGCGCACGCCGGGCTGCACGCGCGCGGTGCGCGCCAGAGGGTCGAGGGCGAGGATGGACTTCATCTTCGACAGGCCCAGGGTCACGCCGCGCGGGTGGGGCAGGGCGCCGCCCGACAGGCCGGTGCCGGCGCCGCGTGCCACCACCGGTACGCGCACGCCATGGCAGGTGCGCAGCGCGTGCACCACCTGTTCTTCGGTCTCGGGCAGGGCCACCGCCAGCGGCACCTCGCGAAAGGCCGACAGGCCGTCGCATTCGTAGGGCTTGAGTTGCTCGGGGGCGTGCAAAACGCAGTGCGCGGGCAGGCCCTCGAGCAGCCGGCGCACCAGTTCGTCCTTGTCCGCCAGGGCGTCTGGAATGGTTTCGAAGAGTTCGGGTTTGCCCATGGCAGAAGCGCGCGAGCGGCACGCCGCTCAAGCGGCGAGAAGGATGGCGCGGAAGTCGTTGACGTTGGTGAGGGTGGGACCGGTGATCACGGCATCACCCAGTTTTTCGAAAAAGCCGTGCCCGTCATTATCGGCCAGCGCCGCCTTGGCGTCGATGCCGAGCGCCGCGGCGCGTGCCAGCGTGTCGGGCGCCACCATGGCTCCAGCGCGCTCTTCGGCGCCGTCGATGCCGTCCGTGTCGCCCGCCAGGGCGTACACGCCCGGTGCGCCGTCCAGGGCCACCGCCAGGGCCAGCAGGAATTCCACGTTTCGCCCGCCGCGCCCGCTGCCGCGCACCGTGACGGTGGTTTCGCCGCCGGACAGCAGCACGCACGGGCGGGGCAGCGGTTGGCCGTGGCGCAGCACCTGGCGGGCGATGCCCGCGTGCACCAGCGCCACCTCGCGCGATTCGCCTTCCAGCGCATCGCCCAGGATGAGCGGCGCCACGCCCGCGACCCGGGCCACGGCGGCGGCAGCTTCGAGCGCGCGCTGGGGGGCGGCGATCATGCGCGTTTCGCAGCGCGCCAGCCGCGGGTCGCCGGGCTTGGGCGTTTCGTCCATGGCCGCCTCCAGGTGCTCCACCGCGGCGCGCGGCTCGTCGATGCCGTACTTGCGCAGGATGGCGCGCGCCTCGGCGAAGGTGGTGGGATCGGGCACCGTGGGGCCCGAGGCAATCACCGCGGGATCGTCGCCGGGCACGTCGGAGATGAGCAGCGTGAGCACCTGCGCCGGGGCGGCGGCGGCGGCCAGGCGGCCACCCTTGATGGCCGAGAGGTGCTTGCGCACACAGTTCATCTCGCCGATGTTGGCGCCGCAGCGCAGCAGCGCGCGGTTGATGGCCTGCTTGTCGTGCAGCGTCAGGCCGGGCGCGGGCAGCGCCAGCAGCGCCGATCCGCCGCCGGAGATCAGGCACAGCACTAGGTCGTCGGCGCCGAGCCCGCGCACCTTGGCCAGGATGCGTTCGGCGGCTTCGCGGCCCGCCAGGTCTGGCACCGGGTGGGCGGCCTCCACCACCTCGATGCGCCGCGTGGCCACCCGGTGTCCGTAGCGGGTGACCACCAACCCCTCCAGTTCTCCCGGCCAGTGTTCCTCCACGGCACGGGCCATAGCCGCGGCGGCCTTGCCGGCCCCCACCACCACGGTGCGTCCGCGCGGCGGTGCCGGCAGGTGCGGGGGCAGGCATTGCGCGGGCAGGGCGGAGGCGATGGCGGCGTCGAACATCTGGCGCAGCAAGGCGCGGGGATCGGCAGGCATGGGCGCGGGACGGAAATGAGCGGACAGGACGGTAGTGTAATGGGCGCTCCCGCCGGCGGCGGCAGGCCACGGCAGGCGCGGGCGGTGTGGCGCCGCTCCGAGGGCCCCGTAGAATCGGCGCCCTCGCGGGCATTGCGGCGCGCCGCCCGTGGCGCGCCCACCCCCTTCAAGGACTTCAAGGAGATCTCGGCAATGGCCAAAGTCGCTTTCCTGGGCCTCGGTGTCATGGGTGCTCCCATGGCGGCACACCTGCTACGCAAGGGCGGGCACGATGTGAGCGTCTTCAACCGCACCGCCACCAAAGCCGCGCAGTGGGTCGGCGAACACGGCGGGCGCGCCGCGGCCACGCCGCGCGAGGCCGCCAGCGGCTGCGAGGTGGTGCTCATGTGCCTGGGCAACGACGATGACGTGCGCTCGGTGGTGTACGGCGAGCAGGGCGCGCTGGCCGGCATGCACGGCGGTGCCATTTTGGTGGACCACACCACCGACTCTGCCAGCCTGGCGCGCGAGCTGCACGGGCGCTGCGCCGAGGCTGGGGTGGGCTTCGTGGATGCGCCGGTGTCGGGCGGCCAAGCCGGTGCCGTGAATGGCCAGCTGGGAGTCATGTGCGGCGGGGAGCAGGCGGTGTTCGACCGCGTCAAACCGGTCCTGGACGTGTACGCCAAGAGCTGCGTGCTGATCGGCGAGCCTGGCGCCGGCCAGCTGTGCAAGATGGTCAACCAGATCTGCATCGCCGGCCTGTTGCAGGGGCTGTCCGAGGCCATGAATTTCGGCCTCAAGGCCGGCCTCGACATGGAGAAGGTGATCGCCGTCATCTCCAAGGGCGCGGCGCAGTCCTGGCAGATGGAGAACCGCTGGAAGACCATGGCCGAGGGCCGCTTCGATGGCTTCGGTTTCGCCGTGGACTGGATGCGCAAGGACCTGGGCATCTGTCTGGACGAGGCGCAGCGCAACGGCGCCCGCCTGCCGGGCACCGCGCTCATCGATCAGTTCTATGCCCAGGTCCAGGCGCGCGGCGGCGGCCGCTGGGACACCTCGTCGCTGATGCAACTGCTGGCGAAGGACTGATCCACCGCCACGCAACGCCTGTCGCTGCATACGGGCTCCTATTGACGGGGATCAATCCGGTTGCGGGCGGGACGCAGTACTTTGTTACAGGTGCAACCCAGCGCATCTGCGCTGAACTGCAGCGCCCGTCCGTTTTTCCAAGGAGATCGAGATGACGACGATGAAGAACAGCTTCGCAATCCTGGCGTTGGCCGCCGGCCTGTCCGCATCCCCCGCGGGGTTTGCCGGCGATGCTGCCGCCATGGCGCGGGAGCATCAGGCGTGGGCCAAGGAGCACGCCACCTGGAAGGCGGGGCACGAGGCGCTCCACAAGGATCACGACCGCGTGGAGGCGGCCGTGAAGAAACTCGCCGGGCTGGTGGAAGCACACGACAGGATGATTGCCGAACACGAGAGCGACATGCAGGCTCACGATGAAGCCATCAAGGCCCACGAGGCTGCCCTGGCGGCGGGTCAGGCCAGTCCCGAGCTCGACAGGAAGCATCAGGAAATGGGTACGAAGCACGCCAAGTGGAAGGCGGAGCACGCGCGCTTTGCCAAGCTGCACCGCCAGCTCCTCAAGCTGGTGGGGCAGATCGAGAAGATGCCTGCTTCGGAGTAACCGCAGGGGTGCCCGTGGCGGCGTGGCGGCCGCCGCGGCCCTTGCCCGCCTTGCCAGCGGCCGGTCAGGCAAGGATTTCGCGGGCGGAAAGTCCAGTGCGGCGCTTGCCGGAGCGCGGCGGCGCGCTTCTGAGGCGGATCACGGGGCTGCAGGAGCGCTACGCTGCCTTATCCTGCGAGTCCTCCGTGCCCTGTTCCGGCGGCAGGGGCGACACCCAGCCCATCAACAGCATCAGGGCTCCCACGCCGACGAAGGAAACGATGCGTGCGAAGGTGCCCACATTGCTCAAGTCCACCAACAGCAGCTTTGCCACCACCACGGCCATCAGGCTCGCGCCGGCGATCCATGGCGCGCGCGCGCCGCGCCGCGAGGCAGTCCACATGGCGGTAAGGGCCACGGTTGTCCAGAGCAGCGACAGGCCAGCCTGCACCTCGCTCGATTGCCTGAGCATCTCTTCCCAGTCCTGGAAGCCCAGCACCAGGGCGAAGTCGCGCAGCAGCGCGGTGTTGAGGTTGATGAAGCCGAGCACCGATAGCGCCACGGGCAAGCGGCTCGCTTCGCGTGCGATGGGGCTGCCGGTGAAGCGCGCGCGGATCGCCCGCAGCCAGGGCAAGGCCAGCAGTGGCAAGAGCAGCACGGCGAGGTCGAGGACATTGATCACGGGCCACCAGGGCAGGGGCGGTGCTGCGCCGATTTTCGACAGTCCAGCCAACAGCGACCAACCCAGCAACCCCGCGGTGAGCAGCGCGCCACCCAGCAGTAGCCAACCCTCTTCAACGGCGCCGGGCGCCTGACTCGCGTCCTCTCGCCGCCTCCAGGTGTATGTGACGAGCGCAAGCAAGGCTGCTGCCGGCAACGCCCAGCCTATGACGCTCCAGGCGTTGCTGCCCAGGGCGTCGAGAAGCCACAGGTCGAGGTGCCAGCCAAGCACCACGGCCATGCAGGCTGGCACGGCCGCATGCAGGACCGCCAGGGTGTCGGGCGGTTCGTTGTCGTGACGGGTGAGCAGCGCCAGGTGCGTGAGCCAGACCGCGGGCCATGCGAACAGGCCGGCGCCGGCGAGCGGCGCCTGGGCCTGGGGCTGCTTCCACAGCACCAACAGCGCCAGAGTCATGGCTACGGGTAGAGACAACGCCGGCCAGCGCGCGCTCTGCCATCGCAGCCGCTCGTAAGCCGCCTGGAACGCCGTTGCGCTCAGTAGCGCAAACAGCAGGGCCGTGGGCACGGAATCCGGGCGCGGCACATGTTGGGAGATTTCGCGCAGCCCGGCAAAAATCCACCAGAAAAGCCCCCAAATCAGCAGGGCCCAGGCCAGCCCCGGGCGGGCGATGGGGTCGGCATCGCGCTCGCCGGCTTCCCACGTGTCTTGTTCGAGACGCCAGGCGCTGAACAGCGCGGCGACGGCAAGCAGCACCGCACCCAGGCATACGCGATTGAGCACTGCCACGCCGGGTTCGGGCTGCATTTCCGCCACGGCGTAGGTACAGGCCGCCGCCAGTTGCAGGCCAAGGCCCATTACGAGCACCAGGCGGCGCTGGTTGCGCAGCGCCACCCAGACGAGCCCGGCGCCCTGCAGCGCCCAGGCGGCGGCCGTCCAGCGCGCGTCCACGGCCAGCGGCACGGCCAAGACGAGGAATCCGGTGCCGAGCGCGTTGTAAGCGTCGGCGAGCATGCCGAATGCGCTGCCCCGGCGACGCATCCGGGCCGCGAGCACCAAATAGAGCAGGGCAAGCACCGCGGCCGAGATGGCCGTGCCGTGCTCGAAGTCTTTGACCAGGCTGGCCTGCAGGCCGAAACCCACCAGCGGCACGCCGAACACGCTGCTGGCGTCCACCAGATCGGTCCAGCGTGGCGCGCGCAGCAGGGCGAATCGGACCTGTAGCGCGAGGTAGATGGCGAAGAACAGCAGCAGAAAGGGCTGGGTGGACGCGTACAGGTGGGGCTGAAAGAACTTCCAGCCCCACAGTCCGGCTGCTCCGAAGGTGAGCGCGAAGCCCGTGAAGGTGAGCGGCCGCCAGGCACGGTTCCAGGCCACCGCTGCAAGACCGGCGTTAACCAGGGTGTAGTAGCCGAACAGCACCACATGACTGCCGCTGCCGGTGGAGGCGAGGAGCGGGGCGAGAAAGCCGCCGCCGAAGCCCAGTACGGCAAGCGCCACGGAGTCTTGACGGACGGCAAGCGCGGCACTGGCAGCGGCCACCAGCGCCATGAGCGCGAACGCCAACGGCGCATCCACCATGCCGAACAGGCGCAATGCGCCGTACACGGTGAGGTACAGGATCGCCACACCGGCGCCCTGGAGCGACACGGCGTAGCCGGGCCGGGTGTGACGCATCCTCCAGCCTGCCGCCAGAAGCGCCGCTCCCCCCAGGGCTGCGCCACCCAGGCGTGCCGCCGGTGTGACGGCGGTGTAGACGAGTTGCATCAGGAAGGCCAGGCCCACGAACAGAATGAGCGCGCCGGCGCGCGCCACCACATTGCCCCGGGTAAGCCAAAGCACTGCGCGGTCCCACCGGTCGCCGGCAGCGGGCGGGTGGGCAACCCCATGATCGGCGGACGGCGGGCTGGTGTGCGCTGCTGGAGGATAAGCAGGCTGCGGCTCGCCCCGGGTGCTTGCCGATGGGCTGGAAGTGCCGGCGCTTGACGCGGCAGTAACTTCGACGTTTTCGCCCTGGGCAAGGCGGGCGAACAGCTCGGCGGGCGTGAGCTCGTATGAAGGCGTTTGTGCCACCGCCGAGGCGTCGTCGTCGGCGTCAGGCGCGACGGTGGCACGGGGCGCGGGCGTGGGGGGGGTGGCAGGCGTCGCCGCCAAAGCCCGTGCCTCGGGCTGCGCAGCATCGGCGGCCGTATCGGCCGGTGGCGCCGTGGCGCGCCGCGACCTCGTTTCCAGGTCTGAAAGGCGGGCCTCCAGGGCGCGCAGAGACTTGCGATCCGCCGCCAGCCGATGCGCCAGAACACCGCCCAGCAGGCCGCCAAGCACAGCGGCGGACCCATCGCCCGCGATGCCGAAGGCAAGGGCACCCAGCAGCATTCCGATCAACCACATGGCAACGGTTCCTGGCAGCGAGGGAGGAGGACAGTGCGGGCGCGGCGTTTCGCAACGCCGTGCGCTCGTGCGAGGATGCACGGTCTGCGCCGCGGCGGGAAGACCCGGTAGCGACGGTGCACCACCAGCCACGAGGAGATTTCATGAGCCTGACCGATTCCGCCGTCACCGCCGACCAGCAGGTTGCCCGGGTGTTCGAGTGGCGCCGCGGTTTCAATGCCATGCATGTCATGGACCTGGGCATCGAGCTGGGCCTGTTCCGGGCGCTTGCCCAGGCGCCGGGTTCCAGCGCCGCCGCCCTGGCCGAGGCCGCCGCACTGCACCTCCCGTACGTGCGTACCTGGCTGTGGACGGCCCACGGTTTCGGCATGGTGGATGCCGAGGGCGAGGACGCCTTCCGGCTGGCGCCGCACTTCGACGCCATCCTGGCCAGTCCTGGCCACCCGCGCTATCTGGGTGGTTTCGTGCGCCTGGGCACCGAGTTTGCCGCCGAGGACTACCGTGCCGCCCGCGAGGCGTTTCGCACCGGGCAGGTGGCGCCCTTCCAGGGTCGCGGTGAGGCCTTCGCCCGGGCCATTGCCGAATCCACCTGGGGCCTGCAACTGGCCACGGCCAAGAAGCTGTTGCCGGCCCTCGAGGGTCTGCCGGCGGCTCTGGAGGCGGGCGCAACCGTGCTGGAAGTGGGCTGCGGCACAGCGAATTTCCTGGTGCAGTTCGCCAAGGCCTTTCCCGCCGCCCGGGCCCTGGGGGTGGACATCGACCCCTCCGGCCTGGAGGTGGCCCGCAGCCGCATCCGCGAGGCTGGCCTGGAGCAGCGCGTGGAACTGCGGCAGGGGCGCGTGGGCGAGGTGGTGGCGCCCGGCAGCGTGGAGGCGTGCGTGATGATCGAGGTGCTGCACGAAATAGCCCGGCCCATCCGCCCCGCCGTGGTGGCCGAGGCGGCGCGGGCCCTCAAGCCCGGCGGGTGGATGCTGATCGTGGACGAAACCTATCCCTCCACGCTGGCCCAGACGCGCGAGCCGGAGTTTCGATTCCCGCTGCAGACTGGCATCGAGGAACTCACCTGGGGCAACGAAATCCCCGACCGCGAGGAGCAGGAGTGGCTGCTGCGCGAAGCCGGCTTCCAGGGTGAGATTCGCCGGTCGATCATCGGTGAGGGGTTCACGGTGCTGGCCGCCCGGCACTGACGGGCCCGGCGATGCATCGATGAAGGCGTCATTTTTGGCGCGGCCTTATTTGTAAAAACACGTTGACGCCCCGCCGCCATGGGGACCAAACTGCGCGCCACTCGGAAAAGCGTTCCGAATCAGTCCTTAAGAAGAACGCGCCGATTGTAAGAACTCGGGGCCGTGCGAGGCGCCTGGGCGGAAGAGAGCCAACGGGAGCCATCTCGCGGAGCGTCTCTTTCATCTGGATGTTGTGCCGTGTTCCGTCGGCGGTTGCGGGTTTCCCGCGAACCACAACACAAGGAGAGAGCGATGAAGAAAGCTGTAATCGCAGGGCTGCTCGGCGCCGCCACCATGGCGCTGTCCGGTGCCGCATCGGCGCAGGTGAAGGGCGTGTACTGGACCACCAGCGGCATGTTCGGCCCCTTCAATATCCGCGGCCTCATTCCGGCGCTGCCCGAAGACAAGGCTCGAGACATTACCATCCCGGTGTCCATGTGGGTGATCGACCACGAGAAGGGAGTGGTGGTGTTCGACACCGGCAACAACGTGGCCATCTCCGGCGGCCCGGACAATTGCAAGAAGTACTGGGCCGCGGGCAACTGCGACTTCCTCAAGCCCTCGCAGAAGCGTGAGGACGTGATCGACGCCCAACTCAAGAAACTGGGCTACGACCCGGCCAAGGTCAAGGTGGTGGTCACCTCGCACTCGCACCTTGACCATGTGGGCAACATCGCCATGTTCCCCAACGCCATTCACGTACTGCAGAAGAAAGAGCTGTATCAGGGCTGGTGGCCCGAGAAGTTCCAGGGTCGTGCCGTGAACGGCAGCTTCGTGCTGAACGACCTCGCCTCCGCCCGCGATTACAACTTCCTCGAGTTGAACGGCGACTATGACCTGTTCGGCGATGGCACGGTGCAGATCCTCAGCACTCCCGGCCACACCCTGGGTCACCAGTCCCTGAAGGTGAAGACCAAGAACTCCGGCACCATCATCATCACCCAGGACGCCATCTGGATGAAGGAAAACCTCGATGGGTACCCGGCCGGCCTGAACTACTCGGTGAAGGATTACACCGACTCGGTCAACCGCCTCAAGATGATGCGCGACCTGGAAGGCACCGAGATTTTCATGGCGCACGACCAGGACCAGTTTGCCGCCAAGGGCAACCGCTGGTACAAGTAAGCCTCTCGAGGCTTGCACCATGACGAGGCCCCCGCAAGGGGGCCTCGTCATTGTTGCCTGCCTGGGAGATCATTGCCGTGGTCTCGCTGCCATGGGCGGCTCCGGATCGAGTCCGGCCAACATGCACAGGCCGACGCATCACGTCCCCACTGTTTCCGCTCTCCCTCCGCTCCATTCCGTGCCTGCTGCCATTTCCCTGGAGTCGGTTTCCAAGCGCTACGGCTCGCGCACCATCGTGCAGGATGTCTCCTTCACCGTGGATGCCGGCGAGATCGTGGGCTTTCTTGGCCCCAATGGTGCGGGCAAGACCACCACCATGCGCATGATCGCCGGCTACACCACGGCCAGCAGCGGCCGCATTCTGGTGGCCGGTCACGACATGGCGCTGCACCAGGTAGCGGCGGCGCGGCACCTGGGCTACCTGCCCGAGACGCCACCGCTCTACGATGTTCTCGAGGTGGGGTCCTATCTGCGCTTCGTGGCCGATGTGAAGGGCGTGCCGCGGGGACAGATGAGCGCCGAACTCGAGCGCGTGGCCGCTGCCTGCCGTCTCGAGGCGGTGATGCGCCGCGAAATCTACAAGCTGTCCAAGGGCTACCGTCAGCGCGTGGGCCTGGCCCAGGCGCTGCTCGGCGACCCCGACGTGCTGCTGCTGGACGAGCCCACCGCCGGCCTCGACCCCGGCCAGATCCAGGAAACCCGCGAGGTGATCCGCGCCGCGGGCGAGCGCCACGCGGTGTTGCTGTCCACCCACATCCTGCCCGAGGTCACCATGATCTGCCGGCGTGTGGCCATCATCAGCCAGGGCCGCCTTCTGGCCATCGACACGCCCGAGGGCCTGCGCAGCAAGGCTGAGGAGAGCAACCGCGTGCACGTGCTGGTGGAGGGCGCCGTCGAGGCCGACCTGCGCCAGGCGCTGGCGGCGGTGGACGGCGTGGAGGGCGTGTCGCTTCAGGCTGCAGGCAGCGATGGCCGCCTGCTGCGCGCCGAATGCTTGGTGCGTGCCGATAGCGGCGTGGAGGCGCGCATTGCCCGGGCGGTGGCGGCGCGCTTCGAACTGCTGCGCCTGGAGCGCCTGCAGCCCACGCTCGAGAACGTGTTTCTGCGCTACGTGGGCGACACCACGCTCGATGCTCACGGCGCGGCCGAGCGCGCCGCGGCGGCCTGAGAGGGAACCGGTCAATGCGCGCGCTCCTGGCCCTGTATCGCAAGGAACTGCTGAGCTACTTCCGCTCGCCCATCGCCTACTTCGTGGTGGCGGTGTTCCTGGTGGGCACGGGCTACTTTTTCCTCTACAACACCTTTCTCACCGGCAATGCCAGCATGGACGAGACGTTCCAGAACATGGGCATCCTGCTGGTGACGCTGCTGCCCATCGTGTCCATGCGCCTGTTCACCGCCGAGGTGAACGGCAAGACCATGGAACTGCTGGCCACGCTGCCCTTCCAGCCGTGGCAACTGGTGCTGGGCAAGTACCTGGGCGCGGTGAGCATCCTGCTCATCATGACGCTGGGCACGGCCATCAACTTGGTGCCGCTGGTGATGTATGGCAACCCGGAGCTCAGCACCATCCTGTCGGGCTACCTGGGGTTCGTGCTGCTGGGCATGGCCTGCCTGGCCATCGGGCAGTTCTTCTCGGCCCTCACCCAGAACCAGATCGTCGCCGCGCTGCTGACGGTGGTGGTGGTGCTGGGCCTCTGGTTCGTGGGCCACGCCCAGGCGTTCCAATCCACGCCGGGCATGCGCGCGCTGCTCTCGCACCTGTCCTTCGCCATCCACTACGGCGGTTTCATCCAGGGGCTGGTGCGAAGCGAGGCCATCGCCTTTTACCTGGCGGTGACGGGCATCGCCCTAGTGCTCAACGCCGGCTGGCTGCAGTGGCGCCGCTAGGACCGCGCTGATGGATCGCAACTTCCGCCATGGTCTGGTGCTGCTGGCCGGCCTGTTCCTGCTGGCACTGGCGGGCATCCTGCAGCTTCTGTTGCTTGATCCCGACCCATGGGCGCTGGCCGTGGCTGCCGCGGGGCTGGCCATCACCGCCTGGGCTGGCTGGCAGCTGCGCGCGGACCTGCGCCAGCTCGCCCGCGGCAGGCGCGGCGAAGTGGCCCTCACCACCCTCGGCCTGGCGGGTATCCTGGTAGCGGCGGCGTGGCTCATGGCGCTGGTGCCGGCGCGTTTCGACCTCACCCGCGGGGGGCGTTACTCCCTGAGCGAGCAAAGCGTCGCCATGCTCAAGCGCATCGACAAGCCCATGCGCATCACTTTTTTCGGCGACCCCATGATGCGCGAGACGGCCGATCTGTACCGGCTGATCGCCCGGCAGAATGCCCGCATCAGCGTGGAGTTCTTCGATCCCACCCTCAACCCGGCCCAGGCGCGGCTCATGGGCGTGACCTTTGCCGGCACGTCCGTGGTCGAGAGCGAGGGGCGCAAGCAACTGGTGCAAAGCGGCAACGAGGCCGACATTGCCAATGCCATCCTGCGCGTTTCCCAGGGGGTTACCCAGAAGGTCTGTTTCCTCGAAGGTCACGGCGAAGCCGACCCCTTCAGCCTCGAGTCCCACGACCACCTGGAGGGGCAGGGCGGCCACGCCCACGGGTTGGGCGACAAGGTGATCGTGCAGGAGCAGCACGGCATGGCCAAGGCGCGCGCAGCCCTGGAGACCATGAATTACGCGGTGGAGAAGGTCACCCTGGTGAGGGGCGGCGAGGTGCTCTCCGGCTGTGCGGTGCTGGTGGTGGCAGGGCCGAAATTCGCGCTGCTGCCGCCCGAGGTGAAGGCGGTGGAGGCATGGCTGGCCAACGGCGCCAATGCCCTGTTCCTGCTGGACCCCTGGATCACGACCGGGCTCGAACCCGTGCTCAAGGGCTTTGGCATCCTGGTGGACAACAATCTGGTCATCGACGAGCCGAGCCATTTCTGGTCGGACATCTCCTCGCCCGCGGTGAGCGACTACAACCGCCACCCCATTGCCCGCGAGGTGCCCCTGTCCTTTTTCCCCGGAGTGCGGTCCTTCTCGCCCACGGAGCTGCCGGTGCCGGGAACCTCTGTGACGCCCATCGCCAACAGTTCCAAGGGCAGTTGGGGCGAGACCCAGCCCGAGCGCGTGGAGTTCACGCCCGACAAGGACCGCAAGGGCCCGTTGCCGCTCATGGTGGCCTCCACCCGCAAGGCTGGCACCCAGGATGCCGCCGCCACCATGGAGCTGCTCACCCGCGAGAAGGGCATCGTGGAAGCAGCTTCGCTGCAAAAGCAGGGCCGCTCCCGGCTGGTGGTGGTGGGCGATTCCGACTTTGCCACCAATTCCTTCTTCCACATCCTCGGCAACGGCAAGCTGTTTCTCAACACAGTGAACTTCCTCGCCGAGCAGGAAAACCTCATCGGCATCCAGCCGCGCAGTTTCGACGCGCCGCGCGTCAACCTCACCAACCGCCAGATGAAGGGCACCGTTTTCCTGTCGGTGATGCTGATCCCCGGGCTGCTGGCCCTGGTGGGACTGGCGGTATGGTGGCGGCAGCGATAGGGCCGTCCGGATGAAACCCAAGCTGCTGGCCATCTGGGCGGTGTTCGCGGCGCTTGCCGCGGCGGTGGCTTGGTTCGAACTGGGCGGTGGCCTGCACTCCGACGACGATGGCCACGGCCACGGCAAGCTGCAACAGGGCATGTTCGTGCCGCTGGCCCTGGCCGAGGTGGGCGCCGTGGAGGTGGTGCACGGCGGTGCGCTGCACCGCTTCGAGCGCGATGCCGCTGGCCTGTGGGTTTATCACGGCGTCCACCAGGCGGTCTCCGACCCGGCCCACAGCCACATCACCGATCCCGACGGCGCCAGGCGCATCGAAGCGGCCTTCACGGCGCTCAGCCGGGCGAAGCTCGAACGCGAATTTCCCGTGGGCGATGGCGGCGCCCAGTACGGTCTGGCATCGCCCTCCATGGTGCTGCTGTTCGTGCGTCGCGGCGAGTCCCAGCCCGTGGTGCAGTATGCCGTGGGCGACGTGGCTGCCGACACCGTGAGCCGCTACGTGATGCTGGTGGGCGGCAAGCAGGGCGCCACCATTCCCGACTACCAGATCGGCAACCTGCTCAAGCTGCTGGATTCCTTTGCCCAGGCGCCGGCGCCGCTGCCTGGCGTGCCCGGCGTCGCCAAGCCCTGAGGGCGGTGGCGCGGGGGACCCTCAGTCCGCGGACCTGGCAGCGGCCACGCAATAGTCGGCCAGCGCCGCCAGCACCACCGAATCCTCGCCCGCCGCGGTGACGGATTCCAAGGGGATTCCCGCCGCCGCGCGCGCCTCGGCGAGCTGCACCGGCAGATCCCTGCGCAGGTGCCCGCCCGTCCCGAGGAACAGCGGTACCACCACTGCGCGGCTGGCCCCGGCGTCCGCCACGGCCCGTGCCGCATCCGCCAGCCCCGGCGCCATGTGCTCCAGAAAGGCGAGCGCCAGTGGCCCATGGTGGCGGGTGCGCACCAGCGCCTCGAGCCGGTCGAAGGGTTCGCGCCAGCGTGGGTCGCGGGCGCCGTGGGCGAACAGGATCAGGGCGGTGGTCACGGGAGAGGCCTGATGATGGGAGCGCGATGATGCCAGAGCGGCCGGGGCTTCCGGTATTCTGACCACGTCGAATCCCTCCACCCCGGACGCGCCATGTGCCAGCTGCTCGGCATGAACTGCAACGTTCCCACCGATATCGTGTTCTCGTTCACCGGCTTCCAGCAGCGAGGCGGCAACACGGACCACCACGCCGATGGCTGGGGCATTGCCTTCTTCGAGGGCCGTGGTTGCCGGCTGTTCCTGGATTCCGCGGCAGCTTCGTCTTCGCCCGTGGCGCAGCTGGTGCGCACCTACCCCATCCGCTCCACCAACGTCATTGCCCACATCCGCAAGGCCACCCGGGGCGCCGTGGCACTGGAGAACACCCACCCCTTCATGCGCGAGCTGTGGGGGCGCTACTGGATATTCGCCCACAACGGCACGCTCGATTCCATCGCTCCCCCCGCCGATGGCCGCTTCCGGCCCGTGGGCGGCACCGACAGCGAGGCCGCCTTCTGCACGCTGCTCGACGCCCTGTGGCGGCGTTTCGGCGACACCCAGCCCGGCGAGGCCGCGTTGCGCGACGCCGTGGCCGAATGGGCGCGGCGCATGTCCAGCTTGGGCAGCTTCAACTTCCTGCTCAGCAATGGCGAGCGGCTGTTTGCCCACTGCGCCACACAGCTCGCCTACATCGTGCGCCAGGCGCCGTTTTCCCGTGCCCGGCTCTCGGATGCGGAGGTGGAGGTGGACTTCAGTGAGCTCACCACGCCGGCGGACCGGGTGGCGGTGGTGGCCACGTTGCCACTCACCGACAACGAGACGTGGACAGTGATGCGGCCGGGGCAACTGGCGTGCTTCGTCGACGGCGCTCCCCTGGAGCCTTGAAAAAAAACGCCGCGGCTTGCGCTACGGCGTAGGTAAACCTCCGCCTCCTGGCGGGGGAGTCTCGAAGGGGCTGGGTCGCGCGCCAGGGCCGCGCGACCCATGAAGCTCAGGCGTTGACGGCGAGCTTCGGCTTGGCGCTGGCCGCTGCCAGCGCCTGGTCGATGTCTTCCAGCAGGTCGTCGATGTGCTCGATACCCACGGACAGGCGGATCAGGTCTTCGCTGACGCCTGCCTTGAGCAGTTCCTCGTTGGAGAGCTGACGGTGGGTGGTGCTCGCGGGATGCACGGCCAGTGACTTGGCGTCACCGATGTTCACCAGACGCGTGAACAATTGCAGCGCGTCGATGAATTTCGCCGCCGCCTCGCGACCGCCGTCGATGCCGAAGCTAAGGATGCCCGAGCCGCGTCCGCCCAGATACTGGCGGGCGAGTTCGTGATAGGGATCTCCGGGCAGGCCGGCATAGCGGACCCACTTCACGCTCGAATGAGCCTTCAGGTGCTCGGCGATGGAAAGCGTGTTGGCATTGATCCGGTCCAGGCGAACGGCGAGGGTTTCGATGCCTTGAAGGATCAGGAAGCTGTTGAAGGGCGAGAGGGCCGCGCCGGTGTTGCGGAGCGGCACAACGCGCGCGCGGGCGATGTAGGCGGCCGGGCCAAGCGCCTCCACGTAGTTGACGCCGTGATAGGAAACATCTGGCGTGTTGAGTTGCGGGAAGCGCTCCTTGTGGCTGCCCCACGGGAACTTACCCGAGTCGATGAGCGCACCGCCGATGGAATTGCCATGACCGCCGAGGTACTTGGTGAGCGACTCCACCACGATGTCGGCGCCGTGCTCGAAGGGGCGCAACAGGTAGGGCGTGGCCACGGTGTTGTCCACGATCAGCGGCACGCCCTTGGCGTGAGCGATTTCCGCAAGCGCGGCGATGTCGGCCACATTGCCACGCGGGTTGCCGATGGATTCCACGTACACCGCCTTGGTGCGTTCGTCGATCAGTGCGGCGAAGGTTTCGGGGCGATCGGAATCTGCGAAACGAACCTTGATACCCAATTGCGGCAACGTGTGCGCGAACAGGTTGTAGGTGCCGCCGTAGAGCGTGCTGGCGGAGACGATGTTGTCGCCCACTCCGGCGATGGTGATGATGGAGTAGGTGATGGCAGCCTGACCGGACGCGAGCGCCAGCGCCCCCACCCCGCCGTGCAGTTGCGCGAGGCGCTGCTCCAGCACGTCGCTGGTGGGGTTCATGATGCGGGTGTAAATGTTTCCCTGCACCTTCAGGTCGAACAGGTCGGCACCGTGCTGGGTGTCGTCGAAGGCGTAGGAGGTGGTCTGGTAGATGGGCACCGCCACCGACTTGGTGACGGGGTCGGGCTTGTAGCCGCCGTGGACGGCGATGGTTTCGAGACGAGGCATGATGGGCTCCTCCGATTTCATTGGGATGCGCCAAGCAGGAAGCCGACGCTGCTGGAAAGCAGTGTAGGAGCCGCGACAGCAAACCCAAACGAATAAAGAACAATATCTTTATTCTATTTTTGTTGTTTTCTCTGGGCCATCGCCGGGCGCTACACCGCCTGCGAGCGCGGCATCCACCACCTCACGGGTGAGGTGAGGCGCGAACATGGCGATGAAGTCATACACGTAGGCGCGCAGGTAGGTATTGCGGCGGACGCCAATGCGCGTGACGCTGTTCTCGAACAGGTGGCTCGCATCCAGGGCCACCAGGCCGGTATCGCGCTTCGGGTCATAGGCCATGTGGGCGATGATGCCCACGCCCAGCCCCAGTTCCACATAGGTCTTGATCACGTCGGCGTCGATGGCCGTGAGCACCACATCGGGTTTCAGGCCGCGCGCCGCGAAGGTGCGGTCCATCTGGGTACGGCCCGTGAACGCGAAGTCGTAGGTGATGACGGGGTAGCGGGCAATCTCCTCGAGGGTGAGCCGGCGCACTTTTACCAGTGCATGGTCCGGCGGCACCACCACGCAGCGGTTCCACTCGTAGCACGGCAGCATGACGAGCTGGTCGTACAGGTCGAGTGCCTCGGTGGCGATGGCCAGATCGGCCGCGCCGCCGATCACCTGTTCCGCGATCTGGGTGGGGCTGCCCTGGCGCAGCGACAGGCGAACCTGTGGGTAGGCGTTCATGAAGCTGCTCACCACCCGGGGCAGCGCATAGCGCGCCTGGGTATGGGTGGTGGCCACTGCCAGCGATCCGGTGGTCTCGTGGTGGAACTCGGCGGTCACCTCCTTGAGGTTGTGAGCCTCCAGCAGGATGCGCTGGGCGATCTGGATGATCTTCTCGCCGGGTTCCGTAACGGCCGTGAAGCGCTTGCCGGACCGCACGAAGATCTTCACCCCCAGCTCGTCCTCGAGCTGAAGAATCTGCTTGCTCACGCCCGGCTGAGAGGTGAACAGCGCCTGGGCCGCTTTGGAAAGATTGAGGTCGTTGCGAGCAACCTCGCAGACGTAGCGCAGCTGCTGGAGTTTCATGGAATTAATAACTAAAAGAAGTAAACAAATTGCTAATTCTACTTGAAAGGCATAAGAAGGATACACATAATGCGGCCCGTGCGATATGCCGTATCAATCTTATGATCGCTCTCCGGGCCGCTGGTCCTCCTTGTCAGTTCCAAAGGAAACCGTCATGACGTTACGCATCGGCGACACCGCCCCCGACTTCGAGCAGGAATCCAGCGCGGGGCGCATCCGTTTTCACGAGTATCTCGGATCGAGCTGGGGCGTGTTGTTCTCCCACCCCGCCGATTTCACGCCGGTATGCACCACCGAGCTGGGGTACACGGCCAAGCTGGCGGCGGAATTCGCGCGTCGCAACGTGAAGGTATTGGCGCTTTCGGTGGACACGGTGGAATCCCACCGCGGCTGGCTTCCCGACATCGAGGAAACCCAGGGGACGAAAGTGGAGTTCCCGGTGCTGGCCGACGCCGACCGCAAGGTGGCCACGCTCTACGACATGATCCATCCCAACGCCAGCGTGGCCGCCACGGTGCGTTCGGTGTTCTTCATCGACCCTGCCAAGAAGGTGCGAGCCACCATCACCTATCCGGCCAGCACCGGGCGCAATTTCGACGAGATCCTGCGGGTGATCTACTCGCTGCAGCTCACCGATTCCAACAGCGTGGCCACGCCCGTGAACTGGAAACCCGGCGAGGACGTGATCATCGTCCCCTCGCTCACGGACCCGGCGGTGCTGAAGGAGAAGTTCCCGCAGGGCTACCGCGCGGTGAAGCCCTACCTTCGCTACACCACCCTGCCGCGCAAGTAGCGACCCAGGCCCCCGCCTCCCGGGGGGGGTGCCAGCGGCGCGAGGGCGGGGGCGGTATGCTTGGGGTTGCGCGCCGTCTTGGCAAGCTTTCCTTTTTCGCCTCTGCCCCCCCCTGCCGTGAGCAAGCTCTACGACGAAGTCATCCTCGACCACATCCGCAACGCGCGCAACTATCGCGTCATCGACGCGCCCGGCACCCTGGGCGGCGAGGCCGTCAACCCGCTGTGCGGCGATACCTTCCAGGTCTATGTGCACGTGGAGCAGGGCACGGTGCGCGATGCGGCGTTCCAGTGCGAGTGCTGCGGGATCTCCATGGCTTCTGCCTCGGTGATGACCGAATGGGTGAAGGGCCGCAGCGTGGCCGAGGCGCTGCAGGCCAGGCAGGCCTTCATGGCGGCGGTGACCAGCCGCAGCGTGGCGCCTTTGCCTGGTGCGCCGGAGGATCACGCCGCGGTGCTGCAATTGCTCGCCAACACGCCTTCGCGCGAGGGCTGTGCCCTGCTCGCCTGGACGGCCCTCGAGCAGGCTCTCGCCGCCAGGGGTTGAGGGTCCGGCCCGGGCTTCGGCGGGCCCCGCGTTCGCGGCATCGCGCGCGGCATATGTAAATCGGAAACCATTCGTTCTCCGCGAGCGCGGGCGCTGCCATCATCGGTGCCCATGGTTAAAGCCGATTCCGATTCCCCCGCCGCCGCGGTGACCAGCGCCGCAGGCGCCGGCCTGCACAGCGGTCTGGATGCCACTCTGGCTCGCGAGCTTGCGCGGCTGCTCGCCGGCCTGCGCTTTGGTTCCGTGGAGATCGTTGTCCACGACGGCGCCATCACCCAGGTGGAGCGCCGCGAAAGGCTGCGACTGACAGGCGTGCCCTTCCGGCGGGCCTGAGGCACGCGCGGCGCCGCCGCGTTTCATTTGCAAACAATCCCACCAGACCCCTGGAGGAAGCGCACTTGTCCCCCGTCCGCGGAGAACCCACCGGAAAGCCGGCGGTGCTCGCACATCACATGTGGAGAGTCACCCATGAGGTTTATCCAGGGTTTGTTGTCCGGGGTTATCCCGGCCATCGTGCTGGCCATGCTGGCCGGCGCGGCCGCGGCGCAGTCCACCGAAAAGGAAGAGGCGCTGCTACGTCGCATCGAGGCGCTCGACCAGAAGATCGAGGAACTGGAGCGGCGCCTCGGCAATGCGCCGCCTTCACCTCGCGAGGAAGCCTTGAAGCAGCGCGTTGACGACATCGACCAGCAGGTGCGCATCGTCGGCCGCAAGCAGGAAATCGAACAGGAGGCGGCGGCAGCCCGAGCCAAGGACGGCCCCCAGGCAGTTGCGGGGCGCGATGGCTTCGGCGTTCGCACGGCCGACAACCAGTTCGCCTTCCGCCTGCGGGGGTACCTCCAGGCCGACGCCCGCGTCTACGATGACGAGGCCCAGACCGCGGCCCCGGACACCTTCACCCTGCGGCGCGTACGTCCCATCTTCGAGGGCACGCTGTTTGGCAAGTACGGATTCCGCTTCATGCCCGATTTCGGCCAGGGCAGCACGCAGATCTTCGACGCCTACGGCGACGCCAATTTCAATCCGGCCTTCCGGGTGCGGGTTGGCAAGTTCAAGCCTGGCGTTGGCCTGGAACGGTTGCAGAGCGCCACGGCCTTGAGTCTCGTGGAGCGCGCCTTGCCCACCAACCTGGTGCCCACCCGCGATATCGGCGTGCAGGTGTCCGGCGACTTGCTGGAAAATCGCCTCACCTACGAGCTTGGCGTGTTCAACGGCGTGGTGGATGGCGGCCAGGCTACCGGCGGGTCGGGCGACCGTGACTCCAACAGCGGCAAGGATGCGGCCGTACGCCTGTTCGCTCATCCCTTCCGGGCCAGCGAAACCCCGTGGCTGCAGGGCCTGGGCGTGGGTGTGGCCGGCACCTGGGGTGAACAGCAGGGCACAGCCACCAACGCCGTTCTTCCCGCCTTCGTCACCCCGGGGCAGCAGACGTTCTTCTCCTACAGCGCCGGCGCCTTCGCCGACGGCGAACGCACCCGGTTCGCGCCGCAGTTCTACTGGTACTGGCAGACGTGGGGTCTGCTTGGCGAGTACTACCTCAACAACCAGCGCGTGCGCCGCGGCACCAGCGTGCGCGATGTGGATGTCACCGCGTGGCAGCTCACGCTCAACTGGGTGCTCACGGGCGAGGACGCCTCCTTCGGCGGCGTGCGGCCGCGCCAGCCCTTCGACCCCGCCGCCGGCGGCTGGGGCGCCTTCGAGCTGGTGGGGCGTGCCCAGCAGCTCGAGGTGGATGACGCGGCCTTCGCCGGCACCGCCGCCACCCGCCTGGCGGATCCCTCCACCGCAGCCCGCAAGGCCACCGGTTTCGGGCTGGGCCTCAACTGGTATCTCAACCGTGCGGTGAAGGTCCAGGCGGCTTTCGAGCGCACGCGGTTCGACGGTGGGGCTGCCAACGGCGGCGACCGCCGCGACGAGAACGTCTTCTTCACCCGTTACCAGGTCTCGTTCTGACGCAGACCGCCTCGCACACTGGAGCCCTCCGATGAATTCCCTGTTCCGCACTTTCGTTGCCTTCGCCAGCCTGGCGCTCGTGGCCGCCGGGCCAGCCCTTGGCGCGGAAACTACCTTGCTCAACGTTTCCTACGACCCCACCCGCGAGCTCTACCAGCAGATCAACGCCGCCTTCGCCAAGCAGTGGGAGGCAAAGACCGGTCAGAAAGTCACCATCAAGCAGTCCCATGGCGGCTCGGGGCGCCAGGCCCGCTCCGTTATCGACGGGCTGGATGCCGATGTGGTGACCCTCGCGCTGGCCTATGACATCGACGAGATCGCCAGCCGCGGCAAGCTGCTGCCCCAGGCTTGGCAGAAGCGCCTGCCCGACAACAGCGCGCCCTACACCTCCACCATCGTGTTCCTGGTGCGCAAGGGCAATCCCAAGGGCATCCGCGACTGGGATGACTTGGTGCGCAAGGATGTGGCGGTGATCACGCCCAACCCCAAGACCTCCGGCGGGGCACGCTGGAACTACCTGGCCGCCTGGGCCTACGCGGTGAAGAAATTCGCCGGCGACGAGGCCAAGGTGAAGGACTTCATCGCCGCGCTCTACCGCAATGTGCCGGTCCTCGATACCGGCGCACGGGGCTCGCTCACCACCTTCACCGAGCGCGGCATCGGCGATGTGTTCATTTCCTGGGAAAACGAGGCCTTCCTCGCCACCAAGGAACTTGGTCCCGACAAGTACGACATCGTGCTGCCCTCGCTCAGCATCCTGGCCGAACCGCCCGTCACGCTGGTGGATCGCGTGGCAGACCGGCGCGGGACCCGCAAGGTGGCCGAGGCCTACCTGCAGTTTCTCTACACCCCGGAGGCCCAGGACATCATCGGCGCCAACTATTACCGTCCGCGCGACCCGCAGGCGGCGGCCAAGTACGCCAGGCAGTTCCCCAAGCTCAACCTGGTGACCGTCGACGGCGAATTCGGCGGCTGGCAAAAGGCGCAGAAGACGCATTTCCTCGACGGCGGGGTGTTCGATCAGGTCTTCACCCGCTGACGCCCCGGAGCCGCCGACCATGCCCCTGCTCCTGCGCCGCCACAGCGTGTTGCCCGGTTTCGGGCTGGCGCTGGGCTTCACGCTTCTTTACCTGAGCCTGGTGGTGCTCATTCCCCTGTCGGCGGCGTTTCTCAAGACGGCCTCGCTCACCTGGGGCGCCTTCACTGCCGAAGTGACGGCGCCGCGGGTGCTGGCCTCCTATCGGCTCACCTTCGGCGCTTCGTTCCTGGCGGCCAGCATCAATGCTGTGGCGGGGCTGCTGGTGGCCTGGGTGCTGGTGCGCTACCGGTTTCCCGGCAAGCGCCTGGTGGATGCCCTGGTGGACCTGCCCTTCGCCCTGCCCACGGCCGTGGCGGGCATCGCCCTGGCCGCGGTGTATTCCACCAACGGGTGGATCGGCCGGCTGTTCGTGCCCCTGGACGTGAAGATCGCTTTCACGCCCCTGGGCGTGTTGGTGGCGCTCACCTTCATCGGGCTGCCCTTCGTGGTGCGCACGGTGCAGCCGGTGCTGGAAGACCTGGAACCCGAGCTGGAGGAGGCCGCAGCCACCCTGGGCGCGGGCCGCCTGCAGACCTTCGCGCGGGTGGTGTTTCCCACGGTTCTGCCGGCGCTGCTCACCGGATTCGCCCTCGCCTTCGCACGCGCTATTGGCGAGTACGGCTCGGTGATCTTCATCGCCGGCAACATGCCCATGGTGTCGGAGATCACGCCGCTGCTCATCATCACCAAGCTGGAGCAGTACGACTACGCGGGCGCCACCGCGCTGGCGGTGGTGATGCTGCTGGTGTCCTTCGCCCTGCTGCTGCTTATCAACCTGTTGCAGTGGTGGACCCGTCGCCGCCGCGCCGCCGCCTGAGGCCCGTTCCATGACCGCCCTCGCCCTGCCGTCCCAGCCTGCCGCGCCCGCTGCTGGCGCGCGGCGCATCGATCGCGCCACCGCCGAGCCCGCGTGGGTGCGGCTCGCGCTCATCGGCTTGGCGCTGGCGTTTCTCACCACTTTCCTCTTCGTGCCGCTGGCGGCGGTGTTCTACGAGGCGCTGCGCAAGGGGGTTGTGGTCTACGCGCGGGCCATCACGGAGCCCGACGCGCTGGCCGCCGTGCGCCTCACACTGCTGGCAGCGGCCATCTCCGTGCCCCTCAACCTGGTGTTTGGCGTGGCCGCGGCCTGGGCCATCGCCAAATTCGAGTTCCGCGGCAAGAACGTGCTGGTGACGCTCATCGACCTGCCTTTCTCCGTCTCGCCCGTGATCGCGGGCCTGATCTACGTGCTGGTGTTCGGCCTGCAGGGCTGGCTCGGCGAGACGCTGCGCGACCACGACCTCAAGGTGATCTTCGCCGTTCCCGGCATCGTGCTGGCCACGGTGTTCGTCACCTTTCCCTTCGTGGCGCGGGAGCTGATCCCCCTCATGCAGGCCCAGGGAGTGGAGGAAGAGGAAGCCGCCGTGGTTCTGGGCGCGCGCGGCTGGCAGGTGCTGTGGCGCGTGACCCTGCCCAACGTGAAGTGGGGCCTGCTCTACGGCGTGATCCTGTGCAATGCCCGCGCCATGGGGGAGTTCGGCGCGGTGTCGGTGGTGTCGGGCCACATCCGCGGCATGACCAACACCCTGCCGCTGCACGTGGAGATTCTCTACAACGAATACCAGTTCGCAGCCGCCTTCGCCGCCGCTTCGCTGCTGGCGTTGCTGGCGCTGGTGACCCTGGCCCTCAAGGCCTGGGTGGAGCGCCGCTTCAGCCATTGATCGCGCCCGTCCCGGGCGCCTTGCGCAAGGAAACGCCATGAGCATCGAAGTCAGGAACGTCACCCGCCGCTTCGGCAGCTTCGCCGCCCTCGAGGATGTGAGTCTCGAAGTTTGTACCGGCGAGTTACTGGCCTTGCTGGGCCCGTCAGGGTCTGGCAAGACCACCTTGCTGCGGGTGATCGCCGGGCTGGAGACGGTGGATTCGGGGCAGGTGCTGTTCCACGGCGAGGATGCCACCACCCAGCATGTGCGCGAGCGGCGCGTGGGCTTCGTGTTTCAGCACTACGCGCTGTTCCGCCACTTGAGCATCTTCGAAAACGTGGCGTTTGGCCTGCGCGTGCGGCCGCGGTCCCGGCGGCCCCCCGAGGCGGAGATCCGCCGCCGGGTTCACGAACTGCTGGCGCTGGTGCAGCTCGACTGGCTTGCTGACCGTTATCCGCACCAGCTCTCGGGCGGGCAGCGTCAGCGCATCGCCCTGGCGCGGGCGCTGGCGGTGGAGCCTCGGGTGCTTCTGCTCGACGAACCCTTCGGCGCCCTGGATGCCAAGGTTCGCCAGGAGCTGCGCCGCTGGCTGCGCCGCCTGCACGACGAGATGCACATCACCAGCGTGTTCGTCACCCACGACCAGGACGAGGCGCTGGAGGTGTCCGACCGGGTGGTGGTGATGAACGAAGGTCGCATCCAGCAGGTGGGCACGCCCCAGGAGGTATATGACCAGCCCGCCAATGCCTTCGTGTATCGCTTCCTCGGCAACGTCAACCTGTTCCACGGGCGGGTGCAGGAGGGCAGGGCGCTCATCGGCGGCGACTCGGTGGCCGTGCCGGCGCATGGCGACACGCCTGCCGGGGCGGCGCTGGCCTTCGCCCGGCCGCACGATATTGAGGTGCTGCGGCCGCGGGCGGGGGCCCAAGGCATCGCGGCCCGGGTGGAACACGTTCTGGCGCTGGGGTCGCTGGTGCGGGTGGACCTGCGGCCCGACGCAGGCAACGAAGTGATTCACGCCGAGCTATCGCGCGAGGACGCGCGCGGCCTTGCCCTGGCTGCCGGCGAGCGCGTCCTAGTGCGTCCGCGCGAGGTGCGCGTGTTCGCCGCCTGAAGCGCGGCGCCGGCCTTACATATGGCTGTCCAACGCGGCTCTCATTCCGTGCGCTTCTAAGCATTGCCGAATTGATTCGTTCGCCGGGTGAAGGGCCGCGCCTAAAGTGCGCGCCTCCGCCGGCGGCCCGGTCTCCTCTCAAGCCCATGTACCGTTACGACACCATCGACCGCACGCTCGTGAACGAGCGCGTGGCCCAGTACCGCGATCAGCTTGCCCGCCACCTGGCCGGCGACCTGTCGGAAGATGAATTCCGGCCGCTGCGGCTGCAAAACGGCCTCTACATCCAGAAGCACGCACCCATGCTGCGGGTGGCCATTCCCTACGGAATGTTGTCGTCGGTGCAACTGCGCCGGCTGGCGGATATCGCGCGCCGCTACGACCGCGGCTACGGGCACTTCACCACCCGCCAGAACATCCAGTACAACTGGCCTCGTCTCGAGGACAGCGCCCACATGCTCGCCGAACTGGCCGAGGTGGAGATGCACGCCATCCAGACCAGCGGCAACTGCGTGCGTAACATCAGCTCGGACGAATACGCAGGCATCGCGCCCGACGAGATCGTGGACCCGCGCCCGCTGTGCGAAATCCTGCGCCAGTGGTCCACTTTTCATCCCGAGTTCGCCTATTTGCCGCGCAAATTCAAGATCGCCGTGAACGGCGCGCATGAAGATCGCGCGGCCACGGCGTTCCATGACATCGGGCTCACCTTGCGCCGCGATGACAGCGGGGCCCTGGTGGTGGACGTGCTGGTGGGCGGTGGCATGGGGCGCACGCCCATGATCGGAACGGTTATCCGCCACGGACTGCCCTGGGCCCATACGCTTGCCTACGTGGAAGCCATCCTGCGCGTCTACAACCGTCACGGGCGCCGCGACAACATCTACAAGGCGCGCATCAAGATCCTCCTCAAGGCCCTGGGCGCGCAGGAGTTCACCCGCCAGGTGGAGGCGGAATTCGCCCACCTGGAGAACGGACCGGGCACGCTCACCGCTGAGGAGTACCGGCGCGTGGCGGCGTTTTTCTCGGCCCCGGCTTACGAAAGCCTGGCCGACCACGATGCCGCCCACGAGCGTGAACTGGCCCGCTCGCAGCCTTTCGCCCGCTGGGTGGGGCGCAGCGTGCGCCCGCACCGCGTGCCTGGCTATCGCGCCGTGGTGATTTCCCTTAAGAAGACCGGCGTGCCGCCGGGCGATGCCACCGCCGAGCAGATGGAGCGGGTGGCTCAGTGGGCGGAACACTTCGGCTTCGGCGAGATCCGCGTCTCCCACGAGCAGAACCTGATCCTCTCCGACGTGCGCGTGCGCGACCTGCACACCTTGTGGAGCGAGGCTAGGGCTGCCGGGCTGGCCACCGCCAACCACGGGTTGCTCACCGACATCATCGCCTGTCCGGGCGGGGATTTCTGCTCGCTCGCCAACGCCAAGTCCATTCCCATCGCCGAGGCCATCCAGCGGCGCTTCGACGATCTCGATTACCTGCACGACATCGGCGAGCTGAACATCAACATCTCCGGCTGCATGAACTCCTGCGGCCACCATCACGTGGGGCACATCGGCATCCTCGGCGTGGATAAGGACGGCGAGGAGTGGTACCAGGTGTCGCTGGGCGGTGCCGACGGCTCGTCGCTGTCGGCGGGGCGCGCGGCCCTGGGCAAGGTGATCGGGCCGTCCTTCCGGGCCGGCCACATGCCCGAGGTGGTGGCGCGCCTGATCGAAACCTACCTGCAAGCGCGTCTCGCGGAAGAGCCCTTCATCGAGACGGTGCATCGGCTCGGGATCGCGCCCTTCAAGGCGCGGGTGTACGGCGCGCCTCTGGGCGAAGACGGTCATGCCGAGGAGACGCTCGCCCATGGCTGAGATCATTCGTGGCGGGCGCGCCGAGGCAGACCGCTTCAGCGTCTGGCGTCCCCCGGCGGGCGTCGAGGGGCAAATCCCGCCGCCGGGCCCGGTGCTGGTACCGCTGGCGCACTGGCTTGCCGGTGCTGAAACCCTGCAAGGGCGCCGCGACACGGGCGTCTGGCTCGCGCCCGACGACGATCCTCTTGCGCTCGCCCCTTGGATTGACGGGCTGGCGGTGGTGGCGGTGGATTTCCCTAAGTTCACCGACGGCCGCGGCTACTCCAGCGCCTACCTGCTGCGCAACCGGCTGGGCTATCGCGGCGAGTTGCGGGCCATTGGTGACGTGCTGCCGGACCAGCTGGCCTACCTGAAGCGGGTGGGCTTCGATGCCTTCGCGCTGCGCCCGGACAAGAAGCCCGCCCAAGCCCTGGCGGCAATGGGTGCCTTCAGCGAGGCTTACCAGGGTTCGACCGACCAGCCGCTGCCGGTATTCCGGCGGGGCGAGCGCCCCGGGCCCGCGGAGTGGAAGCGTTGAGCGCGGACAGCTCTGCGCCACTGGCCCTTAAAGGCCAGCTGCGCACCACGCTCGCGGAGATTGCCAGCACTTTCCCGCGCGTGGCCTTTGCCAACAGCCTCGGGGCCGAGGACATGGTGCTCACCCACGCCCTGGCCGAGGCCAGCCTTAGCCTGCGCCACTTTATGCTCGACACCGGCCGCCTGCCCGATGAGACGCTGCGGCTGGCCGATGAAGTCCAGCGCCGCTATGGCATCGTCGTCGACCGCGTGCGGCCCGACGCGGCGGCGGTGGCGGACTACGTGGGCCGGCACGGGCGCGATGCCTTCTACGATTCGGTGGAACTGCGCCAGGCCTGCTGCCGCATCCGCAAGGTGCAGCCCCTGGCCCGCGCGCTGTCCGGCCACGACGCATGGATCACCGGCCAGCGTCGCGCCCAGTCCGTCACCCGGGCGGACATCGCGCTGCGCGAGCACGACGCCGCCCACGGGATCGCCAAGTTCAACCCGCTGGTGCACTGGAGCGAGCAGGATGTGTGGGACTACCTGCGCGCGAACCGCGTGCCATGGAACGCCCTGCACGACTGCGGTTATCCCTCCATCGGCTGTGAGCCCTGCACCAGAGCTGTGCGTCCCGGCGAGGACGCGCGGGCCGGACGCTGGTGGTGGGAGAGCGCCGCATCGCGCGAATGCGGCCTGCACGTGCCCCCCGCCAGACGTACCGGAGATGCCCATGAGCATTGAAGTTGCCGCGCCGCGCCTCGACCATCTCGATTGGCTCGAATCGGAATCCATCGCTATCCTGCGCGAAGTGGCGGCCGAGTGCGCTAGCGCGGCGCTGCTGTTCTCCGGCGGCAAGGACAGCGTGGTGCTGCTGCGCCTGGCGCAGAAGGCCTTCCGGCCGGCACGATTTCCCTTCCCGCTGCTGCACATCGACACCGGCCACAACTTCCCGGAGGTGATCGCGTTCCGCGACGCGCGCGCTGCCGAGCTAGGCGAGCGCCTGCTGGTTCGCTCGGTGGAAGATTCCATCGCCCGCGGCAGCGTGGTGCTGCCGTCGCCAGAGGCTTCGCGCAACGCCGCCCAGTCGGTCACCCTCCTGGAGGCCATCGAGGAGCTAGGGCTGGACGCCTGCATCGGCGGGGCGCGTCGCGACGAGGAGAAGGCGCGTGCCAAGGAGCGCATCTTCTCCTTCCGCGATGCCTTCGGGCAGTGGGACCCGAAGGCCCAGCGGCCCGAGCTGTGGAACCTCTACAACGCCCGCGTGCACAAGGGCGAGCACGTGCGCGTGTTCCCCATCTCCAACTGGACCGAACTGGACGTGTGGCAGTACATCGCCCGCGAGGGCCTGGCGCTGCCCTCGCTCTACTACGCCCACCGGCGCGAAGTGGTGCGCCGGCGCGGCCTGCTGGTGCCGGTCACGCCGCTTACCCCGCCAGGCGCGGGCGAGACGGCGGAGATTCGCAGCGTGCGCTTTCGCACCGTGGGCGACATCTCCTGCACCTGCCCGGTGGAAAGCGAGGCCGCCGACGCCGAGGCCGTGATCGCGGAAACGCTGGTCACCGACATCACCGAGCGCGGCGCCACGCGCATGGATGACCAGACCTCCGAGGCTTCCATGGAACGCCGCAAGCGCGAGGGTTACTTTTGATGAATGCTCCCCTGGACCCCGGCCGCCTGGAGGATCGAGGCGTTCTGCGGTTTATCACCGCGGGCAGTGTGGATGACGGCAAGAGCACGCTCATCGGGCGGCTGCTGGTGGAGGCCAAAGGGGTGCTGGCCGACCAGCTCGCCGCAGTGCGGCGCGCCTCGGAGCGGCGCGGCAGCGGCGAGCTTGACCTGTCGCTTCTCACCGATGGGCTGGAGGCCGAGCGCGAGCAGGGCATCACCATCGACGTGGCCTACCGGTACTTTTCCAGTCCCGTGCGCAAGTTCATCGTGGCCGACGCGCCGGGCCACGAGCAGTACACGCGCAACATGGTGACTGGCGCCAGCACCGCCGATGCCGCCGTGGTGCTGGTGGACGCGACCCGCGTGGGTGTGGATGGCCTGCTGCCCCAGACGCGGCGTCACTCCGCCATCGCCGCGCTGCTGGGCATCCGTCACGTGGTGGTGGCCGTGAACAAGATGGATCTGGTGGGCTGGGAGCGCGCGGTCTTCGAACGCATCGCCGGCCTGTACGACGATCTAGCCCACGCCGTGGGGCTGAAGGACGTGCGCTGCGTGCCCGTGTCCGCGCTGCAGGGCGACAACGTGACCCGCCTCGGGTCGAGCAGCCCCTGGTACGCGGGCCCCACCTTGCTGGCGCTGCTTGAGGCGCTGCCCGCGGACCGCGCCGACGCCGCCCGCCCGCTGCGCTTTCCGGTGCAACTTGTGATCCGCGCCAACGGCGCGGCGGCTGAAGACTACCGGGGCTACGCCGGGCAACTCTGGTCGGGCGTGTTGCGCGCGGGCCAGGAGGTGCGCATCCTGCCCTCCGGCGAACGGGCGCGCGTGGCATCCATCGACACGCTGGATGGCGCGCTTGCGCAGGCCGTGGCCGGGCAGTCCGTTACCGTGCGCCTGGACCGGGATGTGGACCTGTCCCGCGGCGACTGGATCGTGGATGACGCTGACGAGGCGAAACTGGGCACCGCGCTCACCGCCGAGCTGTGCTGGCTCGACCGCTCACCCCTCGACCCGCGCCGGAAATACCTGCTGCGGCAAGGCACCCGCACCTCCCTGGCGAGCGTGCTGGCGGTGGAGGACCGGCTGGACGTGAGCACCCTGTCCGAGCGCCGCGAAGCCGCGGCGCTGAACCTCAACGACATCGGACGCGTACGCATCGCCGTGCAGCAACCCGTACTGCTCGACGCCTATGCCCGCAACCCGGCCACCGGCGCCTTCATCCTGGTGGACGCCGCCACCAACCAGACCGCCGCAGCTGGCATGATGAGGGCGACATGATCGCGACGGGCCGCCCCCGAGCGATCAGCCCGGAGCGCGCAGCGCGGAGCCGGGCGTGATTCCGCCGGGCAAGGTCTGGCTGGTGGGCGCCGGCCCCGGTGCGGCGGACCTCCTTACCCTGCGCGCAGCCCGTCTTCTGGCCGAAGCCGAGGTGGTGCTGCACGACGCGCTGGTGGACGAGGCGGTACTGGCCCTGGCACCCCAGGCGCGCCGCGTGGCGGTGGGCAAGCGCGCCTGCCGTCCGTCCACGGCGCAGCGATTCATCAACAAGCAGATCGTTGATGCGGCCCGCGCCCATGGCACGGTGGTTCGGCTCAAGGGCGGAGATCCCATGCTCTTCGGGCGTGCCGAGGAAGAGATCGAAGCCCTCGAAGCGGCCGGCATCCCTTGGGAAGTGGTGCCCGGCGTCACGGCTGCCAGCGCGGCCGCTGCCGTGCTGGGACGCTCGCTCACCCGGCGCGGCACAGCCCGCAGCGTGAGCTTCATCACGGCTTCGGTGGGGGAGGGCGAGGCGCCCAACCACGCATGGATCGAAGCGGCACGCGGCACCGACACAGTGGCGGTGTACATGGGCGCCAGGCAGCTCCCTGCCCTGGCAGCGGCCCTGGTGGCCGCCGGCAAGCCGGCCGCAACGCCCCTCGCCACGGTGGCGAACGCGTCCCTGCCGCAGCAGCGCATCTGGCGCGGTACCCTCGGCAGTGCCACCGAAGCAGTGCTGGAGGCCGGCGTGCCCGTGATGGTGCTGATCGGCGCGCCTGCCCAGGGGCGGCTGGAGCAAGCGCCCGGGGGGGCGGAGCCAAGCGCGATGGAACACGCGGCCTGAGGGCCTTGCAGTGACCCCGCCCCGCGGAGCCCTGGCTGGCGCCAGGGTTCTCGACAGCGTATCCGCCGGCGCGATGCTTCGGACTCCACGCCGCTTCCGGCCCTCCCCTTTAACCGGTTGCGCGCGGCCCGAGCCGTTCGTGTCGCGGGCGGCTTGTCGGAGCCCGTGGCCTGGCTGACGGTTCTGGTGGCGCGGCGGCGTGGCTTATGATCGCTGCGCTTCACGTCTGCATGCGCGCGCTTCGTCGGCACTCCACCACAGGACAACCCGGTCAAGACCCATGTCCGGTCGCAATCGCTTCAACGAGGGCCTGGCGCCGAATCGGGCCAATTACGCGCCCCTGACTCCCGTGTCTTTCCTGCCCTGGGCGGCGGAGGTCTACCCCGGGCGCGTGGCCGTCGTGCACGGCGATTGGCGCCTCACCTGGGCGCAGGTGCACGAGCGCAGCCGACGGCTCGGCTCGGCACTGGCGGCCCGCGGCATCGGCGCGGGTGACACGGTGGCGGTGATGGCCTCCAATACGCCCCACATGATCGAGGCGCACTTCGCCGTGCCCATGACGGGCGCGGTGCTCAACGCCCTGAACACGCGCCTGGATCCGGCCGCCATTGCCTTCCAGCTCGGCCATGGGCAGGCGAAGGTGCTGCTCACCGACCGGGAGTTCTCGCCCGTGGTGCGGGCGGCGCTCGAGTTGCTGCCGAGGCGGCCGGTGGTGATCGACATCGACGACCCGCTGGCAAGCGGCGGGGCGCTCATGGGCGAATGCGACTACGAGGCCTTCCTGGCACAGGGCGATCCGGACTGGACGGCGCCTGGCCCCCAGGACGAGTGGGATGCCATCGCCCTGTCCTACACCTCGGGCACCACGGGTAATCCCAAGGGCGTGGTGACCCACCATCGAGGCGCCTATCTCAACGCCACCGGCAACGTGGTGAGCTGGGCCATGCCCCACTTCCCCGTGTACCTGTGGACGTTGCCCATGTTCCACTGCAACGGCTGGTGCTTTCCCTGGACGGTGACGCTGCTGGCGGGCACCCACGTTTGCCTGCGGCGCGTGGAGGCGCGCGCCATCCTCGATGCCATCCGCGCCCACGGCGTAACGCACTACTGCGGCGCGCCCGTGGTGCACAACCTGCTGATCAATGCGCCCGACGAGTGGAAGCGCGGCATCGGCCACAAGGTGCGCGGACTCGTGGCGGCGGCCTCGCCGCCGGCGGCCATGATCGAGGGCATGGCCCGCATGGGATTCGACATCACCCACGTGTACGGGCTCACCGAGGTGTACGGACCGGCGTCCGTGTGCGCCAAGCATCCCGAGTGGCAGTCGCTGCCCCTGGAGGAGCAGGTGCGCCTGAACGGCCGACAGGGGGTGCGCTATCCGTTGCAGGAAGCCATGGCGGTGCTGGATCCGCAGACCCTCGCGCCTGTTGCGCGGGACGGGGAGACCCTGGGCGAGATCATGTTCCGCGGCAACATCACCATGAAGGGCTACCTGGACAATCCGGCGGCCACGGCCGAGGCCTTTGCGGGCGGCTGGTTTCGCACCGGCGATCTGGCGGTGCAGTACCCCGACGGCTACGTGAAGATCCGCGACCGCTCCAAGGATGTGATCATCTCGGGTGGCGAGAACATATCCTCCATCGAAGTGGAAGATGTGCTGTATCGCCATCCGGCGGTGCTGGAGGCGGCGGTGGTGGCCCGGCCCGACCCCAAGTGGGGCGAGACGCCCTGCGCCTTCGTCGCGCTGCGCGAGGGTGCCACGGCCACGGAAGCCGAACTGGTGGCCTTCTGCCGGGAGCGCCTGGCCCACTACAAGGCGCCGCGCAGCGTGGTGTTCGGCCCGCTGCCCAAGACCTCCACGGGCAAGGTCCAGAAGCACCTGCTGCGCGGCCGCGTCTGACAGGCAGCCGCCCACCGTTGCCGCGGCGGCAGCGGTCCTTGTCCAGGGGCGCGTTGTTCAACCTGTCTCGCGCGAGGTGGCTGGGCTAAAATCCGCGATTCTTTTTTCAGCCCCCGAGCCAGCCGCGATGAAGATTCTCGTGCCCGTTAAGCGCGTGGTGGACTACAACGTGAAGGTGCGCGTGAAATCCGACGGCACCGGCGTGGAGACCGCCAACGTCAAGATGTCCATGAATCCCTTCGACGAAATTGCCGTCGAGGAAGCCGTGCGCCTCAAGGAGGCCGGTGTGGCCACTGAGATCGTGGCCGTGTCCATCGGCGCCGCGGCCTGCCAGGAGACCCTGCGCACGGCGCTCGCCATCGGCGCCGATCGCGCCATCCTGGTGGAAACCGCCCACGAAACCCAGCCTCTGGGCGTGGCCAAGGCCTTGAAAGCGCTGGTGGACAAGGAGCAACCACGGCTGGTGATCCTCGGCAAGCAGGCCATCGACGACGACTGCAACCAGACCGGCCAGATGCTCGCCGCGCTGCTGGGCTGGGCCCAGGGGACTTTCGCCTCGAAGGTGAAGGTGGACGGCGGCACGGTGCACGTCACCCGCGAGATCGACGGCGGCCTGGAGACCCTGGCCCTGAAGCTGCCCGCCGTGGTCACCACCGACCTGCGCCTGAACGAGCCGCGCTACGTCACCCTGCCCAACATCATGAAGGCCAAGAAGAAGCCCCTCGACACCGTCACGCCCGAATCGCTGGGCGTGGATGTGACCCCACGGGTGCAGACGCTTCGGGTGAGCGAACCCGCCAAGCGCGGCGCCGGCAAGGCCGTGAAGAGCGTTGCCGAACTGGTGGACAAGCTCAAGAACGAAGCGAAGGTGATCTGACCATGGCCATACTCGTCATCGCCGAACACGACAACGCCCGCCTGAAGCCGGCGGTCCTCAACACCCTCGGCGCCGCCGCGGGCATCGGTGGCGAAGTCCACCTGCTGGTGGCCGGACAGGGCTGCCGTGCCGCGGCGGAGGCCGGAGCGGCCGTGCCGGGCGTGGCGAAGGTTCTGCTGGCCGAGGCGCAGGCGCTGAAAGACCCGCTGGCCGAGAATCTCGCCGCGCTGGTGGTGCCCCTGGCCCGGGGTTACAGCCACGTGTTGGCACCCGCCACCGCCTTTGGCAAGAACCTGCTGCCGCGCGTGGCGGCTTTGCTGGATGTGGCGCAGATTTCCGATGTGGTGGCGGTGGAATCGCCCGACACCTTCGTGCGGCCCATCTACGCCGGTAACGCCATGGCCACGGTGCGCAGCGCCGACCCCATCAAGGTGCTGACCGTCCGCGGCACGGCCTTCGACGCCGTGCCCGCCGCGGGCGGCGCGGCCCCCATCGAATCAGTGGCGAGCCCGGCCGCCCCCGGCCTTTCCACGCTCGAAGGTCAGGAACTCACCGTCTCGGCGCGCCCCGAGCTTACCGCCGCGCGCATCATCGTCTCGGGAGGCCGTGGCATGGGCAGCGGGGAGAACTTCGTCATCCTCGAAAAGCTCGCCGACCGGCTCGGTGCCGCCGTGGGCGCCTCCCGTGCCGCTGTGGACGCGGGCTTCGTGCCCAACGATTACCAGGTGGGCCAGACCGGCAAGGTGGTGGCTCCGGATCTCTACATCGCCGTGGGCATTTCCGGCGCCATCCAGCACCTGGCCGGCATGAAGGACAGCAAGGTGATCGTGGCCATCAACAAGGACGCCGAGGCCCCCATCAACGCCGTGGCCGACTACTGGCTCACCGCCGATCTTTTCCAGGCCGTGCCCGAACTCACCGAGGCGCTGGGCTGATTGCCCCGCCGGGCCCCTCCAACCGCAGCGAGAATCCCCCATGTCCATCTATGCCGCCCCCATCCGAGACATGCAGTTCGTGCTCCAGGAACTGGTGGACCTGTCCGCCATCGCCAGCCTTCCCGGCTGCGAGGAAGTCAGTCCCGACCTGGTAGGTGCCGTTCTGGAGGAGGCCGGCAAGTTCGCCGCCGGCGTGCTCGACCCGCTGAACTGGCCCGGCGACCAGACCGGCGCCCAGGCCAAGGACGGTGTGGTCACCACCGTGCCCGGCTTCAAGGAAGCCTACCGGCAGTTCGTGGAGGCCGGCTGGCCGGCGCTGGGGGGCGATCCGCGCTACGGCGGCCAGGGCCTGCCGCACGTGCTTTCTCAACAGGTGTCCGAGATGTGGAACTCGGCCAACATGTCCTTCTGCCTGTGCCCCATGCTCACCAACGGCGCCACGCTGGCCATCGCGCGCCATGGGTCGCCGCAGCAGCAGGATACGTACCTACCCAAGCTGGTCACCGGCGAGTGGACCGGCACCATGAACCTCACCGAGCCCCAGGCGGGCTCCGACCTTTCGGCCGTGCGTACCCGCGCGGTGCCCGAGGGCGATCACTACCGCATCTTCGGCACCAAGATCTACATCACCTGGGGCGAGCACGACATGGCGGACAACATCGTCCACCTGGTGCTGGCGCGCACCCCCGACGCGCCCGAGGGCGTGAAGGGCATCTCGCTGTTCATCGTGCCCAAGGTTCTGGTCAATGCCGACGGCAGCCTGGGGGCCCGCAACGACGTCAAATGCGTGTCCATCGAGCACAAGCTGGGCATTCACGCCAGTCCCACGGCGGTCATGCAGTACGGTGACGAGGGCGGCGCCATCGGCTACCTGGTGGGCCAGGAGAACATGGGCCTGTCCTACATGTTCACCATGATGAACTTCGCGCGCCTGGAGGTGGGCGTGGAGGGCGTGGCCATGGCGCAGCGCGCCTACCAGCACGCCCTCGAGTACGCCAAGACGCGTGTGCAGGGCCGCGAGGTGGGCGTGAAGACCGGCGATCGGGTCAGCATCATCCACCACCCGGACGTGCGCCGCATGCTGCTGTCCATGAAGTCGCAAACCGAGGCCATGCGCGCGCTGGCCGCCGCCGCCGCCGAGGCCCTGGATCACGCGCTGCTCAACCCCGATCCGGCCCGCCGCCAGCAGGGTCAGGCAGTGTTCGACCTGTTGACCCCGGTGGTGAAGGGCTGGTGCACCGAGCAGTCCATCAAGATTGCCTCCACCGGCGTGCAGATCCACGGCGGCATGGGCTTCGTGGAGGAAACCGGCGCTGCCCAGTACTTGCGCGATGCACGCATCACGTCCATCTACGAGGGCACCACGGGCATTCAGGCCAACGACCTCATCGGCCGCAAGATCGCCTACGAAAAGGGCGCCACGGCGCTGGCCTACATCGCGCACATGCGAGCTCTCGATGCCGACCTCGCCACCCACCCCGCCCACCCTGGCCTCGCCGCCATGCGCGCAGCGCTCGCCGCCGGGCTTCGCGATCTGGAGCAGGCCACCGCCTGGCTGCTCGAGACCTACCCGCGCAATCCCGGCGCGGCCTCGGCGGGTGCTGTTCCCTACCTGAAGCTGTTCGGCACCGTGGCGGGCGGCCACCAGATGTTCCGCGCCGCCCTTATTGCCAAGGCCCGCCTGGATGAGGGCAGCACCGAGCACGATTTCTATCGCGCCAAGTTGGCCACCGCGCGCTTCTACGCCGAGCACATCATGCCTCTGGCGCACGCCTTCCGCGTGGCAGTGACCGAGGGCTCGCCGGCGGTGCTGGCGCTCGAGGAAGCGCAATTCTGATCCGCGCCTGCCTGCTTGCACCCGCCGCCCTGCTCTGGGTTGGCGGAGCCATTGCCGCCCTTTCCTCGGAGGAAGAGGCGGCCCTGGGGCGCGACGTGACCCTCTACGGCGATGCCTACGCCTGCAACGAAGAGCCGCTGGCCGATCGGTTGCGCGCCTCGGCGCTGTTGGCCCTTGCCGGCCGCGGCCGTCCGGCCCAGGACGTGATCGAAGCCCGCCAGCGCTTCCTCGACAGCCTGCGGCAACGCATGAAGGCGGGCCGCAGCAATCCCCCGGCTTGCGAGGCGGTGATCAGCGCGCTGCGCACCCGGCTCGGGGAGCTCGAGGGGCGCTAGCGGCCGCGGCTCTTCTTCGCCGCCGCTTTCTTCGCGCCCTGTCCGGGGTGCGTTTGTCCCTTGGGAAACAGTGTGGGCGCCTCGAAGTCCGGGGGGCGCCTCGGGACTGCCCCCCAACTTTGGTGCGCGTTTTTCGAGCGGGCGGCGTTTTCCTGCCAGGTGCGCCGGCGGGTTGCGTAGTGTGACCGCAGGTTGACATGCCTTCAGGCCGTGGGCACGCTTCTCGCAAAAGATTCTCCATGGCTGTCCCTTTCCCCGGCCCGGGGTTGGGCAAGCGCCTCGCGCATCACGAAAGGATTCTCCATGAACCTCATCGCCTGGATCGTTGCTGCCGTGGCCACGGGGTGGCTGCTCGCCGGGGTGGGGGCGCCGCTTTGGCTGGCCACGGTGGCCGCGGCGGCCTTGCTGGGGGCGCTGCAGGTGCTCGCGGGGCCGGGCGTGGTGGCCATGGGAGCCCTGTGGGTCGCCTTCGCGCTGGTGGCGGCGGTGCTCAACGTGGCGCCTCTGCGCCGCAACCTCGTGGCTGCACCGCTGCTGAGGTGGTTCCGGCGCGTACTGCCACCGGTGTCGCGCACGGAGCAGGAGGCGCTGGAGGCTGGCACGGTGTGGTGGGACGGGGAACTCTTCTCGGGGGCGCCCAACTGGCGGCGGCTGCACGGGTTTCCGGCTCCTGCGCTGAGCGCGGAGGAGCGCGCGTTCCTGGAGGGGCCGGTGGAGGCGCTGTGCGCCATGCTGGACGACTGGCGGGTGTCCCACGAGCTCAACGATCTTCCGCCCGAGGCCTGGCGTTTCATCCGCGAGCAAGGTTTCCTGGGCATGATCATTCCCAAGCGCTACGGCGGGCTGGGATTCTCGGCCCTGGGGCACAGCGCAGTGGTGGCCAAACTTGCCACCCGCACCCCGGCTGGCACGGTTTCGGTGATGGTGCCCAACTCCCTGGGGCCGGCGGAATTGCTGTTGCACTACGGCACCGATGTCCAGAAGGACCACTGGCTGCCGCGGCTGGCCCGCGGCCTGGAGCTGCCCTGCTTCGCGCTCACGGGCCCCGAGGCAGGCTCGGACGCCGGCTCCATTCCCGACACCGGCGTGGTCTGCCGCGGCTTGCATGAGGGCCGGGAGGTGCTCGGTCTGCGCCTGACCTGGAACAAGCGCTACATCACGCTGGCGCCGGTGGCCACAGTGCTGGGCCTCGCCTTCCGGGCGCGCGATCCGCAGCGGCTGCTGGGCGGCGAGGAGGACCTGGGCATCACTCTAGCGCTGATCCCCGCCAGCCACCCGGGCGTGCAGATCGGGCGGCGCCACATGCCGCTCAATGGCTCGTTCATGAATGGCCCCACCCGCGGCACAGACGTGTTCATTCCCCTCGACTGGGTGATCGGCGGGCGCGAGCGGGTGGGGCAGGGCTGGCGCATGCTCATGGAATGCCTGGCCGCGGGCAGGGCCGTTTCGCTGCCATCCTCCAGCGCCGGGGTTGCCAAACTGGCCGCCCTGGCCACCGGCGCCTACGCGCGGGTGCGCACCCAGTTCCGCACGCCGGTGGCACGCTTCGAGGGCGTGGAAGAAGCCCTCGCGCGCATCGCGGGCAACGCTTACGCCATCGAGGCAGCGCGGGTCATGACCGCGGGCGCGGTGGACCTGGGTGAGAAGCCTGCGGTGGTCTCCGCGATCGTGAAATACCACGCCACCGAGCGCGCGCGGCAGGTCATCAACGACGCCATGGACGTGCACGGCGGCAAGGGTATCTGCCTCGGGCCGGGCAATTACCTCGGGCGCGCCTATCAGCAGGTGCCCATCGCCATCACCGTGGAGGGCGCCAACATCCTCACCCGCAGCATGATCATCTTCGGCCAGGGGGCTATCCGCTGCCACCCCTGGGTGCGGCGCGAGATGGCGGCCACCCGCGAGTCCGATCCCGCTCGCGCCCTGCGCGAATTCGACGCGGCGCTGCTTGGGCACGCGGGCTTCACCGCGCGCAACTTCGCCCGCGCCCTGTTCCACGGCGTCACCGGCGCGCGCTTCGCCGCAGGGCATGGGCCGGCGGCGCTGCGGCGCTACTACCGCGAGATGTCGCGCCTCTGCGCGGCCTTCGCCTTCGCGGCGGACGTGGCCATGCTCACCCTGGGCGGTTCTCTCAAGCGCCGCGAGAAACTGTCCGCCCGCCTCGGTGACACGCTCTCGCAGCTCTATCTCGCCTCCGCGGTGCTGAAGCGTTTCGCCGACGATGGTCATCCGCCCGCCGACTTGCCCCTGGTGCATTGGTGCCTGCGCGATGCGCTCCACCGCGCCGAGCAGGCCCTGGCGGGCGTGGTGGCGAATTTCCCCTCGCGCCTGGCCGCTCTGGTTCTGCGCGTGGCTGCGTTTCCGTTGGGTCTGCGTCTGCCGGCGCCTTCCGACCGGCTCGGCGCGGCCGTGGCCCGTCTCATCACCGAGGCGGGGGAGGTGCGCGAGCGGCTGTCGCGCGAGGTTTTCCTGCCCGCCCTTGACGACGATCCCGTGGGGCGGCTGCGCGTGGCGCTGGAGTTGCTGCCAGCCGTTGAGGCCCTCGAGGCGAGGTTGCGCCAGGCGGCGCGTGAGGGGCGGTTTGTGCACCCGGGCGGACCCGAGCGCCTCTGCGCGGCGCAGGCGGCAGGTTTGCTATCGGCCGAGGAGGCGGCATTGCTGGCGCGTTTTGAGCGCATTCGCATCGCCGCCATCGCCGTGGACGATTTCCCCCACGAGGTGGGCCGGGCGCTGCGCGCCCCCGAGCCCTTGGCGCGGGTGGCGGCTTGAAGGCGCGGTCAGCGGGTCGCCTTGTGGCGCTGCCCTGGGCCGTGGTGGCGCGCCCTCGGCCGCCTGCCGGGAGCCCCCCGTGAGCCTGGCCGGGAGAACCGTCTTCATCACGGGCGCCTCAAGGGGCATCGGGCGCGCCATTGCGCTGCGTTGTGCGCGAGACGGTGCCCGGGTGGTGGTCACCGGCAAGACCTCGGAACCCCATCCCAAGCTCTCCGGCACCATTCACAGCGTGGCCGCCGAGGTACAGGCCGCTGGCGGCGAAGCGCTGGCGATCCAGCTGGACGTGCGCGACGAGCATGCGGTGAGCGCGGCGGTGGAGCGGGCGGCGCGGCACTTCGGCGGCATCGACGTGCTCGTGAACAACGCCAGCGCCATCTCGCTCACGCCCACGGCAGGCACGCCGCTCCGGCGCTGGGACCTGATGCACCAAGTGAACGCGCGTGGCACCTTTGCCTGTACCCAGGCCTGCCTGCCCTGGCTGGAGCGCGCTCCCAGCCCCCACATCCTAACGCTCTCGCCGCCGCTCAACCTCAAGCCGCGCTGGTTCCGGGACCATGGCGCCTACAGCATCTCCAAGTACGGCATGAGCCTATGCACGCTGGGCTTCGCCACCGAATTCGCCGCCCAGGGCATCGCCGCCAACTCGCTGTGGCCGCGCACCACCGTCGCCACGGCGGCGGTGGAGGTGTTGTACCCACAGGCCGTGAGCGCCAGCCGCACACCCCGGATCATGGCCGATGCGGCCTGGTGGATCCTCACCCAGCCTTCCCGGGAATGCACCGGCAACTTTTTCGTGGACGAAGAGGTGCTCCGCGGAGCGGGCGTGACTGACTTTTCCGGCTATGCCGTGACCCCCGGCGCGCCCCTGGCGGCCGACCTGTTTCTGGATTGACCGCGGTGGCCATGCCATGAGCGAAGCGCAAGGACTTCCCCCCGGCCGAATCCCCACGCTCCGGGTGGTGCCCATGCCCTCGGACGTGAATTCGGCGGGAGACATCTTCGGCGGCTGGATCATGGCGCAGGTGGACATCGCCGGTGCGATTCCCGCGGTGCGCGAGGCTCATGGCCGGGTGGCCACCGTGGCGGTGAACTCCTTCACCTTCAAGCAGCCGGTGCTTGTGGGCGATGTGGTGAGCTTCTACTCGGAGGTGGCGCGTGTGGGGCGCACCTCCATTACGGTGAATGTAGAGGTGTTTGCCGAGCGCGGGCTGGCACGCGAGGTGGTGAAGGTCACCGAGGCAACGCTCACCTATGTGGCGGTGGGCGAGGATCGCCGGCCGCGGCCAGTGCGCCCGGAATCCGGTTGAAGGGTCATCGATCCACGGGACACCTGGGCAACCACTTTCTGCCTGGCAACAGGCCGGTCAGCGCATTTCCAAGAAGGAGAACGTGTATGAATCACCATCTGCACTTCACCCGTTCCACGCTGGGGGTTGTCTTCGCTCTGGCGGCCAGCGCCGGGCCCGCGGCGGCTGCCGGTTTTTTCCTGCCCTACCAGGGCGCGGCCGCCATTGGCAACGCCCTGGCGGGGTCGGCTGCGCTCGGTGAGGATGCCAGCACGGTATTCTGGAATCCGGCCGGCATGTCGCGCCTGGAAAGCGCGCAGGTGGCCGTGGCGGGGCACTATGTATCGCCACAGCCGCAGTTCACGAACAACGGTTCAACGCTCGGGCTGTTGCCGCTGTCGGGCAACAGCGGCGCAGGTGTGGAGTCTTTCATTCCCAACGTGTTCGCGGTGCTGCCGGTGGGCGCGTGGCGCTTTGGCGTCGGCGTGTCGGCGCCCTGGGGCAGCATGACGCAGTACCAGGACACCTGGGCGGGCCGCTACGCCTCCATCAAATCGGAGATCAAGAGCACCGACATCAACCCGTCGGTTTCCTATCGCGTAAGCCCGAGTTTCTCGGCTGGCGTGGGCGTGAGCTACCAGATGTTCGAAGCGGAGTTCACGCGCGCCGTGCCCTTCGGCGCGCCCACGCCCGATGGCCGCGCCAAATTCGGCGGCGACAGCCGGGCGGTGGGCTTCAATGCCGGGTTGCTGTGGGAGATCTCGCCGGCTACCCGGCTCGGCCTCAGTTACCGCTCCGCCATCGACCACAAGCTGGAAGGTGACCAGACGGTGACCACGCCCGCGGGCGCCACCGTGGCCTCCCAGAGCGGCCCCATCACGGCGGAGCTCACCACACCGGCCCTGGCGCAACTCTCCGGTGTGCAGGCCCTCAACGACCGCTGGAGCCTGCTGGGCGACGTGATGTGGACCCAGTGGAGCGAGATTCAGCGCCTGGACATCGTCCGATCCACGGGCCTGGTGAGCACCACCCTGCCGCTGGCCCTGCGGGACGCGTGGCGCCTTTCGGCGGCGGTGAACTACCGGCTCAACGACGCATGGCTGCTGCGCGCGGGCGTGGCCTGGGATCAGACGCCCGTACGCAGCCCCGAACAGCGCGTGGCTGCACTGCCCGATAGCGACCGCACCTGGCTGTCGGTGGGCGCGCGCTGGCAAGCTTCAGCGCGGCACCGCCTGGACTTCGCCTATGTCCATGTGTTCATAGCGGACACCACCATCAACACCACGTCCGTGGTGAGCCCGGTGCCACTGGTAACCACCACGGTGCGCGGTTCATACAACAACTCCGCGGACATCCTCAGCGCTCAATACACTTTCTCGTTCTGATGACTTCGCCAGCCCATGAGGCCCTGACCAGTTCATTCGCCATGACCGTTCCGCAGCCCATGTTCATCCGTCGCGCCGCCGTGCTGGGCGCGGGCGTGATGGGCGCCCAGATCGCCGCCCATCTGGTCAATGCCGGCGTGGAGGCGGTGTTGTTCGACCTGCCGGCTAGCGGGGCGGACGCCAACGCCACGGCACGCAAGGGTGTGGAGACGCTGCGGCGTCTCGAGCCCAGCCCGCTGGGCGCTGCCTCCGTGGCCGATCGCATCGGGTTGGCGAACTACAACCACGACCTCGAAGCCCTGGCGGGGTGCGAACTGGTCATCGAGGCCATTGCCGAGCGGCTGGACTGGAAGCATGCGCTTTACGGGCGTATCGCGCCGCATCTCGCACCCCAAGCAGTGCTTGCCAGCAACACCTCCGGGCTGTCGCTGGGGGCGCTGGCCCAGGGGCTGCCCGATGCTCTCGGGCGGCGTTTCTGCGGCGTGCATTTCTTCAATCCGCCGCGCTACATGCACCTCGTGGAACTGATTGCCGCCCCGGCCACGGACGCGGCCGTGCTCGACGCCCTGGAGAGCTTCCTGGTCACCACGCTGGGGAAGGGCGTGATCCGGGCTCGGAACACCCCCAACTTCATCGCCAACCGCATCGGCGCCTTTTCGCTGCTGGCGGCATTCCACCACGCCCGCGAGCTGGGGCTGGGTTTCGACGAGGTGGATGCGGTTACGGGCACGCTGTTGGGCCGCCCCAAGAGCGCCACCTTTCGCACCATGGATTTGGTGGGACTGGATACGCTGGGCCATGTGTTCGACACGCAGCGCACGCAACTGGCGGCGGACCCGTGGCATGGGCACTTTCAGGCACCCGGGTGGTTCGAGGCACTGCTGCGGGCCGGGGCGCTGGGCCATAAGACGGGGCGTGGCGTCTATCGCAAGCAGGGGCGTGAAATCCAAGTGCTCGATCCCGCCACGGGCGAGTATCGGCTGGCCGATCGCAGCGCTCATCCGGAGGTGGTAGAGATCCTCAAAGGCCGCGCGCCCGCCGAGCGGCTGGCGGCTTTGCGTCAGAGCACGCAACCCCAGGCGCGCTTCCTGTGGCGGGTGACGCGCGACACGCTGCACTACGCCGCCTTCCATCTGGAGCACATGGCCGACAACGCCCGCGACGTGGACCTTGCCATGCGTTGGGGATTCGGTTGGCGCGAGGGGCCCTTCGAGTCGTGGCAAGCCGCCGGCTGGCAGACGGTGGCGGGCTGGATTGCCGCCGAGGTGGCGGCGGGCGAGGCGCTGGCGCCAGTGCCGCTGCCCCGATGGGCGGCTGATCCCTCGCGTACGGGCGTGCACGACACGCAAGGCTCCTTCAGCCCGTCACGGGGCACGCAGGCGCAGCGCCCGGCGCTGCTCGTTTATCGGCGCCAGGCCATGCCCGACCGTGTCCTGGGCGAGGCGCCGGGCCCTCGCCGGAGCGTGTTCGAAACGGACGCGGTGCACCTGTGGAGCGCTGGGGACGATATCGCCGTGATCGGGTTTCGCAGCAAGATGCATGCGATCGGCGAGGACGTGCTCGACGGCCTGATGCAGGCCATCGACGAAGCGGAGCGTAACTTCCGCGGTCTGGTGATCTGGCAGGACGAGCCGCCTTTCTCCGTGGGCGCGAACCTCTCCGGGCCCAGGGCGCCGCGCTCGGACCGACCGAAGCCCTCCGCGGTGGGCACCATGATGAAGCGCCTGCGGCGCGAGGCGGAATCTGCGCTGCTCAAGGCGGCTCACCGGCTCAACGTGGCCGACGCCCTGATGGCCGGGCGGCTGGAAAAAGTCGAAGGGCTGGTGCGGCAGTTTCAGGCCACCACGCTGGCCCTGCGGCAGGCGCGCGTGCCGGTGGTGGCGGCGGTGGACGGCATGGCCCTGGGCGGAGGGTGTGAGTTCGTCATGCACTGCGCGCGCACGGTTGCAGCCTTCGAGAGCTACATTGGCCTGGTGGAGGTGGGGGTCGGGTTGCTGCCGGGTGGCGGCGGCTTGAAGGAGCTCACCCGCCGCGCCGCCGCCGAGGCCCGGGGCGGCGATTTGTTCGCGCCGCTGCGCCGTGCCTTCGAAGCGGTGGCCACGGCGCAGGTGGCGCGCAGCGCGCTCCAGGCCCGCGAAATGGGGTTTCTCACCGAGGGCGACGTTATTGTCATGAACCGCCACGAACTGCTGCACGTGGCCCGGGCTCAGGTGGTGGCCTTGACCGAGTCTGGCTGGCGGCCACCGGGGCCCCCGGCGCCCATTGCCGTGGGTGGGCGCACCGCCATCGCCACCTTCAAGGCTCACATGACCAACCTGCTGGTCGGCGGGTTCATCTCCGAGCATGATTTCCTTGTTGGCTCAAAGGTGGCAGAGGTGCTGTGCGGCGGCGACGTGGATGCCGGCAGCCTGGTGGACGAGCAGTGGCTGCTGGCACTCGCGCGACGAGGCTTTATGGAATTGCTGGCCACCGAAAAAACTCAGGCGCGCATCGAGCACATGCTCAGGACCGGCAAGCCGCTGCGCAACTGAGCACCAGGGAGCGATCAATGACCCGCCAAGTCCAGGAGGCCTACATCGTTGCCGCAGCCCGCACGGCTGTGGGCAAGGCACCGCGCGGCATGTACCGCCGCACGCGGCCCGATGATCTGCTTGCCCATGTGCTGCGCCAGGCCGCGGCCCGCGTGCCAGCACTGGACCTGGCGGCGGTGGACGATGTGATCGTGGGCTGCGCCATTCCCGAAGCCGAGCAGGGCATGAACGTGGCCCGCATCGCACTCCTGCTGGCGGGATATCCACAGTCTGTGGCAGGCGTCACCGTGAACCGTTTCTGCGCCTCGGGTCTGCAGGCGGTGGCCATGGCGGCCGACCGCATCCGCCTGGGCGAGGCCGAGGTCATGGTGGCCGCCGGCGCCGAGACCATGAGCCTGATTCCCATGGGGGGCCATCACATCGCCTTCAACGAGGCGGTGTTCGCAAGGGGCGAGCACGTGGGCATCGCCTACGGCATGGGCACGACCGCCGAGACGGTGGCGCAGCGCTGGCGGGTGAGCCGCGAGGCCCAGGATGGTTTCGCGCTGGAGAGCCACCGCAAGGCCCTGGCGGCCATTGCAGCGGGCGAGTTTCGCGACGAGATCGCACCCTATGCCATCGAAGAGCGCCGTCCCGACCTGGCCAGCCAGTCGGTGGCGGTGCGTGCGCGCCTGGCCGACACCGACGAGGGGCCGCGTGCCGACGCCTCGGCCGAGGGGCTGGCGAAACTCAAGCCGGTGTTTGCCGCCCAGGGATCGGTGACCGCGGGCAACAGCTCCCAGACCTCGGACGGTGCCGGCGCGGTGATTCTCGCCAGCGAAGCGGCGTTGGCGCGCTTTGGCCTGACGCCGCTGGCGCGTTTCGTGTCCTTTGCCGTGGCGGGCGTGGCGCCCGAGATCATGGGCATCGGCCCCCTGCAGGCGGTACCCAAGGCGCTGCGGCAGGCGGGCTGGTCGCTGGCCGATCTGGACTGGATCGAACTGAACGAGGCCTTCGCTGCCCAGTCGCTGGCGGTGATGCGCGACCTGGACATGGACGCCTCCAAGGTCAACCCGCTGGGCGGAGCTATCGCTCTTGGTCATCCTCTGGGCGCCACTGGTGCCATCCGCACCGCCACGCTGGTGCACGGCCTGCGTCGCCGGGGGCTGCGCCGCGGTATGGTGACCATGTGCGTGGGCACGGGCATGGGAGCGGCGGGCTTGTTCGAGGCGGTGTAGGCTTCGCAGGCGTTCGGGCCGCCGGTGCAGGGTGCCGACGGCGCGGGGCCTCGATCAACGGCCTGTGTGGGGTGCCGCCATTGCACCCCGCGCGGTCATCGCGCAATCACATGCCGGCTGTGCCGGCCACCGGGAGAAGACATGAAACGCAGCTTGCAGTGGTTGTTCGCCGCCGCCCTGGCGGTGGCCCTGCCCGCCCTGGCCAACCCGGGAACCCCCGCAGGCCTGTGGAAGACCATCGACGACAAGACCAAGCAGGAACGCTCGCTGGTGCGCATCGTGGAGGTCAACGGCGTGTACGAAGGCCGCATCGAAAAGATTCTCAACCGCCAGCCCGACGACGATCCTGACAACCTGTGCCGTGCCTGCACCGGCGAGCGCAAGGACAAGGCGATCCTCGGCATGACCATTCTGTGGGGCTTGAAGAAGGACGGCGAGAGTTTCGACGGCGGCGAGATCCTCGACCCCAAGAACGGCAAGACCTACCGTTGCAAGATGAAGGTAAGCAGCGACGGCCGGACGCTGGATGTGCGCGGCTACATCGGCGTATCGCTCATCGGGCGCACGCAGACCTGGATTCGCGAACAGTAGCGGCTCGGGCCCGGGCTCGCCCGGCGCTCGCCAACGAAGGCCGCCATAGCGCGGCGCAGGTGGTGTTGCGGCTGAAGAGCCCGTGCCGTGGGCACCGCCTGTACCGTCCTGCGCCCGCAGGAGCTCATGCGACGCCGTCCCACGCTGGTGCCGCGCCCGTGGCTGTTAGCGTCAGCGTGCGGCAAGCGTCGTTCACGATGCCTATTCGCCGCCCGCGACCTCGCCCCCGTGGCCGTTTACTTCCAAGCCACGCCGACCGCAGCGGCGCACCTGGCACCGTGGCGTACCTGTTGCAGGCGGATTCGCATCGTCATTGAGGAGGTCGTGTTGCAAAAGTATCGATGGATCTTTGTTGCCAGTTTGTTTCTTGCCCTCCTGTCGCCGTCGCAGGCGAGAGATCAAGACAGCGCTATCGAAGCCGGAAAAGCCTTCCTCGAGTCGCTACGCATGGGGCACTACGACCGCTACGTTCTTCATGCCCCGCCTGGTTGGAAAAACAACGTGGGGCTCCGGCTCACATACGAACCCGAGATGTTTGAACACTGGCGACGGCAGATCAATAAGCTCGAATCGGGGAAGGGAAAGATCACGACTCTTTACTTTGTTCCTGATCCCGAAATGAAGGATATGGGTTACGTGGGTTTCCAATATGGCGCGGAAAGAGACCGGCGAGGCTTGAGCCTGCTGTTCACGGAGGGGAAGTGGTGTGTCTTGCAGGTGGGTGCCGAGCTGCCACACGCGAGAGGTCTCCCCTCGCAGTAACGCTGCGACATGGGCATCGTCCGGCGTTGTGGTTCACCCGGCGCGCGTTGACGGCATCACGCAACGGCAGGGCGAGCATGCCGCTCGGTCCTGCCGCGGAACCGGATCACGTGCTCGGCCGGTGATCGCATGATGGCGCCAAAGCGCAGCGTATCGCGCATCGGGCGCACGCAGACCTGGGTTCGGGAGCAGTAGCTGCGCAGGCCCCTGGTCCGTCCGGCGATCCGTTCAGCGGTGCCCGCCGCGCCAGCCCGGCTCGTGGCGGTCCAGCAGACGCTTGAGCGCCTCGAAGTGCAGCACCGACTGCTGGCGCTCGCCCTCGATCTGGCGTGCCACCTCGGCCACCATGGGCTCGGGCACGCGCTTGAGCGGCCGGCCGGTGTTTTGGGCCAGCAACTGCACCATGCAGGAGCGCTCCAGGTAGTAAAGGTCGTCGAAGGCGTAGGCAACGGTTTCTCCGCACACCATGACGCCGTGGTGCTGCATGAACACCACGTCCTTGTCTCCAAGGGCATTGCAGATGCGGTCGCCCTCGGCGTTGTCCAGCGCCACGCCGCCGTAATCCCGGTCATAACCCACGCGGCCGAAGAATCGCATGGCGTTCTGGTTGGCGAACACGTCCAGTTCGCCGCCCTCTAGCAGCGTCAGGGCGGTGGCGTGCGGCATGTGGGTGTGCAACACGCACTTCTTGCGCTTGCCCAGGTGGATGCGGCCGTGGATGAAGAAGGCCGTGGGTTCCACCTTGTGACGGCCCTCCACCACCACGCCGCGCTCGTCCACGACCATCATGTCCTCGGGGGTGAGCTCCGACCAGTGCAGTCCTTGCGGGTTGATGAGGAAGTGGTCCGGGGCGCCGGGCATTTCGAGGCTGAAGTGATTGCAGACGCCTTCGTTCAGGCCCGTGCGGGCGGCGTATCGCAGCGCGGCGGTGAGATCGATGCGCGCCTGTTGGACCGGGTCGAGTGAGGACATGGAGAAGGCTCCGGATGGGTGGTGAGGGAAGATAATAGGACGGTAGCGGCGCAGCCCCGCGGTGCGTCAGGCCGGCGGACGCACGAAATCCAGCGGTGCGTGGCGCAGACGACGCAACAGCGCCAGGGCCAGCGGGCGCCCGTGGCGGAAGCGCATGCGGCGGGCCTTCATGGCCAGCAGCAGCGCCAGGCTGAAGCTCACCGTCAGATTCACCACCCCCACCAAAGCCACGCCACCGGCGGTCCACAGCAGCGTGCCCCAGGGCAGCCCCTGGAGCGAGGCGGTGGCGATACCCACGTTGGCGGCGGAAAAGGTGACGTGGCGGATGTCCAGGGGCAGACCGGTGATGAGGCCGATGCTGCCGGTCATGCCGAGCATGAAGCCGAAGTAGAAATTGCCGGCCAGGCCGCCCAGGTTGTGCTCCAGGTAAGCGGCCAGCCGTGCGGCGCGCTCCGGTCCGGCCAGCCGCACCAGCCAGGGCAGCTGCGCCACCCGATCGGGAATGCGCCCGTACACCGTGAAGTTGTCGTGGTAGCCGGACACAATGCCCGCCAGGAACAGGTACACGCCCGCGATGGCTGCGTGCAGCAGCGCCAGGCTCGCCAGCGGGTGGACATCGTGCAGCATGCCGGCGGCCTTGTCCGGGCCCGCCACGGCGAGGCCGCTGAAGCGCAGTGCGGCGGTGCACACCAACCAGGCAAGGGGCAAGGCGAGCGCCACGTTGCCCACCACGGCAATGAACTGGGTGCGCGCCACCCGCACCACCAGCTCGGCCAGGGCTGCCACGTCGGGGCCTCGGCGGCCGTCGCCCTCCAGGGCGGCGGCGATACGGGCGGCGGTCATGGCAGGCTGCTTGGTGGCGAGGGAGAAATGCAGCACGTGGATCAGCATGAAGCCGCCGGCGTAGAGCAGGCTGTAGAGCAATCCCTCCACCAGCGGCGGGGCGTGCAGGCCGTGCAGGCCCAGTTTGGCCAGGGCCATGAAGGGCACGATCATGCCCGCGCCCAGTGCCGCGCCGAGCATGGCGCGATACTGGGCCCGGTCTGTGGCGATGTAGTGCTCGCCGGTGCGGCCGGCGTGTTCGGTCACCTCGCGGGCCACCAGCTCGGTGTTGCGCGCCAGATGCTCGCCCAGGTCGTTGCGGCGGCGGGAGGCGTTCACCGCCGTGCGCAGCAGCGCCACCGCGGCTGGGCCTGCGCCGGAGGCCGCCACGTCGAGCAACAGCCGCAGCCGCGCCATGTGGTCCGACAGGCGCTCCAGCAGGTAGGTGAGAGCGATGCTGATGCCTGTGGTGCCGGTGGCGTTGCGCACCTTGCGAATGGTGGCCTCGCACTGCTCCAGCATCACCAGGGCGTGGCGCCCATCCGGCGGCGGCAGGCCGGTGCTCGCCAGGCGGGCGGTTTCCGCGTCCGCCACGGCGGCAACCTCCGCGGCCTGGGCGAGGAACGGCGATTCCCCCTCGGCGAGCCGCGGGTGTACCCGGCGCAGGCGGGGGTCGGACCCCAGCGCCGCCACGCGGTGCGAGAGCACCTTGAGCGCGCGGTTCACGTCTCCCAGCAGGGCTCTCTGCCCGCCGCCGGCCGTGAAGCCGGGCGCCACCAGGGCGAAGAGCGCCAGCCACTCGTCTTCGGCAACGGCGTCCACCCACGGGGCATCTCCAGGGGCGTGGAACACGGCAGCCAGGGTGTCGGCAAGTTCGAGGGGATCGGGCGCGGCGGGTAGCACCCGATGGGCGAAGCGTCGCCACAGTTCGCTGTAGAAGCCGGTGCCAGGCAGCAAGCCGAGATCGGCAAACAGCCCTTGAGCATGCTGCCCGGCGAACAGCCGCGCCAGCGTATTGCCCAGGGCGGCCGCCAGGTCGGGATGGGTGCCCAGCAGTGCCAGCAACGGCCGCAGTGCCGCCGCCTGATCGTCTGCCGCGCCGGGCCGAAGGACATCCACCAGCGCGGCGAGCCGCGCCGCGAGCTGCCCATCGTCGGCCTGGGCCAGGGCTTCCAGGCAGTCTTCCAGCCGGGCGCTCACGAGTGGGTGCGGCGCGAGCGTCACATGTTCGGGTAGTTGGGCCCGCCGCCGCCCTCGGGCACTACCCAGCGGATGTTCTGGGTGGGGTCCTTGATGTCGCAGGTCTTGCAGTGCACGCAGTTCTGGGCGTTGATCTGCAAGCGGGGCGCGGAGCCGTCGGCTTCGCGCACGATTTCGTACACGCCCGCCGGGCAATAGCGTTGTTCGGGCGCGTCATAGAGGGCCAGGTTGTGGGCCACCGGAATGGAGGGGTCCCTCAAGGTGAGGTGCACGCGCTGGTGCTCGGCGTGGTTGGTGTTGGAGATGAACACCGAGGAGAGTTTGTCGAAGCTCACCTTGCCGTCGGGCTTGGGATAGTCGATGCGGGGCGCGTCGGCGGCGCGCCGCAACTGGGTATGGTCGTGGTGATGGCGCAGCGTCCAGGGCGCGCGGCCGCGCAGCAGGTAAGTGTCGAGGGCCGAGTACGCCACGCCGCCCAGCAGCCCCCAGCGGAACGCCGGCCGGATGTTGCGCACGCGGTGCAGCTCGTCCCACAGCCAGGTGGTGCGCAGCCGGTCGGGGTAGGTGGCCACCTCGGTGCCCGCCTCGGCGGCCGTGAGGTGCCCGAAAAGGGCTTCGGCGGCCGTCATGCCCGACTTCATGGCGGTGTGGGTGCCCTTGATCTTGGGCACGTTGAGGAAGCCCGCGGTGTCGCCCACCAGCAGCCCGCCGGGGAAAGTGAGCCGCGGGATGGACTGAAGCCCGCCCTCGGACAGAGCGCGCGCGCCGTAGGCCACGCGCCGGCCGCCTTCGAAGGTGGGGCGGATGGCGGGGTGGGTCTTGTAGCGCTGGAATTCGTCGAAGGGGGACAGGTGAGGGTTGGTGTAATCGAGGCCGATCACGAAGCCCACGGCTACCTGGTTGTTTTCCAGGTGGTAGAGAAACGAACCGCCGTAGGTGTTGAAGTCCATCGGCCAGCCCACGGTGTGCACCACCAGACCGGGTTGATGCCTGGACGGGTCGATCTCCCACAGTTCCTTGATGCCGATGCCGTAGGTCTGGGGTTCGGCCCCGTCGCGCAATCCAAAGCGCTCCATGAGTTCCCGCGTGAGCGAGCCGCGGCAGCCCTCGGCGAACACGGTCTGGCGAGCGCGCAATTCCATGCCGGGCTGGTAGTGGTCGGTGGGCTGGCCGTCACGGCCCACGCCCAGGTCGCCCGTGGCCACGCCCGTGACCCGGCCGGCGTCGTCGTACAGCACCTCGGCGGCGGCGAAGCCGGGATAGATTTCCACGCCCAGGGCCTCTGCCTGCTCGCCCAGCCAGCGGCACAGGTTGCCGAGACTGACGATGTAGTTGCCGTGGTTGTGCATCTGGGGCGGCGTGGGCAGCTTCCAGGAGCCCTGGGCGGTGAGGAACAGGAAGCGGTCTTCGCGCGCCGGGGTGTGCAGCGGCGCGCCGCGTTCGCGCCAATCGGGAATGAGTTCGTCGAGGGCGCGTGGTTCCACCACCGCGCCCGACAGGATGTGGGCGCCGACCTCGGAGCCTTTTTCGAGCACGCACACCGACAACTCGTTGCCATGCTGGGCGGCCAGTTGCCGCAGGCGAATGGCGCAGGCCAACCCGGAGGGCCCCGCGCCCACGATCACCACGTCGTACTCCATGAACTCCCGTTGCGCCACCGTCTTCTCCTGCGAGCGGGCGGCTAGAATGCGCCGCTTCCGCGATACAAAAAGGTTGCCGATGATACCGCCAAGCCCCCCGCCGGCCCGAAGCCGGAGACCCCGCCCATGAGCATGGAGCGTTCACCCATCCATGTGGAACGCATGCGGTTGCGCTGGGGCGAGCTGGATGCCCTGCGGCACCTCAACAACGTTTCCTATTTCCGATATTTCGAACAGGCGCGTCTGTCTTGGTTCGAGCGCCTGGGTTTCGATTACGTCAGGGACGAGGAGGGCGCCCTGCTGGGCAGCATCGACTGCCGCTTCATCCGGCCGGTGCTCTATCCGGCGGATCTGGCCATCGAGTTGCGGCCTGGCCGCGTGGGCAGCGCGAGTTTCGTGCTCGAGCACCGCATGCGCCCGGACACGGCGGACTCGCCGGTGTTCGCCGAGGGTGCCGCCACGCTGGTGTGGGTGAACCTGGCCGAGGGGCGCTCGCGGCCGCTACCGGCTCACATGCGAGCGCTGCTGGCGGGCTGAATCAGCCCTGTGCGTGGATCACCTGGCCGGTGGTGCCGCGGCTGTCGGGGCCCATCAGCCAGCAGCATGCCGGCACCACGGCCTGCGGCGGCGGCAGGCTGGCAGGGTGTTGGCCTGGATGGGTGAAGGCCCGTGCGGGCGAGCCCATGGTGCCGGGCAGCAGGGCATTGACCCGCAGTCCGGCGCGCGCCTGCCATTCCTGCGCCTGGGCGCCCATGGCAGCCAGCAGCGCCGCCCGCGGTGCGGCCACGCCGCCCCACCACGCGCCGGGTGACAGCACGTGCTCGTCCATGACGTAGGCCACCGCGCCATCGGGCGCGCGCGACAGCAGGTGCAGGCAGGCGTTGGTCAAGGCCAGAGGGGCGAGAAAATTCACCCGCAGCAGCCGGTTCCAGGCATCAAAATCCAGGTCCTGCACGGCGGCCAGTTTTTCCAGGTGCACGGCGCAGTGCAGCAGGCCGTCGAGCCGTCCGAAGGCCTGTTCCACCGCGCCGGCCACGCCGTCGTAGTCGCGCCGCGTTGCGGCTTCGAAGTCGATGCCCACGGCCGCCGGCGGCGTGCTGCCCGCGCCTTCGATGCTCTCGCAGGCGTGCTCCAGCCGCTCGGGGTTGCGGCCGGTGATCACCACCTGGGCACCGAGGGCAGCGAAGGCCTGCGCGCAGGCAAGGCCCAGGCCGCGGCTGCCGCCAGCCACCAGGATGACGCGATCGCGCAGCAACTGCGGCGAGGGGGTGTAGGGTTCGGGGAGGCTCATGAGGATTCCAGAATGGCGTGGGCGCAGGCGATGCCGCTGCGTACGGCGGCCTCCAGGGTGGCGGGGTAGTCGCTGGCGGTGTAGTCACCGGCCAGCAGCAGTCCGGGCAGGGCGGTGCGTGGTGCTGGCCGGTCGATGCCGGGCACGCAGGCAAAGGTGGCACGGCGCTCGGAAATGACGCTCTGCCAGCGCGGTGGCTCCAGGTCGGGCAGCAGCACCGACAGTTGAGCGTGGGCGGCCGCCGCGATGCGATCGCGGCCCCAGGAATCGAAATGGCTGGCGGCGCTTGCCACGCAGGCCAGCAGGCCGTGCTGCCCGCACAGCGCGCCGCGGTCGAAGGCCCACTGCAGCGGTCCGTCGGGCAGTCCCAGCATGGGCGCGGGGAGGGTGCGCTCGGGTTCGTACTGCAGGTACACCGATGTAATGGGCAGGTGGCGCAGCCCCCTCAAGCGCTGCGCCAGCGCGCCCAGGGCAGGCAGTTCCTCCACCAGGCCGGCGGCACGCGTCGGGTCGGTGGCGCATATCACCTGGCTGGCGCCATGGTTGCCGGAGCGGCATTCGAGGGTAAAGCCGCTGCCCCGCACGCGGATGGCGCGTACCGGGTCGGCCAAGTGCACGCCGCAGCCGCGCGCCTCGAGCCAGCGGCAGGCAGGCTCGGGAAACAGGTTGCCCAGGTCGCTGGCCGGCAGCAGCAGATCGCTGGCGCGCCCGCCGTTGGCCATTCCATCGCGCACCACGTTCAGAAACACCTGGGCATCGGCCTCGGCGGGCGCGGTGTTGAGGGCTGCGATGCACAGCGGTTCCCAGAGCCAGGTGCGGGCGGCGCCGAGCTGGCCGAAGCGATCCAGCAGCCCGGCCACGGTTTCGCCAGGCAGCGCGCGGAAGCGCGCCAGGCGCAGCCGCAGCATGAAGCCCACGGTGGCCAGGCGTTGCGAGGCGGTCAGTCCCTCGGCGCGCAGCAGGCCAATGAGAAGATCGAAGGGCGGCGGCGCGGCGGCGCTGCGCAGGGACAGGCGCCCGGCCACCTCGAGGCGCAGCGGCAGGCGCTGCAGGCCCGCGAGGCCTGGCGAGACCGTGTGCAGCAGTTGCAGGGTGCTTTCGTAGGCGCCCAGCAGGATGTGCAGGCCGTTGTCCACGCCGACGCCGTCCAGCAGCACGCGCCGTGCCCGGCCGCCGGGTGCAGAGGCCGCTTCGTGCACTGCCACGCTCACCCCGTGGCGGGCCAGGGTGACGGCCGCGGCGAGCCCTGCCCAGCCGGCGCCGATCACCCGCACGCGCGCGGTCGATACGCCAGGCGGCGTGCGTGTCTCAGCCACGGCGCCAGGTCCTCCAGGCGATCCAGAGCTTGCGCAGCGGCGTGAGCGAGACACGCCGGTTCAGTACGCCGGCGCCCTCGGCGGCCACTTCTTCCAGCAGCCGGGCGTAGATCGCGCCCATGATCAATCCGGGGCGCTGGGCGGTGCGGTCTGCTGCGGGCAATTGGGCGAGGGCGCGAGCGTGGTAGTGGCGGGCACGGGCCACGTTGTGCGCCAGTAGCGCCGCCACGGCGGGCGTTTCGCGAAACAGCAGGATGTCATCGGCGCTCACGCCGAAGCGCACCAGTTCGTCGAGCGGCAAGTAGATGCGGTTGCGGCGCGCATCCTCGCCCACGTCGCGGGCGATGTTGGTGAGTTGCAGCGCGATGCCCAGGTCGCGGGCATAGCCGAGGGTGGCGGGATCGGTGTAGCCGAAAATGGAGGCCGACAGCATTCCCACCACGCCCGCCACGCGGTGGCAATACACCTCGAGTGTGGGGAAATCCGGATAGCGGTTCCACTCCAGGTCCATGTCCATGCCGTCAATGATGTCCAGCAGGCGAGGCTGTTCGAGACCGTGGGCGGCAAGGGCTGGTTGCAGGGCGCGCGTCACCGGGTGGCTGGGGTTGCCGTCGTACAGCGCGCTCACCTCGCGCCGCCACCACTGAAGTGTGGTGCGGGCCACCTGGGCGTCGGCGCATTCGTCCACCACATCGTCCACCTCGCGGCAAAAGGCATACAGGGCCGTGATGGCGCGCCGCCGCGGCGGCGGCAGGAAGCGGAACGAGTAATAGAAGCTCGAGCCGCTGGCAGCGGCCTTTTGCTGGCAATACTGATCGGGCGTCACGGTTGTCTCGCCCGCTCAGCGCGTTAGCGCACGCCAGGCCATGAGCGGCCAGTCGCCCGTTTCCAGCACGGGCCGGCGGCGGAACACGTCGCCATCGGCCTTGAGGATTTTCTCCAGGATGCGATCACCGCCCATGACCACCATGCGAAGTTCCATCCCCAGGCGCCCGCCCACCTGGCGGGCCAGCGGTGCGCCCGCCTGCAGCAGGCGCCGGGTGCGTTCAACCTGAAAGCGCATCATCCGGCCCCAGGCGGCGCCAGCGTCGCCGGCGGCGATGCTGGCCTCGGTGAGGCCGAAGCGCGCCAGTTCGTCCTGGGGCAGATAGACCCGGCCTTTGCGCCAGTCCACGGCCACGTCCTGGAGAAAGTTGATGAGTTGCAGGCTCGAACAGATGCCATCGGAGAGCGCCAGGTTGCGCGGTGTGGCGGCGCCCGCCAGGGTTAGCACCAGTCGGCCCACGGGATTGGCAGAGCGCCGGCAGTAATTCATGAGTTCGCCGAAGTCCGTGTAACGGGTCTTGTGAGTGTCTTGCCGGAAGGCGTCCAGCAGGTCGCGAAAGGGCTGAACGGGTAACCGGTGCTCGCGTATCAGGCGGGCTACGGCCTCGTAGTGCGGAAGCAGCGGGTTCTCGCCGCGTTCGACGCGATCCAGGTCCTGGCGGCGCGCATCCAGGGCCGCCTGCCGAACCTCGGGTGCGTCGTCCCCCTCGTCGGCGATGTCGTCGGCCTCTCGACAGAAACGATACAGCGCTACCACCGGGGCGCGCAGACGCTTCGGAAGCAGTACCGAGGCAACCGGAAAATTCTCGTAGTGATCAACGCCCATGAACTGCCGCCCGACCCGAAAAATGCATTCCCATCAGTGGGTTGCCATGGCAATGGCAGCGGGCGCATGGGTGCGGCGGGTGCGAGCGACGGCGCATTGTAATAGAATGACGCATCGCGAAAGTGGCGGAATTGGCAGACGCACCGGATTTAGGTTCCGGCGCCGCAAGGCTTGGGGGTTCGAGTCCCCCCTTTCGCACCAGCGACCCCGGCGGGCCAGCACCTCGCCGTCCTCAAACCCCGTCCCCTCGATCCTGAGAACGAGTTGACCGGACCGCCGGGCATGGCCCGCCGGAGTCGCTGCCGTGGCAACCCTGAAACCTGAGAGACCCCGCGATGCAAGCTTCCATCGAGACCCTCGGCACGCTGGAGCGGCGCCTGAAGGTTGCTGTTCCCCTCGACCAGATCAATGCAGAGGTGGACAACCGCCTCAAGCGCCTGCAACGCACGGTTAAGCTGGCCGGCTTTCGGCCAGGTAAGGTGCCCATCAAGGTGGTGGAGCGCCAGTTCGGGCCGCAGGTGCGCCACGAGGTGCTTGGCGACATGGTGGAGCGCACGTTCGGCGAAGCGGTACGCGAGAAAAACCTGAGGGTCGCGGGCCTGCCGCGCATCGAGGCCAAACCGGCGGCCGAAGCCCAGGATCAATTTGAGTTCACCGCCACCTTCGAGGTGTTCCCCGAAATCGAACTGGGAGACCTAGCCGCCCATTCCATTGCCCGGCCCATGGTGACGGTGGGCGAGGCCGACGTGGAGAGGACTGTGGAGGTGTTGCGCCGTCAGCGCACCACCTATGAAGCTGTGGATCGCGCCGCCCTCAAGGGCGACCTTGTGATCATCGACTACCAGGGCCGGATCGATGGCGTGCCCTTCGAAGGCGGCGAGGCCAAAGGGCAGGCCGTTACGCTGGGGGAGGGGCGTCTTCTACCCGAGTTCGAGGCTGCCCTTGAAGGCGTTTCCGCAGGGGAGGCGCGCACGTTTGAACTGACCTTCCCAGCGGACTATCATGGTCAGGATGTTGCCGGAAAGAAGGCGGAATTCACCGTGACACTGCACAAGGTCCAGGAAGCTAAGATTCCGGCGGTAGACGCGGAATTCGCGCGCGCGTTGGGCGTTGCCGACGGTGATCTTGATCGCATGCGGGCCGACGTCAAAGGGAATCTCGTGCGCGAGGTGAAACGCCGAGTGCGTCAGAACACCAAGGATCAAGCCCTCAAGGTTCTGCTCGACGCGTCGAAATTCGACGTACCGAAGGCACTCATCGAAGCGGAGACCGATCGACTTGCCGCAGGCATGATGGAGAACTTGCGGGGGCGGGGAATGAATGCGGAGAACGTCAACATTCCCCGGGACGCCTTCGAGCCCGAGGCAAGGCGTCGTGTCAGCATCGGGTTGGTGCTCAACGAGTTGGTCAGGCGCGAGGGAATCAAGGCCGAACCCGAACAGATTCGCACCCTAATCGGCGAATATGCTCAAAGCTACGAGGAGCCGGAGGAAGTGGTGCGTTGGTACTACCAGTCGCCGGAACGCGTGCGCGAAGTGGAAGCGGTGGTGCTTGAGAACAATGTTGTCGACTGGGTGCTCGGCCGGGTGAGTCTCACGGACCGCGATACTCCCTTCGATGAACTCATGGGAGGGGCGTCATGAACTGGGGCGGATCTCGGTGGGATCGCGAACCCGAGGGGCTCGGCCTGATCCCCATGGTTATCGAGCAGAGCGGGCGGGGTGAGCGGGCCTATGACATCTACAGCCGCCTGCTCAAGGAGCGGGTCGTTTTTCTGGTGGGACCGGTTACTGAGTCCACGGCAAACCTGATCGTCGCCCAGTTGTTGTTTCTAGAGTCCGAAAATCCCGACAAGGACATTTTTTTCTACATCAATTCTCCGGGAGGTTCAGTGTCTGCCGGTCTTGCCATCTACGACACCATGCAGTTCGTCAAGCCGGACGTTTCAACCCTATGTATCGGGCAGGCCGCCAGCATGGGGGCTTTCTTGCTCGCTGCCGGCGCAAAAGGCAAGCGCTTCGTGCTGCCAAATTCCCGGGTGATGATCCACCAGCCCATGGGCGGTTTTCAGGGGCAGGCCTCGGATATCGAGATTCACGCCCGCGAAATCCTGTATCTGCGGGAGAAGCTCAATGCCATCATGTCCAGTCATACCGGGCAGGATATCAAGACCATCGAGAAGGACACCGACAGGGACAACTTCATGAGCGCAGAAGAATCGGTGCAATATGGCCTCGTGGACAAGGTCCTCGTGAGCCGCGCCGAGGGCGTCTGAACCTGGCTCGAATCCCAACCACGCCAACGCCGGGAGTCATTCAAAGCGATGTCGGAAAAGTCCTCCGGAGAAAAACTGCTCTATTGCTCGTTCTGCGGCAAGAGCCAGCACGAGGTCCGCAAGTTGATCGCGGGTCCTTCCGTTTTCATCTGCGATGAGTGTATCGAGCTTTGCAACGACATCATCCGCGAGGAGACCGGTGGGGATGCTGCCGCCAAGGGCAACCGGTCGGATCTTCCTGTTCCCTCGGAGATCCGCGCGATACTTGATCAGTACGTGATTGGCCAGGATCAGGCGAAGAAGATTCTTGCGGTGGCGGTATACAACCACTACAAGCGCCTCAAGACCGTCTCCAAGAAAGATGATGTGGAACTCTCCAAGAGCAACATTCTCTTGGTGGGGCCGACCGGGTCTGGCAAGACGTTGCTCGCCCAGACGCTCGCGCGATTGCTCAACGTGCCCTTCGTGATGGCAGACGCCACTACGCTGACGGAGGCGGGGTATGTGGGCGAGGACGTGGAAAACATCATCCAGAAGCTCTTGCAGAAATGTGACTACGATGTGGACAAGGCGCAGCGCGGCATCGTCTACATCGACGAAATCGACAAGATTTCCCGCAAGTCCGACAACCCCTCGATTACCCGCGACGTTTCGGGCGAGGGCGTGCAGCAGGCGCTGCTCAAGCTGATCGAGGGCACCATCGCGTCGGTGCCACCCCAGGGAGGGCGCAAGCACCCCAACCAGGAGTTCGTGCAGGTTGACACCACGAACATCCTGTTCATCTGTGGTGGTGCCTTCGACGGCCTGGACAAGGTCATACGCTCCAGGTCGGAGAAGGGCGGGATCGGTTTCGGCGCGGAGGTTAAGAGCAGAGACAACCGCAAGGACATCTCATCGGTGCTGCGTGACGTGGAGCCGGAAGACCTTATCAAGTATGGGTTGATTCCTGAGTTCGTGGGGCGGTTGCCGGTCGTGGCGACCCTCGAGGAACTCGACGAAAAGGCGCTGATCCAGATTCTCACGGAGCCCAAAAACGCCTTGATCAAGCAATACCAGCGGATGTTCCAAATGGAGGGGGTGGAACTGGAGATTCGCGACGATGCGCTGCTCGCGATCACACGCAAAGCGCTTCAGCGCAAGACCGGCGCACGCGGGTTGCGTTCCATCCTGGAGCACGTGCTCCTGGACACGATGTTCGACCTGCCCTCGACGAAAAATGTCCAGAAGGCGGTGATTGACGAAGGCACGATCACGGGCGACGTCAAACCGATCCTCATTTACTCGGATCAACCCAAGGTTGCCGGTTCCGCTTGATCCGCGAGCCGGCCGAGTTAGTCGCCGGCGTGGTCTTTCTAGGCACCGGGGTGTGGTGTTGAGCATTCGCCTCGCGCTGGAACGTCTTGAAATGCGATCGCTGGCGCCCCACCTCCTCAAGGCACAGAAATCAATTCGAAGGTGAGTACATGAGCCAGTTTTCCGATGCCGCCGAGAACCTGCTGTCGCTCCCGCTGCTTCCGCTGCGCGACGTAGTGGTGTTCCCTCACATGGTGATCCCGCTGTTCGTGGGGCGCCCGAAGTCCATCAAGGCTCTGGAGAGCGCCATGGAGGCGGGCAAGAGCATCCTGCTCGTGGCGCAAAAGTCGGCGGCGAAGGACGAACCTGGCGAGGAGGATCTTTACCGCGTGGGCAGCGTCGCCAACATCCTGCAGATGCTCAAGCTGCCCGATGGCACGGTCAAGGTGCTGGTGGAGGGCGTGCAGCGTGCCAACGTGCTTCAGGTGGAGGATTTGCACACGCACTTTGCTGCCGAGGCTGCGGTGGTGCCCCATGACGCGCTGTCGCCTGAACAGAGACATGAAAGCGAGGCCATGCGCCGCGCCATGATTGCCCAGTTCGACCAGTATGTGAAGCTCAACAAGAAAATCCCTCCCGAGATTCTCACCTCCCTCGCGGGTATTGACGAAGCAGGGCGCCTCGCTGACACCATCGCAGCCCACTTGCCCCTCAAGCTTGAGCAGAAGCAAGCCGTGCTGGAGATGATCGACGTGCGGCGCCGGCTCGAGCACCTTTTGTCGCTTCTGGAGGCCGAACTCGACATCCTGCAGGTGGAGAAGCGCATCCGCGGCCGGGTGAAGCGTCAAATGGAGAAGAGCCAGCGCGAGTACTACCTCAACGAGCAGGTCAAGGCGATCCAGAAGGAGCTCGGCGACCTTGACGAGGGTCAGGATCTCGACGAAATTGAAAAACGCATCAAGGGTGCGCACATGCCAAAGGAGGCGCGCGCCAAGGCCGAGGCGGAATTGAAGAAGCTGCGTCTCATGTCGCCCATGTCTGCCGAGGCGACGGTGGTGCGTAATTACATCGACGCCTTAGTGGGGCTTCCCTGGAAGAAAAAGAGCAAGATTTCAAAGAATCTTGTGGCGGCCGAGACGGTGCTCGAAGAGGATCACTACGGGCTCGAGAAGGTCAAGGAACGCATCCTCGAGTACTTGGCGGTCCAGCAGCGGGTGGACAAGGTCAAGGCGCCCATCCTGTGCCTGGTGGGCCCGCCCGGCGTTGGCAAGACGTCTCTTGGGCAGTCCATTGCCCGCGCCACCAACCGCAAGTTCGTACGGATGTCTTTGGGCGGTGTGCGCGACGAGGCAGAGGTCCGAGGGCATCGGCGCACCTACATAGGTTCAATGCCGGGCAAGATTCTGCAAAACATGACCAAGGTCGGCGTGCGTAACCCGCTCTTCCTGCTGGACGAAGTGGACAAGATGGGCATGGACTTTCGCGGCGACCCTGCGTCGGCATTACTCGAGGTATTGGACCCGGAGCAAAACCACACATTCGTGGATCACTACGTTGAGGTGGATTACGACCTCTCGGACGTGATGTTCGTTGCCACGGCCAACACCATGAACATCCCGGCGCCTTTGCTCGATCGCATGGAAGTCATCCGCTTGTCCGGCTACACGGAGGACGAGAAGGTGAATATCGCCATGCGGTATCTCCTTCCGAAGCAGATGAAGAATCATGGTCTCAAGGAACAGGAATGCAATGTGTCGGAGAGTGCCATCCGAGACATCATCCGTTACTACACTCGCGAGGCGGGTGTGAGGGCGCTCGAGCGGGAAATCTCGAAGATCTCTCGCAAGGTGGTCAAGTCTCTATTGCTCAAGAAGCGCGAGTCGGCCCTTCAGGTAACTGCGCGCAATCTCGACAAGTTTCTGGGGGTGCGCCGGTACAGCTTCGGCATGGCCGAGAAGCAGAACCAAGTGGGGCAAGTCACCGGTCTTGCATGGACCGAGGTTGGAGGGGAACTTCTCACCATTGAAAGTGCGGTGATGCCCGGCAAGGGAAAGATGGTCACCACAGGCAAACTGGGTGAGGTGATGCAGGAATCCATTCAGGCGGCGCTGACTGTGGTGCGTAGTCGATCCCATAAACTCGGGATCAAGGAAGATTTTTACCAGAACAGCGACATCCACATCCACCTTCCCGAGGGTGCCACGCCAAAGGATGGGCCAAGCGCTGGTATTGCCATCTGCACCGCCATGGTGTCCTTGCTTACGGGCATCCCGGTACGGGCCGACGTGGCCATGACTGGAGAAATCACGCTGCGCGGCGAAGTCCTTCCCATCGGGGGGTTGAAGGAGAAATTGCTGGCGGCCACCCGCGGCGGCATCAAACTGGTGTTGATCCCGGAGGAGAACGCCAAGGACCTCGCGGAGATTCCGGAAAACATCAAGAATCGTCTCGACATTCATCCCGTGAAGTGGATCGATCAAGTGTTGGAGCGTGCCCTCGAACGAATGCCAGAACCACTTCCAGAAAAAACAGAGGCGGTGGTGGCTCCGCTGCCGGTGGAATCCAGCCCTACGACGGCGAACACCATCAAGCACTGATGGCAAATGTTGCGCCCAGCGGCGGTTTCGTCAGGTCGTTCGCCTTTCGATGAGCCTTCCTTGACACCTTTTCCAGCAGCGCGATATAAAATTGAACGAGCGGGTCAGGTGCGGTACTTGCGTGGTATTGAGTTGAACAAGCGGCCTCCTGCGGCTGTTTGGCAGCATCCGGCGCAAGGTTTTGTGTTGACTCGTGCCGGAGCGCGCATCACGTCATGCGCTGGTTGACTTTTACACCTGAAGGAAACACGAGGGAGTCCAAGTGAACAAGCTCGAACTGATTGACGCCATTGCGAAGCACGCCGACATATCCAAAGCTGCGGCAGGTCGGGCACTGGATGCTACGGTCTCCTCCATCAGGGCGTCGCTTCGCAAGGGCGGCACCGTGACGCTGGTGGGGTTTGGGACCTTCTACGTTGGAAAGCGTGCCGCGCGCAGCGGGCGTAATCCGCGAACAGGCGCGGCCATCAAGATCAAGGCTGCCAAGGTGCCCAAGTTTCGTGCTGGAAAGGCGTTGAAAGACGCGCTAAAATAACAGGCTTCAGGCAGGGGCTTCGCGTTTCCGGTACTGCCTTGCAGTGAGTGTTCCTTGAGCACCCATCAGGGGTGCTTAGCTCAGATGGTAGAGCGTCGCCCTTACAAGGCGAATGTCGGCGGTTCGATCCCGTCAGCACCCACCACTGATGGCAGTTGTAGTTTGCTTGGTTTTCCAATTCAAACGGGAAGCCACGGATGTCGGGAGTGGTAGTTCAGTTGGTTAGAATACCGGCCTGTCACGCCGGGGGTCGCGGGTTCGAGTCCCGTCCACTCCGCCAATCAAGGTGAAAAAGGCGAACGCGAGTTCGCCTTTTTGTTTGTGCGCTCGTCGTTCCGGGTTCGCCCGAATCGCCCCGTTTTTAGCCTTCCAAGGATGCGTTAAAGCCATGTTCGATTGGGTCAACAAGCACAAGCGCTGGCTGCAATTGGTCTTGCTGGTGCTGATCGTGCCGCCGTTTGCCTTGTTTGGCATCAACTACTATTTTCAGGACAGCGGCACAGGCGCCGCAGTGGCAAAGGTTGCCGGCACCCGCATTTACGCCCCTGAGTTCGAGGGTGCGTTACGGGAGCGTCAGGACCAGTTGCGGCAGATGATGCAGGGCAAGGCTGACGACGCGATGCTCAATAGCAGCGAAGTCCGCAACAGCGTGATCAACGCGCTGGTGGAGAACCGTGCCATGCTTGCCCACGCTCTGGGTCAGGGGATGACGGCCACTGACGCGCAGCTTGCGAAGGTCATCACTGAGATCCCGGCTTTCCAGGACCGCGCCACGGGCAAGTTCTCCGAGCAGCGCTACCAGGAAATTCTTAAGAGCCAGGGGCTGACACCGGCAGGCTTCGAGGAGCGGGTTCGCCGCGATCTCGCGCTGTCCCAGCTTCGAGAAACGGTTATCCGCACCAACTTTGTTGCTTCTTCCGTCAGCGAGCGTCTTGGCCGGATTCGGGAACAGCAAAGGGAGGTAAGCCAACTGGTCTTTGCGCCTGCGCGTTTCATGGGCGGGGATCCGCCCGCCGAGGCTGAGTTGAGTAAGTATTACGAAGAAAAGCGGCAGCAGTTCTCCATCCCGGAGCGGGCGCGCGTGGAGTACGTGGTGCTTGCGGCCCAGGCGCTGGAAAACAGGGTGGAGGTTACTGCGGATGAAGTGAAAGCTTTCTACGACAGTCATTCGTCCCAATACTCGAAGCCCGAAGAGCGTCGCGCCAGCCACATTCTCCTGACAGTTTCGAAAGACGCCACTGCCGATGCCAAGGCCACTGCCCGAGCCAAGGCGGAGGCGTTGGTTCAGGAAGCTCGAAAAGCGCCGCAGCGGTTTTCCGAGCTGGCCCGGGCCAATTCCCAGGATCCCGGGTCTGCGGCCAGCGGCGGCGACCTGGGTTTTGTGGCGCGTGGCGCCATGGTCAAGCCCTTTGAAGAGGCGCTGTTCGGACTGAAACCTGGCGAAATCGCCGGGCCAGTGGAGACCCAGTACGGCTTTCACGTGATACGACTCGACGGAATCAAACCTGGTGAAGCCACTTCGCTCGAAAAGGTGCGCCGCGAGATAGAGCAGGAGGTGCGCAAGCCGAAAATTGGAAAGCTGTTCGCCGAGGCGGTGGAGAGTTTTCAAAACATCGTCTACGAGCAACCCGATAGCTTGAAGCCAGCCGCCGATGCGCTGAAGCTGACTATTCAGACCAGCGATTGGATTACTCGAAACGGTGGGGGAAATCCTCAACTGTCCAAGCCAGCGCTACTGGGCAAGATTTTTTCGGAGGACGCGATCAAAAACAAGCGCAACACCGAGGCCGTGGATATGGGCGACGGCACCTTCGTGGCCGCCCGGGTGCTGGAGCACAAGGCCGCGGACTTTCTGCCCTTCGATCAGGTCAAGTCGGACATCACGGTGGTTTTGATGGGCGAGCGCGCCCGCAAGCGGGCCGCCGAAGAGGGCAAGGCCGCCCTGGAACGGTTGCGAAAGGGCGACACCGCGGGCGCCACCTTCGAGGCACCGCAATTGGTGTCATTGCAGGCACCCGGCTCCCTATTGGTGGAGGCCGCGCGCGAGGTGTTCAGTGCCGATGCAGCCAAGCTGCCCGCCTACATAGGCACCACTGCCGCCGATGGGCGCTACGTTGTCTACCGCGTGAGCAAGGTGCTCGACGGCAAAGCTGTGAGTGCGGAGGAAGCCAAGTCTCTCCAACGGCAGATCGCGCAACTGGCCGCCCAGCAGCAACTGGAGGCCTACACCGCCGTGGTCAAGGCGGGCGCGGGTGTGGAGATCGATGCCTCCAAGGTGGAGCGCAAGGGCCCCTGAGGGGGCAGGAGTGCCCTCGCGATGGCGAGGGCACTCCTGCCAATGGCCTAGTCCAGCGAGGCCAGCGCCGTGGTGCTGAAACCCGCATCCACGCGCAGCACTTCGCCGGTAATGCCCGCCGCCAGCGGGCTTAACAGGAACGCGGCGGCATTGCCCACGTCCTCGATGCTGACGTTGCGGCGTAGCGGCGCGGTCCTTTCGTTGAAGGACAGGATCTTGCCAAAGTTGCCGATGCCAGCGGCGGCGAGTGTCTTGATGGGACCAGCTGAGATGGCGTTGACGCGGATGCCCTGGGGGCCCAAGCTTTGGGCCATATAGCGCACGGCGGCCTCCAGGCTTGCCTTGGCCAGCCCCATGACGTTGTAATTGGGTAGCGAGCGCTCCGCGCCCAGGTAGCTCAGGGTGAGCAACGCGCCTTGGCGCCCGAGCAGCATCGGTCGCGCCTCCTTGGCCAGGGCCGCAAAACTGTAGGCGCTGATGTCGTGGGATATGCGGAAGGCTTCGCGGCTGACGCTGTCTAGGAAGTCTCCCGACAGGGCCTCCCGCGGCGCAAAGGCGATGGAATGCACCAGGCCATCGAGACCGTCCCAGGCAGCACCCAGCTGGGTGAATAGTGCGGAGATTTCCTCGTCCGACGACACGTCGCAGCCGAACACAAGCGAACTGTCGAACTCGCCCGCCAAAGCCATCACCCGCTCGCGCACCCGCTCACCCTGAAAGGTGAAGGCGAGTTCCGCGCCCTCGCGCCGCGCGGCCCGGGCAATGCCATAGGCGATGGACCGGCTGCTCAACAGACCGGTCACCAGGATCTTCTTACCCTGCAGAAAGCCCATGCGTTTTCCTCACCGAAATCGAAGGCGCCACGTTCGTCGCGTGTGCCCGATAAATGCGCAACCCTTGCGGCAGCTATTATAGGTGCCGTCGACTGGAACGATGCCTTACGCTGCCGCCTTCGGTCTGCTGCCTTTTTCTGAAAACCCATGCACTGCGCGATTTCCTCCACTGCCCTTGCCACCGTGCGGCTGTTTGCCGTCTGCGGGGCGGGACTGCTGCTGGGCGGTTGCGATCACCCCTGGAACGATCCCTATCCGCCCGCCGAGCGCACCAGCAATACGCTGTATTCGTCCTTTACTGAGCGACCCAAGCACCTGGACCCGGTGCAGTCCTACAGCTCCAATGAAATCGTGTTTACGGCGCAGGTCTACACCCCGCCGCTGCAATACCACTACCTGCGCCGGCCCTTCGAACTGACGCCCTTCGCCGCCGCCGCGCTGCCGGAAGTGCGCTACCTGGATGCCCACGGGCGGCAGCTTGAAAACGGGGCGCCCGCCGAGCGCGTAGCCTTCAGTGTTTACGAGGTGAAACTGCGGCCGGACCTGCGCTACCAGCCTCACCCGGCTTTCGCGCTGGGCACCGACGGGACCCCGCGCTACGTGCCCATCGATGCCGCCGAGGCGGGGCGGCTGCGATCGCCCATGGAACTGGCCGAGCACGGCACACGCGCCGTGCGTGCGGAGGACTTCGTCTACCAGATCAAGCGGCTCGCCCACCCGAAGCTGCATTCGCCCATCTTCGGGTTGATGAGCGACTACATCGTGGGCCTGAAGGAGTACGGCGACACCCTCAAGCGTGCCCAGGAGGAGCTCGACCGCACCGCCGGCCGTGGCGCCTGGCTGGACCTGCGCCGCTTCCCCCTGGAGGGTGTGGAAGTGGTGGATGAGTCCACCTATCGGGTGAAGCTCAAGGGCCGCTACCCGCAGTTCATCTACTGGCTGGCCATGCCGTTCTTCGCGCCGCTGCCCTTCGAGGCGGAGCGCTTCTATGCTCAGCCGGCGTTGTCGGCGCGCAACGTCACGCTAGACTGGTTTCCCGTGGGCGCCGGCCCCTACATGCTGGTGATCAACGATCCAAACCGGCGCATGGTGCTGGAGCGCAACCCCAACTTCTTCGGCGAAAGCTACCCCGCCGACGGTGAACCCGCCGACGCCGAGGCCGGACTGCTCGCCGACGCCGGCAAGCCGATCCCCTTCATCGACCGCGCTGTCTTCAGCCTGGAGAAGGAGGCCATCCCCTACTGGAACAAGTTCCTGCAGGGCTGGTACGACGCCTCGGGCATCACCTCCGATGCCTTCGACCAGGCGGTGCAGGTGGGTAGCGGCGGGCAGGTGACGCTCACCGAGGAAATGCAGGCCAAGGGTATCCAGCTCAAGACGGCAGTGGCGCCGTCCACCTTCTACATGGGTTTCAACATGCTCGACGCGGTGGTGGGTGGTGACTCGGAACGGGCGCGCAAGCTGCGCCAAGCCATATCCATCGCCGTGGATTACGAGGAATACATCACCATCTTTGCCAATGGCCGCGGCATCCCGGCCATGGGACCGCTACCGCCGGGCATCTTCGGCTATCGCGAGGGCGAGGCGGGCATCAACCCGGTGGTGTACGACTGGGTGGACGGCGCGGCGCGGCGCAAGCCCATCGAGGCGGCGCAGCGGCTACTGGCCGAGGCGGGTTATCCCGGCGGCACCGACTCGGCCACGGGCGCGCCGCTCACCCTTTATCTGGACAGCACCGCCCGCGGGCCTGACGACAAGGCGCGCCTGGATTGGCTGCGCAAGCAGTTCGCCAGGCTCGACATCAACCTGGTGGTGCGCGCCACTGACTACAACCGCTTTCAGGAGAAGATTCGCAAGGGCAATGCGCAGATTTTCCAGTGGGGCTGGAACGCCGACTATCCCGACCCGGAGAATTTCCTGTTCCTGCTGCACGGTGCCCAGGCCAAGGTGGAGGCCCAGGGCGAGAACGCAGCCAACTGGAAGAACCCGGCCTTCGACCGGCTGTTCGGGCGCATGAAAGCCATGGACAATGGCCCCGAGCGCCAGGCCCTCATCGACGAGATGGCTGACATCGCACGCCGCGATGCGCCCTGGCTGTGGGGCCTGCATCCCAAGGAGTACGGCCTGGCCCATGGCTGGGTGGGTAACCGCAAGCCCAACCAGATCGCCAACAACCTGCTCAAATATCAGCGCATCCACGTGGCGAAGCGCGAGTTGCAGCGTGCCGCCTGGAACCGCCCGGTGCTCTGGCCGCTGGTGGCGGGTGCGCTGGCACTGGCGGCCGTGGCGCTGCCCGCCGTGGTGTCGTGGCGGCGGCGTGAACGTCGCACCGAGCGGCTTGCCGCGGCGGGCGAGGGCTGAAGACAGTGCTCGGCTATCTCGCGCGGCGCCTGCTCTATGCCATCCCGATCCTGGTCGGTGTGAATCTGCTCACCTTCGCCTTGTTCTTCGTGGTCAACACGCCCGATGACATGGCGCGCATGCAGCTGGGCATGAAGCGCGTCACGCCCGAGGCCATCGAGCGCTGGAAGCGCGAGCGCGGCTATGACCGGCCGGTGCTCTGGAACGGCGCGGCACACGGTGCGGCGAAGGCCACCGACACCATCTTCTTCGACCACTCGGTGAAGCTGTTCGCCTTCGAGTTCGGCAAGGCCGAGTCGGACGGCCGCGACATCCGCGAGGAGATCTGCCGGCGCATGGGCCCGAGCCTGGCGATCGCCCTGCCGGTGTTCCTGGTGGGCCTGGCAGCCTATGTGAGCTTCGCGCTGCTCATGGCCCTGTTCCGAGCGACAACCCTGGACTTCGCTGGTGTGGTGCTGTGTGTGGTGGCCATGTCCATTTCCGGGATGTTCTACATCATCGGCGGTCAGTACCTGGTGAGCAAGTTGTGGAACCTGGCGCCCATCTCGGGTTTCGCCGAAGGGCTGGCGGCGTGGCGCTTCATGCTATTGCCCGTGGCCGTGGCCCTGGTGGCCGGTTTTGGCGAGAGCAGCCGCTGGTACCGCACCATCTTTCTCGAGGAGATGGGCCGCGACTACGTGCGTACCGCCCGGGCCCGTGGTTTGAGCGAGGCGCGGGTGATGTTCCGCCACGTGCTGCGCAACGCCCTCATCCCCATCCTCACGGGCGTGGTGGTGGTGATCCCGTCGCTGTTCCTGGGCAGCCTGGTGATGGAGTCGTTTTTCGGCATTCCAGGGTTGGGCAGCTACACCATCGACGCCATCAACGCCCAGGACTTCGCGGTGGTGCGCAGCATGGTGTTCCTGGGCTCGGTGCTGTACATCGTCGGGCTGGTGCTCACCGACCTGTCCTACACGCTCGTGGACCCGCGCATCCGGTTCGAATGATGCCCATCCTGCCCGTGATCCTGTGGACCGATGCGCTGGTGTTTGCGCTGCTCGGTTGCGTGGCGGCGTTCGTTTGGCTGACGGTCTCGCGCGAGCACCTGCGTGCCCCCTGGCGAAAGGTGGCGCGATCCACCAGCGGCATGGTGGCCGCCACGGTGCTGGCCTGTTTCGTGGCGGTGGGGCTGCTCGACTGCCTGCACTACCGCAAGGCGCTGCTCCCCGAGCCCGGCAAGGCGGAGCAGCGCTGGTCGCCGGAGGTGCTGTCAGCGCTGGATGCCTTGGCGGCGCCGTTGCGTCAACGCCAGGAGCGCACCTTTTCCGCGCCCTTTGCCGTCCACGGCCACTCGAAGGAGTCCATCACCCGGCCCGACGGGACCATGGCGCGGGAGTACCCGCGCCTGAAGCACGGCGGCGCGCACCTGCAGGACCCGGCCCGCGAGCGTGGCGCCGACATCGCCGCTGGCGCATCGCGCGGCGCAGCCGCCGCGGCGCTTGCCTGGGTGATGCTGGCCTCGCTGCTCACCGGGGTGGTGGCGGCGGCGCGCGGCAGCAGCTTCGCGGCGGTGTCGGGTGCAGCGTGGCGCGGCGAACTGGACGTGCCGCTGCGCGCCGTGCTGCTCACCGCCGCCGTCATCTTGCTCGTGGCGGGGCCGCTGATCGTGCTGTCGGGCCGCTACCACGTGTTCGGAACCGACAAGGTGGGCCAGGATGTGCTCTACCTCACCCTAAAGAGCATCCGCACCGGCCTGGTGATCGGCACCGTCACCACGCTGGTGATGCTGCCCTTCGCCCTGGCGCTCGGGCTGATGGCCGGCTACTTCAAGGGGTGGGTGGACGATATCATTCAGTATCTCTACACCACCCTGAGTTCCATTCCGGGTGTGCTGCTGATTGCCGCGGCGGTGCTGATGATGCAGGTGTACATGGACGCGCGGCCCGAGACCTTCGACTCCGTCACGCGGCGCGCCGACTTTCGCCTGCTGTTCCTGTGCGTGATCCTGGGGGTCACCAGCTGGACGGGGCTGTGCCGCCTGCTGCGCGGCGAGACTCTCAAGCTTCGCGAGCTGGAGTTCGTGCAGGCGGCGCGCGCCTTCGGCCTGGGACCCTGGCGCATCCTGGCGCGGCACGTGCTGCCCAACGTGTTGCACATCGTCATCATTTCCACGGTGCTGGGCTTCAGCTCGCTGGTGCTGGCGGAGGCGGTGCTGTCCTACGTGGGTGTGGGTGTGGACCCGGCCATGAACAGCTTCGGGACCATGATCAACGCGGCGCGCCTGGAGCTTGCCCGGGAGCCGGTGGTGTGGTGGTCCTTGGGCGCCGCCTTCGGTTGCATGCTGCTGCTGGTGCTGGCGGCCAACCTGTTCGCCGACGCGGTGCGCGATGCCCTCGACCCGCGGGTGCGCGCCGACTTCTTGCGCGCCTCCCCTTGGCGCCAACTGGCGGCCCGCACGCGGCCCGCCACCAAGGCGTCGTCATGACCGCACCGTTGCTGGAGATTCGCGACCTGCGCACCTGTATCGCTGCGGGCGACCGGGTGATCCGGGCCGTAGACGGCATATCCCTCGCGCTCAATCGCGGCGAGACTTTCGCGCTGCTGGGCGAGTCGGGCAGCGGCAAATCGCTCACGGCGCTGTCGGTGATGCGCCTGTTGCCCGACGCCGGCCGGGTGGTGGGCGGCGAAGTGCGGCTGGAGGGCAAGGATCTGCTGGCGCTGCCGGAGCGCGCCATGCGCGATGTGCGCGGTCGGCGTATCGGCATGATTTTCCAGGAGCCCGGGGCGAGCCTCGATCCGGTGATGACCGTGGGCGACCAGGTGCGCGAGGTGCTCGACCGCCACCTGGGCCTGCGTGGCAGCGCCGCCGACAGGCGGGTGCTGGAACTGTTCGAGGCGGTGGGTATCCCGGATCCGCGTCGGCGCATGGACGAATATCCCTTCCAGCTCTCGGGGGGGCTGAAGCAGCGCGTCATGATCGCTGGCGCGCTGGCCTGCGAGCCGGAGCTGTTGATCGCCGATGAACCCACCACTGCCCTGGATGTGACCATCCAGGCCCAGGTGCTTGGCCTGTTGCGCGACTTGCAGAAGCGCACCGGCATGGCCGTGCTGCTGATCACCCACGATCTGGGGGTGGTGGCCGAGATGGCCCATCGCGTGGCGGTGATGTACGCGGGCGAACTGGTGGAGACGGCTCCGCGCGAGCGTTTGTTTACCGCGCCAGCCCATCCCTATACTCGAAAGCTGTTTGCCTCCGTTCCGGGCCGACATCTGCGCGATGCGCCATTGGCGGCCATCGGTGGCCAGGTGCCGGCCCTGTGGCGCGAGTTCTCTGGTTGCCGCTTCGTCGAGCGCTGCGATCACGCCTTCGAGGCGTGCAGCAACTCGCAGCCTGCCATCCTCCAACTGGAAGGCGGCCAGGCGGCACGCTGCCACCTGCACGACCCGCGCTTTGCGGGGCGGGCTGCCCGGGCCGCGACCACGGTGTCCGCGCCGTTGGCGGCGGCGCGAGAGCCGATGGTTGCCGCGCCCTTGCTGGAGGTGCGCGATCTCGCGGTGCATTTTCCCATCTGCCGCGGTGTACTCAAGCGGGTGGTGGGGCAGGTGCGCGCGGTGGATGGACTGTCGCTGGACCTGCACGCCGGGCGCACGCTGGCGCTGGTGGGTGAATCGGGCTGCGGCAAGACCACCGCCGGCAAGGCCATGGTGCGGCTGCTGGAGCCCACCCGGGGGCGCGTGCTGCTGCGGGGCGAGGACCTAACCGCTCTGGGCGGCGCAGCACTGCGCACCCGTAGGCGTGATTTCCAGATCATCTTCCAGGACCCCTTCGCTTCCCTCAACCCGCGCATGCGGCTGGCGGAAATCGTCAGCGAGGGCATGCTGGCGTTGGGTGTGGGCGGCGATGCCGCGGCCCGTGACCGACGTGTGGATGAACTTCTGGAACAGGTGGGTTTGAGCACCGACATGCGCCACCGCTATCCTCACGAACTGTCGGGAGGACAGCGCCAGCGCATCGCCATCGCCCGTGCGCTGGCGGTGGAACCAAAAGTCATCGTGTGCGACGAGCCCACTTCGGCGCTGGATGTGTCGGTACAGGCGCAAATTCTCAATCTGCTGCGCGAGTTGCAGCAACGGCTCGGGGTGGCCTATCTGTTCATCACACACAACCTGTCGGTGGTGGAGTTTCTGGCCCACGAGGTGGCGGTGATGTACCTGGGCCGCATCGTGGAACACGGCGGCGTGGGCCAGGTGCTGGAATCGCCGCGCCATCCCTACACCCAGGCACTGCTGGCGGCCGTGCCGCGGTTTGATGGCCAGGGCGAGCGGCTACGCCTACGCGCCGAGGGTGACCTGCCCTCGCCAGCCAATCCTCCGGCGGGCTGTCACTTCCATCCGCGCTGTGCCCACGCACAGCCGACCTGCCGTGAAAGTTACCCCTCGACTGTGAATGTCGCCCCGGGACACAGCGTGCGTTGCGTACTGACAGGGCCTGCGGCGTCGTAAGCCGGCAGGTATGAGGCGAATACGCGGCCTTTGAGGTTCCAGGGCGGGTTCAGGATCAGTTACGGGCAGCCAATTGCGGCCGCGTCGCTCCGGTGCGCCGCGGATGCTCGTGAAGCTTCGACCGCGGCGCCTGCTTCGCGGCCTTGCCATGGACAGAGCGGTGCCCGCCGCGGGCATGTTTCGGGACTGGCGGCGCCAGCGCGATGCGTTGGCCGGGCCTTGCCTTGCCACCCTTGAGGTGATTCCAGCGCGCCAGGTCCGAGGCGCTCAGACCGAAGTCTGCGGCGATGGACTGCAAGGTTTCGCCGCGGCGCGCCTTGTGGAAGCTTGGCGCAGCGTCGATGAAGGCGGGCTGGCGCGATAGCGTCGCAAAGGCGAAATCCACCTCCACCGCCTTGGAGGCACCGGGCGTGGGTACCAGCAGCGCCTGTCCGGCGCGCAAACGGCCGCGTGCACTGATCCCGTTCACCTGCCGCAGCGTGGTGGGTGCCAGGCCATAGCGGCTGGCCAGGGATTCCAGGGTTTCCCGCGGGCGCAGGGTATGCACCCGCCAGGTAACCAGCGGGTCGTCATTCGATTCGAAATTGGCGTGGAAAACCTCCGCCCGGTCCACGGGCAGCAGCACGCTGGCGCCGCCAGCCGGCGTAATGACCGGGCGGTTGTGGGCGGGGTTGAGGGAGCGGAATTCCTCGAGCTCCATTTCGGCCAGCGCCGCGGCGCGCTTCACATCCATATGGGCGGGCAGTGCCACGCGGGTGAAGTAGGGTTGGTTGGGAACATCTTCCAGGCTCAGACCGTAGCGCGCAGGATCAGCCACGATGTTCTTGACCGCCTGTAACTTGGGCACATAGTTGGATGTTTCGGCGGGCATGCGCAGGTCGAGATAGCCCGACGGCTGTTGAAGACGCCGATTCCTCTCCACTGCGCGGCCCACTGCACCTTCGCCCCAGTTGTAGGCGGCCAGCGCCAAGTGCCAGTCACCAAAGTCGGCGTACAGCTTTTGCAGGTAGTCGAGAGCGGCCCGAGTGGCAGCCATGACATCGCGCCGGCCGTCATACCACCAGTTTTGCTCCAAGCCGTAGCGTCGGCCAGTGGCCGGAATGAACTGCCACATGCCTGCGGCGTGGGCACGCGAATATGCACCCGGGTTGTAGGCACTCTCGATCATGGGCAGCAGTGCCAGATCCGTGGGCATGCCCCGCTTCTCGAGCTCTTCCACCACGAAAAACAAGTAACGGCGGCCGCGCTCCACCATTCGCGCCATGTAGGCAGGACGATTCAGATACCACGCCTCGTGGCGACGCACCGCGGCGGTTTCGATCTCGGGGATGGCGAAACCAGCCCGGATACGCGTCCACAGGCTACCGGGGGGCTGTCCTTCAGGCATAGCGGAGGAATCCCTTGCCTCCGGCGGCGCGGCGCCCTTGGCAGCAGGGCTCGCAACAGGCGGGAGTGCACTGGATCGCGTGACGCTTTCGGGTTGGATGGATTGCCCAGCGACGCCAGCGCGTTCGTGCTCCACGGAAAGCGGGCTGGTCACGGATGCATTGTCGGGCACCACGGGCGCAGCCGGTGCGGTATTGGTGCGAATGGGCGGGTCGAGCGAGACTGGAAGCCGAGGCACATCGTTGATGGGCCGAGTGTCCTCCACCAGTTGTAGAGGAAAGGACGAGACGTGGTGACGAACGCCGGCGACGTCGTGCCGAGCGCTGGCAGGCGCCAGGCTCGCGGTTAAATCAAGGGAGAAGGTACCTGCCCCATCGCCTGCTGGATGCTGTGCGGCATACGCCCAGCCAACCGCCGCGATCAAACCGTATAAGAGGCTGGCCCTGAAAAATGCCAGGATCATCGCAAAAAGCTCTTTAAGTCGATGAGAGAGCGTAAACAGGCCATTGATTACAGTCAATTATTTCTGGCCTGCTTGGCGATCCCGTAAGGAGTCCAGGGGCCTGCAGAAGGATTTCTCCGCCGTCTCGAAGCCGTTTTTGCAGAAACCCGCGCGACGGACCTGCCCAGCCAACGCCGTCAGGACGGCTGGTTTTTCCAATCCCTCAGCACCGCGAACACCGCCACGTCGTCATCGAGGATGCGCTGTGCGCGCCGCTCGGCTGCGGCGCGTACCTCGGGAACAGCCGTGCGCAGGAATGGGTTCACGCTGCGCTCCTCGCCCATGAGAGAAGGCAGAGATGGCAGACCCTGGCGGGCCAGCGCATCCACTTTGTTGCGAAGAGCCAGCAGGGCGGCGTTGTGCGGCTCCACCAGGGTGGCGAAGCGGATGTTGCCAGCGGTGTACTCGTGCCCACAAAAAACCTGCGTGTGATCGGGCAGGGAGGCGAGCTTCAAGAGCGAAGCATGCATTTGCGCGGGCGTGCCCTCGAACAGCCTCCCGCAACCCACGGAGAACAGGGTGTCGCCGCAGAATAGCCAGCCGTGGCCCGTGAAGGCAATGTGCCCTGCTGTATGGCCAGGGATGTCCAGCACGTCGAAGCGCAGCGCAAGCTCGGGTACCGTGACGCTATCGCCACCGCGCACCCGCGTGGTGAGCGCAGCGATGCGCTCGGCCGCGGGTCCGATGATCGGTACGTTATACTCGAAGCCGAGTTGCGCGCATCCGCCCACATGGTCGGCGTGGTGATGGGTGCATAGCACGGCGCACAAACGCAGGTCGCCAGCGCGCAGAAACTCCAACACCGGGGCAGCGTCTCCCGGGTCGATCACGGCGGCATGCCTGCCATTGTGAACGGCCCAGATGTAGTTGTCGCGGAAGGCCCGCAGAGGAACGATTTCAGTTTTCATCGCCCGCCGAGTCTCCAGTGCAATCGATTCCCGTGTCAATTGAAGCCGGTGTATCCCAGGGTCTGGCTCAGTGGTTCCGTACGCCACTGGGTTCGTATCTGTTGCAGCGCGAGTTTGCTTGGTTCGATTCGGAAGTGGGCGATGTGTTCGGCTTCAATGCCCTTCAGGTGGGTTTGCCCGAATTCGACTTCCTGCGGTCCAACCGTATGGCCTTGCATGCCTGCTTGGGACCGGATGGGCCGGTTCGCGTGTGTGCCGATGCCTGTGAAATGCCCTTCGCAAGCGGCAGTGTTGATCTGGTGCTGCTGCCCCACGCGCTGGAGTTCAGCCCCAACCCGCATCAGCTGCTGCGCGAGGTGCAACGGGTGCTTCGCCCAGAGGGGCGCGTGGTTTTGTCCGCCTTCAATCCCTGGAGCCTTTGGGGGTTGGCTCGTCGGGTACGCGCTCGCAGCGGGGATTACCCCTGGTGCGGCCAGTTCGTGGGACTGCCGCGTATCAAGGACTGGCTCGCGTTGCTCGGCTTCGAAGTGGCTGCGGGCCGCATGACCGCCTACGTACCGCCCTGTCGTGGCGAGCGTTGGCTGGCGCGCTGTAACTTCATGGAGGCGGCTGGCGACCGCTGGTGGCCCTTCGCCGGCGGCGTCTATTTGCTGCACGGCGTCAAGCGCGTGAGCGGCGTGCGATTGATCACGCCGCGCTGGCGCATGGCGTCCTCGCGCAGGCGCCTGCTTTCCCCGGTGCCCCAGCGCATTGCGCAGCGTGAGGGCTCGTGTCACAGACGCGGCGGAGCACCCTGAGGGCGCCATGGTGGAAGCTTTCACAGATGGCGCTTGCAAGGGCAATCCGGGGCCGGGGGGATGGGGTGTTCTGTTGCGCGAGGCTGGCGGGGAGCGCGAGCTGTGCGGCGGCGAGGCGCTGACCACCAATAACCGCATGGAGATGACAGCCGTCATCCAGGCGCTGGCGGCGCTGCCTGAAGGGTCGGCAGTGCGTTTGCACACCGATTCGCAGTACGTGCAGAAAGGCATCACCGAGTGGATTCATGCCTGGAAGCGGCGCGGCTGGAAGACCGCGGACAACAAGCCCGTGAAGAATGCCGAGCTATGGCGACAGATGGACGCGTTGGCGGCACGCCACCGGGTGGAATGGGTGTGGGTGAAGGGCCATGCTGGCCACGACGGTAATGAGCGCGCGGACCGCCTCGCCAATCGTGGCGTTGCGACCGCAGCGCGTGGCTAGCCGCCGTGCGCCAGGTCATTCTCGACACTGAAACCACGGGTCTCGACCCCGCGCTGGGGCATCGCGTCATCGAACTGGCCGGCGTTGAACTGGTGAATCGATGCCTCACCGGCCGCACCTTCCATCGCTACCTCAATCCCAAGAGGCCCAGCGATCCAGGCGCGTTGGAAGTGCATGGACTGACCGAGGAGTTCCTCTCCGATAAACCGCTGTTTGGAGAAGCGGCAGCGGAGTTTCTGGAGTTCGTTCGCGAGGCGCAGCTGGTGATCCATAACGCGCCCTTCGACACCGCATTCCTCGATGCCGAGTTGCGCCGCCTTGACCTGCCCGGTATCGCCGCACACGCCAGCGGCGTGCTCGACACCCTTCGTCTGGCCAAGGAACTGCATCCCGGCAAGCGCAACAGTCTGGACGCCCTGTGCGAGCGCTATGGCGTCGACCACTCCGCCCGCACCTTGCACGGTGCGCTGCTGGATGCCCGTTTGCTGGCGGAAGCCTATCTCGCCATGACCCGCGGCCAGGACAGCCTCGCCATGGATCTCGCCGCCGAAAACACCGGGGGCGCTGCAGAGCTGTCGCAGGCTGGCCCCCTCATGCTCAAGGTCCAGCAAGCCACCGAGGCCGAACGCGAGGCCCACGGGCGTTATCTGGAAGAACTGGACAAGGCCTCCAGGGGCCAGTGTCTGTGGAAGGCTCAGGGCAGCACGCGCACCGAATCCAATAGCTCGAGCGTATAGGCCTTGCTCCAGTCCGTGCCCGGCTTCGCCAGCCCTGCCGAGGACATGAAGGCCCAGGTCTGCTTCCAGCGGGCATCGGTCATGGCCAGGATGCCGCGGCTGGCGGCCTCACCACCCGTGACCAGGGAGAAGGACTTCATGCGCGCCACTCCGTAGGCGAGCATGGCCTCGTCCATCTCCGGGTTGGCTTTGCGCACCAATGCGTTGCCGGGCGCCGGGTTGGCGAGATAACTTTTCCAGCCCTCAGCTGTGGCCCGCAGGAAGCGGGTGAGCGCGTCGCGGCGCTTCTCCAGCACGGCCCGGGTGGTGACTATGGTCTGGGCATAGGGTGGATAGCCCAGGTCCGCGAGCAGGAACACCATGGGTTTCACCCCACCGCGCTCGATGGCAAAGGGCTCGGAAGTGGCGTAGCCCTGCTGGGCCACATTGCGGTCCACCAGGAACTGCTGGACGTTGAAGGCGTAGGGTCGCTTCTGCGCGTCGCTGAAGCCATACTTGGCCTTGAGCCACGGCCAGAAGGTGGTTTCACTCGCCTGCCCGATGAGAAGCGTGCGGGTTTTAAGGTCTTCGATGCGTTGCACGTCGGGGTGGGCAATGAGTGCCGCCGGGTCTTTCTGGAAGGTGGCGCCGATGGTCACCACCGGCAGGCCGTTTTCCACCGCGCTGATGGTTTGCAGGTCGTAACCCATCACCGCGTCGGCGCGCCCGGCCAGCAGCAGTTGCAGGACGTTGACCTGAGGCCCGCCCATGCGGATTTCCGCGTCAAGGCCGTGTTTGCGGTAGGTCCCTTCGGCCAGCGCCTGGTAGAAGCCGCCATGCTCGGCCTGCGCGAGCCAGTTGGTGATGAACACGAACTTCTCGGGTGCCTGGGCGCGGGTGGAGCCAGCGGCGAGCAAAGCGATAACGGCGAGCAGGGCGCTCGCTAAACGGGCAGTGGGGAACATGGCGGCAGGTCTCCGGGGACGGCGTTCGATTTTAGGTCAGCCAGGCGCACCGGGCGTGTGCGGTGCAGCTGGCGCCGAGGGCTGTCGCGTAGTCAGCCCCGCGCGCTTTCGTGCCACCGGCGAAGCGCCAGCCACGCCGCCAGGCTGGTCAGTCCGTATAGAGCCACCCCCGTGGCAGTGATCAGCACCAGCGCCGCGAACAGCCGCGGAATGTTGAGTTGCAGCCCGGCCATGAGAATCTGGTAGGCGAGCCCCGAGGCGGTGCCTCCCGTGCCGGCCACGAACTCCGCCACCACCGCGCCGATCAGGGCCAGGCCGCTGGAGACCCGCAGCCCGGCGAAGAAGTAGGGTAGCGCCGAGGGCACGCGCAGGCGCGTCAGCACTTGCCAGCGCGTGGCTCCATGCAGGCGGAACAAGTCGAGCAGGCCCGGATCCACGCTCTTGAGCCCGAGCGTGGTGTTGGACACCATGGGAAACAGCGCCACGATGGTGGCGCAGATCACCAGCGCCGGTAGCGGTTCGCGCACCCAGATGATGATGAGCGGGGCAATGGCCACGATGGGCGTGACCTGCAGCAGCACCGCGTAGGGCAGCAGGCTCGCTTCGATGGCGCGGCTCTGCACGAACAGGAACGCGAGCGCCACGCCCAGCGCCACTGCGCAGGCAAGGGCGGCCAGCGCGATGGCGAGGGTCACGGCCAGCGCACCCAGGAGCAATCCCGCGTCCGCGACCAGCGTGCGCGCCACGAGCACAGGCCCCGGCACGAGCCAGGGCGGAACCTCGAACAGGGTCACCGCGCTCTGCCACAGCCCGAGCACGGCAAGCCCCACCAGGGCCGGCGCGATCAGCGCTGCGGGCCTGCCGTTCATTCGGCCCCGGCGCGGGTCATCTCGTCCTGCAGGTGCGCGCAGAGCCGAGCAAAGCGCGGGCTCACGCGAAAATCTTCCTCACGCGGCGCGGGTTCGTCGACGACCAGTTCAGCGGCGATGCGCCCGGGGCGCGGCGACATCACGAGGATGCGCGTGGACAGGAACACCGCCTCGTAGAGGCTGTGCGTCACGAACAGCACCCCTAGGGTGCGCGCGTGCCACAGCCTCAGCAGTTCGCGGTCGAGCCGCGCGCGGGTGATTTCGTCGAGCGCGCCGAAGGGCTCGTCCATAAGCAGCAGGCGAGGCTGCGTCACCAGCGCCCGGGCGATGGAGGCGCGCATCTGCATGCCGCCTGAGAGTTCGCGTGGAAGGGCGTCGCCGAACTCGGAGAGACCCACCCGGTGGAGCGCCTCCTCGACGCGTTTGCGCACCTCGGCCATGGGCACTTTTTCGAGCTCCAAGGGCAGAGCGACGTTGCGCGACACGCTCGCCCAGGGCATGAGCGTTGGGCTCTGGAAAACGAAAGCGGGGCGGCAGCCAGGGGACCTCGCTACGGCACCTTCGGCGGGAAGCAGAAGCCCGGCTGCCAGGCGAAGCAGCGTGCTCTTGCCGCAGCCCGAGGGACCGATGACGGAAACGAATTCGCCCGCGCGCACCGACAGGCTCGCCGGCGCCAGGGCGCGCACGCCATTGGGGTAGGTGAGCGAGACGCCGGACAGGGAAACCAGCGGAGCCTGCGAATCTGCCTGGGCGGGGATCACGGCCCGGATTCTATGGGAAGGCGGCCGGGGCGCGGATGACGCTGGTGGGCGGTACTGGGATCGAACCAGTGACCCCTGCCGTGTGAAGGCAGTGCTCTACCGCTGAGCTAACCGCCCGCCGTTCAGCGGGGGCGGATTACACCACAGCCCGCCAAACGGGGTCAAACCCCCACTGGGGGCGGGTAGAATCGCGGGCTTTTCCTGCCGGATGATCTGCGCCGTGGCCGCCCCCCCTTCTCCTGTTCGCACCCGCTTCGCGCCCAGTCCCACGGGCTTTTTGCATATCGGCGGCGCGCGCACCGCGCTGTTCTCCTGGGCCTACGCCCGGAAAAATGGCGGCACGTTCGTTTTGCGTATCGAGGACACCGATACCGAGCGCTCCACCGCCGCTTCCACTCAGGCCATTCTGGATGCCATGGAGTGGCTGAACATCGACTACGACGAGGGTCCGTTCTACCAGATGCAGCGGCTCGATCGCTACCGGGAGGTATGCGAGCGGCTGGTAGCCGAGGGCAAGGCCTACCCGTGTTATGCCTCGAAGGACGAACTGGACGCCATGCGGGAGCAGCAACGCGCCCGGGGCGACAAGCCGCGCTACGACGGCCGCTGGAGGCCAGAGAATGCGAAGGGCCGAACCCCGCCGACGGGAGTGCGGCCGGTGATCCGCTTCCGCAACCCCGATGACGGAGTGGTTACCTGGGACGACCTTGTCAAGGGCCCCATCAGCTTCGCCAACGAGGAACTGGACGACCTGGTCATCATGCGTGCCGATGGCGTGCCCACCTATAACTTCGGCGTGGTGGTGGACGACTGGGACATGAACATCACCCACGTGATCCGGGGAGATGATCATGTGAATAACACCCCCCGCCAGATCAACATGTACCGGGCACTCGGTGCACCGCTTCCCAGCTTCGGCCACGTACCCATGATCCTTGGCGAGGACGGCGAACGCCTGTCCAAGCGCCACGGCGCGGTGAGTGTGATGCAGTACCTGGACAATGGCTATCTGCCCGAGGCGCTGAACAATTTCCTCTCGCGCCTGGGCTGGTCGCACGGCGACGAAGAGATCTTCTCCATGAAGCAGTTTGTGGAGTGGTTTGATCTTCGCCATATCTCTCGCAGTCCAGCACGCTTCAATGCGGAGAAGCTTCTGTGGCTCAATGCGCAGTATCTGAAGGGAGCCGGCGACGCGCGGTTGGTGGCCCTGATGCGTCCGTTTCTCGAAAAGACGGGCTGCGACCCTGACCGGGGGCCACTGGCGGAGAAGGTGGCGGCGCTGCTCAAGGAGCGGGTCAACACCGTGGAGGAACTGGCTGACGCAGCGGTGTATTTCTACCGGCGCCTCGAACCTTCTGCGGCACTGCGTGAGCAGCACTACATGGTCGGTTTGGGGCGCGCCATGGATGAACTACGCAACCGGTTTGCCCACATCGACTGGAATCGAGTGACCATCCAGGAAAGCCTCAAGCAAGTCGTGGCTGCTCACGGACTGAAAATGCCAAGGCTGGCCATGCCCTTGCGAGTGATCGTCACCGGCGAAGCCCAGACGCCGGCTATCGATGCTGTGCTGGAGGTGCTCGGCCGGGAAGAGACCCTGGCGCGCATGGACGCCGAACGGCCCCGGTTGCCGGATTAGCGGCTGACACGCCGAAGTGTCGCGGCTGTTGCAAGGGCCCATGTCGATACCTATAATCCGCGCCTTCGTTCCGGCGGGGGTATAGCTCAGCTGGGAGAGCGCTTGCATGGCATGCAAGAGGTCAGCGGTTCGATCCCGCTTACCTCCACCACCATCTCCGGTGCACGGAACGAAAATCTTGCTGTACCGGCCTAGCCCGGCTTCACCGGGTCCCCATCGTCTAGAGGCCTAGGACATCGCCCTTTCACGGCGGTAACCGGGGTTCGAATCCCCGTGGGGACGCCATAGCGTGGCTTCTGGTGCCAGCCAGGGAGTCATCCGTGTTTTGCGGCGTTAGCGCTCAAAGCCACGCCGTGATACAGGACTCACCTTACGATGTACGTGGGCGCGACGGTGTCAGGGCAGCTGCAGCGATCACTGTCGCACGCGAGAAGGTCAGTTACTCTTCATCTTCCTCTTCTTCCTCGTCTTCGTCGTCCTCCATCTCGTCGATGGCCTCGAGTTCAGAATCGATCATGTCGCGTATCTCCAGAAGGAGGTTGCGCAGCGCTTCGTTCTGTTCTTTCAGTTCCCGCTTGGTCATGATGGACTGCTCCATAGTTGCCGCCGGCATCGCCGGCGTGGTGGATCCACCGGTTTAGCCCCTCGCCTGCGGCGCGCGATTAAAGCGACCGGGCACATCATGGGGATTGCGCTTGCTTGCGCTACTTGCGAAGCATGGGTTGAAGCTTGGCCATTACGTTCGGTGCGTCGGGTTCCACCTGGCTTTGGAAGCTATGCACCGTGCGGCCATCCGGGGCAATCAGATATTTGTGAAAGTTCCAGCGCGGTGCTTCATTGGCGGAGGTGGCCAGTTGCTTGAAGAAGGGGTTGGCACCGTCACCCGTCACCGAAGTCTTTTCCACCATGGGAAACTGCACGCCATAGGTACTACGGCAAAAATCACCAACCTCGGCGTTGCTTTGCAGTTCCTGACGGAAATCGTTCGACGGGAATCCGACTACCACGAGACCCTTGTCTCGATACTGGCGATACAACCCCTCCAGTTTCTCGAACTGGGGTGTGAAGCCGCACCGGCTGGCTGTATTCACCACTAGAACAGCCTTGCCTTCGAACTGGCACAGGTCAAGGGGTTTGCCGTCCAGGCCCTTGAACTGATGGTTGAGCAGGGCGGGGCATCCTGCGGAGGCCGCCAGGGGAGCGGCGTATAGAAGACCAGCCAGGGCTGCGCGGAGAATTGACCACATGGAAGGTAACCTCGAAACGAAACAGGGTTTGAAGTGCACCTGCGAGAGCGCTGACCAGTGAAAAGTTCCCACGTGAGGGGCTGCGATACACTCCGGCTGCTGCTGGTGGCGACCCTGTTGTGTTGGTCGGCCACTCAGGGATGCGTGACAGACCGACCATTGATAGTGTTGGCCGGATCCGGTGGTTGAGGCCTTGCCTGTGCAATCCAATGCGGGCGCCTGATGGGCGGATTGGCCCTCGCGGATCGTGCAGCGGCGTGAGCCTATCTGGGAGACAAAATGGGCAGAAAGTCGGACCGCAAAGCCACCGAGGAAGACGGTGGCAAGAAAAAGAATCGTAAGGAGCGCAGTACCGGGATTGCTCAGCTCATGGCTGCGGTGCAGGGGTGTCCGCCAGTGTCTGAGTTGCACTTCGAATGGGTGGTGGGTAACGGCATTGGCGACGACGCAGTGCATGACGCTCAGCAGGCCTATTCCCGTGCGCTGGTTGTGCGGAAGGAGAGGGCTGAGCGTGCTGCGCGTGCACCGGCAACGGGATGGGCCAGGAATTGCAAGGGAGAAACCCAGGCAGTGGGCCCCTTTCACGGCCGCCAGCACTGGGATATGGACCTTGACGCTGATCCTCCCCGTGCCACCACGTGGAGTTGGGTTGGTTTCATTGGATTATGCGATTGCTCCCCTGACCTGGACGCCTGATTGCTATCGTTTTGCAGACGGGCCCGCGCATCCACAGAAACTGTGGATAACGATGTGGAAAAGTCATCGGAAAACTGAACTAAGTTCTTGTAGCGGCTTGTTTTCGGCTGGACTGCTCGCAAAACGGGCAACGAAAACAATCATATAAAACAGTTAGTTATATGTATCTTTCTAGTGTGTGACGAACGCATGGTGGGATGGGGGGCTTGCGTCGGTAATTCTTGATAACTTTGTAGTGAAGCTGGCTGGCTTTTTTCCGGCCGAAGCGCCCCCGTCTTGGGTATTTTGGGAGCCATCGGCCCAGGTGCTTACCAATGGCGCTCGTGGTCCCGATCCCGGCGGGCAAGGCACGCTACACTCGCATGTCCGATAAAGGGGTAGCCGTCGGCACAGACTTCCTTCGGGAGCCTTTCATGAAACGTTCTTATGGCGCGGTCGCCGCGTGCTTTCTTGTCGTCTCCGCCGGCGACGTTCGTGCCGATCGGGTCAGTGAGATGAGCCGGGCGGACCGCTGCGCCTACAGCGCACGCATGCAGGTGCTGGCCGCGCACTATTCCAGCAAGGGGACGCCCCGTGCCCAGGTGAAGATTCACTGGCACGGTGACGAAAGCGCAAACGAAGTTGCCTTCGTGAACCGGCTACTCGACGAAGGCTATGCAGCGTGGGCGGAAGCCCGGGCGCGCCATGGCGAGGCCTTTCCGCTCGAGTTGTTCGGCGATGCCGTCTTCGAGCGTTGCATGCGCGAGGCAGAGTCTTGAGGGGCTTCCCGGGTTGGCGGGCTACTGGGGTCTTCAGGAAGCGGTGATCGATTCCGAAGCGTCGAAGTCCAGTTCGACCCGGGCGCCGTCCGGGTCGAAACAGAACAGCTGCCACGTGGCCGACGCATTCTGGCGGCGGAGATCGAAGCTCACGCCCGCCGCATCGAGACGCGCCGTGGTGCCCGCAAGGTCATTGGCCGTGAAAGCCATATGATCGAGCACTCCCCGCGGGTCGGATGGCAGGGGCCGTCCCGCAATCACATGCAGGACAGGGGTCGTGCCTGCGTAGAGCCATGCTCCTGGAAACCCCAGATCCGGGCGTGGTCCTTCGGAAAGGCCAAGCACACCCACATAGAACTCCAGGCAACGCCTCAGATCGGCGGTGAGCACCGTGAAGTGGTTCATTCCCAGGAGGGCCACGCCGTAATGCTCGTTACTTGGAAGTCGGCTGCTGCTTGCGCGGGCTGACGGTGATGGACACAGCGGACCCACCCAGCGTGCCGGGCTCCACTTCCACGGTGGCCGCCCGCTCGCCGCGAATGTAGGTGAGGATGCCGTTCTTGCCTTGCACCGCCGTGATTTCCTGCCAGCCATAGGCTGGCATCTGCTCCTGGTAGAAGGCGAAGGTCTGGGTGGAATTGAGCTTCACGTCCAGGGACATGCGGCCCAGCCACGCATCGCCGGAACCAAGAATCAGTGAACGCTCGGGCTTGATCGAGGTACCCGAGGGGATAGGCAAGTCCGAAACCGGCTGGTATCCGGTGGCCGATGTAGCAGGCTTGGTGTCGGCTTCCTTGCTGCCAGTGGCTGCACAAGCGCCAAGGGCTGCCACCAGGCAGGCGAGTCCGAAGAGGCGAAACCAATGAGAGGAAGTCAGGTGCATGGCTGGATCTCCAGGGAGTTGGGGCGACGTGCCCAGTGACTACATGGAGAGTCGCCCACAGAAGATGGTTCCTTGCGGAGATCTTGGGGTAGACCGCGAACGCCGGCTACAACTGGCCGCAAGCAGAGGAGGGAGCGTGCCCCTCGCGTCGACCGGTGCATTGCTACCGCTGTTTGGTACGAATGACGATTAGCACAACCAGCAAGATGAAGCCACTCACCAACGACATATCCAGAATCGACATGCTAGATCTCCCCCCTGAAAATGCCGCTCTCGCCACGTGGAGCACCCTCTGAAAGCGGCTGTCATGATGAAAAACTCCAAGGTGGACCCGCCACCGCAACCCATCGAAAAACCGAATGGATCGCACTGAAAGATTTTATCGCATGACGCAGCTTCTGCACGCCCGCAGAGTGGTTTCGAGCCAGACATTCCGCCAGGAACTGGAGGTCTCGGTCGCCACCTTGAAGCGCGACGTGGAGTATCTGCGAAGCCGCATGAACGTGCCCATCACGTGGGACCGTCAGGCCGGGGGCTATCGCCTGGAGGTGGTCGAGGGCCGTTCGGAACTGCCGGGATTGTGGTTCAGCGATGCGGAGGCCCACGCCCTCCTCACGCTGGAACATCTGCTGGCCAGCCTGGGCTCTGGTGTGCTCGAGGCGCACCTGCGGCCTCTCGCCTCGCGCCTGCAGAAACTGCTTGGCAGCCGCGGGCACGACGCCGAGGCGGTGCGCCACCGTGTCCGCATCCTGCACCAGGCACGTCGCCTCACCGGGGCGCGGCAGTTCGACGCCGTGGCTGCAGCAGTGCTGCAGCGTCGCCGCATTCGCATCCTGCACCACAACCGGGCCACGAATTCCCGCACGGAGCGCGAGGTTTCGCCCCAGCGTCTGGTGCACTACCGCGACAACTGGTACCTGGATGCCTGGTGCCACCTCCGCGAAGGGCTGCGCAGCTTTGCCGTGGATGCCCTCGAATCGGTGCACACCCTGGAAGGCGCGGCCCGCGAAATGCCCGAGGACGTGCTCGACGCCGTGCTGGCCAGTGGCTACGGCATCTTCAGTGGCGCGGACGTGCAGTGGGCCAGGCTGCGTTTTTCGCCGGCCCGGGCGCGTTGGGTGGCTCGGGAGCAGTGGCATCCCGCCCAGCGGGGTGAATCCCAGCCCGACGGCGGCTGGATTCTCGAATTGCCCTACAGCGATCACCGCGAGCTCCTCATGGATGTGTTGCGCCATGGTGCCGAAGTGGAGGTGCTCCACCCCCCGGCGCTGCGCCACGCGGTGGCCGAGGAGCTGGCGCGCGCCGCGGCGGGTTACCTGGGCGACCCGCCTGCGCACTGAGTGTTCGGCGGGCTCATCTCCTGAGCCTGTGCCTCCCTCATCATGGCCATCACGCCCGCAACCGCGGGTTTCGCGTGAGTCACAGCCATGTTCCGATTGCCCCCGCCTTGCCTGGTCCTGCCTCCGTCCGTCGAATCGGTCAAGCTGCGGTGGTCAACGGCGCCGGTTGTGCAGCATTCCCGAACCACTGGCGCCGGCGCCGGCAGGGCGCCAGGCCGTCGCTCCGACGGCAGTGTGAATTTCGATGTGCCCACGTGGTTGCGCCGCAAACTCGGGGAGAACGGCGTCGGCAGCACGGCCAGGCTTCGCGGCGTCCTCGTGGGCGCGAGCAACGACGCTGCGCTGGTACACGGCCCTCTGGCGGCCCCTTTGCCCAGGGGTGGCGCGGCCACGCCTCGCGCCGTTCGCGAGCGAGGCTGAATCCGCCATGGAAAACCATACCGCCAGGTTGCGTACCAGAAGCAGCGATCCTCTGAGAGTGGATTCCCTGCCCTGGCCGGGTGGAGCGGGACGACTGGGGCTCACCCTGTCCCCGGGAAAGAGCCGGCCCGATGCGCTGTTCGCCCGCTGGGCGCGAGACCTTGAAACGGACGCCGACGCCCTGTGCGACTGGGGTGCAGCCGCCGTGTTGTCCCTTGTCACGGGTGAGGAGTTGCTGGCGCTCGGCGTGCCGGCGCTGGGCGCAGCGCTCTCGGCACGGGGTATTGAATGGCACCACGCGCCCATTTCCGACGGCGAGGCGCCGGGCAGGCCTTCGAACAGGCATGGCCCTGGGTGCGTCTGCGCCTGCTACATCACCTGAGAGCGGGGCGCTCGGTGGTGGTGCACTGCAAGGGCGGTCTCGGGCGTGCTGGGACGGTGGCGGCCCGGATGCTGGTGGAATTTGGCGGATTGTCACCAACGCAAGCTGTGCAAACCGTCCATGCGGCGCGCCCGGGCGCGGTGGAAACTGAGGCGCAGCGTGCACACCTCGCCGCTTGCCGCCCCGTACCGTCAATTGCCCTGCTGCGCCAGTCGCGGGTGTTGGGGTGCCTTCTGGGTGGCGCCCTGGGCGATGCCTTTGGTTACGTCGTCGAATTCGACTCCCTCGAATCCATCCGCGCCCGCCACGGTGCCGATGGCCTGCGCGAGCCCGTGCTGCGGGCGGGGCGCCTGGTGGTTTCCGACGACACGCAGATGACCCTGTCCACCCTCGAGGGGCTGGTCCGCGCCCGCGAAGCCGGGGCCACGGATGCGCGCCCTTTCCTGCAGGAGGCCTACCTCGACTGGTGGCTCACCTAGCAGCCCGGGCCGGCCGCTCGCTGGCCCTTCGCGCCCCACGGCATGCTTGCCCTGGTGCCAGAGTTGCAGGCGTGCCGGGCGCCTGGGCTCACTTGTCTAAAGGCCATGGCCGATGGCAGGCGGGGCACCCTGGGCCGTCTCGCCAAGGACAGCAAGGGCTGCGGGGCCGTCATGCGCTCGGCGCCTATTGGCTTTGACGGGTTCGGCACCGCGGGTGGTGCAGCGGTTCCATCCCGCGCTTTACTGGCCGCCGAGGCCGGCGCCATCACCCATGTCCATCCAGAGTCCGGCGCCGCCTGTGCCGTCATGGCTGGCCTGGTGCAGTCGTTGTTCGAGGCCGACCACGCTGCCGATGCCGCGTCCGAGGTGGCGCTGTTGCGCCAAGCGCTGATACCGGCACGCCATCAGGCCACCGTCTGGCAAGCGGCAGCGCCGCTCACCGGTCGGCTGATGGATCAGGCAATTGCCCTGGCAGCCCAACGGGCGCCTGGCCCTGTCGAGGAGGAAAAACGCGTAGCCCTTCTGGGAGGCCGATGGGTGGCTGAGGAGGCGCTGGCCATGGGCCTGCCGGCGGCGCTGGCGGGTGACGATTTCACCCACGCCCTGCGGATCGCCGCCAACCACGACGGCGACTCCGACTCCACGGCCTCTTTGGCGGGCCAGCTGCGCGGTGCGGCCCGCGGCGTGGGGGGCCTGCCCCACCATTGGGTGATGCAGCTCGACGTGCTCGAGCCGCTGCTCGCGCTGGCGGCTCGTGCCTAATCAGGCCGTGACCCGGCGGCGGTACTCGCCCGAGGTCGTGTCAATCTCGATCCGGTCGCCCGTGGCACAGAAGAGGGGCACCTGCACTTCGAAGCCCGTGGAGAGCTTGGCGGGTTTGAGCACCTTGCCCGAGGTATCACCGCGCACTGCCGGCTCGGTGTAGGTGATTTCTCGGACCACCGAGTTGGGCATCGCCAGGGAGATGGGCCGGCCATCGTAGAACACCAGTTCTACCGGCATGGCATCTTCGAGATAGTTGAGCGCGTCGCCCATGTTGTCCTTTTCCACCTCGTACTGGTTGTAATCGGCATCCATGAAAACGTACATGGGGTCGGCGAAGTACGAGTAACTGGCCTCCTTGCGCTCCAGCAACACCACTTCGAATTTCTCGTCGGCGCGATAGACAGCCTCGCTGGTGGCGCCCGTGAGCAGGTTCTTGAACTTCATCTTCATGACGGAAGCGTTGCGGCCTGACTTGTTGAATTCGGCCTTCTGCACCACTAGAGGGTCCTTGCCGACCATGACGACGTTTCCGACGCGCAGTTCCTGGGCGATCTTCATAGCTGTACCTAGTTTGCTTGCGGGGCACCGAAAAGCCGCGAAAAGGTTTGCGCGGCGGAGCGCCCACGAGGTTAGGAAAAAAGCGGCGGATTATAGGCGTTCGCGAGCGAAAGTCACCAGATTGGTGGTGAGATCAGTCTGCGCCTGCAATGCGGCCGCCCAGCGCTCGGCGTGCAGGGCCAGCGCCTCGCGGCAGGCCCAGAAGCGGTGCCAGCCAGTAGCCAGGGCGGTGGGCGATGGACTGGAGAGGTTCCACAGCCGCCAGAACTCCCGAAGCGCCGCCGCCGTCTCTTCGTCCAGCGTTTCAGAATAACGGGTCTGGAAGGCGTGTAGCTTCGCCCAGTGGGCACCACCCTCCTGCGCGTAGATGTTCCACACGAGCGGCCGCCGTGCCCATTGGGCGCGCATGAACGAATCCTCTCCGCGCACGAAGTTACAGTCGCAGCGCCACAGCAGCCGGTCGTAGCCGTCCTGATCCTGGAAAGGCAGTACCAGCACTGTCAACGCGCCGCGCTGCTCGCGATCTCCCGGGCCGAGTGCGTCCCGTCCCAGGAACGAGGCCACGTCGGCCAGCAGACGGCTTTCGGGCACCAGCGCCAGCATGGGCTGATTCCCATGGGCCCAGGTGCCGAGCAGCCCGCCCACCGCAGGTCCGCCATACCCGAACAGCGAGACGGTGCACACTTCTCCCACGCGCGCAGGGCGCTGCGCAAGTTCGGCCACGCGCCTCGACTCCAGGTGGCGCTCGCGCAGCAACCCGCCCGTGGCAGCAGTGAATCCGGGGAAGAAGAAGTGCTTCACCAGTGGCAGCGTGGGATGAGGAGAGGCCACGCCATGACAACCCTCCACCCATGATTCGGCGCTGAGGTACTCCAGGTTTATCCAGACGGGCGCACGCGGCTGGGCCGCCATGGCGTCGAGATACGCTGCCGGCACACGCGAGCCGAAGGCCTCGATCACCACCTCTGCAGGGGCGCTGAATTCCGCCAGATCGTCCCAGCGCTGCACCTCCACGCCGCCCACGGCCTGGACCGGGACCGAGGGGTCCACGGCAGCCTCGATCCGGTGGAAGGTGTGCAGGTCATCCACCCACAGGCGCACCTTCACCGGATGCTCTGCCGCCAGTTGCCGCGCCAGCCGCCAGGACACCCCCACGTCGCCGAAATGGTCCACCACGCGGCAGAACACGTCCCACCGCTGCTGCGCCGTCACGGCGGCAGCGCTCGCGCCAGGAGGGGCTGTAGCAGACGAGGCGCGCAGCTGCTTTTGCCCGGACTGCCCGAGCAGGGCGGGTTACCAGGCCATGGGCCGGAACGTCTCACCCCGTCAGTACTTCACCGAGCAGCCATAGGGCGCCGTGGAGGTCGTGCTCACCGCCTGGCCCGCCAGGGCCTCGTCCAGCGCCGCGGCCACCAGGTTGCGGGCGGTCTTCACGTCCTCGTGCTTCCAGGTGGCCTTGTCGTCGATGGCGCCGGCATAGATGACGCGGCCCTTCGGGTCCACCACGAACATGTGGGGCGTGGCCTTGGCGCCGTAGGCCTTGCCTACGCGCCCATCCTCGTCCAGCGCGAGCGCGGTGGGCGCCATCTTCCAGTCCCGCAGCAGCGCTTGAGAGCGTCCGGCATCGCGATAGTCGGCGCTGCGCGGGTTGGTGGAGTTGATGGCAAGCCAGGCAACCCCCTGTCCGGTGTAGCGGGTCTGTAACGACTGCATGTTGCCCGTCTCATAGTGCTTCTGGACGAAAGGGCAGCCGGCGTTGAACCATTCCACCACCACGTGGCGGCCCCGATAGTCAGACAAGCGAATGGTTTTGCCATTCACGTCGCGAAGAGTGAAGTCAGGGGCCGTGTCACCCGGCCCCACCTCGGCGAATGCCGCACTTCCGGCAAGCAGGACGACAAGGCTGGCGTGTTGCAAGGCTCTTTTCATCAAGGTCTCCTAAAAAAACGTGGCCGTGGCCATCAGCGATCCGCCGCGCCGCGCTCCAGGGCATCGGTGACCAGTCCAGGACTCAGCACTTCCGGCAGCAACTGCGGCAAGGACTCACCAGGGCGATAGAGCGCGTAAACCGGCACGCCGCTGCGGCCGAGCTTCGCCAGCGCCGCGGTGATGGCCTCGTCGCGGCGGGTCCAGTCCGCCCGAAGAAGCGCCACGTTGTGAGCCACGAAGGCTCGGCGCACTGGCTCGGACTCAAGCACGAGGCGTTTGTTCACCTGGCAGGTTACGCACCAGGCGGCCGTGAAATCCACGAATACCGGCCGTCCGGCAGAGAGTTCCTCTGCCAGGGCGGCGTCGCTCCACGGGAGCCACGGACCCTCCTGGGCTGGCATGGTCTGCGCGGGCGGTTCTTGCGTGGGCGCCCCGTAAAAGGCTCCAAGGGCGGCCAGGGCAAGTGCTCCGGCAACACCGGCCTGACGTACCGCTCGGGAGCGGCCTTGAACGGCGAAGCGTTGCCACAGCCACGCCGCTGCTGCCAGCAGCACCAGGCCGGCCATGAGGCGTGCGCCAGCGCCGCTACCCAGTTGTTCGGACAGCACCCAGCACAACCAGACCACCGTCAAGTACAGCGGGAAGGCCAGCATCTGCTTGAGGGTTTCCATCCATCGTCCCGGGCGGGGCAACCGCGATAACCAGCCGGGACGAAACGCCAGCAGCACATAAGGCGCGCCCATGCCCAGTGCCAGGGCAGTGAAAACCAGCAGCGATTGAATCGCCGGGCGCGTCAGGGCAAAGCCCAAGGCCGCACCCATGAACGGTGCGGTGCAGGGCGTGGCCACCAATGTGGCCAGCAGGCCGCCAAAGAAGGCGCCGAGCGGCCCGCCCCCGTGGTCCACGGATGAGGCAGTGGACTGCAGCCGGGTACCCCATTCGAACACCCCCGACAGGTTCAATCCGAGCAGAAAAAACAGCGTTGCCAACCCCGCCACCAGCGGGGGCGACTGCAATTGGTAACCCCAACCCAGCGCCTGGCCCCCGGCACGCAGCGCCAGCAGCAAGCCCGCCAAGACCCAGAAGCTCAGCAGGATGCCGGACGCGAATGCGAGCCCCTGGGTGCGCAGTCGCGCGGCGCTCCCATGGGCGTCGCGCGCGAAGTTGAGCACCTTGATGGACACCACCGGAAACACGCAGGGCATCAGGTTCAGAACCAGTCCGCCCAAGAATGCAAACGCCAGTGCCATTGCCAGCCCAAGATCGTTGGCAGGCCCGTTTGCCGCAGCGGCGATGGCGCTGGCGTCCAGGGGCGCATCGGGAGGCTTCGCCCGGGCCGCTGGCGCACCGCCCGGCCATGGCACATCCACGGTGGCTGCCTGCCCGGTGCCGTCGGGCGACAGTCCTGGCGAAACCACCAGGATGCCTCCAAGCCGCGGCAGGTCGGCGCGAAACCCCGGCGCGGCCGTGAGCGCGAGGCTCCACGCGCCATCATCCGCGCGCGCCAGAATTTGGGGTGCCGCGTTGTCGATGAGATCGGGTTGATCGGGGAAAAACTCTGCCGAGGACAGGACAGGCGCCGAGGGAAATACGGGAATCATCCTCAGCAGCACATGGCTGTTCGAAGCCTTGGCCTCCAGTCGCCAGCCTCGCGGTGCGCGCGGTGCCGCATCGCGGGCGGCTTGCAGGGTGGCCGCGGCAGCGCTGTCCTGACTGCTCCTGCCAGCGGGGAGATCCAGGCTCAAGGTGACGCCGCCTGGCAGGCACACTTCCTTGCAGATCAGCCACTCGGCGTGGGCGGTGAGCGCCGCCCGTGGTTGCTTCCAGTGCCGCGGTACCGTTAGCTCCACTGGTAGCACCACGGTGTCCTCGTAGCCGAAATTCGCCAGCGGGCCCACGCGGATACGGCGTGGCGCAGGCCACAAGATGGGCCCTGCGGACCACCCCTCGGGCAATGTCCATTGGATGCGCGTGGGCATGCCCGAGTCGCCCGGGTTTTTCCAATAGGTGTGCCAACCCGGCTCATGCTCGATGCGTAGGCCCACCAACAAGGTGTCGCCCGGCGCCACCGCCGCGTTGGCCGACAGCAATTCCACCCGCGCGTGGGGCACCTCCGCGGGCGCGGCGAGGGCCGGGCCGGCAAGGGCGCCAAGCAGTAAGGCGAAGATCACACGGCTAAAGTTCATCACGGGGTCGGACGTTAACATGGCGCAGCGCATCCGCCGGCGTCACAAACACGCGGTCACCGCGTCTGTAGGGTCGCGTTTGCACCGAACTGTTCCACATCCGGTCAACAAGGCTGAGCGGGCACTCTTTGGCGCGCTGCGAAGGGAACCGATGCCCTTTCGGATCGACTAAACAGGCTGTTTTTTCCTATTGCGCAGGAGGTTTCAAATGAAGTTCGCATCTTATGAACATGCTGGCCGTCGCTGGCGTTTGGGCGCCGTGCTGGCAGGTCTGGTGCTTGCCGGTTGCGCGGGCAAGTCGGTTCCCATGCAGTCCACGCAAACAACCAGCCCGGGTGGGGCCGACGCCAAGGTATCCGCGGCAACCGATGGCAAGGGTGGTTCCGGTGCCAGTGGTTCGCAAACCTCCGCCGCCGGTGGGGTCTCTCAAGCGAAAGAGGGGAGCAATGCGGCTGTCGGGGGCGCGGGTACTGCCGGCGCAGATGGGGCCGTGGGCAACGCAGCGCGCGCTTCCCAGGGCTCCTCCACCGGGAAGGGTGCATCGGCCCCGGGTGATGCAGCGGATGCCTCCAATGCCCGCGGGGAAGCGGCCGCTCGTCTCGGTGCCGCATCCCAGGCGAGCGAGGATGCGCTCATGGCCGAGCGCGCCCGCCAGGCTGAAATCGAGGCCGCGGCCCGTGCTCGCCAGGCCGAACTGGAAGCCGCCGAGCGCGAGCGGCGTGGCCGGGTAGAGACCGCCGCCAACCAGGTGCTCATCGGCGAAAACGAAAAGCTGCAAACCCTCGACGGTATCCTGCCGGCCGTTCTCAACATGGACGACAAGGGCCAGTTCGACTTCGACAGCTACGCCCTGAGTGATGCCGTCAAGGCGCAACTGGATGAGATCGCCGCGCGGCTTGCCGTGGCTCCCTATGACCGCCTGCATGTGGTGGGTTTCACCGACCGTATCGGTCCTGAAGACTACAACCGCAAGCTGTCGGAGAAGCGCGCCTGGAGCGTTGCCGGATACCTCATGGACAAGGGCGTGCCACCCTACAAACTCAAGGTGGAAGGCAAGGGCGAGACGGGCAGCCTGGTTGCCGAGGAGGAGTGCAAGGGCCTCAAGCGCGACGCGCTGATCGAATGCCTGCAGCGCGACCGCCGCGTGGAACTGGTGGCCACTGTGAAGGAATACAACCTGAAGGTGCAGTGAACGCTGCTGCTGGCACCGGGGTCTTGGGTGTTCTCCCCACCCATGCCCCGGCGCTGCAACGATGTAACTGGCGCGCCGGGTCAGCCCGGGTGCATGCGGATTGTGCCGCCACGGGCAGCGCGGCAAGCCCGCCACGGCTTGCTGCCCTGGGGCCAGGGCGCGGGGAGGGGTTGCTGCGGGCCGGCCGGAAGACCCGTGTCCACGGCGGGCGCCGCTCCATGGCGTTTCGCCGTCGAGCTCCTTGGGGGTGCTGAAAAACGTGCACTGGAATGGCTCGCTGAAGCCGTCGTCTCCCGGTGCGCGGCGGTGCTGGCGGTGTGTGGCGAATCAACCAGCTTCGCCGACCCTGCCGCCTTCGTCGAATCGCTCGACCTTCTCATGGGCGTCGACTGGTCGCTGGCGCATCTGGCCAATTGAGCGGGGGTTACCTCGTGGCGGTACGTCTTCCCTTGCAGCGCTACTTCACGCCGCAGGAAAACGCGTCTGACTGTGGGTAGCGGATGTAGGGGTCGTTGCGGATGAAGCTGGGGGGGATGCTGATCTGCTCGAGTTGAGTGCCGGTGGGGTCGAGGAAGCCGGTCTCGCCGCGGTTGAGGAGTTTTGCACCGGCGGGGGTGTTGAGCTGCACGGCGCCGTCGAAGACGTGCACGTAGAGGCCGGGCGCGGCGGAGTCCTGCTGGTTGGGGAAGAGTTGCTGCATGTCGACGGGCACGCCGTCGGGGCGGGGCGCGGGGCTGTTCTGGAAGAACGGCGGAGTGTTTGGCAGGTATTGCGGCAGTTGCGCGTTGCCTGGGGTGAAGGCCGAGGCGCCTTCGGGGACGGTGAGCTCGCCGGCGTCATTGCTCACGAAGATGGTGCCCTTCCAGGTGGTGACCGAGAGGCCCTCGGGCGCGCCGCCCTGGGGGGGAGGCGGGGGTGAGGTGCTGGTGTCGGGCAGTTTGGGTCCGCTGGGGTCGACGCAGGCGCCGGTGCACTGGGCGTCGAAGCCCGTGCCACGGATGCCGATGGTGCCTACGGCGGTGTTGACGGTGAAGCGGGTGGGACTGCGCTGGCCGATCAGGCCGGTGAGGGCGCGCAGACCGCCTTGCAGGAGGCGAAAGGCGGCCGAGCTCTCGGAGGCGGCGTCGGGGTTGAAGCGATAGCGCTCGATGGCCAGACGGGTGTTGGGCTGCAGGCTCAGGCGCGAGCCATCCTGGAACACCACCACGGCGTTGTCCTGGGGTCCGGTGAGCAGCACATCGGTGGGGTAGAGGATCGCTGCGGCGGCGAGCGTGGCACCCTCGGCGGGGCGCCCGGCACCGGCGGCGCGCAGGCTGCCCTGCACCTGGAGCACGCGCCCGGCGTAGCCGCTCAAGGGTGGCAGGCGGCGCTTGCCGGCCTGCTCCTGCTCCTTCATGCAGTCGGTGTCGCACAGGCGGGCCACGAAGTCGGTGCCGCGAATGCCGATGGTGGCGGTGGCGCTGTTCAACTGGAAGGCGCCGGGCTTGCGCTTGCCGATCAGACCGGTGATGGTGCGCAGGCCGCCCTTGAGCAGGCGCATGGCGAGGTTGTCCTCCTGGGGCCGGGCGTCGCTGAAGCGAAAGCCCTCCAGGCGCAGGCTGGTGTTGGGGCGCAGGGCCAGTTCCGCGCCATCGGCGAGGCGGATGCGCGCGAAGCCCGCCGACTGGGTATCGATGGTGTCGCCCACGTTGACCGTGGAGCCGCGGGCCATGAGCTTGAGTTCGCCGTCGCCTCCCTGCACCGACACCACCCCGGTGACACTCTCCACCCGCCCAGCCTCCTGCGCGCCCGCCGACAGGGCAAGAGCGCCCATCACAAGCCCCCCCAGCACGGCTCTCAACTGCCGGCTGCTCACAGGCACCTCCCCAGGGGAGGCTGGGCCGGATCATCACCATCTTGGTTGCCGGCATCCTGCCGCGGCTTCGGTCCGGAAAACGGGCTGACCACTGTCGTCCCCGCCGAGAGGTTGTTGATCTCCACCAGCACGGGTGTGGCTGTGACGGCCGACGCGTTAACCAACCCGTAGCGAATCAGAAGATTTAGATCCAGCACCGCCGCATTGGGGCCAGCGAAGAAACCCGACTGGCCCATGCTCACCACCGGGCTGCCCGCCACGGTGTATCCCCCGGAGGAATGATTGGGCAGGGACAGATGAATGGAGGTGGGCGAGGTGGACTGGATGCGGGCGTGGCCGTTGGTCCCGGGATTCATGGCGATGCTGCCGCGCACCGTGAATTCGCCCGGATTCGGCCGTCCGATGTCGAAACCGCTAAGCACGGCGTGGGCGCCGGCGCCAGTCCCGCCGGTGAGCACCAAGTCGCCCGCCACGGTGCCGCCGCATTCAAAGGTGGTAGCTTCAATGCTTGCACTCGCCCCCGAGGCGCTACCGCCCTGCAAGGTGAGATTGCCACCGATGTTCACCGTCACCCGGGCCCCGCTCACGCCCGTGGCCGTGCCGTTGGCCAGCACGCTGGCGGAGGCAGCGCTGCTCAGGCTGGCGTCGCCCGCGGCGACCACCATGGCATCGCGCACCCGCAACGCACCGGCAGCAGCCGTGAGGCTCACCTGGCTCGCCGCGAGGTTGGTATTGATCTCCAGGTCGCCGCTCGCCTGGCGGATAGAGACGCGCTCCCAGGCACCGCCGAAGGCCCCGCCGCTGCGCGCGTAGCTGTTGGTGACGTCGAGGCTGCCGGGGCCGTCGATCAATCCGCCGGACTGCGACAGATTGGCCACGACAAGGGTGCGTGCGGCCGAAACCGCGACCGACCCGCTGCTCAGCGCCAGGCCATCGACGCTCCCGGTGCCGAACAGGACTCCAGCGCCGTCCACGTTGAGGGTGCCGATCACCACCGCGCCATCGGCGAAGCTGTGGCTGCCGCCCTGGAAGCGCACGTCCGGCCCCGCCAGGGCGATGGTGCCGCCGAAGCTGCCGGAGCCCTTCAAGCTGAACAGGCCACCGCCCATCAAAGTCAGGCCGGTACCGGCGATGAGGCTGCTGCCTGCTGCCTGGTTCAAGCCGCCCACGCTGTTGAAGCTGAGCGCGCCGTTCAGGGCCTTCACCGCATCGCTGGCGCCGATCTCGATGGCCCCGGCAGTGCTGATCAGCGACACCCCGCCCCCCATGCCGGTGGCCAGCACGTTGTTGCCAGCTCCGGAGAGGTGCACGCCCGCATCGCCTGCGGCGCCCGCGCCGCTGACCATAACGGCATCAGACACCGCGGCAGCGCTGCTGACCTCGCTGCCCGCCTGCAAGCTCACACCGTAGTTGCCGCCTGCGGTGTTGCCCGCCGCCGTGCCCGTAAGGCTTACCCGGCCACTACCCAGGGCCCTGATCGTGGAGCCCGACAGCAGCACGCCCACGTTGTCGGTGGTGGCGCCGGTCGCGGCTCCGCCGCCGCTGATGGAGATGTTGCCAGCACCGGTGGTTTTCACCGTGGCGCCGTCCAGGGCAACGCCCACGTGCAAATCGCCACTCGATGCCGCGCCGCGGTTGCCTTGAATGCTGATGTTGCCATTGGCCGACTGCACCGAGCCATCGATGTGGACGCCCGCACTGCCCGCGGCGCTGGTGCCGGCGGTCCCGTTGATCTGGATGCTGCCCGAGCCAGTGGTGGAGAGAGCGCCCACCAGACTCACGCCTGGCTCTGCTGCGCCAACGCCCTGGCCGGTCAGGACCACGTTGCCGCTGGCGATGATCGTCCCGGCCAATTGAATCCCGCCGCTGTTGGCCACAAGAGCGAGGCCGCCCACGGTGGCGCTGTTGAAGTTGAGCACGCCACTGCCCTGGGTAATGTTCAGGTTGCCGGTGCGGGAGATGGTGCCCCCGCTCTGGCTGAAGCCATTGGTGACCGAGAACGCACCGCCGCCAGCCAGCACGCCGCTGCCGGAGAGAACAAACGTCGCGGTGCTGATGTTGCCGTTGGCCAGGAACGTGCCGCCCGAGAGCGTAAGGGCGCTGGCCGTGGCCGACGCGCCGGCCGCCAATTCCAGACTACCGCCCGACAGCGTGAGTGGCCCGGTGAGGCCCGCCGCGCCCGCCAAGATGAGGCTGCCCGCGCTCACCACCAGGTTCTCCTCCAAAAACAGGTCGGTGGCGTACTGGGTGCCGCTGCTGACGGTGATGGTCAGGTCGCCGGGCCGGCTGATCCGCACGCGCTGACCGACGGTGGGCGCGAGCCCCGTGCTCCAGTTGCTGCCCGTCGACCACAGCCCGCTGCCGCCGGTCCAGCACACGTCCGCCGGGCACGGGGCATTCAAGGCCATGTCGAAGAACGTGGGGCCAAGCGTGGGGGAGATGCTGAAACCCGGTGGCGGGTCGATGGCCGCGAAGGTGCCGATGACGCTGGAGGCCGTCACCACCTGGGTGAAGGTGTCACCATCATTGCCGGTGTAGCTATTGATGAATGCCGTCTGCAGCGTGCCGTCGAGGGTGGCGGTGTTCAGCACGCTGAGCTTGTCGTATTGGCCAGGGGACATGCCGCCCAGGTCGATGACCAGCGTGCCGCCCGGGCCCTGGGTGTAGCTGCCGATGATGTCGAGAGTGCCCGCAGTGCCGGCGCCGCCGGGCTGCACCGTGCCGTTGTTGGTGAGGATGGCGGTGCCCAGATCCATGGTTCCGGCCCCCGCGATGGTGGCCCCGCCGGCATTGAGGAGGGCGGCGCCGCCCGAGCCGAGCGTAGCGCCGGCGGCGATGGAAATCTGGCCCGAGTTGGTGGGGAACGACGTCAGGGACAGGGAGCCGAGTGTCAGATTCAGCGTGCTGCCGGCGGCGTTCTCGAACGCCACGTCGATGGTTTGCGCAGTGGAGGATGTCTTGTTCAGCACGCCGGCGTTGTGGAACAACTTGCCGGCGGGGGCAACGAGATAGGTCACCGGCTGCGCGCTGCTGCCCGACAGAGTCATCACTGCCGCAGCGGCGTTCTCGAGGGTCGACGCACCGGACAACTCAAATGACCCGGCATTCATCAGACCGAGCGTTCCGGTATTGCGCAAGAGCGTGCCGGAGAGGCCCACGACGCCACTGATGGTGGACATGCCGCCGAGCGTCGTGCTGCCCGCCAGGTTGAGCCTTCCGGCCGCGGCGATGTCGAGATGGTGCAGCGTGTTGCCGCCGGCGTTGAAGTTGACCGTTCCGCCTTGAATCGTGAAGGTGGTGCCGCTGCTGAAGCTCACGCCCCCGGTGAAGGTGAGGACGCTGCCGCTTCCCACGGTGAAGCTGGCGTCGCTGGCGAGGCTGGCGTAGGAGCCGGTACCCGAGAACAGCACCGGGTTGGCGAGGGCATTGATGAAGATGCTTTGGCTCGCGGTGGGCAGTGCGTTCCCTGTCCAGTTCGCCGCATCGAACCAGTTGAACGTGCCGGCGCCGCCATCCCAGCACACGTCGCGTACGCAGGGCACGCTTGATGGTCGCAATACCGGATAGGCGCCCACCGCGAAGTTCCAGTCCGAGGTGCTCCACCCCGCGGTGGTAAACGTGGCGGGGTTTTTCATCTCGAGAGTGGCCTTGCCCGCTCCGCCGTCGCTGGTGGTGCGGCCGCTGGTGTCCATGTCCCAGAAGCTGTAGGCCTCCAAACCCCAGTTGGTTCCCACAAGACCGCCGGTCGACGTTGATCCCAGCACGGTGCCAGTGGAGTAACTGTTGCTGACCGTGCCGCCAAAGCTGTTACGACCCAACAGTCCGCCAACGTTTGCGGTGCCGGTGACACCGCCCGTGGCATAGGTATTGGTCAGCGTACCCTCGTTGTCCCCCACCAGCCCACCAACGAAGGTGTTCCCCGCCACACTCACAGCAGCGCGAGCCTTGGTGATGACACCCACGGCGCGTTGCCATCCCACCAGACCACCAACGCCAGGTCCGCCAAACACGCTTCCCGTGGCATAGCTGTCGCTGATTGTTCCCCCGTTGATGCCCGCCAGCCCGCCCGCGTATTGGTAACCGCTCACGTTGACGTTTTCGACGCCGATGTTCTTCACCGTGCCGCTGATGATGCGGCCAATGAACCCGATCGCGCTGTCGTCTGGGCGCAGGATGGTGAGGTTGCGGATCACGTATCCGTCGCCGTCCAGTTCATCGACGGCGAGTTGTGGTACGAAGAAGTTGCTGAGGCCAGCCAGATCCAGATCATTGCCCAGGCGGAATTTCAGGCCACCGCCCGCGGTGGCGAAGCCCAGCAGGTTCTTGAGATCATCGACCGAATCGATGATGTAGTAGCCGCCCACCGGGGCGCCGAAATAGGTGGTGGCGTTGAGCGTCTTGCCGTTGTTGATCCAGTCTGTGAACTGGCCCGAGTACAACCCGCCGATGCTGACCACGCCAGTGTCGCCGTTGATCGCCACGGCGTCCACATCGTAGAAGCTGTTGGCCACCACACCATTGCTGGTGTTGTACCCCACCAGTCCGCCGGTGTTCTTGACGCTGGTCACGGAGCCGCTGGCGGTGCTGTTCACCACCGTCCCGGAGGCGTTCCACCCCACCAGCCCCCCAGTGTACTCGCCGAGCCCTGTGACGCTGCCGCTGGAGGAGATGTTGCTGAGCGTGCCGGCGTTTTCCCCCGTCACCCCACCCACGTACTCGAGCCCCGTGACCGAGATGTTTTGCAAGTTCAGGTTCTTGACCGTGCCGCTGAAGATGCGGCCGATGAAACCCATGGTGGAGATATTGGGGCGCTCGATGGAAAGATTGCTGAGGGTATGTCCCGCCCCGTCGAGTTCGCCGATGGCGAGTTGGGGCACGTAAAAATTGGGGTTGCCGCTCAGGTCCAGATCGCTGCCCAGGCGAAACTTCAGGCCACTACCTGCGGTGGCGAAGCCCAGCAAATCCTTGAGTTGGGATACCGTGTTGATGACGTAGTAGCCGCCCACGGGCGGGCCGAAAAACGTTGTGGCGTTGAGCGTCTTGCCGTTGTTGAGCCAAGTCGTGAACTGGGCTCCGTACACCGCCCCTGGGGTGATCACGCCCGTGGAACCGTTGATCACCATGGTGTCCGCACGATAGAAGCTGTTCACCAACAGGGAACCCAGTGGGCCACCGCCCACGAGGCCTCCGGTGTTATTCCCCCCTGAGACGGTACCGTCTGCATAGCTGTTGAAGACGGACCCGTCCCGGGCCTGCCCGACCAGGGCGCCGGTGAAATCCTTCCCTGTCACGTTGACGTCGGCGAGCCCCACGTTGCGGATGTCGCCCAGGAACAGGTTGGCCTTGCCGAACAGGCCCACGTGGTCCTCGGTGCTGCGGTTGATGAACAGCCCGGAGATGACCTTGTGGTCGCCGTCGAACTTGCCGGAGAAGTCCGACGTGCTGTCGCCGATAGGCCGGAAGCCCTTGCCGGAATTCCAGTTCTCCGTGCTGGTGGCGTCGATGTCGTTGGCAAGCTTGTACCGCCCTCCGAGCTGCGAGGCCATGCCCTGCAGACCGTAGACATCGCTGATGAGATAGGGGTTGCCGTCGGTGCCATCCCCGCCCTTGGCGCGCAGGAAGCTGCCGGCGGTGAGGGCGAAGTTCTGGGCGCTGAAAGCCGGTAGAGATGGGGAAACCTGCTGCCAATAGCCGCCGAGTTGGCTGAAGGTGCCAGCGATGGAGACCACCCCCGTGGCGTTGATGTTGCCATCCGACAGCGTGAAGTGATGCAGGTTGGTGGCGCCGTTGAAGTTGACCGTGCTCGCGCCGTTGACGGCGAAGACCGTGCCGCTGCCAAAACTCACAAGGCCGTTGAAGTCGAGAGTGAGGCTGCCCGACGGGCTTACCGTGAGGCTGGCATCGCTCGAGAGGTTATTGAAGGCGTAAGAGCCCGGCTGGTCGAACAGCACCGGGTTGGCGAGGGCGTTGATGAAGATGCTTTGACTCGCGTTGGGCAGCGCGTCGCCGGTCCAGTTGGCCGCATCGAACCAGTTGAACGTCCCGGCGCCGCCATCCCAGCACACGTCGGAGCTGCAGGCGGTTACCGCCAGCAAGGCCGGATAATCCCCCGGAGTGAATGCCCAGGCAGTGGTGCTCCAGCCCGCGCTGGTGAAGGTGAGCGGGTCGGTCATCTGGAGTTCGGTTTTACCCGTGCCGATGCCGTTGTCCAGGCCATTGCGGCTGCCGTCGGAGGGTTTGAGCCAGAAGCTGGCGTCTACCGTGCCGCCGTCTCTGCGTCCCACCAGCCCGCCCGTCTGGCCCGCGCCCGCCACGCTGCCGGTGGCGTAGCTGTTGCTTAGCGACCCGGCGTCGAGATGACCGATCAGCCCCCCGGTCCGGTTGTTGCCCATGACACTGCCGGTGGCGTAGGTGTCCATCACCGTGCTGCTCTCGCTGAGCCCCACCAGCCCGCCGGTCTCGGTGTTGCCCAAGACGCTACCGGAAGCGTAACTGTTGGTCACCGTACTGTTCCAGCTATACCCCACCAGCCCGCCGGTGAATCTGTTACTGCCGGAAACAAGCCCGAGGGCATGGCTTCCGGTTACCACTCCACCGCTTGAGTTGTACCCCACCAGCCCGCCGGTGCCGAAAGCGGCGGACACATTGCCGCTCGCAGAGCTGTTGCTGACCGTGCCTACGTTCTGACCCACCAGGCCACCAGTGTCGGAGTAGCCCGCCACGTTCACGAGGCTCGCATGGCTGTTGGTTACCGTGGCGGCGTTGAACCCCACCAGGGCGCCGGCAAAGATATGGCCGGTCACACTGACACCAGCGAGATCCACGTTGCGGATGCTAGCCCCCGGCCCCGCGCGCCCGAACAGGCCCACGTCATCGCTGAGCGGGCGGTTGATGATCAGGCCGTCGATGGAATGCCCCTGGCCGTCGAACGTGCCCGTGAACGGGTCCGCGCCGTAGCCGATGGGCCGGAAGCCAGTGCCCGAATTCCAGCCCGCCGTGATGCCGGCGGCAATGTCGGTTGTGAGGTGGAACCGCTTGTCCAGCAGGTTCACGCTGGCCATGCCCTGCAGGCCATAAACGTCGCCAATGAGGTACGGCGTGAGCGCGGTGCCGTCTCCACCTGCGGCACGCAGGAAGGTGCCGCCGCTGAGAGCGAAGTTCGCGGCGTAGAACGCCGGCAGGGTAGGAGAAATCTGTTGCCAGTTGCCGCCGGTCTGGCTGAAGGTGCTAGCGATGGAGACCGATCCCGCGCCGCCCGCGGCGCCGCCGTTGATGGTGAAATGGTTCAGGCTGGTGGCGGCATCCAGGGTGAGCGTGCCCCCATTCAGCAACAGGGTGGTGCCGGAGCCGAAGGCGACCGTACGGGGTAGCGGGCGCTGCCCCGTGCCGGTGAACGAGAGGCTGGTACCGGTGCCCTGCACCGTGAGGCTCGCCTCGCTCGTGAGGGCAGCGTAGGTGCCGGTGCTGTCGAACACCACCGGATCCGGCCGCGTGCCGATGAAGATGCTCTGGTCGGATGTGGGCAGCACGTTGCCGGTCCAGTTGGCCGCATCGAACCAAAGGTGGGTGCCGGCGCCGCCGTCCCAGCACACGTCGACGATGCACTGGCCATTGAACGCCTGCAGGGTCGGGTAGGCGCCGCTGCGCAGCCGCCAGACGGCAGCGACCCAGCCAGCCGCGATGAAGGTGGCGGGATCCTGCATCTCCGTAGTGGTCTTGCCGAAGCCGCCCGGGCCGCCGCTGCCGCTGGTGAGTTGGCCGCTGGCCTGCTCGTCCCAGAAACTGTCGATGACTGTTCCGGACACGCCGTACCCCACCAGCCCGCCCACATCAGTGGTTCCGCCCGTGCCCTGGACGCCACCGGTGGAGAAGCTGCGTCTGATCGTGCCGCTGGCGTTGTACCCGGTCAGCCCGCCCACGTAGCGATCGGGGGGGGGCAAAAATGGATCTCGGGTGACAGACCCCGTGGCAAAGCTGTCCTCGATGGTTCCGGTGAAGTTGGACCCGGCAAGCCCGCCAAGGGCACTGTTGCCCGTCACGGCCCCGGTGGCAAAACTCGAACGGATCGTGCCCTTGTTCAGGCCCACCAGGCCACCGGCGTACCCGTCGGGGCCGATGAACGCGATGCCGGTGTTGGTCACGTCGGTGGCCGCGAAACTGCGGGTGATCACGCCCCCATTAAGTCCGGCGAGGGCGCCGACGAACGCCTTGCCCTCCACATCCCCGCCGAGGAGCCCCACGTTGCGAAGGTCGGCTCCCGTATTCACGTACCCGAAGAGCCCGATGTAGTCCTGACTGTTGCGGCGGATGTAAAGCCCGGAAACGGTATGCCCGAGCCCGTTGAACTTGCCGGTGAAGGGGAAGGAGTCCGTTCCCACGGGGGAGAACCCGGCCCCGCTGTTCCAGGTGGAAGTGGCGCTGGCGTTGATGTTCGACCCCAGGGCATAGCGCCCAGCGCGGTCGCCGTTCATGCCCTGCAGGTCCAGTGCGGTGATGCTGCCCGGGTTGCCCAGGGCGTTGATGACGGTGTAGTCCAGACCGCCGATGGTGAAGAATCCCGTGCCCGATCGGCCGGGGAAGTCCACCCGGCCCTTGAAGCTGCCATCGGCGTTGAAGCCCACCTTCACGCTGCCGGTGCCAGGGTTGAGGGACAAGACCGACGAGCCACCGGCGGTGATCACCGCGTTGATGTTGATATCGCGATCGGCGCTGAGGGTGAGGGTGTTGGCGCTCCAGGAGAACCCGTCCACCACGTTGATGTCGCCCGCGCCGCCGCCGGCGCTGGACGTGGTGACGATGACGTGGTTGCTGCCCAGCGCCGCCTGCAGCGCAGCCACAGTGAGCAGTGAAATCGGAGGGCGTGCCGGATGCTTGGAAGGTGAAGGGGATGCCGCCGCCGGTGCTGGCCGAGTTATCGCTCCCCACCATACCCGCTTGCGTGGCCGAGGCCTGGTCGGTGGCGATCCAGATGTTGGTGGGGTCGAACAGCAGCGTGCCGGTGAGGCCCAGTTGCGCGCGGGTGTCTGCCGTGCCGCCCCACACCAGTTGTCCGCGGCTGGACACTTCCACGAACCCGCCGTTGCCGCCCGCGGCCCCGCCCCGGGCGCTCAGGCTGCCGTAGGCGCGCGTGACCTCGTCGGACCACAGCACCACCGTGCCGCCCTGGCCCGCCCCGGTGGCATCGGCCCGGATGCTGGCCTGGGGGCCAAACCACAGCGCCCGGGCATTGGGTAATGCGCCGTCGGCCCCGCGCAGCCCCCCGCCCACGTACACGCTGCCCCCGCCGATGGCGCCCGACACATCGATGCGCGCCCCATCGAGCACACCCACGTGGCGGCCCAGCACCTCCACCCGCCCGCCCGCGCCCGCGCTGCCCGTGGCCGACACGGTGCCGGCCACCTGGGCCGTGTCGCCGGCCTGCAGCCGGATGCGCCCGCCGGCCAGCCCGTCAGCGCTCACGCTCGCCCCCGGCGCCACGTCCAGGGTGCGCGAGGCGCTGAAGATGATCTCGCCACCCGCGCCCACCTGTGCCCCCGTGGCCTGCACCGCGCCCTGCTGGCGGATGGCCGCGGCGTAGATGCCCACCTGGCCGCCCACCAGTTGCCCCACGTTGAGCGCCTCGCCCCCGGCGGGCGCGCTGAGGCTCACCTGGATGTCGGGCCGGTAGGTATCCACCAGGTTCACCTGGCTGCCCGCGGCCAGCAGCACCTGCCCGTCGGGGGCGCGG